>NZ_JBIWDJ010000002.1:0-850293 GCF_044761955.1 Peribacillus sp. NPDC097225
ACCAAGATATGTTGGCATGAGAAGAGCGAAAGAATTAATGTTAACAGGGAAATTGCTAAGCGGTGTTCAATGTGCCGAATGGGGACTTGCGAACGCATCCGCTCCTAAAGAAGAACTAGATCAAGTGGTAGAAAACTTCTTAGGTGATTTAACTGACAAAAGCCCATTCGTTATGTGGATTACGAAAATGTCAGCAAACCGCGGTTTAGATGCGGATACCGATACATTGATGGTGCTAGAACATCTTGCTTGTAATGTTGTGCATCAAAGTGAGGATGCAAAAGAAGGAGTTCAAGCGTTCCTGAACAAAAAGAAACCGGTGTGGACTGGATTGTAAGAGTTAGGAGGAAAAAAATGATTAAATTTGTTGTCTTAGCACGACGTCCGAGTGATTGGGAAAAGGAACGTTTCTTGGAATGGTGGCGTGGTCCTCATGCAGATATGGCTAAGAAATTACCAGGGGTGTTAGCTTACACTCATGGAAAGGTAGAAAAAGATTTCGATCAACGTAATGGGGAACCGGAATGGGACGGACTTGCGCAACTTTATTTTAAGGATCGGGAAGCCTTAAATCGAATGTTGATATCACCTGAGTGGGTAGCTGCAGTTGAGGATACAGCATCAATGGGAGGGAAGCGAATTGCATTGATTATGGATGAGGTGGATTTATTGGCTGAAGAAATTGGTACAGCTACACAACCACCTAGAGCAGCTTCCCGTAGCTCTCGATTTGTTCTCGATACGTTTGATTTACGCGGGAAAACAGCGTTGATAATGGGGGGGCACGGGGTATTAGCTAGTACTATGGCTAAAACACTTGCAGAATTAGGCTGTAATGTTGCCTTAGCTGCTCGTAAGGAATCTCTATGCGTTAGTTTGGCAGAGGAAATAACCAAAACTTACAATGTAGAGGCGATTGGTCTCCGTTGTGACATTACCAATCAACAAGAAGTAGAAAACACAGTAACGGAAACTATAAACCGCTTTGGCACCATAGATATTCTAATTAATAGTGCAGGAACGTTTTGGTCGGGTCCGCCAGAAGAGATTCCTCTAAATGGCTGGACTAAAGTGATTGATGTAAACCTAACCGGAACTTTCCTATGCTGTCAATCAGCTGCAAAACATATGATTAAAAATGGCGGAGGAACCATCATTAATATTACTTCTTCGGGAGGGCTAATGTCCTTCCCGCCGGAAGCCGGTGAGGTTGTTCCTTATACAACGTCAAAAGCTGCTGTGATAAAGCTAACCCAGGACTTGGCTGTAAGCTGGGCGCATTATGGAATTAGAGTTAACAGCCTTGCACCAGGATCCATCGACTCAGGTTTCACGGAAGAAATTGATGAACAACGACAATCCTGGTTACGTAACCGTATACCTATGGGTCGTTTTGGAAGATCAGAAGAAATTTCAGGAGCTATTGCCTTCCTTGCATCAGAGGCTTCCAGCTTTATGACAGGTCAAACACTTGTTGTTGATGGTGGACAGACGATTGGATAGGAGGGGTCCTTTTGATTAATGAAATCGGTGATATAACATGGGGGACAGAAAGCCTCTGGAAACAGTTCGCCAGGTGGTTTGAAATGGACCCAGAATCAGTAGCGGTATTTGATGGGGAAAGTCCGATAAAGCGAATTGACATTTACCGTAATGTAATAGTTTTAGCGGATCAGCTGTTACAAGCGGGCATTGGGGCTGGTCACAGAGTTCTTTTTGATTCGCATACATCAGTTGATACAGTTGTTATTGGACTTACACTTTCCAAATTAGGAGCAATCATCTGTCCGGTTAATTACAAGCTTGCTAACAAAGAACGCCAATTAATTCTCGAACGACTACGTCCAACTGCTTATCTTAGCCAAAGGAAAGAAATAGCTGCTGTCGAGTTAGTTGGGTTGAAACATATGTACCTGTATGTACAGCCATCTCCGATTGTAGAGTCAACTTCGGAAGAGGAAACGGTTTTAATCGGCTTTACTTCAGGAACTACGGGTGTTCCCAAAGCAGTGCCACATACTGCTAGTTCACTTAATTATGCAAGTAAGTTTTGTTCAAGCATTGTTGGTTTAAGGCAGGGTGAGCCAATCATGGCTATTTCGCCTCTCACCTCTGCTGCCGGATGGACATTTAACGTTCACATCGCGCTGTCTATGGGACATCCTTTAATTCTTATGGGAGAATGGAATCCACTTAAGGCACTTGAACTAATGGATTTGCATAAAAGTGCTTGGGGGATGTGTGTACCAACCCATCTTCTTCTAATGATGGAGGCAGTCCACTCAGGACAATGGACCCGTCATCTTCCTTCGATGAGAGCCTTATCAGTAGGTGGTAGTCCTAATTCCGTAGATATCGTCATCAATGCAAACAATTTACTAGGTATTCAAGTACTCCGCATGTATGGAATGTCTGAATGCTTAGGACATGCATCAATCCGTTTAACTGATTCCGAAGAGCGTAAACTCATTTATGATGGCGTACCATTTCCAGGAACTCATTTGGAAGCGTATGACAGTGAAGGGAAAAGTCTGCCACGAGGTGAAATTGGAGAGGCAGGTGTCCGAGGTCCATCTCTCTTTAAGGGCTACTTGCCAGGACTAGGTGCAGAACAAAATAAGCGAACGTCAGACGATGCTTTTTTAACGGGTGATTTAATCATTCGTGATGAGGAAGGATTCATTAGGGTTGTAGGAAGAATTAAGGACCAAATTATTCGTGGGGGATTTAAAATTGATGCAGCAGAAGTAGAAACGGCCTTGATGACACATCCGGCAATTGTTGAAGCAGCTGTTGTTAGTCGTCCAGATAAACTGCTAGGTGAACGAATCTGTGCTGTTGTATCGGTCCGAGCTAATCATGAGTTAATCTTAGATGACATATGTTCCTGTTTAAAAGAAATTGGGATTTCTAAAGCTAAGTGGCCAGAGTTTTTATTTATTGTACCATCTCTCCCAAAAACCGATTTTGGTAAAGTGGATAAAAACCGGGTGAGGGAGATTGTCTTAAAAGAAGATCAAACTCATGCTTAAATCTATCGAAAAATAATTAGATTTGCTCATAAGATTCTTTTACCTATCTGTAACTGGTATTTCCTGAAAAAGTAGGATGTGTTAATCGGTAGATGCAATACGTAAACAGATGGGTAGTGTGGATATTGCTTTTAATGTTCAAAAGTAGAAGTGAATTTCTGACCAATTTTAATAAACAATTAAAATAATGGTCTTTTGGACAAGTTAGTTCCATTTTCGATAAAGTGTTAGCAGCTGCTGCACAGGTTACGATCTATTAGTGTTGCCATCGAAAACTTCCTTTATCTTAATCTAGTATAGCTATCGAATGCTAGAGGAACATAACATGAAGTTTTTGTACCTGTTTTAATAACCTGATTTGGAAGGAATGAAATTGTTTTGGTTTCGAATATAAAATATGACTTAAAAGGACCAGAAGGTGCATCAGAAATTCTGCTTTTACATGAACTAGGCGGGAGCCGTTCTTCTTGGCAGTGGATTGATCCATATCTTGAAAATAACTTCAGGAGAATAATCGTTGACCTGCCAGGTGCTGGCGAAAGCCCCCTTGTCAATTCAGTCATGAGCCTAGATGATGTGGCTCGAAGTCTAATTGATTTATTAGATGACTTAAAGATAGAGACCATCAATTTAGCTGGGGTAGCGTATGGAGCGGTTGTTGCTGCCTATCTTGCTGCAAATTTTCCAGAGCGCATCTCTTCTGTCATGCTGATTGCGATTGGACCGCACATTAGTCAGGGGGTCTCTGATTATGTGTTTAATCGTGCAAATCAGGTAGAAAAGGAAGGGATGGAGGCAGTAGTAAACTATAGCCTGGAAAGTTCCTTTCCGTCCTCTTTCAGAGAACGCTTTCCCGAAATTGTTGCGGATTACAGAAATATATTTACAAGTAATAATCCTTATCATTATGCAGTTTGCTCCCGTGCAATTGCTAGAGCAGGTACAATATTGACCGAACGGATAAAGAGCATTCGCTCACGTGCTGTCGTAATTGGGGGTATGCTCGATCCATCCTTCACACCTGAGGTTGTTGGTGAGGTTGGTCAACTCTTAAACCCACCTGTCAAACCTACTATTATGGAAGAAGCTGGACACTTCCCGCAAATTCAAGCTTCTGAAAAACTCGCAAACTATATGATAAAATTTTTTAACTCAAGAATATATATCTGATTTCTTGAAAGAGTGGTGACACGAATGTTTGATAAAGGACAAGCAATGTTATTGTGGGCATTAGAGTGTCAGCCGGAAATAACTGCAGAGTGGAACGAATGGTATAATCTGGAGCATCTGTCTTCACTAGTGCAAGTGCCAGGTTTTATAAGCGGAAATCGATATGAACAGGTAGAATCTTCTTCTCTATCACCTTTAAATCCTAGGTTTCCTGCCCCACGATATTTGAGTTTCTATGAGCTTTATGATGAAAAAGTGTTAGAGTCCGAGGCTTATCATATTAACCGAACATCTACAGGTCCAGGAATGCGGCCTGAATGGACAAAAAGAATGCTTACTTACATTACTAGTATAATGGGGGGAACCTATAAACCTCTTACTGATACTTGGTTGAATGATACGGACCGTACAGCTCAAAATGTGTGGGCACTATTCTTTGATCCGGAAGAATATGGAGAGGAGAAATTGGATCATTGGTACAATGACCAATTGTTCCCCATATTAAAGGAAAACGAGTCTATAAAGGCTTGCCGTCTAATTGGAACCGATCAGTCCTCTCCTAAAGTACAAGGAGGCGTACAACAACTCAAAGGCCCTAGGAGGATTTTGCTGTGCTCCGTTCAAGACCAATTTAATCCGGAAGTACAGCAAGCATCACTAGTGGAAGCTTGGAGAGGTGGAAGAGACTTTATCAGTACAGCCCAAGCAGTATTATATAAGAGGATGCCATTATAAGCGACCACTTTGGGAAAGAAAAATAAAGTGGTAGATGATAAGTTACATTAATTAATTGTACATTGAATTTCTAAAGTTCGAATAACACTGGGATCATATAAAAGGTGAATCTTTAAGGATTCACCATATCCAAATTCTGTTTATTTACAAATTAGAATACCTATTCGATTATCAAAACATGAAAGTTGATTCAGCTTTTAATATTCAAGATGAAAACCTGATGCAAATAATTAAGGGAAAAACGTAATTATAATACCGTTTTTCGTGGGAGGGTTAACATTGGAAAAAGCGAAAGAGAAACTTCCAGTACAGCCCGGGCTCTTTAATTCTATAAAAGAACCATATGGTCTGGTTGTTTCAAAATGCTCTGAATGTGGAGAAATGGCCTTTCCAAAACAGATTTACTGCCCAGAATGCTGTACAGAAACAATGGAAGAATTTATTTTACATTCTCGGGGGAAATTGAAAAGTTTTACTGGGATTTATTCCCCTACACCAGGATACAAAGGGGAAGTTCCATATACAATTGGTGTCGTTGAATTTCAAGAAGGAATCAGAATAATGGGCCTAACTACAGAAAAGACAATTGACCACTTAGAAGCAGGGATGGAAGTTGAAATCATTTTTGATTTGGCATTTGTGGAAGAAGGCCAAGAATTTATAACGTTTAAGTATAAACCAGTTCCATAGGGAAGGAGGGTTTCTATTGGATGAGGTTGTGATTGCTGGAGTAGGAATGCATGAGTTTGGCCGATTTAATGATAAGAGTTACAGGGATTTAGGTTCAATAGCTGCAAAACGTGCTTTAGCAGATGCTAATATGACCATGAAAGATATCCAAGCGGCTTTCTCTGCAAATGTGTATGAGATTTCCGCATCAGGCCATAACGTACTAGAAAGATTAGGTCTTCCAGGTATCCCTATTGTGAATGTAGAAAATGCATGTGCGAGCGGTGCTTCTGCTTTACGTCTTGCGTGCCAAGCAGTCGAATCAGGGGTTTACGATATAGTCCTGGCAGTTGGGTTTGAAAAAAGCCCAAGGGGATTTTTACATGGTGCTGGATATGATTATTGGCAGGAAGCTACGGGGTTGGGAGCAAATCCCATTTATTTCGCGACAAGTATTCATGAACACATGGTGGAATATGGAACGAAAAAAGAACAATTAGCTTATATTACTTCGAAAAGTCATAAGTATGCAGTTCATAACCCCTATGCGATGTTTAGAAAAGAACTGTCGATTGAAGAGATACTTAATGCACGAATGGTCTCAGATCCCTTAACACTTTACATGTTGTGTGCTCCAAATGATGGTGCAGCAGCTGCTATCATTTGTAAGAAGAAAACGGCCCAAAAGTTTACAAAGAACTATGTCACTATTGCTGCTTCCGTTTTGGAAACGAGACGAAGAGGGGATATGTTCGTACCGGCTGTTTCCGCACCTGTCCACACGTCTTATCCAACACTTGCTGAACGAGCAGCTCACGCAGCTTATGAGATGGCAGGAATTAGTCCTGAAGAAATTGATGTAGCGGAAATACAAGATGTGGATGCAGGTTCTGAGATTATCTATTCCGAAAGATTAGGTTTTTGTCCGATAGGAGAGGGAGGGCCGAGAGCTCAGGTTGGCGAGACTTCCATCGGAGGCAGGATTCCTATAAATGTTAGTGGTGGAATTCTTTCCAGGGGTGAACCTGTTGGGGCATCTTCTCTTGGACAAATTGCTGAGGTTACTTGGCAACTAAGAGGAGAAGCGGGTGCTAATCAAGTAGAAGGAGCGAAGGTTGCATTATGTCATAGCGAAGGGGCAGGAGGGAACTCCTGTGTCACCATCTTAAAAAGATAGGGGGAAAAGTAAAAATGATTGATTCTAAAACAGCATCTAAAAATAGTCGAGCGGGAGGAAGAATAAGTAAGAGCTATCTGAGTGAAAATCATGAAATATTCAGACGTGCTTTAAAGAAGTTTTTAGAAAAAGAAGCAGTACCATACTTTGAACAGTGGGAGAAAGAAAAAAAGGTCTCGCTTTCCTTCTGGAAAAAGATGGGGGAACAAGGTTTTCTTTGTCCATGGGCGGATGAAAAGTATGGCGGGGCTAATGCAGACTTTGGATATTCGGTAATTATCAATGAAGAGTTGGAAAGAGTCGGTGGCGGGTTAGTGGGAATCAATAATCATAATGACATTGTAGTCCCGTATATAAATACATTTGGAACTGAAGAACAAAAGCAACGTTGGATTCCTAGATGTATTACAGGCGATATCATTACTGGAATTGCAATGACTGAACCAGGCGGAGGTTCTGATGTTGCAAGTTTAAAGACTACAGCGGTTAGAGAAGGTGATTACTATATTTTAAATGGTGAAAAAACGTTTATTACAAGCGGCATTGTAGGAAATTTATTTGTGGTTGCCTGTAAAACGGATCATATGGCTACACCTGCACATAAAGGAGTAAGTCTTATTGTAGTGGAGAGCAATACGCCTGGCTTTTCTAAAGGACGCCAGTTAGAAAAGGTTGGCCAACACTCTTCGGATACATCTGAACTCATCTTTGATGACGCTCGTGTGCCAGCTGAAAATCTATTAGGAGAAGAAGGTAAAGGATTTTATTACTTAATGGAAAAACTTCAACAAGAGAGGTTATTAGTTGCTGTTGGGAGTGTGGCTACAGCAGAAAAAATGCTTGAAGTCACGATTGATTATGTTAAACAGAGGGAGGCTTTTGGAAAAGCAATTAGTAAACTGCAAAATACACAGTTTAAAATAGCCGAAATGGCAACCGAGATTGTTATTGCAAGAACCTTTGTAGATGATTTAATCGTTAATCATATGGAGAAAAAAGATGTCATTACCCAAGTTTCAATGGCAAAGTGGTGGATTACCGAGATGACAAAAAGAGTTGCTACTACCTGTATGCAATTACATGGTGGTTATGGATTTATGGAAGAATATGAAATTGCTAGACGGTTTAGAGATGTTCAAGCAACTACCATTTATGCCGGTACAAATGAAATTATGAAAACCATCATTGCAAAGCGAATGGGCCTCTAAGGGCTAATATCACTGATAACGACCAAATTTATATTAGTATAAAAAATTCAGATGAGCGTTATTTGTTGTTGATTTCATTGACGGTTGCTTGACCAATAGCGACCGTCAGGGTCCTTTTCTATCAAACTACAAAATTCCTTTACTTCTAAATATATATCCCTATCATGATTAAAACAACTTTCCGGGAGGGAGCACTACAATGGAAAATGAGGCGGTCATAATGCAAGTAAATAATGGGATAGCCACAATAACTCTGAATGAACCTAATTCTCTAAATGCCCTTTCAGGTGCAATCATTGAGAAGTTGAACCATTTCTTCAATTCTATAAAAAATGATTCTTCTATTCGTGCTGTTATTTTAACAGGAAATGGGAGGTCCTTTTGTGCTGGTGGTGATATAAAAGGGTTTTCAAAAGTGACTTCTGCAGCCAGCGGGAGAAAATATATGCAAAAGCATAGTTCCTTTCTAAAGGAATTGGTTAATATGGAAAAACCCGTAATAGCGGCGGTTAATGGATTTGCTATCGGAGCGGGCTTCAGTATTGCAATCGCATGTGATATTGTGATTGCCTCGTCTAAGGCCAAATTTGGATTGAATTTTAATAAAGTTGGCCTAGTTCCTGATCTAGGGGCACTCTATCATTTACCAAGAATTGTTGGGATGGCAAGAGCAAAGGAGCTTGCGTTCTCAGATAGAATTCTTTCCGCAAGCGAAGCGAAAGATTATGGCATATGCCTAGAAGTTGTTGAGGAAGATAATCTGTTGAATTTTTGCACCGACTTAGCGAATTCATTTGTCGCTAATCCGCCTATTGCCATTGGGTTAACCAAAACAATGTTAAATCACAGTATGGAATCTTCATTGGAGGATATTCTCAATGAAGAAGCTATGGTCCAAGGGATTGTATTTAATACACAGGATCATCAAGAAGGGGTTCGTGCTTTCATTGACAAAACAAAACCTAATTTTACGGGTTCTTACCAATAAGGTGTAAAATTTTTTCTTTTGTTACTTAGATTACTGATCTAGCCTCGTTGTTTGTAAAGGAGGGAAATTCACTTCTAGTTAATAATAAAAAAGGATGTGAATCAGTGAGAAGATTTAACTTAGAGAATAAAGTGGCAATAGTGACTGGAGGCAACCGCGGATTAGGAAAAGCGATTTCGTTAGCGCTAGCGGAAGCTGGTGCAGATATTGTGATCGTCGGCCGGAATGAAGAAAAAAATAAAGAAGTAGTTGCCGAAGTGAAAGAGTATGGAAGAGCGGTAATCAGTATTCCGACGGACCTTCGGGATATCTCAGCAACCAAAGAAATGATGGGAACAGTAGTTAGACACTTCGGAAAAATCGATATTCTAGTTAATAATGCAGGAATCTCCCATACACAGTTGGCCTTCGATATCTCCGAGAATGATTGGGATAAGGTAATGGACTTAAATGTAAAATCACTGTTTTTCTGTTGCCAATCTGCGGGGAAGGTAATGAAAGAGCAAGGATATGGAAAAATTATCAACCTTGCCTCTGTAGCAGGTGCTGTCGGTGATTATGGGATAGCTCCTTATACGGCAAGTAAAGCTGCAGTAATTAATTTAACAAGGTCGTTGGCGCTTGAATGGGTAAGACATGGCATCCAAGTGAATGCGATTGGACCTGCCTACATTGAAACAGAGTTGAATAGACAAGAGTTAAGCAATCCAAAAATCCGAGCAAAATTGATTGGGAAGACTCCGATGAATCGATTAGGAGAACCAGAAGAAATAACCGGTGCTGTCATTTTGTTAGCTTCGGAGGCTAGCAGTTTTATCACAGGGCAAACGATTTATATAGATGGTGGATGGTTAGCTCAATAAGTATTGTATTCTCTTTGGGGAAGGCAATGTTTCCTTATCATGATATGAAATAAATGAAGAAAAAAACAAAAGGAGGGATAATCTTGTTTGACTTTACCCCAAATGGAGCGCAAAAAGCAATGGTAGATAAAGCAACCGAAATTATGCACAATTATGTTTTTCCAAATGAAAAATATATGATCCCGCATCGTGGATTACCTCAGGAAATTTTAAAGCCATTACAACAAATTGTGAAGGAAAATGGTTTGTGGGCTGGACATCTACCAAAGGATGTAGGTGGAATGGGAATGGGTTTTGTCTCATTAGGATTGTTGTCAGAAGTGATTGGTCAAAGTCCTATCGGCCCATATGTTTTTGGTTCAATGGCTCCTGACGCTGGTAACGGCGAGATTTTAGTTCATGCAGCGACTGAGGAACAAAAACAAAAATATTTAAAGCCACTGGCAGATTATGAAGTTCGTTCCTGTTTTGCTATGACGGAGCCGGAAGTATCAGGTTCTGACCCAAGAACACTCCAAGGAACAGCAATAAAAGATGGAAACGAGTGGATCATCAATGCCCATAAGTGGTTTACCACTGGTGCAGAGGGAGCTGCTTTTGCCATTGTGATGGTCGTAACAGACCCGGAAGCCGAGCCTCATCATCGCACGAGCTTGTTCCTTGTAGATACTGGGACACCAGGCTTTGAGATTGTGCGTGAAGTTCCTGTCATGGGAGATCATTATATAGGAGGACATTGTGAAGTTCGGTTTCATAATTGCCGAATTTCAGAGAATAATTTGCTGGGGAAACGAGGAGATGGATTCAAACTAGCTCAGCTTCGATTAGGTCCTGGGAGGATTACCCACTGCATGCGCTGGCTAGGTGTAGCACGACGGTCCTTGAATGAAATGATAGCCTATTCTTTAACGAAAAAAGATGGGGCTCAAACACTGGCAGATTCGCAAATTATTCAAAACGATCTTGCAGATTCAGAAGCAGAAATTCAGGCTTCCAGATTACTAACACTACAAGCTGCCTGGAAAATGGACCAAGGGGACCAAGCAAGGAAAGAAGTTTCACTTGCTAAGTTATATGGCGCTCAAGTCTTAAATAATGTCATCGACCGAGCTATTCAAAATCTAGGAATGTTGGGATTGACGCCAAATACACCACTAGAAGGGTTATATAGAGAAGCAAGAGCCGCTCGAATTTATGATGGAGCGGATGAGGTACACCGAATGGTGGTTGCTCGACAGGTATTAAAGAATTACCAATCAAAGGAGAAACTATATGAGCAAACTACAAGTCAATGAGATTAATTGGTCCATTGTCGAGGAGTATCTCCGTCAAGAAATACAAGGGCTAAGTTCTTCCCCCCTTGAGGTAAACCAATTCTCAGCAGGATATTCGAACTTAACTTACCTTATTTCTATTGGGGACTGGCAAGGAGTTTTGAGAAGGCCACCATTTGGTCCCATTCCTCCCAAGGCCCATGATATGAAAAGAGAGTTCGAAATACTTGAAAAATTGAATCGTGCTTTCCCGCTTGCACCAAAGCCATATTTATACTGTGCGGACCCAAATATTATGGAACGCCACTTTTATGTGATGGAGAAAAAAGAGGGGTGTGTGTTTGATGAAACTATCCCAAATGAATATGAAAATAAGGAAAACGTAGGACAACGTGCATCAAAAGCTTTAGTTGATACACTAGTCAAATTGCATGCTGTTAATTATAAAACTGCTGGGTTAGATACCATCGGTTATCCAGATGGCTATTTAGGTCGACAGGTGAATGGGTGGATCAAGCGGTTCCACCAAGCGAAAACAAATGATATTCCTGCTGTCAGCTCTTTGGAAAATTGGCTTCTTGATAATATACCACCTTCTCTTTCGCCAACCATTGTTCATAACGATTTTAAATTGAATAATATGATGTTTGCAGCTTATGACCCGGGAGAGGTAATTGGTGTTTTTGATTGGGAGTTAAGTACGATTGGTGACCCACTAACCGACTTAGGTACGACACTTGCCTATTGGACCGAACCCGATGATAAAGTGACAGGGTTATCATCCGTTACAATGAATCCTGGATTTTTTACCAGAAGAGAAATATTAGAACTTTATGGTGAAAAAAGCGGTCGTGATATCACACATATTGACTATTATTTGACTTTCGCCTTTTACAAAATTGCCGTGATTCTTCAGCAAATCTATTATCGTTGGAAAATCGGGGAGGCAAAAGATAAGCGGTTTGGAAAATTGCATATAGGCATCAAGAATTTATTAGAACAAGCCACTAAGGCGCAGAGAAAAGAAATTCTTCGCTGAGACTCTTCTGTATCCATTAGTTAAGAAAATAATTCAAATTATGATGGGGGTGGAATGACCTTGGCTAACGAGTTATTGAAACCGGAGTTAGAAAATGTAAAAGAAATTTTATCATCCATTTTATGCGAGTATGCAGAAGATGCTGAGAAGTCATTCAAAAGAGATAGAAAAGAGTTGTCGAATGAAATCGTTAAACGTTTAAAACAAGTAGTTGATGATTATGGTTTAGATGGAATCGGTACAAATGAGGAATGGGGCGGCGCGGAGATATCCTTACTTGATAGAACGAAATTAGTAGAGGAAGCTTCCAAGCACCCATTTGGTCTTTACCATCCAGCTGCAGATGTGTTCGGAGGGGCATTTCCAAGTTTTTTAACTGAGTGTACGAACAAACAGCGGGACTATTTTGTAAAGCCTGCCATGAAAACTGAAAAAGGCTGTTTTATCGCCGTTTGGGAGGAAGCTGAAGATAATGATTTAACCAAATTAACCACTTCAGCTATTCGAGATCAAGACAGTTGGATCATCACTGGTGAAAAGTCCTATATACAAAACCTAGATACATCGGGTTTTGGTGTTATCCTTGTAAATTGTCAACTTGAAAGTGGAGAGCTTAAACCAACTCTTTTTCTATTAGATTCTGTTGACCAATTGGAAAGGAAAGAAATGACTTTAATTGATGTACATTCTGCACACTCTATTATTTTTAATCAAACACGAATTTATGACAATCAACGTATTGGTGCGATAGGTGATGGAACGAGATTTATAAAACAGTGGTTAGCCGAATCACAAGTTTTACTTGCCGCAAAATGCTTAGGTGTTTCCGTTCAAGCTATTGAATATGGGAAAGAATTCGCGAAAAAGAGGATTACGAGAGGAAAACCGCTTGCTGAATTTCCAACAATTCGAAATATGCTCGGGAAAGCGTATATCTCGTTGCAATCGGCTAGATTAATAGTGCAAGATGCTGCAAAAAGAATCGATAAGAATGAAGAGGATTGGGAGCTAATTGCTCAAACTGCGAAACTTCAGGCTACAGAAACTGCTTCAAAAATTGTGGATGATGTCTTACAAATTCATGGAGGTGCTGGTTTTGCTGGTGACTTGCCAATAGAAAGGTGGTATAAGGAGATTCGAATAGCAAGAGTAAACCATCTTAAATCGGAAACAATTATTGAAAATGTCTCATCTAAAGTATTGGAGTAACAAAAAATAATAAAGTAATAGTTTCATATAAAAGTTATTAAGTATCCATACTAGGAGGAATGTATATGCGTGAAGTGGTCATTATAGAGGGAGTTCGGACTCCTGTTGGAAAACGAAAAGGGGTTCTCAGTTCTATTCGTCCGGACGAATTAGCTGCTCATGTTTTAAACGAAGTAGTAGTACGTGCGGGCATAAGCACTAGTCTCGTAGAAGATGTCATATTGGGTTGTGTAACCCAAATAGAAGAACAAACATATAACATTGCCCGAATATCTGCCTTAATGGCAGGCTTTCCAATTCAGGTACCAGGGACAACAATTGACCGCCAGTGTGGATCTGGTCAACAGGCTATCCATTTTGCGGCGCAAGCAATTATGAGTGGGGATATGGATATTGTGATCGCTGGCGGTGTGGAAAGTATGACTCGTGTCCCAATGGGATCATCGCGGAATAATACCGATTGGAGTGAGATGCTGACTTCTCGCTTCGACATGATCCACCAGGGGTTATCTGCGGAAAAGATTGCTGACAAATGGGGATTTACCCGGAAACAGTTAGATGAATTTTCTTTAGAAAGTCATAATCGAGCATTGAACGCCCAAAGAGAAGGAAAGTTTGAGAGGGAGATAATGCCACTACAGGTCAAACTTGAAGACGGAACAGTCATCAAGGTTAAACAAGATGAGGGTCCTCGTGAAGGATCAACCATTGAAAAACTGGGAACCCTTAAGCCAGCATTTGCGGAGGATGGAAAAATTCATGCAGGCAACTCAAGTCAAATGAGTGACGGGGCTGCAGCATTACTACTTATGTCTAAGGAGAAGGCGGAGGAATTAGGGCTTAAACCTAGGTTCCGAATCGCTGCCCGTGCAGTGATTGGTTCTGATCCTATCTTAATGCTGACGGGACCTATTGACGCCTCTAAACAAGTATTAAATAAAGCAGGACTAACGATTGAAGATATGGATGTATATGAAGTGAATGAAGCATTTGCGTCTGTTCCAATGTGTTGGTTAGAAGAAATGGAAGCAGACCCTAGAAAATTGAATCCAAATGGTGGCGCAATCGCTTTAGGTCATCCTCTTGGTGCTACAGGTGCTCGTCTTATGGTTTCGATGATGCATGAACTCGAAAGAACTGGTGGTAGATTTGGACTTCAAGCTATCTGTGAAGGTGGTGGGATGGCTAATGGAACTATTATAGAAAGAATCTACTAACATTTAACTCATGCAGGTAATCTATAGGTTTAAATGAGACTCAAAAAGTCTCTAAACGGAAGGGATAAATACTTCCACTTGAAGAAGGATAGAAAATGTGTCAAAGCATTTTATAAACAACGTACAACTTTCACGCATTGTTAATCATAAAATCAAAGAACAAGAGGAGTGAGTTTTTGAAAAAAATAATCAATCGCCTTACTGTCATTGGATCAGGTGCTATGGGATCACAAATTGCGATGGTTTCAGCCCTTGCTGGTATAGATGTTTATTTAAGAGATATTAGTGAAGAAAGCCTAAGAAAAGCAGAAGAATCATTGAATGGTCATATGAAAAAAAGAATACTCAAAGGTAAATTATCTTCTCAAGAAGTGGAAGAAGCTTTTTCAAGACTGCATTTTGTAACGTCTTTAGAAGAAGCACTAAACGATACAGAATTTGTGATTGAAGCCATTGTGGAAAATTTGGAAGTAAAACGGCAATTATTTTCCGAAGTAGACAAATTGGTTTCAGAGGATGTGATTATCGCGACGAATAGCTCGACGATTGTAAGTTCGAAACTAGCGGATGCGACAAAGCGTCCACACAAGGTATGTAATCTTCATTTCTTTAATCCTGTGCTAGTAATGGAATTGGTGGAGGTTGTAAAGGGGCTCCATACGTCAAACGAAACAGCGGCCACTGCGGTTGAGTTTGTAAAACAAATCAACAAGACTCCAATTTTATTAAAAAAGGAAATTTCCGGATTTGTCGCTAATAGAATTTTGGGTGCATTAATTGATGAAGCAATTTATTTACTAGAAAATGATGTAGCGACTGTAGAGGAAATTGATCTTGCTTGTAAGAAAGCGCTTAATCACCCGATAGGTCCGTTTGCTTTGCTTGATTTAACCGGAATTGATGTGAATTATTATATCAGACAAATCCTATATGAAGAAACTGGCGACGAATCAAAAAAGCCGCAAAGGGTCATCAAAGAAAAATATCTTAATGGAGAATATGGAAGGAAAACAGGAAAAGGTTTCTATACTTATAGTTAGTAGCAGTATAATCCATTAACAACCCATGAGTTCATCAGTCGGTTGAACAAAAGGATATGCCGTCACCCCAAGAAAAGCTAATGATCCTTGGCGAGTCGTTGTAACGTTTATAAAGAGGGCGAATGGATATACCTCTAAAGTTCAATAAGTTCTATAGGGAATACAATTATTTTCACTTGAAAATTCGATACCAAAATAGGCCAAGCACTTTCCCAAAGATGCCTTGGCTTATTTCACTTTTTGAATAATTATTTTGATCACTGAATAGAGAATGAAGAACTTAATGAATATCCCTATGATTATTTCAGGAAAAAGGCTGTATCTAAAAAAGGTTAGCTAGCAAGGGTTTGGTCCAATACCGTATTCACACTAGATAATTAATGGTCGAATACATAACTCGTCAGTACATCTTTGGTACTTTTTTCATTAAAGTAGGACTGTTAATCCCATTCAGGTTGTAGAATAGAACAATACTCAGCCTTTTGAAGGGAGTATTGAAAACTTCTAAAGAAATAAGAGAAATCATCAAAAAGGAGTGTATGATTTTCATTGAAATCATACGAATCCAGAAATTCTTCAATAATGGATTGTTGATCTACTAGGTCGAATAATCCTGTTACATAAATTTGATAGCTGAATTTATCATATAATGAATGAAAGCCTGTATCTTCAAAAATTTGCTTTACTAAATTTAATTCCACCTGTATTCACTCCTTTAAAACAATATACCTTTATATCCTTTTAGCTATTCAAAGATAATGGAATAAATGATTAGATGACATGATATATACTGGAATAATAAACAGAAATGGTATTTACTTTATCACTATCATATTTATATGGTAAGATTGAAAAGATTTAAAAAATAAAAAGTTAGAGTAAAGGAAGATACCGTTGAAAAAACCAGTAAAACTCATAATTGCACTTTCACTCATTATTATTGTTATATTGATGTTTTTTGTGTCTAAGGTAGTTTTTAACTCGGATAATAATTCTGAAGAAGCTGCTGATACGACTGTAATTTCTAAAGATTCAAGTTATCTGAAAGATACGGAAAAAGTATATATAGTCCAGGAATACAATGCAAAGAAAAAGAAAGATATTAAATTTGAACTAAGCTTTATTGGAACATCTAAAGGGTATGATACATGGTATGGAGCGGATACTTATTTAGAGAAGGAAAACAAGTATGGCTTATTTTACGGTGACGATAAACTACTGGCTTACCCGGTAGAGGTGGGCAAAAAGTGGGATGTCAAGCCTTTTACTTTCAACATTGAATCTGTTGATGAAACGGTTACAACTCCAGCAGGAACCTTTAATAACGTCGTAAAGGTTAGAACGACTGAAAATGGTTCAGATGAATACAATCTTACCTATTATGCAAAGGGTGTAGGTCAGATTTTAAAGGAATCTGTTGATTCTTCTAATAAAAAGACCATAAGGTTTGAACTCCAGGAAATAAAAGAAAAGTAATTGAGAAGTCGGCCTGTTTTTAAGAGAACCCACAGAGAGTTTCATTCTCTCTGTGGGTTTTTTTGAAGTGGGGCAAACGAAAAGGTAACTTAAGTGATAGTCCTCTAGATTATGACAGATCTTATATCGTCCAAGTCTTTTCACGTTTAGAGGGTTGTCAGATGGGGATAATGTTCATACAGAAGAGATGTAAAAAAAGAACGGATTGAACTAGCCCTAAGCTAATCCATTCCGTTCTTTGCTTTTACCAAAACCTATACTTAATAACGATTAAAATCATGCTTATAAGAGGACCATTCCTACCAATCCACTTATAACTCCAAGAATCACTACAGAGGCCACGACAAACAATAGGACCCTTTTAGGGAATGACTTAGCGACAAGTATTAAAGATGGTAGACTGATTGCTGGTAGTGTTAGTAGCAAGGCAGCAGCAGGTCCTCCACCAAGTCCTAAAGACATAAACGTTTGTATAATTGGAATTTCAGCAGCAGTAGGTATAACGAAAAGCATACCGGCTATTGCAAAGATGACAATGGCGATTAGACCGTTTGTAGATGATTCTACTTGAGGGAATAGCCAAACACGCGCAGCCCCTATAAGCAATACAGATAAAACATATGCAGGAACAATATAAAGAACCATACTTCCTAAACTTTTTAACCATCTAGAAAGGAAGTTTCCGGTAGGTTCAGTGTCCGTTATTATCTGGTCTATATCAACCGGTTGTTTGTCTTTAACAAAGCGATTAGCTAAATAGCTGATTCCGAAAGTTAAAATCAGTCCGAAAAATAGGCGAATCAAGGTGAACTTCCATGATAAAACAAATGTCATAAAGACAAGCGTCGCAGGATTGATGGTTGGATTTCCAATCCAAAATGCTAAAGCTGCACCAACCGAGACATTTTTTTTACGTAGTCCAACCGCCACTGGGGCTGAACAACAAGTACACATCATACCAGGGACCGAAGCTAGCCCTCCGATGAATGTGCTGCCGAACGATGTTTTCCCGAGCCATTTAAGAAGCCATTGTGTTGGTAATAAGACTTGTACCAAAGAGCCGAGCAGGATTCCTAGTATGGCCGCTTTCCATACGGACGAGAAATAAACCTGTGCATAATCCCAGGCAGATTTCCATGATAGGGTGGCGCTTGACTGATCTCCCAAAATAGATGTTCCAATGGAATGTGTATCGGCTGCTAGCATCCCTTTTTGATAATAGGGCCACCATTTTATATAAAGTAATCCTACAATAGCGATTACTAAAAATGAAACGATAAACCACAAAGCTTTAGTATTTGACGAGTGTTGTTCATGTAGAGTAGGTCTTAGCTGTGACATGGTTACCTCCCAATAAAATAAAAAAATTTCAAAAGACAATATATTATACCACTAATCTCTAATTTATTTTAGTGAAATAGTAAATTTCACAAATTTAAGCCTGAATTATGCTTTTATTGACTATGTGTTTTATAATAATTAAGACGAAAAGAAAGGTTGATTTAATTATGACAAATTCAAATAGTGTTAAGCTTACTTCATTATCCTCAAAAGGAGGTTGTGGTTGTAAAATCGGCCCAGCAGACTTGGCTCAGGTTTTACGTGGTTTACCACCTACTCTTCCTAACCCGAATTTATTAGTTGGTTTAGATACAAGTGATGATGCTGGTGTTTATCGTTTAAATGATGAATTGGCGATTGTACAAACCGTTGATTTCTTCACACCCATCGTTGATGATCCATATTCATTCGGACAAGTTGCGGCAGCCAATGCCATCAGTGATATTTACGCAATGGGGGGGAAACCGCTAACTGCGCTAAATATTGTTGCCTTCCCAATTTCCAAATTGGACAAACAAGTCTTGACTGATATCTTACGAGGTGCAGGAGATAAGTTAAAAGAAGCAGGTGCCACTCTTGTCGGGGGACATTCAATCGATGACAATGAGCCAAAATTCGGTCTTGCCGTGACGGGACTTGTTCATCCTGACAAGGTCCGTACAAATGCAGGGGCAAAACCAGGGGATAAACTTATTTTGACTAAACCTATTGGTGTGGGCATTTTAACGACATCGATTAAAAGGGACCTTCTTACAGAGGAAGAAATCACCCACGTTACAAAAGTAATGTCCACGTTAAATAAAATAGCTTCAGAAACGATGGAATCCTATGATGTCCATGCGTGTACGGACGTTACTGGTTTTGGTCTATTAGGACATGCTTCAGAAATGTCAAAAGGAAGTAATACCGGCCTACGTATCCATCATGCCCAAGTGCCGATATTGCCGAGGGTTAAAGAGCTAGCTGAAACCGGTGCCGTGCCGGGGGGAACAAAAAATAACTTTGCCCATCTTCAAGGTGATGTCACTTTCCCAGAAACAATGGATCAGATAGATCAATGGATATTATGTGATGCCGTAACATCTGGAGGACTTTTGATTTCCGTAGCAGGTGTAGAAGCAGATGCATTATTATCCGATTTACTAGATGCAGGAGTGGAAGCCGCGATAATTGGTGAAGTAACCGAAGAGAATCCAGGACACATTGTTGTCATATAATTAACGAAAAATTTGCTTGGAAGAAATCGACGAAAGCTGATTTCTTCCATTCTCATTTCTCAACGCTTGAAGATATTCAAGTTTTTCTTACAGATCCAGAAAGGTGGAAACATTGTGTTCCAAGATATTTCAGTTGATGAATTGCTCGATTTAAAGGATAAGAAAGAACTCAAGGTAATTGATGTACGTTCCCCATCTGAATATAAAGATGCCACCATTCCTGGCAGTTTAAATATACCGTTTTTTGATGATGCAGAAAGAGCAGAGGTTGGAACGCTGTATAAACAAGTGAGTGCCCAGGCTGCTAAAGAACGAGGTCTAGAAATTATTTCAGTAAAATTACCGCAGTTTATAAAGGATTTTGCTAAGATAGAAGGCAAAAAAGCTGTTTTTTGTTGGCGTGGGGGTATGCGAAGCAGGACCACTGCCACTGTCCTATCCTTAATGGGAATTAAAGCCCTTCGATTGGATGGAGGGTATCGTAACTATCGTAACTGGGTGGTAGATCACTTAGAAACACTGGACATGAAACCCGAAGCCTATGTATTGAACGGATTTACCGGAACAGGAAAAACGACAATTCTGCATCGACTTAGGGAAGATGGATACCCTATTTTAGATTTTGAAGGTATGGCAAATCATAGAGGGTCTGTTTTTGGCCAGATTGGTCTGGAACCGAATAATCAAAAAAAGTTCGATTCATTACTTTTCGAGAGCATCCAAAAAGTTCAGCAATCACCTTTTGTTCTTATTGAAGGAGAAAGTAAAAGGATTGGTAAAGTCATAATTCCCGATTCCGTTTTAGCAAAAAAGGAACAAGGAATACAGGTATTCATCGATTTACCCATAGAAGAAAGAGTTCTTCATATTTTAGAGGACTATCAACCTTGGGAACACGAACAGGAGTGTCTAGAAGCCTTTTTAAGGATTAAAAGACGAATTCATACTCCCATTGCTGCTCAAATAGAAAATGATTTGAAATCCGGTAACTATTCGTCGGCAGTCGCACTATTACTTGAATACTACTATGACCCTATGTATCAACATACTGCCGACCATTTTCCCGATGATCGAAAAATCACAATCCAGGCTAAAAATGTGGATGAAGCAATTGAGATCATTCGTGAACGGTTACGTGTAAAGCATGGATAAGCAGTAGTGCTGTTTGGGTTTTCCTTTTCCCATCAATAATTAATCGGTTACCTGAATCCTAATTCGTTTTATAATGCAAAAAAGCACACCCTAAAAAAGGTGTGCTTTTTTTGATATTCTATTATTTATACATGTCAGCGATTTGCTTTTGTAATTTGCTATCTTCAAGGTACTCATCATAGCTAATTTGCTTATCGATAGTTCCTTTAGGTGTAAGTTCGATTATACGGTTTGCAACTGTTTCAATGAACTGGTGATCATGAGAAGAGAAAATCATAGCTCCTTTGAAATTGATCAATCCATTATTCAAGGCTGTGATAGATTCTAAATCAAGATGGTTGGTCGGTTCATCAAGCATTAATACATTTGAACCACTTAGCATCATTTTAGAAAGCATGCAGCGGACTTTTTCTCCACCTGATAGTACGCTGGCTTTTTTCGTCACTTCATCACCGGAGAATAGCATTCTGCCTAGGAAACCGCGCAGGAAGCTTTCACTTTGATCATTAGGAGAGTACTGACGCAACCAATCAACAAGTGTCAAATCGACACCTTCGAAGAATTCAGAGTTGTCTTTCGGGAAATACGCTTGTGAAGTGGTAACACCCCATTTGTAAGTACCGCTATCTGGTTCCATTTCTCCAGCAAGGATTTTGAACATGGTCGTTTTAGCAATTTCATCTCTACCGACAAATGCAATTTTATCTTCTTTGTTCATGATGAAGCTTACGTTATTCAACACGGTCACACCATCAATGGTCTTTGTGATTCCATCTACACGTAGGAGGTCGTTCCCAATTTCACGCTCTGGTGAAAAACCTACATAAGGATAACGGCGGGATGATGGTTGAATATCATCTAGACTTATTTTATCCAATAATTTTTTACGTGAAGTGGCTTGACTGGATTTAGAAGCATTGGCACTGAATCGTGCAATGAAATTTTGAAGTTCTTTAATTTTTTCTTCTTTTTTCTTATTGGCATCTTGTGTCAATTTAAGAGCTAGTTGGCTTGATTCATACCAGAAGTCATAGTTACCGATGTAAATTTTGATCTTACCGAAATCCAAATCCGCAATATGTGTACATACCTTATTAAGGAAGTAACGGTCATGGGAAACGACGATAACGGTATTTTCAAAACCAATCAAGAATTCTTCCAGCCATCTAATTGCTTTTATGTCCAAGTGGTTGGTAGGCTCATCAAGTAAAAGAACGTCAGGCTTGCCAAACAGGGCTTGTGCAAGCAATACTTTCACTTTGTCGCCACCAGTTAATTCAGCCATTTTCTTTGTATGAAGGTCTTCAGAGATGCCAAGACCTTTTAAAAGGATGGATGCTTCAGGTTCAGCTTCCCATCCGTTAAGTTCTGCGAATTCACCTTCAAGTTCGGCGGCTTTCATACCGTCTTCATCAGTGAAGTTTTCTTTCATATAGATTGCATCTTTTTCTTGCATGACTTCATATAGTCTTTCATGGCCCATGATGACAACTTTAAGGACCTCTTCTTCTTCAAAAGCAAAATGATCTTGTTTCAAAACGGCCAGGCGTTCGCCAGGTCCCATATGCACATCACCGGATTGTGCTTCAATTTCTCCGGAAAGAATTTTTAAGAATGTGGATTTACCGGCACCATTTGCCCCAATCAATCCATAACAGTTACCAGGCGTGAATTTTATATTAACATCTTCAAACAGTTTACGATCGCCGTAGCGCAAACCAACGTTATTTACTGTAATCATTTATTTACATTCCTCCAATGACAATATCTTTAAAATTATAACATGAAAGAGGGGTCAATAAAAAACATTTTAGGTTAACATAAGGGAAAAGTGATATATGCATGATAATTTGGCAATTTGCTCTATACACCGTTCTTATAAGAAAACTACTCTAATCCTTTATGTGAGTGATGTGGAGACTTGGTACTAGTTCTTTTAGCTTAATAAAGAAATATTTGCTCCCGTCAGCCCATCTAGATAGCCGTAACTATCATATCTCCGATATAAATATAACAAGATATTTCCTAATATTTAATTCTAATAGATTCTTTTCTGGAATATATAGTTTTTCATTCGAAATATAACGTAAACTGGATTCACTGCATTAAAAAAGATTTTAAAAAAACCCGTCTGAGATAAATAAAAAGGTTGAATGTAATTGTCAATTGCCTTTTTCTTTGATAATATGTATGTCCATTTCCGAGGGCATGGTTTAATTTCACATGTTCTAACATGTAGAGGGGAAGGATCAGAATGATACGACATCCCGATTTCGAAAAAGAACGTGAGCGGTTGGATTTTACAAAAAGGTACATTGATGTAGTGATCAAAACTTCAGAGAGCAATAAGGATCAATTCCAGAAGAATATGCAAGAGGCTTTTGGTGATGCGGATTGGTCGGAGTCAGGTTTATACTCCCAGTTACTGACTACCGCCAATTTCTTTGAAATGTCTCAGTCTGAATTGGATAGTTTGAAAATAGCAAAGAACAAACCATACTTTGCAAGAGTAGACTTTGTCCGGCATGACAATACTCAAGGAGAAATTCTATATTTCGGTAAAACATCTTTGTATCAACGTGAAAGCCAAGAACAGATTATCGTCGATTGGCGTTCGCCCATTGCCAATCTATATTATGAGGGTCGAATTGGAGAAGTGAATTATCAAGCGGAGGGAGAAACATTCAGCGGGAATATCACGTTAAAGCGGCAACTGATGATTGAGGATGGCGAGTTGGAAGAGGTCAGAGACATTGATTTGACTACGACCGATGAATTGTTGCAGGAATCCCTTTCAAAAAGCTCAAGCAATCGCTTGACAGACATCATCACGACGATTCAGGAAGAACAAAATAAAATCATTCGTGCCGATTTAAATAAACCCATTATCGTACAAGGGGCGGCTGGTAGTGGTAAAACGACTATTGCCTTACACCGGATTTCTTATTTCATTTACCATTACAAAGATTTATTTGATCCACGGCAGTTAATGATCCTTGCCCCAAGCCGAGTATTCATCGACTACATATCCGAAGCTTTGCCGGAACTGGGAGTCGATAAAGTCAAACAGTTCACATTTGCTGAATACGTCCAGGTGGCAATTGGGCGGCCTTTAAATCTAATACATGATGATAAGTTGATGCGTATATTGGAGGAAAATAATGACGAAACGAAAGTGGCAATCTGGATATCGGGTTTAAAAGGATCTCCTTTATTTAAATTGATTTTGGACGGATATATAAAAGATATCTTCCGGAGCTTTCACCCAGTGGAAGATTTTTATTGTGATAATTACCGGTTATATTCTGCCAAGAAGTTTATTAGATTATTAGAAGAAGATTATTGGTACCTGCCACTTTATGGACGCCTTGATAAGTTAAAGGACATCTTACAAAATGAAGTGAAATTGAAAAAGAAAAAAATGTTGGATCGAGTTGCTGATTTTTATCAAACGAAAATTGATAAAGCCTTCGCCAGGAACATTGATCCGGTAAAGCGGAAGGAATTTGTCACAAAGTGCCATGACAAAATGATAGAACGGACCGAACGGATGAAAAAAGCGATTCGTACGTCAGTTAAAGCTTATTTTAAGCCATTCACAAACAAAGGCTTGCTACAGTATTATCAGGAGTTATATCAGGATCCTGAACGTCTTGCCTTCTACAGCAACGGTAAACTAAGCTTCGAGGATGCACGTACGTTATGTGAATATAACCAAAAATTGTTTCATGAAAAAAGCTACGAAATCGAGGATTTAGGTGCCTTGTTATATTTACAGGAATTAATTTTTGGTGTTAATAAAGACCATAAAGCCAAAAACGTTGTCATAGATGAAGCCCAGGATTATAGTTTTATGCAATTGCAAGCATTGAAGACAGCCTTTGACACGGATATGTTCACACTTGTTGGAGACCTTGCCCAGGGCATTCATTCGTATAGGGGACTTCAAACATGGGAAGATGTTCATCGTTCCATTTTTCCTAGAGCGACTTATACAGAACTGCAAAAAAGCTACCGGACGACCATTGAAATCATGGGGCAGGCCAATCGGATTCTAAAAATGTTACCTTATGATTTCCCTGAGGTCGAGCCTGTGGTCCGTCATGGAAACGAACCTGAATTCATATCCATCAAAAGCAATTGGGAGGGGCAATTGATTGATCTTATCGAAAAGTTAAAGGAGGAAGGGTATCATACATTTGCCATCATCGCCAAAACGATGAAAGATTGCGTGCTCGCGAATGAAAAATTGAGTAAGCTGTCCAATGATTTTCATTTAATTAATGAAGAGGGTATGATTCCGAAGCATAAAACGATGATAATCCCATCCTATCAATCCAAAGGTCTTGAATTCGATGTTGTCGTGGCCTTATCTCTGGAAGAGACATTTCTTCGGGAGAATGAACTTGATTTGAAATTGCTTTATGTCACCATGACAAGACCTTTACATCGCCTTTACTTTTTTGGGAATGAAAAAGAAGATTTTCTTTTAGCTTGATGGATAAGATAGGAGGCCGATAGACGTCTTTGCCTCCTATTTTGTCATGCCTATTATAATTTCACTAGGATATCTTGAATATTCTCCCAGCCGTAACCAACTTCGGCTAACTCGATTCCGGCCATTTTAACCGTTTTTTCGCTGATTATGCGGCCGCCAAGTGCTTCGTAAAAACCCCTCGAAGGATTGTCCCTTAACGCCCATATAATTAAATTACCATGTTGCTTTTGTACAAGTTCATCTACCACTGCTTTCATTAGTTTTCTTCCGATTTCTTGCCGTTGGTACTCTTTTAACAGATAAATGGCGTATACCTCACCTTGGATATGAAGATGATTCGTTTGTTCTGGGCCACCTGCTGCAAAGCCTACGATCTTTCCATCACCATTTTCAGCTATATATGTTGCACTATGAAGCATCTTTAGATTTCTTGACCAATTTTTTTTCCTGGCTTCTAAATTTAAAGAGTTCAGATATGACTCTGGGAGAATTCCTTTGTAAGTGGATTGCCAACTTTTTATATGAACGTGTGCTATCCCAGTTATATCGTTTTCTGTAGCCTTTCTGATTTGCATGTGAAATCACCTTCCATTTAGTAGTTTCCCATAGAATATCATGACAGATGAGATTAAACTTCAGATTTATGTTTAAAAGTTTCTTATAAAGGAAAAGAAATAAAAGAGTCATTCAACGAGATGAAGGGAAGGTTGAGAAAGATGAAATTGAAAGTTGGTTTTTATTTTCCAGGTGGTAAAGAGATTGAGCATGAGGTCGATGGGGATGACAGTACACAAATCATTTCAAATATCCAGAAGCACCGCTTTTATAATTTAGTTAAAGGCGATACACATTATGTGGTAGACACTGAAAAGGCTGCATACTTCTCGGTGACAGAAATAGCTGATTGATTTTTAACCGTATTGGACATTTGATCCGATACGGTTTATTCTTTTTTTGGAGATAGAAATACTTTAAAGGAGTCAGTGATGAAAATTAATTTTACGAACAACCAATATAATACATTAATTAAATTGGTGCAGTATGGATATTGGATAGCATCTGATATGGAAAAAAATGAAGAATTCAGTGAGCTAGAGCAGTATTTGAATTCCTATGCGAAGGATTTTGGCGTGAAAGGAATTGAATATATAGAAGAGTATGGGATTTACGATGTGAGTCGTGAGCTTGAAGAAAAAATCCAAGAAGTAATTAATGAGTATGAAGATGGCGTTTTCCTGGATAAGCTTGCCTATCACATGGCAAGAAACGAGTTTGTGAAGGAATCGAAGCTCAAAAATTTCAGCCAAGAGGAAGCGTTTTTACGAGTACTTGAACTTGAAGAGAAATACCATCTGTATATAGAAGAGAATGGTCTGGAACATTTGAAAATTGATAAATGAAGAAAACATGAAAGGGAGAGGAACCTCATTTATTCCTCTCCCTTTCATTAACTCAAATTCTCCATTTAAATAATTTGTTATCAGGTATTTCCATGAGTGTTACCTAGCTTATTAACGGCAAATGTATAAAATGCCATCATATCTTCCCGCGAAGAAAACCCCGCTTGAGCCGATTTTTCTTTGCCCCCACCTTTACCATTGTGTGAAGAAAGCCATTCCCTAAAGAATTGTCCACAATGAATGGAGATGGTGCCATCGTGTGAAAGCAGAGCCTTTTGTTCCTGTAACGTTATAAATAGGAGAAGTGAGCTTTCTTTCCGATGTATAGCTGAAGAGAGCAGTTGTAGATCCTTCAATGTATGGTCTTCAAAAACATGAGCGATCAACGACCCATCTTCTATATTTGCCAACAACGATGAAGCGAGAAACTCCATGTTTTTCAGTTTGAGCTTTTCATAAGCCATTGATAGCTTGTCGTGCTCGTTTTCCAATCTTTCCACCCTATTAAGGATATCTATACGACCTATATTAAATTTGTATGATAACGTAGAAAGTAAGGTCAAGCTGTCGGTATAGTCGTTTAACGCCCTTAAGCCACATTTAAAATAGAGACGTGTACTTTCTTTCTGTTTTTCCGTTTTGAGGATTTTAATAATTCCTATTTCTCCGGTTTGTTCCACGTGCGTTCCACCACAAGGATTAAATTCAATCCCCTCGATTTCTACAATTCGAATGTTTTCTGTCACCGTAGGCATTTTGACTACGGGTATGGTCTTCAATTGATCTTCAGATACAAAGTATGTATGTAACTTACGATTCTCATAGATATACTGATTGGCGATCCGTTCCGTTTCAACTGTTTGGACATCAGTCCAGGAAGGTGTATCAATATCAATGGAGACAATGTCTTGGCCAAGATGGAAACTGACGGTATTCGCGTTGAAAAGGTCCCTACAGACGGCTGAAAGTAAATGCTGTCCGCTATGCTGCTGCATATGGTCGAAACGGCGTTCCCAATCAAGCTTGCAATGTACGAAAAGGGAAGCGGGGCTGTTTCCAACCTTATGAAGGATATCTTCATTTTCATTTTTTGAAATTTCAAGAACTGGTATACCATCTATGCTACCAATATCCCCAGGTTGACCTCCACCCTCAGGGTAAAAAGCTGTTGCATCGAGCAGAATATAATAAAAGCCTTCTTCTTCAAAAATGTCGAGGACCTTCGTGTCCCATTCAGATACCTTGGATGATTCATAATATAGTTTCTTTGTCATAATAACCCCTATCCCATCTTTATTCAGTAAATTATATCACCCCCAACCATATTAATGGAATAAGGAACCTTTATCGGATGTTACAGTAAAATATGTAGTCTTTATGACAAAGATTCAAAAAAATTCATGAGACCGTCATTATGCTATTTATAGAAAAAACCTTTTGATGTAAAATATTCCTTAAAGAATATACTTTAGACCTAATTAAAATAAAAATATGGAATTGGGGCTCGACTATTTACAGGCTTTGTGTGAAAGTCGACTATCTTTTTTTCTATGCAATATGTTTATTTACGTAGGTTAGAAAGGGTCAAGTGATTAGAATTGCACATAGTCAATATGGAAAAATACAAAAATACTCTCTATCGAAATATTAAAAAACAGCTTTCTGATTGGTTGGAATTAGATAAAACGAAGATGGTTACTACAAATGAGGTACACCGTTTTCTTCATTCTATTAAAGGGACTGCAGGCACCATAGAGTTAGGTGGTCTCATGTTAATATCCGAAAATCTGTTAGGAAAGCTCGATGAAGACAGTGATGGAGTATGGAAACAAGATGACCTTGAAAATCTACTATTTGCTTTAATTGAACATACCTATGAATATGAGCATTTTGCAGAAGTGGAGATAAAAGAGAAGCCAGCCCATGATACACAGGCCCCACTCATTCAAATCATTGATGACGATATATCGATGCTGATTTTATTAAAGGACATCCTTGAAGAAAAAGGGTGGATGGTCATAACGAGTTCTGATCCGGTTAAAGCTACAAAACAATATTTTGAGATGCAGCCAGATTGCTTAATTCTAGATATTCAATTACCTACGAAAGATGGTTATCAAGTTCTGCAGGATATCCACTTTCATAATGAAAAATATTTCATCCCTAAAATCATGATTAGCATTCAAAATGACAAACAATCACGAATTAAAGCATATAAAATGGGGGCGGATGATTTCATTAGTAAGCCTATAGATATTGAAGAATTTGTTGTGAAAATAGAAAGACATATTCAGCGCAAGAAAATTTTCGATCAATCCGTCCTAATTGATGAACTTACTCAAGTATATAATCGTAGGTTCTTTGAAGATATGCTACCGCGTTATTTTCAGGATTTCAAACGAAACGGAAATCTGTTTTCGATTAGTATCATAGATCTGGATCACTTTAAAAGAGTAAATGATACATATGGACATGCGATGGGTGACGTCGTTTTGTTGGAGTTTGCCCAATTTATTAAAAACAATATCCGTAGTTCCGATTTGATTTGCCGGTATGGCGGTGAAGAATTTGTCATTATATTTCCTCAGACAGCAAATGAGGAAGCCAGGAATAAACTAACAGAATTAATAAAGATTTTCTCTACCAAAAGTTTCACTTATGAACAACGACATTTTTCTGTCTCTTTTTCTGCTGGTGTTTATACGGTACATGATGAGAGCATTACTCCTAAAGAGGCTTTTGAGGAAGCGGATAGTTCCTTGTATGAAGCAAAGCGTTTAGGGCGAGCGCGGGTGGAGAGCATTCAAAAAACTAGCATTAAAAAGAAATACCTTAATGTATCAGTGATAGATGACGATATCATTATTAGAACGATCTTAACGAAAATATTGCAGTCGATGGATTTTCCTCTTTATGATTTACATATAGCCGTATATGAAGATGGGGATTCTTTTTTGAATTCAAACAGGGCAAACGAAAACATCTCCCATTTTTTGATACTTGATGGAGTAATGCCAACTATGGATGGCATTGACGTACTGAAGAAAGTGAAAAAGGGTAGCAATGCCGATTCTTTTACCGTTTTGATGTTAACCGGTAGAAAAAGTTCGGGGGACATTGCTACAGCATTAAAATTGGGAGCGGATGATTATGTCACAAAACCTTTTAATATTACTGATCTTCAGGCAAGAATGGAACGTCTGATAAAAAAAATAATGTAAGCAGTAGACCATTTTTTCTATTCGATAGGAAAATAAAAGAGAAAGTAGGGTTGCGGTTTCAAAGAGTCACATGCATTTGAAACGAATTGATCCTTCTATTGCAGTACTGATCGTAAGGAGAATGAAAAAGTGAAACGGATTTTATTAGCTGAAGACGAAGAAATTTTGCGTATGCTTGTTGTGGATACATTAGAGGATGAAGATTACGAAGTCGATGAAGCTTCTGATGGTATTGAAGCGGTTCAATTACTTGAAAAGAATAGCTATGATCTCATCATCTTGGATTATATGATGCCAGGCTATACCGGTTTAGAAATCATTGAAAAAATCGAATCAACTGAAATTGAAAATAAAGGGAAAATCCTGATGCTATCAGCGAAAAGCCAGCAATTTGAACAAGAGAGAATTTTAGAAGCGGGAGCGGACTATTTCATGGCCAAGCCTTTTAGTCCAATGAAGCTTTTAGAGAAAATAGAGGCCATTTTACATGAAGCTGAAACGTTATTCAAATAAGAGTCTTTCTCGTCAAGTAGTGAGTCTAATGACTGCTTGTATCATTTTATTCATAGTTGGTACAGGGATTTTATTTTATGTGTTGCAGACTGTGAATGCAGAATATATCCAGAAAAGAAATGGAATTGTTGAGAAAGAATTGTTGTTGGATGAAATTTACGAGCAATATAATAATGTCTTTTTGGATGCTAGAGGTTATATTGCATTTGGAAATGAGACATATAAAGACAAAGTTTGGAGCAGGGAAGATAAGATACGACATGATATTTCCACTTTCAAGGACCTATCAAGTTCAAAAGCCGATGAAAAAGTCCACGCCGATCTCGTGAATTTTACTGATTATTATTTTAATGCCATTAAGCCTGTTTTTTCGAATATGGAAATGGACGGGAGTAGGGATAAGGGTAAGCAAATAGAAAATGAGATCACTGCCCAAGTTGCGGATTTTCGCGACAGTGTAAGGTCGTATTCGTCTGCGCTTTCAGAAAAGCTTGATGAGAATGTGAATGCATTGGCAAAAGAACAGTCCATTTTACAAGGGACCTTTATCGGATTCGTACTTGTTTTCTTATTGGTCTTTCAGAAAGTCGTGAGAAGCATTATTAGGAATATCGGAAAGCCTTTGGCTGATTTCTCATTTGCAGCTAATGAGATTGCAGCTGGTAGGGACGCCATCATTTCAGTAGATGAAGGCCGGGGAGATGAATTAGGGGTTTTGGCCATTGCCTTTAGAAAGATGATTGCAAGCATTCAGGATAAAGAGCAGGAATTGATGGCTCATAATGAAGAATTGCTTGCTCAGCAAGATGAACTTCAGGCCCAGCAGAATGAATTACAAGAAACGTTGGGGCTTATAACGAAGAATGAGAAACAACTGACTAGAAGAAATGAACTAATAAATGGTATTTCCACTTCTTTGGATAAAAATGACGTTCTTAAAAGTATTGTCTGTAATATGAGCAGTTTGATTGGAGCTGACCGTGCTATGATCACTCTAATTAATGAAGATGCATATTCTTCTTTCGGCATATCGGAATATGGAGTACAGCAATACCGAAAGAATATCAATACTGGGTTAAATGAACGCTTAATAGAAGGAAAAAAGCCATTCACTGTTAAAAGAGAGCAACATGTCAGTGAAAAGGGATACCATGAAAATACGAATTACAGTTATGATTTATTTCTTCCCGTTCTATCGGCTTTGCAAGAGGTCGACGCAATCATGGTTTTCAGCCGTTATGGGTCCGCTTATACAGAAGAAGAAATGAGTGAATGTGAAACATTGGCTAAGCAGATTTCAACTTCACTTGATAAAATCAAGCTGTACGAGCAAACGGAAGATAATCGCCGGTTAAATCAGGATATCCTGAGCACGATACAGGAAGGCATTCAATTAATAGACCAAGATAGAAAGATTGTTCAAGTGAATCAACAATTTTGTGACCTATTCAAACCGGGGTCGGAACCAGTACATATCATCGGATCTCCATGGGAAAGATGGAGTAGTGAAATGGATAGCCGGATTGCCCAAGAAGATTTCTTGGATACCTTGGAAAAAGCATTAAAAAGAGCGGATGAAGAGGCGGACTCTGAAGAGCGCACGTTCACTTTTCACAAGAAAGAAAACAACCAAGTTCTCAAGGTATACTTTGAAATCATAAAGTATGGTGAAGAAGCTTATGGTACCATTTTGGTTTTTCGTGATATTACGAAAGAATATGAAGTGGACCAAATGAAGTCCGAGTTTGTCAGTACCGTCAGTCATGAATTGCGTACCCCGCTTGCGAGTGTTCTAGGCTTTACTGAATTAATGTTAAATAAACCGTTAAAACCGGAAAGACAAACAAAGTATTTACAGACTATTTATAATGAGGCGAAGAGGCTCACCGCTTTAATCAATGACTTTCTGGATGTGCAACGAATGGAATCGGGTAAACAAACATATGAGAAGAAATATGTTGAGATTCTACCGTTGTTGCAAAAGGTCATAGAGAACCTTGAAATTAGCACATCACTCCATGATATTCGTCTTCTTGCGGAAACTGATGATCTCGTGATTATAGGTGACCGCGCAAAAATCGAACAAGCTATCATGAATCTATTGAGTAATGCAATTAAATACTCTCCAGATGGAGGGAAAGTTCTTATTCGGGTGTACAGCAAGAAAGAAACGTTATCCATCGATATCGTGGATGAGGGGTTGGGAATCCCACAGGAATCCCTTAAACATTTGTTCCAGAAATTTTACCGTGTGGACAATTCGGACCGCAGGCGGATAGGAGGAACGGGTTTAGGGTTATCCATCGTGGAGGAAATCGTCAAATCGCATGGTGGGCATATATCCGTAAAATCAGAGTACGGTCGTGGAAGTACATTCACTCTTTCATTCCCTAAGATAACCCTTAAGGAAGAACGTACCCCGAATGATGGACATTCAAAAAAATTGAGCTATGATATCATGGTCATTGAAGACGATTTCAATTTAGCGGAGTTATTAAGATACGAACTGGTTGACAGCGGTTTTCAAGTCAGTTATTTCAAAAGCGGAAAGAAGGCGCTTCAGAAATTGAAGCAATCGCCTCCGGATGCCATCGTCCTTGACATTCTCCTTGAAGAGGGGGAAATGGATGGGTGGTCAATCATGAAAGAGTTGAAAGGAAGACCGGAGTTAAAGGACATCCCCATTTTTGTATCGACTGCGCTTGATGAAAAAGAAAAAGGTTTTTCGCTTGGGGCAAAGGAATACTTGGTTAAACCTTACAAACCAAGTCAATTATCAAAGGTGATCATGCATACGTTATTAAGCAATGGAAAAAAAGGCCAGATTATGGTCCCACGTCCATCCTGGGAAGCCGAAAGAAGCCTTTGAAAAAATAAAAATGTTAGAATAGGTGTACAGAAAGATAAAAAAATGATAGATTCAAATATGATGGAAAAATAAATATTTGGGTACAATTGTAGGTAAAGGTAAGTTACAGGAGGATTTTTATACATGCAAAAAATTCAGGCCGGTTTGGCTGTAGAGTTACAAGTAGAACGTAAGGCTGATTTCGGATGGTTCTTGACTGATGGTTCGGAAGATGTCTTGCTACACCATAATGAAGCGAATGAAGGTACTGAACTTGAAATTGGTGATGAAGTTACAGTATTTATCTATCATGATAAACAGGCACGGTTAACGGCTACCATGAATATTCCGGAAATACAGATTGACAAATATGGCTGGGCAGAAGTCGTCAATGTACAAAAGAAGCTAGGCGTCTTTGTGAATATTGGGCTTTCTAAAGATATTCTTGTATCTTTGGACGACCTTCCGAACATCGATCGTTTATGGCCGGAAGTGGGGGATCGTCTCTATATTTGCCTGAAAACAGATCGGAATGATCGTTTATTCGGCAGACTTACAACGGAAGATATCATTCAAGAAATCACTGTTCCAGCTCCATTAAAAGGAGTCCGCAATACTACCGTAAAAGGGAATGTATATCGATTGCTGATGGTCGGTTCCTTCTTTGTTTCTGAGGAAGGGTATCGTTGCTTTATTCATGAAAGTGAGAGAAAAGAAGAGCCGCGCCTAGGAGAATTTGTTGAGGGGCGTGTAATCGACAGTAAGGAAGATGGCACACTTAACGTTTCTCTATTTCCATTCAAGCAAGATCTAATGGAAGAAGATGCTGATATCATCTATACTTATTTAATGAATCGCGGTGGAGCCATGCCATATGGTGATAAGACTCCGCCTAGTGATATCCAGTTCCATTTCGGTTTAAGTAAGGGAGCCTTCAAACGTGCTCTTGGTAAATTGATGAAAGAAGGAAAGATTTATCAAGAAGAAGGATGGACATACTCTTCTGATCGTAAATGATAAAAAAGCAGCGGAATGAACTTCTCCGCTGCTTTTTTATGGTTCTTATTAAAAGATTTTCTTTTTCCCCTTTTCTTCTTTTAAAATCTCCACCGCTTCACGAAATCTCATGGAATGAACAATTTCCCTTTCTCTTAAAAACCTTAATGAATCGTTGATGTCCGGATCATCCGAAATGTCAATCAACCATTGATAGGTTGCTCTGGCCTTTTCTTCTGCTGCAATATCTTCATATAAATCTGCTATGGGATCGCCCTTTGCTTGAATATACGTAGCCGTCCATGGATTTCCTGCTGCATTTTCATAGAAGAGGGCGCTGTCGTGATTAACATAGTGGTCACCAAGACCGGCCTCTAGCATTTGTTCCGGTGTGGCGTCTTTTGTAAGCTTATAAATCATCGTTGCAATCATTTCTAAATGGGCAAATTCTTCCGTTCCAATGTCGGTGAGCAATCCGATCACTTTTTCCGGAATTGTATAGCGTTGATTTAAGTATCGTAGTGCGGCAGCCAATTCACCATCAGCGCCTCCATATTGTTCTCTTAAATATTTAGCCAGTGTGGGATTACAAGTACCAACCTTTACTGGATATTGTAGCTTTTTCTCATATATCCACATAGATATCTCTCCTTAAACCTGCCATGGCCAGGGTCCTTGGCCCCATTCCCATTTATTTTCACCATCTGGACTGTTTCCAAATTGAAACAATGGGCCGTATTTAGGTTCAAATGCTGCCTTCAATTTGGTTGAGTATTGTTGAAATTGGTTGAATTGTTGTAAAGCTTGCTGATCATGGGGATGTGTATCCAAATACAGAGTCAGCTCGACTAACACGAAATCGGCAGCTTGTATTTGGCCGAGTAACTGGTAATATTCATCATCCAGTTTCCTATTCATTACTATTTCTCCCTTTCACGATATGGATTATCATAAAAATCGTAGAAAAATTTCCAAAGCGTACCATACCTCAAAGCTTCTTCTGGAGAAAATTGTTCTAGGTTAGGCGGCTGAAAATTAATATACAAATTCGGAGGCGTACGGTAATACTTTCTTCCGATTGGTGGACATGGATCGAATTTGCTATGAAAAGGCTTATAGGACTTGATTAAGGTAAAAGTCTTTTCACTTGCCAAGGAAACTCCTCCTTTCAATATAAGGTCAGCCATTAATAATTATGCTGTTGTTAATAAAATATGCCTAATGAAAAACGGCCAAAAGGTAGGACAGATTCTACTTGGAATCATTTTTGTATTTTTGGGCTTGTTATCCTCTTGTTATCTTTCTGTGATGTTTGACATCTATTCTTCATCTGTTTGTTCTTTGTATAGGGACAATCTGTGATAGTATTTAGAACATAGCTTTTGAAAGAGTTCACAAGGAGGTACGATATATGAAAAAATCAATTTTATCGTTAACGGCCGTGGTGGCCATATCAGGAGCATTTACAATACCGGTTCAAGCTGAGGAAGTTACAGTCAAAAATGGTGACACACTATGGGGATTATCTCAATCACATAAAGTTTCAGTAGAAGATATTAAATCATGGAATCAATTAACGTCAGATTATATATATGTGGGAGACTCTTTACATATTTCTCAAGAAGAGCAATATACCGTAAAGGCTGGAGACACATTATCGAAAATAGCGAATAAATATCATGTTTCGATTAAGGACCTTAAATCATGGAATAATTTAAATACAGATACAATTCATCCAAAACAGGCCCTAGTTATTAAACCAGCGGCAAATAAGGTGGAGGCAGCAAGTACAGGTCCAGATAATAAGGCAGAGCAAGCTGCACCAGCACAAGAGACTGCACCAGTACAAAAAACTGCACCTACACAACCTGAAAAAACAGAAAAAGAGAATAATGTATCGCAAAATGAATCAAATCAAGACAATGTAGCAAAAGAAATGACTGTAAGGGCAACAGCCTATACAGCAGATTGCCAAGGATGTAGCGGCGTCACAGCGACAGGGGTGGATTTGAAAGCAAATCCAAATCAAAAAGTCATTTCCGTTGATCCATCTGTCATACCGCTAGGAACAAAAGTATATGTAGAAGGCTACGGTTATGCAACGGCAGCTGATACAGGTAGTGCGATTAAAGGAAATAAGGTCGATATTTTCATTCCAAATAAAGAAGATGCTCTAAACTGGGGCGTCAAAAACGTTAATCTAAAAATCCTTAATTAAGAACTGACAATTGCCTATATGAAAGAAGGAATGGACACAGATAATATCTGTGTCTATTTTTTATTCTTTTGGTGTATGAAAAAAACGAGTACAATAGAGATATTAAAACAATAGTCAATTGGGGGAGTCACACTTTGATAGAAAAAGCACGCGAATATTTACAGCAGTATTTTGGTTATGAATCATTCAGGACAGGCCAAGAAAAGATTATCGAGCAAGTCTTAGATGGAATAAACACAGCTGGAATTATGCCGACTGGAGGAGGAAAGTCAATTTGCTACCAGATTCCAGCCCTACTTTTGCCAGGCGTCACACTCGTTATATCCCCGTTAATCTCCTTGATGAAAGATCAGGTTGATGCCCTCGAACAAAACGGCATCGATGCCACTTTTCTCAACAGCTCCATATCTGGTACGGAAGCTTCCAATAGGATGAGAGATATTAAGCAGGGAAGGTACAAGCTGGTATACCTTGCACCGGAACGATTGGAAAACCATATTTTTCAGAGGGATCTGGCTAGTATGGATATATCGATGGTCGCGATAGACGAAGCTCACTGCATCTCTCAATGGGGTCATGATTTTAGACCAAGTTATTTAAAAATAAAAACCTTTTTGAAAGAAATGCCGACAGCTCCAACCATTCTTGCCTTAACAGCGACAGCAACCCCGCATGTAACAGAAGATATCTGTCAGTCATTGGGGATTACTGCAAACCATACGGTATCCACAGGATTCGCTAGGGAAAATTTATTTTTTTCCGTCGTCAAGGAAGAGAACCGCGGTCGATATTTAATGCGTTATATTGAGAAGAATAAAAATGAGTCCGGTATAATATATGCTGCAACAAGAAAAGAAGTCGATTCATTACATGCCAAGCTCAACAAAGCGGGTATTAAAACAGGACGTTATCATGCTGGAATGAATGAACATGATCGATCTGAACAACAGGAGCTATTCATTCGTGACGATATTTCTTTAATGATCGCAACCTCAGCTTTCGGTATGGGCATTGACAAATCAAACGTTCGTTATGTCATCCATTACCAAACGCCGAAGAATATGGAAAGTTATTATCAAGAAGCAGGTCGTGCAGGACGTGATGGATTGGATAGTGAATGTATTCTGCTTTATTCACCTCAAGACATGCAGATTCAGCGTTTCTTAATCGACCAATCCAATCCCTCTCAAGAATGGCAAGCCCAAGAACTGAAGAAGCTGAATAGGATGAAGGATTATTGTTTTACAGAAGGGTGTTTACAGGCATTTATCCTTCGATACTTTGGTGAAGAGAATCCGGAAGATTGCGGACATTGTGAAAACTGTACGGATAAACGTGATGCCGTAGATGTGACAACTCAGGCGCAAATGGTCCTTTCTTGCATGTTGCGCATGGGGGAAAGGTTCGGCAAGACGATGATCAGTCAAGTGCTTACAGGTTCAAAAAACAAAAAGATAGAACAATTTGGATTCCATAAGCTCTCGACATATGGAATTATCAATAATCAGTCAGCTAAAGATGTTGCCGATTTCATAGATTTTTTGACCGCCAAGCAATTTATCGAAATGACAGGTGGGCAATTTCCTGTTCTTAAAGTAACAAATGCTGGTAGGGAAGTGCTGCTAAATCAGAAGCAAGTGCTACGCAAAGAAGTGAAACAAGTCACCAGCATTAATGTGGATCATGGTTTGTTTGAAGAATTACGACGTGTAAGAAAAGACATCGCAAGTACGGAAAATGTGCCGCCATTCATTATTTTTTCGGATGCCACTTTAAAGGATATGGCAACAAGGTTACCTGTGACAGAACAAGATTTCCTTGAGGTCAAAGGCGTGGGCTCACAAAAATACGATCGTTTTGGTAGGACATTTTTAGAGGTAGTTTCGAATTATTTACAAGCACATCCTGACATTGAGTCGAATAGAATATATAAAAAAGAAACGACGAAAAGCAGTACAGGACCTTCACATATCGAAAGTTATCGTTTATATCAAGAAGGAAAGTCAATCAAAGAAATTGCAACGATAAGAGGCCTGTCTACAATTTCCATCGAAAATCATTTATTAAAGTGTGCGGAAGAACAAATGGATATCAAATGGGAGGGTTTCTTCAATCAAGAAGAGTACGATTTGGTACTGGAAACTGCTAAACAACTTGATTCCGGAAAGCTAAAATCTCTTAAAGAGGCCCTTCCCGATCATTTTTCATACTTTCAGATAAAAGCGATCATGGTAAAAGCCACATTAGCTAACTAATTGATCAAATAATGGTTATTTTTTAGCGCTGGATAAATAAGAAGTTGATTTGATACGTATACTATAGAAGTAAAACAGCCGAAAAGTTCATTGGCTTAAAACTTGGTGTGTAATTTGAAAAAGGAGGTTGCTCATGTATTTTGGCAAAAAGAATTCAGAGGAACCAGAAATCATAATGGAAGATACTATTGTATATGCGTGCGGATCAGCGGATTGTAATGGCTGGATGAGGAAGGACTTTGCCTCAGTAAACTATGATTGTCCAATGTGTGGAAGTCAATTAATTGAAGAAGTTAGAGAACTTCCGAAAATTGAAAATGAATATAATGCGTATAAATAAAAGGGGTAAGTACTTACCTCTTTTTATTTTGGGAATGTAATTAGGCTTCATGAAGATATAATAACTACTCTTTACATCATAAGAAACGTGTGCTATAATTAAATTTCAGTGTTGTTATTAGAAAACACTAAGAGGGTAATTTAAAAGATACATTTTTATTAATATAATAATTTTCATCGTTTTTATGATGAAGTAGAAACAAGTTAAAACAACTAGAAAGAAATACGTTTTAATCACCAGGTATTTTCCTCGATTCATTTTGTTCTTCATTAACTTACTTCTATGTAGCCATTTATCTTTTGGATTTAATTTTCCCAATTGGAATTACGGACGGTTTAATTAATAAACATGTACTTATCAGCTTTCACCTGATTCTCACAGGCACGGTCTAGGAGCCGTATGGATGAGAGAGAGGCAGGGCTTTCATTGTTTTAGGTTATGGCACTAAAATTACTCTCATGCTTGATTCGACTTTATACTAAGCGAACAAGCTGGAAGAATCATGATTATGATTCTTGAATACAGTCCAGTCTTTATAAGCTCTGAGGTAGTCAAAGGCTGGATTGTGAATACTTGGATTTGGAATTGTAGGTATCCTAAGCTTTACTTAAATATTTTATGAAGAAATATGTTATAATGTATAATGAGATATTTAAAATTGGTTCTCATTTATCTTGAGTGTATAGTAACTAATCTTAGATAAGTAAATGGGCTATACTCACATTTATTTAGATTAATCGCTAGCTATTCTTCTTTATCTTTATGGCACCGGCACAAAAAATCTGTGCTAAGTCAATTTAAATCTAAGGAGTGAGATACATGTATAGAAGAAATAATACGGAAGAAATCATTCCTGAAGAAACTAAGGTTTGGGAATGCACATCAGAAGATTGTAAAGGGTGGATTCGGGATAACTTTACGAGCAATGATGAGCACCTTTGCCCATTATGCGGTAGTAAAATGAAACAAGGTACAAGAATGCTACAAGCAATTAATAATCCGAGAAATTATTAATACCATTAAAAAAGCTGAAGGGATTCTTCCCTTCAGCTTTTTTTTGCTGCATAACCATAACTGAATATTGCAAATGTAAGAAGGATATTTTTAATGGATGTCCTTCTTCTTGAACCGTCCACCACGAACCTCGGCAATATCACCGACGGCAAGGAAAGCAGAAGGATCGAAACTTTTTACGATATCTTTAAGTTTTGCTTCTTCAAGACGGTTTATTACGCAGAATATAACTTTTTTATCGTCCCCTGAATAGGCGCCTTCTCCAGCTAGATAAGTTACGCCTCGTCCTAAGCGATGCATGATTGCATCCCCTATATCCAAAAATTCATCGCTGATAATCCAAACAAATTTAGATTCATCCAAACCGGCTATAACGATATCCATCGTTTTATACGCTACAAAATAAGCCAGAATCGAATACATGGCACGATCCCAGGAAAAAACAAATCCTGCACTGCCAAGGATGAATAAATTGAAGAACATGACAATCTCACCAACAGAGAAAGGAAGTTTCTTACTAGCTAGAATGGCAAGGATTTCAGTTCCATCTAACGAACCACCATACCGAATTACCATTCCAACCCCAATTCCAAGTATCATGCCTCCAAAAGCTGAAGCAAGGAGAATATCCTGAGTGAAAGCTGGTACATGATGAAGCAATGTGGTAGTTAAGGAAAGGATTAATATTCCATATAGGGTAGATAAAGCGAAGGTTTTTCCGATTTGTTTATATCCAATAAAAAAGAAAGGAAGGTTTAAAACAAAAAGAAAGATACCAAGTTTCATGCCGGTGATATAAGATAACATAATGGAAATACCGGTAATGCCTCCATCGATAACGTTATTCGGAACAAGAAAAATCTCAAGGCCGACAGCCATTAATACGGCACCAATCGTTATGAGTAGACCTCTTTGTAAAACTTGCCTACGCGTCAGTTTTTTATGCTGCGTCTTCTTTTGTATAATTTCGGCTGTATTTGCGCTTGCTAGGTCCGACATTATCATGCCCCCACTCCTTTTTATATATATTCTCTATTTAATTATAAACGTATAAAAGGGATTAAAAAAAGAAATAAGCTCTCCGAACGTAGTTTGTTTTGCACGTACTCATGAATTGTAATCATTGTTCTCAGGAGGAGAACGATTGATAAACACTTTTTATTTTACTCGATACATAGGAAAAATATTTGTCATTCTATTATTTTTTTACATAGTTGTCGAAGATTTATTTATTGAATATACAGAAAATAACTTTAAATAACTCAGGAAGACAGGTAAATAGAAATAAAAGTCTTTAAGCAATTCGAAATTTACATTACAATATAGGATAATAGAACGATAGAGGTGAGAAGGTTAATGGAACAATCAATTGTATCATCCAATCCAATCCTATTTATAATTGCAGCACTCCTGACATTCATGGCTTGCTATACCGCCTTGGATTTGCTGACAACATATATTTCGGCAGAAAAATATAAACGTCTTTTGTATTTGGGAAGTACTTGCTCCATGGGAGTGACTATGTGGACGATGAATTTTGTATATGTTTTTACTTATGAGAGTGACAGGACTACGGCTTATAGCTTTTCCTTAATCATGCTTTCATTAATATTAGGAGCCATATTTGTAGGGATTGGCCTTTTGGCCATTGCCCATAACCCTTCCATGTTGCAAATGGTTTTCTGTAGCTTTATGTTTACGATGGCTCTTTTATCAAATTATTTAATTGGCCTGTATCCATTGAGTAAGTCCTTGGAACTTAATCCATGGTTGTTAGGTAGTACGCTAGTTATAATTTTTTTGTTGTTTGTAAGCGGATTTTCACTATTATTTTATAATGCAAAAGGGAGTCAACCCTTCCTAAAACCAGTCAGTACGATCATTATGAGCGGAGCAATTATTGGAGGACATTTTCTTTTTTTGAGAGGGCTTCCACTTACTCCAGAAATGGTGAATATGAAAGGACTCGCTCAATTAACACCCTTTATGCTTTATCTCGTATGCTTTGTTTCGCTTTTCATACTAGCGAATTTAATTGGCTCGAGCACAATTGTTGCAAGACGGTTGGTGAAGAGTGACAACCAAGTGAGTGATATCCGTTATGCTTTAGATCAATCCTCGATTGTGGCTATTACGGATGCAAAAGGCATCATAACCTATGTTAACGAAAAATTCATTGAAATATCCCAATATGAAGAGCATGAACTGATTGGAAGAAATCATTCAATCATTAACTCGGGTTATCATTCTAAAGAGTTTTTTTTCAATCTATGGAAAACGATCAGTAATGGACAGACATGGCATGGTGAGATATGTAATCGGGCAAAGAACGGGGAGCTCTATTGGGTGGATACCACGATTGTGCCCTTTATGAAGAAAGGAAAACCATATCAATATATATCCATACGATCTGATATTTCCAGTCGGAAAAAGGCTGAGAAGGATTTAAAGGTTTCTATTAAAGAATTGGGTGATATGTACTATGCCATTAATCAATCGTCTATCGTGGCCGTAACTGATGATAAAGGAATCATCGTCGAGGTTAATGAAAAATTCTCTGAAATTTCTGGGTACACGAGAAACGAGTTAATTGGACAAACGCATAAAATGGTGAATTCCGGATATCATTCAAGTCAGTTTTTCGAGAATATGTGGAAGACCATACATAAGGGCAAAGTATGGAAAGGGGAAATTAGAAACAGAGCGAAAGATGGTAGTTATTATTGGGTGGATACCACGATTGTCCCTTTTTATACAGTTGAAGGCAGACCCTATCAATTTCTCGCGATTCGCTATGATATCACAGAGCGAAAACAAACAGAAGAAATGCTTTATCGCCAGGATAAATTGGCAGCTGTCGGACAACTGGCTGCAGGAGTGGCCCATGAAGTAAGAAATCCTCTTACATCGATTAAAGGGTATACGGAATTCTTACAATTAGATGAAACGGATAGTGAGCGACAAGAATATTTGGATATCATTTTAGATGAAATCAACCGGGTAAATGAGATTATTGAAGAATTTTTGGATCTGGCAAAACCACAGTCCTTGAATCTGAAAACAAAGAATATCGTCCCGATTTTACAGAATGTTATCTCGCTAACTGAGTATGATGCGAAGAAGAAAAATATTATACTCTTCTTTACTAGTTTCCAAGAAGAAATCCATGTTCAGTGCGATGAAAATCGTTTGAAACAAGTTTTTCTGAATTTCATTAAGAATGGAATGGAAGCGATGCCGCAAGGAGGAGAAATCAGGGTCACTATGGAATTAAGGGAAAGGAAGGTTCATATTTCTATAACAGATACAGGAGTAGGAATCCCTCCCCATCAATTAAGAAAATTGGGTGAACCTTTTTTCACTACAAAAAAATCCGGGAATGGGCTGGGTCTTATGGTTAGCTTTAAAATCATTGAAAGTCATCAAGGACGAGTGTTTGTAGAAAGTGAAGTTGATAAAGGGACTGTATTTAACATTGTCCTCCCTCTGGAGTTGTTGCAAGAAAGAAAGAGACAAGAAAGGGAACTGGGACTAACTGTCTAGTGTTTGTAATAGTATTTAGATGACTTCATGGGGGATATTTTAGTGAATAAACTTGAAAAGGTTCATATAACACGATTAAAAGGGTTTTATCTTCTTTCTTTTTTTGCGGTAGGTAGCTTGACACCACTTTTAAGTGTCTATTTAGCTAATGAGGTCGGACTGAATGGATTTGAAATAGGGTTCATCATGTCTGTTGGACCACTGGTGATGATTTTTTTTCAACCTATATGGGGACTGATTTGTGACTGGACTGGAAAACCCACTAGGATACTGGCGTTGACTACCTTATTTGCTGGAATTTTTGGGTTAGGATATGTTTTATTTGAACCTTTTCTATTTTTAGTATGCATCTCAGTGGGACTGGCAGTTTTTCAAAGTGCCCTTATCCCTGTGTCTGATAGCATCACCTTGCAATATACGACGAGTATCAACGCGAATTATGGGAAAATCCGTTTATATGGTTCGCTTGGTTTTGGAGTTGCCGTTTTTGTGATGGGGAGGTTATCGGAAACTTTCATAGGCCCATCCGTTATTTTCTACGTATTTTTTATCAGCCTTCTTTTTGCTGCTTTTCTAGCTCTGCATTTACCCGAGGAGTCACCGCAAAAAAAAGCAAAGCTTTTCAGTGGAATAAAGGAACTTTTTATTATGAAACGTTTTGTCGTCTTTCTTGCCGTAACATTCCTGATTTTTGGTCCCAACCTGGCGAATAACGTCTATTATGGCCTATTCGTGGAGGCTAGGGGTGGAACCTATACAGGAATCGGCATTGCATTTCTGCTCGCGGTGCTGTCCGAAATTCCATTCTTACGTCTCGCAGGAAGTTGGATTCATAAATGGGGGTTGCTGCCAATCACGTTATTGGCAGGGGGTGCCTCGCTGGTCCGATGGGTTCTCTATTTTATGGAACCTGGTTTAGCCATTGTTTATATTTCATCTATCATGCAAGGTTTTTCACTTGGATTATTTATTCCAGCAGGTCTGCAATATATTAAAGAGGTTGTACCAGTTCATATAACCGTTACGGCAGTCACACTTTATTCTGCGATAGGGAACGGGTTCGGTAATTGGTTCAGTACATTTTTCGGTGGCATGATCATGGATACATCAGGTATTTACATGGTTTATCTCTTTTTTGGAAGTCTTTCGGTGCTTGGTATCATACTTACGGTATGGCTTATGATAATGGAGGGAAAGACGGGAGGTCAGCCCATATAGTAAAGAATTTATAATTTTTAAAGGACTTGCTCACATTTGTGAATAAGTCTTTTTTTGTTTGCTAATCCATTGAGTTTAATACGGTGCTAGTTGGTAGGTTATCTTGTTTTTACCGTGGAAGCCTACTGGAATCGGCTCATGGTTGTCATGCGTTTATGCAAAAAAGAACGGACAGTTTAGTTAACGGGGTCGACATCTTTTTATTATTGGAAATAATGTGTTTTAATGGAATTAAGTAAACCATCGGAAGGATGAATGTGATTGAGCCAAGTCAGGGTTATTGCAACAACTATTATCGCAGCGCTTATCGGACTGTTTTTTCTGTTTTGTGTAGGGTGGACACTTTACGATTACTATGGAGAAAAATCCTCTGAAGTGGAATTGAAAGAAGCAAATTCAAAATCAATAGAAAAAAATGTTCCAGATGATTTCACCTTAGTGGCCTTAGGAGATTCTCTGACTCGGGGAACTGGCGATGAGACAGGGAAAGGCTATGTGGGCCTTGTGGTCGAAGACTTGAAAAGTCGCTTTAATAGCAAACCCCTTGTTCATAACCTTGGAGTAAAGGGGCAAGTATCCAAAGAATTGGCTGAACAGGTGAAACAATCGGAGATAGGTCGCCAAATACAGTCAGCGGATGTCATCATGATTACAATCGGCGGGAATGATCTTTTTCAGCAAGGTCAGACCTTATTTGATTATGATCTTGAGGTTACCAGTGAATTGCAAAAGGACTATTTGAAAAATTTGAATGAGACTTTAAAGGAAATCACTAAATTAAATGATTCAGCCACCATATTCATGGTCGGTTTGTACAACCCCTTCATCGAATTGGATGAAGACTTTGATACAAATAAAATTGTTCGGGATTGGAATAACGAAACAGCTGAGGTGATTGCGACCTATGAAAATGCCGTATTCGTACCGACTTTTGATTTATTTCAGTTATCAGTGAATGAGTATTTGTATTCGGATAGATTTCACCCCAATAAGGAGGGGTATCGTTTGATCGCGGATAGGGTCTCTCCTTTAATTCAATGGGAAGGGGAAGCAAAATGAGGAATGTGACACTGAGTGTGAAGAATCTAAAAAAAACGATTGGCAAGCGGGAAATCATAAAGGGAATAGAGTTTGAGCTAAGAGAGGGTGAAGTATTCGGCTTTTTAGGTCCGAATGGGGCCGGGAAAACGACGACAATCAGAATGTTGGTTGGCCTAATTAAGCCAACATCAGGTTCCATTGAAATATGTGGGTACGATGTACGTAAAAACTTTACGGAAGCCATGAAGAATTTAGGCTGTATAGTAGAAAATCCAGAACTTTACCCATATTTAAGTGGTTGGGACAATCTGCTCCATTTTGCACGAATGCTACCGGGTGTTGATGAATCAAGAATGAATGAAGTCATTGAGTTAGTTGGTCTTAAGGCTCGGATTCATGAAAAGGTGAAGACATACTCGTTAGGTATGAGGCAGCGGCTTGGTATAGCACAAGCTATGCTAAACAGACCTAAAATATTGGTCCTGGATGAACCGACAAATGGACTTGATCCCGCAGGAATCCGTGAAATGCGCCAGTTCATTAGGAAACTTGCAGAAGAAGAAGGCATGAGTGTTTTGGTATCTTCCCATTTACTGGGGGAAATACAACTTCTTTGTGATCGGGTGGCCATTATTACAAAAGGTGAAATCATCCAAACTGATACGGTAGAACATTTATTAAAGACTCAGGAAAAGATGATTTGGCGTGTTGAGCCATTGCAAAAGGGAAGCGAAATCCTTAGTGCGTTTACGGACATAAAGATGGAACACGATTATATCGTCACAAAATTTGATGAACATAGGACTCCCGAATGGAATGCCGCCCTCAATGTTGCGGGTGTGAAGGTACTTGAAATGAATCGTAGACTTCCAGCCTTGGAGGAGTTATTTTTACAAATAACCGGAAGTGGGGGTGCTGGAATTGAGTAACCTGATTCAAAATGAAATGATGAAGTTATTGGCAAAGAAACGGCTGCTCATCATTGGAATTATCGTAGGTATACTAGTGTTGATGTTTACATACGCACAATATAAACAAGTGGAGGAGCAAAGAGAGAAGTTAGGTACTGATGATTGGCGTACTGCAGTTCAACAGCAAATCATCGATACTCAGAACAGATTGAGCTCAAGCAGGATGTTGGATGAATGGAGCGAGCAGCTTCAGGTCACCCTAAAACAGCAGCAATATTATCTAGACCACGACATTAACCCTTCAGAACCTGGGGCTGCAACTTTTACACGTATGTTTTTGGAGAATTCAATAGACCTATTCATTCCCCTTTTAATCATGATTGTAGCCAGTGACCTCGTATCCTCGGAAAGTAGTCAGGGAACGATTAAACTCTTGCTCACTAGGCCTGTGAAACGATGGCAAATACTTTTGAGTAAATATATTACTTTGTTATTGGCTGTTTCCTTGATAGTGGCGATGACCGCTCTTCTCGCTTATTTTTTATCAGGTCTTGTTTTTGGGTATCATGGCTGGAATGCGCCGACCATTACCGGTTTTGGCATAAATGGCGGAGAAGTGGATATAAGCCAGGTAAGAATGGTCCAACAATGGAAATTCCTTTTGATGGATATGGGCCTAGTCTGGCTGGTGGCCGTAGTGGTAGGAACCCTTTCATTCATGTTGTCAGTACTAGTTAGAAGTACACCTGCAGGGATGGGTATCATGCTCGCCTCCCTAATATCCGGAGCCATTTTAAGCAACATGGTTTCTTCTTGGGAATCGGCTAAATATTTCTTTATGGTGAATTTAAAGTTGACCTCATATGTTAGTGGGACAGCACCTCCTATCGAGGGTATGACCTTATCATCATCTATGATTACTCTACTTGCTTGGTGGGCCATTGCCCTGCTTGTATCTTTTTCGGTATTTACACGGAAGGATGTTTTTTAATCGAGGAAGGCGTGTTGCACCAAGGCCGGTTTTTATTATTCAAAGGCGGGTATCCTTTTAAATGAAAGCAACGTTTAATAAATAAATAAGTGGAGGGGCTTATGGATAATAATAATTTGAACAAAAAAATCATTCCAATGACATCAGTATCCAGTGGGAAAGGTCAGTTTGTGAATAAGGATTTATATTGCTTTCCTATTCAAATTGTGAATGTCGTGTTCATAGGGTCACCAGATGAAAAGAAGTGGGTCCTGATTGATGCGGGTATGGCCGGTTCAGCAGATATGATCAAGAAAGAAGCTGAAGAGATTTATGGTGAGAATCATCCTCCAGAGGCCATTATCCTCACTCATGGACACTTCGACCATATCGGAGCACTAGTAGATTTATTGAAAGTGTGGAAGGTTCCGGTCTATGGACATATAAATGAAATGCCTTATTTAACCGGCAAAGAGAATTATCCAGAACCTGATCCCACGGTGGAAGGTGGTTTGGTCGCGAAGATATCTTGGCTGTTTCCAAACGAGGGAATTGATTTGGCTGAGCAAGTTCAGCCCCTGCCGGATGAACATAGTGTTCCCGGACTTCCCGACTGGAAATGGATCCATACTCCTGGACACTCAGCTGGGCATGTTTCCCTTTTTAGAGAAGGCGATCGAAGCTTGATTGCGGGTGATGCTTTTGTTAACGTCAGACAAGATTCCCTTTATAAAGTCATCACTCAGGAAAAAGAATTGACTGGTCCTCCACGCTATTTGACAACTGATTGGGATGCAGCCAAACAATCGGTATTAACCCTAGCTGATTTAAAGCCGAGGCTTGCGATAACGGGTCATGGTTATCCGATTGAAGGAGAGGAACTTACGAAAGGTTTAGCAAACCTAGCAAGGAACTTTGATTCTATTGCAAGGCCAGATTACGGGGAATACGTAGAATAAATAAGAAACACTATTTTTCGAATAAATTAAGATCTCATTTAGATGGAGGAATTATATGACGAAAATAAGAGATATTATGACATCCGATGTGGATTTTTGTACGGCTGAAGATAATGTATACGAAGCAGCTTTAAAAATGAAGGATGGTAATGTCGGAGTTATTCCCGTTTTAGAAAACAATCGTTTAATTGGTGTTATTACAGATAGGGACATTGTTACCCGTTCTGTCGCAGAGAAAAAACCAAATTCAACAAAAATCACCGATATTATCTCCACAGACCTTGTTACGGGTTCGCCGGATATGTCAGTGGAAGAAGCAGAGGATTTGATGGCGAGTGAACAAGTAAGAAGACTGCCGATTGTAGAAAAGGAAAAATTGGTTGGTATTATCGCTTTGGGCGACCTTGCCGTTCACCACCAGACAATTTCCGAAGCGGGTATCGCTTTACATTCTATTTCTGAGAACCGAGATCAGATCCAACATTAAAAACAAAAGAACTCTGCTAGCGGGAACGCTAGCAGAGTTCTTTTGTTTTTAAAGGTACTTATTAAACCATTCCTTGATTTCCACTATATGACGAAGACGCATTTTGGGTGACCCGCTTCGGGATACTTCATGGTTTTCATTTAGGAAGGAAACAAGCACCGCTTCTTTTTTTTGCCTTTTCAATGCTACAAAAAATTGTTCACTCTGTTCAATAGGACAACGATAGTCTTTTTCCCCGTGAAGTAATAGCAAAGGAGTTTGCACATTTGCTACATACTTTAATGGGGAGTGTTCCCATAATTTTTCTGGTGAGTTAATGACATCTCCTGAAATTTCCCATTCGGTGAAATAATATCCGATGTCACTGACTCCATAGAAACTTATCCAATTGCTAATGCAACGCTGGGTCACAGCCGCCTTGAAGCGGTTTGTATGACCGATAATCCAATTGGTCATGAACCCTCCATAGGAGCCACCCGTTACACCTAACTTTTCAGCGTCAATAAAGGAGTAGGAATCTAGAACATAGTCTACAGCAGCCATTAAGTCCTCATAATCCATTCCACCATAATCACCACGGTTGGCATTAGCGAACTCCTGTCCATATCCAACACTTCCGCGTGGATTGATGAACAATACAACATAGCCTTCATTCGCCAAAGTCTGAAATTCGTGAACATAGTTATTCGCATACATTGCATGAGGCCCACCATGAATCTCTAAAATGAGGGGATACTTTTTATTATCCACAAATTCACATGGCTTCATGATCCAGCCGTGGATGAGGGTATCATCTGTTGAACGGAAGGAAATGGGCTCGGCAATAGCTATAGTTTTATCCTGTAAGTATTCATCGTTTACAAAGCTGATCTGTTCTTTATCGCCAGTCATGAGGTTATAAACAAATAAATCACCGGGATGAACAGGTGTACTTATGGCTACGATGGCATGATGGCTATCCGGGTTGATTGTTAACCCATATACATGTTGAGGCTCGAGGAGGGAAGGGTACATGGCCCCTTCAATCGATCCATAATAAACACCGGTATTTCCATAATCACTTATTAAGAAGTAAAAGCCTTGGCTGTCATTCGTCCACAGAATGCCAGGATCCACTGCGCCCATTTGGAAATCACCGATGGCGGAGCTTCCTATTTCAACGTCCCAACCTTCCGTCAAACATTGTATGGTTTCATCCAAAACAGAGTACAACCAGATTTTTGAAGAGGTTGCACCGGCAAATTCTTTGTTGTGGCCAATGTAGGAAAGGAATTCACCATTAGGGGACCATTTTGGATCACGGTAATATCCAGAGCTGCCAGTTACTTTTCGGGAAATTTTCGTCTTGACATCCATAATGTAGATATCTGTGAATAGGTCCAAATCACTTTTCCCCGGTTCACCGCTAATATAAGCGATTTGAGATCCATCTGGAGACCAGGCATTTGGGTGACTGTTCGTCAGATTTTCCGTTAGTAATATGAATTCACCATTTACTATATCTACCAAGACGAGTTGACTATAGTGATGATTGAAATATCCTCTGTCATCCCATTTGTATTTTATCTGATCATAACGCTGTACATCTTTGCATGAGGTTTCTTCTTCTTTTTCGGATAACACCGCCTTATTTTCAGGTACCATAGTGGATAGTAGCAGTTTTCTCGAACAAGGGGACCAGATGGGATTGGTTGCTCCATCGAGGAAATGCGTCAGCTGTCGGCACTCCCCACCGATTGAATGAATGATATGAACTTGTTTTTTTCCAGAACGGTCTGATAAGAAGCTAATGTACTTTCCGTCTGGTGACCAGCCTGGTGAGGTATCACGGTGATTCCCGAATGTCCATTGTTTTGTTTCAGTGGTGATCAGGCTATACATATATAAGTTGGAGATGTATTTTTCCGTTCGTTCATCGATGGTGGTTTGTACATAAATGACCATGCTGCCATCGGGTGAAAGTTTTGGATCGGTTACAGATTTCATCTGAAATAGGTCTTCTGCTGATATTCCTTTTTTGTGCATATTCTTCATCCTTTCATTTCTCGTCTCTATGTATTCGCTACAGGGAATTCCAAATCCTTTAGTAAATATTTTACACTTTGGAAACAAGTACACAGCGAATTTTCAGGCACGAGAATGAATAAGTGCCTAGGATGAAAAAATTCCGTCCTATGTATAGGCCGGAATAGAAGAAAAATCAGTCATTTCATTACTTTGGCATGTGTTTTGTATGTGGGCGGTGGGAAGGGATTTGAAAATCATGTTGCTCCATCATTTTGTAGTGTCGTTCAAAATGTGCGTACATTTTGTCTGCCTCTTCTTTAGAAAGTGCACCATATTCCACATATTTTTCAATTAACTCCTTTTTGTCCGCTAGTATCCTTTTTTGGATAGTGGCTAATTCTGTTTTTTGGGACTCTGTGAATTGTACGTTATCCTGCTTAACGGATTGTTGGTTTTCCTCAGCTGAAGCAGGAAGGATCGGCATGCAAAGTAATAGGGAAAAGATTGCAACCATTACACCTATTTTTTTCATTTAAAACACTCCTTTTAAATTTTTTCACCATAAGGGTACCACCCATGAATATAATCTGGAAATTATCCTGATCAAGAACTTTACATGATTATCTTTTACAGTATTAACAGATTTATGTATATTTTTGTTGGCGGAAGAGTAGGTTTGTTAGTGGAAGATTGGGGTATTTTATATGTAAGATTAAATTTGCACACGCTTACGGCAATGGCTTAGAAGGATATCTGTAAGTGTTTGCAATGAAGGAAGGAAGAGAGTACAATGCTTTGGACGATAATTGGTGCCATCATCTTATTATGGATTCTCGGTTTGGTATTTAAAATTGCGGCGGGTTTTATCCACATCCTGCTTATCATTGCAGTCATATTGATCCTGGTAAAAGTATTTCAAGGTATACGCCGAAGGTAGACGTCGAGCGTAGCGCTAAATAGTAATACACAGTTTATAAAAAAAGTATCGGTTTCCTTGAATGAGGGTACCGATACTTTTTTCTGTCCCCTAATCAGGAGGCAGCTCACCCATCAGGCGTTTATGAATCCAAATGGCAGCCTGAGTTCCGTCCCCCATTGAAATGGTTACTTGCTCGGAATGGGCGGCAAGATCTCCTCCAGCCCATACTCCCGGAATATTTGTTTCTTTCGTACGTGGGTTCACATGAATATGATTTGTCTCATTTACATCAACACCAAGTTGTTTGGCAAGTGCATTATTTATTTTGTTCCCTTTAAATGCTACAAAAGCTTTTTCTGCTTCTATCCTTTTCCCATTTACCAATTGGATAGCTTGAAGATTTTGAGATTCATCGACTTTAACTTCCTCTACTTCTTCTTCGAATACAGGTATTTGGTTTTCCTCTAGCTTTTTTCTGAACGTTTCATTGATCTTGGTTTTTGAATGGTTTACATAGATGATAGCTTTTGACCAATATAAAAGGGTGAGCGCCATGTTAGCCCCCGTATTTCCCCCGCCAATGACCACTGTTTGTTTATGCTTAATTTCATACCCATCACAGTCTGGACAAATATAAGTGGAGATACCAAGAGTAGGATAGAGGTTCCTTATAGCTGGAATGTTATCGGTAACGCCTGTCCCAAGAAAAATCGTTTTCGCTTCGTAATGGATATCATCATCTGTGCACATTATAAAAAGATCCTCTTTTTTCTCGAGTGAAGTCACGGTACCGTCGAAGAACTCGACTCCGAACTTTTCTGCATGCTGTCTCCCTAGGCTCCTTAACCGTTTTCCGCTCACTCCTTCAGGCCAACCTAGAATGTTTTGATAGTCTTTAGCTATCAATGAACGGCCTTTCTGAGCGTCTATCACCGCTATATTGTGATTGTATCTTCCGAGTTGGATGGCAGCCTGTAAACCGGCGATGCCTCCTCCAATAATGATGCAGTCCACTTTTTTCATAAATTCACCGCCTGCTTTTAGGAGTTACCCTTTATGAGAAAAATATACCACTGAACATATACGAATAAACAAAGGTAAGACATAAAAAAGAGAGAAACCTCTATATATGGTTCCTCTCTTTTATAGGATAGCCTATTGGTCCTCTATGGGTTTGATCCATTCTTGTGCCCAGTTCTGTATCTCGTGAATCACCGGTGCTAGCGCTTCGCCTTTTTCTGTTAAAGAATATTCAATCCTGACAGGTGTCTCTGGGTAAACATCTCTTTTTACGATTCCTTCAGATTCCAAGTCTTTTAACCGTTCAGAAAGAATTCGGCCACTGATTGGGAAGGCAGATTCAATATTGCAAAACCGTTGAGGTCCATTAAGTAATTGATTGACGATCAATCCTGTCCAACGTTTACTCAAGATTTGCATGCCTTTTTCAAATCGAGGACAAAGTGTCACATTATTCATCATATCACCCCGTTGGTATTCATTATAAAGCATTTACCTCGTATGTAACAACTTTACTGAATATTATTTAGTTACTGTATAGGTTGTTATATAAAAAAGTATAGCTACTTACATATAGTAAGATTGATGGGTCGTGTTGACCAGAAATTGTCACATCTTTTAAAGAAATACTATTTCTTTAAGGTATTCTTTTAGAGATAGAGATAAGATCTATGATACGTTATTAGTATCTCAGGTCAGTATAGATGGAAGGATTAGTGGGATAGATGAGTGAATTACTACATGAAGCCATCTCCTTCATCAAGATATATCATGATGAAATGGGTAAAACAGATGAAGAAGCGATGGATAGAATTAGTCAAATCAAAAAGGAAATCCAAGATACGGGTAGGTATGAACATACGCCGGAAGAATTGGAATATGGGGCTAAATTGGCCTGGCGAAATAGTAATCGCTGTATTGGTAGATTGTTTTGGGATTCATTGCGGGTGCTAGATAAAAGGGCTCTCCAAAGTGAGGATGATATTGTGTCTGCCTTGATTGAGCATATTGAATGGGCAACGAATGATGGAAATATCAGGCCAATCATCACCGTTTTTAAACAGCAGGACATTGAAAATAAGATAGAGATATGGAATCATCAGCTTATACGATATGCCGGATATGAGACGGAAACGGGCATAGTTGGGGATTCTAGTTCGATAGCTTTCACCAAACAGTGTCAGGCCTTGGGATGGGAGGGGAAGTATGGATCGTTTGATATCTTGCCACTCGTGATTCAAGTAGGCGGAAAAGTTCCAAGAGTATATGAAATCCCGAAAGAAATCATTAAAGAAGTACCAATTGGCCATCCTGAGTTTTCCTGGTTCCAGGACTTGGGCCTTAAGTGGTATGCTGTGCCCATTATTTCCGGAATGAAACTGGAGATTGGCGGTATTTCGTACTCGGCGGCTCCATTTAATGGATGGTATATGGGGACTGAAGTTGGGGCTAGAAACCTTGCGGATGAGGATCGCTACAATATGCTTCCCAGCATCGGAGAGAGAATGGGATTGGACATTCGAAGAGATTCCACATTATGGAAGGATCGGGCACTGATTGAACTGAATGAAGCGGTTCTATATTCGTTTAAAAAAGCTGGTGTGAGTATGGTTGACCATCATACAGCCGCCAAGCAATTTAAGCTTTTCGAAGAAAGGGAGGCATCATGTAAACGGAATGTAACGGGGGACTGGACATGGCTAATTCCACCTGTCTCTCCAGCAACGACGCATGTTTTTCATAAATCGTATCAAAATGAAATCGTTAAGCCCAACTTCTTTTATAAAAAGGCCCCTTACGTTAAATGAATGTTTACATTTAATGGGTGAGGGTACATATATATTAATCCAACGTTAAGGAGGAAGGTAATGATGGCATTAGCAAAGAATGTAGTACTGCTCGGAGTCGGAGTTGCCGGAGTCTCGTTTTTATCTAAAACGAACCGAGGGAAAGCGAAAAATGTATGGTCCAGTGCAAAAACGAAGGCAATGAGTTTTTGGAATAAACGACAATCGGTAGATCCCTTAATTGAAAAGGCAGGACATCCTGACCCATATGATCACGAAGACAATAAAATGGTGGATGAAGGCGCTATGTATAGCGTAAATTACTATAATACTGTGAAGCACACTTAAATGAAACACCATCGCTTGGGAAATATCCCAAGCGATTTTTTTATGAAATGATTTTTTTAGAAAGTTAACCAATTATAGCGCTTAAGAAACTAGTCAGCATTTTCATATGTTGTGAAAAGAGCTTGGGGAATTATTTATTGTGCTTTAGAAGATTTAGGATTAAGATAAAGGAATTGAAAGGATGTGATACGAGTGGGCATCAGTTCTTATGACGACCCTGAACCCAGTAAGCAAGAGGAAGCCGATATGATGCTAGACGTCGAGACTGTTATTCTCCATGAGTATCTACTCGAAGATGGTAAATTGAGCTTTCTCTAAGAAAGAGGAGGTCGTTTGAATGATTGAGATATACAAGACGAATGAAAGCCGCATGCTGAACGTAACCGATGAAATGACGAAAGGTTCATGGGTGAACATAGTGGCACCGACAGAAGATGAAATACAATATATTTGCTCCACTTTGCAAGTACCGATTAACTTCATGAAAGATCCATTAGATGATGAGGAACGGCCTCGTATAGAGAAAGAGGATGATCATTTACTGATTATCGTCGATTTCCCTTATTTGACAAAGGATGAAGCGGACTTGCCCATTTTTGAAACGATACCAATCGGCATGATTTTTACGAATGATTGTTTCATTACGGTATCTCTCAAAGATTCACCCATTTTAACCAATTTTAAAAATAATAAAATCAAAGGTTTTTACTCTAATAAGAAAACAAGATTTGCCCTGCAGATATTATTTGAAATCTCGTCCTATTATTTACGTTATCTTAAGCAAATCAACAAGATGACTAATGAAGCCGAACGAGAACTGCATCAGTCCATGAAAAATAAAGAACTGTACACCTTCTTGGCATTGGAAAAAAGTCTGGTTTACTTCACGACATCCTTGAAGTCAAACAAGGTTGTTCTCGACAAAATCCTCCGTTTTAATTACTTGAAAATGTATGAAGAAGATAAAGAATTATTAGAGGATGTAATCATTGAAAATGGCCAGGCGATTGAAATGGCAGAAGTGTACCTATCAATTTTGAGCGGGATGATGGATGCATTCGCATCCATTATATCCAATAACGTCAATAATGCCATGAAGTTCCTTACATCGGTTACGATTATACTAACGCTCCCGACTATGGTGGCAAGTTTCTATGGAATGAATGTGAATCTACCATTTGAGCATAACCCATATGCTTTTATCTTCACTTTATTAATTGCTATCAGTCTGGCAGGCACAACAGCCTTTATATTTTGGAAAAAGAAATATTTTTAAAACAACCGGCTTTCTAGTGAAGCCGGTTTTGTTATGAAGAAAAAGCATTCATGATTTCGCGAAACAAGGGGAACTTTAAACGTAAGAGAGGTGAATGCGATGACTGAATGGAATGAACAGGCAGCTCCCAATAATAATCTAAAGACTAGTGATATGAAACCGAAGCGAGCTGTGGGAGGAAAATCAAAGGCAGGGACAAATGGTGATGAACCATTAAAAAATGAGCAAATACAAGAAGAAATCCTTAAACAAAATTTATGAAGAATGAGAGACCGATATTAGGTCTCTTCCTGTCTTTAAGGAAAATAAGGACCATACATAAATTGCCCAAGGAAAGGAAATCATTAAACGTAGAGGAGGTGTGTGAAGATGTCAAAAATCGGTGTTGAAGAATCATTAACGAATATCCAAGAAGCACTCCGCGATAAAGGTTTTGATGTAGTTGAAATCAAGCAAGAAGCAGATGCGAAGAACTTGGATTGTTGTGTTGTAACAGGTTTGGAAACGAACATAATGGGAATCAGCGATACTTCCATCAAAGCTTCCATTATAGATGCAGACGGTTTAACGGCTGATGAAGTATGCCGTCAGGTAGAAAACAAAATGAACTCCATCCAATAAGTAAAGAGTGCCTATCCTTGAATCGTGGTTAGGCACTCTTTTTACATTAACGTGGAGCGATGGAAATGTCCGGTTCTACCTCTACTTCCACGTTGCCTTTGATGGCACGCGATATCATACAAGAGGCCTCCGATTTATCCACAAGTTTTCGGGCTTTTTCCAAGTCCTTATCCGTAGCTTCATCAGTTAAAACAAGAGATGGTCGATGAATGATTTTCTTGTATGTGAATACCCCATTCGTAACATCCACAAAGGCTTCGGATTCCATCGTCAAACTGGCCTTTTCAATATGGCTTCTTTCAAGCATGGCCGCAAGCGTAATAATATAGCAAGTAGATGCTGCACCGAGCAGCATTTCATCTGGGTTGGTCCCAATCCCCGGACCATCCATTTCCGGAGGCACACTAATTTCCGTTTGTAGATTACCTGCCTGTATCGTACCACTGCCATTTCTTCCACCAGGCCAATTCGCGCGTAAATGAAAATGATGTAATGTCATAAGTCTCCCCCCTTACATTTCTTTAGTTTAAACCTTATTGGAGGATTTTGCTCGTGTAGAGTATGCACCATCCATAAGCTGTTGAAAATGATAATTCCAAACAGGCTGGGGCATGAGACTATTTTAAGCACAATATCGTATAGGCTTTTCTATAATAATATAGATTGTAAAAGAAATGATTTTATAATGAAGGGGCTGGGGAGTTGACTACATTGGATCTATTCGACTTGACGAATAAAACGGCTATTGTAACAGGAGGCGGGAGAGGTCTCGGAAAACAAATAGCGTTGGCACTGGCTATGGCAGGTGCAAATATTGTAATTGCTTCACGGAAACTTTCTGTATGTGAAGAAACTTGTAAATACTTACATTCAATGGGTACGAAGGCGTTGGCCATTGAATGTGATATTACGAACAAAAGCGATATTGATTCAGTTGTAAAAGAAACAATGGATCATTTCGGTAGCATTGACATTCTTGTCAATAATAGCGGGACCTCATGGTCTGGTCCGTTAGAAGATATTCCCGAGGATAAATGGGAAAAGGTAATGAACGTTAATGTTACAGGTACATTCTTGTTTTCACAGGCCGTAGCAAAAATCATGATGGCACAAAAATCTGGGAAAATTATTAATATCGCATCGGTATCAGGGCTTGGAGGCACTCACCCTGAGTTGATGGTGACCATTCCTTATAACACTAGCAAGGGAGCTATCATTACCTTGACAAAAGATCTTGGTGTCAAATTAGCTAAACATGGTATTCAGGTGAATGCGATAGCACCAGGCTTTTTTCCAACTAAGATTACAAAGAAAATCCTTGAAGAATCCGATTATGACATTCTTGGAAAAACTCCGGCACATCGATTTGGTAATGGTGAGGATTTAAAAGGAGCGGCAATACTTTTAGCGTCGAAAGCTTCAGACTATATAGTGGGGCATGTTCTGATCGTTGATGGAGGCATCGCCGCTACAATCTAAACAAAGAAGAGGGGAAACATTAATGCCAAAAAAAACAGATTTTTATAAAGGGTTAAAACTCTTGGGCACTCAAAAAGAACAAGAGTTAAATGATAAAATTCGTGAGTTCATTAATAATAGGAGATTTATTGAATCCATCAGCAACAATTCAAAGCAACAGGTTCCGCGTATAAATAAGTTTCAGGAAGCTTCGGAGAGAATGTCCATCATCATGAATTACCCAACCAAACAGGATGTTGCTAATGTAGCCAAATTAGTCATTCAACTTGAGGAAAAAGTAGACAAGGTTGAAGAGCTACTTTTACATCTCACTGAAGGGGAAAAACGATCCAGTAGAAGAAGTTCACGAAATAAAAAAAGGGAAAGTACAGGGCAGGTACGTGATAAAAAGAAGATCAGTGACTTTCTTTTTGATTCCTTATTATCCAACGCCAAGGTACAAGTAAAAGGTTTATGAACATGAAGGAAATGAATAAATCAGGTCGTAAAACTATGGCGACGCCTAAATGGAAACACTTCTTGGATATTCCAAATCAGCCGATGCCGGAAATGGGCACTACACCGAGGGTACGGGTTTGGAACAAGAACAAATCAACATTATGGTATTATCCGCCGATCAAAAAAAAATATAAAGTACCAGTATTTCTCATCTATTCATTGATTAATACACCTGTAATTCTTGATCTAGGACCAGGAAATAGTTTGATAGAAGCTTTTGTTAACGAAGGCTTCGAAGTGTATTTGATTGATTTTGGTAGTCCAGGCTATGAAGACGGAGATACGACGATAGATGATTATATTATAAAATATATCCGGAGTGGGGTACGACGTGCGCTTCTTCACTCAGGTGCATCGGAAATTTCCATAATGGGCTTTTGCTTGGGTGGGACGATAGCTACGATGTATGCTGCTATTGCAAATGAGCCAATTAGAAACCTGATTCTTTCGGTGACACCCATCGATTTTAGTGATTCGCAAGTATTCGATCAATGGCAGGCCTCGATGAGGGATGGAAGTGCCAATTTTGATGAAGTGCTTGACATCATGAAAGTCATACCTGCCAGTGGGGTGAAAGATGGCATTCGATTAATCACTTCACCTATTTACTTTTCTCCATATTTATCTTTGCTAAATCAAGCGGATAATGAACAATATGTTCAAAACTGGCGTAGGTTCAACGCGTGGACGAATGGTCATGTCCCTTTATCTGGTGCAGTTGCAAAACAACTAACAGATGACCTTATTATCAATAACCGTCTGGTTAAAGGACAATTGAAAGTGAACGGTAAAAAAGCCAAAATCACGAATATTGATGCAAACGTTCTAGTTGTTGCAAGTGAAAACGACCGTTTAGTACCACAGGAAATGATTTCCCCCATAATGAGGCTTCTAAAAAGCAAGGACAAAACCTACAAACTCCTTCAAAGTGGACATGCTTCCAACAACTATGCCGGTAAGCTACCCCAGTATCTTAAAGAGTGGCTTCCTGCGCGATCATCACCCATCAAGAAAGTAAAATAGTACGGAGGAAGGGGTTATATACCATGATAAAGGAAAATAACGAATATAAAGTTACGTCAGTGTTGGGATATTTAGGATTTGCATCGGTCATATTCTCAAGGTTTTTTGCGGAACTTTAATTTAGAACAAATGAGGCTGGCTCACTCATGAACCAGCCTTTCTTTATGGAAAATATTTCACTCTCTCATCAAGCGGAACGATTTCTTTATCCCCTGGTTCAGCAGTTGGTTTTCCGAATGGCATTTGCGCAATTAGTTTCCACTTCCTCGGCAAATCCCATGTTTTTGTAACTTCCTCATCAATTAATGGATTGTAATGCTGGAGGTTGGCTCCAAATCCTTCACCCTCCAAGGCGGTCCAAACCACAAATTGTAACATGCCTGAGGATTGATTGGACCATATAGGGAATTTATCCGCATATGATTTAAATTGTTCCTGAAGATGTTCCACTATTGATTGATCTTCATAAAATAGTACAGTTCCATATCCATTTTTAAAGGAAAGCATTTTGTCTTCTGTTTGTTTAAAGTCTTTTTCATCAACGATTTTGCGGAGGGTTGCTTTGGTGATATCCCAAAACTGATCGTGGCTTTCACCTGTTAGAACGACTACTCTTGCACTTTGAGAATTGAACGCTGTTGGGGAATATTGAACAGCATGATCGATCACTTCCTTAATTCTGCTATTTGGGACAACCGCTTCTTTGCTGATTCCATAATAGGACCGTCTATCTTCAATTGCCTGCCAAAAATCTTTCTTCATGCTACTAACCTCCATTAAATCTACTACATAATTATGGTGCCTCGTAATGGTAGGAATATGTTAAGAAATTAATGGATTCAGGCCAATGGTGTTTACTTTTGGCATTGGTGAGGGTAGGTAAGTGGGGTATAAGCGGCGAGTAAAATCCGTCTTATTCTGCAATTGCAGGCTGACTTTTTGTTTTTCTTCTATATAATAGAATTATAGATAGCTTTCACTCGATCCTCATAGAGACCGCCCGGTGTTTCAACGAATTCTACAGGTTCGGCGTAGTTTTCATGGTCGTAGGGATTCATTAAGCCTAGGGGTGTTTACAATTGAGACACGGAATCGCTCGCCTAGGCATTTGGTGAGTTTGCGGTGCAACTTTTGCTATGGTCCTAGTACATAGGAGATGTTCTTTCGCGAAGAAGAGATGACGAATCATAAAAATAAGTATTTCTGAGTAAGCGTATGAAAATATAAGAGGAATTCAGTCAGGCTTTGGCAATGAGGTGGTCCATTCACACTCTTTGTGGAAGTGATCATGGCTATTCTTTGATCTGAGCACTAATGATAATTGAGAGGGGATAAAAAATGATTTCAATAAATCCTGAAAGCTTAAGTGAGCGGGAAAATTATAAATTTCTGACGGGGAGTATAATTCCAAGACCCATTGCTCTTATTACGACACAATCAGAAACTGGCATAATAAATGCAGCACCTTTTAGTTTTTTCAATATAGTCAGTTCCAATCCTCCCATGCTTTCTGTTTCTGTTCAAAGAAAAAAAGGAGTCCAAAAGGATACCGCCCGAAATGCGATTAAAAGTGGGGAATTCATCGTTCATATCACAGATGAGGACATTGTTGAAGATGTTAACCAAACGGCGGCAGAGCTCCGACCTGAAGAGAGTGAATTAACTCTCACTAAATTTACCACTGTTGCTAGTGATAAAGTGGCAGTGCCTGGCTTGAAAGAAGCAAAAGTGCGTTTTGAATGTAAATTGGAACGAGCTATTCCTTTAGCGGGTTCAGTGGACGATCCAGGCTGTGATTTATTAATAGGTAGAGTAGTCTGCTATCATATCAACCAAGGCATCTATCATGAAGGAAGAATCGACCAGAATGGCCTTAAGCCGGTAGCTCGTTTGGCTGGACAAACTTATACGAAACTTGGGGAGTTATTTGAACTACAACGTCCTTGATTCCCCCTCGACCCTTAATTTGACAAATGGCGATATCTATCAATAGATATCGTCCTTTTTCATAGAGAAGATTTCTTATGAATTAGGTAACCATTTCAGGTGGCATGGCTCATTTTTTCAAGGACATTCTGGATTTAAAGTGGTTCTAATAATGTATGGAAGGCATAGGGTTTGATGATGTAGTAAAATATGTAAGGGGGACCCCCAGTGACAGAAGGATTACATAGTATTGACTTATCCGTACCTATTGAGAAAGTTTGGGCATTTGTCAGTGATATTGAACAATGGGCACCGCTAGTGCCAGGCTATATCAAGCACGAACTATTAAATGAACGCACCCTTATTTGGGAGTTTAAGAGTGATCTCGGTTTAATGAAAAAGAAAATCAAGTTGGCAGTTGAGATAATGGAATGGCAAGTACCAAATAAGATCACGTTCAATCTTCAGGGAATAAACGAGAAGTTTGATGGATATGGTTACTTTTTGGCTGAAAGTGTAGAAATGAAGCGAACAAAGATGACTGGATGCTTAGATATTACAGCAAAAGGAGCAAAGGCCCCTATTATCAACGCATTAATGAAATCCCATGTCCCACAAATGACGGTTGAATTTGCTGAAACCATTGCTCAAAGGGTTCAATTGCAAAAAAGGTGATTTGGTACATTGGCTAAAACATCTCTCATGGGGTATAAGATGTAAAATACGTTTAAACTCTGGGAAAAGGGATGAACATAGTAATAAGCACGTGGTAAGATAAAGGATGTAAAGTGAAATAGGAGGTAAACCTCACATGGAATATGAAAAGCAAATGAAGAACCGTGTTAAACGGATAGAGGGTCAACTACGGGGTATCTTGAAAATGATGGAAGATAATAAGGATTGTAGGGAGGTAATTACCCAATTGTCTGCTACAAGATCTGCCATAGATCGGACGATAGGTGTAATTGTAAGCTCCAATCTTGTAGAGTGTGTACGCGAAGCAAACGAGTCTGGAGACAAGAACCCTGATGATCTTGTTAAAGAAGCAGTTAATTTGTTGGTGAAAAGTCGCTGATGATTAAAGATTCTTCTTACTTTTACATGGTAGAGGCAAATCATAATATGGGTAGAGGATTACGTAGGTATCATCAATTTTCATTAATGGATTGGATCCAGCACCGCTTATATAGGGAAGCTGGATTTTTTATTTGAAATCTCGGGAAATGCAACTACATCTTGGCCAGTTAGAGCACGATATCGCTTTGTTATAAAAGGATTTGCGTGTTATTCTTAAAGGGATAAAAATTATGTGAGGGAATTGCCATGGAAATAACGCAAATTACATCCGTATTATTCGGTCTCATTCTTATTTTAAATATATTATTTGCCACGGTCGTAATATTTTTTGAAAGAAAAGAAGCAAGCAACACATGGGCCTGGCTGTTAGTCTTGTATTTCCTTCCCGTTGTTGGTTTTATTTTATATCTCCTTTTCGGGACGAGTTTGAGACATGCCCACTTGTTTCAGTGGGAGGACAAAAAGAAGATCGGGATTGAGGAAATCCTAAAAAAACAAATGATTGACCTTAGCACAGACGATTTTCCATATCGTAATAATTCATCGAGCCATTATCGTGATTTGATCTATATGCACCTTCGATATAATGATGCCGTATTAACGGAAGATAATCAGGTTGATATTTTTACGGACGGAAGAGAAAAGTTCGAACAACTTTTTAAGGATATTGAAGCGGCTGAAAATCATATACATATTCAATATTACATTATCCAAAGAGATGTTCTGGGCAAGCGGTTCATCGAGGCTTTGACCAGAAAAGCCAATGAAGGAGTGAAGGTCCGCTTATTATATGATGAATTGGGATCGAGGAAATTGACAAAAGGCTTTTTTAAGGAGTTTAGACAAGCAGGTGGGCGAGTGGAAGCGTTCTTTCCATCTAAGTTGAAATTCATAAATTTACGCTTGAATTTTCGAAATCATCGTAAACTCGTCATTATTGATGGGGAAGTCGGTTATGTTGGCGGCTTTAATGTAGGAGATGAATATTTAGGGTTGAATCCCAAATTTGGATATTGGCGTGATACACACCTTCGAATCAAGGGCCCTGCAGTTAAAGCCATCCAAACCCGTTTCATTCTGGATTGGAATCAAGCATCGAAGCATCATGACATAACCTATCAACCGCATTATTTTCCGACCCCTGTTTATCAAGGTACTACCGATTTGCAAATTGTAACCAGCGGACCCGATTCGGAATGGGAACAAATAAAGAATGGCTATATTAAATTAATTTCTTCAGCGAGACATTCAATTCTTATTCAAACACCTTACTTCATTCCGGACGCAAGCTTATTGGATGCGCTCCGAATTGCAAGTTTATCGGGTATTGATGTAAATATCATGATTCCCAATAAACCTGACCATCTTTTCGTATATTGGGCAACCCTCTATAATGTTGGAGAGTTATTAAAGGCAGGGGCTAAAGTATATATCTATGATAAGGGCTTTATCCATGCAAAAATGATTGTCGTGGATGAAGAAGTTTCTTCGGTCGGGACGGCAAACATCGATGTCCGAAGTTTTAAACTGAATTTTGAAGTGAATGCTTTCATTTATGACGAAGGAATTGCCGAAAAATTGACGAAGATTTTTTATAGGGATATAGAGGTTTCCAAACCGTTAACCATAGAAGAATTTGAAAAACGTTCTAAGTGGATTCGATTTAAGGAGTCCATCGCGAGACTGGTATCACCGATTTTATAATGTGGTGTATCGGATAAAATACATTTAGAAAAGGCGGGATATTGCGGTGAAAACTTTTATAATTACAGGGGCCTCAAGAGGTCTAGGAGCAGCTCTAGCAGAGCAGTGCTTGAGCGACGGGAATCATTGTATCTTAATTTCTCGTACCCCTCATCCTGAAATGGCTGAAAAAGCAGTTATGGCCGGAGCGAAGCTTAGTTTCATCTATATGGATCTATTCGACGGTTCACAACTTGCTCCATTAATCGATAAGATTTTTACAGAATTGGATGAAGATAGTGATGTTTATTTTATCAATAACGCAGGTGTTATTGATCCAATCAAGACAGTTGGGAATTTAGCACAAGAAAATATAGAACTCAGCCTACGTGTGAACTTCATGGCACCTGTTGTGTTGGCGGATGCATTCATCAAACGTACAAAGGAATGGAAACAAAAAAAGGTGATGGTCAATATTTCATCAGGAGCAGCCAAGAATCCTTATCATGGCTGGGCAGCCTATTGTAGTACAAAAGCGGGTCTTGAAATGTTCACCCGTGTAGCTGGACTAGAACAGGAGAAAGAAACTTATCCGACGACGCTCATATCTTTTTCACCAGGGGTGATGGATACAGGAATGCAAGAAACCATCCGTTCTGCTGATGAAAAGGACTTTTCAGACAGAACTAAATTTCATGACTATAAGGAAAAGGGGCTGTTGAGGAGCCCAGAATTCGTGGCAGAAAAACTGTTGCAATTGTTAGAGGTCAATAAGTTGGAAAATGGGAAGTTTTACGAACTCAATCAATTACTTTGATCTTTATGAATAGGTAGCAAATAAGCTCTAGGTAAAAGGGGGACCTCCATATAGAAGGTCCCTTTTGCCTTCCTTAGAACCTGATTATCCATGGAATTGTTGAAAAATCAAAGCCTCTCCTCTATGTGTGAAACTAAGCTCCTATTTACATAACAGCGTTCTAATGGGTACAAGCTACATCCCTGCTATACCCCTGTTAAAACTAATTAGATGAAATTACACATTTAGGCCATATCAATAGAATACATTAATGATAAAGGTCAAAATGAAAAGTGTAGTGACACTAGTATAACTTTACATTTACTTTTGTGAGGAGTGGAGGGTGAGATGACAATCCAGGTCGTCAAAAGAGGAGATACCTTAGAGGCCATAGCTAAAAAGTACAAGGTTGATTCTGCAAGGATAGTGGAATTGAATGGTCTGGAAACGACAGCACTGGTTCCTGGTTTAGCCCTATATATCCCCGAGACAGGAGTTAGAAACCGTACATATCTAATCAAACAGAATGACACGCTTTCAGGGATTGCAAAGAGATATATGACGAGCGTATCAGCCATTAAAAAAGCTAATCCGGGTCTATCAGCCATACTTAAGATAGGGGAAAGAATACTCGTTCCTTCCCCCTATAAGAAAAGATTGATTACGATGGGCTTTTCTTTTCCAGTTTCAAGCGGTACAGTGTTTGAAATGCTTGAGGAGAACGGGGATAAGCTAGCCTATCTGGCTATTGTAGCCTATTCATTTACGCAGGCAGGCTTTGCCTATATAGAAGGTGACGATTTACCCCTTATAGAGAAATGTGAACAAAATGGAGTGACACCTTTATTGATGATTCGGAATTTTCAGAACGGGAATTTTGATGCGGACTTGGCGGGTGATGTCCTCACCAGTTCCATTTATCGTAGAAATCTCATCACAAGTATGATGAATTTCGTGAAGGAAAAAGGGTATGGCGGAGTGAGTATGGACCTGGAATTCGTCCCTCCAGGTAAACGGGAGGAATATGTGACTTTTTTACAAGAGCTAAAAGCGGAATTGAACGGACTGACTTTACAAGTTAATGTACATGCGAAAACGGAAGATAATCCAGAAAATCGAATTGTTGGCGGACATGATTATAAGGGCATTGGAAAGGTTGCCGATTTAGTCGCCGTAATGACCATCGATTATGGTTACCCGACCGGCCCCCCAGAACCAATTTCCCCTATTTGGTGGATGACTGAGGTCATCCAGTATGCTATATCTACGATGCCTACGAATAAATTACAGGTAGCCATTCCTATGTACGGATATGGTTGGCTCGTCCCTAGCAATGAGACGAGCGCGATGTCAGCACAAAATGCCCAAAACTTAGCAATCGCAACAAATTCAGAAATTCGCTTTGATAGGAAAGCCGCCTCTCCTACTTACTCATATACACAAGAAAAATCAGAACATATCGTTTGGTTTGAAGATATTCGCTCAATAACTGCAAAATATCAAGTGATTGATGCATATGAACTGGCTGGTACCACCTATTGGCATATTGGTTTGCGTTTTCCACAAAATTGGGCATATATACAGGAGAATATTTTGATAATAAAATAGTTATACAGTTTTTTTCGATACGAATAGGGAAACGATGAGAGACAGAAATAATTTATGTAATACCACTCAAAGCATACAGAGTAATGACAGAAGTTTTTAGTAAATCATGCCCATTCATTTGCAACTTGCCATTCCTTTGCTAATATATAAGCATACAGAAAAAATAGGAGTGTTGACTGTGGCTGAAACTCCAGCAGAAACTAAGGAACTGGTTCACTATATTGAACCAAAAGGAGATTATATCTCTTTTTCAGATGAAGAGGATTATATTGCAAAAGGGGTAGAGTGGAAACTGTTCACTGCTCGATCAGTAAAAAAAGAATTACTATATAAAAGTGGAAGCTTTCAAACAAAAGTAAAGTTGGCCGGTTATGAACAATATGGAAATGGTCTGGATACTATTGTTGTCGAATTTGATAATGGCAGGCTTAGCTGTATTCATCCCGCTTATTTAAAGGAAATGCAAAGTTCGAATTTTGGGAAAGAATTATTGAGCGGTCCTGCTGCTCCAGGGTCTTTGACCGAAGTTGTACAGGATGCGAAAGGTAAGGGAACAGAGGACCCTGGAAAGAGCAGCACTGAAGCGTCGAAAGCTACACCAAAAAAGGAAAAGTCAAAGAGTAAAAAGGAACCGGCTAAACCGAAATTGGACTTACCTGCTGAAAAAGTTCATTTTACGGCAACAGTCAAAGAGTTTACAGTCAAAATGAATCATTTTACGGGTGAAGAGGATGAAGTCATCTTATTAGAAAACGTAAAAGTTACCTCGGATCCAGAACTTCTCATTGGGGATGCATGGTGTGGTTATAGCAAAACTTTAAAAAAAGCTGAACTTATAGAAGGCGACGCTCTAGAATTTGACGGAAAAGTCGTAGAGAAGAAATACAATAAGGAAATTCGTTATAAAGTGAACAACCCATCCAAACTGGTTAAAAGCACGGAAGCTTGATTCTATAATCATATTTTTTAAAAAAGTGGTAATAGGCCCTTGGTCTACTACCATTTTTTGTGTTATAAAAGATTCAAAATACGGCGTCGGATGGCCCTTTGTAAGTACAATCCCGTTTTGCTTTTATTATGATTCATTTAAATGGCTTTGGAGATAATACAACTTATGAAATCATAAAAAGTGAAGAGGGTATGCCTGATATGAAAAAATTAATGTTATTGCTTAAGCAGGGCAATAAATCAGCTTTTATTGCAGCCTGTGTTAATAGTATCATCGCCATTTTAAAGGGAATTGCCTATTTTATGACCGGAAATGTCGCGATGTTCGCCGAAACACTCCATTCTTTGGGGGATGCTGCCAATCAGTTTTTCGTTTTCATTGGTTCTGCCTTAAGTAAAAAGGCACCGACAGAGCGCTTCCCGGAAGGCTTTGGCCGTTTGGTGAACCTGGTGCTTTTAGGAGCTGTATTGATTGTTGGGATCATGTCTTATGAAACGATAAAGGAAGGCTTCAATCATATTTTGCATCCTACTGAATCAACTGGGATTGTCATTAACTTAACCGTTTTATTCGCAGCGGTTGTCCTTGAATCCTATGTCCTGTTTAAAGCAATGAAAGAAGTGGTTAAAGAAGTGAATATCGAAGCAAAGGGGGCTGCTGCGGTTATAGTTAAAAGCTTTTCGGGTTTAAGGCGTGCAAAACCAGCCACAAAACTGGTGTTTATGGAAGATATGGTAGCGACAGGTGGTGGTCTACTCGCAATCATAGCGATTTTACTGGCGAACTTCACTCCTTTTAGGCAAGCAGAAGGGATAGCTTCTGTATTCATTGGACTCGGAATGTTTTACGTAGTGGGTCGGGTATTCCTTGAAAATGCAGCAGGTGCACTAGGTGAAGCTGACGTTGATATGCGCCTGAAAATCGGAACGATGGTCATGAAAGATCCAGAAGTTCGTGATATTCAGAAACTTGCCGTTATTAAAGAAGGGGAAAACTTTCATGTGGAACTTGAGGTTGAGCTGGATGCGCATATAACGATTGCTGAAGCAGATATGATAAAGGACAGATTGATTGCAGAAATCTTCAAAGAAAGAGGAGTCACGGATGTCATTATAGAGTTCGATGAAAATGACGGTGTTGCAAATTGGCAGGAAAAGATTCATTCCAAAGTGAAGGAAGAGAAAAAGAAGAGATGAGCAAATTTTTGAGTAAGTAAGATGAGATCTTTTACCTATACAATCAGATTTCTTCCTTGGAACAGCAAGATACAGTATGCTATAGGTATCTACATAGAAAAGAGAAAGGGTGTTTATTCATGGATAACATAGACATACGATTAGTTGCACTCGATATGGATGGGACGCTTTTAAATGAAAAAGGGGAGATTTCAGAAGAAAATCGACGTACGATTAAAGAAGCAGAACAGCGGGGAGTTCATGTAATTTTGAGTACGGGAAGATCCTTTGCTACATGTAATGACTTTGCCAAGTCCATGGAACTTCAATCATACTTAATAACGGTCAATGGCAGTGAAATATACAATAACGATGGTGAATTGGTGGAAAGGCATATTGTCGATAGCGAATATGTACAATGGATGTGGGAATTAAGCCAAAAGCATGGAACCCATTTCTGGGCAACCAGCTGTGATCGTGTCTACCGGGCTGAGATGCCCGAAAAAATTAATGAATCACAATGGCTTAAATTTGGATTCGATACCAAGGACGATGCCATCCGTCAACTGATTATGGAAGAGCTTAGGACAAAAGAGAATCTTGAAATCAGTAATTCCAGCCCAACGAATATTGAAGTGAATGCTCATGGCGTAAATAAGGCAAAGGCAATTGAACGTGTTTGTTCAATGCTCGATCTTACTATGGACCAAGTCATGGCAGTAGGGGATAGTCTAAATGACCTTGCCATGATTCGAGAAGCAAAAATAGGAGTAGCTATGGGGAATGCCCAACAAATCGTTAAGGAAGAATCCGATTGGGTGACCTCGACCAATCAGGAAGATGGAGTGGCAAAAGCGATACGTAAATGGGTACTTTCTTAATAATGAAAACGATGCTGTATGTGGAATCGCCTTCCATATGCAGTTTTTTTCTACACGTTAAAATGGACAATTATTTCTTGAAAATTTTGTATTTTAGAAGTATGATACTCTTGTAGTGTAATATTTTGGTAATATATTAACATTGGGAGGTTATAATGATGAGCAAATCTATTCCTGAGCACTGGTGGAGTCAACTTTCTTTACCGGTCATATCTGCACCCATGTTTTTAATTTCTGGTCCGGATTTAGTAAAAGAGTGTTGTTTGAATGGGGTAATAGGCTCGTTTCCAGCTCCGAATGCAAGGCCTATCGAAGTCTTGGACCAATGGATGGGTGATATTAATGATACACTCATTTCGGCAAGGGACAAGGATCCAAACAGCAAAATCGCGCCGTGGGCGATGAACATGATAGTCCATAAATCCTATAGTCGCCTAGAGGAAGAATTGGAATTGGTCAAAAAGCATCAGCCTCCCATCATCATAACTTCACTCGGATCGCCAAGACATGTTGTGGATGTTGTACATAGCTATGGAGGCCTGGTTTTTTCTGATGTCAGCAGTGTGGATTTTGCAAAAAAAGCCGCTGAATCCGGCGTGGATGGTTTAATCCTTGTAGCATCAGGTGCAGGAGGACATACAGGTGAAATAAATAGCTTTGCTTTTGTGGACAGTGTCAGGACATTCTGGGATGGAATCATTCTACTCGCCGGATCAATTAGTACGGGTCATAGTATATTGGCCGCCCAGGCTGCAGGAGCTGACTTGGCTTACATGGGCACCCGTTTTATCGTGGCAAAAGAGAGCATGGCGAATGACCAATACCGTCAAATGCTTGTAGAGTCTAATCAAGATGATATTATTTTGACTGATGCATTTTCAGGTGTTAACTGCAATATGCTTAAACCAAGTATTAGAAAAGAAGGATTGGATCCAGAGCAATTAGCCAAAAAAGAAAAAGTCGATTTTGATAGCATGTCAAAATCATCGGAATCTAAAGCATGGCGTGATATCTGGTCTGCAGGTCATGGTGTCGGCGCCATAAAGCAGATTGATACAACAGCTGGTATTATCAAGCAACTCGAAAATGAGTATCGTGATTCCCTTGGAAGATTAACCGAACAGGCCGGAAAAATAAAAGGAATCATATCTAGATGAATTGAAAGCGCTTTAGCTGATTTGTGAAAGTTGTAGAGGGTCCATACTGGGCCCTCTATTTTAATTGGACATGATCCTATTGCATGAATTTGGTAGTGATTTGGAATGGATAATTTCCGAGCATTATATACAATTCTGATGATAGCTGAATAACGCAAAGCCCAAAATCCTATCCATGACCACATTCAGGAAAATCGTTATCATTTTGAATTCTAACGATTAAAAGGTTGAAAAATAACATAAGAAATGGTATATTACTCGCAGATAATGACCGAATGAATGAATTGGTCAGTACTTCTTGGAGGAGGATTTGAAAATCATGTTTAAATCGTTAAAGGGTGAATTTTTGGCGATTATAAAGAATCCTATAATACTAATCTCAATCATAGGGATCATCAGTATTCCCCTTCTTTATAGCGGAACGTTTTTGTGGGCATTTTGGGATCCATACGGAAAGGTTGACCAACTGCCGGTCGCCATTGTCAATAATGACGTTGGGGCTGAATTTAATGAAGAGGAACTCACCATTGGAAAAGATTTAGTGGGAGAGTTGAAGGAAAAGAAAGACTTTGATTGGCATTTTGTTAGTCAAAAAGAAGCGGATCAAGGACTGAAAAATCTGGACTATTATATGAAAATAGAAATTCCAGAGGATTTCTCTAAGAATGCAACCACTTTGCAAGATGATGAACCGGAAAAATTGGATTTGATTTACACATCTAATGAAGGCTATAACTACATTTCCACTAAGATTGGTGATGCCGCATCCGAAAAAATTAAGGCTGAGGTTTCTTCAGCAGTTACGAAAACTTATGCGGAGTCGATGTTCGATAGTTTGCAAGATGTTGCCAGCGGCCTTAAAGATGCTAGCGATGGAGCAGGTGAGCTGAAGGATGGTACGGATAGTGTGAAAGACGGAACAAAAGAACTAGGTACCGGAATTAACTCTGCCAAAGAAGGCGCAGAGAAAGTGGATGAAGGAATTAGTTCTGTTCAGTCAGGATCGGTTGAAATCCAAAATAACCTTGAAAAGTTGGCCGAAAAATCGGTGACCTTCTCGAATGGTGTCGGTTCAGCAGCGAGTGGCTCAAAAGAGCTAAACCAAGGATTACAGCAATTCAGTTCTGGTTTCGGGCAAATGAAAGCAGGACAAACGGAACTTTTAGAGGGAGCAAAGAAATCTGAAGCAGGAACGGGTACGTTAGCAACAGGGTTGCAACAATCCTTGGAAGGTTTCAATCAGATTGAAGGAAAACTTCCAACTCTGTCTGAAGGAGCTAATGGTGTAGCGGCGGGTGCAAGTCAACTTTCATCTTCATTGAACGATTGGAGTGCTGCTGCCAGTGAAGCAAAAACAGGTGCGGCTCAAGTTTCTGCGGGGCTCGATGAAGTTATTTCCGGATTGAAACAACAATCTCAGGCTTCGGAAGACCCAGCTGAAAAAGCGCGTTTGGAAGGTCTTATTACATCATTGACTAAAATTAATGAGGGAAGCAAGGGAGTTTCCGAGGGAGTAGGTAAACTTTCAGCTAGTGCTTCTGAAATTTCCAAAGGCAGTACAAGTCTTAGCGATGGTGCCAGTCAAGTTGGAAAAGGAACGGACGCGCTTAGTGATGGTTTCAGCCAATTGTCCGAAGCACAAGGAAAACTGGCTAGTGGAGCAAGTGAACTAGAAAGTGGACAGGGACAATTGGTAGCCGGTTTAACGACATTCGGTGAAAGCATAGATACGGCTCAGAATGGACTTGGTCAATTAACGGAAGGCAGCAATAATTTGGTCACGGGACTTGACCAATTAGAAGATGGTTCCAAGCAATTATCTAGTGGAACTTCCCAACTTTCAGAAGGATCGAAAAGTCTGGTTGCTGGAACAGATAAATTGAAAGACGGATCATCGAGCCTGACCAATGGAATGGGAGAATTGGCCAATGGAGCCATTAAGCTTGAAGATGGCGTTGCCAAACTCTCGGATGGATCAAAAGAATTACATGATGAGTTGAAAGATGGAGCGGAGGATGCAAGTGACATCAAAGCGGATGATGATGTCTATGATATGTTTGCAAGTCCGGTTAAAGTCGATAAAATGCCAATAAATAATGTACCGAATTATGGTACAAGTTTTGCACCATATTTGGTTTCATTGAGCTTGTTTATTGGAGCAATCGTATTGACGATTATTTTCCCGTTGAGGGATCCAGCCGTCATTCCTAAAAATGGGTTCGGTTGGTTTATCAGTAAATATAGTGTCATGGCTCTAGTCGGGCTAGGTCAAGCCATTTTGGTGGATACGATATTGATATTAGGCTTAGAAATTGAAGTTACAAGCATCCCGCTATTCTTCATGATTAGCATTATGGCCAGCTTCACTTTTATGGCGATCATCCAGTTCCTAGGTGCAGCTTTCGATAACCCGGGGCGTTTTATAGCCTTGCTTATTTTGATTCTTCAGCTGACTAGTAGCGGGGGGACTTTCCCGAATGAATTGGTGCCTAATTTCTTGCAACACTTTACACCATTCTTACCGATGACTTATTCAATTAATGCTTTTAGAGCGGTTATCTCCACAGGCGATTATGGTTTCATGTGGCATAATCTTGGCACTTTGGCGATTTTCTTGGTAGTGGCTTTGATTCTATCTATCGTTTACTACAGCTTAAGGTTCAAAAAGCAAAAAAATGCATTAGCTAAAGAAGAAGAGTTAGCGGTATAAGGGAAGGCGGACTCAATCTGAGTCCGCTATTTTTTTGAATGGGTGTAGGTGATAACAACGACAATATGGTGAGCCAGTCTCATTCGTTATATCGTTTTAAAGAGTGTTGGCTTTTTTTGCAGAACGGAATACACGTGGAAAAGCAGGAAAATTCACTGGGGATTTTCCTGCTTTTTTTATACATGAGATTTTTGAGAAGAAGGCGAATATTTTCTCATTGGTTTTTTAGCGATAACATCCTTTAAATAAGGAAGGCCTAATGGATTTGATTTTTGCAACAATTGCATTAAGTATGAAATGTCATCCATGGCTCGATGTGTTTGAAAGTTAGTGATGTCATGGGCTTGAAGCAGGGTTAATAGTTTACTATTTAGGAAACCATATTGTTTCCAAGGGACATTTCGCATTGTACAAAACCACTTATGATCATTGATTTCCGGATACATCTGGTAGAGAAAACTGCGGTCAAAGGAGGCGTTATGGGCGAAAATGGAATCGGCACGGTTTATATATGATTTGATTTTTTCATCATGAAAACTTTTCCCCTCTACAGAACTATAGGATATTCCATGAACTCTGTATGCTTGACCGTAATTCCGTTTTGCTTGATATGAGAGTGGTTCTCTTAAAAATGAATCTTGTTCAATTAGACTTAAAATATTTCCAGTCTCGCTGTTATAGGTGAAAAGGATTAAAGCGAGTTCGATAATTTCATCCGATCCCGGTCGCAATCCTGTCGTCTCAACATCCAGAACTAAACCTACTCTATTAGACAATTACTTTTCCTCCAATGTATACTACTATCTGAAATTTTTTATTTAGCGAACGGAGTATAATATCAGCCGTTAAAGACTAGTATAATATAAAAGTTTAAAAAAAGATGCAAACAATGAAAGGAGCCATCTATACATTCAGGGGGATTTTTATTAAAGCCAAAGGGTAAAGAAAAAAATGCAGCGAATAAGCTGCATTTTTTCTTATTTTCCGATGAATTGCTGCGTCCAATAACGGCTGTAGGTTCCGCCTTGAACATATCCAACTCCAATATGCGTATAATTCCCATTCAAAATGTTGGCTTTATGTCCGGGACTATTCATCCATGATTTCATCACTGCAGATGCACTTGTTTGGCCAGCTGCAATATTTTCCCCTGCATATGTATAACCAATACCAAAGGACTTCATCATGTCGAAAGGGGAACCATAGGTAGGACTTGTATGGCTGAAGTAATGATTGTCACGCATATCCCCTGATTTTGTTTTTGCAACATTTGAGAGCTCTTGATCCAATTCCAAGTCTTTCAGTCCAGCTTTTGAACGTTCAGAATTTACTAGGTCAAGAACTTGTTGTTCAACTGAAGAGTTACTTTCGTGGGTTGTTTCATTTTTGGTGGTGGGTATGGAGATAGCCTGGCCAATTTTAATTTGATTAGGATCATCTAAAATAGGATTCGCCATAAGCAAATCGGAAAGGCTGATACTATGTTCAGTAGCAATCTTCGTTAAAGTATCTCCATTATTCACTGTATAGGAATTGGACCCTAAAGCCACAGTTGGGAAAAGTAGCGATAAAGTTAGTACAGACGGTAAAATTATTATCTTCATTGAACTTCCTCCTTTTACAAAATTCAGTAATGAAAATCTAGTATGCTATAAAATTAGGATAACGCAAACTGGTTAATTTTTGAAAAGGGGAAAACCAGGATGAAAGAATTAGCTCTATCTAAAAAGAAAGTAGGTACATACTATCTTGATTTGGATGGCGTAATGGTATAGCTAGTCCATTGTCTCCGTATGATATCCATCAATATTTGTTCGGAAAGAATTATTTTTTTGTTTGCATTTTACCATGATAAGGGTAAAGAAGGATTAGTTTATAAGACTCTATTGTATAGATATAGAACTAAAACAAGTACAAATCGTACATTAATAGGAAGGTGAAGGTAAGGATGGATTTGAAATCCGGAAAGTTATATTGGAATGAGACTTACCATGAAGAAATGAAATATCCAATATTGGAAGAAGACATTATGTGTGACGTTTGCATAGTGGGATCTGGTTCGTCCGGAGCACATTGTGCTTATTTTTTCGCTGAGACGGGACTTAATGTGGTTCTTGTAGATAAGAGGGACTTAAGTACAGGCAGTACGGTGGCTAACACGGGTCTTTTACAATATTCAAATGATAAATCCTTAACTTCTCTGATTCATAGTTTTGGAGAAGAAGCTGGTACTCGACATGTCCAGCTCTGCTTGGAAGCCATATGTACGCTTGAAAAAAAGGTTGTCCCAAGCTTAGCTGATGACTCAGACTTTAAGATTAGAAAGAGTTTGTATTATGCTTCTAATCCAGAGGATGTTTCTATGTTGAAAGAAGAGTATCAGAACCTTCAAAACCGCAACTTTCCAGTAGAATATTATTCGGAAAACGAAATAGGAAAACATTTTTCCTTTTTTAAAGCAGGGGCGCTTGTCACAGGGAATGACGCCGAAATAAATCCCTATAAGCATGCTCATTTATTACTGAAAAAGGCTTATCAACAAGGTGTGCGTATATTTTCCAATACGAAAATCAATGGAAAAATCTTAAAAGATGATCATACGGAGTTAATCACCGATACAGGTCATTCTATCCGTGCACATCATGTTATTTTTGCCACAGGCTATGAAGCCCAAGAAGAAGTGAATGATCCGAATGCTATGATTCTCAGTTCCTATGCCATTGCAACGAATCAGATTGCGAATCTTGCCAAATGGGATGAAGGAATGATGATTTGGGAAACGGCAAGGCCTTATTTATATGCAAGGAAAACGGTTGATAACCGGATCATCATAGGTGGATTAGACGAAAGAACAACCTATTCCGAGAAGAGAGATTCAAAAATCATACATAAGCGGGATGAATTGTTGAGTCAACTTGTCTGTTTATTCCCAGAATTGGAGGGCGTGGTCCAAGCAGATTATTATTGGGGTGCATTCTTTGGTGAGTCACATGATGGTTTACCAACCATTGGGATCTATCCGAATTACCCTAACTGCTATTTCTTAATGGGGTATGGTGGAAATGGTACAGTTTATAGTGTCATTCTCTCACAAATCATTAGAGATTTGATAACAAAGAATTGCCATCCCGATTCAAACCTATACTTAAAGGAAAGGTCTCTTATGAAAGGAACTGTCGGTTAAACAGGAAACACGCCCTAGAGTATAGAATAATAGAGGAAAGGATGATTACTGGGGGTAAAAGGAATGAAGTTTCCTGAATTAGAGACGGATAGGCTGTATTTGATAGAAATAGGTAAGCAGCATGCAGAAAGTCTGTTTGATATCCTTTCAAGGGAAGAGGTAACCCGGTATGGGGGCATTGAAACATTGCTTCGCTTAGAAGAGTCACAGAGGATTATTCATTCTTTTAGAAGCTCATACATTAATGAAAGAGGAATCCAATGGGGAATGGTCTTAAAAGATACAGGAAGGTTCATTGGGACGGTAGGTTTAAATCATTTGAATAAGTCTAATAAAAGGGCAGAAATAGGTTACGAAGTTCACCCTGATTATCGGCGAAAGTACTATACGTGGGAAGCGGTCAGAGAAGTATTGAGATTCTCTTTTCATGAACTTGAGTTGCATCGCATTGCCGCGATGGCTTTTCCGCATAACATGCCTTCGACTAACTTATTGAAAAAAGTTGGATTTCAGGAAGAAGGAACGCTTAGAAATTATCTATATTTTAATAAAGAATCTCAAGATGTCCGGATCTTTTCGTTATTGAATAGTGAATATAGTGCATTGAATTCTGGCTCATTGCCCCCCGCTTTCTATAGGGACTAAAACAGAGAGTTTTGTTTAGTGCATCAGAGAAAATGCCCAATCATGGGCTTTTTTTGTGCCTGATATGTGAACATTTATAGATGAACGTCCAAAGTTCCATCCATTCATCATTTTGTTAGAATCATAAACCATCCAGCCATTTGAATCCAGATTATCCGGGAACTTAGTCCATTTTTAAAGCCGTATATATTTAAAAATGTAGTATAAGGGGTACAAAATAGATTATTTAATTTTGTAATATTTTGAAGGGTTTAGCAAATTATGGTCGAATATAATAATATTATCCTTTTGCGAGGTTTGAAAGGAAGGTGGTTTTAAGCTATTAAACTGCTGTTTTTTGGGTTTTCCGAGGAAAAGGGCAAAACGAGTGTAATCGGTTTGCTGACTAAGTGTAATGATGAACGCTAAACTTCTAACTAATCCTCGCAGAAAATTTCCGGAATGAAATAAGCCGGCAGTTGATAGAGTAGAAATGGGAGGGGCCTGAGCTTGGGTGACTCCACAATTAAATCTTACAGAGGGGGAAATTATTTGAAAAAGTCTAAATTTTCAGTACTATCATTGTTTTTAGCCATGATACTGGTACTGGCCGCGTGTAATGGAGGATCGAAGGAAACTTCGAATGAAAAAGAGGAAGGCACAAATAAATCCACTGAACCAAAGGTGTTAAATCTGAATAACTCATCCGAACCTGGTTCACTACATCCTGCTAAAGCACAAGGAACTCATGATTCTTGGATTCTGAATCATACTTTCGAGGGGTTGACTAAGAAGACCGAGGAAGGCGAAATCGTTCCAGCGGTTGCAGAATCATGGGAGACTAGTGAAGATGGTAAAACTTTGACATTTAAATTAAAAGATGGTTTAAAGTGGTCGAATGGAGATCCCATTACCGCCAATGACTTTGAATATGCATGGAAATATGCTTTGAATCCTGACACTGCGGCTGACTATGCTTACCAACTTTATTATCTTAAAGGGGGAGAAGCGTACAACGCGAAAAAAGGCAAGGAAGAGGATGTTGGTGTAAAGGCTACGGATGATCTTACATTAGAAGTTACATTAGAAGAGCCTACTCCATATTTCTTGGACTTAACATCATTCTATGCATTTTTCCCAATCAATAAAAAAGTCCAAGAAGAAAATCCTGAATGGGCTCAAGAGGGAGAGACGCATGTTTCGAACGGACCATTCAAATTAACAGAATGGAAACATAAAGAGAGCATTAAAATCGAGAAGAACGAAAATTATTATGATAAAGATCAAGTTAAATTGGATGCTGTAAATTTCGCTCTAATTGAAGACGAAAATACAGCATGGCAAATGTATGAGAATGGTGAACTTGACCTGGCATATCCATTACCAGTGGACAAACAAGGCCAGCTGGTTAACTCTGGAGATAAAGAATTCCAAAATGGTCCAGAACTTGCCGTTTACTATTACAACTTAAATACTAAAGTGAAACCATTCAATAATATTAAAGTCAGAAAAGCTTTATCCATGGCCATTGACCGTAAAATGATCACGGATAATGTTACTCAAGGTGGCCAACAGCCAGCCTATGGTATCGTTCCTCCTGGTATTCCTGATGCCACTGGTGATTTCCAGGAAAATACAGGAAACCTTTTTGAAGAAAATGTAGATGAAGCTAAAAAGTTATTAAAAGAGGGCCTTGCAGAAGAGGGTATGAAAAAAATGCCTGATTTCTCCATTTTATTTAACACATTAGATGCCCATAAGAAAATTGCCGAAGCTGTACAAGAAATGTGGCGTAAAAATTTAGGTGTTGAAGTCAAATTGGAAAATGCTGAATTCCAGGTTAAATTAGACCGTGAAAAAGCGGGAGATTTCCAAATTTCACGTGCTGGCTGGGTTGGTGATTATGTCGATCCAATGACATTCATGCTTTGGGAGACTGATGGCGCTTATAATGATGCCGATTGGTCTAACAAGGAATACGACAAGTATCTTAAGGAATCAAAAACTGCATTGAAACCGGAAGATCGCATGCCTATTCTACACAAGGCTGAAAAAGTATTAATTGATGAAATGCCGATTATCCCGATTTACTTCTATACTAAACCATACATGGTTAAATCGAATGTTACAGGAATTTATGCACCAATCAACGAATATCCAAACTTTATTTACGCAGACAAAAAATAAAGGCACGATAGTGATGGGAGGTATGTCCTTATTCGGACATACCCCATTTTTCAGTTGAAAATTTCATGAATTCATTTCTGCTTTAAACTTCTATGAAAACGAGAATTGAGGTGATTACCATGTTGAGATATACGATGAATCGATTAAAATGGGCAATTATAACTTTATGGGCGGTCATTACAATCACTTTTATCATTATGCATTCCATACCAGGAAATCCTTTTGCTAAAGAAGGGACAATGCCTCCTGCAGTATATGAAAATCTACAAGCCCATTATGGATTAGACAAACCACTATTAGCCCAATATGGAAATTATTTATTGGAAGTGCTTCGGTTTGATTTTGGTCCTTCCTTAAAATCTTCATCCATTTCCGTGAATGACTATATTGTGAACGGGTTCCCAGTATCTTTACATTTAGGTGCGCAAGCGTTGGCCATTGCCGTTTTCTTTGGTCTGATTCTAGGTGTAGTGGCTTCCTTATATCGAAATAAAATACCTGATTATCTATCAATGATCATTGCGATTGTTGGTATATCAGTGCCGAACTTTATCTTAGCTACAGTGCTGATTAATTATCTCGCTATAGAATTCAAAGTGTTTCCAGTTGCTACATGGGCGACTTGGAAACATACGATTTTACCTTCTATCGCCCTGTCCATGATGCCACTGGCCTTTATTGCAAGGTTAATGCGGACGAGCATGCTGGAAGTCATGGGTCAGGACTACATATTGACCGCTAAGGCCAAAGGCTTGAAAAGAAGTAGCATTATTATCAAACATGCGATTCGAAATGCCATCTTACCTGTCATTACGATTCTTGGCATTTTGACGGCCAACATTGTAACGGGAAGTTTCATTATTGAGCGCATTTTTGGAATTCCGGGGATGGGAGAGATGTTTGTAAAAGGAATCTTCAATCGGGATTACCCGGTTATTCTTGGTTCCACAATAGTGTATAGTGCAGTGCTTGTCATATTGATTTTCATAGTGGATGTAGCCTATACGTTGATTGACCCGAGAATTAAAGTGACGGGGGAGAGTAAATAATGGCAGAAAAAGTGCATTTAACCGAAGAAATGTTCTCGCCCGCAGAAGATAATTTTAAGGAAGCGGAAAAAATATCAAGGCCAACCATATCATTTTGGTCTGATGTATGGCGAAGGTTTAAGCAAAATAAGCTGGCCATGGCAGGTTTTGTTCTTATTGTCCTATTAGTGTTTATGGCTATTTTCGGGCCCTACATGAATGGATATTCATATTACGAACAAGATTTTGCAAAAAAGAATCTTAGACCAAACGCTGAACATTGGTTCGGTACGGATACAGCCGGAAGAGATTTATTTACGAGAGCCTGGTATGGGGCGAGGATATCCTTATTTATAGGATTGATGGCTGCTCTTATCGATTTTATAATCGGTGTCATTTATGGTGGGATTTCAGCTATACGTGGTGGGCGCACGGATAATTTAATGATGCGGTTTGCCGAAGTCATCTATGCCATTCCATATTTACTGATGGTCATTCTAATGATGGTAGTTTTAGATCCTGGTATATTACCAATTATCATCGCAATGACGATCACAGGCTGGATCCCAATGGCTCGATTGGTCCGGGGCCAGGTATTACAGCTAAAGGAAAATGAATATGTCCATGCAGCCACTATCTCTGGTGCCAATACGAATTGGACATTAAGGAAACATATGATTCCCAATACAATGGGACCTATTTTAGTAAATTTAACATTGACCGTTCCTACTGCAATTTTTGCCGAGGCGACGTTGAGCTTTTTAGGTCTAGGTGTGCCAGCTCCTCAAGCTAGTTGGGGTACCCTTACAAGTGATGCTTTGGGAAGTATTTTAGTCGGTAATTTCTATCAGCTTTTAATCCCAGCCATCCTTATTTCGGTGACGATGTTTGCCTTCAATGTAGTGGGTGATGGGCTTCAGGATGCACTGGATCCAAAGCTTAGAAAATAATAGAGTCCTAATCATAAAGATATTGAAACTAGAATAGGAGGGACGTTAATGGGGAAATTGTTAGAGGTCAATGATCTGCACATCACCTTCCATACGTATGCGGGTAAAGTGCAGGCTGTCCGAGGTGTGGACTTCCAGGTGGAAAAAGGGGAAGCCATTGGGATTGTAGGAGAGTCTGGGTGCGGAAAAAGCGTAACGGCGAAGTCCATAATGAAATTATTGGAAACACCACCGGCGCAGTATGAAAAAGGATCGATACTATTTAATGGAAAAGATCTCGTTAAAGCCAATGAAAAGGAAATGCAGAAAATTCGAGGCAATGATATCAGTATGATATTTCAAGATCCGATGACTTCGCTTAACCCGACAACCAAGATAGGCACTCAAATCATGGAGTCTATTTTAAAACATAAAGAAATCTCTCGTAAAGATGCATATGAAAGGGCCTTAGATACTTTAAAGTTGGTGGGCATCCCACAACCGGAAAAAAGGATGCAACAATATCCGCATGAGTTTTCGGGGGGGATGCGTCAGCGGGCAATGATTGCGATAGCCCTGGCCTGTGATCCACAATTATTAATTGCTGACGAGCCAACAACTGCATTGGATGTAACGATTCAAGCACAAATCTTAGAACTTATGAAAGATATTCAGCGAAGGATGGATACTTCTATTATCCTTATAACACATGATTTAGGTGTTGTTGCAGAAACCTGCGATCGCGTAATTGTAATGTATGCGGGCACGGTTGTGGAGACTGGAACGGTAGAAGCGATATTTGCAAATCCACAGCATCCCTATACAAAGGGTCTTCTCAAAACCGTGCCAAGGCTAGATATGGAAAAAACGGATCCGTTGATTCCAATCATTGGGTCTCCTCCCGATTTATTAGATCCACCAAAGGGCTGCCCCTTTTATCCAAGATGTGAATATGCAATGAAAGTATGCAAAGACCATAACCCGGAACTTGAAGAGGTGGAAGTGGGACAGACGGCAGCATGCTGGCTTCATCATCCGATGGCAAAAGCAACAAGAGATCAATCTACGACTACGGTATAAAGGAGGAGAGTCATGGTTTCACTGAAAAATGAGTCATTAAAAGAAAAAGATCTCAGCAAAAGATCTCGTCTTGTTGAAATAAAAAATTTGAAGAAGTATTTTCCTATCGGTTCCGATTCGTTGAAAGCTGTTGATGGACTGGACCTTACGATATTTGAGGGGGAGACTGTTGGTCTTGTTGGGGAGAGCGGCTGTGGTAAATCCACGGCAGGACGTACAATCACAAGACTATATGAGCCGACAGATGGAGAAGTCCTTTTTCAAGGGAAAAATATTTTTGATTATAAACAGGGGGAAATGTCGAAAGTCCGTCGAGAAATCCAAATGATTTTCCAAGATCCGTATGCATCGCTAAACCCTCGTATGAAAGTAGAGGAACTAATAGGAGAACCTCTTGCCATTCATGGGATTTTAAAAGGTAAAGAAAAAAAGAAGAGAGTAGAAGACTTGCTAAAGCTGGTTGGACTAAATCCTGAACATATCAGTCGGTTCCCACATGAATTCAGTGGCGGACAACGTCAGCGAATCGGGATTGCAAGGGCGTTAGCGCTAAATCCAAAATTCATTGTGTGTGATGAACCCATATCAGCTCTTGATGTATCCATCCAAGCCCAAGTAGTAAATTTACTCAAAGAATTGCAGAAGGAGATGGGGTTGACCTATTTATTCATCGCACACGATTTATCAATGGTAAAGTATATCTCAGACCGTATTTTAGTTATGTACTTAGGTAGGATGATGGAACTTTCGGATAGTGATTCTCTTACTAAAGACCCGCTACATCCTTATACTCAAGCGCTACTATCTGCTGTACCTATTCCGGATCCTACAGTTAAAAGGGAGCGGATTGTTTTGAAAGGTGATGTACCTAGTCCAATCAATCCACCGAGTGGGTGTGTATTCCGTACACGTTGCCCAAAAGCCATGGAAGTGTGTTCCAGTGCCATACCAGAATGGAAAGAACAAAAGCCAGGGCACTTCGTTGCTTGCCATTTATACTGGTGAATCAAATAGCAAGACCGGTTGGCCTTTGTGCAACTGGTCTTTTTTACATCCAAGGGATGAATCTCAACTAAATAGACAGAAAAGATTAAGGACTCTTATACTTAATTCTATCTTTTGGGAAATCAAACATATAAAATGTTATTATATGTAAAAATATTATTCGGTGTCTTTATGCTCTGTGAGATAAGGAGGAATAAAAGTGTATTCTACAATAAAAGCTGAAATTGTTGATCATGTTATGATAATTACACTCAATCGCCCTGAAAGAATGAATGCTTTTAATGAAAAAATGTGTCAAGAGCTGATTCAAGTCTTTGATAAAGCGGATGAAAATGATGAAGTACGGGCGATTATAATGACCGGTGCCGGAAAAGGGTATTGTTCTGGTATGGATTTGGAAAAAGGCGTGGAAACATTTATGGACCATACTCCTTTAGTGGAATATCGAGATGCTGGTGGGGTCTTGTCATTACGAATATTTGATATGAAAAAACCAATTATTGCCGCAATTAATGGTTCTGCTATCGGGATTGGAATCACTATGACTTTACCGATGGATATCCGGCTTGCTTCATCTGATGCGGAAATGAGCTTTGATTTTGCAAAGCGGGGAATTACAATGGAGGCCTGTAGTGGATGGTTCCTGCCAAGACTCGTGGGCATGGGTAAGGCAACTGAATGGGTGTTTACCGGTAGAATGATTTCCGCACGAGAAGCGTATGAAGCAAGATTAGTAAACGAAGTTGTCGAGCCTGATCAGTTGATGGCTACAGCCATGAAAATTGCCAATGAGATAGCGGTAAATACCTCTTCTATTTCTGTTACATTATCTAGGCAACTAATGTGGACGATGCTGGGGGCCAATCATCCACATGAATCACATAAAATTGAATCTAAGATGCTCCATTGGACTGGGAAGCAAGCGGATGCACAAGAAGGGATTGGAGCTTATCTGGAAAATCGGAAAGCAAAATTTACGATGAAGAGCAGTACGGATATGCCACCGTTCTATCCATGGGGTGTCGAATGAATAGGAGCAATTTCGATAATATAATGAAGTAAACAGGCTTGTTATTGTACTTTTCGGAATAATTAGGGTTTCCGTTCTTAGTGTGTTATACTTTGGTTACCATTTACTAAACTTGTTTCGTGTACCCCATCAATTTGATGGGGTTTTTTTGATTTCTATAAAAAACAACAACAAAAATGGACTCTACGAGTAGAGTCCATTATATATGATGGATATTATTATGCTTTTTGAACGTTAGTAGCTTGGGGTCCACGTTGACCTTGCTCAACTTCAAAAGTAACTGATTGACCTTCGTCTAATGATTTGAAGCCTTCGCTTTGAATAGCTGAGAAATGTACGAATACATCGTCTCCGTTTTCGCGTTCGATGAAGCCGAATCCTTTTTCTGCGTTAAACCATTTTACTTTACCTTGTTCCATTTTTGTTGCCTCCTAGTGTGAATCCACACATTGTGTTACTACCCTTGCTCAATTTTCAGAAGGAAAGTGTTTCACTTATCAATCTTCAAGAACAAAAATAATTCTTTTTAAGAATAACAGATACTGTCGGATTTTGCAATGGATATAGTATTGATCCTTTTATTTACATGGTAAATCCCGTCAATAACCTTTTTTATAATTTAATAAATTGATTTCAGGGCTTTCACCAGAAAGGAAGTTCTTTAAATTCGGTATAAAGATTTCTTCAATTAGACGTTGATCGCAAAATTCAGTATTTCCTGAAGTGTGTGGAGTCATGATGACATTATCCATCTCCCATAATCGGCTAGTTTCTGGAAGTGGTTCAGTTTCAAATACATCAAGCCCCGCACCGGCAATCTGATGAGCGTCAAGGGCTTGTATCAATTCGGTTTCAATTACGATTGGGCCACGACCAACATTAATGAAGAAAGCAGAGGACTTCATCGAGTTGAACTCATCTGTGCCGAACATATTCCTTGTTTTAGAGGTTAGAGGTAAAGTGACGATTACGTAATCACATTTAGGAAGAACATCTTGTAATTGGTCCTGTTTGAACATTTCATCCACGAATTCTTCTGGCCTACCTGACTGGCGAACTCCGATGACCGTCATCCCGAAGGCTTTGGCAATCTTCGCCGTTTCTTTACCAATTTTCCCAACCCCTATGATTCCGATAGTCTTATTGTGAATTTCCTGTTTCATATGAGCGTGATGCCAGTTTTTTTTCTGTTGTTGTTTAACATACGTATCAATTTTTCTAGTGAAAGCAAGGAGTAAGCCGAAAATAGTTTCAGAAATAGGGTAGGCATGAACTCCATTTGCCGTCGTAATCTGAACATGATCTTTTTCAAGGATATCCAGTGGCAAAGCATTTACTCCTGCACTCCATGTCTGTACCCATTTTAAATTTTTTCCTTCCCCTTGTATAATGGGTTGCTTCATTTCTGCTTTCCAACCTGCAATTATTTCAGCTTCATGAATATGATTCTTCCATATCGCTGGATTTCTCCCTATTATAATATTCCACTCCGGAATCAACTCTTTAATTTGATTCAGCAACTGTTCATTCAAGTCCTGGCTTATAATGATTTTCCGCTTATTCATTTAAATCCTCCCATCTAATTCACTTTTCTGAATTATACGTAAACTTCTTTGGGAATACAATGATAGTGCCTTTTATAGGCTATTTATATGTGAGGGAAATTTGAAGAGGAGATAAAAACTTTGATATTCACCATGATGGTTTATCACGGCGAACAAAATGTTTAAATATTCAATCGTTTACTATACAAAACGTCTAATGTAAAAAATCCGTTTAAAAAATATAATGAAAACAAGAAATATCTTTCGGATGGAATCAGAGGTCAAGAATGAAAAAGTGGGATCCAGCAACCGTAAAGAAAAAAGCGATTTATGGCTAAATACTCATACGAAATAGGGGTCGAAACATATCAGGTTCGACCTTTCTTTATAGAATAGAAAGGGGTGCAGAGGATTATGCAAGTTAAAAAAGAATTGAAGGATATACAACAAATGGACGAAAAGTATATTTGGCATAATATGAAAGGTGCTGGACCAAATCCAGGAACGATGGTAGTTGAAAAAGGTAAAGGGGCTTGGATTACTGATATTGATGGAAATCGTTATCTGGATGGAATGTCTGGTTTATGGTGTGTCAATGTAGGATATGGAAGGGAAGAACTTGCTGAAGCAGCTTATGAACAGTTAAAGGAACTTCCCTATTCTCCTTTAACGAATAGTCATATTCCAGCTATTAAACTGGCAGAAAAATTGAATGATTGGCTCGGCGGTGATTATGTAATTTTCTTTTCCAACAGTGGTTCAGAAGCGAATGAAGCAGCATTTAAGATTGCAAGGCAGTATCATCAGCAAAAAGGGGAACATGGCCGTTATAAATTCATTTCTCGTTACAGGTCCTATCATGGGAATACAATGGGGGCGTTGGCAGCAACAGGTCAGGCACAGAGAAAATATAAATACGAACCGCTTGCTCCAGGTTTTCTTCATGTGGCGCCTCCTGATTCATATCGAAATCCAGAGGACGAAAGTGGAGAGAAAAGCGCCTCTGAAATTGAACGTGCCATCACATGGGAATTGAGTGAAACTGTTGCTGCAGTTATTATGGAACCAATCATTACAGGTGGAGGTATTCTTATGCCTCCAGAGGGGTATATGAAGAAGGTTAAAGATATTTGCGATAAAAATGGCGTTTTGCTGATTTCAGATGAGGTGATTTGTGGTTTTGGTCGTACGGGTAAGAAGTTCGGTTTTATGAATTATGATGTACAGCCGGATATCATTACGATGGCAAAAGGGATTACAAGTGCCTATCTTCCTTTATCCGCAACGGCTGTCAAACGGGAAATATATGAGGCATATGTAGGTACAGAAGATTATGACCGTTTTCGGCATGTAAATACATTCGGTGGTAATCCTGCTTCTTGCGCACTCGCCTTAAAAAATATGGAAATCTATGAAAAAGAAAATTTGATTGAACGCTCGAAAGAACTAGGCCTTCGCCTTTTGCAGGATTTAGATGAAATGAAATCCCACCCTAATGTTGGTGACGTACGTGGTAAAGGCTTGTTAGTCGGAATTGAACTTGTAGAAGATAAGCAAACGAAAAAACCGATTGAATTATCCAAAATCAATAAAATTATTGCTTCTTGCAAGGAAAATGGATTGATCATCGGAAAAAATGGCGATACGGTAGCAGGTTTTAATAATGTATTGACACTAGCACCCCCGTTAAGTATCACCGAAGAGGATTATTCTTTCATCGTAACAACCTTAAAGCGAACTTTAGCTGAGTTTTAAAGATAGAAACGGAAATGTATTAAGGCGGAACAGAAGATATCTCATTCTGTTCTTTCTTTTTGTTTATTAGCCATTGGAAATGATATACTATAAAAAATATTTTGTTTAAGGGTGCTTAGCGTTAAGTTAGCTCTCTTGTAAAGTAAAGAGATACAGGCCATTTTTCTTTATTAAATTGATAGTTTGATAGCACTTCATTTGAATGGAAGGGGCTATCAACTTTTTTGGTTTAAAAAAATGGTCTTTTTGGTACATAATAAAAGTATGTAGACAAGAACTAGAAAAATGATTAACTCTCAGAAGAGGTGTGGTTCATGAACAATGAAGAAATAACGAAAAAATTAACTTTACATACGCCTGTTATTTTAGGCAGTGGGGACTTTGCAAAATATGCAGTTTTAGTACCGCTTATCGAAAAGGAGGATGGCATACACGTCCTGTTTGAAGAGCGCTCACATCAATTGAGAAGGCAACCGGGGGATATTTGTTTTCCTGGTGGAAGAATTGATCATCTTGATATGGATGAGCAGACGGCTGCCCTTCGTGAAACGTACGAAGAACTAGGTGTGGCAAAAGAGGATATATATAATGTATTTCCAATCGATTATCTTGTATCCCCTTTTGGGATGATTGTGTACCCATATGTGGGATTTATCCGAGGTGATCAACCATTGGCACCCAACCCATCTGAAGTCGAAACGGTCTTTACTGTTCCACTTTCGTTTTTCATGGAAAAGCCCCCAGAGATATATCATGTGAATTTTAAAGTCGAGCCATTAGAAAACTTTCCACACGATTTAGTTGTTGGTGGAGAGAATTATAAATGGCAACCAAGACAGACGAAAGAATATTTCTACCAATATGAAGGCCGTGTCATTTGGGGAATGACGGCAACCATACTTACCCACTTTATTAAAATTCTACGTTAGACCCTTCTAAAGCACCTTTTCTTTGTCAGTAAATCCAAATAAACTATATATATGGTAAAAAAACGGTTTTTGATGAAGAGGGGGATGAGGGATGAGATACACGATGAGACGATTGGAAATTGAACGAGAACAATCTATAGCAGAGCTTAAAAAATATAAAGTGAGCCATGAGTACTATGATGAAATAAAAGATTTGAAAAGTCGGGAAATTTATTATCTTTGCGGTCCCTGGACTAGGGAACACTTAAACTCCTTGTTAAGAAGTTCTCATGTAAACCAGCCGAGTTACTCACCCCATCGTTTTTTATATCCATGGGTTGATCTTCAGGAAGATGGAAAGCTGAAAAGCTTGTATTCCGGTAAAGGTATGGATCCTGTCGAAGTCATAGAAGCAGATATTCGAGTTCTTGAACTGTTAACGAAAGGAAGTCAATCCTTTGAGGTTAATAGTATGTCTCTTAATTGTGAACATGTCGTTCCACAATCATGGTTTAGTAAAAAAGAACCGATGAAAGGGGACTTACATCATTTATTTGCCTGTGAGCCAACTTGTAATAGTAGCCGCGGGAATTCCCCTTATCATGACTTTGTGGACTATTCCCCAGAACCTCAAGTACGAGGGATAAAAGCCGGATGTGGCAAAGCTGAAAAAGGAAAATTTGAGCCTGAATATGGAAAAGGAATCGTAGCGAGGGCCACTTTGTATTTTTTACTGCGATATGAAGGGATTATTGATCAAGAGAATATCGATATCAATCTATTATTGGACTGGCATCATCGTTTTCCGGTTAACTTATATGAAAAACATCGTAATCAGGCCATATTCGAAGTACAAGGGAATCGCAACCCATTTATCGATTTCCCCGAAATGGCAGGTGAGTGGACTTAAAAAGACGTTTGTTTTACGAACTAAAATATGTATGGACTTGATGTTAGGGTCTCTCTTGAATGTTATATTGAAAGAAGCCTACAGGACAATGAACTCAAAAAGGATTGAGCAGCTTCCACTGCCTCAATCCTTTTATTTTTTATATGGTATGAAAAGGGTTTAAAGAAACTTCACGCAAACTGGGAATGGAACTTGGATATCTTTTTGAAGTAACGTTAATTTACCATTTATATCATTTCGAGAAAACAACGTCAAGGTCCCTGATTCCTCATTAGAGGCAACAAGGAACTTCCCACTAGGATCAAGGGCGAAGTCACGTGGCCAGTGTCCTTCTGTTGAAACTAATTCAACCAAGGTTAGTTTTCCGGTTTTTTTATCGGTTTGGAAGACAGCGATGCTATCATGCCCACGATTTGCTGCATAAACGAACTCCCCATCCGCAGATATGTGGATCGCACTTCCTTGATTGTTTTCACGGAAATTTTCTGGGACTGTCCGGATGGTTTGCAATTCTGAAAAACTTCCATTTTGGGAATCGTACGCCAATACAATGACTTCAGGTGCAAGTTCTGTCATAACATAAGCGATTTTTCCATTAGGGTGGAAGGTTAGGTGTCTTGGCCCGCTTCCAGGGGTGACTGCCAAACTATTAACTTTTTCCAATACTCCATTATGTATTCCATATGTGTTTATTTGATCGATTCCAAGATCAACGACGGCAATGTATTTTTCATCAGGTGAAAAGCCTGCATAATGTGCATGTGCCTTTTCCTGACGCTCTTTGTTAGGTCCCATTCCGGTATGGCGTATCGTGGATGATACTGAAGCAGGTGTTGCGTCGGGGTTAAGTTTGTAAGCTTCGATAATCCCATCTCCGTAATTGGCTGTGACCAAAACATTTTTTTTGCTATCGATACTAATGTGGCAATAGGATCCATTAGGAGTTAGCTCCTTACCTAAGTAAGTAAGATCACCTGATCCTTCATCAATAGAGTATGCAGCAACACCGCCGCTACCGGCCTCTTTTAAGATGGCGTACAAATGTTGTTTGTCTTCACTAATCGTTACATAAGTAGGATCCTTTAATTCAGCAGCAAGGACGGGCGTTGTAATCTTCCCTTCGTTACTATCAAGTGTGAAACGATAAATGCCTTTACTGTCTCCTTTCGTATAAGTACCGATGTATCCGGTAAAGGTTTGTTTCGGATTTTCCATATTGATTCCCTCCTAGAAAGATAATGAGTTTATTTTAACATACGATGAACTCATATATCTTTCCCCGAATTTAATGGAGTTGAATCTTAATTAACAATAAAATTTTGCTGAAACAGAAAAAGGTACTCGTTTACTGAAGATTTTATATGGTTTCGATTTTTTTAAATGTACTGGCTTGGTTTGATATATGTTGAAATGATGAAACTAAAAATAAGCCTTGTGTTGTTAATTTAATTTCAGGTATAACGGGAAGCGCTAAAAAAGCAAGCGTCAGGAATGGATTAAAGTGTCTGTTGGCACCAATCTTCAATAACGCGTGATTCATTTCCTTTAAGTTGTGTAAAACTTCCGCATACGTCCCTGTACTCATTAGTCCAGCAATCGGAAGAGGTAGGGAGGCAAGAGTTTTACCATCTTGAATAATGACTAATCCTCCCTGCATTCTTTTTATTTCCTCAGCAGCTACCAGCATATCCTGGTCATTCGTACCAGCGATAATTAAGTTGTGCGAGTCATGGGAAACCGTTGTGGCGATTGCACCTGATTGTAGGCCAAGACCCTTGACGATTCCAAGGCCGATTTTTTTTGTCTTTTGATGCCGTTCTATAACAGCAAGCTTTACGTGATCCATGGAGGGGGAAAATTGAAATAGGCCATTTTGATTGAGAGCGACCGGTTCGATTATATGTTTTGTAACTAGACTGTTCGGTATGATTTCAATAAGGTTGGCAAGGGCATTGTGTAACGTTATATGAAAATCTATATCTGACAAATCTTGAAGGTGTACCGTCTGTGTTAATTCTTCCTCCAACTTGTTTTTCGGGGCTTCAGGGAAGTTCACTAACTGGCCATCTTTAGAAACTAGTTTGCCATCTTTAAAAACGGATTGAATTTGGATGGATTGGAGATCTTCGAATAATAGAAAGTCGGCTTTATATCCAGGTGCAATGGCACCATGTTCTCTTAACCCGAAGCATTCGGCGGCATTTATTGTTGCCATCTGAATCGCGGTCAGAGCGGGGATTCCTTCTTCTATGGCAATTCTGACATTGTGGTCAATGCTACCTTCAGTTACAAGATCATCTAGGTGGCGGTCATCGGTGACGAATAAACAACGGCGGGAATTTTGTTCAGTAACGGCAGGGAGCAGATTTCGTAAGTCTTTTGCTACAGTTCCCTCCCGAAGCATAAGATACATTCCTTTCCGTAGTCGGTCTCTGGCTTCCTTTGCGGTGGTGCATTCGTGATCGGTTTGGATACCGGCAGCCATATATACATTGAGTTGCTGTTCAGTAAGTCCGGCAGCGTGACCATCAATCTTTTTTTCATTCTTGTATACATCGATGATTTTTTGAATCATATCATCATCTGCATTGGATACGGCTGGGAAGTTCATCACTTCAGCTAAACCAAGCACCCGCGGATTTTTGTAAAAAGAATATAAGTCTTCACTTTTTAAAACAGCGCCCGCATCCTCGAAGTCAGTTGCCGGAACACAAGATGGCATCATAAAGTAAAAGTCGAAAGGGAGGTGATCCGATTGTTCAATCATATATTGTATCCCTTTCCTTCCTGATACATTGGCGATCTCGTGTGGGTCCGCCACGACGCAAGTTACTCCATGTAAAAGTAGAACTTTGGCCAGTTCAGAAGGCCGTACCATGGATGATTCAATATGAACATGTCCGTCTATAAATGTAGGTGATACGTATTTACCTGCGGCATTTATTTCAGAGATTCCCTCGTAATTCCCAATACCTGCAATATAACCATCTACTATAGCAACGTCGCCAGTATAAATTTCCCCATTGAATACATCAATGATTTTCCCATTTTTAATGACGTAATCAGCAGGTATTCTACCTGCTGCAACGTCCATTCTCTTTTTCATTAAGTGTGATTTCAAAGAGACCTCCTCCTCATCTGGACTTAGGCTTATTGTCAGTATTCCACTTTAACTGCTTGAGATTCCCATGTCCGGAATGGTAAATCATGGTCGGTGAAATCTATACGATGCATGGCGATGGAGCGGTTTTCCATTGGGATCGCAAGCTCTTGATAAATAAAATCGTCATCAAACCCGATTTGAGCTGCATCTTGTTTTGTACAAGAATAATAGATTGCTTTAGGTCGTGCCCAATAAAGAGCACCAATACACATCGGGCACGGCTCACAACTAGTATAGATTTCACAATCTGTAAGCTGAAAGCTGTTCAGGTTTTTACAAGCATCGCGAATAGCTTGGATTTCAGCATGTGCAGTGGGGTCAAGCGCCGTAGTGACATTATTGCAGCCTCTTCCTATAATGACCCCATCTTTTACGATCACGGCTCCGAAAGGACCACCGTTTTGTTTCTTCACATTTTCAGTAGCCAGTTGCACTGCCATTTCCATGAATTTTATATTCATCTAAAACACCCCTTCGACTTATATTTAAAAGCTGTGTTATATTACATAACATGAAATTTATATATAATATAACATATTTAGGAAATCGTTGAACGCATTTTTGAAAATAATTTTTTAAATGATTCATTCTTGAGAAATTTATTATGGAAGAAATAATAAGGGAGGTAAAAAGGATTATGTATTGCGAGTCATCTCGGTAAAATCGTGAATTCATCAACTTCTCCATTGTAGTTTTTTAAAAAGTTGTCCATCCCCGTTTACATTTATACTTTTTTGAAACTTAATGAAAATTTGTTCGTAGAATAAGTGTAAGTGAATTTAAGGAAGAGGTGTTTTTATATGGAAAAAAGGTTGGGAGATTTAAATCAGGAGCAGATAAAGGGTCCTTCTTTGTTTGGAATGATTACAAGTCCTGTGGAACAATTCGAAAGAATCAAAAGCAAGCCAAAGATTTGGGTTCCAATGCTATTGATCACTTTACTTTTTTTAATTGGTACATATTTTTTAAGTCTATCATTAGACATCAATGAATTAATTGGGGAAGAAGTTCCTTCAGGGCAAGTTGAAATTGTTAAGATGGTTACTTTGGTTACCATGGTTATTACCGGTGTTCTTTCACCAGTGATATCGGTTCTAATTTCCAGTGCTGTTTTGCTAGCAGTGGCTAAAATCGCAAATTCAGAAGTGAGTTTTAAACAAATATTTTCAATGAAGACGTTTATTTATTTAATCACAGCTATAGGACTTTTTTTAAACGGACTTATACGTTTGCTGATTGGTGGAAATCCTGAAGTGTATGTTACGAGTTTGGCAGGTTTACTGAACTCGGATTCTAAGATTTTGGGAGTCTTTGAGGTCTTTACCATCTGGGCCACTGTTTTGATGGCCATTGGTCTAAATAAAGTGGCGAACCTCTCTAAGGGAGTAGCTGTGACGATAGCTATTATTTTTTTCCTATTTCAAATAGGTATGGCGTTCATCGGTAGTTTATTCTCGGGAATTAGTGGCATGTAATGAAAAAGATATGGATCATTATAGGAGTCAGTCTACTCATTGTAATAATGGTCACTGTTAGCGTTTACCGGCAGGTTTTGGCTAAAGGACCATCGGTCTCGGTGATAGTTCCCAAAATGGAGGATATTTCTTCCACCATCATGATTCCAGGTAGTGTAGCGATGGAAAATCAACAGACGGTTTATTTCTCCACAGAAAAGGGAGAACTTAAAAAGGTTGAAGTCAAAGAAGGTCAGAAAGTGAAAAAAGGTGATCTTCTGCTGACTTATGAAAATCCTCAGTTAGAATCTGAATTAGAACAAAACAACCTATCAAAAGAATCTGCTTATTTGAAAATCAATCAGTTAAAAAGGCAGAAGGAACAACTTGAAGAAAAGGAAAAACAACTAAGTAAACAAGTTGGGGATGATAGAGCAGAAGAACAATTAAAACCAGAATTCGATCAAATTGATACGGATACAAAATTAGCAGATATTGAGTTGAAACAGGTGCTTTTGAAGGAAAAACAGTTGAATGAACAGATACGGGATCTGAAAGTGGAGAGTAAGGTGGATGGTGTCGTGCTCACCGTAAGTAAACAGGTAGAGTCCTTAGCTGTAACAGGTACGGCTGAACCTCTTATCCAAATCGGCAATCTTGGTAACTTGCTAGTTTCAGGAGTTCTTTCTGAATACGACACATTGAAAATAAAGAAAGGGCAAAGTGTGAGTTTTAGTTCTGATGCCGTTGAGGATGAGAAGTGGAAAGGAGAAATTGTGAATATACATTCCCTTCCTCAGAAAACAGATCTCAGTCAAGGGAATTCCCAGGCTGTCCAATATCCTGTAACGGCTAAACTAATAAGTGAAACGGATGTTTTAAAGCCTGGTTTTCAGCTTTTCATGGAAATTGAAACAGATAAAAAGAAGGCACTTGTACTCCCAATGGATGCGATTATCGATGAGGGTGACCGTATGTTCGTCTATATGGTGGACGGGAAATTCGTAAAAAGGAAGGAAATAAAGCCTGGTATCATTTCCAGAGAAAAAATCGAAGTAATCAAAGGCATAAACAAAAATGACCGAGTTGTTATCAATCCTTCGGAAAAGATTGAAGAAGGAATGGAAGTGACGGTTGAATGATCGAGTTAAAAGGAATAACAAAAACGTATCAATTAGGTAAAGAGGATGTCCATGTGTTGAAAAACGTGAATGTCTACATTGAAAATGGAGAGTTCGTTGCGATTATGGGACCTTCAGGCTCGGGAAAGTCCACATTGATGAATATAATCGGATGTTTAGATCAAGCAACAACTGGAGAGTATTGGCTTTCGGGTCAAAATATCTCTGGTTATTCAGAAGACGAATTGGCTAGGGTCCGAAATACTTCCATAGGATTCGTTTTTCAACAATTTCAATTATTACCAAGACTAGTTGCTTGGAAGAATGTTGAGTTACCGATGATTTATGCCGGCGTTTCAAAAAAAGAACGTCAATTCCGTTCAGAAGAAGCATTAAAGAAGGTGGGACTTGAAGACCGAATGAGTCATCTACCGAATGCTCTTTCTGGAGGGCAAAAACAGCGTGTTGCTATTGCACGCTCCATTGTCACACAACCCCAATTAATTTTAGCGGATGAACCAACTGGTGCACTAGATTCAATCACAAGTGTGGCGATAATGGAACAATTCAGGAAGTTGAATGAAGAGGGAGTCACAATTGTTGTGGTAACACATGAAGCCGAAATTGCCGAATACGCTTCTAGGACCATATTTGTACGCGACGGTGAAATTCTTCCTGCTACCCTCATAGAAAGAGGGGAGGATTAATGAGTGTATTCGAAAATGTCACGATGGCTTTGAGTTCTCTAAAAGCTCATAAATTGCGTTCTATGTTAACGATGTTGGGCATCATAATTGGAGTAGCCGCTGTCATTATCGTAGTTGCAATAGGGCAAGGTGGGGAAGCGATGCTGAAATCGGAAATTGTAGGTCCGGGTAATACGGTTGAATTATTTTATCAGCCCTCAGAGGAAGAAATGCAGTCGAATCCGAATATTATCTATGAAGCTGCTTTTAATCAGGAAGATATCCGAATACTTGAAAATCTTAACGGTGTTAAACGGGTGGTTGCTTCAAGTTCAGAGTTTACAAAAGTTAGCCACAAACAGGAATCCATCGATAGTTCTGTGGTAGGCATAAATGATGCCTTTCTGGATTTAAATAGACTTAATGTGGCCAGTGGAAGAAATTTCACTTCTGCTGACTTTTTGGGTGGAGCGCGAGTTGCCATTGCAAGCCATACGATGCAAGAGGATTTATTTGATGGGAAATCACCAATTGGACAAGTCATTCGGATTGGAACGCAACCCGTTGAAATTATTGGAGTAATGGAAAAATCAACAGGGCTCCTTGCTTTTGATACAGTGCAATTGTATATGCCATCTAATACATGGAAAACGGTCTTCAGTAAAAATGATGTGACCTCTATTCTGTTGCAGGCAGAAAATACTGATCAATTGAACACTATCGGTAAAAAAGCCTCTGCCAAACTTAATTCTATTCACAATGCAGGGGAATCATATCAAGTTATAAATATGGAAGAAATCGCTTCGGCAATTGGTCAAATTACCAGGATCATGACTTTGATAATCGGTTCTGTTGCAGGCATTTCGCTCGTCGTGGGGGGGATTGGTGTAATGAATATCATGCTTGTATCCGTTACGGAACGGACTAGAGAGATTGGCATTCGTTTGGCGCTAGGAGCCACAAGGAGACAGATACTAACTCAATTTTTAATTGAATCGATCATCTTAACACTGATTGGTGGATTGTTGGGCATCGTTTTAGGGTGGATCGTTGTCACGCTAATTTCTCTTTTTGCGGGGCTTCCCTCTCTTATTTCTTGGCAGGTTGTCCTTGGCGGTGTAGCCTTTTCCATGACAATAGGCATTGTTTTCGGAATTTTACCGGCGAATAAGGCTTCCAAAATGAATCCGATTGAATCCTTGCGATATGAATAAGCATCTCGAAACTTGTACGTACTTGAGTACAGGTTTTTTTTCTTCTTTTCTCCTATCATGCTATTATTATGGTATACAATTATACCGGTAGGCTAATCTCCGTGTTGCACATGAATTGAAAAAACAACAAAACATTTTGTAATTGAAGGTAGTAACATAGTTTTAGTTCTATTTTCCTTGCAGTAGATAAAACGTAATAAATCGAAAATATTTTTAAGATTTTGGGGGAGATTGTGTGATGAAGACTATACGACAACTAGATAACCTTAATGAAATAGATAGTATTCTTAAGCAAATGGTTCGAAATTCTTATGAAGAGGCAAGGGAAGAAGGAGAATTGTTATGTATGGAATGTGGAGACGTAGATTTATATATTGCAGCTTCGAACCATGCACGGCTACAGGATGCGATTAATATGAATTTTCGAATTGATGAGTCCGGTGAAATCATCGAACACGAAGAATATCAGCAACTTATGGATGAGCTTTCTGAGTACTTTCTGGAATTACATAAGGATAGTGAATTATTTGATTTCTTTCCTGCGGGTTCTTATGAAGTTAAAGGTGATGAGCGAGAGTCAGAAACAGATATGCTAGGTCCAAAGGGTTTATTTTCAGCACCATTTGAGGATTCTATTATAAAGGAATAAATGGTGAGAACAAGGAGTCTGAAGGGGTATAAAAAGGAGAGGCAGAAACGATTTATTATTTCTGCCTCTTCTTTTTCCATTACTTTACTAGAAAAAGATCTATTTAGAGCAGCACTCCTTCATTTAGTCTAATAACGTGTTGTTCTGTACGAAATATGATAAAATTCGACTTTATTAAAAATGAATAAGGTAGAAAAAATAACAAATATAAGTTTTTATGGAAATTATATGAAGAATTGGATATAATAAAAAGTGTTATAGTAAATGAATTTTTTTAGAATTAATAGTTTGATATAACTTTCAGAAGAGTTCTCTCTTAAGAAAATTATACATAGGTATAGAATGAAGTAAACTAAGATGGCCGGTATCAAAATTATTGCATTTTTCGCATTTTAATTCAGATTATTTGGACTATTTTTGTTTTTTTTTGAAAAATGTTGCAGGCTAGGGAGGATTAGTTATGATAGTTTTTGATCAGGTTAATAAGTATTTTGGTGATTTTCATGTATTGAAAGATATTAATCTAACAATTAATAAGGGAGAAGTGGTCGTAGTAATCGGTCCATCTGGATCAGGAAAAAGTACGCTTCTTCGTTGTATTAATCGCTTAGAAACCATATCGGAAGGTTCGCTGTCCATCAATGAGATGAATGTTGCGGATAAAAAAACAGACATTAATAAGTTGCGCCAAAACATCGGTATGGTTTTCCAACATTTTCATCTTTACCCTCATAAAACCGTATTGGAAAATATTATGTTGGCACCTAAGAAGGTTTTAGGACAAACGAATGCGCAAGCGGAAAAAATTGCCCAAAAGTATTTGGAAAAAGTCGGGATCTCGGATAAGGCGAATTCTTATCCTTCACAGCTTTCCGGTGGACAGCAGCAACGTGTTGCCATTGCCAGAGGACTGGCAATGGGACCAGAAATCATGTTGTTTGATGAACCTACCTCAGCCTTGGATCCAGAAATGATCGGCGAGGTACTTGATGTGATGAAAAAGCTTGCTCTAGAAGGAATGACGATGGTCGTGGTCACACACGAAATGGGATTTGCCCGTGAAGTGGCGGACCGAATCGTATTCATGGATGAGGGCAGGATTTTGGAGGAGGCAATACCGGCTGATTTTTACGAAAACCCTCACGAAGAGAGGGCGCGTCTATTTCTCAGCCGTATATTAAATCATTAAATAAAAAATAGGGGGGATTTACATGTTGAAGAAAAAGAGATGGTTACAATTATCATTGCTTTCAGTACTGGCTGTCATACTATTAGCAGGTTGTGGCGGGGAAAAGGATTCTGATGAAGGTAAAGATGGTGGAAGCGGGAACAAAGATAAAGATATTCTAACTCAAATTAAGGATAACGATAAAATCGTATTCGGGGTAAAGAATGATACGCGTCTGTTTGGATTGAAAAACCCAAATACAAAAGAGGTAGAAGGATTTGACATCGACATTGCGAAAGCACTTGCAGCGGAGATCCTTGGTGATGAAGAAAAAGTATTATTCAAAGAAGTAACGTCTAAAACAAGAATGCCTTTATTGAACAATGGGGATATCGATGCGATTGTTGCGACTATGACCATTACGGAAGAACGTAAAAAAGAAGTTGACTTTACTGATGTCTATTTCGATGCTGGACAATCATTACTTGTTAAAAAAGGAAGTGACATCAAAGGTATTGATAATTTAAAAGGTAAAAAGGTATTGGCTGTAAAAGGCTCTACCTCAGCCATAAATATCCGCGAAAAAGCTCCCGAAGCAAATGTTTTGGAATTCGAAAATTATTCGGAAGCATTCGCAGCACTTAAATCAGGTCAAGGTGATGCATTGACGACAGATGATTCCATACTTTATGGTATGGCTGATGAAGATCCAAATTACGAACTTGTTGGCGGCACATTTACGGATGAGCCATATGGAATTGCAGTTAAAAAAGGAAATGAAAAATTTGTAGATGAATTGAACAAAGCTCTTAAATCAATTAAAGACTCCGGGAAATATGATGAAATTCATGATAAGTGGATTAAGCAATAACGTATTCATTTACATGTGGTAAGAAGAAATTGGATTTTTACTTATCTACTAAAAGAATAATATTTGGATCTGTCAGGATGAGCAATTTGCTCATCCTGATTAGTTAGAGGAGAGTGGATGTCTTGCTTGATTTCTCCATTTTGACAGAGAATTTAGATATGTATTTAATGGGTTTTAAAAATACAATCATATCTAGTTTAATTGCTTTAGTATCAAGCTTAATCCTTGGTGTGCTTATTGCTATCATGAGAATCGCTCCGATTAAGCCTCTGAATTGGCTTGGGACCGCATATGTGGAGTTCATACGGAATATACCCTTATTGATCATCACATTTTTCTTTTTCCTTGGCCTGAAATTAAGTGGGTTATATGCAGGTACGTTAGCCTTGACTATATACACATCATCATTTATTGCGGAAGCCATTAGAGCCGGCATTCTTTCGGTATCGAAAGGACAAATGGAAGCAGCCCGTTCTTCAGGACTGACATATGGACAGGCGATGAGATTCATCATCTTGCCACAAGCCGTGAAAATTGTCATTCCCCCTCTTGGGAACCAATTCATCAATCTCGTTAAAAATTCTTCCATTTTAGCAGTCGTTGCTGGATTAGATCTTATGTATCACGGTGATTTAATATCCTCAAGAACCTTTGTAGTGTTCGATGTTTACATTTTCGTAGCAGCGTTTTATTTAATTCTTACCATTCCTTTAAGCCTTGGCGTTGGTTATTTAGAAAAACGTCTAGCTAAGAGTAATTAAGGGAGGTATAAGACATGGATTTTTTAGGAGCATACACACCAGATCATTTAAAGTTTTTATTAGAAGGTTTTTGGGTAACGATTCAGGTGGCTTTTGTATCTATCATTTTAAGTTTTATCATCGGGGGACTAGTCGGCATTTTACGTTATGCAAAGATACCAGTTGTATCACAAATTTTAGCTGTCGGCGTTGAAACCATCCGTAATTTACCATTGTTGTTAATCATTCTTTTTACATATTTAGCGTTGCCTGAAGTAGGAATTAAGTTGGAAATTATTCCAGCTGCGATTGTTGCTTTGACCGTTTTTGAATCAGCCATGATATCCGAAGTAATACGAAGTGGGTTGAAATCAGTTGATAAAGGACAAATGGAGGCAGCTCGTTCATCTGGTTTAAGTTATGTGCAAGCTTTGATACATATCATACTTCCACAGGCACTACGCCGAATGGTCCCACCTCTAGTGAGCCAATTCATCTCTCTATTGAAAGACACCTCATTAGCGGTAGTGATTTCTTTGCCAGAATTGACCCATCAAGGGCAAATCATCTATGGGCAAGGTCAAAATTTCTTGATTCCAATTTTAATTTTAGTAGCCCTAATGTATTTTGCCGTTAATTTTAGCTTATCTTTAGTGGCCAGGAGACTAGAATTAAAACGTACTTAAATCCTCCGACTCATATTTGAGTCGGAGTTTTTATCATATCTCAGCTATTTTTTCTTTCTATTCCATAGGAGGGGACTCGTAATGAGCGATAATTTGAATCATATGCATTTCAAAATCGTATATATATGAAGAGGAAAGAAGGTGAAAAAGCTGTCTGAAATTAAGCGTACCAATAGCAAAGCACTAGCCTCTTTAATCCTAGGAATTCTATCCCTTCTCATTCCCTTTATCGGAGTTATATTAGGGATAATAGGTCTGATTTTTGCTTCAAATGGTACAAAAGAAATTGTACATTCGGGAGAGCCTGGTATCAATTTGGCGACAGCAGGAAAAGTATGCAGTATTATGGGGATCATTTTTAATATGATCATAGTCCTTATTATCCTCTTATTTTCTATTCCTTCATAAAATAGCGATAATTCTACTTATCTAATTTGAAAATATGAAGATAAAGGAAATACTTCATAAGGATTATTTTGGGAAAATATGTTATGATTGACATGAACTAAATATTAAGGGGGGATGTTGTTTTTGTCCAATCAGATATTTAAGTATCCTGCTGTTTTTTATTATGAAAAGCACCCTTTAATCATGGATTCATTTTCAATTCAAGTGTGTTTTCCTGATTTTAAGAGAAAGGGTTTCACATCTTCCGTTAGCGGAAGAGATAGGGGCGACGCTCTAGCTTGTGCTCAAGAACTATTGTGTTCGATGGTCGAACATTTTATCCATTCAAAGAAACTAATCCCTGATGCAACTAAAATGGAAAAAGTGAATGTAGATCGAGGAATTAATATTTGCGAGGCTGACCCATTTCGCATTGAAATTGAACATATTACTTATGAAAAAGAAAGACAAAGTCTTACCCTACGAAGAGGATAAGGCTTTTTTTCTGTGTGAAAAAGGGATTTCTGTATTTAATCTACGGTTATGGAAAGTATAATGACAATTCATTTTGAATGGCAGAGGTTCTTTTTGAACGTACCTCCGAAAGGGTAGTAGAGCTTCGCACTTTAACGGTTTCAAATGGCGAGCATTTAGGAATAAGATGTATGAGGGGTTATTTAAATAGGCTATCATGCCTGTCTTTCTTCGAATTTATTGAAAAATGGTAATTACTTCGTTTAATCATTCTTAGGTAGAAAAGTATTCATTTCCACTGGGAGACCAAGAAATTATAGCTTAGTTTTGTCATATTAACTTGATGCATCAATGGTGTTATTGATACTAGCCGATTTATATAGAGAATAGAAACAATTATTTTTATTTTTGAAAGGATATTGAGTTCTTTATAACGAATATGTATAGTGTAGATAATATAGGTAAAAAGTATCAATAATATGGAGGTGTATTAGTGAAGTATTATATAGCATCGGATGAAAAAAATATAAAGCAAGTTAAATCATTAATAAAGAAATTGAATGCAAAGGGGTTCTCATGTGTAAATGAGTGGAATCTTTTTGACAAGAATGGTAATAAAGAAACCACTAATAGTTTAGGGGATTATGAAAAGGAAGGAATAGATGAAGCGGATTTTATGTTAATCTTTCTTACTGCGGGAAAGGGAAACCTTTATGAACTAGGATATGCCCTTTCTTTAAATAAAAAAATAGTTGTGTATTCGCCTGAAAAAGAGAATTATCATATTAACAAAAAATCAATATTCCATAATATCCCTGGTGCCATCATCTGCAGCGGGACTTTATATAAGTTGGTGAAATTAATTCAATCACTTGCCCCAGCAGAACAAGATGATCCAAGTCCTATGAATTCTTAATAATGTCTTTTGTATAAACAGTTGAATATACCCCCAAAAAAATAAAAATCAAAACGTAATGTTTAGTATATAAAAATATCGGGTATAGGTTACTAAAAAAGGGAGGAAGTTTATTTGGCTACTATAGACATTGATAAGTTATTACTAGCTACTGAAGAAATGGCCGAAGAATCAATTCCAGTTCATCTCTATACATTTGACATTGATAAGTTATTAGATAAGACGGATAATTGGTAAAGAAAAGCATGCCGCAATGGATATGCTTTTTTCTTTTGTAAATAAGTTTAACCTGATTACCAATATTACAAGAGTAAGTAATCAGGCATGTGAGAATAGAATGAATAGTAGTGGAAATTAAAAAACGCGGCCCTTTACAAATCCTAAAATAACAAACATGGAGATAGTTCCGACAACAAAAACTGATTCAATAATCGTTAAGAGAAGTCCATCATACATCTGTATTTCCTCCTTATATGTAGTGTGTGATCATGCTTAAATCAACATCTGTTTATTTGTAAATTATAACATGAAATTCATAAATTTAGTTGGGGAAAAGTGTCTAAATGTATAAAAATGTATCATTCTACTAGTCATTGGATTTTTAGTTTATCACTGCTAAGAGTTTTTATCCCTCACAGTTCTTTGTTCTTAAAGTTCTACATAGTTCTAACGCCTCTTTAAGAATGGAGGTTAAATTTCATGTTTTTTATACATACTTATTTAGAAGCATACAGGAAATTGGGCACCGTAAGAGGGCAAATGACATATAATGAAGAAGGAATGTAGGAGGTGAAAAGTGCTTGTCTCGCAAAGTGGAGGATTACCTCGAACAAGGAATTTATGGAACAAAAGAAATCAAGCCGGGTGAACGCAGGGAGTTTCTTGGGACGTTACGGGAAAGAGTCATTATCGTATTAACAAAATCACAAGTCTTTGAAAACAATATATATCCAGAAATAGAAAATAGGATGAAACAATATCCACGGGCTAATTTACTTCTGAATGGTCAAATGGATTATCAGTACTTAGGGAAATACATTAAATTATCTAATCAATATAAGATTCCGTACAAGATTGTTTTAAATAAGGAATACAATTCCGATTTAGGTCTGGTATTGGCCGAAAAAAATGCTATTGATAAAGGGAATATTTATATTGAGAAAGAGAAAGAAAAGAGTAAACCTAAAACTGTTAAGAAGAATAGTTTGAAAGCAAGGATTAAGAGATATGTAAAAAAAGTACTAAAGAAATCACGATAAGAGCAATCTAGCGAAGGTATGGGAATAGTGTATGGAAAAAAACCTCAGAAAGAGGGACCAATAATGGGCCCTCACTTCTTAGAACATATATATTTATGTTCGTTTCTTTCTCAATCTATAAAACTTCCTAAAGTTACCGATGGTCGTTTTTAGGACTGAGTAAACAGGAATTGCAATTAACATACCGATGAATCCATATATTGAACTGGCAACGAGGAGCAGCAAGATAATCGTTAATGGGTGAATGTTAAGTCTCTTTCCCATAATGTTTGGAGTAATCAGGTGACCTTCGATTTGCTGAACCACTATAAAGACAACGGTGACTTTTATCGCCAAACCAACATCTGTTTGCAAAGCGATGAAAATAGCTGGAAGTACACTTATCAGTGGGCCTAGGAAGGGTACAATCGTAAATACCATAGCTATAAGGGCAAATACTAATGCATAATCGAGTCCAATGATGAGGTATCCGATATATAATAAGACCCCAATTACGATTGATACGATGAATTGGCCGATAATATAGGTCGATAGAGTCTTATCGACGTCTTTTAATATAGTGTTTCCCTCTGCCTCCACTTCTTTTGGAATAAACTTTAATAAGAACGGCCTTAATTTTTCGCCATCTTTCAGAAAATAAAATAAAATGAACGGGGTTATGACTATAACAGTTAGAACACTTGTTACTGTAGTGAAAATGGTGTTGATATTTACCATGATCTTATCTGAAAAATTCTTAAAATAGGTTACGGAGTTCTCTTTAAGGGTTTTTATATTTACCATGCCAAAATCATTTTTCTCTATCACATGTTCGACATCTTCGGATTGTTCAGAAAGTTCCTTGACTTTACCTGGGAATTGATCCGATAATTTTTGGAATTGATCAACGAGAACTGGGCTTCCAAAGTAACTGCCATAACCAATTGCACTAAATATTATCAGAAAAACTAAGGAAATACTCAAAGTTTTAGGAATGAATTTGCTTAGAAACTGAACAACCGGCCTTATTATGTAATATAACAATCCAGCTAATAGGATGGGGAAAAATACGGCCGCAATGATATTTTGAATGGGTCTAAAAACATATTCTATCTTACCAAGTAATACAATGATAAGTATGGTTAAAATAATCCCTGTTGCATATTTAAAAAAAGGTTTGTTTATCCACACAATTGAATTCCCCCTTCTACATCTACTTTTACTATCACTATTTCCCTTGAATGACGCTATACTAAACTTTTATGCCATTTTCAGTGGTTTTCGATAGAGTAGAAATGAATGGACAAATTCTTCAATATTTTATATAAAGGCTCTGTTAAAGGTCTGATATTCACTTTAAATGTTCTATGATGGAATTATCAAATATGAATGGAGACAACTATGAGAGCAACTGAAATCCTTAAATTCATCCAAAAACGTAATCCAGCAGAAAAGCATCGGTTGTGCCTACCACCGCAGCCTTAAAGGATGGATACAGCGATTTAACGGTGTAGCAACCAAATGTCTAAATAATTACCTCGCTTGGTTACACTTATTAGAAAGTATCCATCCTCAAAGAAGAAGTCACAATGAAAGATATACTAGTTAAGGGGAATTTAATTCCAAATAAAGAAATATATATAGTACAATTGGGTTATCTGAGTTCGAGATATAAACTATATATTTAACCAAATGGAGTTATATCTGGAATAAGTAAAATATTTTTTGCTCGGGGGAAAACACTTGAGAAAAATCACCTTATCTAATGGAGGAACGGTAGAAGTTGAGTGTCTTAGTTGTGCATTAACAAGTGGAGTAGTTGAACCAGATGGCGGCGTGATCATTGAAACAGAGCTCTTTCACGCCCATCAAGATGTCGCATATCCAATTAGAGGGCTAATAATTTTAGCTTCTAAAAGACACATCGAATGTCTAGATGATTTAACCGAGTCTGAAAGATTAGACTATATAAACATTTTAGCAAGGATAAGAAAAGCACAAAGAGACGTTTTAGGAATTGAATATGTCTATTATTTTTACAATGAGGACACCACCCATCATTTTCATACTTGGATGGTTCCGAGATATGAATGGATGTATGAATTCGGGCGTTCAGTTGAGTCAGTTCGACCAGTATTACTTCACGCTAGAAATGAAATGAATGACAAGGAAAATGTTGAAGAAGTTATGGAAGCCATCAACTTTCTTACCGAAGAACTAAATAAATAATTTAATAGAACTTCCGTTTTTAAGAAGTTCTACTTCTTTAAAATCAAAATTTAACTTAAACTTTAACAAAGCCTATATAAAAAAAGACCTCCATGTAAAATGGAGATCTAATCCGAACCTTATGATGACTTTTTCAAATTTTGTACTTCTTTTGCGGGTTGTTTTTCAGAACGTCCAAAAGCACCGAAGTAAAGACATCCTACCAATATTCCCCCACCGACAGCGTTACCTAGAAATACCGGAATGAAATTCATGATATAATCTCCCCAAGTAAGTGCACCTGCGAAAATACCAGCTGGAATGATGAACATATTGGCTACAACGTGTTGGAATCCAATAGCGATGAAGGCTGTAATTGGTAAGAACAAACCAACAATTTTACCAGTAGTGTCTTCTGCGCTATAGCTCATCCAAATAGCCAATGCTACAAGCCAGTTACATCCTATTGCAGAAATGAAAGATTCAATAAAACTTGCATCAACCTTTGAGTTGGCAGCTGCAATGGTTTTATCCAGGAAAACCCCTGTTTCGGTCAAACCAAGAAGGTGTCCGAATACGTATGCTACAAAGACGGAGCCTATTAGGTTTGTAACGGCAATTAAAATCCAGTTAATCGTCAATTGTTTAACAGTGACCTTTTTAGCTAGTGCTGCCATGGAGACTGCCATCATGTTTCCTGTTAGCAATTCTGCGCCTGCAACGACCGTAAGGATTAATCCTAGCGGGAAAACTAATCCGCCTATAAGATTATTCAGTGTACCCCATTCTGGCGGTAATCCGGCCGTAACGCGGATGTAAAATAGAAAACCTAAGGCAATAAACGCGCCTCCAAGGAATCCTAAAATTAAAATGCTTCTTAGTGGCAACGTGGCTTTCTTTTTCCCTGCATTGATTGCAATTTGCGCCATTTGTTGCGGGTTGTTATAACTCATTTTGCTCCCCCTTGAAAAATACTTTCTCTATTTTTTATTTTTTAGTAGTTAAGAGGCAAGGACTTACTTACCATATAAACAATACCATCAGTTATTATACACTTCTATTTAGATTTTTCTATAACAAAATAACATTTTTTTATTTTTTTTAAAAAAAAGATAGATTTTAATGGGCTTTTTGGGGTTTTGAGAAAAATTAATAAATATATTGAAAAAATAAAATAATGAAAAAATAACCAGATGCATAGTGTGCCTTGGTAAAGGATGTAATCCTCAGGCAGATAAAAAGGCATTATCAGAAGCATGTTACCCAAAGGGCCTGCTTCGATAATGCCTTTTTTAGCTTATTCAGTTGATGAATCAAGGCTCATGTCAGGAGATCTTTTCCACTGTAGCCTTGAATCCTTGTTGTTCCTGTGCGTTTCTCATTTTCTTGATATCTAAACGAAGCCATATGGAGATGACGAATGCAATCGTAATCAAGACTGCGAAAACGTAAAACACAGGAATGTAGCTATTTGTACTTTCTCTGATATAAGTTACCAACATAGGTCCACAAACTCCACCAAGAGACCAAGTTGTTAAAAGGTAACCATGGATTGCACCGATTTCTTTCGTTCCGAATAAATCACCGGCAAATGCAGGGAGGTTAGAGAACCCTCCTCCATAACAACTAACAACGAGTAAAATCAGACCTTGGAATAATAAGGAGTTGGTAGTGGTCGGAAGTAATAGGAATGCCGCAATTTGGATGATGAAGAAAATGACGAAAACATTAGGACGACCGATATAATCGGAAGCGGCTGCCCAGCCAAGTCTTCCACCACCATTGAAAATCCCCATGATACCAACTAGGGTAGCCGCCCCAGCAACTGAAAGCCCGACTACATCCTGAGCCATGGGAGAAGCTACTGATATCATCATGATTCCTGCACTAGTGTTGATCAATTTCATGAACCATAACATCCAAAAGTGTTTTGTTCTAACCGCTTCCTTCGCGGTAGATTGTCTTAAATCTTTTTTCAATTCCTTTTTTCCTGATTCGATGTCTTGTTTCATGCCTTCTGGAATCCAACCTGCTTTGGGCGGTGCAATATAAGAAGCACCTAAAAACATTAGGATGAAGTATCCAGCGCCTAAAATATAATAGGTAGTAGATATTCCTACAGACTGCATAAGGCTAGCTGCAACAGGCGCCGTAATAAGTGCACCTGCACCGAAACCGAGCACTGCCATCCCAGTTGCAAGTCCTCTTCTGTCAGGGAACCATTTAACAAGGGTCGAAACTGGTGATATGTAACCGATACCCATTCCTAGTCCGCTTAAAAACCCATAGGTAAGGAGGTAAAGTGGAAGCGAATCAATCATAATCGCCACGCCAGATCCGGCTTGACCTAAACCAAATAGTACCGCGGCAACCATGGCTGACTTCCTTGGCCCATTTTTTTCTACGAACTTTCCAAAGAAAGCTGCAGAGGTCCCTGCAAGTGCCATCATTATAGTAAACGCTAAAGTAACTTCAGTCTCTGACCAGCCCATTGCTTCTACTATGGGCTTTTTGTAAACACTATAAGCATATGCCCCTCCTATAGAAAGGTGGATAGCGATAGCTGATAAAGCGATTAACCATCTGTTTTTTGTCATGTTGGTACCCCTTTTCACAGTTATGAGAAAGATTCATGCGTTTTATCTATGGTTCGTTAAGTTATATGCATTTTATCTATCTCGTTGCCTTAGTATATAAGATTATTATTTACTAGTAAACTACTAAATTAAATTTTTTTAATAAAAATGAGATTAAATGACAGTAAGCCTTAATTAAGGGAGTGTTTTTGTAAAAGAGTTTATAGAAGAAACATACACACCATTAAATTTTGAGAGAAAAGAATTTTTTTAATTAATATGTAGGGATAGGAGATAATAATCAATTAAACTGGATAATTTGCTAGCTGAAAACATATAAATATTCAATAAACGATAGCATGGGAGGGAATGATATGACCAAATAACTTACATAATAGAATGGATTTTCCTCTAAATGACGAAAAAATTAGATGAAAACGAAATTTTATTTAAAAAATTCGGAAAATTTAGTTATAAGGGCTTGAACTATGAAACCTTATAGGAGTAAACTAATTAAGATAGGTTTTATGGAAGTGAAATCTTGTAAAAATATTCAACAAGGGGTTTTGGTAATGAAGGAACAAGACATGCAAATCACGCTTAGTACAACGAAGAAAGAAAAGCCAAAGGCTGAACAGCTGGAGTTCGGTAAAACATTTACCGATCATATGTTTATTATGGACTATACACAAGGGCAAGGGTGGCATGATCCAAGAATTGTTCCTTATCAACCGCTCGAATTAGAGCCTTCATCAATGATATTTCATTATGGACAATCTGTATTCGAAGGATTAAAAGCATATGTAACAGATGAAGACGAAGTTATCTTATTCCGTCCGGAAAAGAATTTCCAACGCTTAAATAATTCAAATGATCGTTTATGTATCCCTCATGTAGATGTCGACTATGCATTGAAGGCGTTAAAAACGTTAATTAGTATTGATAACGACTGGATTCCTAGAGTAGAGGGTACATCATTATATATACGTCCTTTCATTATTGCGACGGAACCTTATTTAGGAGTTTCTCCATCAGACCGTTACAAATTCATCATCATTATGTCGCCGGTAGGTTCTTATTATAAAGAAGGTATTCACCCAGTGAAAATAGCGGTTGAGTCATCCTTTACGCGTGCAGTGAATGGAGGTACTGGAGAAGCTAAAACCGGAGGAAACTATGCTTCGAGCCTTAAAGCTCAGGAGGTTTCCGAAAAGCTTGGTTATTCTCAAGTTCTATGGCTTGATGGAGTGGAGAAGAAATATATCGAAGAAGTGGGAAGCATGAATGTTTTCTTTAAAATCAATGGAGAAATTATTACTCCAGCTTTAAATGGTAGCATTCTTCCGGGCATCACTCGCGATTCCATCATTGAATTGTTAAAACATTGGAACCTTCCAGTGAGTGAAAAGCGAATTTCCATGCAGGATGTCTATGATGCCTATAAATCAGGTCAATTAGAAGAAGCATTCGGTACTGGAACTGCAGCCGTCATTTCTCCTATAGGTGAATTCCTATGGAATGGTGAAGAAATGGTCGTTCAAAATGGTGAAACGGGTGAACTATCCAAAAAACTATATGAAACGCTAACTGGAATTCAAACAGGTAAAATTCAAGATGAATTGGGTTGGACTACGAAAGTTGAAGAAAAAGTTACTCTCTAAGATTTTGAAGTTATACAGAAATGAGTCGGAATGTTAGGAAAAAACATTTTGCCTTCATCAAAAGGGGTTTGGAATGATTTATTTCCAGACCCCTTTTTAAAATTTTGGAATAACAGGATACCATGTTCAATATAGTTTAGTTAAGAATGGGGAAGATATGTTTATTCTGGAATGAGGAGCCCCACTTTATATAACATTACTTTTGGACTTTTAGGTTTTCTTTGGCCATTTCAACAAGTGACTTAACCATATTACCTCCCAAATGACCGCCAATTTTACCAGCTTGCTTTGCTGTCATTTGGCCATTATACCCTTTTTTTAAAGGAATGCCGACTTCATTGGCAGCTTCAAATTTCGCCTCCTCATGGGTTCTTGATCCAGCAACTTTGGCTTTTAGTTGATTAAGGTCTGCTCGGGCTTCTTCTACTAGGATTTTATTTCTTCTTGACACCGATTATCACCCCTTTATTTTAGCCTGTCCAAAAGGTAAAAAAAACATCATATGCTCATGCTAATGATCGATTGAAAAATTTTCATATGAACTCTTCTATTTGTCATTTCAAATAACGAACAAAAGGAAAGGTAAAGGGAAATTTTAACGTGGAATGTCAATAATTGCAGTCACCTCGGACGTTTTACTTTTTAGGCAACGGGTACATAAATATAAATAATATTTGTGAGGAGTAGTGAAATGCTGACTGCGAATTCTTGTTTATTAACGAAAGAAGACATGACGAACCCAAAAAGAGTACCACAATGGGTGATTAAAGAATATCAAACTTTCCATGATACGGTAACAGACAAGACTTTTCCTTGTTATTTTGGCATGAAGGCAGAAAATAAAGGTGAACTGCGTTATGCATATATCACTCAGGAAGATTGGTCCAATCTCCCAAAGGCTGTAGAAAAATTTCTGCAATTATTTCAGGAGCCTCCATATATTAGGCATGGTCTTTTTGTTTTCATGGAGCCGGAAAAAGAAGAAGGTGACTTGGAATTATATCGTAAGCGATTTTGGGATATCCTTCAATATTTACATGCCCATGATCATACACCTTGGCCGATAGAGAAGCCAAAGGATCCTGAACATTATCTGTGGGACTTTCATTTTGCAGGGGAACCCATCTTTATTTTTGGAAATGCACCGGCATATAAACAGCGTAAAACGCGTGATTTAGGTAATAGCCTCGTCTTAGGATTTCAACCTCGAATGATATTTGAAGGGTTAGAAGGAACGGAAAAGGGAGGAATCATGTCACGTGAAAAGGTAAGGGAACGAGTCGAAAAGTGGGATAACCTGCCCACGCATCCAGACATCAGTCATTATGGAGATGTCAACCACAATGAATGGAAACAATTCTTCATAGGTGATGATAGCGAACCAATCCTTGGGAAATGTCCGTTTCATCATAAAGATTCCAAGTAAACGAGGGCAAGATGCTCTCGTTTTTTCATTATCTGCTTCTTGAAATGGATAGTGAGATTTAATCCAAATAACAATAAAAAAAATCCTCAACCATGCATTTCTGTGCAGGTTTTCCGGAAAGTCGCTTATAATAAGAGGATAAGGGATATGAAAGGGAGTGTTATCATGAAAACATTCAAGACACGTGAAGAAGTAAAACAGGAAGAAACGTGGAATCTTACTGATATTTATAAAAACCAGGATGATTGGGAGAAGGATTTTCAAGAAGTCCTTACTGTAACTGATACATTAAAGGCTTTTGATGGTCATATTCATACAGCTCAAGAGTTGTTTGATTACTTACATTTAAGTGAAGAAATCGGATATACCTATAATAAACTCTATGTGTTTGCCATGCTCCAAGCGGATTTGGATACCCGTGTCACCTCATCTCAGGCACTACTTGACCGAGCAGGTCAGTTAGGCAGAAAGATTAGCAGTGCATCTGCCTTCTTTATGCCATTCTTACTAAGCTTAGATGAAAAAACACTTAAAAGATACATAGCAGAAGTAGAGGGATTAAAATACTTTGAGGAAGATTTACTTGATTCATTCCGTTATAAAGCCCATGTGTTATCGAAGGAACAGGAAGAAGTACTTTCCCAAATAGGTGAAGCATTTTCAGCTCCGCAAAAAACTTTCGGGATGATTAACAATGCGGATATTAAATTCGGTGAAGTGACAGATGAAAAAGGTCAAAAAGTAGAGTTGACCCGCGGAATGTATTCAAAATTAATAGAAGATGATGACAGGGAAAAGCGGAAAGAGGCCTATTTGGCTTATTACCAACCTTATCTACAATTAAAAAATACAATAGCTTCCACTCTTTCAACGGCAATAAGAAATAATGTCAACTTATCGAAGCTTCGGAACTATCCATCCGCTTTAGAGAAATCCCTATTCGGGGACAAAGTGCCAAAAGAAGTGTACGATAATCTGATCACGTCCACAAAAGAAAATATCGAACCCATGCATAAATATATCGCTTTGCGCAAAAAGGTATTGGGTGTGGATGAATTGCGTGCATATGACTTAAGCGTGCCACTTGTTGAAGGCACTAAAGAAGACATTACCTATGATGATGGATTTGCATTAATGATCGATGCGTTGAAGCCATTAGGTGAGGAATATGTGGAAATCCTAAAAAGCTTTAAGGAAAACCGCTATTATGATGTAAGGGAAACACCGGGAAAACGGTCTGGAGCCTATAACTTGGGACTTTACGGTGTGCATCCCTTCATACTGCTGAATCACCGTGACGATCTTGACAGTGTGTTTACACTAGCTCATGAGTCCGGGCATGGCATGCATTCGTACTTCAGCTCAAAATATCAACCAAAAATCACAGCTGGTTATTCCATTTTTGTTGCGGAGGTAGCTTCAACCGTAAATGAGATTTTACTGATACGTCATTTACTTAAAACGACCGAGGACCTTCAAAAGAAGAAGCATTTGCTCAATCATTTTATTGATAGCTTTAAAGGAACCTTCTTCACGCAAGTCATGTTTGCTGAATTTGAAAAGATCGTCCATGAAAAGGCGGAAAATGATGAACCTCTTAATGTAGAGGTTTTGAATACAGCTTATGAAGAGATTTTTCGCACGTATAATGGTCCGGAGATCATCTTCAATGAGGAAGTGAAATATGGTTGGTCACGCATCCCTCATTTCTATCGTCCATTTTACGTCTACAAGTATGCTACGGGCTATGTATCTGCCATCACCATTGCGGATAAAATCCTTTCTGGAGACAAAGAGACCCTTGAAAGCTATTTAACGTTCTTGAAAAGCGGCAGCTCGGATTTTCCTTTAGAATTGCTTAAGAAAACCGGAGTGGATTTAACCAAACCGGAACCGATTGAAAATGCGATGAAAATTTTCAGTGATTTGGTTGAACAATTTGCCGAGCTGAACGAGGGCTAATGTACCCATTTCTTCCAAAACAGCCCATGGTACGATGAATGAAAAGATGCTATAGTAAGATTATTGGCAAAAGAGAGGCCCAATCTTCATTGATTGGGTCTTATTCCGTATGTTGAGAGAGTATACACTTTTTTGTGGTCGAATTTTACTCACAAAAGTATTTTAGTATAGCTTTCTTTTTCATTCATTAGCATAAATTGTGAGGGAACGTGAACAATGAATTCAACGGTAAATTATATAAAAGAATGGCAACAGGCCCTTCAACTTGAAATTCTGCATCTAAAGAAATACGGAAGTACAAAATATTTAGTTTCAAATGGCCATCTCCTTTCAAGTGATGGCTCATTCACCTATTTCTTCGAAACGGGCTCTTCAGTGAAAATTCCGGTCGGGTCGATTGTACGGCTGGAATGGGGAGGAATTAAACAGGATGGGAGGGTTTTATCGTCAGAAGGAAAAAGCATCATCCTTTCCTTTGAACGGTCATTGGGTGATTTAATAGGGGAAGCATTTCTATACCACGATCCTTGGGAACTTTTAGAGCAACTAATCACAAGGTTAGATGAAGTTAAGAGAAGTAAGAAAAAGAGACTTAGGATTAAGCGTCTTATGGATCCTTCCATGCCACAAAAACATCCTTCCAGCGAGAAACAAAGTAGTGTGAGGGAATTGTATGCACGCTCAAAGTTCAATCCAGTCACATTTGTCTGGGGTCCACCCGGGACTGGAAAGACCTACACATTGGCTCGTACGGCTGCCAACCATTATTTTCAAGGTAAAAAGATACTCGTCCTGTCTCATAGTAATCAAGCTGTTGATGTTTTGATGGCCGAAATTTCTTCATTCATAAAAAGGAAAGAACGTTTTCACGAAGGGGACGTCCTTCGATATGGGTCACAAGTCGGTGAATCCTTAGCAGTTCATGAAGATATTGTAACGGGGCAATTACTAGGGAAGCATGAACCGGACTTATTAGCGGATAAAGAGAAACTTGTAGGAGAAAAACGTTTATTGAAACAGGATTTAGCAGGTTCATTCAGTAAAAGGGACACCGACGAATTGCTTGAATTAGAAAAGAAATTGGCGCGGGTTTTGGAGAAAATCCGTCAAAAAGAGATAGAATTCCTAAAAGAAGCCAAAATAATCGGGACGACCCTGGCAAAAGCCGCTAAAGATGAAACGTTATACACTAGGGAGTATGACTTGATCATTTTGGATGAAGCCAGCATGGCATACGTACCGCAAGTAGCATTTGCTGCGGCTTTATCTAAACACATTTTAGTTTCAGGTGATTTCAAACAGCTTCCACCGATCGCAGCAGCCCGTGATTCCTTAGTGAAACTTTGGTTGAAAGAGGATATATTCCATAGGGCTGGAGTTGCGCAATCAGTTGAAGAAGGGACGCTTCATCCACATTTATTCCTTTTAAAAGAACAGCGCCGTATGCATCCAGAGATTTCGGCCTTTACAAACCGTGTTGTCTACAACAATTTTGTGGGAGATCATGAAAGTGTTTCGATAAGCAGAGAAAGTATCAGGGCTGCGGAACCGTTTGCCAACAAGGCTTCTGTTCTTCTTGATACGAGCTGTTCTGGTGAATATTGCATGACGGAGCGTACTTCCCACTCAAGGATGAATCTTTGGCAATTATTATTATCATTTCAGCTGATTCATGAAGCATATGTTGATGGTGCTAAATCGATTGGTTATGTGGCACCATATCGGGCACAGGCTGAATGGATGGAAAAGCTATTGGATGATCTGTACCGGAACGAACGGCAAACCACTGATATTATTGCCGCAACTGTCCATCGTTTTCAGGGCAGTGAACGTGATGTAATGGTTTTTGATACGGTAGATAGCTATCCACAGGATCGTGCTGGGATGTTATTGACAGGAAGAGAAAGTGAACGGCTCATTAATGTGGCAATAACGCGGACAAAAGGTAAATTTCTGCATGTGTGCGATACTTCTTTTATAAATAAACATGTATATCGTAGTAAAACGCTTCGACAACTTGTGGACCATCAAACGCATAACGGTCAGGTGATTCCAAGGAAAGACATTGGGAAATGGGTGAAACACCAACATTCCAGATTGCAGTGGATGCATGCACGGAAACTGGAAAAAGTCTTGGAGGATCTGGGTAATACCAACCATGAGATGATTATGGCAATCCCTGATGCAAACTTGCTGTCAGATGATTGGAAGCAGATTTTGTTGAAAAGAAACCCCAAGGTGAAGTTGACAATCATATCCGGAAAGAGAAATTCGGATATCCCTTTACATTCCTTTATAAGTTTGCCGGTTTCCTTCTCGTTTATCATCTTCGATAAACGCTTTGTCTGGCTGGGAGTCCCTATTGAGACAAATAATCGAATTCAGCCACCGTTCATATCCGCTCGACTGGATTCGTCAATCATCGCCATGGAACTTTCCTCTCAATTTAAAAGAAATGAATAATTTGACGAAAAGACCCTGATTGGGTCTTTTTTTGTGAATATTTTATAGTTCAACTCGTTAAAATATATGAATAAGTAATTATTTTGACCAAAAATCATTCATTATCTAATAGATAACCTCGCTAGAATATCATTATCACCCTTTCATCCTGAAATTTGTTCCAATCCTTACCGTCTTAGTTAAGGAATTCAACGTATAAGCCAATTAGGCGACAATTTTCTACCAATGATTTACGATGAAGTATAAAGAGAACATGAAAGGAAGGAAGAAATGAAGCTTAGTATTTTAGATCAATCGCCCATTTCATCTGGCCAAACGGCACAACAAGCTTTACATGATTCACTACTTCTAGCGCAGGAAGGTGATAGACTGGGATACAACAGAATTTGGTTGACGGAACATCACGATTTACCAGGTTTGGCCTGTGCTACACCCGAGGTGATGCTTAGTTACATTGGTACTCAAACGAAGAACATTAGAATTGGGGCAGGTGCTGTTTTACTGCCACATTATAAGCCATATCGAGTGGCTGAAACATTCAACATGCTGGCCACACTTTTCCCAGGGAGGGTCGATCTTGGGATTGGACGTGCCCCAGGTGGTTCTGCAGAAGCAACGATGGCACTGTCAGATAATTATTTGCAAAATGTCTACAAAATGCCAGAGCTAGTACAGGAATTGCTACATTTTCTGAGAGGGGATTTTCCGGAGAATCACCAGTTTTCTAATGTTGCGGCTGCACCTGTCCCAGAGACTTTATCGGAACCATGGATTCTTGGCACAAGTGAAAAAAGTGCGAAGCTTGCTGCGGAGAATGGTGTTGCGTACGCATTCGGCGAGTTCATGAGCCAAAATGATGGTGTGAAAAGTTTACAGCATTATCGCAGCCACTTTCAACCAAAAGGGAACCTTTTGTCCCCGAAAACGATTTTAACGGTATCTGTAATTTGTGCAGAAGATGAACAAAAAGCAAAAGAAATTGCATTGAGCAATGCTTTATGGAGAATTCAAAGCGATAAAGGGGAAAGAAGTATGGTTCCTAGTATAGAAGAGGCTAGCGAATATGTATGGACGGATAGGGAAAAAGAATGGAAGAGGAAAATAGATGAAAAGATGATTGTTGGTTCTCCATCACAAGTCAAGCGTCGCCTTTTGGACCTAAAGGAGCAATATCAAGCGGATGAAATCATGATTATCACGATCACACATCTATTGGAAGACCGCTTGAACTCGTTCCGTTTGATTGCCAAGGAGCTTTTTGGAAAGTAAGTATAAGCAATTCATGTGCAATTTCCCTGCATTTTCTATATGATGGCTTTGCGACCATTCATTTTAAAAAGAGAAAGAAGTTGAATATATGAATTATGACACATCAACAAAAAAACTGAGTGATATTTCTTTTTCCGTATTGGACTTAGCCTCCATTATTGAAGGCGGTACAGTATCTGCAGCATTTCATAATACCGTAAACTTAGCCCAGCACGCAGAAGAATGGGGATATCGCCGCTTCTGGGTGGCTGAGCATCATAGCATGCCCGGCATCGCAAGCTCTGCGACTTCCGTGCTAATCGGCCATGTCGCTGGCAAGACGGAGAGAATCCGGGTCGGTTCAGGGGGGATCATGCTTCCGAACCATGCTCCTCTTGTTATTGCGGAACAGTTTGGTACACTTGAGGCAATGTATCCGGGCAGAATAGATTTGGGTCTAGGAAGAGCTCCAGGAAGCGATCAGTATACTGCTATGGCTCTTCGCGGTGATGTCCGTAATAATGGACAGGATTTTCCGGAACAGTTGGAACAGCTTCGCAGCTATCTAAGTGCCGATTCCAAACATAATCGGGTCCGGGCTATACCTGGGGAAGGACAGGATATCCCTATTTGGTTACTCGGTTCAAGCGGATTCAGTGCAGCGCTATCGGCAAAACTTGGTCTGCCTTTCTCATTTGCCAGTCACTTTTCACCCGAAAACACTAAACCGGCATTAGCGCGATATCGGAATAATTTCCAACCTTCCGATGTACTTGATAAACCACACGCGATGGTAGGCATCAATGTATTTGCGGCAGACACTACTGAAGAAGCACACAAAATTGCGACCTCTTATCAACAACAATTCTTAAATTTAATTCGGAATACCCCTGGCCAAATGGCGCCGCCGGTCGATTCGATGGAGGGGCTCTGGACCGAATACGAAAAAGCGATCGTCATGAAGCAATTGAACGCATCGATCATCGGGAATCCGGAACAAGTCAAGGAACAATTACAGGCTTTCCTTGATGAAACACAGGCGGATGAAATGATTATAAACTCGGCGATTTATGATCACGGAGCCCGACTTCGTTCTTATGAAATCGTTGCCGAGATCACTGGAATGAAATGAGGGTTAAAAGAGCTTGCAGAAACACTGCAAGCTCTTTTTTAAAACTGGAAACGGGATATCTTTATTCACTAAAACTGAAGGAGCAAAACATGACCCAGGAAGTTCCAATATCATTATTGTTTCATTTTACAGATAAATATGGATATAAAAAGCCCATGTATTTTAATAAGCCGAAAAAGATTCTGATTGCCCATTCGATTGAAGAAGTGTTAATCAAATTCGATGAAGTACAGAAAGCGATTGATGAAGGATATTATGTAGCAGGTTATGTTTCTTATGAAGCCGCCCCAGCCTTTAATAACTGTTTGAAAGTAAAAGAGGGTGGAAACATGCCTTTATTATGGTTTGGGATTTTTGAAAGTCCGGGAGAATTCATAGAAGAAACGTTGGGTGCCTTTCATATGGCCGATTGGGATTCCGAAACCGATTCTAAATCCTATCATGCTGGATTTCAAAGGATTAAAGAAGAGATAGAGAGAGGTAACAGCTATCAGGTGAATTACACAATGCGGTTACGATCGAAGTTTGAAGGGGATGACTATGCATTTTATAATCGCCTTGTAAGAGCTCAACGTTCCAACTATAGTGCTTATTTAAATCTGGGAACATATCGGATTCTTTCCGCTTCTCCAGAGTTATTCTTTCGATGGGAAGATGGACAATTAATCACCCGTCCCATGAAGGGGACAGTAAAGCGGGCTGGAAATAGAGAGAGAGATTTGGAGAATGCCAAATGGTTAGCCAATTCCGAAAAAAATCAAGCCGAAAATTTAATGATTGTCGATTTGCTTAGAAATGACATGGGGATGGTATCGGAAAAAGGGACTGTTAAGGTATCTAAGCTTAAGGAAATCGAAAAATATCCGACAGTTTGGCAAATGACATCGACAATCACTGCAAGTACGAAGCCGGAAACGACTATTATTGATTTATTCAAGGCACTTTTCCCATGTGGATCGATAACGGGTGCACCGAAAATTAAAACAATGGAAATCATCGCTGAACTTGAGAATTCACCGCGTGAAATATATTGTGGCGCCATTGGCTACATCACTCCTAATCGGGAAGCAGTTTTCAATGTACCGATACGGACAGTAGTAATTGATAAGGAAACTGGTCAGGCTGCATATGGAGTCGGAGGGGGAATCACTTGGGACTCGGCTTCTTTGGAAGAATACGAGGAAGCCTTCTTGAAAGCAAAACTATTGACGGAAGAGCACCCGGCTTACCAGCTTTTAGAGTCAATCAGGCTTGAGAATGGCGAATATTCTTTATTGGAGGAACATATTGAAAGAGTGATGCAATCTGCAGATTATTTTGGCTTCAGGCTCCCTGAAAAGACGCTTAGAAATCAACTGATAGAATACTCCTCCATACATACCGACACGTTAGAAAAGATTCGTGTGCTAGTTTCGGAAAATGGGGAAATTAGTGTCTCTGGGCAAGTAATTGATGGGGTAAATCCGGAAATATCAGTTATCGTAGCCGAAAGTCCGATTCATAGTGAAAATCCTTTTCTTCATCACAAAACTACGAATCGAGGCGTTTATGATGAATTTAAAAGAAGGTATCCTGACTTTCATGACGTATTGCTCTGGAATGAAAAAGGGGATGTCACGGAGTTCACGAACGGAAACATTGTCGTGAAAATCAATGGGGAACTCATCACTCCCCCTTTGGAATCAGGCTTGCTTGCAGGAACTTTTCGTCGAGAACTATTAAAGAGGAAAGAAATCCAGGAAAGGGTCATAAAAAAGGAAGAATTGGTTACTGCTGAGGAAATTTGGTTTATTAATAGTGTAAGAGGAAGGATTAAGGTTCAGCTTACCAATCAATAAAAACTCTATAACATTCATTATTTGGAGGGGTGTCATGAAAGAACATACAGTTGCGGGACTGACAAAAAAAGAATGGAAGGAAAATCCATTACTTAAACAACTAATGGACACTGAAGAAACTTTCTGGTTAAATCCGAACTACACAAGCATGTTTGATCATCCAATTGTTCAAGCAGCAAAGGTGAAAGAGGCAGAAGAAAGATTGAATAGGTTTGCTCCGTATATTGCCATAGCCTTTCCGGAAACAAAACCCATGAATGGAATCATTGAATCTCCATTAGTCGAAATAGCTTCCATGAAGAGTCGAATGGAAAAAATCTATGAAATTGCCATCCCAGGTAAACTACTGCTTAAGTGTGACAGTCATTTACCGATCTCCGGTTCCATCAAGGCTCGAGGTGGCATATATGAGGTATTAAAACGGGCGGAAGAAATAGCGATGAAAGATCGGGGGTTTAAAGAAACCGATAACTATGAATTATTGGCTAGTGATGAATATAAAGAGTTATTTTCACACTATTCCATTGCTGTCGGGTCGACAGGGAATCTAGGTTTAAGCATTGGGATAATAAGTGCCCACCTTGGGTTTAAGGTAACCGTTCATATGTCAGCTGATGCCAAGCGGTGGAAAAAGGATAAACTCAGGTCGCTCGGTGTCATCGTAAAGGAATATGAAGAGGACTACAGTAAAGCCGTTGAGGAGGGGCGCAGACAGGCCTCTCTCGATCCCAGTTGTCATTTTATTGATGATGAAAATTCAGTCGATTTACTTTTTGGTTATGCAACGGCCGCAACACGGCTAAAAGAGCAATTGAATGAAAAGTCGATTATAGTTGACGAAGAACATCCTCTGTTCGTGTACTTACCTTGTGGTGTGGGTGGAGGCCCAGGAGGGATAACGTATGGGCTTAAACTGGCCTTTCAAAAAAATGTTCATTGCTTTTTCGCAGAGCCAACCCATTCACCATGTATGACGCTCGGGTTGGCAACAGGACTTCATGAAAAAGTTTCCGTGCAGGATTTTGGGGTGGATAATAAAACGGAAGCAGATGGCCTGGCAGTCGGTAGACCCTCCAAGTTGGTTTCGAATATGATGGACTCTATGTTGAGTGGAAGTTTCACGATTGGGGACGAAAGATTATTTGACTTCCTTCGAATGATGGCTAAAACGGAAGCTTATTATTTAGAGCCATCAGCCCTGGCAGGAGCATATGGACCGGTTCAAATATTCAGTAGGGAAGAAGGAGAAAAGTATATCATTAAGGAAGGATTGACAGGAAGGTTAAATCAGTCCACGCACATCATATGGGCTACAGGGGGAAGTATGGTCCCGAAAGAAATGATGGAAAGATACTTAACAAGAATGTAACAAAAAAAGAAGTTCAGTAACCATTCTGAACTTCTTTTTTTGTGTCGAATCCCCATGAAACCAGCAATAGTTGAATGGCTTTTTCCAGTTCCTTCTCAGGAATTCCTGCAAAACCAAGAATGATTTTGGGTGGACTTTCTTTCTTATGTTGAATGCTATAGGAAGATAGTCCGTAAATCTTAATATTAGCATTTGAAGCTCTTAGGATAAGATCCTCTTCATTCATACCATTTTTAACGATGAGGACGATGTGAAGTCCTGATCGCTCGCCAATTATCGTTATCTGCTGATGATGGGGTTTAAATAGTTCCAAAACCTTTTCCAACTTTCTACGATAAACTTTTCTCATTCGGTTTAAATGTTTCTCGAAATCTCCTTCTCTCATAAACTGTGTCAAAATATGTTGATCGATTCGGGAGACAGTTGAATGGTAAAAAGATAATTCCTCTTTATGTTTTTCTAGTAAAGCGAGAGGCAAAACCATATAGCTGACCCTAATAGAAGGAATCAATGATTTAGAAAATGATCCTAAATAAATCACTTTATCACCAGCATCCAAACTTTGTAGAGAGGGAATCGTTTTTCCACTATAACGAAATTCACTATCATAATCGTCTTCAATGATATAGCGGTTTTCCGTCTCTTGAGCCCAGTTCAACAAGCGAGTACGTCGGTTAACGGACAAAACCGTTCCATAGGGAAAGTGATGAGAAGGGGTTATATAAAGGACGTCAATATTGGATTGATCGATTCTATCCACCTTCACGCCTTCTTCATCCACTTCTAGTGGATACACATCATTTGGATAGCCTTTCAGAAGCCGTAAAATTAAATGGTATCCGGGGTCTTCGACACCATATACTGTTTTTTTATCAAACAGTAGTATCAGTTGTTGCAGTATAATCTCCAGCCCTGCACCGATAATGATTTGCTCGGGCACACACTGGACTCCGCGAGAATGGTACAGGTAATGGGCAATTTCACAACGTAACTCATATTCGCCTTGAGGGTCTCCTAGTAAAAGGAGTTCTTGATTTGATATGTCTATAGTGTTTTTTGTATATTTACGCCATTTTTCAAAAGGAAAATTTTCTGTATCTATCTGGCTGGGGTGAAAATGAAACAGGAAATCTTTCTTGTTATTGACCGTCTTTTCGACTGGGGCATTCACAGGTTGTGTGTATTCCAAATCCTCGGAAGTTTGAATGTAATACCCTTTTCTTGGGATGACTTCAACATAGCCTTCTGCACATAATTGCTCATATGCTGTCTCGACAGTATTTTGACTGATGTGGAGAAATTCCGCTAGTTTCCGTTTTGAAGGCAACTTTGTACCAAAAGGGAGCCGGCCATTTACAATTTCCGTTTTTATGTGTGAATATAACTGTTCATATAATGGCACTTCATCCATACGGTTTAAATTACATGCTAGCATATCCATTTTTTACCGCCCTTTTCGTGGTTTCTATCTGACCCTATCATTTTCATTAAAACTGACACTTTCAATGTGGTCAACTATTTCTTATACTAATGAACAAATCTTAATTATGCAAATATTAGGGGGAAGAAGAATGGAAAAGCTTGTAGGAACCGACACAGTCAAAAGAGGAATGGCGCAGATGCAAAAGGGTGGCGTAATCATGGATGTCATAAATGCAGAGCAAGCAAGAATTGCTGAAGCGGCGGGGGCGGTGGCTGTCATGGCTCTTGAGAGGGTACCATCAGATATTCGTGCTGCAGGCGGTGTGGCAAGGATGGCCGATCCAAGGATCGTGGAGGAAGTGATGAAAGCTGTTTCGATCCCAGTGATGGCTAAAGCAAGGATCGGTCATATTGTGGAAGCGAGAATCTTGGAATCCATGGGAGTGGATTACATTGATGAAAGTGAAGTACTGACTCCAGCCGATGAAGAATATCATATTTTGAAAAGCGATTATATAGTACCTTTTGTATGTGGTTGCCGGGATTTAGGGGAAGCCTCCCGACGTATCGGCGAAGGGGCCTCGATGCTTCGGACGAAGGGAGAACCTGGGACAGGGAACATTGTGGAAGCTGTACGGCATATGAGAAAAGTTCAATCTCAAATTCGTAAAGTATGCATGCTGAGCGAGGATGAATTAATGACTGAAGCAAAAAATATTGGTGCTTCTTATGAAGTTCTGAAGGAAATCCGGCGCACAGGGAAATTACCTGTAGTAAACTTTGCAGCAGGTGGAATTGCGACTCCTGCAGATGCCGCCCTGATGATGGAACTTGGGGCAGACGGTGTATTTGTGGGCTCAGGAATCTTCAAATCGGAAAATCCCGATAGATTCGCTGCTGCCATCGTACAAGCAACTACATACTTCACCGATTATGATTTAATAGGCAAGTTGTCTAAAGAATTGGGAAGCGCGATGAAAGGAATTGATATTTCTAAGTTGGCCCCAGCTGAGAGAATGCAGGAGCGTGGATGGTAAACATGGTAACCATAGGTGTTTTAGGTTTGCAGGGTGCTGTAGATGAACATATGAACCAAATCAAGGAAGCCGGTGAGCATGCGATATTAGTTAAGAACCCAGAACAGTTAAAGGATATCGATGGCCTGATCATTCCGGGTGGAGAAAGCACCACTATGAGAAAACTAATGGACCATTATGGTTTCATGGAGCCGATTACGGCATTTTTCGAACAAAAAAAACCGATTTTCGGTACTTGCGCAGGGATGGTATTAGTGGCAAAGGAAATGGTTAGTTTGGAACATCCCCATCTTGGTTTTATCAATATTACAGTGAATAGAAATGGTTTTGGTCGTCAGAGGGAAAGTTTTCAAGCACCCCTTATAGTTCAAGGAATGGAAGAACCTTTCATGGGTGTCTTTATCAGAGCACCTTTTGCCGTTGGCGTAGGTGAAGATGTGGAGATATTAGCAAGTTATGACGGGAAAGTAGTGGCGGCTAGACAAGAACAGGTTCTTGTCAGTTCGTTTCATCCAGAACTGACCGGTGATCAACGATTTATACAACTTTTTTTAAAAATGGTGAAAGACTCAATCAATAGAGTTGAAAAGCTTTAAAAATCCTGCCCTAACGGGGCAGGATTTTTAGTCAATGGCATAATACGATACTTATTAGTGTTTCAAAAATATAAATTCCAATTAAGTTACTTGACTTTTATTTTTCTGATAATTAAGATAATTAATTGAAGTTGCTTAACTGGAAAGGACCCAGATCCTTTGCAGATTTTACATACAGGAGGAATAGATATGAGCGAAATTATAATTTTATCAGGCAGCCCTGCTATACCATCAAGAACAGATATTTCATTAAAATATATCCAAACGTTGGTGGAAAAAGAAGGATTTACAACGGACTATCATTCTATTACCGAGTTTTCTGCAAACGACTTATTCCAAGGTCGTTATGATAGCGAGGATATTCTAAGACTTTCAGAAAAGATTAAGCAAGCTAATGGTATCATTATTGGTTCACCTGTCTATAAGGCATCTTATACAGGAGTGTTGAAAGCTCTAATTGATTTATTACCCGAGGGCGCGTTTAAGGATAAGCCAGTTTTGCCCATAATGGTTGGGGGAAGCAACAGGCATTTATTGGCTATAGATTATGCGCTGAAACCTCTTATATCAATATTAAAAGGGGAACCGATGCAGGGGTTATACTTTGTGGATAAAGAAATCGATAAGCAGAATCCAAAACATCCGATTAAGGAAGTGGAATTACTTGATCGTACAAAGAGTCAAGTAAAGGAATTTGTAGAAGCCATACAAAAAAGAAGAAATTGATGATTTCTTCTTTTTATCTTGACCCTTCCCATCAACGAGTTAAGTTATAGGCTACTTTAAAGGTTTATTCAAGCTTGTTCAGGATGAATGAACCTTTTTTACTGGCTTAACAAATCACTGTAACAAACTTGAACTATTTGTGTATAATAATTGAAGTTAAACCAAAATATTAAACCAAGTTAATTTATATGAAAACTCCATTGACAATGATTTGATATGTGTTAATATTTAAAATAATAAAACTTATCAAGAGCGACGGAGGGATTTGGCCCTTTGAAGTCCAGCAACCTGCATCATGAATGCAAGGTGCTACATCCAACAAAATGTCATCATTTTGGAAGATAAGGTAAATAAGATTACCTTATCAATCTTTCCATCTTGGCATGGAAGGATTTTTCTGATTGATTTTATTAATTTGGGGGAATTCATTTACAAGCTGATCATCTTACGACAAGCTAGTCGACGAGTTTTCTTAAAGGAGGAATAGCCTTGGAAAAGGAAAATCAGCTGGGGGAAATATTTGAAAGGCTGCAAGAAATGCTAAAAACTATGAAATATGGATCCATAACCCTTATCGTTCAGGACGGTAAGGTTATACAAATGGAAAGAAACGAAAAATTGAGAATTAAATAAATGGACTGCTGACTAGAAAACTAGAGGTGGATTTAGCTGATATAAATAGGAAACTATTGGTTAAAGCCGCCTTTTTCATTATAAGAAATGGTGTTTCAAAGGCTTTCAAAGATATCTGCTGTACCATAGGGTGATTCTTAAAAGGGGGTATAGAGTTGGCAGAGCTAGTGGACTATGAAAATATTGATACAGCGACATTACCTTCGTTCCCGGAAGATAGCGATACAAAAGGCGCGTTAGAAGTATTGGAATGGGCAAATTCAGAGTACGGAGATAAACTCATTTATGCCTGTAGTTTTGGGATTGAAGGAATTGTACTGACAGATTTGCTGGCAAAGGTTAATCCTTCCGCCAAAATCGTATTCTTGGATACGGATGTTCATTTCGCTGAGACTTACCAATTAATCGAACAAGTGAAAAATCGTTACCCACGGCTTTCCATTGTAATGAAGAAACCGGAAATGACATTGGAAGAACAAGCCGCTGAATTTGGTGATGAATTATGGCTTCATGACTCAAATCAATGCTGTAACATCCGCAAAATTACGCCGCTCACTGAAGTATTATCAACAGCGACGGCTTGGCTCTCGGGACTGCGCAGGGAGCAATCGGAAACCCGTGCATTGACTGAATATATAAACAAGGACAACAAATTCAAATCTATCAAAATTTGTCCGCTCATTCATTGGACATGGAAAGATGTATGGCGTTATGCGCATAAAAATGGCTTACCATATAATGTGCTTCATGATAATGGATATCCAAGTATTGGCTGTAAAACATGTACAGCACCTGCCATTAATGCTGATGATCTTCGTTCAGGACGATGGCAAGGTGCCCAAAAAACAGAATGCGGATTACATTTATCATAATTATAAAAAATTCAGGGGGAAATCAGCATGACCATTAGCTTGCCGCACGGAGGAACATTAATCAATCGCTTTGAACCAGACTATGATTTAACTAAAATAGAACAATCCGTTGAAATTGATGAAATCTCATTAAGCGACTTGGAACTTATAGGGACTGGAGCATACAGCCCCATTGAGGGATTCTTTTCAAAAGAAGACTATCAAACAGTAGTAAAGGATATGAGGCTTAGCAGCGGGCATGTCTGGAGTATTCCTATTACATTACCACTTTCCGCTGATGTGGCAAACGCTCTTACAATCGGGGAAGAAGTAAAGTTAACTCATGAGGGCCAAACTTATGGAGTCCTTGCCGTTTCCGATATATTTACACCTGATAAGCAAGTGGAGGCAACTTTAGTTTATCAAACGGATGATGAGAATCACCCAGGTGTAAAAAATCTATATAATCGTGGCGATGTATATGTAGGTGGTAAAATCAAGCTTATTAAACGGATCGAGCGTCCATTATTCGAGGATCATTATTTAGACCCAGTTGATACCCGAAAAACATTTGAAGAAAAAGGGTGGAAAACGGTTGTCGGTTTCCAAACAAGAAACCCCGTTCACCGTGCCCATGAATATATTCAAAAAACAGCATTGGAGATAGTGGATGGATTATTCTTAAACCCATTAGTTGGTGCCACGAAGTCCGATGACATTCCTGCTGACGTTCGGATGGAAAGCTATAAAGTATTACTTGAAAAGTATTATCCAAAGGACCGTGTCTCACTTGCGGTATTCCCAGCAGCCATGCGATATGCAGGACCTAGAGAAGCGATTTTTCATGCAATGGTTCGTAAAAACTACGGATGTACTCACTTCATTGTCGGACGCGACCATGCAGGTGTGGGCGATTATTACGGTACGTATGACGCACAAAAGATCTTCGGGAACTTCACTTCTGATGAGTTAGGGATAACATTATTATTCTTTGAACATAGCTTCTATTGTAAAACATGTGGGAATATGGCTTCTGCAAAAACATGTCCGCATGGTAAAGAAGATCACGTCATCCTTTCTGGGACGAAGGTTAGGGAAATGTTACGGAATGGGGAAATTCCACCAGCGACTTTCAGCCGCAAAGAAGTAATCGAAGTATTGATAGAAGGGCTTAAGAAGAACGAGGTATATAACTAATTATTGTAAGTTTTAGAAGGAGGATCCTCATGAGTAAAAGTACTAATGTAACTTGGCATGATGCATCGGTAACGAAGGAACTTAGACGGAAGCAAAACGGTCATGAGAGCACGGTGATATGGTTTACCGGGCTTTCAGGTTCTGGGAAATCAACGATCGCCAATGCTGTTGCAAAAGAGTTGTATAATCGGAATATCCGAAATTATGTTTTGGATGGGGATAATATCCGTCATGGACTTAACAAGGATTTAGGCTTCTCAGAAAAAGATCGCACAGAAAATATTAGACGGATTGGAGAGGTATCCAAGCTCTTCGTGGACAGTGGTCAATTCGTATTAACGGCATTTATATCACCTTTTCGTGCAGATCGTCAAATTGTTCGGGACCTGCTTGGAGAAGGCGAGTTTATTGAAGTGTACATAAAATGTCCACTTGAAGAATGTGAAGTCCGTGATCCAAAAGGTCTTTACGACAAGGCGCGTAAAGGTATCATTAAAAATTTCACTGGAATCGATTCTCCATATGAAGAACCGGAACATCCGGAAATCGTATTGGAATCCAGTCAGTTTAGTGTAGAAGAGTGCGTCGAACAGGTTATAGACTATTTGACAACAAAGAGAGCGATTTAACCTAGGGGGAAAAGAAATGGTGTACGAGAAGATTTGGGCGGACAATCCAGCGCTTGCCAAAAACAAAATGGAAATTCGGAAACTGGAAAAAGATGCTTTGAAGATTTTTGACGATATTCCTCATTACGCGGCAAATGGATTCGACTCCATCCCTAAAGAAGAATGGGATGTGTTCAAATGGGCAGGTCTTTACTTACAACGTCCTAAAGAAGCTGGTTATTGGATGATGCGTGTTGTGATTCCAGGAGGGATTCTCACATACGACCAACAGATCACCCTTGCAAATATTGCTAAGGATTATGGCCGCGATGTCTATGACATCACTACACGGCAAGCTATACAATTTCATTGGTTGACGATAGAGCAGGTCCCTGATATATTAAATCGTCTAGATCAGGTAGGATTGACAACAGCGGGTGCTTGCGGAGACATAACACGGAATATTATCGGCAACGCTCTAGCTGGAATCGATCCAGATGAGTTATTCGATACGCGGGAAGTCCTTACGGATGTATTTGAATACTTCAGAATGAATGAAGACTTTTCGAACCTTCCACGTAAATATAAAATGTCAGTCAGTGCTAATATACATAATGCTTCAAACGCCGAAATCAATTGCGTTTCCTTTAATCCGGCAACAAAGGTCATAGATGGGCAAGAAGAAGTCGGCTTTCATGTGAAAGTTGGTGGGGGTCTATCCTCAGTCCCTATGCTGGCACAAGAACTGGATTTATTCGTTTTACCTGAGAAAACGGTAGAAGTGGCTGCAGCGATCACAACGATTTTTCGTGATTTCGGATACCGGGAAAAACGCCACCGTTCACGTTTGAAGTTTCTTGTTGCTGATTGGGGCCCTGAACAATTCACGGAAAAAGTACTGGAATACACTGGGCCGCTACCTGACAAGGGAGAAAGTGCGTTGAAGGAATGGAATGCTGGTTATTTTTACGGCATACATAAACAAAAACAGGAAGGACTCAACTATGTGGGCGTCAATATCCCAGTTGGTCGACTAACGCCCGAAGAGGTTATCGAGTTCGCCGAAATAGCTAAAAGATATGGAAATGGGGAAATCAGGAATTGCAATTCACAAAACCTGATTATTCCGAATGTATCGGATGGAAATCTGGAAGCCTTAAAACAGGAAACAATCTTTGAAAGATTTCCATACGAGCCCAAGAAATTTCTCGGTTACTCCGTTTCCTGCACAGGTATAGAATATTGTAACCTAGCACTTGTTGAAACGAAAAACAGGATGAAAACCATTGCCGAAACATTGGATAAGGAAATTGATCTAGATGTACCGGTAAGGCTGCATATGGTTGGCTGCCCTAATAACTGTGGCCAACGAGCGATTGCTGATATAGGATTACAAGGGATAAAAATGAAAAACCAAGATAAAAAGATGGTTGAGGCTTTCGAAATATACGTGGGCGGAACATTAAATGCTGGCGGAAAATTCAATGAAAAACTAAAAGGAAAAGTGGAAGCGGAACAACTTTATCATGTCTTGAAAGAGCTAATTCTTTATTTTAAAGACAAAAAACTTCCCTCGGAAAGTTTTCTTGAATTTGTTGAACGGGTTGGAACGTCGGAATTACAGAATAAACTGGATAATGTCTTAGCGAGCATGATTGCTGTTTAAAAAGAGGTAAAAAAATGATGAATCTTTATCGCTTTGAAGTTACAATTAAGAATGAATTATGTCATGTCATCATTGCCGCAGATTCAGATGAAATGGCTTTCCAGCTTGTCGATATCGAGCTGGAAAAACGGTTTTTGAAAATGCCGATGGTTAATGACGTATCATTATATGAAAAGAAACAAATTAAAAATGGAGCAGGTTTCGTTTTATCGAATTTCGAAACAGTACTCTGAGGAAAGGCGGATTGCAAAATGGGGAAAGTATATCTAGTAGGAGCCGGTCCCGGAGATCCAGATTTAATTACAGTAAAAGGGTTAAGATGTATTCAGGAAGCTGATGTTATTTTATATGACCGCCTTGTAAACAAAGAGTTGTTGACTCATGCCAAAGATGGCGTAGAATTGATTAATTGTGGAAAACTGCCGGATTACCATCTCTTGCAACAAGAAACAATCAATCGTTTTCTCGTCAAATATGCAAAAAAGGGTAAGGTGGTCACCCGATTAAAGGGCGGAGATCCCTTTGTGTTCGGTAGAGGCGGAGAGGAAGCAGAGGCTCTTGTCGAAAATGGAATACGCTTTGAAATAGTACCGGGCATTACAGCTGGCATAGCCGCATCGGCCTATGCAGGTATTCCGGTTACCCATAGAGACCATGCATCATCATTTGCCATTGTAACCGGTCATCGTAAAAAGGGTGAAGACGATAACATCAAATGGGAATCGCTTGCTAAAGGCATCGATACATTGGCGATATACATGGGTATTAAGAACCTTCCGTATATTCAAGGAAAACTCTTGGAACATGGGAAAAGTCCAGACACACCTGTAGCATTAATCCATTGGGGGACATTGGATACACAAAAGACGGCTATCGGTACATTAGGCACTATACTAAAAACTGTCCAAAACGAAGGAATCTCAAATCCCTGTATGATCGTCGTTGGAGAAGTGGTTAACTTAAGTGGGAAAATTAATTGGTTCGAACCAAGGGAAGTCGAAAAGTTATTGGCTAACGAGGCCTTTTAATGGAAGCGATTCTTTACATATGTCATGGGAGTCGCGTTAAAGAGGCTTCCGCGCAAGCTATCGATTTTATTCGAATTTGTATGAAACGACACCCCAATGTTATTCAAGAGTATTGCTTTCTGGAATTGGAAAGCCCGACCATAGAAGAAGCATATGCAGCTTGTGTATACAGGGGAGCAACAAAAATTAAAGCGATCCCGATTCTCTTATTAACTGCTGCGCACGCTAAACATGATATTCCACAGGTTTTACGTAAAATGAAAAACCAATTTCCTGATGTGGAAATGAAATATGGTAGGCCAATAGGGGTCAGTGAGAGAATGGTGGATATCTTAGAGGAACGTTTGGTAGAAACAAAAGAAAAGATAACGGAAAATTCACTTGTTTTATTGGTTGGGCGGGGAAGCAGTGATCCTGATGTAAAAAGAGACTTAGGCCATATAGCCAATTCACTTCAAAACAGGATACCAAACACTAGAGTGAAGGACTGTTATTTGACAGCGGCGTCACCAAGCTTTGGAGAAGCACTGTTAAAAGCGAATTCGACTCCCGTAAACCAAATTTTCGTAATCCCTTATCTATTGTTTACTGGTCTTTTAATGCAATCGATGGAAAGGGCAATATCGGAAGTCCAGAGAAACAGCGACAAGAAATTTGTCCTTTGTCCTTATCTTGGCTATCATCCTAAGATTGAACAAGCAATATCAGATAGAATTCAGGAATTATCTGGGGAGAGTGCTTATGTATCCGATTACGCTTAATCTCGAAAATAAAAAGTGCGTCATTATCGGCGGCGGTAAAATAGCCTTTTTTAAAGCTAACCCTTTAATAAAAGCAGGAGCTATTGTCACTGTGATAAGTCCTGAGATTTGTGAAGGGTTCCAGCAACTTCAAGAACAAGGAGCCGTTCATGTTGTTCGTAAAGAGGTGGAAGCAGCGGATTATCAAGAAGCCTTTTTAATCATTGCCGCAACCAACTCATCCAAGGTTAATGAAGAAATCTACAAAAATGCTCATGAAAATCAACTCGTCAATGTCATCAGTAATCACGAGATGGCAAACTTCCACATTCCGGCAACTTTACATAGAGGAAAGCTTTCAATCAGTGTTTCCACAAATGGGGCAAGCCCTCAGCTAGCTAAACAGATCCGTAATGATTTACAGGAAGTATATGATGAATCGTATGAGGATTATCTCGAATTCCTATTCGAAGCAAGACAGCATATAAAAAGCAGTTCATTTTCAAAAACAGAAAAATCCAGGTTGTTAAAAAATTCAATCGACGTGTTGTATAAGCATTCCGTTAAGGAAAGATATCGATTTTTAGTGAGTCTTATGCCGGTTGAAATTGATTAATAGATTGCGCTCATCAGAGAAAAGGAAGGCACCTTGCAATGATAATTTATCATTGCAAGGTGCCTCTTTTGACTATACATGAATGGTGTATGTAAGGTCAGTGTATTAATCTAGGAAAATGGGGAGGAAGTCATGGGAAAGTTCATCGTGTTAGCTTTCATCAGTTTTTCAAGAATGAATAGATGGTTCACTTGGAACAGTCATGGGAAAGTTCATCTTCACTCCAATTGATGTTTTGAATTACTCCAGCAGTTGCTTCAGTTTAGCATGTTATCCGTCCCTTATCAGAATTGGAACCACCGCTGTTTCAGTGGCCTCGTCTATCAACCTTGGTATTGTAGACAAGAATATAGTCTATCGCATGGTTTCCAGGGGAAATGGAATACATGTCTTTTTAGGCTGTCTCGGAATCTACCATAGAGTCACAAAACTGTCTTTAGCAAAAAAGCTAGGGACTTATTCAGCCTAAGCGAATTGACTCTTAAACAACCCTTGTGGTTGTTTTTTGCATTCCATGGAAACCTCATTCTAAAATTTAATCAGTTCATTTATACGAGGAATTTAGTTTCTTCCCTTTTAAGAAGTTTTCTTACTATAATAAGTCCAATCGAATGAGACAAGGTATCCATATACTATTGTTGAGGCTAAATAAGAAAGGGGTACATCAATGTCCATTTTTTCAAAAGACTCAACAGGCTCAAGGCTAGGCAAAGTTCTAGCACGGTTTCGGGCTGGCGATTCATTTTCATTAGAAATCATTCCCGGGTATATCTTCACAGTCAATAACAAGTTCAACGCTACACTCAAGAAAAAAAAGGAGAAAGAGTGTAAGCAAGATGAGACGTGTCAGGAACGAAAAAACAAACACGACAATAAAGAAAATGATTAAACCATTCCATGATTTATGTGTCAAGATTGACCAGTAAATTTCTTAAAGAATCAGTCATCTGAATGGATGGCTGTTTTTTTATAGGTCGATCTATAAAGAGTTTTGCCTTTTTAAGTCATCGTGGATTTATTATCGAGATAAAAACATCTGAAAAGGTAGTTAAATATTTTACAGTTTTGTACAATAATATAAAAGAGATAACTTAACGTTATAAAAGGAGTTTTAAAATGTACAGCATACCCGATCACCTAGCGAAAAATTTGGATATCCTGTTTGTTGGCTTCAATCCTAGTATCCGTTCAGGACAGACAGGACATCATTATGCCAATCCAAATAATCGCTTCTGGAAGATTCTCTTCGAAGCTGGATTAACCGAAAGAAAATACGATCCTTCTGAAGACTTCGCTTTATTAGGGTTGGGTTTTGGATTTACTAATATTGTTTCTAGACCGACAAAAGGGGCTGCCGATATCACTAAAGAAGAATACAAAGAGGGAAGAAAACAACTACTTGCAAAGATAAAGCTTTTCAAGCCTAGGATTGTTTGTTTCGTCGGTAAGGGAGTATATCAAGAGTATCGGCAGAAACGAGACGTTCCATGGGGCTTACAGAAAGATCCTTTGTCGAAGGAAACGATGGAATTTGTAGCCCCATCTTCAAGCGGTTTGGTTAGGATGAGGATAGAGGATATTATTGAAATCTATCGAGAATTGCCGGAGCTTTTGAAGAAGTGAAAATACATAATAAGGGCGGAGACTTATGAGGCAGGATAGTTTGGGAGAAGAGCGTATCTATACAGATGTCAATGAAGGGCAAAGTTTCTGGGAAGGGGTGAAGGACTGTATCCCTACTTTACTGGGATATCTAAGTATCGGCTTTGCGGCTGGGGTAGTCGAAAAAACAGCGGGCTTAAGCATGGTGGAAATTGCCCTTATTTCCCTCTTATTATATGCAGGATCCGGTCAATTTATAGCGTCAGGCATGATTGCGGCAAGTCACCCGATCTCTGCCATTGTTTTTACGATCTTTTTCATCAACAGCCGCCATCTTTTACTAAGTGCGGCATTGGCACCATATTTCCGTCATCAAACAACGAAGCAAAATATACTAACAGGTGCCTTGTTAACAGATGAGACTTTTGGCGTTGCCATTAATCATGCACAGCTAAATAGAGCCATCAATTTTAAATGGATGTTAGGTCTGAATGTTGCCGCCTACTTTAATTGGTTCGTGGCAAACATGGCAGGGGGCTTTTTAGGGCAATGGATTCCCAATCCCGAGAAATATGGCATGGACTTTGCATTGCCTGCAATGTTTATTGGGCTTCTTGTTTTGCAGATTTTAAGACATAAAAAGTATTTTCTTGACTGTTTGGTAGCTCTCAGTGCCATCATAATTGTAGTGGCTTCAAGCTTTGTTTTTTCTGGAAGCACAGGTGTCATCGTTGCAACAATATTAGCATCAACCATAGGGGTGGTGATTGAAAGGTGGAAATAAACGCATATATTTTCTATGTGATCTTAGGGGCCGCCATCGTTACTGTCATCCCTAGAGTCTTACCATTAGTGTTACTTAGCAAAATGCATATTCCTGAGTGGGGCATCAATTGGCTGAAACATGTTCCTGTTGCTGTCATGGCTGCCCTACTTGCTCAGGAACTTCTTTTAGTGGACCAATCGTTTTCTATAAGGGAAAATTTATTGAGCCTAGCTGCTGCACTGCCTACATTTGCAATAGCCATTTTCACACGAAGCTTACTAATTACCGTACTTGGAGGAGTTCTTTCATTAATGGCATTAAGAATATTCTTTTAAAAAAGTTTTAAAAAGTACTAACTTTTTAGTGAATGAGTCGATATAACTAGTGAGGTTCGCCTCACTGGTTTTTTTGGTGCGTGATAATTGGGTGGGGATTTATCTTAACTTATAAGGTTTAGGAAGCTTGATTATCAAAAACGCGCGGGCTTACATATTCTATAATAAAAGAATTCGTATTGTAAGCGCTTTAAAGATTGGATGAATGTTTAATAATTGAATGGCTGTTAATAATGGAAATAAGCAAATTGCTACGGAGGTGTTTAAGTAATGAATATAAATGGAGCCTTAGAAGTCCTTGATCGTATGCGTCTTTCTAATGGGGCATATACAGCAAGTCTTTCTGAAGATTATAATTATGTATGGGTTAGGGATGTAGTTTACACAGTGTTACCTTTTTTAACTGATTCATCCGATCGATATATGAATGCCTATCATGCATTATTTGATATATTTCGTATGTATGAATGGAAAATAGACATTCATACCGAAAAAAAACCTCAATATCTTTTTGAATATATTCATGCTCGGTACTCCACTGATTTAAAAGAACTTCCAGTTGAATGGGGCCATGCCCAGAATGATTCAATTGGTGCTTTTTTATGGGGGGTTGGCGAAGGTTACCGGAATGGACAAAAGGTCATACGAGATGAACATGACTTGGAAATTGTGCAAAAGTTAGTCGATTATCTTGAGTGTCTTCAATATTGGCAGGCCGGAGATAATGGGATGTGGGAAGAGAATATTGAAATACATGCTTCAAGTATTGGAGCTTGTGTAGCCGGTTTAACTTCCGTAAAAATGCTTGTGACAGTTAAGGAAGAATTAATCAAGAAGGGAGAGGAAGCTCTTCGTTTCCTGCTTCCACGAGAAAGCTATACGAAGGAAACCGATCTTGCCCTTTTATCATTAATTTATCCATACCGTCTAGTTGATCGCAATACTGCCCTGAAAATTTTAGAGAATGTTACGAATCGTCTTGAAAGGACTTACGGTTGTATACGTTATGAGAAGGATCTTTATTATAATGAAGGGCAAGAAGCCGAATGGTGCTTCGGGCTCCCTTGGATTGGACTTTGCTACCTTGAACTAGGTATGGTGAACAAGGCGATGGATTATATTGATAAAACAAAAAAAATCATTCCTTTAAATTGGGAGGTGCCCGAATTATATATTGGAGGAAGAGACGTCCCTAACGGAAATACCCCGTTAGCTTGGTCAGTTTCTTTATCATATTTATTTTTGGAGAAAACAAATATGATGCAGAATGAAAAAATTAAATAAGTCATTTAGAGCATGAAAAAAAGCTCTTCCCATCAAGGGAAGGGCTTACATTTATTTTGGGGGAAGTATTTTATTACATTTATTGGGTATTCTTCCATTAAAATGTTTAAAGGTAGTGCGAAAAGGGCATTTATTACAATATATCGCCTCTGTTTGAAGGATAAATGCCATTTTTAACGAATATATATATTAACTGGTACTTATTGATACGAATATGCTATCGAGTTTATATTGTTCATGTTGATGGAGGCGGATAAATGAAGACAATGATTGGCCAACTAGAAGATAGTTATCCAAGTGACTTTGATTTATATTTATTTCATGAAGGTACGCTTTATGAAAGTTATAAAATGCTTGGGGCGCATATTCTAACATCATCAGGTATAGAAGGTGTAAGATTTGCGGTTTGGGCACCTCATGCCAAGAAAGTTTCAGTAGTGGGAAACTTTAATAATTGGGACGGTACAGATCATTTTATGGAACGTATCGATAATTCCGGTATCTGGGTATTATTTATACCTGGATTAAAAGAAGGTGATTTGTATAAATACGAAATACATTCACCGGGAAATAAGCAATTTCTAAAGGCAGATCCTTATGCTTTTTATTCTGAAAAGAGACCAGATACAGCCTCCATTGTCCATGGTTTGAATAGCTTCGATTGGGCTGACTCGAAATGGCTGAGTGATAGGAAAAAGGGAAATGTTTATCAAAAACCCATGTCCATTTATGAAGTGCACCCTGGTACATGGAGACAGACAGCGATGTCCGAGTTTTATACCTATCGAGAGTTGGCTGATAGCTTAGTAGAGTATGTGGTTGATAATGGATTTACCCATATTGAACTGATGGCCATAATGGAACACCCTTTCGATAAATCATGGGGATATCAGGTGACCGGTTATTATTCAGTAAATAGCCGCTTTGGATCTCCAAATGATTTTAAATACTTGGTGAACCTTTGCCACCAAAAAGGGATAGGTGTCATATTAGACTGGGTTCCTGCACACTTTTGTAAGGATTCCCATGGTCTTAGCTGTTTTGATGGTACTCCACTCTATGAACCAATTGAATTTGATCGAGCTAATCGACCAATATGGGGAACATTTAATTTTGATTTTACGAAACCAGAGGTTATTAGTTTTCTCATATCTAATGTGATGTTCTGGATGGATGTATACCATATTGATGGTGTACGTGTGGATGCCGTTTCTTCCATGATTTATTTGAATCATGATAATCCCTTGCCAGTAAAACTTAAAAACCAATATGGCGGGGAAGAGAACCTAGAAGCGATTCGGTTTTTACAAAAATTGAATGAAGTGATTTTTGATAAGTATCCTAATGCCTTAATGATGGCTGAAGAAGCAACAGATAGACCCCTTATTACTTCTCCAACTGATATAGGAGGTCTAGGCTTTAATTATAAATGGAATATGGGATGGTCAAATGATATCCTCCGATATATGCAATTGGAAACAAGTGATAGACCCAGTCATCATAACCTCTTAACCTTCTCATTTCATTATGCATTTTCAGAAAATTTCGTCTTGCCTTTCTCTCATGATGATGTGGTTCATGGAAAGAAGTCTTTATTGAATAAGATGCCGGGAGACTATTGGCAGAAGTTTGCTAATTTGCGCTTGCTCCTCGGGTATTTCATGACGCACCCAGGAAAAAAGCTTCTCTTTATGGGCGGGGAATTTGGACAGTTTATTGAATGGAAAGATGATGAACAGTTGGATTGGTTTCTTTTGGAGTATGAGTCCCATACAAAGTTAGCTCTTTATTTTCGAACCCTGCAACAATTTTATCGAGAACATTCATCTTTATGGCGACAGGACCACGTACAGGATGGTTTCGAATGGATAGATCCCAATAATCGTTCCCAGAGCATTCTTACATTTATGAGAAAAGGTAAGCGAAAAGGAGATTATTGTATCGTGGTTTGTAATTTTTCAGAACAGACACACTATCAGCATAAAATTGGTGTCCCATCTCTAGGGAAGTATATGGAGGTATTTAACAGTGATGACCTTACCTTTGGAGGGTCTGGACAAATCAATCAAGAACCTCTTCATGTAAAAAAAGAACCTTATCATAACCAAAGATACAGTATGAATATTACAGTTCCTCCATTAGGGGTTTCAATTTTTATGAAGCAAACAAAAAAAAGGGCTGGGAGAGTGAACGAATAATGGGAGCAAAAAAGTGGATTGCGATGTTATTGGCAGGAGGTCAAGGCTCAAGGTTAGGTGAATTAACTATTGGATTGGCAAAACCTGCAGTTCCTTTCGGTGGTAAATATAGAATCATAGATTTTCCATTAAGTAACTGCACTCATTCCGGTATCGATACGGTTGGGGTCCTGACTCAATATCAGCCATTGATACTTAATGATTATGTCGGAAACGGAAAAGCATGGGACTTGGATTTAGATGTGGGTGGCGTTTCTGTCCTTCCCCCTTATCAAGGAAAAGAGGGTGGGGAATGGTATAAGGGTACAGCTAATGCTGTTTATCAAAATATTCAGTATATCGATAACTATGATCCTGAGCATGTGTTAATCCTCTCAGGCGACCATATTTATAAAATGGACTATAGCAAAATGCTGGACTATCATATCGAAAAATCTGCTGAGGCAACTATAGCAGTGATTCAAGTACCTTGGCAGGAAGCAAGCCGCTTCGGCATTATGAATACGAATGAAGGTGATAGGGTCACTCAATTTGATGAAAAGCCAAAATACCCGAAGAGTAATCTGGCGTCAATGGGTGTATACCTTTTCAACTGGAAAACATTAAGAAAATATCTTATAAATGATGAAAAAGATGTGAATTCTTCCAATGATTTTGGCAGCAATATCATTCCAAAGATGCTGGAAGATAGAAAGAAATTGTATGCTTATCGATTTAATGAATATTGGAAGGATGTTGGAACGGTTGAGAGCCTATGGCAAGCCCATATGGACTTATTGGAAGAAAACCCTAATTTCCAGTTAGATGACCCGCAATGGAAAATTTTCGCCCGAAATGCTAATCATCCGCCACAATATATTTCGAGAGAAGCGGAAGTCACACAATCGCTCGTGAATGAAGGCTGCATGATTTATGGGAACATTGACCATTCCGTCTTATCCTATAATGTCAAGGTTGGATTTGGCTCAACCATAAAAGACTCGGTCATAATGCCGAATGTCACCATTGGCAATAATGTCCACATTGAAAGAAGTATCATAGCAAGTAATTGCGTGATTGAAGACGGAGCAGTGGTAGGTAATTCAACCGTGACTTCTGACATTACCTTAATTGGAGAAAATCAGACCATTACTGATTCAAATAAAAAAAAGATAACTCTTAATTGATCAAGGGGGAGCTGCAATGGAAAATGTGTTAGGAATCATCAATTTAATTAATGAAAAACAACATTTAAAAGAATTGACTGCTCACCGTAATGTGGCATCTGTGCCATTTGGCGGACGATACCGTCTAATCGACTTCACAATGTCGAACTTTATCCATGCGGATGTTTCAAAGGTCGCTGTCTTTCCAAAGGAAAAATACCTCTCTGTTATGGACCACTTAGGATCAGGGAAAGAATGGAACTTAGACCGGCGTTCAGGTGGATTATTCATTTTGCCACCTATACATCCTGATGAAACGGTCACTGGAGACATGAAACAATTTTATGACCATCTCAGCTTTTTTGAACGGGCAGATGCCGACACCGTCATCATATCTCCTGGATGCCATGTTTGTAAATTGGACTTTAACGAAGTGCTTGCTTACCATAAAAAAGAGAAAGCGGATATCACTGTCGTCTATAAAGATTATGTGGGAGAATCCATTGAAAAACCCATCTACCACAAATGTTCAGTGAATTCGGATGGCGCCATCACCGACATTAGCTTTTTTACCATACCTCAACCGGGAGACCATGTTTGTCTAGAAACCTTCATTATCAGTAAAAGCCTTTTGGTCAATTTGATTAAGAGCTGTGTTGCCAATGGGGAATACGATTTCTTGAAAGATGCGGTTAAAGCCAATCTTCATCGTTTTACGGTTAAAGGCTATCATTTCACTGGAGAAATGCCGTTCATACATTCTATTGAAAGTTTTCATTCGAGTAATATGGATTTCTTGAATCCTGCCGTCATTCGGACTTTCTTTGGGGATACATGGGATGTCTATACAAAAATTAAAAACGAGGCTCCGGCTAAATACACACAATCCTCCAAGGTTACTAATTCATTGATTGCCAATGGGTGTAATATTGAAGGTACAGTTGAAAACAGTATTCTATTCAGAGGAGTCAAGGTGAAAAAAGGGGCAGTCGTAAAGAACAGCATCATCATGCAAAAAGGTGAGATAGAAGAAGGGGCAGTCGTAGAAAATATTATAACGGATAAAGAAGTTAGAATTACACGGGATAAAGAAGTAATTGGCCTACAACAACCAACTGTAATAAAGAAAGCAGAAGTTATTTAATGGAGGTACAGCTATGAATGTTCTATTTGCCGCTTCAGAATGCGCTCCTTTCATAAAAACCGGAGGACTTGGAGACGTGATAGGCGCACTTCCAAAAGCACTTAAAAAACAGGGGGTCAATGTAAGTGTAATTCTTCCAAAGTTTAAAGACCTTCCTTTTCATATCAAACAGGAAATGACGCACGTGACCAGTATCGAGGTCCCTGTAGGCTGGCGCCAACAATTTTGTGGAATTGAAAAGTTGGTTGCCAATGGGATTACATATTATTTTCTTGATAATGAATATTATTTTAAAAGACACGGAAGTTATGGATATTTTGATGACGGTGAAAGGTTTGCATTTTTTTCCCGTGCCATATTAGAATCCATACCTTTTTTAGACGATCACCCAGAAATCATCCACTGTCATGATTGGCAAACAGGTCTTGTGAGTGTCTTGTTGAAAGCACATTATCAAAAACATCCATTATATGAAAATATTAAAACGGTATTCACCATACATAATTTACTCTATCAAGGTGTCTACCCTAAAACTGTCCTAGCGGAATTGTTGGATTTAAGTGAATTGTATTTCAATATGGATGGTCTTGAATTTCACGGTAATGTGAGTTATCTTAAAGCGGGTCTGGCCTTCTCTAACTATATTACAACCGTAAGTCCAAGTTATGCAGAAGAGATACAGACTCCCTATTATGGAGAGCAACTGGATGGCTATCTGCGTAAACGGAACGGGGATCTTAAAGGTATCATAAATGGGATCGATAATGAATCCTATAATCCTGCTTCAGATGAATATTTACCCGTGCCTTTTTCCACATATGAAGGGAAAATGAAAAACAAGCGCGAATTACAGGAAATATTGAATTTGCCAGTCAATGATGAGGTTCCAGTTATATCAATGGTGACCCGGCTGGTTGATCAAAAAGGGATAGACCTTATCCTGCATGTCTTCCATGAAATGATGGGTCAAGGCATTCAATTCGTATTACTTGGAACGGGCGAAGAAAAATATGAGTGGGCTTTCCATAATTTAGCTGAGCAATATCCTAATCAAGTATCAACCAACACATATTTTGATGAAGGAATGGCCAGGAGGATTTATGCGGGCTCTGATATTTTCTTGATGCCGTCACAATTCGAACCATGTGGAATCGGTCAGCTCATAGCAATGCGCTATGGTGCTTTACCGCTGGTGAGAGAGACTGGTGGCCTTCGTGATACGGTCATCCCTTACAATCAATTTACAGGCGAAGGTAATGGTTTTAGTTTTACGAACTATAATGCTCATGATATGCTTCATACTATTGAACAAGCGGTAGGAATGTATAAATTCCAACCAAAAAGATGGAAGCAGTTGACTGAAAATGCCATGAATGAAGATTTCAGTTGGGATTCCTCATCTTCCGAATATATAGATTTATATGAAAGCTTATTAACAATCAAAAAATAAGACAGTATAAAACACTTACGATTAATTTTCGTAAGTGTTTTTGTTTCTTTTGTCATACTTCATGGGTATATATAAATATAAATTATTTGTAGGAGAATGAAAATGAAAAGTAGAAGAAGAATGGAAATTGTGTTTTTATTTATTTTAATCGCATCTGTTTATATGGTTTTATTTAGCTATGCTAGCTTCAATGTGAAGCTATTTTTTATGGGATTATATATCTTGGTTATGCTTATTACGATGATCTCACTTATGCTAGAAAATAGATTTGCCCATGATACACTTTTATGGATGTATGTTCTTTTTTGTTTTCCTGTTTTCGGATTTATTTTCTATTTGTTTTCAGGTCAACTTTATCTAAAAGGATATTTATTTCAATCTAAAAGAAGAAAAGATAGAGAAGAATGGAAGAACCTTGTCAATGACATATCAGCTCCTGATTTATCGTTTCTGAATAATCATCAGCAATCTTTTGCGGATTTTGCAAAGAATGCTTCAGAAACAACCATCAGTACATCTTCAGAAACGAAAGTATTGAAAAATGGGAATGAAACATTTACAGAAATCATTCAACAGTTAAAAAAGGCGGAAAAGTTTATACATATAGAATATTATATTTTTCGTTCTGACAGGCTTGGTAAGGAAATCATCGATATCCTCATTGAAAAAGCAAAGGAAGGGGTAGAGGTATTATTTATCTTTGATGCAGCAGGAAGCTTAAGTCTAGCAAATAAAGAAATCAATAGAATGAAAGAGGCAGGTGTGAAGATATTTCCATTTTCGCCGTTAAAGCACGGATTTTTTAATCAAAAATTCAATTTTAGAAATCACCGGAAAATAATCATCATAGATGGAGAGATTGGTTTTGTTGGCGGACTGAATGTAGGGGAAGAATATCTTGGAAAAAATAAAAACATTGGATTTTGGCGTGATACACATATGGTTCTTAAAGGGGAAGCTGTTTATATGCTCCATACCGTATTCCTGATGGATTGGGAATATGTAAGTGGAGAAGATGTCTTAGAAGAACGACCAAAAATGAATAAATTTGAAAAGGGAGATGGAGCTGTCCAAGTTGTTGCGAGTGGACCCGATACCCAGCAGGGAATCATGAGCGATTATTATTTTTCCCTCATAACGACTGCAACCAAATCAGTTTGGATAGCAAGTCCATACTTTGTCCCCAATCAAGCAATTAAAGCTGCGATGAAGAATGCTGCTTTAAAAGGAATACAAGTTCGTCTTATGGTTCCTGCTGTAAATGACGGGTTCTTAACCCAGTATGGGAGCCGCTCCTATTTTGGTGAGCTTCTACAATTTGGCGTAGAAATATACTCCTATAAAAAAGGTTTCCTACACCAAAAAATAATCATTGTGGATGGAGACATGGCTTCGATAGGTACGGCAAATATGGACATGCGAAGCTTTCATTTAAACTTTGAGGTAAATGTCTTCTTGATGGGCAATAGTTCCATTGCTGATTTAGCCACTCATTTTCAAGAAGATATAAAAGATTGTGAAAGGATTGATCCATTAACCTATAAAAATAGGACACTATTGGAACGTTCAAAAGAATCATTTGCCCGACTATTTTCCAATATTCTATGATGGGCATGCATTAAGAAATCATAGTATAGTAGGATTGGAAGTCAAAACAGATAGATATAAGGAGAATAGAATAAAAAATGAAATTGGTATCTTGGAACGTAAATGGCATAAGAGCGTGTGTAAAAAAGGGATTTTTAGATTACTTTAAAGATGTGGATGCCGATATTTTTTGTCTGCAGGAAACCAAGCTTCAAGAAGGGCAAATCACACTTGATTTAGAAGGCTATTATCAATATTGGAATTATGCTTTGAAAAAAGGGTATTCAGGAACGGCGATATTCACGAAGGAAAAACCTATTTCGGTTAAATATGGAGTTGGTGACCGAGATGAAGAGCCTGAAGGAAGAATAATAACTCTTGAATTTGAAAAATTTTATATGGTAAACGTGTATACGCCTAATGCCAAACGAGATTTAACGAGACTGGACTATCGTTTGGAATGGGAAGATGAAATGATCGAATATCTAAAAGCCTTGGATATGAATAAACCAGTCATTTATTGTGGGGACCTTAATGTAGCATACTCCGAGATAGACTTAAGAAACCCCAAAACGAATGTTGGAAACTCCGGCTTCACCCTGGAGGAAAGAGGTAAAATGACTAACTTGTTAGAATCGGGTTTCATTGATACTTTTCGTCATTTTTATCCAAACAAAGAAGGTTCATACTCTTGGTGGTCTTATATGAGCAAGGTAAGAGAAAGAAATATTGGCTGGCGGATTGATTATTTTATTGTTTCGGAGCGGTTGGCTGTAGATTTAAAAGATGCTAGCATTCATTCAAATATAATGGGTAGCGATCATTGTCCAATTGTCTTGGAAACGGCCTTTTAAGTAGGATAAATCTGATGGTATGGGAATATACTATCCGTTATCCAGTTTAACGGGGGGTGACGTGATGAGAACGTTTATTGCAAGCTTCCATCAAGAAAATCATATAGAATAGCATGCAAGTACAAAAGCTTACAGCCAGTGAATTTATTGAAGCAGGGGCAAGTGGTTTCCGAAGGTTATTCGAACTTGAAAAAAATGCAGGTAGCTTTGTCTTTTTTGACCAAAATTGGAGACGGACTCCTTTCCATCTCATCCTGCTATATCCTGAAGAAAACAATGATCCTAGTGATTGTTATTCATTTTCAAGAAATGATTGTTATGAATTCATGGTTCTTTATTTGCAAGGGATGGAGGAAAGAAGAGCAAGAGTATGGTCCAATTCATCACATGGAACATTTGATGTTCCATAATGTGGAAGAAGGTAAAATATTGAACCATTAATGGATGAGGTGGAACCATGCAAGGGACGTGTGAGCTTTGTTCTCGAAGTGAGATAGAACTGACTGTGCACCATCTAACGCCCAGGGAGGAAGGAGGCAGTCAGTTACCAACCGCTTTTCTTTGTAAATCGTGCCACAAGCAAATTCATGCCTTATATTCAAACCGGGAGTTAGCCATAAGATTATATACCGTTATTTTGTTAAAAGATGATGAAGCTTTGAAAAAATATATAAAATGGATCAAGAAGCAACCTGCTAGCAAATCTGTAAAAACAAGAAAGTCTAAAACTAAATAATACGGAGGCCCATCTTGAATTAGATGGGCCTTCGTATTATTTATCTATTCATGCTTCCCCTATTCTTTAAACGATCCAGTAAAAATCCACCTTTAAAATACCTCGGTTCATAAGAAATGATGAAAGCTTTAGGTTCGAATTTTTCAATTGTAGCAATTAATTCTTGTTCTCGGTTACGTTTTGTTAAGATTTCCATCCGATAACGGTTACTATCCCTACCTTCGCCTGTATAGAGAGTAACACCAAAGCCGTTGTTCCTTAATGTGTCCATCAAATCGGAGTTTTTTGTCTGTGTATTAACAGTAACATTGATAAAACCAATAGCAAGTTTTTGCTCAATTTTCGTCCCGAATATGATACCTATTCCAAAACCAACTGCATATACAACCATGGCCAATATGCTTTGGTCTCCACCAAATACAAGGGATAGTCCAAATACATAAACTAACATCTCGGCTATGCCTAAAATAGAGGCCAAAGAGGTTAAGTTTTTGACTAAGAATATGGTACGTAATGTATAGATGGGAACATAAATAAGTTGTAATAATAAGATTAATAATATTTCCTTCAATTGGGCACCTCTCCATTTTAATTAAGTCCATTAACTATTCTATATGAAACATCTTCCATAATCTAAACATATGGGACCCAATAAAGCTATGGAAATATTATGCATGAACATGGGCATGCACATCCTATCACTTTTTTAGGTAGTAGTTCTAGGTACTAAATCGATCTTAAATTTGGTATTATTGTTCTAACTATCTATCACATGTGGAGAAGAGGTGTCTCGCTTTCACTTGTTGTTCGAATACATGTTAAATTGCCTTGTATTAAGGATTTTCATGTTCACTTGCAAAAGCATGCAAAGGAAATTTAAAACTGTGAAAAGTTCACCACTCTAAAACGAAAGGGTTGAAGGTTATTACAACGATTTGTATAGTACGCCATGGAGAAACAGATTGGAATGTAGAAGGACGGTTACAGGGACAAACAGACATACCACTTAATGAAAATGGAAAGAGGCAGGCCAGGAAGTGTGGAGAGTTTTTATTCAAAGACAAGTGGGATGTAATTTTTACTAGTCCTCTAAAAAGAGCAAGGGCTACAGCCAATATTATAGGTGAAATAATCGATTCCCCAATTATTATTAAAGAGGAATTCATTGAAAAGAATTTTGGGGACGCTGAAGGAATGACAGCTGATGAGAGGGAATCCACATTTTTTAATAAAGAATACCCTAATCAGGAAGACCAGGAAAGTTTACGAGAACGCCTTATGAAAGGCCTACAGGATATTGAAGCAGAATATCCTGATAAGAAAGTAATTTTAGTTGCACATGGGGCGGTCATTCATATGATTCTACGTATGATGTCGAATGAAACGATTGTATCGACTCAGACCAGATTATCCAATGCTTGTCTTAGTACAATCAAGTTTGAAATGGATTCATGGGTTATAGCCGATTATAATCAAGTGAATCACTTGTCCTAATCCTTTCTAATTTAACCGTTCGGTTGCTATTAAGCAGCCTATACGAGAAAGAAGGAAATCATGACTAAGAAAACTGCGTTGGTTTTAGGGGCAACTGGGGTTGTAGGCACCCAACTATTGAAAAGGTTATGTACTAGTAAGGATTATCAAACCATACATCTATTTACGAGAAGAGAACTAGAGTATAAAGATTCCGTCTGTAAAGTGCATATTGTCGATTTTGATAATATGAAAGAATTTGCAGATTTGTTTCATGTCAATGATGTGTTCATATGTTTAGGCACTACCATTAAAAAAGCGAAATCTAAAGAAGCCTTTCGGAAAGTTGATTATGATTACGTTATAGAGGCAGGAAAATTGGCAAAAGCGGCAAATGTAGAGAATGTGTTAGTGATAAGTGCCATAGGGGCTGACTCTAAATCAAGTTTCTTTTATAGTCGAGTAAAGGGGGATATGGAGGAAACACTAAAGCAATTAAAATTAAATTCTCTACATATTTTCCGCCCCTCGTTACTAATCGGAGAACGAAAAGAACTCCGTATCGGTGAAAAGATATCCGGTAAACTGAGTTCGATTTTTAAATTTTTGTTAGTGGGACCTCTTCGCCCATATCGCGCCATACATGTAGAAACGGTGGCTACTGCCATGAGTATTGCGGCAAAATCCGTTAATTCAGGAAACCATGTGTACCAGTCCAATGAAATTGAGGAACTTGCTAATGAGAGAGAACTATATTAGGAGTTTGATTGATAAGATAAAAAAATGAAAGCGGGCCAATTATATGAGGCTCGTTTTTATTTTTATGAATTTTGATATACAAGTTCCTTATTTTTCAATATAATAGGTATAAAGTCTTAGAGAAATAGGTGATATTTTTGTTTTGTTCAACATGTGGTAAGAAACTATCAAGCGATGGTCGCTATTGTCCTAGTTGTGGGAATAAGAAAAAGAAATCTAAATTAATACCATTCTTAGTTATATTAAGTATTTTAAGCACATTAACTTTTGTGTTGACCATCAAATATTATTGGGATGAAGCGGACAATAAAAAAACAGCCACTATACCTACTGTAGTAGAAACCAAAAAAGATAAAAATGAAACGGGGAAAAAGAAAGAAGTAACAAGGGTGGTTGCATCAAAGCCAGTTGAGAAGATGAAAGAAGATACAAAACAAAGTGTCACGCAGATCATCGAGGAATCTCAGAAAAAAGTGTATACCATTTTTGCCGGGGACAGCCAAGGTTCTGGATTTTTAATTAATGACAAAGGTGATGTCTTGACAAATGCACATGTTGTGGAAGGGTATCTTGAAACAAGTATTAAAGATAAAGGTGGCACAGAGTATAATGGAAAGGTTATCGGTTATTCCACCGATACAGATGTAGCCATTATTAGAGTTCCCAAATTAGCCGGGATAAAGCCAATTGATGTTGAAAAAACAGGAGGGGCCAAGATTGGTCAGGAAGTAGTCGCACTTGGCAGTCCATTGGGCCTTGAGAATACAGCAACGCTTGGGACCATAACTGGAGTGGATCGCAGTTTCTTTATTGGAGAGCGTTCATATGATAATATTTATCAAATGTCAGCTCATATTGCTCCAGGTAGTAGCGGTGGACCTCTTGTTTCCATGGAAACAGGAAAGGCTGTGGCCATTAATTCAGCAAGGTTAATAACGGATGAATCCGTAGGGTTCAGCATACCAATAAAGGATATATTCCTGTTAATCGAAGGCTGGATCGCTCAACCACTCTCAGAACAGGAAATTAGCGATTTGTTTTACAATGAATCCGGCAGTTATTATTACGAAGACGAATCAGATGGTGAGTGGTATTTCGAGGGGGGCGATTATAATGATGAAGAAGACAGTTATTATGATATCCCAGATGAATGGTCAGAATCAGAGGAAGACTTTGAAGACTACGATGAGTACGAAGACTTTGAGGACTATGAAGAGGAAATTATAGACGAAGATGATAGTGAAGATATGGATGAAGATTATTATTCGGACTATGAAAACGAAGACTTGGCTGAGGATGGCGAAGATTATTCTGACGAAGATGGTTATGAAGACGAAGATGAAGAATATGACTATGAAGATGAGGATGAAGACTACGAGAATTATGAGGATAACGAAGGTAATGAAGTTGGCAATGAAGATGATAGTGACTATTAAATGACGGGCTTTGAAACTTATAACTGTAAAGAATCCATTCCGATTAAACAGGGATGGATTTTTTCCTGAAAACACTATTTTCCAGAAAAAAAATAATAAAACACCTTTTTTATAGAATATTAAAATATCTAAAATATTTATTCCAATAATAACCTCGCTAGAATATATTAATTTAAAGTCTAAATAGTAGTTAAGATATAAACAAAGATCGAAAATACATTTAATTCCAATTACCTATTTTAGTTTAATTTAGAAGTTATATATAGGTAAACTCCTCTACGATAATTAAAAGTTTCTATTCTCAAATAATGGGTAACTATAAATATGGTTGGTAAAAAAATTAAGGGGAATCGTTCATGAAAATTACACCTGAGCAAAGAATTGAACTTCATGGCTTCAACAATCTTACTAAATCATTAAGTTTTAATATGTATGATATTTGTTATACGAAAACAAAAGAGGAACGTGAAGCATACTTAGAATATATTGATGAACAATACAATGCGGAAAGACTCTCTAGCATATTGAAGAATGTATCGGATTTAATTGGAGCTCATGTTTTGAATACAGCCAAACAGGATTACATACCACAGGGAGCAAGCGTGACGATGCTTATTTCTGAGGGGCCCGTCGTAGAAGTACCCACCGATACCTATAAGGAAACGCCTGGACCTTTGCCGAACAATGTTGTCATGCAGTTGGATAAGAGCCACATTACGGTTCATACATACCCTGAGTTTCATCCCAATGAGGGAATCAGTACATTCAGGGCCGATATTGACGTATCTACGTGTGGGGAAATTTCTCCATTAAAAGCACTTAATTACCTGATTCATTCTTTTGACACCGATATCATCACGATAGATTATCGGGTTCGAGGATTTACCAGAGATACAAATGGTCGCAAATTGTTCATCGATCATGATATAAATTCCATTCAAAATTATATCCCTGATGAAGTAAAGGGATTATACGATATGATCGATGTGAATGTGTACCAAGAGAATATCTTTCATACTAAATGTAAACTGAAAAGATTCGAACTAAACAATTATCTATTTGATTATTCAGAAGAAAAACTAAAACCAACTGAACGTGATGAAATTATCGAAAGGCTTCAAACGGAAATGGATGAAATTTTTTACGGGGCAAATGTTTCGGTACCCAAGTAAGACTAGCACCTTGGGTAAGAATAACTTGTTAACTTTACAATAGTAATTGAAGCCAAAACGGCTGCCGGCAAAAGTCAGATTTCAAGGACTTTTGCGGCAGCTGTTTTCTTTTTCGCATATTCAATGGTAAACGCGATGAATGGAGGGATAAAGCTGATAAGAGTAATGCCGAGCAATGAGAGGAATAAATGACTACCTACCCATGTAAGGTTGCCGAGTAGGTAACCCGCACATACCCAAGTGATCGTCCAGACCATCGCTCCGACCATATTATGTCCGATAAATCGTTTGAACGAATAGCGTGTGAACCCACTAATGAAAGGTAAGGTTGTGCTAAGTAAAGGAACGAATCGGGAGAACATAATCGCGTATTTTCCATAACTGGTTAAAAATCGATGGGTCTTTTCAATAGATTTATTTGGGATGTACTTAAATACTGAGTATTTCTTTTCTTTCTTCGTGGATTTCCCAATCAGGTTCCCGATAAAATAATTCTGGGCGTCCCCCGCAACAGTTGCAAGGAAGAAAAGGAACAAAAGTGTAGGGAAACTCAAGTGTCCAATCGCAGCAATGGTACCGCTGGCAAACAAAGTCGCATCTCCAGGCAGGAAAGTCAGAACAATATAAGCCGTCTTCGCGAAAATGATGATGAATAAAATGACATAAATTTGTTTACCGAAAACAGTGATATATTGAGTCAGATCCGTATCGATCGATTGAGTAAAATGTAAAAGATTATGCAAATTAATGCACCCTCCTTTATGAGAATAAAAAATTCTAGAATGTAGTTTGATAAAAATAATTCCAAAGACGGATAAAAAGATAAAGGAAAAAGCCAGATTTACACCCTTAGTAATATTACATATTATATTATGCCAAGTAAATGGTTTATAACTGGGAATATGGGGGGGATTGAGTCTTATAATGTATTGGGGAGTGAAAAATTAGTGAATTGTTTTTATGGAATGTAGATATTAACTTTAATAAAATTCTCCACCAGACTATTAATTAGAAAAGGGTAGCAAATACCCATGGATTTGAGTCAATATTTTGGACACACAAAAGTAAAATCTTAAGCTGTATTTCTAATTTGATTTTCAATCGCTTGTGGGTTTTGGTACCCCAAAATATAGGCATTATCATACGGGCACCCTTTTTGGCTAAAGGATTGCTTAATATGATGATTTTGGATATGTTGAGTAAACTCACCACATATTGTGGGCCATGATCTGTATGAAGAACTAAGCCCTCCGTGGACTTTTGTGAAGTGTGTGCGTGATTGAAAGCTTGAATAACCAGTTCAGTCGTCTTAGAACGCGAAAAGGGATAGCCTACTATTTTCTTAGAATGAAGATCCAATACAGAAGCTAAATAACACCATCCGTCGTTTAACGTATGAATATACGTAATATCGGCTGCCCATTTCTCATTAATAGTCTGGGTGGTAAAATCTCGTTTGAGCAAATTCTCTAATTGTATAACCTTCTCTTTAGGTGGATAAGGACGGTATTTTTTCTTAGTGATAGAACGGATTCCCATCTTACTCATTAGGCGCTGAACACGCTTTAGACTTAGACTAAATCCTTTGGTTAATAAGATTTCATGGATTTTGGGAGCACCATAGCGACCTTTGCTTTCTAAGTGAATGAGATGAATTTCTTTCGTTAGCTCTTCGTTTTCTGTTCGCGATTTGATACGACTAGTTGAAGAGACTGATAATGACTGCTTCTTGGGATTTCTAATACTTCACACATTCTCTTTACGAAATATTGTTTTTGTGTTCCACGATAAATTCGGTGAGATCTGTCTCAGTTACTTTTTGGCGAATATGGCCATAGCCTTTTTAGGATTTCAACTTCTTGCTTTAACCGAAGGTTTTCCTTCTGTATCGCAGCCAATTCCTTCGGAGTCATGGACTCTTCCCCTATACCAATAGGGGTAAATTCTTTAACCCACTTATAAATTGTTACGTCAGATACGCCATATTCGCCACTTAATTCTCTTACTGAGTTACCCGAATGATATAGATTTACAATAATCTTCTTAAACTCATTATTATATTTCTTGCCTGTATGCTTACGTTCCAATCCGAACATATCCTCTCAAAAATCATTGTAAGGATTTAACTAAAATGTGTCCATGAAACTATACTGACTCCAGTGTCGTAGTACTAGAATGGAAGAAATTTTTATTCAGCTTTATTAAAAAAGTAAGCAAGTTTAACGTCTCCAAGGCATTCAAGGTTAAGGGTAGAAGGCTTAGGTGGTTTTTTAGTTTAGCGGTAAACTGTGATATAGAGGCGGTTTAAATTATACTCAGTTTAATTTCCTATGAAAAATTTATCGCTTGATCATTTATTTGAATTATGTGTGATAATGATAAAATCAAATCTGGTTTATGAGATATAACTTTACATAACTCGCATTCAATATAATCTGTTATACGAAACTACTAAAAAATAGTAGAATTAATTTAGATATCCAGTTATTGACACAACGTGTAGAATGGTGGTATTTTAATAACACACAAGTTCTTTATAAAGAACAATTGGGTTTCTAGATAAGAAAGGAAAACTCTTTTATCTCTTAGGGATTATTTAACACCTTATTTAATTTTTATAAATTAAATCGAACTTAAAAAGCTTTAATACCAAAGTTCAGTTTTAATATGGATGTTCGCTATTAAGAATATCGACTTGAAATCAATATTAAAATTTGGTGATGTCTCCTTACCAATATTAATGGAGGCACTCGACCATACTGTGGGTTGAAATAAACCTTAGACGCGAGTCGTCGAGAGTGTGGTGAGAGGCGGGGTTAAATGCCCTATTTACTATTTTAACACTTTATTTAGTTCGTGATTTGGGGGTGTTTAGCATAACGATTCTTGTAACTGGAGGGGCTGGCTTTATTGGAAGCCACATAAGTGTTGAATTATTAAATGCCGGATATAATCTGATGATTGTTGATAATTTTTCAAATAGTAATCCAGAGGTACTAAGACGAATTCAAAAAATTACAGGAAAATCTTTTGAAATTCACCAGATCGATTTGTTAAATGAAAAAGATTTAGAACGAGTATTCATAGAAAATAGGATAGAGGCAGTTATTCACTTAGCTGGTCTTAAAGCAGTTGGGGAATCTGTTGTTGAGCCACTCAAGTATTATAGAACAAATATAAATAGTACGATTAACTTATGTAAACTAATGAAAAAGTATCATGTTAGGAAATTAGTATTCAGTTCTTCAGCAACTGTTTATGGTATGCCGGATAAAGTTCCTATTGCAGAAGACTTTCCTCTAAAGGCAATGAACCCATATGGTAGGACAAAGCTAATGATTGAAGAAATACTTCAAGATATATATATATCCGATAAACAATGGAGTATTTCTATTTTGAGATATTTCAATCCAATTGGCGCTCATGAAAGCGGACTAATAGGTGATAATCCAAATGGAATTCCAAATAACTTAATGCCTTTTATAACTAAAGTAGCAATAGGTGAACTAAAAGAACTGAAAGTGTTTGGTCAACATTACCCTACAATTGATGGTACAGGAGTTAGGGATTATATTCATGTTATTGATTTAGCTAAAGGACATGTGGCCGCTCTTGACAAAGTACTGAAAACGAACAGTATAAACACTTATAATCTAGGAACAGGCCAAGGCTATAGTGTATTAGAAATTATAACAGCCTTCGAGTCGATAACTGGTATAAAGATTCCATTTCAACTAAGCGAACCTAGATTAGGTGATATAGCAATTTGCTATGCTGATTCATCAAAAGCCAAGATGGAATTGGGCTGGGAAGCAGAGAAGGGAATCATAGAGATGTGTAGAGATGCTTGGCGATGGCAGAGAAAAAATCCTAACGGTTATCAAGATAATAAGTTGATATCAAATTCTCGTATACGTGATTCGGGACTAATGAATATGGAAAGTACGGAAGAAGTCGAGAAGAATGTAGTAGATGAAAAGACTTACACCTAAAAATATAAAATCATAACAATATAGGAAAACGTTCAAAATTTATCGTAATTAAATATCAAAAAAAGTAGCAAATTTGCATTATAGTTTAAATGACATATGGAAAATCTGGTAGAAGTTGAAATGATGTTAAAACTTATTAAAGAACCTTTAATAATATACTACAAAGTAGTTAAAGAGGTAATCGAATGATTGGAAAAAATATAGCTGAAATTAGGAAAAAAAGAGGGTATACCCTCTCAGAACTTGCTAAAAAGTCTAAAATCTCCAAGTCATATCTAAGTAATATTGAACGTAATATTAACAAAAATCCTTCCCTGGAAGTAATGAAAAAGATTGCGACAGTTTTAAAGGTAGATCTCATATCATTATTGAAAAATGGATTGGAAGGGGAGAAAAGTCTGCTTATCGAAAAAGAATGGATTGGTTTCTTTAATGAACTAAAGGAATTAGGGGTGGAAAAGAATCAACTCCACGAATATAAAACTTTAATTGAGTTTATTAAATGGAAAAATGAAAGTTCTAAACGTAAATGAACAATCTACATTAAATGTTGATATTAATAAATAAATTACATTAATTTAACTTGAGCTCGAGTGGGTGACTTTTTTGAACGTATTATTTATAACTTTATTAAATATGGAGAATGTTGACGAAAGAGGAATCTATACGGACCTTGTCAGAGAACTTGCGAGTAGAGGTATAAATATGCATGTGGTCTTTCCGAGGGAAAGGAGAACAAAATTACCTACAGAGCTTACTTCGATTAGAAATATTAAGCTTTTGAAAGTAAGAACTGGAAATATTACTAAAACGAGCTTTATTGAGAAGGGTTTATCAACCCTTACAATAGACAAGCAATACCTCAAGGCAGTGAAAAAGTATCTTAAAGATGTGCGATTTGACTTAGTCATTTATTCAACTCCACCAATTACTTTTGTAAAAGTTGTTAATTACCTAAAAAAGAAACATGAAAGTAAAACATATTTATTACTTAAAGATATTTTTCCACAAAATGCAGTAGATATTGATTTAATTAAAAATAGAGGTTTTATATGGAGATATTTTAGAAAAAAAGAAAAAAATTATATCAATTATCAGATAAGATTGGCTGCATGTCAAAAGGAAATGTAAACTACATTTTACAACATAATTCTTTTATTGACAAAAGAAATGTCGAGGTTTTTCCTAATTCAATTGAGCCTGTTGAAATAAGAGTAAATGTGAATAAAGAAATCTATAAAAAATATCACATACCAGAAGAATCAACTTTATTTGTTTATGGAGGAAACTTAGGTAAACCGCAGGGGATTAATTTCTTATTAAAAGTAATAGAAAATTTTCACAAAGTCGATAGTGGACACCTTTTAATCGTAGGATCCGGTACGGAATATGAAAAAATAGAAAAACACATACATAATGCGAAACCGAAAAATGTAAGTTTACACAAAAACTTACCTAAAAATGAATATGATAAATTACTTGAAAATGCTGATGTTGGATTAATTTTTTTAGATAAAAGATTTACAATACCTAATTTTCCCTCTAGATTAACTTCATATTTAGAATACTCACTCCCAATACTTGCCGCAACAGATAAAAATACAGATTTAAAAGATATATTAAGTGAAGCCGAAAGTGGACTTTGGTCAGAAAGCGAGGACTTAGAGTCTTTTATTGATAATGCAAAACTACTCTCAACTAATAAAGAACTTAGAACTCAATTGGGTCTGAATGGCAGAAAATACTTAGAAGCACATTATAATATAAGAGAAACAGTCAATATAATTATCAAGCATTTGTAAATGGAGATGATTTGTATGTTTAAGGATAAAACTTTATTAATTACTGGAGGAACAGGTTCCTTTGGAAACGCGGTAATGAAAAGATTCCTAAATACAGATGTAAAAGAAATCCGAATTTTTTCTCGTGATGAAAAAAAGCAAGATGATATGCGAAAATTATATAAAAGTGAGAAACTCAAATTTTATTTAGGAGACGTTAGAGATCTTTCAAGTATAAAGAATGCTATGTTTAACGTAGACTACGTGTTTCATGCAGCAGCATTTAAACAAGTACCTTCTTGTGAGTTTTTTCCGCTTGAAGCAGTAAAAACGAATATAATCGGTACTGATCACGTCCTAACTGCTGCCATAGATTATGGAATAAAAAAGGTAATTTGTCTGTCAACTGATAAGGCTGCTTATCCTATTAATGCAATGGGCATTTCAAAAGCAATGATGGAAAAGGTATTTATTGCAAAGGCCAACACAGTTTCTTCAGATAGTATTCTCATCTGTGGAACAAGATATGGAAACGTAATGGCTTCCCGTGGTTCAGTTATCCCTTTATTTATCGAACAAATAAAAAGTGGAAAACCAATAACAATAACAAACCCTAACATGACTAGATTCCTCATGACTCTAGAAGAAGCTGTGGAATTGGTAGTATTTGCTTTTCAACATGCTGAAGCAGGTGACATATTAGTTCAAAAAGCTCCGGCATGTCAAATAGGAGATTTAGCTAAAGCTCTGTTAGAACTATTTAACGAAAGTAACGAAATTAAAATAATCGGAACTAGGCACGGAGAAAAGCTTTATGAAACTCTTCTTACAAGAGAAGAACTTTTAGTAGCAGAAGATTTAGGAGGTTTTTTCAGAGTACCATCCGATAAAAGAGATTTGAACTATGATAAGTATTTTGCTAAAGGAGACAAAAAGTTATCAATAGAAGAAGAATATAACTCCCAAAATACTCAAATTTTAAATATAGAGCAAATTAAAGAGAAATTACTTGAATTAGAGTTTGTTCGTAATGAATTAAAAGAGGTTAAGGAGAGCAAGGAGAGTATAAAGGTACTTTAATAGCTAAATGAATATACCTTATTAACTTTTCAATAACTTAATAGATACATTAACAATTAATATATATAAATAAGACTCTGCGGGAGGAACTTATTTAATTAATAGAAAGGTCTGAGTCATTATGAAAATACTTATTACAGGGGCAGCTGGTTTCTTGGGAAAAACCTAGTTGCAGATTTGGAAAATAAGGAGAATAACGAAATATTTGAATTCAGAAGAGAAACAGATGCTTCGTTATTAGACAAATATACAAAAGAATGTGAATTTGTATTTCATTTAGCAGGAGTAAATAGACCCAATGATGAAAACGAATACATGAAAGGGAACTTTGAATTCACATCAAATTTAATAGAATCTTTAAAAAGAAATCAGAATAAATCTCCCATATTAATTACATCCTCCTCACAGGCTGATCAAGATAATCCATATGGTAGAAGTAAGAAAGCTTCCGAACAGTTAGTATTCTCTTATAGCAAAGAAGTGGGAGTTAGAACTTTAGTCTACAGACTACCAAATCTTTTTGGAAAATGGTGCAGACCGAATTATAACAGTGTTGTTGCAACCTTTTGCCATAATATTTCAAGAGGAATGGATATACAGGTTAATAACCCCAAAACTGAACTTACATTATGTTATATAGATGACGTATTAGCAGAATTTTCTCGAGCGTTAAATGGTAATGAAACAATGGAAAAAGAATACTGTAGAGTGCCAGTAACATACAAAATCTGTCTAGGTGAACTAATAGACAAACTTTATTCTTTTAATAATAACCGGAAATCGTTAGTAATGCCTTCTTTAGAGGGTGAATTTGATAGATTATTATATAGTACCTTCTTATCTTATTTAGATGAAGATAATTTTTCTTATAAACTAAAAAAAAATGTAGACAGTCGTGGTTGGCTTGCAGAGTTTATTAAGTCTCAAAGTATGGGCCAAATTTTCATTTCAAAAACCAAACCTGGTGTTATAAGAGGAAATCATTGGCATCATACGAAAGTAGAAAAGTTTCTGGTTATTCAAGGAGAAGCTACTATTAAATTTAGGAATATTTATTCGGAAAAGGTACTTGAATACAATGTGGATGGAGAAACTCCTGAGGTAGTAGATATTCCTGCAGGTTATTCGCACTCTATAGAAAATACTGGAATTAAGGATGTCATTACTTTATTTTAGGCTTGTGAAATTTTTAATCCAGAAAAGCCTGATACTTATTTTGTGGAGGTTTAAGTAAAATGGAAAAGATGAAAGTTATGACAATAGTAGGGACAAGACCAGAAATTATTAGATTGTCTGAAGTAATAAAATCATTAGATAGATATTTTAATCATGTTTTAGTACACACCGGGCAAAATTGGGATTATTCACTTAATAATATTTTTTTCGAGGAATTAAGTCTAAGAAAACCAAATCATTATTTAAATGTCGTAGGTGAAGACTTGGGTGAAACAATGGGGAATATTATTACTTCTTCCTATAAAATCTTAATACAGGAAGAACCTGATGCTCTTTTGATTTTAGGAGATACAAACAGTTGCTTAAGTGCAATATCAGCGAAACGCTTAAAAATACCAATTTTTCATATGGAAGCAGGAAATCGTTGTTTTGATCAAAACGTCCCTGAAGAAATTAATAGAATGATTATCGATCATGTAGCAGATATTAACCTTCCTTACACAGAGCATAGTAGACGTTATCTATTGACAGAAGGTATTCGTAAAGATCATATCTTTGTGACTGGTTCACCAATGACAGAAGTATTAAGTGTGAATATGGAAGGTATTCGTAATAGTAAAGTAATCGAAGAACTAAATCTTGAAAGAGGAAAATATATACTTATTTCTGCACATCGTGAAGAAAATATAGATAATGAAAATAATTTCTTTTCTCTAATGAAAGCAATTAATAATATTGCAGAAAAATATCAAGTTCCAGTAATTTATTCGACTCATCCACGTAGTTTCAAAAAGATTGAAGAAAGAGGAATTACCTTTCATCCCCTTATAAAGAAATTAAAACCTTTTGGTTTTCTTGACTATAACCAACTACAAATGAATGCTTTCACAGTCCTTTCTGACAGCGGTACATTATCAGAAGAATCTGCTATTCTAGGTTTCCCAGGCGTATTGATTAGAACATCAACTGAACGTCCAGAAGTACTTGATAAAGGAACGGTAGTAATTGGTGGTATTACAGAAAAAGATATTGAGCAGGCTGTAGAATTGAGTAGAGCAATGTGGGAGAAAGGCGAGAAAACATATCTTGCTAATGATTATCAGGATGTAAATGTATCTGTAAAAGTTACAAAGATTATTCAAAACTATACAAAAATTATCAATAATGTAATTTGGGGAAAAGTATAAATGAATAATTCCACATGTAATTTTGATATTTTATTTTTAGGCGGAGTATTTAATGAAAAAAAAATCATTAAGGAGAGCAAGAGCAACGTACAGTTTGCTGCGAACGCCCTTCAGTGGAATATTATAGAAGGACTAGATTTAATAAATTCACACCCTATAAATTTATTAAATGCTGTATTTATAGGATCTTATCCAAGTTTTTATAAGAAAGCGATTATTAAAAGGAACGATTGGTCACATGTAGAAGGTGCAAATGATATAGATGTTAATTTTTTGAATATTCCAATTTTAAAGAAATTTTCTCGTGGTTGGAGCCTATCTAGAGAAATTAAAAACTGGGTAAATATTAAAGATGAACGAAAAAAAGTAATTATTGCATATTCTATGGATTATTCTATACTTAGAGCCTTAAAGACAGCCAAGGCAAGCCAATCAGCAATAACAACTTGTTTAGTTGTACCTGATTTACCTCAGTTCATGAATCTTACTTCCACAGAAAAAGCAAGCTATAAATTTTTAAAAAAGTTGGAAATAAAGATGATTAATAGTTTGCAACATTATGTTGATTCCTATGTGTTATTAACCAAGCAGATGGCTGATACTCTGAAGTTACAGAATAAACCTTATGTGGTTGTTGAAGGAATGGTAAATATTAAAGAACAAGTTAAACCTCACATTTTAAAAGAAAGTGGAAAGAAAAGTGATTTAAAAACTATTTTATATACCGGTAGTTTAAATGAAAAATACGGTATTTTAGATCTTCTTATGGCGTTTGAGCTAATCGATAAGGAAAATTATAGATTACAAATTTGTGGAACAGGTGAAACCGAAAAAGAAATTAAAGAAATGGCTAAACGCGATAGCAGAATTGAATTTTATGGACGTGTGAGTAGAGAAGAGGCTATGAAACTTCAAAAAAAGGCAACAGTACTAATAAACCCAAGAAATAGTAAAGGTGAATACACTAAATATTCCTTTCCCTCAAAGTTAATGGAGTATTTGGTCTCGGGAGTACCTACTATAGCTTATAAATTACCGGGTATGCCAGAAGAATATAATGATTATATTTATTTTATTAATGGGAATTCCTTAAATAGCATAACAAATACTTTAATAAGGGTATGTGAAAAGAGTCCAAATGAATTGATGGAATTTGGAGATAAAGCAAGGAATTATGTTTTATCCGAAAAAAATAATATGAAACAAGTGGAAAAAATAATAAGTTTATTTTGAATTTCATTATTTTATTTGGCCTTAAAACATCTTTGGTTAGCTGTTTGGTTTATATATTCTGACTACAAATTGAAAGTAAAGTAAATAATTAAAACTATTAACTGTTAAATATAAATAATAAATAAAATGACTTTCTGAATTGTATATTGGTTCAGCATTATTTAGTGAGGTAAAATATGCGTTCTAATAAAAAACAAATAAGGTATGTTGGTGTTAGTTCAGATACTAGTCTTAAAACTAACAGTTTTCTGTCCAATATTAATAAATGGATCATTCTTTTTATGTGTACTTGGTACTCATGGCCTTACTTCAACTATAAATTGGGAGTAATACCATTCTTATTAATCCTTATAATTTGGTTTTTTACTACAGATTACCGGTGGGTTTTTCAAAGAATACCCCTTGATTTAGTAATGGTAATTATTTGGGCAATAACATTTTTACCATATATTTTAACAGGTGGTTTTTTGTACGGCATAGTAGATGGAAAATATGTAATGATTACTTTTATATTATTTATCGGTGGAATATTTATAAATCATTATTATATGTACTACAATAATAATGATTTAGTCCTGGGGAAAGTAGCTTTTTTTTCAATACTGTTTTATGTCATTGCTTCTACCCAAACATATTTAGGTTTAAAAGACTATCCTCTTGCTGCACGGGGACTTGCTACAGGAAGCGACCCATTACAGCAAACCTACTTATCTTTAGGTATAGGGGGGTTTGGTTTTGTTTATAGTGCTGTTTTTATAAACATTCTAATTTTATACTTTGTTATAAAAAAAGTTCAAGATGTTAATAAATTTTACAAAATTCTTTGCCTTTTTATTTATATTATTATAACTACTATGCTAATTTCCGCTTCATACGCTACCGCCATACTAGTACTATTAACAGGAACTCTTTTGATTGTAATGATTAAAGGGAAAAAAAGTTTTATTTTTTGTATGATATTGGTTTTTTTATTCTTGTTCTTAATCAATCCTATAGAAATGATTGGCTATTTTTTAATAGAGAGCGCAAAGCTATTCAAAACAAATGAGGTAATTAGTTCTAAATTTTTAGATCTTGCGCAAGGCTTTGTTAGTGAATCAGTCGGTTCTCAAACCTCTGGGAGGGGGCAACTTTATTTAGCATCTTTAGAGACTTTTTTGAGAAATCCAATATTCGGAATATACGGACCATTTGGTCATGATTTTAAATCTGAAGTTGGAGGACACTCCGGGTGGCTTGATCTTATGGCATATTACGGTTTATTCGGGTCGCTTCCACTGTTTATAGCGATCTTTTTGAATTTTCGAAAACAGTTAAGGTTTTATGCTAGTCATCCATACTTTCACGTTTTATTAACTGCACAACTTTTATTTGTAATTTTTGGATTTATAAATCCTATTATTTATATTTACCAAATAGGATTTGTTTTATTTGTTGTTGGACCCTCAATTCCATACTTACCATATGCGTTTTCGAAGAAATCATGAGAAAGGAAATATCAATCAAATGAAAATATTATGGGTGACTAATGTCCCATTGCCAGAAGCCAGTTTACTTATGAGTGAAAAACCTATAGCTTTCGGCGGATGGCTTGTTAATGCAGCCGCTAATTTAGCAAAGGAAAAGAATATTAAACTGGAAATATCATTTCCAAAAAAAGGGACAAAAAAAGTTAATATTTTAAAAGCCAAGGACATAATATACTATACTTTCCCATCTATTGGTTACAGTAATAAAGAAAAGAAAAAAAACAATAATTTACTATATATTATTGAAAAATCAAAACCTGATCTGGTGCATATCTTTGGAACAGAATGTGCTCATACTCTTGCTATGGTAAATATGTGTAAAAAGAAAAATATAAATGTTGTAATATCCATTCAAGGTCTACTGTCATATATTGCTGAGCATTATATGAATGGCATACCAGATAAAATTCAAAAAAAATATACATTTAGAGATTTTATCAAGCGAGATAACTTAAAATTACAAAAAAATAAATTTGTAATGCGGGGGAAATATGAAATAGAAGCTATACAAAAAACAAACCATGTTATTGGTAGGACTACTTGGGATAATGCTTGTACATCTATAATTAATCCAGAAATTCAATATCATCACTGCAATGAAACATTAAGGGATGAGTTTTATAAATATTCTTGGGATAATACTTATTGTGAAAAGTATTCGATATTTGTAAGTCAAGGTTCATATCCCATAAAGGGGTTACATTTTTTACTTGAAGCAATGCCAATAATATTAAAGAGGTATCCATTAGCTAAAATATATATTGGTGGTCATGATATTACTAATTATGAAAACTTAAATAATAAACTGAAAATTTCGTCATACGGAAAGTATATAAAGAGCTTAATTAAAAAGTATAAGTTACAAGAAAAAGTCCAATTTACTGGAGTGTTAAATGAAAAAGAAATGTGTAAGCAGTACTTAAAGTCAAATGTATTTGTGTGTCCTTCTACTATAGAAAATAGTCCTAATTCACTTGGGGAAGCTATGATTCTTGGAGTACCCTCTGTTGCTGCAAATGTGGGTGGCATTTCTGATTTATTAAAACATAAAGAAGAAGGGTTTATTTATCAATCAGACGCCTCATATATGCTTGCTCATTATATATGTGAGATATTCGGAAATGAAAAGATCGCAATAAACTTTTCTCAGAAATCCAAAATTAAGGCATCTCAATTACATGACGCAGAAGTTAACAATAAGAAACTTCTTGAAATTTACTTAACAATCAGTAAGAAAAAAATATTTAATATCTCATCATAAGGAGATTATCTATGAGTATTTTGGTAAGTATCAACTGTATCACTTATAACCACGAAAATTTTATTGAAGATGCAATTGTAAGCTTTTTGAAACAGCAAACGAATTTTGATTTTGAAATAATTATTGGAGAGGATTGCAGTACTGATAATACTAGAAAAATAATTGAAAAGTATGTAAATCTATATCCAGAAAAGATTAAATTGATTACGTCTGAAATGAATATAGGAGCTGAGAAAAACTTACGCCGTATTCATGAAAAATCACGGGGGAAATTTATAGCATTATGCGAGGGTGATGATTTTTGGACTGACCCCCTCAAATTACAAAAACAAGTAGAATATATGGAAGAAAACCCCGAATGCACTTTGTGTTTCCATAATGCAAAAGTAATTGACTCTAATAAAACATTAGTTCGTAGAGCAGTTGTTCCCTGGATGAAAAATAATAAAAAATATTACTTGAGGAAAAACACAAAATATTCAGCAGGAGAACTTGCTTTGCTAGGGTATATTCCTACAGCATCCTTTATTTATCCTAAGCACCTATTAGATAACCCTCCACAATGGTGTATTAACTCTGTTGCTGGAGATAATGTAATAAAACTAATTACCTCCAGCAATGGTTATGCTTATTATATAGACGAATATATGTCAGCTTATAGATTTGGAGTTGAGGGATCATCTACAACAAATTGGGTAAAAATGAATGACACACAAGAAAAAAAAATCAAGCTTTTAATGAGATTTATTAAATTTTATGAGGAATTTGATAGATATTCTAATTATAAATATAAGAATGAAATTGATGATGTAAAAAAGATTTTCGAATTTCAAATATCGGTTATAAATGGTGATTGGCAAGGTAAAAAAAGTAGGAAATATTATAAACGAATTCTTGCTGGACTGGGTTTAAAAGATAAAATAATAATATACTCAAGGTACTATTTTCCTTCGGTATATGCCAAGTTAAATAAATTGAGAATTTTTGTTTTAAACACTAAATGAAATTAAATCAGGGAAATGATCTGAAAATAAAAACTATAAGGGGATTAATTTGGAGTTTTGCAGAATTATTGGGCACACAGGGAATCCAATTTATTGTTATTATGATTCTTGCAAGGCAATTATCTCCTGAGAATTTCGGTTTCATTGGAATGCTAGTTATATTTATAGCATTATCTAATTTAATAATAGATAGTGGGTTTACTCAAGCTCTAATTCGAGAAAGTTATGCTAGTGAATCTGACTATTCTACTGTATTCTTTTTTAATTTGTTCATGTCTTGCTCATTATTCATTATACTTTATTTTTTCGCTCCAATTTTTAGTAGCTTTTTTAAAGAGGAACAACTAATCCCTTTATTAAGAGTACTATCATTAGGTCTTATTATTAATTCTTTAGGGATTATTCAAAGAGTGATTCTTATAAAGAAAATAGACTTTAAAACACAAACTAAGATAAATCTTTTAGCTGCAACTATTTCAGGTTTTGTCGCGATAATTTTTGCCTTACGTGGTTACGGTGTGTGGAGTCTTGTTGCTCAAACGCTAACCTTACAGATAACCCAAACAGTACTATTATGGACCAATAATAAATGGTTTCCCATATTTTTTTTTAGTATACCATCATTTAAACGACTCTTTGGTTTCGGATTCAAATTATTAATTTCTGGTTTAATAGATACTATATACAATAATTTATTTTCGATAATCATAGGAAGATTATATCCAGCTGCTCAATTAGGATTATATACTAACGCGGTTAAACTAGGCGATATGTTTACAATCTCCATAACTAGTGCTATTCAACGAGTAACTTATCCAGTATTAAGTAGTATCCAAGAAGATAAAGACCGCTTAAGATATGGGTTTCAAAGGATTATAAGAACATCTGCATATATAATGTTTCCTATTATGTCTGGATTAATAGCTGTTTCTGACACACTCATCCCTGTTTTACTAGGACCAAGATGGTTTGGATCTATCATATACTTTAAACTTTTATGTATAGCTGGAATGCTATACCCACTTCATGCTATAAATTTGAACATTCTCCAAGTTAAGGGGAAGTCAAGCATATTCCTAAAACTGGAGATTATTAAGAAAATACTATTAACATTTCTAATTGTTGTATCAATTTATTTTTCATTAGGCATTATAGGGTTAATAGGAGCTGCAATAATATGTTCATACCTTTCTTTAGTTATTAATGCTTATTATTCAGCTAGAGAAATTGCGTATTCCATTTCACAACAGATTAAAGATATCCTACCAATTTTTCTGTTTTCTGTTTTTATGGGTAGTTTTGTTTATTTGCTAGGTATTGTATTACCTGTTAGTAAACTTATTAAACTTTTTATACAGATAAGCAGTGGTTCCTTGCTATATGTATTAGTAAGCTGGATATTTAAAATAAAAGAGTTTGAAACAATTTGTCAAGTTCTTTTTCAATTTTTAAAGAAAGCCAAGCAGAGGAAAATCAATTCGAAGGGAGCTTAGTATTAGATGAAAATGAATACGATTAGTTTTCAAAAATATAAAAATGTACTGAGAAAAATGGGGTTGGATTTTAGCTTACTTATTAATGATATTGATAGTTTAGAAAGATTAGATTCCTTTATATACAAAATGGATTCAAATTATTTATTACCGAGTGATAATGATGTTGAGCTGAAAGACTATTCAAAAAAGTTAATTGAAAATGCATATAACTTTATTTTAGTTGAGGACGATAACGATATAAGCATACTTTCAATATATGTGAATGATCTCATCACTAAAACAGCTTATTGTAGTTCCATAGGAATTTTACCGACACATCAAGGGAGGAATATCGCACCAATTTTAATAGACTTTGGTATTCAATTTTCAAAAGAAATGGGAATGGAGTTGATAAAGGCAGAAGTTAATAAAAGCAATTCTAAAATGATTACATTATTCACTGGATATGATTTTCATATTAGTAGTGAGACCGAGAAAAATTCTTATATTATTACTAAAGAGCTCAACGTACCTTAATTTAAAGAATTCAAATAATTAAATGGATATTTGAATTTACTTATTAATTTGGAGGCGGACTTATGATGAAGGGTATCATTTTAGCTGGAGGTAATGGGACGAGATTATATCCGATAACTCAAGCTATATCAAAACAATTGTTACCGATATATGATAAACCTATGATTTATTATCCACTATCTGTTCTTATGTTATCAGGGATTAGGGAAATACTGATCATTTCTACACCGAAAGATATTCCTCTTTTTATGAATTTACTTGGTGATGGATCTAAATTGGGAATAAAACTTGAATATGCAATTCAAAAGCATCCAAGAGGGCTAGCGGATGCTTTTATTATTGGAGAAGAATTCATAGGTAATGATAATGTCTGCCTTATACTAGGTGATAATATTTTTTATGGACAGGGATTTACTCCTTTACTAAAAACTGCTTCAACCCTAAATGAGGGTGCAATTGTTTTTGGATATCAAGTAAAAGATCCAGAGCGTTTTGGGATTGTGGAAATTGATCATGAGAATAACGCTTTGTCTATAGAAGAAAAGCCAGCATTTCCAAAGTCTAATTATGCTGTAACAGGCTTATATTTTTACGATAATAACGTAATTGAGATTGCAAAAAATATTAGGCCATCTGTTAGAGGTGAATTAGAAATTACGGATATCAATCAAGTTTATTTAAAAAGAAAAAAACTGAAAGTAGGTCTTCTTGGTCGAGGATTTACTTGGCTTGATACAGGGACATTTGAAAGTTTTTTAGAAGCTGGCCAATTTGTTGAGACTATTGAAAAGAGGCAAGGTTATAAAATAGCCTGTTTAGAAGAAATCAGTTATCGGAACAATTGGGTCTCCTCTGATGAAGTGTTATCAATAGCGCTTCAATATAAAAACGACTACGGTACTTATTTAAATGAATTAGTGAATGGGAGGTTTATAGATGATTCCGGTTACTCAACCCTTTCTGCCTCCAAAAGATGAATATTACAGTTTAATTTCAAAGTTATGGGATACGAAGTGGTTAACAAATAACGGTGTATATGTAACCCAGTTAGAGAAGCAGTTAGAGGATTACCTAAATATATCCTCTCTCCACTTTGTCAGCAATGGCACTATTGCTCTACAGCTAGCAATAAGAACTTTGGGAATAAAGGATGAAGTCATTACCACCCCTTTTTCGTTTGTTGCGACAACAACATCTATTTTATGGGAGAATTGTGACCCCGTATTTGTAGATATTGATCCAAAAACCTTTTGTATTGACCCAAATAAAATTGAGGAAGCTATTACGAGTAAAACGGAGGCAATTTTAGCTACTCATGTATTTGGTATACCATGTGATATAGAAAAAATCGAGATTATCGCAAAAAAGCATGGACTTAAAGTGATTTATGATGCTGCACATGCTTTCGGTGTCCAATACAAAGGGAAATCCGTCCTAGGATTTGGAGACATATCCACCATAAGCTTTCATTCAACAAAGCTCTTTCATACTATAGAAGGTGGGGCCGTAATAAATAATGCGGAAATAGAATTAGATCAGGACATTAGATTATTAAGAAGTTTCGGGTTTGACAGTGGACAGCATTACACACCAGGAATTAATGCAAAGAACTCCGAGTTTCATGCAGCAATGGGCTTATGTAATTTAAAATATATTGATGATATCTTTATCCACAGGAAGAACTTAACTGAAACGTATGATGCACTTTTGGCAAGTAATTATGAAAGGCCCTTTATTTCGGATGACATTAAATATAACTATTCATATTACCCCGTAGTTTTTGAGTCAGAAAAAGAACTACTATATATAAAAAATAAATTAATGGAAAATGATATAGAGACAAAGAGATATTTTAATCCATCTTTAAATAAACTACCGTATTTAACAACCATTATCTCTTGTCCCATATCTGAAGATATATCTAAGAGAATTTTATGTTTGCCTTTATTTAGCGATTTAAGTATGAACGATGTTATAAAAATATCTGCATTGATAATGGGGAAGAGAACAAAAGCACTGGTTAACTAACAATACCTTCAATTTTTAATAACACCTGCTTATATATAAAATTAGAAAACATAATTAATACAAAAATTCATATTTGAAAAGGGAGTGAGAATAAATGAACTTACTTATTACAGGAGGGGCAGGATTTATAGGTTCTAATTTTGTTTCATACATTTTAGATAAGTATGAGGATATTCATATCGTGAACTTTGATAAATTGACCTCCGCAGGGAAACTTGAAAATCTTAAAGATATTCTGAGTCATCCCCGTCATTCATTTATTCAAGGAGATATTTGTGATCAATTACTTGTTAAGAAGACCTTTGAACAGTATCAAATTGATGGGGTTATTCATTTTGCAGCGGAGTCACACGTAGATAATTCAATTCAAAATCCAGCACTATTTGTGCAAACAAATGTCCTAGGAACATTTACTTTGCTTGAAACAGCCCGGAAAGCTTGGATGGACGGTATAGGTACTTATAAAAAACAATATCAAAAGGCTAGATTTCATCATATTTCTACTGATGAAGTATATGGAACTCTAGGAATTAATGGATTTTTCAATGAAGATTCATCTTATTCTCCAAACAGTCCCTATTCTGCAAGTAAAGCCTCTTCAGATATGTTGGTACGGAGTTATTTTCATACATATGATATGAATGTTATTTCTACCAACTGTTCAAACAATTATGGACCGAATCAACACGATGAAAAACTAATTCCGGCGATTATCAAAAAAGCATTAGATTTAGAGCCTATAACAATATATGGAGATGGACAGAATATTCGTGATTGGTTATATGTACTGGATCATTGTTTTGCGATAGAAAAAGTTTTTTTTGAAGGAAAGCCAGGAGAGACCTATTTAATAGGTGGCCATTGTGAGAAGACAAATATTGAAATTGCTCATACAATATGTGACTTTCTTGATAGACAAAGTCCTACTCAAATTAATGAAAAAGGAATTACAAGTTATAGAGAATTAATTGAATTTGTTAAAGATCGACCTGGACATGATTTTAGGTATGCAATTGATGATTCGAAATTACGGAACCAGTTGGGATTTCAAGCAGAGTATACTTTTGAGAAGGGAATTGAGAAAACGATTTTGCATTATCTAAAGCTTTCCAATGAGAAAAAATTTATGTCTAATATTAATTAAAATATGAAATTGTAAAAACACCATATAAAAATATAATCAACTAATAAAAAGGGTGGTTTAATGGAAGGTTTTAATGTTTTTGAATCTAGTTTATCGGAAAAAATTATACATTTAGGTACAGAAGATGATTGGGTAAAGGTCATTGAAAAGTTCCAACATTTAGATATTTATTATTCTAAGGAGTATTTAAATTTATTTGCTGCGTTTGAAGACGGTTTAACAGAAGCAGTTTTTTATGAAAATGAAGATGGAAAAGTATTTTATCCATTTATTAAAAGGAAGATTGATATAAAGGAAGGATACTTTGATATTATAACTCCATACGGCTATGGGGGACCTGTTTTGGAAGGGAAACCGAGTGTAATTAAAAAGTTTTATGAACATTTTAATAACTATTGTTTAAATAACAATATTATTACCGAGACAATTAGCTTACACCCATTAATTAATAATTATGACTATATTAAGAATACTATGAGAGTTGATTATATTCGAAGAACGGAAGCAATAGATTTAACTCTTTCTTTAGAAGAGATAAGAAATAATTACTCTTCTACCAATAAAAGAAATATTCGAAAAGCCATTAGAGAAGGAGTACAAGTTAATGTTTCAAATACTAGGGAAGATATAGAAATTTTTATGAATTTATATTATGAAACAATGGATCGCAATAATGCGTCGAAGTTTTATTATTTCAACAAATCCTACTTCTATGGACAAATGGAAGAAACGAAATTAAGTAAATCCTATCTTTTATTAGCTAGATTTAATGAGCAAATTATTGGTGGAATATTATTGATTATTGGAAAGGAGTTTGCTCATTATCATTTGGGAGCTTCAAAGACAGAATATTTATTTCTAAGACCCAATAACTTATTATTCGATACAATGATAGAGTTCACTAAATCTTTTGATTTGAAAGCACTTCATTTAGGGGGGGGTTATAAGGAAAATGATAGTCTTTACAAATTCAAGAAATCATTTTCAAATAATGATTCACTTTATTACTTTCTTGGAAAGAACATCATTAACGAAAAAATATATAATGAACTGTCAAAATCTATAATAAATGATTTTTCAGGAAGTTCCAAAACTGATTTTTTCCCTTCATACCGGGATTTAACTTAGCTACTAGGGAAAAAAATTATATATAAAAATTAAATTTAAAAGGAGATATTAACTTATTAACTTTATTTTTCAAATCGATTAATAAGAATAGTTGATCTAGAAAAAATCCATGAGGGTTAACTAGCCAATTGTGGAGCGGGTGTTCTATTAAAATTAATATCTTATCCTGATTGGCAGTATCGTTTTTTAGATAAAAACCTTTTTGGAATGAAACACTAAAGTATTACATATTACTCGAAAAATATTTTTAATATTCTCATTTCTACTTTCAGAAATATATAATATCGGCTACCCACTATAGTTTTCAGTAGTAGCATAAAGGAAGCTAAGGATTCTTATTAATTTCATAAAATTGAAAAGAGGTGAAAAAATGAAAAAGATATCAAGTTTTACCTTACCCTCTTTAAAGACTGGTACATTTGTTAAAAATATTTTTATTTTATTTTTGTTTATCATTTTGATTATGTCAGCCATTTGGATAAGTTTTTTACAGTTCCGATCACCAGAAGTTCTTACGCTTAATTCAAGTACAAAACAATTTTCTGCTGAAAGAGCTATGTCTCATTTAAAAGAATTTGCAGTTAAACCTCATCCACTTGGTTCTGAAGAGCATGATCGAGTGAGAGATTATTTAATGAAGTCTTTGAAAAATTTAGGTGTATCTCCTGAAATACAAAAGTCAGACAGCTTCATCACAGAATGGGGTATTGTTTATGATGGGAAAATAGAAAACATTATCGCAAGAATTCCAGGTAAAGATTCATCAAAGGCTATTATGATTGCATCACATTATGATTCTGTACCGACTAGTCCAGGGGCTGCTGATGATGGTTCAGGTGTGGCATCAATTTTAGAAACGGTAAGAATTTTGTCAGAATCACCGACTTTGAAAAATGATGTTATTATTTTAATAACAGATGGTGAAGAAAGTGGACTATTAGGGGCACAAGCATTTGTGAATCAACATCCATGGGCAAGAGAAGTAGGTTTAGTGTTTAACTTTGAAGCTCGTGGAAGTATGGGCCCATCTGTTTTATTTGAGACAAGTGAAGGAAATTCTAGGTTGATTTCTGAATTTATAAAAGGGGCTCCAAACCCAGTTGCGCATTCTTTCATTTATAATCTATATAAAGTACTCCCGCATGATACTGATTTAACAATTTTTAAACAATCGGGTATGCAGGGTTTGAACTTTGGTTTCTTCGAGGGGGAAAGTAGATATCATACAAATCATGATAATATAGAAAATTTGAGTCTAAGTAGTCTCCAACATCATGGTGATTATATGGTACATCTAGTACAGCATTTCGGTAATTTGAATTTAGTTGAAAAAAAAGAAGGTAATAAAATATATTTTAACGTATTAGGGAGATATATTATTACATATTCTGAGCTTTTTGTTATCCCAATAATGTTTATTACTATTGGTTTTTATATTTTTTCATTTATACATGGACATAAGAGGAAGAAAGTTACATTAACTGGTACAAGCTTGGGATTCTTTCTTTTTTTGATTACACTTGGTTTAGGATATACTCTTGGTCGGATTTTATGGGGTATCTTCTCCAATATGCACCCCGAGAATACTCAGACTATAGACAGTAATGTCATTTTTGTAGGAATGATATTTATACTATTCTCCATAAATGCACTTGTTTATCAATTAGTTTCTAAAAAAATTAATGTCTTTAATCTTACTATGGGAGCATTACTTGCTTGGCTTCTATTGTTAGTTATAACAAGTGTTCTCTTTATAGGGTCCAGTTATATCTTTGCATGGCCTTTGCTATTTGGATTAATAGGCCTAAATTTAATGATGAAATTAGAAAAAGTATATTCTTTAAAGGGATATATAATCACGATAGGATTTACGATACTTGTTCTTCTTCTAACTGCCCCAGTTATATATTTGATGTATATTTTACTTACATTAAAATCAGTAGGAGTTCTTTTAGCGCTTATATCTTTATTAGGAGTTTTTATTATCCCTATACTATCTACATTAAAACTAGGATCTTTTTTTGGATTGCCGGTGCTTTTATTATCAATTGGCACTTTTTTTCTTTTTTGGAGTAACGTTTTATAAATTAATAAATTTCAAAAATTATCTAAAAGCTAGAAACATTTAAACATTAGAAATGCAATTAAGCCATTAAATTCACACAATAGAAAACTAACTATGTCTTCGTTGAATGCAATGCAAAGGATGGACAATGGTGTCTTTAAATTATTGGGGTCGATATGGTCAGATTCTAGGTCTAATCGAGTCTAATCACCTCAAGAATAATTACATTAATAGAATGATTTTGGCCATTTTTCAATATAGATTTCAGATTTTCACGAAATTGAATCTTATCATAACCCTGAGCAGATTACGGTTCTTGTATTCTCCTTATGGATTGTCATTCGTAAAAGCAATTCCTTACCAGCTTCCAACTAATATAACCAGATTTTCACAGGAAAACCATACTGGTAAATTTTCTTCCCTAATTTAAAGAAAATTAATCCAAAATAATGTATAGTTAAAAAGACAAGATTCGAACAAACATTCGTTACTTGTTTGTAAGCTACTTCTTAGAGGAACAGGGGAGAGAAAGTGAACGGAACAGCACATATGGCAATAGGGGCAACAGTAGGATTTCTAACGGCGAACACTCTACAGACCGATCCAACCACTACGTTATTTCTAGTCGGTGTAGGTGGAGTTTCAGGATTAATGCCTGACATGGATATTGACGGAAAGTTGAGTAATAAGATTACCTTTTCACACAAATTCATTCGAACTTTGGCTCAAACCATCGGAGTGCTTATGATCATTTATAGTCTTCTAGCAAGTTCTGAAACGGAGAGATGGCTAGGTGTAGGCGCAGGTATTGGTATTATTATCATTTCTTCATTTATAACACAAAGACATATGCTAACTCTTACAGGGCTTGGTATTTTAGGGACTGGGCTGTCTTTAGATATTAGCTGGCTATGGCTTTTAGGAGTTTATATTATACTAGCTTCCTTTACACCGCACCGTAGTTATACCCATTCGATAGCGGGGATTCTATTCTTTGGAGTGATTGCGTTTCAGTTCCAAGAGACATTGGGGACTGAAGGGATTTTCACTACTTGCATTTTAGGGTACATAAGTCATTTGCTGGCTGATATGAAGTTTCTGCCCTTTAATAAACGGGGGGTAAAGTTATTGCTACCATTTTTCTCAAAGGAATTTTAGGAAGAGCCGCAGTGTTTCTTTAATAGAGACATTGCGGCTTCTTTCCTTTTATACAAGGTGATCTTTATTTTAGTATCGTTTATTTCCTAAATCTACTAATGTAATATAATTGTAAAGTCCCTGTGATGCGCATGTTATGACTTTTCTAGTATATTAGGTTTAGCATATTGCATCAGGGGGTAAGTTATATTGTTAAAGAAAATTTTTGTCGGATTGTCGTTAGTTACAATGATTGGATTTGGTTCCTTTACTGGAAACAATGTAGAAGCTGCATCTTATCATACCAAAGCAATTAAAACCGCTAAAAGTGAATTAGGGACGAAATATAAAATGGGTGGTATGTCTTCTTCCGGTTTTGACTGTTCAGGTTTGGTGAAATATTCATATAACAAAGCTGGAAAGACATTACCGCGAACAGCTGCTGACATTTACAAAAAAGGAAAGAAAGTTAAAACCTTGAAAAAAGGGGATCTAATGTTCTTCTCACCGAATAAAGCAAAAAAACCAACGCATGTAGCGATATATATAGGTGACAATAAATTCATACACTCCGCATCTTCCAAGGGAGTTTCCTACGCAAAGACGAATAATAGTTATTGGAAACCACAGTATATTGGGGCAAAACGTATATAATTAGTAAAACTATTCCTTATAGAAACGGAAATTGAGGCTGAATTCAGTCTCTTTTTTTATTTAACAAATTAAATGTGCACTAAAACCAGTCAAGCAAAATTCTTGAAAGTCAAAGAAGGTCAATGTATAATAAAGGCACAAGGTCAAAGTTAGTCAAAGTCAAATGATAACTCGTAATAATAAATAAGGAGGAGTACTCATATGTTATGTGAAAAATGTCATGAAAACCAAGCAAATATTCAGGTTCATCTCAATATGAATGGGCAACAGCATGATGTCAAATTGTGCTCCACTTGTTATAAAGAAGAACGAAATAAACTTGGTGCAGCCATGGGAGGAATGGATACAGGAAAGTTCCAATTTGATGGATTTTCAAATTCATTCAACCCTTTTAATAGTAGCAACATGCCTCCATCAATACCCGTACAAGAAGATAAAGACGGAGGTTTGCTTGAAGAGTATGGTCACAATCTGAATGATGTTGCAAAAGCAGGACTCATTGATCCGGTCATTGGAAGAAATGAAGAAATCAAAAGAGTCATCGAAGTGTTAAATAGACGAAACAAAAACAATCCAGTTTTGATTGGTGAGCCTGGCGTTGGTAAAACAGCTATTGCAGAAGGATTGGCCTTAGCAATTGTTGAAGGAAAGGTCCCGGAAAAATTACGTAACAAACTGGTTTTTTCACTCGATATGGCATCCCTTGTAACGAACACAGGCATTCGTGGTCAATTTGAAGAAAGAGTGAAACAATTAATCAGTGAATTACAAGATAGAAAGAATGTCATTCTATTCATTGATGAAATTCACCAAATCGTAGGTGCTGGTTCAGCTGAAGGTTCAATGGATGCAGGGAATATTTTAAAACCTGCCTTAGCACGCGGTGAACTTCAACTTGTGGGTGCAACGACCCTTTCTGAATATCGGAAAATTGAAAAAGATGGGGCCCTTGAACGACGATTCCAACCCGTACAAGTTGATGAGCCGACAACAGAAGAAGCGATAGTCATTTTACAAGGTCTGAAAGATCGTTACGAGTCTTTCCATGGAGTCATATATACGGAGGAAGCGCTGGAAGCAGCTGTTGAACTTTCCCATCGTTACATCCAAGATCGCTTTCTACCAGATAAAGCGATTGACTTAATGGACGAAGCCGGCTCTAAACAAAATTTGACGATTGAATATAGTCAAGAGGATGTAGTAACACAACGTCTTGAACAAATCTATAAAGAAAAAGAAAAGGCTCTAAAAGAAGAAGCCTACGAAAAAGCGGCCGAGCTTCGAGATGAAGAAGAAAAGTTGGAAAAATCCCTACAGGCTGGAGCCAATGCAGCTAAACCGAACGTCACTGTAGAAGATATACAAAGGATTATAGAACAAAAAACGGGAATTCCTATAGGCAAGCTGCAAGAAGATGAACAGAAAAAGATGGTTCATCTACAAGAGGACTTAATGAAAAAAGTCATTGGTCAAGAAGAAGCAGTCAAAAAGGTTGCAAAAGCTGTTCGTCGAAGCCGTGCAGGTTTAAAATCCAAAAACCGTCCGACCGGCTCTTTCCTTTTTGTTGGACCGACCGGCGTAGGTAAAACTGAATTGGCTAAAACGCTAGCCGAGGAACTGTTTGGCGATAAAGAAGCAATGATTCGCCTTGACATGAGTGAATTCATGGAAAAACATAGTGTTTCTAAATTGATTGGTTCTCCTCCAGGTTATGTTGGTCATGAGGAGGCAGGACAATTAACTGAGAAAGTTCGCCGTAAACCATACAGTATTATTTTATTGGACGAAATTGAAAAAGCCCATCCTGATGTGATGCATATGTTCTTACAGATTCTTGAGGATGGTCGTCTGACGGATAGTCAGGGAAGGACTGTGACATTTAAAGATACTGTCATCATCATGACAAGTAATGCTGGAGTCGGTGAAAAGCAAAAAGTTATGGGATTCGGTACGAGCACTGCTGTTGAAGAAGCTTCAATCCTACAATCATTGGGTAGTTTCTTTAAACCAGAATTCCTAAACCGATTTGACAGTATTATTGAGTTCTCCACACTGAAGAAAGAAGATTTATTACAAATCGTTGATATCATGATTCATGAACTTGAAGAAACCCTGATTGCTCAAGGCTTATCACTTGTCGTGACAGATGAAGCTAGGCACAAATTGATTGAGATGGGTTATCACCCACAATTCGGTGCAAGACCCTTTCGCCGTGTTCTTCAGGAACAACTTGAAGATGGCATAACAGACTATATTTTTGAACAGCCTGAAGTGAAAAACTTCAAAGCTATCGTTAAAGATGACCAATTGAAAATTATCAATTCATAATGATTAGTACTAGAAATGCCTCCAAGACAGTATGACTGTAATGGGGGCATTTTTTAAAACGTTCTATAATGACCGCTCGTTTAGTTTAATAATTAGAATTCTTTTAATGAAGTCTTAGTTTGAAATAGTTTTTTTCATAAGGATATCAATTACTTGAAGGAACTGCAATAGAAAATTGTTAGGTATAAACAAGGACTTATTTCTTTTTGCAGAGAGCATAGTATATAATATTGTTTAACAATGGGATAAATGGTATATGTTTGATGATGAAACAGTTGTGGAATTAAAAGAAAGTGTATTCACTTTTATGGATTGGGCCATTCAAATGAAATCAAAATATTATATAAAAAAACGAATTCCTATTTCATAAGGGGAATTTCATTGGAGGAGTGACCTATGAAAGATTCACTTTCTTATTTCGAAGAGGAAAATACCAATCAAGCACCTAAGGAAAAAGAAATCGAAAAAATTCTGGACTCCTTGCCGGTTGCAGAAATTGACCCAATGAGCCCGCAAGAAATGGATAACCTTTATTATTATGATGGCAATGATTTAGGGAATGACTTTCACCCAAATCGAACAGCTTTCCGTCTCTGGGCACCTACTTCAAGTGAAGCTAAGCTTGTTACGTATAAAAGTTGGGATGATCCTGTTGGTACCGAGTTTGATATGAAGCGCTCGGAGAAGGGAACGTGGACGGCTGAACTTCCAGGTGATCAAGATGGCTTGATTTATACATACAAAGTGAAAGTCGGTAATGTATGGAATGAAGCTGTGGATCCATACGTCCGTGCCGTCACGGTTAACGGGAATAGAGGGGTAGTCATTAATTTAAATGATACTAATCCCCAAAAATGGAGTACTGATAAGCCACCATTAGCTAAACCGGAGGATGCGATTATATATGAACTTCATATCAGGGATTTATCAATTCATCCCGACAGTGGAATTCAACAAAAAGGTAAATATTTAGGTGTGACTGAAACAGATACTATAAGCCCTTATGGTACGAAAACAGGAATCAATCATATTAAGGACTTAGGTGTAACTCATGTTCAATTCATCCCCATATTTGATTTTGCTACAGTAGATGAAACGAGATTGACTGAGCCTCAATATAACTGGGGATACGACCCAAAAAATTTTAATGCACCGGAAGGATCCTACTCATTGGACCCTTATCAGCCGAAACTTAGAATTAGAGAGTTAAAGCAGATGATTCAAACGCTGCATGATCAAGGATTACGTGTCATCATGGATGTAGTTTTCAATCACGTATATACAGTGGATGACTCAAATTTTAATAAACTCGTACCCAATTACTTTTTCCGCTATAACGAAGACGGAACACTGTCTAATGGGACGGGTGTAGGGAATGACACCGCTTCCGAACATAAAATGATGCGTAAGTTCATTGTCGACTCTGTGGTTTATTGGGCAAAAGAGTATCACCTCGATGGCTTCCGGTTCGATCTTATGGGGGTTCATGATGTGGAAACGATGAATGAGGTGAAAAAAGCTGTTCATGAACTTGATCCGTCTATCATTCTGTTAGGTGAAGGATGGGATATGAATACACCACTGGATGCTTCCCTGAAGGCAAACCAGAAAAACGCGTATAAAATGCCGGGCATTGCTCATTTTAATGACGCCATTCGAGATGGCTTGAAAGGTTTTGTAATGGATAAATACGATAGGGGCTTTGTCAACGGTAAACAAGACATGGAAGATATCGTAAAAAGGGGAATTGCTGGAGGATTGAAATACGATGATCATTTAGCTACGTACCAGACCCCATCCCAGGTCATAAATTATGTAGAGGCTCATGATAATTATACTTTATGGGATAAGCTTGTCATCACCCAACCTGACGTCTCAGATGAAGAACGTAAACAGATGCATAAATTGGCAACTGCTGTCGTATTGTTATCACAGGGAATTCCCATGATACATGCCGGTCAAGAATTCATGCGAACAAAAGATGGAGACGAAAACAGCTATCAATCCCCAGATTGGATCAATCGACTGAATTGGAAACGAAGAGCGGAATTCGACCATGAAGTAGAGTATGTAAAAGGATTAATTGCTTTGCGAAAAAAACATCCTGTATTTAGACTTACTTCGGCTGAAGAAATTGAACGGCACTTGATGTTCCTGGATTCCCCTGCAAATGTAATAGCTTATTCATTAATGACAGAAGATTCAAATATAGTTGTCGTTCATAATGCAAACTGGCATTCAATCGACATTACTTTGCCTCATCTAAAAAAGTGGTCACTTTTAGTTAATGGACAGAAAGCGAGTCTAGAAACAATAGAAGTAATTCATGGTAGTCATATAAACGTATCACCCTTAAGTTCATTTGTGATAAAAAGTGATGCCGATTAATATCTCATGAGAACCGAAAAGGAAGAACGGTAAATTGCGTTCTTTCTTTTTTTCGTGAAAAAAGATAAGACGAATCGTTCTAATGGTAAGTTTGAATCTAAAATGCTATCAAAAGTACCGGAAGAATCCAGGACAGATGTGATTATCCATTATTTTAACAAGTTTAAGGCGTTTTTAAGCAGGGTAAATTAGATTTATAGATTGACCACTTGTATTAGGAGGAGTTTATTTTGCGAGAAAAAGTACATATAAAAATTAATGGAGCGGAGACAGTTCTGGATGGCAACCAAACAGTGCTACAAATGCTTAATGATAGTTCAATAGAGGTTCCTAGTGTTTGTTATCATCCAAGCTTAGGGCCGATTGAAACTTGCGATACGTGTCTCGTTAGTGTAAATGGTGAACTTGTGAGATCTTGTTCAACTGAAATCAAAGACGGAGATGTGATTGATACATTAGCACCTGATGTGAAAGAAGCACAGGTAATGGCAATGGATAAGATATTATATAACCATGAATTGTATTGTACGGTTTGTGATTATAATAACGGCGGTTGTGAAATCCACAATACGGTGAAAGAAATGAAAGTGAACCACCAAAGTGTTCCGTTTGATCAAAAACCTTATGAAGTGGATCAATCCAATCCATTTTACCGATATGACCCTGATCAATGCATCCTTTGTGGCCGGTGCGTAGAAGCCTGTCAAGATGTTCAAGTAACAGAAACATTATCGATTGATTGGGAAGCCAAAAGACCACGGGTCATTTGGGATAATAATGTTCCTATCAATGAATCATCATGTGTATCATGCGGCCATTGTTCAACTGTTTGCCCATGTAACGCGATGATGGAAAAAGGAATGGAAGGGGAAGCGGGCTTTTTGACAGGCATTGCTAAACAAACCCTTCGACCAATGATTGAAATTACCAAAAATGTCGAAACTGGATATGGATCTATTTTAGCCATTTCTGATATGGAATCTGCCATGCGTGATGCAAAAATCAAAAAGACAAAGACCGTTTGTACATATTGTGGTGTAGGCTGCAGCTTTGACGTGTGGACAAAAGATAGAAAAATATTAAAAGTAGAACCACAGGCAGAAGCACCGGCAAATGGTATTTCTACTTGTATAAAGGGTAAATTCGGTTGGGATTTCGTGAATAGTGAAGAAAGGCTAACTAAGCCATTGATAAGGGAAGGCGATGCTTTCCGCGAGGCCGAATGGGAAGAGGCACTGAATTTAATTACTAGGAGATTCAAGGAAATCAAAAAAGAGAACGGACCTGATTCTTTAGCCTTCATTACTTCCTCTAAGTGTACAAATGAAGAATCTTACTTGATGCAAAAATTGGCCAGAAGCGTTATTGGAACCAATAATGTCGATAACTGTTCTAGATATTGCCAAAACCCAGCAACCGTTGGTTTGTTCAGGACCGTCGGTTATGGTGGGGATACAGGTGGAATTAAGGATATAGAAAAATCTGAACTAGTTTTGATTATTGGATCGAATACTTCAGAATCTCATCCAGTTTTATCGACCAGGGTTAAACGTTCACATAAACTTGGAAAGCAAAAATTAATCGTTGCTGATATCAGGAAACATGAAATGGCTGAACGCTCTGATTTATTCATTCAACCAGCTCCAGGTTCAGATATCGTTTGGTTATCAGCCGTGTCTAAATATATCATCGATAAAGGCTGGGCTGACAAAAAGTTCATCAAAGATCGTGTGAATGGCATGGATGAATACATCAGAAGCCTGGAACCTTTTACAATGGACTATGCAGAAAAGCATACGGGAGTAAGCAAAAAAGATTTAATCACCATTGCAGAAGCACTTCATGAAGCTAACAGTGCTGTTTCCCTTTGGGCAATGGGTGTAACACAGCATATAGGTGGAAGTGATACAAGCACCGCCATTTCCAATCTCATGCTTATTACTGGTAACTATGGAAAACCAGGAACAGGTACCTATCCATTACGAGGTCATAATAATGTTCAAGGAGCCAGCGACTTTGGTAGTACGCCGGACAAACTTCCTGGATATGAAATGGTCACAGATAAAAAAGTCCGGGATAAATATGAAAAAATATGGGGCACACCAGTACCTTCAAAGCCTGGACTGAACAATCATGAAATGGTCGAGGGCATCCATGAAGGCACCTTAAAGGCCATGTATTTAAAAGGGGAAGATATGGGATTAGTCGATTCCAATATCAACTATGTACATGATGCATTTGAAAAGCTGGACTTTTTCGTAGTACAAGATATCTTTTTATCCAAAACTGCTGAATTTGCGGATGTCGTTCTTCCTGCTAGCCCAAGTTTTGAAAAAGAGGGTACGTTTACAAATACGGAACGCCGTATTCAAAGAATGTACCAAGTGTTTGAACCCCTTGGTGACTCTAAACCTGATTGGCAAATCATTATGGAAGTGGCAAATAGGTTAGGTGCCGGATGGAATTATGCTCACCCAGGTGAAATCATGGATGAAGCCGCTCGCTTATCACCAATTTATGCAGGTGTAAGCTACGAGCGATTAGAAGGATACAATAGCCTTCAATGGCCCGTTGCCGCAGATGGTCAGGATACACCACTTCTATTTACAGAAGAATTCCCATTCCCGGATGGGAAAGCACGGCTATTCCCGGTTGAATGGTCAAAACCAATCGATTTTGGAGAAGAATACGATATCCATGTGAATAATGGAAGATTATTAGAGCATTTCCATGAAGGAAATCTAACATATAAATCGAAAGGAATCACTTCCAAGACTCCAAATGCATTTCTTGAGATTTCACCTGAATTGGCTGAAGAAAGAGGCTTAGAGGATGGTACGCTAGTCCGCCTTTCTTCTCCATACGGAAATGTAAAAATACAGTGTCTCATTACCGATCGAGTGAAAGGTAAAGAGGTCTACTTGCCAATGAATGATTCGGGAGATGGCGCCATCAACTTTTTGACCAGCAGCTATGCTGATAAAGACACGGATACTCCAGCCTATAAAGAAGTACAGGCAAAAATGGAAGTATTGAAGGCGAAAGGAGAAAATCCATTACCTCGCATCAACCATCGTAATGGTAATCCTCAACCTCAAATCGGGGTACAAGTACAGAAAAAATGGGCCCGTGAAGATTATATTTTCCCTGGTGACCTTTTAAAAATAAAAAAGGAGTCGAGGAACCGTGGCTAAAGCGACAAAAGTAATCAATCGCATAGAACTCAGTGAAGAAGAATTGCGAAAAATTGAATTCGAAGATATTGAAAGAACTCTTCTCGAAAATAAAGAGGTCATTAAAGAAACGTTCGAAGTCATGAAAGGCATGCAGGACCGTGGGATACTTTCCATGGTCAACAGCCTGCTGAAGGAAGGAGATAAAGTCCTGAATATTCTGGTCAAAACAGCGGATACTCCTGAAACAGCCAATACTCTAAAAAACCTTCTTCTCATGCTTGGAACATTAGGAACGCTAAATGTTAAACAGCTTGAGCCACTTATCCTGAAGGTGAATTCAGGTATAGCCAGAGTCGCAGAAATTGATAAATCGGATGAAAAATCCGGCTACCTTTCATTGGTACGTTCATTAAATGACAAAGAAGTAAAACAAGCGATGACGTTATTGATGACCTTCTTAAAAGGAATGGGAGAAGATACAAGTGATTTAGAACGAACCACTCAATTACCAGAAGATCAACAAGTTCATAAAGAAAATGAACAGGCAACCATTCAAAGACCGACTTCAAAGAAAGATTTCGGTTCAAGTATGCCCAGTAAAAGCGGAAGAGAATCAAGAAAAAGCAGTAATTGGCTTTGGATTGCAGCAGGGGTTTCCCTCATGACCCTTCCGCTTCTATCAAAGAGGCAAAAGAACGAACAAAATAAAATTGAATAATAACGAGAGAAGGATCCTTATACTGAGGGTCCTTTTTTAAGGTTTCATTTAAACAATCCACTTGTAGTTTAAAACTTTTACACATAAAATAAGGGTAACCAAAATTTTCAAGGAGTGTAAAAATGAAACTTAAATACACAGCGTTAACTCTCGGTATGTGTACGTCTTTATTACTTTCAGCATGTACTGAAGAGAAAAGTGAAGTGAAGAAAGAAACTAGTCATGAGAGCCATGACCATACCGTTTCAGGGGATGTTCAGGAAGAAACTAGTGGAAAAGCTACAGCACCTGAGTTTCTTTCTGGAAAACCTGAAGACATGAAAACCATCTATTTAGCCGTTGCCCAAAACCAGGCGCTATTGGAAAAAATACCGTGTTACTGTGGATGTGGAGAGGAAGCTGGCCACAAAAACAATTACGATTGTTTTATCCATGAAAATAAAAAAAATGGAGCAGTAGTTTGGGATGATCATGGGACGAAATGTGGAGTATGCCTAGAGATAGCAGCACAATCCATCCTTGATTTAAACGATGGAATGACGATAAAGGATATTCGGGACAAAGTAGATAAAGCCTATAAAAAAGGGTATGCTAAACCAACTCCGACTCCTGAAGTGTAAGTAAGAGTTAAGGTACTAAAAAGGAATGAAAATAAATCCAAAATAAAGAAACAGGTGCACTTATGAATCTGTTTCTTTATTTTATCCCTTTTTCATTGTAGGCATTGATTCCAATCTTGCAATCAGAAATCCTAAGCTCAAGATGTAATAATAATAGGAGCTATGGGGATACTTCCTCATATAAGACATTCAAGGGAGTTTTCATATTGACTTTAATCCGCCTTGGTTATGTAGCTATGAGCAATCAAGTACCACATTGTTCGCCTTCTCAAACGATGACTTTTGCACAATTCTCTAAAATTAAAGATAAAGAAGCTGCAATACGAAAGTTAGAAAGGATTTCCGCTTCAAATCTCCAAAATTGCTGGCGTCTTCTCATACATAATGCTGCATATGATATCCAGTTTTTTCGTCTTTCTTCTAAACTTATACCTCTAGTAAACCATCCAGAAATACCAAAATGGGACTATCTTGAACCAATGGCTGATGAACTGAACAAGATAAAAGATTTCCTTCTATCTCATCCAGAAGTGCGGATAGACTTTCATCCAGATCATTTTGTCATCTTGAATAGTAGCAATATTGATATACTAAAAACTTCAATGAAAACACTGAAAATGCATTTTTTATTATTGAAGAAACTAGGCATTGATCCTGAGCATCGGTGTGTTCTCCATGTAGGTGGCGGGTATGGCGAAAACGAGAAGGCTTTGGAACAGTTCATACTAAACTGGGGGATCATCCCAGAATCTCTTCAAAGGATGATTATCCTTGAGAATGACGATACGACTTTCACTTTATCAGAGACACTCTACTTATGTGAAAAACTGGGCGTACCTCTTGTATTTGATTATCATCACTATCTAGCTCACCATTCTAAGGATGAAAATTGGAGCGAGCATTGGGGTCGTATCCTCAATACATGGCACTATTCGAAATTACCACCCAAAATGCACATTTCTAGTCCTAGGAATGAAAAAGAATTTAGAGCACATGCAGATTTTGTGGATGTTAATATGTTTATCGATTTTTTACGGGAAATCAAGGGGAGTTTACCACAGTTGGATTGTATGATTGAAGCAAAACAAAAGGATGGAGCTCTATTCCAGTTAATGGACCAAATAAAAGATTTTCCCGAAATTGAAATCATTGATGGGGGGAGTTTTTATATACACTGATAAAATATAATATTTTTTAAATGCTTGGTAAAATAGTTGACTTTTATTAATTTATCAGGTATTTATTTTTAGTTTACATAATAAAATTATGGTAATTAAATAGAGAAACAAAAATGAAAAAGAAGAAGTATGGTGATGACTGGCGTAATTTCAAGTTATGATTAATCTCTGAAACTATACAGAAAATATGAAGATTCTCAAAAAAACGAGGCTCATATTTCCGTTTTAAGGCACCTATTTTATTTTACTGGAGTAATAGGTATCGAAACGATCTAAATCTACACAAGGTGCCATATAATTGATTTGAGAGCATTGATGCTCTGTTTGCCATTATTGGAAGGAGAAAGTTCTCATATAGAACGAATTTAGAATCCAAACTATGAAAATATTATTTTCAGTAAGAAAATGGAATGTCTTCGTGAACCAGCATGATATTTCGAAATGATTAACACCAATATAGTGTGAAATTCATTAAAATCGACAGAGCGTTCTCAAAGATGAATCAAAAACGGATTCCACATTCTCATTTTAAGGTGCTTATAATTTAAAACTATAGTAATAGGTATCGTAGAATCTAAATGAGCTGTATTGATCCAATAAGATCGTTTAATGAGATTCTATGTTTTTTAATGATATTCCGTCGCAATATAACGAAATATTCCGAATGTAACAAAGGACCTGTTTTGATACATTCGAAATCCCTTTAAATCAACGTTTATAAGCCTTATGAAAATCAAAAAACTTGGCTTTTTTTTACGTCTTAACGTACAATATAAAGAGGGAAAAGGGGAGATGAATGACAGATGCAAAGAACCTCACAACGAATAAAAAATGTCCAGCCGATACGCCGGCTAGATCATATAGATAAGATGAAAAAGTCTCTATTAAAATATTGTAGCTACCGTGATTACATGATGTTCTCTATTGGAATCAACATCGGTCTACGGATTGGTGATCTCTTAAAATTACGTGTCCGGGATATATTGGAAGGGACGCATATTGTCATTGTTGAGCAAAAAACTGAAAAAATTAAACGTTTCATAGTCAACCCACAACTTCGTAAAGAAGTAAGAAAGTATGTAAAAAAAATGAAATTAAAAAATGATGACTATTTATTTCCTAGTCGCAAAGGCAATGGTCCCATAAGCAGGGTTCAAGCCTATCGTGTTTTGAATAAGGCCGCTGAAATGGCTGACATTCCAGACGTGGGGACACATACACTCCGAAAAACTTTCGGTTATCTCCATTATCAGAAGTTTAAGGATATCGCTTTGCTCCAACAAATCCTTAATCACTCTAATCCGAAAGACACCATGATATACATAGGACTCACTCAAGATTTGATGGACGAAACATTGATGGATTTTTATTTTTGATAAAATGGACTAGAAATGGTCTTTTTTTTACATTGCCCATAATAACATTATGTAAACAAGGTAAAATAGTGATAGAAAAATAGAGAGCAGTGATTCGACGTTATTAATTGGAAATATTATGTATTTTTTTAAGCCACATTATGTAGCAAAATCACTATAGAATATACTCAATTTAAATCTTATTTTATGCATATTAATTAGGAAACTTCCCAAACCGCCAAGTAAACGACAGTTTGGGACAGTGATTCCATTACTTATTAATATAGATAGAACGAACAATGGTGCGATTCACCATTTGACCAGTCATGTTTTTTTCTTTTACAACGATCGTTAGATTATAGGTCCCCGATTTTGGGACGTCCGGAAGATTACCAAAGTAGGTACCTGAATTCACTTTATTAAGAGAACCCGAGTTTTTAATTTCCACACCTTCTTCGTCTGTTAGGTGAACATCAAATGTTAATGGGTTGGTTAGGAGGTTGCTTTTGACAGGAGATTTAAGTACAAACTGTGCATCATTCTGCTTTACTTTCCCTGGCATTTCAAGAACAAGCGGCTCTTTGTCATCCACTTTTGCGGTAAGTAAATATGCATCTTGCTGGGCCTTTATCTTCATTCTAATTATCCAATTTCCAGATTCCATATTCGTTTGTTTTAGAGTGTGAATATGGGCACCTGCAAGAAAAGACATTTCTTCTTTAGAAGCCTGTGAAACTTGGAAGGTTGGATAAACCACTCCTGATGGAGAGATTAGTTCTATATCAACATCTGCAGTTGCCGTATAAATGGTTACTTCACCATCTTTAGTTGATTCATTCAAAGGGATAGGCTGTTCTATCCAATTATTTGATTGTAAAGGACCACCGTGGATAATTTGATTGTGTGTAGTCGAAATAATTTCTTCTTTGGCAGGCTGTTCACTTAAACTAGCAATCCCTGCAGTAGAGGAACTTCGTAAATAGGGTTCAATTCTTGAAAAAACAGCGGATCCTGTACGGATGTTATCATGATCATATTTGCTATCAGTAAAGAGATGGGTACCATAGGGTAATTTTGAACTCCACTCATTGACGAGTCCATCATTACTGCCATAGGAAGATAGATACAGCCCTCCAATCGATAATGCGGACAATGCTGGCCCCTGATTGGTACCGGTAAGCGTGTAGTATTTATTTTTTCTTGAATTTGCATGGTTATCGATGACAGAGCGGAATTCAGCCATCTGTCCAATTTGTAACGAAGCTGTTCCTTCATCATTTGCTCCAAGAAGAGAAGCTAGCCATCCAGCATACCAGCTGTTAGCCAAATCAGCCAAGTTGGAACCGTGATGAGGGGAGGCGAGCGTTATAACTCGACCCACATATGGATGTGCCCCATAAGTGACTAGAGCAGCTTGTGTATCTGGTCCCCCTTTACTATGAGCGATAATATTCACTTTTTTTCCACCAAAGTGTGCACTGATTTGAGCAAGCTTAGTAGCTAATAGCCTCCCATTCTTATATTGACTGGAAGATCCATTTCCTGCTGCATCATAAAGCTGAACAAAAACCGTTTGATACCCCGCTTCGTATGCTTTTGTATACATATCATTGATTCCATGATATTCCGTTTCACCGTACCAACTGGTTGAAGATCCGTTCTTCCCCTGAACAAAAACGATGGGTGGCTTATTTGAGTCATAATTAGGAGGGGTGCTTCCTAGAAACCAATCACCAGGTGTAAAACTTTCACTGGGGGGCTTTAGCTTACCATAGGGCTCGATTTCTGCAGCTGAAGTTTTAGATGGAGAATTCATAAACAAAAATAATGAAAATAGAAAAGTAACAAGAATGATTTGATACCATATTCTTTTCATACACTTCCTCCTAGTACTTTATAATTTTCAAAACCAACTTGACTTTTAAGTTTAAATTCAGGCGTCGCCTATGTTATTCCTTCAATTTTTAATAAAATGAGTGAATAAGGCTAGCTCATACCATCGAAGAATGAAGAAAAACAGGATAAAGTAACTGATATGAGTGAAAAAAATGGTCCAAGAGGTATATAGGGATTTTCTCCGTATAAAATATTGTTCGCGATGGAGGTAAAGAAAGGAAGTATCATTTAGTTTACATAATAAAATTATGGTTAATTACTAACAAAGCAAAGCAAAAAGACCAAGGAATAGATTAATGCCTTGGATCTTTTTGTTGTTCTACTTAAGTCGAAATGAAGATTTACAGTATTGCACCCTTTACGTCATAGTTTTCTAAATCAATGTCTAATTCCCTGTCAAGAGCAAGGTTCGCCAGTTGAGATCCAATATAAGGTCCCATTGTTAAACCAGAAGCACCAAGTCCATTGGCTACGATGATGCCATCCCAATCAGGAAGGGGGCCAATAACCGGAAGGAAGCCTGGGGTAAAGGGACGGAAGCCGACCCTTGCTTCAGTAAATGTACTCTCGGCCAAACCTGGCGCAGTATGTAAAGCTTTATCAAAAACCTCCTGCAAACCTCCTGCAGTCATTCGGTAATCGAATTCCTCCATATTTTCATGAGTGGCTCCCGCTACAATTTTATTTTCATTGAAAGCTAATATGTATTGATCGCTAGGGGGCATAACAACAGGCCAGTTATTCGTGTTGCTATTTGGTAATGCTAGATGGATAATCTGTGCCTTTTGGAAGCTAACTTGAAAATTCACTCCTAATGGTTCAAGTAAATGAGACGCCCATGCACCTGCACAGACAATTACTTTATCTGCAACCATGCTATTGCCTTCAACCATTACACCGGTTACAGAATTACCTTCGAAGTTCAGTGAAGCATCGCCATGAATCAATGTCGCTCCATTTTTTTGTGCCGCACGCAATAAACTATCTCGTAACGCGCGACCATCAACCCGTGCCGCACCACTTATATGAACCGCTGCATACTCATCCGAAAGTGGTGGGAAGAGAGCGCGTGTTTCTTCCACACTGAGCATAGTGATATCACCAATTTCAGGAGCATCTTCCTTACGCTTTGTCGCTCTTTTTTGCATGCCCATCAGTTTTTCTTCATCAGTATGTAAGCTGATGGCCCCTACTTTAGCGTAACCTGTCTCTGTTTCCCCATCATTTTCAAGCTCTTTAATTAAACTTGGATAAAATCGGGCTCCGTTTTTAGCAAGATGGTACCATGCTTTATTACGTCTCTGCGATATCCAAGGACAAACGATACCTGCCGCAGCAGCGGTGGCTTGCCCATTATCTTGACGATCTATAATGACTACTTCAGCGCCTTTTTTCACAAGCTGGTAGGCAGTGGATGCTCCTAAAATCCCCGCCCCTACTATAATGATTTTTTGCATATAAACATCCCATTTCTTTCATATGTGTAAACGTTCTTCTATAACTATAGCGAAGTCACTATCCGATTGCTACATCTTGAATGGTATTTGATTATTCACACAGTTATTTTATCTCTGTAAGTTATGCTATGATTAAGAGGAAAAGGCTTGAAAAGATATTAGGAGGACGAATACCGATGTTAAGAAAACAAATGGAAACATACATATCGAAGACTTTGAATGGAGATACGATTGAGTTATATACAGAAGAAAAGGCGTATGTAAAAAAGCATCAGTTGCTCGCTGATGATATAACTATAGAAGAAATCGAAAACACTACCCGCTTTACTGATGCTTATATCGAACTCAGTGATAAAGAAACCGAAGAATTGATTAAAGAAGAAACCGCTGCATTTCTAACACAGCCGCTTGAATACTTAAAAACGAATAAAAATGAATTCCTTTACTTTGAATCATCTTGGTTTGATTTAATTGGAGTTGAGGCGCTTTCTTTGGAAGTAGATGATGTATTCGGCACTTATAACGCCATGTTCGGGTTGAAATTCCAGAAAAAAATGGGAGACGCACTTAAAGCATATTTCAATCAAGAACTTCAAGGAGATATGGGAACATTCAGCATGATATTTAACCAAGGTGATGGCCTATGGGATGTAAATTTTGCCTTGAATGCTGTACAAGGATTTAAGGAAGAGATGACGTTAGGTGAAGCGTTCCAACTAATTCACCATTTTCTTTTTAACCTCAATGAAGCAATCGAAGAAGAACAATAAAATAGATGAATGACCCCCATCATTGTTTGATGGGGGTCTTCATGTGCATCCTTTTATTTTTATTGTCATAACCAAATTAAAGGAACTATTGAAAAAGTGCCGAATTAGTAGATAACATTGAATTCTTATTTAGTTCTCTTTTTATTTAATATAAAAAATCCAGAATTAGAAGGAGAGTAATTATATTTGCTGAATGAATTGGGAGTTACACAAGTGACGATTCCATTGCCTTTTAGGTTAGATCACGTGCATTGTTTTTTAGCCGAAGGAGCGAATGGGTGGACAATTATCGATGCAGGATTAAACAACCAAACAGCACGTGATATATGGAAACCGATAATCGAAAAACATGAAATAGGGGATATTATCCTTACTCATTATCATCCCGACCACTTTGGGTATGCAGGTCATTTACAACGGTTAACAGGTGCTGATGTGTGGATGACGGAAGTGGATGAAAAAGCAGGCACTACCTATTGGGAACCTGAAACACTCGATTTTCTGAAATCTAATTATGAATCATGCGGTATGGAAGAGGATTTAGCCCAAGCCTTATCTAGTGATGAAAGCAGCTTTATTCCAAAGGTAAAGCCCTATCCCACGGTTAACCATCATCTTGAGGAAGGAATGAAGATTTTATTTGGCAAGCTAGAGTATGAGGTGATTTTTACACCAGGACATTCAGACGGGTTAATTACTTTATACAATAAGGAAAACAGCATTCTTTTTTCTACTGACCATATATTGCCGAGAATCTCTCCAAACATATCTTATTGGTTTCAAGGAATCAGCAATCCGTTGGAGGCTTTTTTTACTTCCTTAAAGAAAATTCAGAAGTTACATGTAGACTATGTGATTCCTTCACATGGAAAGCCCTTCAAAGACGCAAATAAAAGAATTACGGAATTATTAGATCACCACCAAGAACGGTTACATGTAGCCTATGAAAATATGAAAGAACCGACCACTATACAAGCTGCTTGTAAGATTCTGTTCAAACACCTATCGACTCACGAATCTCGGTTTGCAATTGGGGAGACATTGGCTCACCTAGAGTATCTCCATTCCAAAGGAAAATGCCGAAAATATAAAAGAGATGGGATTTGGTATTACCAATCGATTTAATGATTAAGCTCATTTTATGAGCTTTTTTATCGTTTTGACCCAATATATTCAATATTAAAAAACTGCCAACATTGTTCTATCCCATTGTAATCTTACAATTGAAGTTGAGATTTACCATTATTCTTTTTTTGTTTCGAAGTTTATACTAATAATCAAGTGAAAGGAAGAGGGTACTCCGTGGACAAAGTATTATTTTGGGATAAAGCAAAGAAAGAACATTTCGTTAAAGAGCTTACCAATCAAATGAAAATTAAAAACCGGCTTTTAGGATTAATAATTTCGAATGTCGATAAAAAGACTAGTAGAGTGGAGAGCAATAATAAAGCTTTTAAATATGAACAACAAATAATCATGTTACAAAAGATGGCGGATCTTTGCAGAGGAATCAGAGGAAGAGAGGATATTAAACAACTTAATCTGCTGATCGATACGTATAATTCTTTAAGTTAGGAAAATAGGACAGCACTAAAGAGATGGAGATTATTCATACTCATTAAAAATATGAAATATGGCGTTATTTACATGACGGGGTATCGTAATATGATGGAAAGTGTTATATAATTATATTATTCAGAAAATTTAAAGTTGATTCTCTGTCACTAATTAGTTGGGAGTTTTGAGAATGAAGAACAGGCATTTGAATACCGCAACAGGAGTTTATATGAATTATTTCTTGCTTGGTATGGTGAATATCATGCTGGCATCGAATATGTCTTATTTATCGGAGCAATGGGATACGGATAGTGCTGGTATTAGTTATATTATTGCTGCTATCGGAGTAGGGAAATTGCTTACATATGCCTATACTGGTTATTTATCAGATAAAATCGGGCGGAAACCGCTAGTCTATGCCTCTGCATTCGGTATGGGCATTTTTCTAATCGGGATTCCCCTGTCCCCGAGTTATCAATTGGCTTTTGTTTTTGCAATACTCGCAGGTGTTGCCAATTCATCGATGGATGCCGGTTCATATCCGGGTCTGATCGAGATTTTTCCTAATTCAGCTGGCTCTGCTAGTGTTTTAGTTAAAGCCTTTATGTCTGCAGGAGCATTCCTTCTTCCTTTCATGATTCTATTTATCTCAGATCATGATATGTTTTACGGATACGCCTTCTTTATACCTGCTGCTATTTATTTAATCAATATGCTATTTTTATTTACTGTATCTTTCCCGAGTAACCCAAAAGGAAAAGCTAGCATGCCCGAGAATACTACAAAGAAGAGCAAGTTCAAAGGGAAACCGGTGTTGAGGAAAGAGGGATTTGCCCTTATTTTAATTGGGTTTACATCGACTGGCTTGTTCACCGTTTCCCAAATATGGCTTCCATCTTATGGACAGGAAGCGGTAGGCATGAGTATGGCCAATTCAATAAAACTATTAAGTTATTATAGTTTGGGTGCTCTCATTTCCGTTTTGGTTCTATCTGTATTGCTAAAGAAATTTTTACAACCAATTACCGTCATCATGGTTTATCCGATTATTACCTTTATTTCTATTTTGACGATCCTTTTAGTTAAGATACCTATCATCGTGTCCATTACAGCCTTTTTTATTGGCCTTTCTACTGCAGGCGTTTTCCAATTAGCCATTACAATTATGACTGAATTCTTTTGGGAGAAAAAAGGGACCGTTACAGGATTTGTTGCAACCGCAGCTGGATTGGCATCAATTGTCATGCCGCTTATCACAGGGATGATGTCGAAAAGTGGGAATATATCTATCATATTCATTTTCGATGCTTTTCTCTCAATAATAGGTTTTATTTCTGCGGTGTATGTCTATTATCGCCATGGTCAGTTGGTAGACAAGAACAAGAAACCTGAAGAGGAAAAAGTGGATTTTCGTTTAAATGCCTAATTCTTGATATATATATGAAAAGGGTCTCTCGTCGGGAGGCCCTTTTCTTTTATGAAAATAAAGTGTAGGAGTAGACGTTATTGTGTGGCTATTTTTTCTTTTACTTCGTGCATGATATTTTCCAATGAAGTTACGATGCCTTTTTCATCTTTATAGCTAATATGCTTTGGTTGAAAATCGACAGGTGAATCTAAACCAGCAGCAGCCGATATACGAAAAAGACCTTTTCGTAAAGTGACAAGAAAGTTAACGACCCGGTACTTCTTTTCGTCAATGACCAGTGCCTTTTGCAAGTCTGGGTCAGTTGTCGCTACTCCGACTGGACATGCGTTGGATTGACATTTCATTGTCTGTATACAACCAATCGCTATCATGAATCCCCGGGCAATATTGACCAAATCAGCTCCCATGGCTAAAGCAATTGCTATCCGATCCGGGGTGAATAATTTTCCTGAGGCAATGATTTTAACCTGATTCCTTACTCCATATTTCTCAAGGGTTGATACAAGAATGGGTAACGCCGATTTAATAGGCAATCCTACGCTATCAATCAATTCCTGATATGAAGCTCCCGTACCGCCTTCCCCACCATCCAATGAAATGAAATCAGGCCCTTTTCCAGTATCTTTCATATATTTAGCCAATTCCTCGACACTATCATTTCCCCCGATGACCATCTTGATTCCTACTGGTATCCCTGTATGATTCCTGATTTTTTCAATGAATTCACATAAAGTACCTACATCACTAAATTGATGAAAACGATTCGGGCTATCTATCGATTTATAAGGCTCAACTTTTCGTATTTCGGCAATTTCAGGATTTACCTTTTCTGCATCGATATGTCCTCCGCGAGTTTTAGCTCCTTGAGCTAATTTTATTTCAAATGCCTTGATTTGTGGAATTTCGCTTTTCCTTTTCAGTTCATCCCAATCCATCTCACCAAACTTATCCCGTACGCCAAACATTGCGGGGCCGATTTGCATGATGATATCCACTCCACCTTCTAAATGATAAGGAGACAAACCACCTTCACCCGTGTTCATCCAAGTACCTTTAGCCATGCCTAACCCTTCAGACAAAGCTGTAATAGCATTCTTACCCAGAGATCCATAGCTCATCGCAGACATTCCGATAAGACCTTTTAATTTAAATGGGTATTTTACGTTTGGGCCTATAACTACCGTATCATTGTCGTGCAATAAAAAGGCAAGTGATTCTTCATCTTCCCATTTTTCCTCTCTTTGCGAAAAGAGAGGATCTTTTAGGAGGATATACCTTTTGGTTTTCACTTTTGTTTCCCTATCGTATTTCTCTTCTTCGGCTAGTTTTGGGAACATACTATTTCGAACAAAAAGACCTTCCTCATCAAAATCACGTTTTGAACCAAACCCTACCACATCTCTTAAATATTTAGAACCTTTAACCATATGCTCGTATTCATCACGGGAAAAAGGTTTCCCTTCATTATCACTGTTAAACCAATATTGCCGCATTTCTGGTCCGATTTTTTCCAAGAAATAGCGAACCCTTCCGAGTACGGGATAGTTTCTAAGTATTGCATGATGCTTCTGGTTTCGGTCAAAGAAAATCATGTAAATCAACATCAGGACAGCCATAATTATAATGATAAAGACAAGAGCGAATCCCAAGATAATCAAAAGATTGGCTATGACATCCATTTTACCCCTCCTATATGCAGAACTATATCGTTTAATCTACGCGGTCCTTCCTGCATTTATACAATTATCCAATGGGGGCACATGCGCTTCATTTTTTCCTCATGGTCCCCGTTTACTGCGTGATTCAATAGAAGAAGGAATAATCCGTCTATTAAGTTTATAATTAACTGTATATATAAACCGCTTAGGAAGGAGATGGAATTATGAAAATCGTTCTTGCACCAGATTCCTTTAAAGGAAGTTTGAGGGCCCCTGAGGTGGCACAGGCAATGGAGCGTGGCGTTAAAAGGGTTTTGCCTTACGCAGAAACAGTAGTAGTCCCCATGGCTGATGGCGGTGAGGGAACGATGGAAAGTCTAATAGCTGCGACACATGGTCAAAGAGTTGACATACTAGTAAATGGACCACTATTAGACAAAGTACAAGCTGCCTATGGGGTTTTAGGAGATGAAGAAACCTGTGTAGTCGAAATGGCTTCTGCATCCGGTTTATGTCTAGTTGAACCAAATAAGCTGAATCCTTTAATTGCGACGACTTATGGAACGGGTGAGCTTATTCATCAAGCGCTAAATGACGGGTATCGAAAATTCATATTAGCCATCGGTGGTAGCGCCACAAATGATGCTGGTGTCGGTATGCTCCAAGCGTTAGGGCTGAAGGTTTTAGATAAAGAAGGGGTAGAAATCGGATATGGAGGAGCGGAACTATCACGCATTACAGCAATTGAGATGCATGATTTCGATCCAAGAATAGCTGAATGTGAATTCATCATTGCTACAGATGTCCAAAATCCGTTGATTGGAGCCGATGGGGCAACTAAGGTTTTCGGTCCGCAAAAAGGGGCAACCCCAGACATGGTTGAAATGTTGGAAGAGGCTTTATCGACCTGGGCGGATCTGGTGGAAATCAAGACAGGTGTCCAATTACACCATAAAGCAGGGGCTGGTGCAGCGGGTGGGATTGGTGGTGCCTTTCAAGCTTTCTTTCCTTCTAAAACGAGAAGAGGCGTCGATATCGTCATGGAATATTCAGGTCTTATAGAAAAGTTATCGGGAGCACAATGTGTTTTTACTGGAGAGGGACAAATCGATGTTCAAACGACATCAGGGAAGACGCCAATGGGAGTGGCTGAAGAAGCGAAGAAACTAAGAATCCCTGTATTTGCCCTAGCAGGCTCAATAGGCAAAGGAGTTGATGCTTTATATCAACATGGATTTACAAGTGTGCATAGCCTTGTCAACGAACCTATGTCACTACAAGAATCTATGGAACGTGGAGCTGAACTGTTAGAGATGCTGACTGAACAAGTTCTGCGTACCTTTATTGCTTCTTCTGGACAGTAATTATTAACATGAGGGATTGAGAAAATATAGTGGAAATTTCTTAAACACAGTGTACTTGCTGTGTTTTTTATCGTATGCCAGATAAGAACATAGCCTTATAGAACATTCCTTTTCACATCCGGTGGGTCTAAAAAGTTCCTGAATCCTCGATGGGATGATTGTACATACTTAGTTGCATACGAATGTATTTGGTTTGGAAGCACATTCTATACATAACTAGTTAAGAACACATGATGAATGAAGAGGTGAGTTGATGGAAGAACCAATTGTAACGGTTAGGAATGTATCAAAGATCTTCGGTAAGTCTCCAAAAGCAGCCATCGATTTATTGGAGAAAGGGAAATCCAAAAAGGAAATTTTAAAAGAAACTGGTCAAACAGTTGGTGTCAATAAAGTGAACTTCGAAATCTATCCGGGTGAAATCTTCGTGATCATGGGGCTATCTGGAAGCGGGAAGTCCACCTTAATTCGAATGTTCAATCGTTTAATTTCACCTACTAGGGGAGAAATCCTCATCAATAATGAAGACATTGTTAAAATGAATGCTTCTCGTTTAAGGGAAGTTAGACGAAAAAAAATTAGTATGGTGTTTCAAAACTTTGCTTTATTCCCTCATAAAACGATCTTGGAAAACACCGAGTTTGGATTAGAAATACAAAAAGTGCCGGTAGAAGAACGAGAAAAAAGGGCGATGCAATCCCTAGAGGTTGTGGGACTAAAAGGGTATGAAAATCAGGTACCCTCCCAATTGAGCGGTGGGATGCAGCAACGTGTCGGCTTAGCCCGGGCACTTGCTAGCCATACTGATATCATCTTAATGGATGAAGCATTCAGTGCGCTTGACCCGCTAATTCGAAAAGATATGCAAGATGAATTACTTGAGATACAAGACCAATTTAAGAAAACCATCATTTTCATCACACATGATTTGGATGAAGCTTTACGGATTGGTGATAGAATCGCATTGATGAAGGATGGAAGCGTCATCCAGCTCGGGACACCTGAACAGATCATGATGAACCCTGCAAATGAATACGTTGAGAAATTTGTTGAAGATGTAGATTTATCGAAGGTATTAACCGCTTCCCATGTTATGAAAAGAGCAGAGAAAATCAGTGTGGACCGTGGTCCAAGGGTTGCATTGGAAATTATGCGGAAGCAAGGATATTCAAGTATCTTTGTAGTAGATCGAAGGCTAAGGTTATTGGGCGCCATTACAGCTGAGCAGGCCCTTAAAGCTATAGACAGCCATCAACCTATATCAGAGGTCATGACAACTGATATACCGCTAGCTAAGGAAGACCAATTACTCATTGAAATACTAGATGTGATGTCCACTTCAACACTTCCGATATCTGTAGTCGATGAAGAGAAAAGATTGAAAGGAGTCATTATCCGTGGAGCCGTCATTGGTGCTTTGGCTGGTAATAAAGATTCCTTGAACGAGATGGAAGTGAATACATGAATATCACAAGAATCCCATTAGGCAATTGGGTTGATAAAATCGTTGATTGGATCACCATCACATTCGCTGGTTTATTCTCTTTTCTAACACGATTAATCGAAGGGATTTTAAATATCCTTGTTGATGCTTTGAGTATAGGGCCACCACTGGTTTTAATTATATTTTTGACGCTTTTAGTTGCCTATACGAGTAAATGGAAGTTAGGCCTTTTTACAGTATTAGCCCTCCTGTTAATCGATAATCTGGGTTATTGGGAAGCTAGTGTCCAAACTTTGGCCCTCGTTCTTTCATCGGCGATCTTAACGATTGCGATTGGTATTCCGATAGGGATTTGGGCTGCCCAAAGTCCTACTGCGAGAAAAATCATCATTCCAACTCTGGATTTCATGCAGACAATGCCAGCTTTCGTATATTTGATTCCAGCCATCTTATTTTTTGGAATTGGGGTTGTTCCTGGTATTTTCGCTTCGATTATCTTTGCAGTTGCACCGACAATTCGCTTAACCAATCTTGGCATACAGGAAGTTCCGAAAGAATTAATTGAAGCTTCTGATGCGTTCGGTTCAACAAATAATCAAAAATTACTCAAAGTTCAATTACCATTGGCTGCGCCAACCATTTTTGCCGGCATTAATCAAAGCATTATGTTAGCTCTCTCCATGGTTGTTATAGCTTCCTTGGTAGGAGCACCAGGTCTAGGTGCAGAAGTTTATCGTGCTGTAGCTCAGATCAAAGTAGGACAAGGGTTTGAAGCGGGTTTGTCTATTGTCATAATCGCCGTTATCCTAGACCGAATTACACAAAACCTACGAAATCCTGCCTATACGAATTTTTTGAGTAAACGAATCGTCTTCTCAGTTTTTGGTGTCTTGTTTCTAGGTGCCTGTATTTTTGCTTCTTTACAAGGAGAGAACCCTTCCGAGGAGAATTCAGGTAGTGTAGGCAGTCTGACCGATTATGAAATTATCGGTATTGACCCAGGAGCAGGAATCATGAAATCCACCAAAAAGGCTATGGAAGATTATAACCTGGATGATTGGACCCTTGTTGAAGGATCATCAGCTGCCATGACCGCGGAATTGAAAAAAGCTTATGGCAATAAAGAACCCATCATTGTAACTGGCTGGACACCGCACTGGATGTTTCAATCATTCGACTTGAAATATCTTGAAGACCCCAAAAACTCCTATGGTAAAGATGAAGACATTCATACCATTACTAGAAAAGGCCTTGAAAAGGATGCGAAAGGAGCCCATACCGTACTGGATCAATTCTTCTGGAAATCGAGTGATATGGAAGAAGTGATGGCAGATACAGCAACTGGAATCGAACCCGAAGAAGCTGCAGAAAAATGGATAGCGGCACATCCAAAACAAGTAGCAGAGTGGACAGACGGGGCACAAAAAGGAAATGGAGAAAGTATCAGTCTAGTTTACGTAGCATGGGAATCAGAAATCGCTAGCACCCATGTAATTGGAAAGGTTCTGGAACAACAAGGGTTCAAGGTTACTTTACAGCAAGTAGAGATAGGTCCTATGTTCGCAGGAATCGCAAATGGTAGCGCTGATGCTATGGTTGCCGCCTGGCTACCAACCACTTCAGCTGAATATTACGAAGAATACAAAGAAGATATTGTAGATCTTGGGCCAAACTTGAAAGGTACGAAACTCGGGTTAGTGGTACCAACCTATATGGATATCGATTCTATTGAAGAATTAAATGACTAAAGAAAAGGGATTCTCATTTTGGGGATCCCTTTTTGCATTAGACTATTTGAAGCAGAATGTAAGGTAACAAAACCAAAATGGTGAATATTGTTTATACTTTTGTGCAGATTAGGACATTTACTTAGGCAGTCTATAAAATTTTCCTATATTAACATAAAGAAAAGGGTATACTAGATAGATAAGAATATATATATTCTTAGTAACACATGTAAGAATGGTTTCATTTAGTCAGAACTTGATTCTTACATACAGACAGAAGGAGAATTGATACGTTTGAATAATAAAGAAGCAAATGCAATCGAATTACCAGCAAATTATGAGGAATTAAAAAAATCGGCACACCGTACTGCGAACTGGAGAGAACGGTTAGATGCTATCGAAGAGTTAGGACAGCTGAAAAACCAACAAGTTATTGATATTCTAACACATATTATGAATAACGATGCTGTATATAAAGTACAAGAGGCAGCCTACCGTCAATTAAAAGGTTTAGGTGAAGATGTCCAGTTACCCGCAAAGAAAAAAGGTGAATTGTTTAAAGGGGTAACCAAAGTCTTGGTAAGAATTAAAAAGAGCTTACCTGAAGGCCATACGTATAACGAGTTCAAAGAGAAGTTCAAAAAGATGAGAATTGATATATATGATGCCTACGAAGGCGAAAAGGGAGCCGACTTCGATAAGTGGCTTCAGTCTACCTGGGAAGGGTTATCGAAAAAGTAATTCGATTTAGTTTCATAGTATAGGGAAAAGGAGCAATCATTTTGCTCCTTTTTCTTATGCATACATATTAGATTGAATATGCATCTCGTAACATATTCTAAATATTCATAAACCATTGAAAGGCCTAATCTCCTAGAGCTTGTACATCGAATCATAAAAGTAGTAATCCTACTTTCTCCACTAAGATTCATTTTTTTCATAACTCAACATAATGATAGTAATACCCTATTTGAATTCATACATGACCGGGGGAGGATCATGAATCAACTATTCGAAATCTTGGAAGAAGTGCAAAACACTTCTATGGAGTGTGTCTTAGCAACAATTATTCAGGTGAAAGGTTCGGCATACTTGCGTGAAGGTACCTCGATGCTCATAAAAAAAGATGGCACATTCACAGGCATTATTAGTGCTGGTTGTTTGGAAACCGATTTATTGCATCATTCTCAAAGAATATTTGAAAGTAAAAAAGCGGAAACCATCGTCTATAACATGGAAAATAATGAAGATTTGGATTGGGGAGTATCTACAGGTTGTAATGGAATCTTATATATTTTACTTGAATATGTAGATCATAAGTTAAAAGAAAATCTTTTATGTATCAACGACACAATCACCAAGGGTAAGGATAGCATTTATCAAAGAGTACTAAGTAATGAATGGAACTTATCAGAATCCTATTTTTCACCAGAAGATTCATTCAAAGACGAATCGCTTAGATATAGTCAAACATCTAATTATGTATTTACTCAAAAGTTCTCGCCAAAACCTCGATTAATTATCTTTGGTGCTGGAGCAGATGCACATCCAGTTGTTTCTTTAGCTTCCCAAACCGGATTCTCGGTTACAGTTTGTGATTGGAGAGAATCACTTTGTAACGAACATAATATACCTGAAGCGGATAAGTATATAATTGGCTTCCCAAAAGAAATTGAGAAACAAATTTCCTTCAAAAAAGACGATTATGTCATTATGATGACCCATAACTTTCAGAGAGATAAGGAAATCCTTTCTTTTGTTAAAGATGAGTCATTATTCTATTTAGGCATTTTAGGTTCAAGAAAGCGAACGGCAAGTCTATTTGATGATGAAATCCCTAAGAATATACATGCACCCATTGGTTTATCGATCGGAGCTGTAGGACCATATGAGATTGCAGTAAGTATCATAGCTGAACTAATTCATATAAAAACAAGGAAGACCAGTCAATGAGAATTTCCGGTATATACTTGGCTGCTGGTAATAGTTATCGTATGGGAACAAATAAATTAACCTTAACATTAGGTAATAAAGAAATAGGTAGATGGGGTTTAGAAAAGGCCCTCGATTCAAATCTGGATGATATTATCCTCATTTCTCAACACCAAAATCGACTAGACTTATCTGGATTATGCACCCAAAAAGTAATGGAAGTAGAAGTTACCAAATCTAATGCGGGACAATCTCACTCACTTAAAGTCGGTATAGAACAAGCGAACATCTTACATTCGGATGCAGTCATCATTTTACTTGCCGATCAACCTTTTATTACGACAGATATGATAAATCAACTCATTAAAATATATAAACAAAAACCTACTACCTCCTTTGTTGCCTCTAGTTTTCTTGATATTATCCAGCCACCCATTCTTTTAGATAACCAGCTTTTTTCCAAGATACTTCACTTAACAGGAGATCAAGGTGCAAAAAAGATATTGAAGGAGCAAATGGAGCAAGGAATTCTTTTACCCTTTAATGACGAAAAACTGTTTACTGACATTGATTATATGGATGAGTACTTGTTTTGGAAAAAACACGTAGAATCAAACAGATAATGAGGGGATTTATATGGATATCATTGGAAAATGTGTGATTCGTAAAGATGCGTGGGATAAGGTGACCGGTCAAGCCCGGTATACAGGAGATCATCATCATGCAAATATCCTTTCCGTTAAAAAGGTGATCAGTCCTTATGCTCATGCACTAATTAGAAAGATTGATATATCGAAAGCTGAAAAAATCAGTGGGGTCCGTGCAATCATAACAGGCGGAAATTTACCCCTAACAGGAGAAGAGATTAGAGATCGTTATCCCATAGCTCAAGACAAAGTCCGTTATCACGGTGAAGTTGTCGCACTCGTAGTCGCGGACACGCCTAAACAAGCAAGAATGGCTGCTGACCAGGTAAAAGTTGTTTATGAACCTTTGCCTGTTGTCAATTCTCCGACTGAAAGCATAAACCCTTCATCTCCTCTACTCCATTCCCATTTAGGTACATATACAAAAATATCCGAGGTATATCCTGAACCAGGTACGAATATAGCAAATCATTCAAAAATCCGAAAAGGTGATAAAGAAAGTGGATGGCAAGAGAGCGATATAATCGTTGAAGAAAATTTCTCCTTTTCTCCTTCTGATCATGTTGCAATGGAAACAAGATGTTCATTGGCAGAAATTCATGCAGATCAAAAAGTCTTCATCACTTCTTCTTCGCAAGCTCCTTTCATGATCAAGCGGCTGATAAGCGATTACTTTGGCGTTGAAATCGGAAAAGTCGTCGTAAACACTCCTTTGGTTGGAGGAGGATTCGGCGGTAAAGCCTCAGTACAACTTGAGCTATTAGCCTATATCGCTTCTAAAGCGGTCGGTGGAAAGTTGGTTAAGGTGGAAAATAGTCGTGAAGAGGATATCATTACATCCCCATGCCATATAGGTTTAGATGCGACAGTGAAACTGGGATGCACACAGTCTGGGGTCCTTAAGGTAGCTGAATTGACTTATCTCTGGGATGGGGGAGCATATGCTGACAAGGCTACAGACCTTAGTCGTGCTGGAGCAGTGGATTGCACGGGACCCTACCACATTGAAAATGTTTGGTGTGATTCTTTTTGTATGTATACAAATCATCCATACGCCTCTCCATATCGAGGGTTTGCCCATGCAGAGGTTTTGTTTGCTTTTGAGAGGACCATGGATTCTCTTTCAAAAAAACTTGGCATGGATCCACTTGAACTTCGTGAACGGAATGCGATACTTCCTGGACATTCTACTCCAACTCAAGTTACGTTGAATTCAAGTACCGTAGGGAATCTTCCTGAGTGTATACATGTCCTCAAGAAAAAAATGAATTGGGAAGAAGGACAGTTCATTAGAAAAAGTGACAAAACAGTATTGGCGAAGGGGATAGCTTGCGTATGGAAAAATTCCACCATTGATACAAACGCAGGGTCCGGTGTGATTTTAACATTCAATCCTGATGGGAGTGTTAACCTTATATCAGGAGTAGTGGAAATCGGCACAGGTACGAAAACGGTGTTGGCACAAATTGTATCAGATAAATTGAAGATAGAAGTCGATCGTGTGAATGTTCAGATGGGAGTCCATACGCTAAGTACTCCTGAGCATTGGAAGACGGTCGCTAGTCGTGGAACGTTCATGGCTGGAAGAGCAGCAATCCAAGCCGCTGAAGATGCTATCTTTCAAATCAAGAAACTTGCTTCGGTTGTATTAGGAGTTCCCCTGGAAGACATTGAAATCGGTCAGGAAATTGTATATCTCAAGGGTGATCCAACAATACGCATTCCTTTCAAGGAGCTAGTTTATGGATATACTTATCCAAATGGAAATGCCATTGGAGGACAAATCATCGGTAGAGGACATTATATAACTCCCCATATTTCCAAATTAGATTCCGAAACGGGAGCAGGGAACCCAGGACCTGAATGGACAGTAGGCGTACAAGGGGTTGAAGTAGAATATGATACCCATGAATATACCTATAAGGTAGTAAGAGCCATATCCGTCATCGATGCAGGGAAAGTGCTGAACCAAAAAACGGCAGAAGGTCAAATAATGGGGGCAATGAGTATGGGCTTAGCCTTTGCTGGTCGTGAAACGTTCTATTTCGACCATGTAGGCAGAGTCCTTAACCCGCAATTCAGGACGTACCGACCCTTAAGATATGGTGAAAATCCCGAATACATTTGTGAGTTTTTAGAAACACCACATTTAGAAGCACCATATGGGGCAAGAGGTCTTGGTGAACATGGCCTGTTAGGAATGCCAGCTGCATTAGGTAACTGTTTATCTCTTGCTGCGGGTATACCTTTAAATCAATTACCCTTACTTCCCGAACTAATTTGGGAAGGGAAGAAAGAAGGGAGGCATCACTGATGTTACCCTTCCATTTTGATTATTATAAACCAGAATCCATACAAGAAGCTCTTGACCTTTTTCAAACATTAAAAGTTCAAGGAAAGACTCCTTTGTACTATGGTGGAGGAACAGAGATTATAACATTAGGACGACTGAATCTTGTATACGCCGATGCTATTATAGATTTAAAAGGAATTTACGAATGTAATATATTTGAATTCCAAAATAATGAACTCATTATTGGTTCTATGGTGAGCCTAAGCGATTTTGAAGAGAAAAAGCTTTTCCCTTTATTAACGAAGACTTCAAAAGAAGTTGCAGATTATACTTCAAGAAATAAGATTACAATTGGCGGGAATATATGTGGGAATATTTTTTATAGAGAGTCTGTTCTGCCATTCTTATTAGCGGATAGTGCTGTAATTATTGCAGGACCTAAAGGAATAAGAAAATTATTATTAAGCAAAGTTTTTCATAAAGAATTACAACTGGAAGAAGGTGAATTTCTAGTGCAAATCCTTACAGAAAAAGAGTATCTTCCTGCTCCCCATCTGAGTATTAAGAAACGGCAACAATGGGATACGGGATATCCACTTTTGACCGTGGCTTCCCTGAAAAAAGACGGTTATGTACGTTTTGCATTTAGCGGAGTTTGTCCATTTCCCTTTCGTTCGATCCCAATGGAAGAAACCCTCAATGACCAGAATTTATCCTATAAAGACCGAGTTTTGGCATCTTTTGAATACTTGCCTAATTCAATTTTAAATGACATTGAAGGATCTAATGAATATCGACTATTTGTATTGGAAAATACGCTAACTTCTATTTTGTCTAAGTTGGGTGATGAAGAATATGAATAGAAATTTGGGGAATCAAAATACAACAATTCGCTTAAAAATTAATCAGGAGAGGTACGAGAGAGAGATACTGGCCTCAGATCTATTACTAGATGTATTGCGAAAAATAGGATTCACGGGAGCCAAGCCAGGATGCTTAAATGGTGATTGCGGGGCATGCACGGTAATCATGGGTAAACAGCCAATGAAATCATGTTTAGTATTAGCGATTGAAGCCAATGATACAGAAATCATTACTATTGAAGGTCTTCACAAAACCCCCATACAACAGGCATTCGTTGAGCATTTTGCTTTTCAATGCGGGTACTGTACACCTGGATTTATCATGAATGCTACAGCTTTACTTCTTAATGACGACGACCCAACCCCTGAGAAAATCAAAACATGGCTTTCTTCTAATATTTGTCGATGCACCGGGTACAAAGAAATTGAAGAAGCGATACATTCAGCCATACACAATATAAAATTCATTGAATGAAGTGACAGATTTCTGTTTACCTGAATAAAATGCCTACATGGGGAGTGATGATATTGAATGAATCCTGTGAGAAGGATACCAATTTAACAATAATTCACTCCTTTCAGCGTAGTATTGAAATTACGACAGCCATCCTATTATTGACCGGACAAATCACAATTATTGGCGTGTTTGTAAGACCGGGTAGATTTAGCCTCTCTTTAGGTGGGCCACTTTTTGGAGGGCATCGTTTAGAGGGAAAGAATCATGAGGAAGTGGGAAATCTTTTCATCGATATACTTGATATTATTTTAGCTATATTACTCATCAATAACGTCATACATGTTACGGGCACATTCGTTTCATCCGGTGACTTCTCCATTAATGTTTCAGGCCCCATTTTTGGTTACCCAGAAGTTGTCCCCGCACTGCCCTTTGAAGATTATGACTTTTTCAATAAAATCGTAAGTAAACATTACAACGTTCCTCCAGAAATGGTAACTAAATTAAGAGGGAATGAGTATAATGTCATTAACTGATATACCTACCGTAAAAAATTCGAGGTACAATGTATTTCTAATAGTTCTTCCAATAATTTTTTTCATTTTTTTCTTCACTCAACAAAAAACCACGGACCAATAAACTAAAAAAGGAATTGTCATCATTTTATAGAAATTTAGAGGTAAAGCATATCAAATGGCTTTACCTTTCTTATTTCATACACTTCATGGACCAAAGTGACAGGTAATATTGGACTCTTCAATGGAAGAGCAATTAAGTGACAGACACGTGATCAGAAGGTATCCACTAAATACAGCCCTGCTTAACCAGAGTTCCTGATTAGAGAGCATTATTTCTAGGTGACAAGTGAGCCATCCCTTTCTTTCATAACCTAAGCATAATAGGTAGAGAGCGACAGGTAAGACAAATAGTGAAAAAACATGGGTTATAAAATAGATTTTTCCCTATATTAATTACATCATAAGGTGAGCCGTGCCTTCACCTGAATTTATTATTTAATCTCGTAATTCCATAAAATAAGGAAGCATCCCTACCCATTTTGTTACGTGTATTCATGTATGGACGAAGACAATTCTGGAAGATTCGATCACAGTGTTCTGAAGGTCCATATTTTTCATAACAAATATCATGTGATTTGCAGCACGAATCGACCGCGTTAGTAGGTGCACCAGGTCCCGAACAACCCGGACCACACCATCTATACCCTGGTACACAAAAACCTCGATTTAATCGTTTACTTCTGTTCAAAATACCGCCTTCTTTCCTAAGAGGGATTAGCTATAATACTTTATGTAGGAATACCTGGAAGCGGTAGGGCTTTTTGCAGACTGTCATAAAATATATAGGAAAAGGGCATTGGCTTTGGAAATGAGAAAATGAAATGAAGACAAAGCACGCTATCCTATTTTCAAAACGTTATTCTATATGGATAGATATCGTGTGATTACTGATACTATGAGGTTTCGAAAGGGTAATAGCTTCCTAATTCCCGAAGCTGGTTATAAGTTCCAAATCCTTTCTCTTGAACTAGTTCCATTTAAGGAGTACATTATTTTGTGACTTATGAAAAACTTACTAAAGGAGAACTAAATTGAACAGAAGTGATAGATTAAAAAAGCGTCAATGGACTTTATATATAGCCATAGCAATCTTTACTCTTATCCTTTTTCTTGGCACATGGAATCAGGTAGCCAAGAATAAGAATACTTTCGTTCCGGCTGGGGGAAGTTCAAATGAAAGTGATCAAATGTTAACAATCGAATTGCCTGATGGTAATGTGATGACCACTGAACAAAAGAACATCTATTATAAAGGTGACAAAGTATATTACAAAAGCAAATATAATGAAATTGATATTACTGGTGCCAAAATCAAACAAAAAAAGTAGCTAGTAAATTTTCCACGAACTATATGCAATGAAGTAGGAAGCGAAAAGGGGACGGTAGCATGAAATACGGCCTTTCCGATTTTTTTAAACTATTGGAAGCGTATTTTCCCCGTTATCTCCAATGCTATCAAGTGTAGCTGTGGCCATTTGTTCTCTAATACGTTTAATATGGACATCCATTAGGTGCTTGGCTTTGTCGGCATCCTTTAATGCGATAGAAATATAGATATCTTTATGTTCTTGAAGGGTTTCTTGAAAGTGACCTGGTTTAGAAAAACGGTGCTGTCTAGTCGCTTGAATCGTTTCTTTCATTTGATCACTAAGGGTATGTACCAGGCCTGCAAATATGGAATTGTTTGTAGCTTGTGCAATACTATTATGGAACAACAGATCTGCTTGTAAACCCAATTCATCATCGTGTTCTGAATTCGCCATATCTTCTAAAGCCTTAAGCATTTTTTGTAAATCTAGCGAGGTTGCTTTCTGTGCGGCTAAAAATGCACACTCAGTTTCAATTACTCTACGAACTTCGAGCATTTCATAAACCATATCATTCTCAGCATCAGTGATGGTGGTAGATAACTGATTGATCAGTGACTGAACTTCAGAATGTCTTATAAATCTCCCATCGCCTGGTCTTACCTCTATGACTCCGTTAATCTCCAATACCCGAAGAGCTTCTCTGATAGAAGTTCGACTCACCTTAAACCGTATGGATAGATCCCGCTCAGAGGGTAACTTATCACCAGGTTTGAGTTCCCCGATAATAAAAGATTCTTTAATTTGATTGAAGATTATTTCGTATACTTTTGGCGATTTAACTGGTATAGAATCCATTACTCATTACACATCCTTATCCCACTATAAGTGGACTCATTTTAACAAGCATTTCTCATTGTAGCAAGCGGATAAGTGGAATGTACTTTCACTTTCCATAATAAATACGAGTCTTAACATTGGTTAGACCAATATTGATAACTTTCCCCCTTATAAAAGATAGATTTCATACATGGTGATATTGGAGGAACCTAATAAAATGTGTGTTTTTTTAAGAAAATGAATAGTTGTTGAAAAAATCAAAATATTTAGTATAATGAAAACTGGTTGGACCAATTGTTAAGATTCATAATGACTCTTTGACAAATAACTCGTTTATGAAATCGTTTACTTTATTACAATCAGATATTTAATTAGAAAGTGGGAGATCGAGATGGAAGCAACTAGCGTAGATTTAGTAAGGGCTTTAAAAGAAGTTCTATCGGAAAGTCAAGTAACCGAAAACCAGACAGTAAGAGAACTGCATGGCAGAGATGAATCCTATCATGCTACAAGCCTTCCGGATATTGTTGTATTTCCAGAAACAACGCAGCAAGTGAGCGAAGTTGTAAAGGTAGCAAGTATACATAAAGTTCCTGTGGTTCCTTTTGGATTGGGATCTAGCTTAGAAGGGCATGTCATCCCATACCAACATGGTATCACCATTGACTTTTCACTAATGAATAAAGTATTGGAAGTACGTGGTGATGATTTTCTTGTAAAGGTGCAGCCTGGCGTGACTCGTTCTCAACTGAACAAAGAATTGAAAAAATACGGTTTATTCTTTTCCGTCGATCCGGGAGCAGATGCTACCCTGGGAGGAATGGCTGCTACCAATGCTAGTGGAACTACATCAGTTAAATATGGTGTAATGCGAGACCAGGTCCGTGATCTTGAAGTGGTTCTTGCGGATGGTTCAATTATACATACCGGTAATTTGGCCGCTAAATCATCATCAGGTTACCATCTAAACGGCCTATTCGTTGGTTCTGAGGGGACCCTAGGATGTTTTACTGAATTAACCCTTAGAGTTTACGGAATTCCTGAGCATATTATGGCCGCAAGAGCATCCTTTCCTTCATTGAATGATGCAGTTGAAGGCGTAGTATCTATATTACAGGCTGGCATTCCAATCGCAAGGGTAGAGCTAGTGGATGAGCCATCCATGAAACAGGTGAATCTCCATAGCGAAACAAGCTATAACGAAGGCCCTACGCTATTTTTGGAGTTTCATGGGAATGAAGCTGGATTGAAACAAGATGTAGCTTTCACAAAAGAAATAGTAGCAGAACATAATTGCCTCGATATTGAATTCGAAACAGATAATGCTGCTAGGAACCGCCTATGGGAAGCTCGCCATAATCTTGCCTATGCTTATATTCACGGCCATCCTGGGAAAAAACTGATGGTAACGGATGTCTGCCTGCCGATATCGGAGCTATCTGGAGCCATTCACCACGCCAGGGAAACGGTGGATTCATTAGGTCTGACCGGTGGAATCGTTGGCCATGTAGGCGATGGCAACTATCATATCCTCTTAATGATCGATAACGAAAATAAAGAAGAGGTGGGAAGGGCTAAACAATTAAATGAACAAATTGTTCTATACGCCCTTGAACGCAACGGAACATGTACGGGAGAGCATGGAGTGGGAGTCGGTAAACAAAAATATCAGAAACAAGAACATGGGGAGTCACTCTTGGTGATGGAAAAAATAAAAAAAGCCCTTGATCCTGACAATCTATTAAATCCAAGTAAAATATTCATGCAAGAAGGAGAGTGACGAGATGAAAGTTCTAGAAACTCTCAGTGCGTTAGCCGGAAAATATTTTGCTGTTTGGGTTATCTTAATATCCGTCATTGCCTTTATGTTTCCAGATCCCTTTTTGGGTCTTGGAGGGTATATTACGATATTGTTAGGCGTTGTCATGTTCGGAATGGGTCTTACGTTAAAGGCAGTTGATTTTAAAATCATCATTACAAAACCTCTGCCCGTAATCATTGGTGTTGCCGCACAGTTTGTCATCATGCCATTAGTGGCATTCTTTATTGCGAAAGTCATGAATTTACCACCTGAATTGGCTGCAGGGTTGGTGTTACTTGGCTGTGTACCAGGCGGGACCGCCTCGAACGTTATGGTATATCTAGCAAAAGGGAATGTTCCCTTGTCAATTGCTATGACTTCGGTATCAACCTTACTGGCTCCAATTATGACACCATTGCTTCTGCTGTTGCTGGCAGGCCAATGGATGCCGGTTAATTTTTCATCAATGTTCATGTCCATCGTTCAAGTCATCATTCTTCCCATTGTTTTAGGTCTGATCATTAAAAAGTTTTTCCCAGTTATAGTAGAGAAAAGCTTAACCGTATTACCGCTTATATCCGTTGTAGCTATTATCACGATTGTAAGCGCAGTAGTTTCAGGAAACGCCTCCAGTATTGCTACATCTGGGTTCCTTATTTTCACGGCAGTCATGCTTCACAATGGATTCGGACTTCTGATTGGTTACTTTGCGGCAAAAGCGCTTGGGCTTGATGAAGTGAATAGAAGGGCGATTTCAATTGAAGTGGGCATGCAGAACTCTGGATTAGGCGTTGCCCTTGCAACTGCTCATTTCGGACCGTTAGCAGCGCTCCCAAGCGTTCTGGCGGCTGCTTGGCATAATATATCCGGACCCATTCTTGCGACATACTGGTCAAAAAAGTCTGCTGGTAATAAAGGGATCGAGGAAATACCGGTGCAGCCAATGGAGACGAAGGTATAAATATGAATGATTTAAGAATTCCATTCTTCATGGGATTCTTTTTTTGTCTGAATTGAAAAGTCCAAAGAATTTAGATCCAATAGTAGAACGTCGAACAGTAGACTTTTTGGGATCAGACAAGAATTCAGCCAAGGTGAAAGTAACACTTTGTCTCACATAATCATGTACATCATATGAAATAGTATCTATTATTGGGTCTCCAAATAAAATTTCATTCTATTTGGAGATCCTTTGAACATATAATGAAAAAATTCAGAACTACGTTCGACAGCAACAATATATTGTCGTTCAATAAAAGGAAATCTGTAAAATATTTCGAATGGTATTTGCATATTAAAAGATTTTGGAAGGATTCCTGAACCAAGTAGGATTGGCCTTTTTCTGTGAAATGCTTATGAAAAAGAAAATGGGGCAAAATAATTGCCTTTGAGCACGGGGCGGGAATCGAATGAGATTAAATGGAATGTAGATTCGGAGTTTATTAGGGAGGTTTATAAGTGGGCAATATTGATAATAGAAAACGATTAGATGAAGCTCCGTTTAGTTACAGAATTACCAAAAGTAATACTGTTTTTATCGATTATAAGGGAAAACAAGTAAAATTATTAAAAGGTAAAGATGCTGAAAAAATTTTAGAAAAGATTAACATTGCTGAAAATGAAAAAGCAGTGCAACTGATATTGGCAAAGATCACAGGGAACTTTAAAAGAGGAAATGAACGTATTGTGAATTCAAAGAATAATGGAAAAACCTAAAAAAGTAATACACTTATTGAGCAAATAGGGGCTTTAGTTCAATAACGAGTCGGGCACTTCCTTTTACTAAAAGGAGAGATTATCGGACATTGAGAAGGAGAAGTCATTATGAGGAACTGGAAGAAGAAAACTTCACTAGTATAGATATTATAGGAATGAGCAGCGCCTTAAATGGACTGCTCTTATTTATTATCTCAGCTCCGCTCATTAAATCGTTTTGGTGCATTATAAAGTTTTTGGTGCATTAAAGAGCGAAACCTGTGTAGCATTTTATACGGAAACCTTTTTACGATTATAAGAACCCTTTCCTTTCTTATTCTTGATTACACGAGTGGAGGGGGCGAAAGCCCAACACATTCTACTATTTGTTAGTTCGCCTATTGTTTTCTTTTTAGTTTTAGCCATATGTATTCCTTCTTATGTAGATATGTAGAAATAAAAAAGACAGCCGGAAATGGCTGCCTTTCTATGGAAGGGAGGAAAATAAGATGTTAAACATAAAGTAAAAGGGACTAGCTTTATACGGCTAATCCTTCTTCTTTTCTGCAAAATAAAAACCGATCTTAGTTATCAAGTATAAGATAAACAAGACATAAAGGTTTCTGGAAATGACTACACCATTGACACCCAAAATTAGAAAGAGAAGGAGGGGTTGGGCTTAAGGTTATCCGAGCTTTTTATTCTCATGAGCCAATTGAACGTTTAACAGCAATTAATTCTGCTTTTTCATATGTGCTTATACATAAACTTTGTAACATTGATCCCAATTCTGAAAGAACAGCATTAGGACCTGGAGCATCAAAAATTCCAGCTACCATAGTGTTATGAAATGCAGGAATTACTTTAGAATTATTTTGATTTTCAACGGGAACTAATGGGGCTTTAGATTAATAAAAAGATCACAAAAAGTGGTTATTCTTGAAATCAATATTAAAGTATAACAGAATCTATGGAAAGAAGGTAACACTTTAATGGAATGTAAAATATATAATAGATTAATGTCATCAGTCATGAAAGGTTAGGGCAGAAAGTCTGTCACAGAGCAAAATGAATAATTCTAGTTTACATAATATATATTATAGGAAGTTATAAAATAATATCAATCCGTGTCTCATATCATAAGAATACTTAACTAAGTGAGACCGAATCAAAATTTATGTTTTTATTTAAAGCTCTATGATTTTTATAACACATACAAGTTTTCATCTATTTAAATGATTTAAGATTAAATGTAAATAATTTATAAAACTATTATTGATTATTCTTGATCAGGATCACTTACAATTTTCATTTTAATGCACTCACAGTAAATGTAATCTGGAAACTCCAGTGTTATTTTATTTCCATAACAGAAATATATTCATATGAGCTCCTGCTTATATTATTAATATTAGTCTCGCTTTAAATTACTTACCAGATAATAACAAGTGTTTGTATCACATTTTGTATCAAGCCTGTATATTCTCCCCATACCATACGTTATAACAGCAAACCGCCAAGAGTCTTTAATTCTAGATTAAACAACATCCAAAATACTTTTTTATTGTTATGTAAACTTTGGTTTACCATACGAGTAATATCTCTCAATTTTGGATGTGTATTGACTTGAATTGTTTTTAAACCCACTATCAATATTACCCGCCCTTCCCTTCTATCCGTATTATATATATTAGTAAAATCCGTTTACTTCACTGGCTTCGATCAATCAAAAGTATAACGAATGAACAAGATATTCTTAAAACGCCCATTACTATATCAATATATATAAATATAACTAAAATGATAAAAATCACGGGTTAACACTTTAATAAAAGTATTTCAGAATAATAAATTCATTCGAATTTATTAGTGATTTCCACTTTAACACTAATAATATCTATAAATTCTTTTCAACATCACAACCTTCCCAATTGTTAAATATAACTGTAGCCGCTTTCCATAAATTAAACTGATAATTATAATTATGTTTCCTTTCCGTTTTCCCTCCAGTCTGATTTTGTTACGAATGATAGCAATTCCGTTAATACGTTCACTAATAAGTTCGCTGAGTATAAATGGACAAGTGTCACTCCTAACTATTAATTGAATACACACTTTAGTCAATTAATTAGTTAGATATAGATTTCTTTTATAAGCAAAGTTATACAGATTTAAAACTATATTTCTAAACATTCCTCCATTATACCTACTATCAGTAAAGTACTTTACTCGCATTGACTAAGAAAAAAATCAATTGTAACCTTTAATAATATCTTACTCAAATTAAAGTAATGTGTTTTGAGTAAGATGAAGTTCTAATTAAGGAGGTTAGTGAAATAAGTAATCATAGTACATGTACTTATTACTAAACTGCAAATTAATTAATAATTTTGGATTCTTTGAATGAAATAGTTTTGCTTTACGACAACTTACACGAGTATGAACTAATAACCAATATTTATTAGGAAGGATGATAGAACATGAATAAGTCAGATCAAATGATGCCAGAGCAAGTTCTAAATCTATTAAGTGGAGAAAATAAAGAGAATCCATTTTCTATATTCGCGCAAATACGTAAAGCGGGATCTGTCATTTCTATTCCAAACCCTTTTGGCCAAACAGATAGTAAAGCATGGCTAGTTGTACATATGGATGAAGCGATTCAAGTTTTGAAACAGCACGCTATATATACTGTAGACCCAAAAACGATTGAGAATGACAAAAGCTTTAGGGATAAAATGGCTAATGATGTAGATTCATCGTCGCCCGATACCTTTTTCACTGGGAAGTCCATGCTCTTTGCCGATGGTGTAGATCATAGAAGATTACGTATGTTAGTTTCAAAAGCCTTTACACCTCGATACATGGAAGGGTTACGTTCTCGCGTTCAAGAAATCGCCGATGAATTACTGGATCAAGTTCAGTCTCAAGGTGAGATGGACATTGTTAAAGACTATGCTTACCCCTTACCGATAAACGTAATTTCAGAAATGTTAGGTGTGCCCCATGAAGATCGTGAAAAGCTTAAAGTTTGGTCCACCGCAATCGCTAATGGCCTAGGTTTGGGTAAACAAGATCCGACAGTTGGGAAGCACTTACAAGAGTTCGGGGAATATACTGAAATGTTAGTTGAAGAAAAAAGGAAGAATCCTTCCGATGACTTAATTAGCCAGTTGATTGCCATTGAAGAACAAGGTGAGCGTCTTGATAAGTCAGAATTGATTTCGATGATCACTTTACTTATTTTTGCAGGTCATGAGACAACGTCGAACTTAATTGCAACTGGCACTATGATGTTATTTGAACATCCAGAACAGCTAGAAATGCTTAAGGCTGATTTAACTTTAGTTCCTTCAGCTGTTGAAGAACTATTGCGATTCAATGGTCCATCAACGATTGTAGGACCACGTTTTGCTAAAGAAGATACACGATTGGGTGGGCAGCAAATCAAAAAAGGAGATTTACTACTTGTGATGGTGAAAGCCGCCAATCGTGATGAGAAAGTCTTTACTGACTCAGAAGATTTAGATATTAAACGTAAGATAGATCGTCACCTCGCCTTTGGACATGGCCTACACGTATGTCTAGGGTCTCCGCTTGCTCGTATAGAAGGAGATATTGCCTTCACTACGCTTTTAAAACGAATGCCCAACTTAAGGTTAAATATTCCTAAGGAGAAAGTTGAGTGGCAGTTTTCACTCTCATCCCAAAGTCTTGATTCACTTCCTGTTGCTTTTTAGAAATGTATTCACTCTTCTAGTTTTGATACTTACCAAAATAAAACCCCAAACCACTAATAGGTATTTATTGGTTTGGGGTTTTCACTATTAGAATTTAGGTATCATCAACCAACATCCCCTTCCTAATTAACTTTTAGTACAAATGCATACAAAGCATCACCTTTGGACACAGTAGCATCTTCTCCATCCATCCACCACACACTATATGAATAATAGTAAATCCCTTTTTCTTTAGGAACAGTAAACTGATCATCCCTTAAATGAATGTCTGTTTCTTTATTTTTCTCATTCGCATTAAACTGTGTTATATACATTTCATTTGGTTTAGGTTCATAATCCATCTTTATGGTAACCTTCTCACCTGGTAGTGCCTCAATAGGCTTTTTATCCGCTAATAGTTCCACTGGTCCTGCCATATCTACACAAGTATTTACTTTGTTATCGCTCCAACAGTAAGTACCTAGTTTCGTTTCATATGCTTCATTAGCCAGTTCAATCTGAACCTTTGGGGGCTTTTCCCCATCCATTTCATTACTGTTTGAACACCCCATTAGATTAAGCGCAAAGAATGATAATGCTAACCATTTTTTCATATAGAATCCCCACCTTTATTACATAGACGTTAATTCATATGAAAAGTTGCCCCAAGTCCCCATTAATGAAGTATAGAACTATAAATAATTTTTATCACATTATGAAACTCCGTGATATCAAGTACGAATTCAATTAATCATGAATTACTCTACAAAATCCACTTAACTCCTCTCCCTATGTATGCATATCTCCAAAGTAGATGTCCTTTCTCTTAATCTAGTCTGAACCTTCCAATACCAATATCGTTTAAATAAACTTGTACGTTACTTTGAATGGGTACGTCTTTAATGGCCATAAAGCCACTATCCTTGATTTTTTCTTCTAATTTGAGCCCAACATATTACTTAAACCCCTTACGTCTGCAAAGCCTTACCAGTCAACAGTATGAGCTTAACAAAATGATAGATTAAAATAGCATTAAGAAAACGAATAAAAGACGGAGTTTTTGAACCCCGCCCATCTTTCTTAAAAGATTCTCTCCTCGTTTAACTCGATTGCCAACTGTTTGAAAAACGACAGTGATTCAGGATTGCTCATAGAATCGGGATTTACTACTTTATCGAATTCGAATCCTAATAGTAGTTTACGTATTGGCACTTCCATCTTCTTACCATTCAACGTTTTTGGTATTTTATTGACGAGATAAATCTCATCTGGAATAAAGCGTGGGGAAACATGTTCCCTAATTTCATTTTTGATTTTTGTCATCAGATTCGAATCGAGAGTGTTCCCTTGCTTAAGGACAACGAATAGCAGCAAGGATGATCCTCGACTAAGTACCTCCCTATCAATAACCAGGCTCTCCATCACTTCATCCATCGCTTCCACGACACGGTAAATATCGCTGGTCCCCATGCGTACACCTGAACGGTTGATGGTAGAATCTGAACGTCCATAAATGATGCAGCTGCCTCTATCATCAATCTTAATCCAGTCGCCATGCTTCCAGATGCCTGGATACGTATCGAAGTAACTATCGAAGTATCTTGCACCATCATGATCATTCCAAAAATATAGCGGCATGGAAGGCATCGGTTTAGTGATCACTAGTTCACCGACATCGTTTACTAGTGAGTTCCCTTGTTCATCAAATGCTTCAACATGGACACCTAACGAGCGACCCTGTATTTCTCCAATCCTAACAGGAAGTATGGATACACCCCCCACAAAGCCGGAGCATACATCAGTCCCTCCACTGGATGAACTAAGCCAAATATCCTTTTTAACATGTTCATACACCCACTTATAAGCATCACTTGATAAAGGGGCCCCCGTAGAAAAAAGAGATTTTAATTTTGATAGATCATATGTTTCGATTGGTTTAATGCCTAGTTTCATCGAGCTGGTAAGAAAAGGAGCACTAGTACCAAATGAAGTCACACCTGCATCTTCTGCCAATTTCCAAAGTGTATCCATGTCAGGATAGGAAGGACTACCATCATAAAGGACAATGGTCGCCCTATTGAGTAGTCCGGCCATCAACAGGTTCCACATCATCCAGCCAGTCGTTGTGAACCAGAAAACCGTATCTTCAGATGTCATATCTTGATGCAGGCGCGTGGCTTTTAAATGCTCTAGAATGATTCCTCCATGTCCTTGAACAATCGGTTTCGGCATGCCCGTGGTACCTGAAGAATAAAGAATCCAAAGTGGGTGGTCGAATGCAACGCTTTCAAAGGACAACTCTGATGATTCTATTAAAAGTGTTTTCCATGGAATGATATTTTCTATTTTTTGCTCTAGATTCTTTATATCTATGTAAGGAACTAGTACGGTATGTTTAACTGTAATCAATTCTTTTTGTAACTGGGCAACTACGGATGTTTTATCGAACGACTTTCCATTATAGTGATATCCATCAACAGCAAATAAAACAACGGGTTCTATCTGTTTGAAGCGATCAATGACGCTTTTTGCCCCAAAGTCAGGTGAGCAGCTTGACCAAATGGCACCTATACTGGCCGTAGCCAAGAACGCAATGACGGTTTCAGGGATATTGGGCATGTATGCAACAACTCGATCACCCGATTTCACCCCTAGTTTTCTTAATGAGTGAGAAACAGAGGCAACTTTTTCTTTTAGCGCTTTCCAGCTGATTTCTTGATTGACAATATGCTCGGAACGAAAGAAAATGGCCGTCTTGCCTTCTTGTTCTTTCGATAGGGCATTCTCCGCATAATTCAACCGCGAGCCTTCAAACCACTTAGCACCTGGCATCGTCTGATCCGCTAAAACCCTATCATATGGTCTAGTTGCAATCACTTCGCAAAATTCCCACACAGATGCCCAAAATTCCTCGAGTTCATCGACTGACCATTTCCATAGTTGTTGATAATCTTGAAATTCCAAGCCTTTCTTTTCTTTCAACCAGTTTGCATAGTGTGTCAATCCCGTTTGCTCAATCCGCTTTTGTGTCGGTTCCCAAATGATTTGTCCTTCTGTAAGTGACTTCATATCATTTTCCCCCTTCGCTATCGAAAATCAAACAGTTTATTACTAGTTGTTTATCAATGCACACATCCTATAAATGGTAATTCAACTTGATGATACTGGATTGTTGAAATACCGTCAATCCGTATACAGTCAAGAAGGCTGAATTATTCGATAATTCCCTTCAAACACGCCTATAGACCTTCACGTACTATAAAAGCTAGATTGAATATTTACTTAAAACGAAGTGATAAATATCTCCATTAATTTGTACCCATGAAAGCTAAGAATGAGGTTCTTCTTCTGAGAATCCCTCACAAGTTTTGTCTTAAAGAAATTTAAAGCTTCCCTATAACTAAACGTAAAAAACACTGAAACGAATGGTCCATTTCAGTGTCTAAATAGCTTTTTTCTTAATAAAGGGCTGATTTCGCAAGTGTGGTAATCGTAACATCATCCATGGGTGGATTATGAAGTCCTGCACGTACATCGCGGTAATATCGTTGCAGCGGATTAGACCGTTGCAGACTCTTCGCTCCAACGACTCTCATCGCCTTGTCGACAATGGTTATGGATTTGTTGACGACCGATAATTTAACCGCTCCTAATTCTTTTGATAATTCGTCATGATTTTCGGGTTGCATTTCCCATTTTTCCGCAACGGAAAAGAGAAAATGTCGCGCTTCCATTAATGCCAATTCAATTTCCCCAATTGTTCTTTGCACATTCGGAAGGTCGCGGATGGGTCCGGGTAGACTATTTGGGGAATACGTCTTTGCAAATTCGACTGCATAATTTCTTGCTGCGGTCGCAATTCCCAGATAACAAGCTGGTATATGCAGTAGCCAAGCATCCGGTATTCTTTTACCGGGATTTTTTTGCATGACATAGTACTTTTCTGGAATGATAACGTCATCTAGGACAAGATCATGACTACCTGTTCCCTGCATGGAAATCATATCCCATGTTTCTTCTATCGATACTCCTGGAACGTCTCGATGGACCAAAAAAGTACCCATCTGTTCTTCTTCCGTTACCCAGGCGGTAACAAGAAAAATATCAAGGACTGGGGAAAGCGTCGTAAACGTTTTACGGCCACTAAGTATCCATTTATCGCCTTTCTTACGTGCAGTCGTTTCAGGACGTCCTCCACGTGTGGGACTACCCGTTCCGGCTTCTGATGCAGCCGTATTGACAAGGGCTCCTCTAGATATTTCTTCGAAAAATTCGTCCATGACCTCTTTTTTCCACGGCCTTTTCTCCGTTAAAGATAAAACCGTCCCAACATGCCAACCAATTCCTAAAGCGGTTGGTCCACAATATTCTGCAATTTTCTCCTGGGCTAAGAGAAAATCATATAAGGAACCGCCCTGTCCTCCAAACTCTTTAGCCAACGTTAATATTGGATAACCGAATGCTTTTAATTCCTGAATGTTGTCAAAAGGAAAACCTTTAGACTCATCAAGTGATTCGGAACGATCCGGGAAGGACTGTATCGCTCGCTCTAATTCTTCTATATATTTTTTTTGCGCGTCTGTTTGATAAAACATGTCGATCATCCCTTCTAGATATGTAACCAAATACTCTTACAAGTATTCGCGAGTATCGTCCATCACTATAACTCACCTATATCTTATCACTTTAGTCATATATATGATTCGAGAATTCCCTTAATCGAATTGATTAAGGGATAATTTCTTCTTTTTCTTCTTTTTCATATACATTATTAGCATGCTTATATGCTTCTTTCGCTTGCTCCATGCTTTTGTCTTCAATGAAATAAGCAATGGCAGCCTGACCAATGCCATATGTTACGGCTCCCGCTACAGCACCCGAAACAGCTAGACCTGCGCCGGGTATCAAACGGACTGCGGCACGCACGCCTTCCCTAACAAGGAGGCCTAATCCGACATTAATGCCTAGAGCGGCGATGAATTCACTTGCTGTTTTTGTGTTAATTTCTTTATCCGCGATAAATCCAATCACTACAATCATCAGTCCTTGAATACCGGTCAATATTGGAAAATCAGCAAATGGGATGGGTTCAGCGCCGATTAAACTGGCAATAGCGGTAAATGTGCTGACGATTGTCCGTGCGAATTTCTTCTTGACGAAGTGACTTTGCATGGCCTTAGCCGTCATTAATTTCGCTTCACTGGGTAAGGCCTCGATCAAGTAGGTAGATAACTCATCGATGTTCCATCTCATGTCGTAATCGATATTGCCATTTTCATCAAAATCAATATAAGAACAAATCGGAATGATATTCAAAAGTGGGATGTCGCTTTCTTTAAATCGCTTTTCCATCAACGAAACTGCTTCATCTATATGCTGTTTTTTCTTAGGGTGGGCATCAAATGGCACTTGTTTATAATGAGGTGGATCCAATTCATCGACTTGGGTAACCACACAGATTACTGGTACATCATAGTGATGTTTATTTTTCACGATTTTCCGTAGCTTATTTAGCTCTTTTAAATCTTCTTCAATCCGTGAATCGGTTTCTTTCGCTTTAATCAAGAAAAGAAACACATCCGGCTGTTCCCCAGTAACCGCATTAATTAACTCATCCATTGGTGTTTCTTCTTCAAACGCCTCTGTAGGCGCCTCACTTTCTCCCAAACCGCGAGAGTCAAGCAAACGGATTTTTGGATTGTTTTCACTAGGGTACCACAGCCATTTGCCTTTACCCGTTCCAGACTTAACAGAACTGACATATTGCCGTTTTTCTCCGAACATCGAATTAATAAGAGAGGACTTTCCTGAACCACGCCTTCCGACAAGAGCAATCCGTGGCTCCCTAGCATCAACCGTCATCGTTTTTACTTTTAAGAGTTGGTCCAGCATTTTATTCTTTTTAGATTCTGAAATAGGAAGTTTATCGACCTGGCTCTTAATCAATGTATATATACTACTCATTTCATCGCGCTTTTCTTTCATTGTGATTCCCCCTTAATTAAGAACAGTTTTATTAAACTTTACCCCTGAACGATTCGTCTTAAGCATATACATATACATGAGATGATTGATCTTTTCAGTCACTAGGCAATAGTTGTTCTTAACGAAGTAAATGGAGATTGAAAGATGTTAGGATTTTTCTTCGAGAAAGGTCACTACGCTTGCCAGGTACTTTTGGATTTCCTGCACTTGGTAAGCCGCAGAATCGGCAATTTGTTTATAGTGATGCTGTCCTTCATCTGTAATCCGTAAATAACGCTTCGTTCGTTTTTCACTTTCCCATCTACCAACAAGTAACCCATTCTCCTCCATTTCGTGTGATAAATCATATAAGTATCCATTGGAGGCAATCCAGCCGAATTGATTTTTTAACAAGTCGGCAATTTCCCCCATATAAATCGGTCTTTTAGTGAAAGCGGCCTTCAAAGTAACGTAACGGACTAGATCCTTCACAGAAATGATTTTCGAGAAATAAGAGCGGTATTCTTCTGGTAGTTCATTCACAACCGGAGGATTCGTACCAGAACCTTTTAAATCGAACATAAACCTGTCAATGACCTTTTTCACTTCAGAAAAACGTTCCAGGAAATTTTCTTGGTACCATGTATAAAGGTCTTTCCCTTTTTCTGTTATTTGATAATAATTTCTTCCTTTACTCGTATATAATGATAAATGGCCGGATTCGACGAGATTATTAGAAATTTTACATAAGTAGTCATAACTATGGACTTTCCCTGTAAACATATTTTTCAGGTCTTGATGAATGGCACGTGGATAGTTAGCTTTATCCGTCAAAGAATGCAGTAAAAAAATCGTTAAGAATTCTCTCTGGCTTAATCCAACAGACTCAACCGTTGTAGATAGTTTTTCCCCTTTCTTCACTGTCAACCCCCCTTATATATTGTTTGTCACAAAATAGTTCAGCTTCTTCTTATTATCCTGCGCACCCACAAATTAGTAAAGGGTTTCGTGCCTAATTACCTTAGTACTTAAACTATGTATACCGTCCATTTTAGTTGTCAAATTCATTCATAGTATTCTGACGAGGTATTTACTGGAATAAATTTACACCGAGGATACAACAAAAGCGATGACCATAAAATTAGGTCATCGCTTTTGTTATCTCTTATTGTTCTGTAAGTATGATTGGTCCTTCTTTTGTAATAACTATTGTATGTTCATATTGGGCGGAAAGTTTGCCGTCTGTTGTTCTTGCTGTCCAGCCATCCTTGTCCACTTTCATATGCCATGTTCCGGCATTCAACATAGGTTCGATCGTGATGACCATGCCTTCTTTTAAACGAGCGCCTTTACCAGGTTTACCGTAATGTAACACGGTTGGATCTTCATGCATCGTTTTACCGATACCATGTCCTGTGAAATCACGTACGACAGAGAATTTTTCTCCTTCAGCATACGATTGGATGGCGTGCCCGATATCTCCAAGACGATTGCCTACTTGTGCAGCCTCGATTCCTTTATAAAGAGCATTTTTCGTTACATCCATCAAGCGTTGTGCTTCCTCGGAAACTTCACCCACACTATATGTCCAAGCTGAATCAGCTAATCCTCCGTTAAGCCTTACAACCATGTCGATCGTTACGATATCTCCCTCGTTCAGTGGCTTCTTCTGTGGGAAACCGTGACAGATTACATCATTAACAGATGCGCACGTCGCGTATTTATAACCTTGGTAGCCTTTTTGTTCCGGTGTTGCACCATGATCAGCCAAGAACTTTTCAACGAATTCTTCAATTTCCCAAGTCGTTACGCCCGGCTTGATCATTTTTGCGATTTCTCTATGCGTCTCAGCAAGAAGCTTGCCCGCTTCATGCATCAAATGTATTTCTCGTTCACTTTTCAATGTAATCATTTAAAATCCTCTTTCATCTTAAATTATCTTTTCTAGTTGAGACTCCTTATTTATCATATGCCTTCCTTTACATAAAAAGCAACCAAAACACCGGTAAAAAACAATGGTTTACTCATTTCATGAACATATATTTTCATCCGGTAAATATAAATCGTTCGTGCCCTTCAATTTAAAAAATGATTGAAGGCGAATAGATTCTGATACGTTACTTTCTACGACTAGACTCGTTCTATATACTGTGGATGTTTAAAAGAATACTAAAATAGTTATTACTCATTCTTTTTGGTAGAATAAGAGAAGATAAAGTGATAATAGGGAGAAAACATGAGAAGATTACGTAAAAAATCAAAGGTCATTCTGATAATATCGATGATGCTTTTTTTATTTCTGTTTATAAAACAAGTGTTGCAGACACCTTTTTCAGTAAAACTATCAACACCGCTTAATAAGATGAACTCGTTTGCAATCGTTGAAAAATATAGCACCCAAATTCAATCTGAATTGAAGAAATATGGCCTTGAGGATCAAACGCTAACATTGATTGCCGTGATGCAACAAGAAAGTCGAGGAAAAGGAGGAGATCCCATGCAAGCATCCGAATCCGCCGGTCTCGCTCCCAATACAATAACCGACCCTAATGAAAGCATCGAATATGGCGTGAAACATTTCCAGAGAATCATGGAATATGGGAACGAAAAAGCCGTTGACTTCTCAACCATCATCCAATCTTATAATATGGGGATTGGATATATTGATTACGTTGCAAATTCCGGCGGCAAACATACTGAGGAGCTAGCAAAACAGTTCTCTGCCCTGCAAGTTGAAAAGAACCCTGAACTCTACGACTGTGGTGGCAATGAGGAAAATTTCCGTTATCCATATTGTTACGGGGACTTTTCTTATAGTGATAAAGTAGAAAAGATTCTTGATACACTTACAAAAAGCACTCCTGCCATTGCCATTGAAGAGAAATCAGATGAAGCATTTTAGCTGCGACATCTGGTTTCTTTTTATTTTAACTGTATAATTCCATATGATTTTTCTTATTGAAGTCCATGCATATTTCCCTCGGCCTCTTCCCACGTTACTGTATACCCTTGTCCTTTGGAACAGAAAATGGAGGATGAGGTGTAATCGGGATCAGCATTTTTATTATATTCGGTCCGTTCGATGACCTCTTTGGGATTATGACACAAGTCATATCCAGCGAAGGTCAAGTTTATGGCCCCTTTCCCTTGGGTGAAAGAAGCCAGTTGGCTACTATAGTCCATAAATGTGGCAACTGGTACGAGACCCGTTAAAATCGCTTTGTCACCTTCCGTTTTTGGAGAATCGAAACTCCCATGTGCCTGTTGAATATCAGAAAGTACACGGCCCATCTGGTCCAGGTCTACTCTGATCTTAAATAGGTAAACAGGTTCAAGCAAGATATTTTCCGCCTTTTCCAATCCCTGCCTTAATGCCCGGTATGTAGCCTCTCTAAAGTCCCCACCTGATGTATGTTTATTGTGAGCTCGTCCAGTAAGTAGTGTTACATGTATATCCGTAAGGGGAGAACCTGTAAGTATGCCATGATGTTCCCGTTCAAAGAGATGATGGCGGATTAAGTTCTGTATTCCCACAGTAAGGTCATCAGCATGACATCTATTATCAAACGTAATCCCACTATTTCTTTCTCCCGGCTCTAATTGAAGATGAACTTCCGCATAATGTCCTAAAGGCTCAAAATGTCCATATCCAATAGCGTCTGTACCGATTGTTTCTTTATAGAGGATTTCAGGCTTTTCAAAAGTGATATTTAATAGGAATCGGTCCTTGACCAACTGCACCAATACTTCTAGCTGTATGGTCCCCATGACATGAACGTGTATTTCTTGAGAGCGTTCTTCCCATGACACATCCAATGAGGGGTCTTCAACATTCAAAGTTTTAAAATACTGTAATGCTTCTTTGATATTCACAGTAGGTTCAAATGTAACTTTTGACTTTAATGTCGGTATCATGTCAAAAACGGAACTTTCTTTAATCAGTCCTAGACCATCCCCAACTGATGCCAAGGATAAACCGGTGACTGCAAAGAGTTCCCCTGCCGCAACCTGATTTACGTTTTTAAATGTACTACCATTATAGATGCGAATGGATGTGATTTTTTCGAAGACGGAATCTTCCGCTTCCCCATATTCAATTTCATCTCGTACTTTTAACGTTCCACTTAATGCTTTGATAAATGTTATTCTCGTTCCGTTACCATCATGACGAATCTTATATACACGCCCAGCAAATGGTCCTTGGCTGCGATAATCCGTGGCCGTTAACTGGTCAACCTTTTTCATAAAACTCTCTACTCCGACACCATGCAGTGCTGACCCACATGCAAGTGGGAATACTTTATTATCATGAAACAAATCTTTCATCGTCTTAAACCACAAATCCTGGTTATAACCTTGATTCATATAATGATCCAGTAAGAGTTCATTACGTTCAGCGACAAATTCCACAAGCTCCTCTTTCATCACTCCATCTGTGAAAGAGTCTGTGATATTACAGACGTCCTGGGTTAAATTCAACTGTATATCTTTCATTACAGCATCCACATCTGCTCCTACACGGTCAATTTTATTGATAAAGAAAAAAGTGGGCACTTGATACTTCTGGAGAAGCCCCCAAACGGTTTCAGTATGACCTTCTATGCCTTCCACTGCACTGACGATGATGATTGCATAATCCATCACCTGAATACTCCGCTCCATCTCCGGTGAAAAGTCAACATGGCCCGGCGTATCGATGAGATTATAGTTCGAATCTCGGTAAGAAAACATGGCTTGATCTGCAAAGACCGTAATTCCTCGTTGCCGCTCGATATCATGGCTATCGAGGAATGCGTCCTGATGATCAACACGCCCCCTATATTTAATGCTATTCGTATAAAAAAGAAGCTGTTCGGAAAATGTTGTTTTCCCAGCGTCCACATGTGCCACTATTCCAATTGTCTTATTCATTTATGTTCCTTCTTTCAAGTGCCTTCACACCAATTTCTTACCTTTAAAGATAGAGAATATCTGTGATTTTGAATTAAACAACGAGTATATATTCTAGAACTAATGATCATTTCCTTAGTGCAAGCTCGCGGAATGAACTTGATAACACCGATTCCACATACAAACCGCCCCTTTTCTGAGGTAACTCCTAATATGTCCACTAATATTCAACCTAGGACATGAATGTTTTAGTCACCCTTTCATTCTAAAGCATAAAATATGTATATGACTACACCAAGGGAGATAAAAGTTATGTATCACACATATCTAGATGCCTTAGCCTTCTACGGGATTGAAAGTGCTCATCCAGGCGGTTTCGATTTGACATCAAACATCATGATGAATGAGAGAATTGATGCGAATACCACAATACTCGACGCAGGATGCGGGATAGGGCAAACATCACATTTCTTGGCGGAAACCTTTAAATGCCACATTTATGCGGTGGATAATCATCCACAGATGGTTAAAAAGGCAGCACAGCGATTTCAACAAGCCAATCTGCCTATTCGAGTGTATATGAGTTCCTTAGAAGAATTACCGTTTCCCAACGATTCATTTGACTATATTGTGGCTGAGTCCACCACAGGTTTTACGGAAATCAACAAGTCCATTGCAGAATATTATAGGGTATTAAAACATGGCGGAATTTTGCTTTCAATTGATATGACTGCGGAAATTGCATTGCATGCCAATTTGAAAGTTGAATTGATGAATTTCTATAAACTTAAAAATATTCCGACTGAATTGGAATGGGTACGTGCCTTTAAAGAACAAGGGTTCAAACATACGGAAATCCTTCATTCCAGTACAGTTTTAGAAGAGTTAAAAAGATACTCTGCTGCCAACCAACGCTCGAGCGATTCTCCGGTTTTCAAAGGAACCTTAAATGATATCATCAAAGAGCATTATCGCCTTATGCTTACTCATGGAAATAGTCTTGGTTACCGTGCGTTTAGGGTGAGCAAGGGATAGCAGTCTTACTTTCCAATGGTTTCTGTCTCCTTAGAAGGATTCTCCAATAAATTGCCGTATCATCTAATAATCTAGCGAAATGGCTGTAGTTTTATGTGAAGCTGTTATAAAAGAAAATCTTCTCGAATGAAATGATCCCCCTAATAATAGATCATTTACAATTTTTATTAAGAGGATTCTATTGTTTAGAGTGATTATACTTATTGTTAGTACCTTAATATTTAATTATACCTTTCCGCTTGGGAATACAAAGATAGAAAAAAACCTGTGGCCATTGCCTTACAGGTTTTTAAAGAATCTTTTTCTATTACCAAAGGAATGCAAGGAAGATTAATGAGGTGATTGCTCCAAAAGCGAACCCAGAAGCCGCTCCCCAACCGAATCCCCCATAATATCCACCATAGCCAAATCCACCAAGGTTACCTCCATTATTAAATGGGCGAATATAGACTTTGTTGGGTGTTACCCTATGAATAATGCCCCTATGGATTGTTCCTCTATTTGTACGGATTTCTACCGGTCTCCCAATTCCTTGGCTGCACTTATGAAAATAGTTTTGATTGTTATATCCCACTTTAATAAACACTTCCCTTATATTCGATTCTACATGGTATGCAGAAGGGGACTAGCTTGCATAGATAAACACCCACTATGAAAAGCAATTATCATATCCACTTTAACTTCCGTGACATACTATGAATCAATTACATGGAAAAAGGAGACAACAGGAATGAAACACTCTTACCAAGATGCCTTGGTCTTTTATGAATTGGAAGGGGCCCATCCAGGCGGTTTTGAACTAACCAAAAGTATTCTAAAAAATGAAGACATTCATAAAAATGATAAGATCCTCGAGGCTGGATGTGGACTTGGCCAGACTTCACAATATCTAGCCGAAACTTATGGTTGTCAGGTTTATGCAATGGATAATCATCCGGAAATGGTAAATAAGACAACGAAAAGATTACAACAAGTTCAATTACCGGTGAATGTATTTATGGGCTCCATTGAAAAAATGCCCTTCCCCAAATATTTTTTTGATTTTATCATAGCTGAATCATCTACATCATTCACTACCATTCAAAAATCCATTCGGGAATACTACCGTGTCCTTAAACCTGGAGGCACGTTAATCTCTATAGATATGACAGCGGAATGTATTTTGCCTGGTGAACATAAAGAGGAAATCATGAATTTTTATCAGCTTAAAACCATCTTGACACAATCTGAATGGATAAGTGCTTTTGAAAAAGAAGGATTTTCACACCTGGAAATTCTAAAATCCAATACGGTTATAGAAGAATTAGAGAATGCTCAAGCGGAACATGTCAAGCCTCTGCCTTCTAATGAAGCCTACAGCCGAATACTGGAAGAACATTATCGTCTAACCCTCACTTATGGAAATAGTTTAGGCTACCGTGTATTTAGGATGAACAAATAGCATGGATATACCAACTTAAACTAAGAGGAGCGTTTCTCGGTTAGAAGAAACGCTCCCTTAGTTTTATACAGTGACTATATAAATCCCCACTCCTAGAGCTAAGACAATCCCTAGGACGGCATATATCCAAGTTAGCCTGGTTAAATTGCCTCTAACAGCGCCTGAATAATTTTCATCGCTTTTTCCACCCAAAGCCATGGTACCAAATAAGGCAGCAATCATGATGATAAAGACCAATATCATGGAAAATTTCATGTTAATCCCCCCGCTCATGCACCTTCATTTTGAGATACATTACGTTCTCTCTGTAACTCCTAATAATATAAGTATACGGAATATTGAGAAAAAATGAAACAGGCAAAGTCCACTAAAAAAGGCATCTTGGTGTCCTTATGATTTACAGGATTTCATCGCAACTAATAAAAGGCCAACCGATGTCGGTTAGCCAAATAATTGCCTATATAGTTTACCTTATCGAAGTTTGACATGGGTATTGATATATCAACTTTAAGGTGTTATTGGACCCCCAAATCCACCAGATAAGCCTTAGAATTATCGCTATCCTCGTTAAGATCAATTAATACATTCGTAAAACCTGCTGTTCCAACTACTTTTGCTTCGTAATCAACACTTAATACGATTAAGTCATCGTAAAAAAAATTAATATGGGCAAAGTTGACACTATCCGCTTTTAGATTAAGCTCTTTTGCTATATCCATAAAATCTATTTTAAATACTTTTTCGTATTTCTCATTTCCTTTTTTATAATTTTCTATAGTCTGTATCCTTTGTATCCCATCTTTAAAGCTTTCTTTCGTTCCATTTAAATAGACAAACTTCCCATCATCACTAAGAAGAACATCTTTTTCATGAATCCTAAAAACAGTATGTTCCTTTTTATTCCATATCGTTTCGGAATGCAGGATGTTAAAGAATTCCCCTGATGGATCAGTCTTAACGAATAAACCTTCAAAGTTTTTCAATTCTTCAGAATCAACGACGTTTTGAAGTTCATCTGGTACCAGTTTACTGGCGGTTACCGTTGAAAAATCACTTTTTACGAAAAGAAAAATTGACCCACTTTCTTTTTTATTTAATTGTTGTATTTCAATTGCCATTGATTCCTTACTTAATCCCCTTATATTAAAACTGAGCCGATCGGTCTCCGTCAAACTATATCGATTTAAAATGCCAGGCAAATTGAGTGTTTTCTCACCTTCCATGGTCTTAATTCGTAATCTATTCTTTTTTTTCAATTCAACTAAAGGGAGATTATATTCATGCAGTGGTTTTACTGGTAGAAAAACCTCCTGCTTTATATTTTTATTTTGTAATGAGTTCAATGTTGATGAAACATCCTCTAAACCTAACAAGGGCTTGTAAAAGTCACGGAATACCTTACCATACGAAAAGTATTGAATGGGGGAGAACTCTTCAGACCCTTTTCTTATGGCATTTACGCTAACGCCGTCTTCCATAAAAAGAGGATTACCATAATTCGGAGCGAAAAAATTGATCATAAATCGAGAAAGTGACTCATTATCCGTTTCAGGGAATCCCTTTATATAAAGCAAGTCCTTCACTTCCTCTTGTTTTTTTGTTGTTGAAAGATCCGGTCCACATCCAATGAGAAAAATAATGATTAAAAGTACGATTCCGTTAAAGAAACACTTTTTCATAGATTTTAGCTCCTAATTATTTGTCTGTATTAACTTGTCTTATGAGTTCAATGAATTCTTCATCTTTAATTTCATTACCATGACCTGGATTCTTTATTGTGCTAACACCCTCTACCTCATATTGCGGTCTTTCATCAATCAATGATTCAAGATTGTTTGCATTTTGACTTTCCAATGAGACTACATCGTCGCTATCTTTTTTAACTTCCATAGACCCACCCTCATAATATACCGTTTCCATTCGATAACCGGCAGAAGCTATTATATTCATCTTTTCAAGTTTAGTATATACTTCAGGATTTGCAGATTTGAGATTTTGTAAGTCCTCTTTCATTTCTTCCTTAGATAGATCGGTATAGACATTGCTATGGAGAATTCCATTATCCTCCCTTTTATTTTCTGGATTGAAATCCAAAAAATCTGTAAATTGCCGTGGGTCTTGCCCTATTTTTTCAGCAACATAAGGTAAACTGTTTCCCGTTTTAGCTAGTTTGTTTTTGTCATAAGGTGTGCCGATAGTAGTAATGCTCTGTACATAGTCTGGATAATCCATTGCAAATTGCATAGATCTTCTGCCTCCATAACTATGACCAAACAAATTAAGTTTTGTCGTTTTGTTTATAAGCCCCATTTCTGAGAGCAATCTAGTTAAATCATCACTGGTTTCCTGTCTATGTTCATTTGACTGTTCTGTATCATAAACTAAATGAATACGTCCTTCAGGATATTTAAAGGCATCTTCCTTTTGTAAGGATTGAAAATCGTCTAGTGCAAGCACTTCCTTTTCGCCATATTCATTCATTTTCACAACATAATATTCTTTCTTTCCGTTACGTTTCAAATGAACGATTACGTCACCCTCAACAGAAGCCTTTTTAGCACTTTCCAAAAACTCGTTCCCGTTTGATTCGATTCCATGAATATAAACTGATACTTCTTCAAAGTCCCCCATAGGTCCTTTAATATTTTTCATGGAATTATAAATGATTGAAATATCATTTAATCCCTGTCGCATCGGCGAACGATAATAGCGGACAGCATTTTCGAAATCTAATTCAATTTCAGATATTTCACTTTTGAGCATATTATAATAAAGTGAAATTTCCTGACATTGAGAGATAATATTCGTAAGTTTTAATAGTTCTTCTTCAATCTGATCGCCTTTTAACTGAAGTTTTTTGTTCTCCGACTTCAACCTTAACTCGTCTAAATCACTTATGTATTGGTCCACTTCAGCTTTCAAATCAGAGAAGTCAAACATAATCATAGTACCAGCCAATTCCGTTATACTGCCTGAATCAATAAAACCCCAAATCTTTGCATATGCATTTCTTACAAGTTTGGAATTTGCTAATAATACCGTAGCATTTGCGCGGCTAGTGTGTAAATTAATCAAACTCGTTACTTCTGGCTCTTTATACATAGGTTCTTTATCCTTTCCTGATTATTCACACTTCCCTAGGTTATGAGCAATGAGATTATCTACTCGTTCAAGCTCTTTAATAATTCCATCCGCGTCAGTGCTAAGTTCTTCGACACTTTTTAAAAACGTGGATAAAAGGAAAGTAATTTGCACCTTTCCTTCCTCCCACACATCGGCAACATCCCCCCAAGGAAACTCCGTATGAAAAAGTACATCATTCAATAATTTTTCAAAGTCTTTTAACAACTCGTTTAAGCTATCTAAGTTAGAAGAAAATTCTTTTTTTGCTGTTTTTAATGTGTAGGCATTTAGTTTAATTTCGTTACTCATATTTTCATAAGAAAACTCGTATTGCTGCACTGCACGGTTGTTCTGAGGTACAGTCTCTACTGAACCTGATTCATCCGTACTCAAAATCATTGATACAAAGTTCATAACAGTATCAGCAAAATACAGTAAACCAACGCTAGCTTTGTTAAAAAATTCGATATGATTACTCAATTTTGTCTTAAGCGCTGTAACAGCTTCACCGCTATGATTCTCAAGTTCCTTACTAAAAAAAACGATGGGTTTATAAACGGCTAATATCGTATCTTCTAATTTTCGGACGCTTCCAGAAACCATATCAGGCAAGTCTTTATTAAATTTAAATACCCCCACTTATTTGGCCTCCTTCAATTTTCGAATCGCCTCCCTTTGTTTCCGCCTCTTTAAGTAATTGATCAACTTTTACTTCCATTTCATCCACATACCCATAATGATACAAAACGTCTATATCATCCTTGTTAAAAAGAATGAATTTTTCTTTCGAATGGATATAACCATTTGGATATTCAATAGCTGTATAATCTTTAACCACATTATGATTTTCAGAAAACACCAGACGACCGATGATTAACAAACGCCTTGAATCACCTTGGACTCCAACTACACTCCCTATTGGTAAAAACTCCTTAGAAAAGAACAATTCCATCTCTCCTTCGCATCCTCTTGCCATTGAACACCCTAAATATATTTGTTTTTTTTAATTACCCATCCTCTCTATTTTAAAACCATTTTTTTCCTATTCTATTCTAGATTTCCGACCCTCCATTTAGCTAAATCCGGAAGGCTCCATTATCTTTAGAAATACATTTCACCAACATGGTAAGTTGCAATAAAAAAGGCATGATTTCATATGAAATCTGCCCTTTTAGGAAACCACGTAATATATTAGTAGTGTTTTTTCAATCTGCCTATTTAGCTTGTATCGCAAGGACTGTTTCTAAGATGACATTCACACCTTTTTCACAATCTTCCCAAGATGTCAGCTCGTTTTCGCAGTGGCTTTTTCCGTTGACACTTGGAACGAAAACCATCGCGGTAGGGATATAGCTTGCGATGAATTGTGCATCATGCCCAGCTCCACTTACCATTCTTTTGTAGGAATACCCCAATGAATTAGTAGATTGCTCTAATAAATCGCAAAGTGACTCATCAAACCAAACCGTGTCGCGTCCCCATAGCTTTGTGGCAATGACTTCACACCCATCATTTGAGCCTGACTGTATTAGCCCTTTTATAATTTCTTCTACACGCTCAATAACCTGTTGATCCTTATGTCTCGCTTCTAATGTAAAAACTACTTTATTCGGAATGACTGTATGAATATTAGGATGCACATTTACCCGCCCTATGGTAAAAACTAAATCTTCATCAAGAAGATTTAACTTTTGAATGGCTTCTGTGACAAGACTATTTGTCGTAAAGAAGGCATCTTTTCTCATATTCATAGGAGTGGTTCCAGCATGGTCTGATTCGCCAGTCACTTCTATTTCGTAGCAGACCATTCCAAGAACACATTCCACTACACCAATCTTCAAAGCTTCTCTTTCAAGGATAGGTCCTTGCTCAATATGTAATTCTAAAAAGGCTGTGGCCTCTTTTAGGCGGGACTCAATGTCTCCTGCATACCCAATCGAGTTCAGGGCATCTTCGAAAGTAATTCCATCACTATCGGTTTTTTGTATCATCGTAGTTTTTTCAAATTTCCCCGAAAGGACCCCGGAGGCCATCATCGAAGGCTCGAATCTTGCTCCTTCTTCATTTGTAAAATTGACGATCGTGATTGGAACATTTGGTTTGATATCATTATCTACTAAGGTACGAACCACTTCCAACCCAGCAGCCACCCCTAGGATTCCATCAAAGCGCCCACCTTTTTTCACGGTATCCATATGTGAACCCATGACGATTGGCGGTTTATTCTCCAAACCTTCTAATGTAGCGTAAATATTACCCATATCATCAACTTTAATCGACATTCCTAATTCTTCACAACAAGAGCAAAAGTAATCTCTGACTAAACGGTCTTCTTCAGTCAACGAAAGGCGGGTGACTCCATTATTTTCAGTACGTCCGAAATCTGCAAATTTTTCAAGTGAGTCACTTAACCTCTTACCATTTATCAGTAGTTTTTGCTTTTTCATAGAGCACTACTCCCTTCGAATACTTACTAAAAAACATGATGACTTTCTATAAAACTTAATTTTCGGATTATTCTTTTTATTATACTTGCATAGACTGTTACATTCATTAGACAAAAAGTTAATTCTTTGGACCGTTTTTTATACCTTTTATCTATTTTCAATTACTACTATCTAAAACAACAAAAAACACTACCAACAATTGTTTTTTACTAAGGGATATGAAATGTTGTTGTATTTTTAAAAGTTAACTATAATGGAAAAGCTAAAGGAAGGAGTGATTTAATGCGAACAAATGAAGTAGCAAAAAAAGTGAAAGTTCACCCTAACACTGTAAGGCTTTATGAGGATTGGGGGTTTATTTCTTCAGTTCCCAGAGAAGCAAATACATACAGGAGATATTCACATCCATCTAATTCAAATGCAAATCGCTCGCTATGCTTTTCGACAAGAATTCATTCAAAATAACCTGCGCAAACAAGCTACCCGAATTGTCCGATTAAGTGGTAGTGAGCTGTTTAGCGAGGCATTAATAGAAGCAAATAAATATCTGCAATTTTTAGAAGCGGAGTATTCTTATACTTGTCGTGCTGTCCAAATAGTTGAAAAGATTTTAACGAAGGTAGTAGTTCATACTGAGACATACACTCATAGAGAAGTAGCAAATAATCTGCAATTAACGGAAGAGACCCTTAGGAATTGGGAAAGAAATGGCTTATTTACGGTAAAACGAAATTCCCAAAACCGACGTCAATATTCAGAGCGTGATATTCAGAAACTATTAATTATTCGTACGCTTCGTACTGCTCATTTTTCCATTGCAGCCATACATCATTTAATAGAAGGTATTGAAGAAGTGCAAACCGCACGGGATATTCAATCCCTTTTAAATTCACCAAAGTTTGCTGATGAATTTTTACATGTTACAGATGAACTTGAGATAAATTTAAAAAATGCGATGAAAGACGTAAAGTCAATCATCGCATTATTAGAGGACTTATAATAAAGGAGACGGATTTACTTCGTCTTTTAAAATGGTTAGTTCATGCATTGCTCTTGTCGTTGAAATATAGAGTAACCCACGATCGAATTCATTCCGATAATTCGTGCCATTTACGAATGGCACTATTACCGAGTCAAATTCAAGTCCCTTTGCATATTGGATTGTTGTTAAAATAATCCCCTTTTCAAATTTTTCTGTATGAGCATCTACTAGGTGAATCGGCAAATGGTTTACATGTTCTTTTAACAAAACAAGTTCTGATTCCGTTTTACAAATGATGGCTGTAGATTTGAAATCATTTTTAATAGATCCAAGCAATCTCAAAATCATTTCATTCAATATTTTATAGGGGATTTCTTTTGGTTCCTCTCCGTGACGAGCGATTGGATGAATTGTCGAATTCCGCATGAATTTTTTCGCATACATTGCGATTTCATAAGATGACCTGTAACTAGTCGTTAGTTCAACATATTCTAGGTTTGAAAAAATTTGCTCAAAACCTTCTTTTGAAATTGTTTCGTATGGTAAAAGTGCCTGACTAAAATCACCAATAATCGTACGTTTACACTCAAATACTTTTTCGAGTAGTGCATATTGAATGGGTGTATAATCTTGCATCTCGTCTAGGACAAAATGCTGTATCATATCAAATGTCTTTATACCCTCAAAGTAAAGCTGACAATAAAGATAGGGATATACATCAGTAAATTCAAAGTGCCGCTTTTTGAAATAGAATGTTTCTTCACTGAATTCCGACATAAATGCTTTATAAATATCGATTGCGGAGTTAATAAGTAGCCGTTTTTTTAATCGTTTTACGATTTCGTTTTTACTGGGTAGTTTTAGTTCACCTTGGCGCTTCGTCTTGAGAACATTCATTACATCATCAGCTATCATCTCTAAGCGAATAAGTACGGGTTCTTTTGCATATTTGCTGAAACGATTCTGCAAATATTCTGTTGTGAATTCATAATCAGCAACCGAAAGGGTACCATTTTTAAATAAGGTTGAGTTCAATCTTTGTAAAAAAGCATTTAACTGTTCTACAAAAGCATAAGTTGATTTGATCGAAGCTCTTATTGCATAGTCACTTTTGGGATCTGCTAAAATATCTTTTACCTCTTGTTCAAACGATACGTAAGTTAAGTGGTTAGGAAGTAACTGTTCCGTTAACTCATCTATAGTAAAGGAACGGATTGGCTGCTCGCCAAGTTCCGGTAGGACTGAAGATATATAATCACCGAAAACTTTGTTAGGGGATAGTATAAAAATTCGATTTGCTTGTAGTGTATCTCGAAATTTGTATAAAAGGTACGCAATACGATGCAGAGCAACTGCCGTTTTCCCCGATCCCGCGACACCTTGTATGATGACATTATAGGCAGAATCATTACGGACAATTTTATTTTGTTCCCGTTGAATTGAGGTCACGATCGTTTTCATTTTAGCATTCGCATGCTCACTTAAAGTCTTTTGTAACACAGCATCCTGAATTGTTAATGAGCTTTCAACCATATACTCAATTTTGGAATTTTCGATTTTGAATTGCCTTTTCGAAACAATTTCACCGTCAAAATGATTTTCTTTTGCCTCATAATAAGCTTTTCCTATTTCAAATTCATAGTACATATTACAAACCGGAGCACGCCAATCATAGATGAGATTATTACTGGCTTCATCACTAAATCCAAAACGGCCTATATAAAATGATTCCACTTCATCTGGTTCATCGCCTTCATAAACAAAATTAAATCGACCAAAGTATGGGGAATCGATCAGTTTCTGTAGTTGCTCTCGTTCGGTAACTTGAGCAAAACCCCGTCGGTCAATCATATTCAACGTTTGGCTATAATCATATATCTCAAATTTATCGATTTCACTTTTGTAATCAATCATATATTTTTGTAACTCTTTATAGGAGTGGTCTTGTTTTGTAATATCTTTTGAAACTTGTTCATAAGCTTCCTTTAGCTTTTCTATAGTATGTTCGAAATATGTTAATTCTCGTGAGTCCATCATCATCGTCCTCCTTTTTACCAGTAATCACTAGTTTAACGATTCAAACTTCGCTGGTGTGTATATGGAGGGTTTAAAAAGTTTATGAAAAATCTTACAAATAATATATTTCCTATTTTGGATGTGGCAGATAACTAGTAAGGTTTTTCAAAAATAAAGAGATCCCTTCTATTCGATTTCTAGTAGAAAGGATCTCTTTATATGAAAGTAGGATTTTGATTTTTTTGATGCAGGTCTGTGCTAATATCCTTATTGTCCTCTGATGTTCCTTAAACTTGTTTCACTTTTCCCAATAGCCCGATTGATAAATATTGCTTATTTTCATCGAAATCCCATAACCAATGGCGCAAGGAAAAATCTTGCCGATCCACTTTACTCATATAATGCTGGATGGCAATTAATGCGGCCCCATACCCGACATTGGAAGCTAATGAAAAAATGGCGTTAATTCCTTGATTGGTAGTCTCAATGTATTCTGGTTCCATCTTCAAGATATCGGACCAGGTTATGTAGAACCCATTTCCAGTACAACACTTGAAGGCTACATCCTGCAAATTAAGCACAACCTGATCTCTTACATCCAAAAATCCATCTTTTATTCTTACTAAATCCAACTGTTCATAGTGGTGTTTATTCTTTTCAAGAGTATCTAATGCCCAATTATAAAATAATTGAGTATAAATGGCCGATGTTGCGAATATGTCAAATTGGCCAATATAATCATTGAATTCATTATGAACGATTTCTGATAACTTATCCTTCATATTCAATACGTATTGAATAATGTCTTCAGTCTTTTCACCATGCTCCAACATGGAAGTCAGTGTTTGTTCGAAATTTATTTTATCCAATCCGGTCACATCCATTGCAACTAACTGAATTTTATTGCGAGTACTTTCTGAAAAGTTCTTGATTCCATTTACCATGCTTTCTTTATCTATATCGAATAAATAAATCGAATTACATTTTGTTGATAGATGATTTAAATCCAGATCATCACAATTGCCCGCTCCAATAATCCCTATTTTATTTACAAAAGCTTGTTTGGAAAAAACGGTATCAAATAATTCTGTTACCCGTTCACGATGTTTTCCCCATTTAATCCTTCTATATTCGTCACGATTATGATTCAAATCCCTTTGGAAGGCTTCCAAGACTTAACACTCCTTTATGTACAACTGATTAAACTATTGTATCAAAAGACTGCTCTAATGTAGAGATTCTCAGCAACAAGGAAATGGTATTTTTCCAAGAGATAAATAAGTAAATTTGGATATCTTTTTGTATATCTCAAACATTAGAATATAATGGAAATAAGAGAATGGATAATAGGGGGCATATCGTGAGTAAGACAAAAAAGATTTTATTGATTTTACTTGTAATTTTTCTATTTATATTAGCCGGAGTAGTCATCCTGATGTATTCCTTCACACAAGGTATGAAGGGTGATCCTGACGAAGAAAAGAAAGTCCGGGTGCAAGCGGAACAATATCTAGTGGAAAATTTTAAAGAAAAAACGTATGTATACGACGTGTTATACGATAACATGGGTAACTTTGATGAGTTTGAATACGCCGCTAAAGTTAGAGAGGAAAAGTATGGTACAGAATTTCTTGTGTATTCTAACGTGCATACTGGAAAAATGGAGGATTCCTTTATTTCTAATAAATGGAGAGATGATTCAGAAAAAGAAATAAAGCCCTATATCGAAGAAAAAATTGGGGATGTAAAGTCATCAGTGGAAATGAAAGAAATTACTGATAGTAACAATTATGAAGAAATCCAGGCTAAGATAGGGGATTCTAGTGAATTAGTTGTCCTTTTTGATAGGGAGATTGGAAGAGAATTAGATATTGACCCGAATCATCCAAAAAGTTATAAAGAGTATGATGTTACACCATCTATCCTTCTTACAATTCACCGTAAAAAACAAGATTCAGATGAAAATGATTTTAACAGTATTATTCAATCCATTAAAACCGACGGCGCTCTTGTTCGAGGTGAACTCATCGTGAATTACGTCAGCACTGATGGAGTGGCATTAGAAGATGACGAATGGCGAAAAACGTTTTAACCTATGTATTGCCAATATGGGTCCTGTTCAAAGGTTTAGACACTGTTTATATAAACAGTGTCTAAACCTGACTATTCAGTTTTTTAGTGATGAAAAAGGCATACTACTTCTTATGATATGATTTCTTTATTTGACTCCATTGTAAATTTATCCTTTGCTTTTCCTTTCATGCTGTTAGCAACTAGCACGCAAATCATACTGAAGATAAATAATCCAAGGAAGAAAATCCATGCAACACGGTAGCTTTCAGTGAGATCATAGATTAAACCGGAAACAATGACCCCTAAGGAACCTGCTGCCACAAAGAAGACTTGTACGACTCCAAAAATTGCTCCGAAATCTTTGTTACCAAAAATATCGTTTGTCATGAATGGAGGTCCTAATGTCGAGATCACGACACTGAATCCAAAAGCAATCGCAAATAAGTAGGCGAAAGCAGGGCCTTTAGCCAACAGAAGGGATAGCATGGCAATAGTCATACATATCCCTACATAGATAGCTCCTCCAGTAGTACCGAACTTATCCAATACAGCACCTAAAATCAATTTTCCCACTGTGTTTGCGAGGGAAAGCAGGCCAAAAATCGTACCGGCAAAGAGGGCGGGATGACCAATATCTATTAAATAAGCGGGAATATGCATCTGTACACCCCCTGCCACCAATGCAAAACAAACGATTCCTAGTACAAAAATCCAAAACATCGCTGTCTTCTTGGCTTCACCCATCATTAATCCGCTCTTCTCTGTCTCTATTTTCTCAATTGACTCCATTTTATCAGCACCAAGTGGGGCTAGGCCTTTTTCGGAAGGACTTTTCTTGGCAAATAGTAAAACAAACGGCAATGTTAAGACAATGAGAAGTATTCCCGCTATAACATAGGCCGTTCTCCATCCGTAGTTTGTGATGATGGTAGTTAATACAGGACTAAGCACCGCAGCGCCTATTCCTGATCCTGCAAAAGCAAAACCCATGGCCTTTCCCTTTTTCTCATAAAACCAGTTCGTTACCATAATGGAAATGGGAATATTTGAAAAACCCGCGACACAGATACCTATCATAAAGCCAACAATACAAAAGTATAGAGCCGAATTGGCTAATGAGTATGACATGAATCCCAAGCCCGCCACCACTACACAAATGGACATGATCAATCTCATATTACCCTTAGCCAGTAGCTTTCCCATAAAGGGGGAAGCTACTGCCACGCCAAGACCAGCTATGGAAAGAGCAATTGAAAAAGTGGTTCTACTTATTCCTAAATCTTCAGTAACAGAAACCATAAATAAGCTGTGTAAAGAATTTATTATAGAGTAAGCGGCAAACATTATAAAGAACCCACATAATACAACATACCAACCATAGAATACGCCTTTAGCTCCTTGCTCCATACATTACCGCCTTTCTCCAACCACTTCAATTACCTTCGAAGATTAACCGATATCAATATAACATGTTTTCTCACGAGTGAATTCCATAATAGAATCCACACCGTATCCACTACTTTTTTGTCCACCGAAAGGCAACTCAGGACCTACTGTCCGGTATGTATTGACCCAGACATTTCCTGACTCCAATTTCCGAATCATTCGGTGTGCCCGGTTCAAGTTGGTCGTCCAAACGCCTGCTCCTAAACCGAATTCAGTATCATTGGCCATAGCAATCGCTTCATCTTCCGTATCAAAAGGGATGACGGTCGCCACCGGACCGAATATTTCCTCCTGACAAATTCGAAGGGTGTTACTATCCACCCTGATTAATGTAGGCTCAATCCAGTAACCTTCCGCTAAATGTGGCATATCCGGCAATAGATCCTTTCCTCCGTGGCGACCGCCGATGATAATTTCTCTCCCTTCTTTTTTACCTAATTCTATATACGAGCACACTTTTTCATATTGTATGGCATTAGCAATTGGCCCCATGGCGCTTTCAGGATGCATCGGATCTCCTAGTTGGATATACTCGGTGATCACTTCTTTCATTTTGGTCACCATCTCATCAATAATCGATCTTTGAATAAGGATCCTGGAACCACCTACACATAGTTGGCCTGCATTCCCAGTGAAAATCCCATTGAGTGTAACACCTTGTGCAGCTTTTTCAAGATCGGCATCCTCAAAGACGATGTTTGCTGATTTTCCACCAAGTTCAAACGTCATAGGCTTTGGATTTTTAGCCGTTGATTGGGCAATTGCCCTGGCCGTTGCCCCGGATCCAGTTAGGCTGACTCTATTCACGTTAGGATGACTGACCAATGTATTACCTACTTCCACTCCATCCCCTGAAACAACATTCAGAGTACCAGGGGGAAGAACCTCATTAATTAATTCACCGTACCTTAATGATGCGACAGAGGCCAGTTCAGATGGTTTGATTATGACGGTATTCCCTGCAGCAAGGGCATAGGCCGCTTTAACGGTAAAAGTAAAAAGAGGTGAGTTCCATGGAAGTATTCCTACAACCACCCCATAAGGTTCCCGTAATGTATATCCAACACTTGATGAACCCAACTGGACGGTATCTCCCTTGCTTCCTACAGCTGTCGCTCCTGCTGCATCGTACCAGTAACTTGCTAAACTTGGAATGAGTCCGTAACTCGTTTCCCTAATGACCCACCCATTATCTCTAGTCTCTAACTCCGAAAGTTCTTTACCATGTTGGACAATCAGATCACCAATTCTCCTCAAATAGTTTGCCCGCTCCATAGCTGGTAGGGTAGACCAGCCCTCAAAAGCACGCCTTGCTGCCCTTACTGCCGATTCGGCATCTTCGACTGTACTGTTAGGAATAGTGGCCCATACCTTTCCCGTAGATGGATTGATACTTTCTATTTGTCTTCCGGAAGAAGATTGAATTAATTTCCCGTTGATCATGTTTTGAAAATCCCTAATTTCATTTGCTATTTTCAAAGTTCAACTCCGCCTTTCAAAATGAGTATATATTTCAAACAGGCATGATTACCGCACTTTCGTCATACCATCCTAATGCTGTTGCGGCTTGTTTATAAAACTGATCTGTACGGCCTAAATAATTCTCATAGAATCGGGCCCGTTTTACAAATAGCTGGCAATCCATTTCTTCTGTAAAACCAATTCCTCCATGAATTTGTATATTATCAGCGGAGATACGGGTAAAGGCATCCGTAGCAAAGATTCTTGCGCAAGCAATGGCCTGAACACGATCGGATGCATGACTTTCCAATGCCCAATTCGCATAATATGCCAAAGATCTTGCCATTTCCAAGTCTGTCTTCATATCTACTATTCTGTGTTTGATCGCCTGGAATCTTCCAATGGGGTGGCCAAACTGTTCACGAATTTTTGCGTACTCGGTAGCCATCTCCACTACTTTCTCCATAGCTCCCACTATTACAGCTGAAAGTGAAGCATTGAAGGAAAGTAAACCCTCTTGGAGAACATCCCAGCCTTTGTGAAGAGTTCCGAGGATTTGATTTCTTGGAATTTTAACGTTACTAAATGTAAGCTTTCCTAAGCTGCGCGTCTCATCCATGTTTTTTTGGTTTTGAATAGTCAGATTGGGATCGGTACGATTGACAATAACTAACGAAATCCCTTCTGTACCTTTTCCTATATCTGTGCGGACCGTTACGATAAAATGATCGGCTAACTCGGCATCTGGAACAAGCGATTTTACCCCATTTAATATCACTTGGTCATTTTCTACTTTTCCAGATAGATTAATTCCAGAAGGACCATAACTTCCGCCCCTCTCTAACCATGCAAGAGAAAATGATTGAGTCCCATTCGCTATATTGGGTAGATAGTTTTCTTTTTGTTCTTCCGTACCGAACTTTTCTAATAAGGGAACAGCCAATGCACTCGTTTCTAAATAAAGTCCTGGTACTAATGAACGACCGGATTCTTCAAGAACAGGTATTAAATCCAAAGGTCCTAATCCCATTCCTTCATATTCTTCTGATATATTAATACTAGTACAGCCTAATTCGGCCATTCCTCTTTGCAGGGCTAGTAATGATTCTGTATCACCCTTGATAAAATCACGAGCTGCCTTTGTTTGACCTGCATCATCTAAATACTTTCGGACATACCCCCGAAACATCTCTTGTTCTTGATTTAAAGAAAAATCCATTTTTCATCACCCCTATTTAGACTTAGCGTCCCATATCCTTCGGTAAGCCTAGAATTCTTTCAGCAATTGTATTCTTTTGTATTTCACTCGTCCCTCCACCAATTGTCTGGCCGAATGAATAGAGATAATTATCTTGCCAATATGACTGACCTGAAATGGCATCTTCTTTCCATAGAACTCCCTGATGACCTTGCAGGGATATTGATTCAGAAAGTAAGTCCTTTGTGAGTTCACTTACTATTAATTTATCCATGGAACCCTCGGCTCCTGGATAACCATTTTTTATTGTTTTCGTTAAATTCCGATAATAATTTAATAGAGAACCACGGGAACGAGTATATAAATCTATCATCGTTTTTCTAACAAGTGGATCGGCCATTAACGGCTTGTCATCCACTTTCCATTCTTTTGTCAATGATACGAGGTCATTGAATTGCTGTTCCAATGTGAAAACCTGTGCTCCTATACCCGTTCTCTCATGCATAAGGAGCGCAATTGAAACCTTCCATCCTTCATCCACTTCTCCAACAATTTCAGCATCATATGCAATCGCGTCATTTAAATACACTTCATTAAAATCATGCTGCCCATCCATTTGAATGATAGGTCGGGTTTCCACTCCTGGCTGTTTCATGTCCAAGAGGAACACTGTAATCCCTTTATGTTTCTTATCAAAACGATTTGTTCTAGCAAGTAAAAAGCAGCGATCCGCTAGATGCCCAAAGCTTGTCCATACCTTTTGACCATTAATGATCCATCGGTCTCCATCTTTTACTGCACTCGTTTGGATAGCTGATAAATCTGATCCAGCGTTTGGCTCGGAGTATCCTTGACACCAAACTTCTTCACCTGTGAGGATTTTTTGAATATACTTTGTTTTTTGTTCTTCCGTACCTATTTGCATAAGTGTTGGTGCAACCATATGTAGTCCAACATAATTCACCAAAGGAGGTGCCTTAACACGAACCATTTCCTGATGATAAACAATTTCCTCCATCAACGTAGCTTCCCGGCCACCATACTTTTTCGGCCAAGCAATTCCCGCCCAGCCCCCTTCGTATAACTTCCTTTGCCAATCTCTTAAAAAAGCGGCATATTCACCTTCATCCTTAGAAACCTGGCTAGATCCTTCTAACCAACCTTCAGGTAAATTTTGTTCAAGCCACATTCTTAATTCATGTCGGAATTCTTCTTCCTTTGCTGAAAACGAAAAGTCCATTGTTTCTTTCCCCCTTTTTTACCAGTCTAAATTGAATGATCTATACTTGAATCCATTGTGGCAAAGAACGTTCTTCCGTCATTTTCTCCCAAGTCATCTTGACCTGCATTCCGATATGAACATCATCGGTAGGACACTGCTGAATATTCCCGATTAATTTGACATCAGGCAATTTATCTAATTCGACAATTGCAATGATGAGTGGTAAATCATCTTGGAATCCTGGCAGAAATGGACGATAGGAAATGATATACGAATAAACTTTCCCGTTTATGTCACTACCTTGACTTTCCCAACTTAGTTCCGTACTTCCGCATTTTGCACAACTTGGTCCAGGAGGATGCGAATATTCCTGACAGCTATTACACTTTTGTAGAATCAGTTCATGACGATCTGCCCCATCCCAATATGGGGTATTATCTTGGGTTTTTACCGGAATTGGTTTTTGATATTCCATCTTTTTCCCTCCTAGTTTCTAAGAATCATAGCTCCTGCGATATCAGGACCAGCCCAGCCAGTACATATACCTATTTCACAATTTTCCACCTGGCGATCTGTCCCTTTATATTCATGTCGGACTTGTCGAACAATTTCCAATACGTTATTCATCCCATGTGTATAGCCTTCTGATAACATTCCTCCAGCAGTATTCGATGGTAATTTCCCACCCATCCGTAAGTTTCCTTCGGCTACAAAATCCCCTACTTCGCCTCGTGGCGCGAATCCATAAGCCTCTAATTGACGTAGCACCACCCAGCTATAACAGTCATAAATGGACGCAACCTGAATATCTTCGGGTTTAACCCCTGCCATTTTATATACTTCAGGTGCAACATAGTCAGAAGCGACTTCATCTAAATTGTTCCAATAATGGGCATGTGACACACATTGCCTTGCAGATAAGCCCATGATGTAGACTGGTTTAGATTTACCATTTTCAGCTCGCTCTGCTGAAGTGACGATGATTGCATTTGCTTCATCTGATTCCATGCAGAAGTCGTGCTTATTGAATGGGTAACTCAAATATGGTGTATTTTTATATTCTTCCATCGTTAACGGTTTCCCGTAAAAATATGCTTTTGGATTTCTTTGGGCATGCTCATAAAAGCTCGTGCAGACATGTCCAAGATGCTCCTGGGTCAACCCGGTTTCATGCATATGGCGAGTCGCAAAAAGTCCGAACCACTGTGATGGGCTACCCGCTCCGTAAGGAATGATAAAGCTCCCACCTTCAATGGCCGATTGGAGCAGATTCACATCCCAACCGCCCCCGCCCATTCGGACGCCAGATCTCCCATTCATAGAGCGGTAGATTAATACCGTATTTAATTGACCTGTTTCAATTAGACCAACAGCATCAGCAATTAACATCTCCGTGCTGCTTCCTCCACCCATAATATCGTTTACATATTTCGGACGAACGCCTAAATACGTGGCTAACTGATGTGAAGTGCAAGAATCATGTTCGGAATAACTCATGAAACCATCAATATCTTTCGCTTGAAGACCAGCATCATTCAATGCTGCCCGTGCTGCATCCAATGCCAAATGAAGGGGCGTTGTTCCAGAATTCTTGGATCGTTCACTCTCCCCAACTCCGACAATGGCGTAGCGATCTTTTATACTTCCCATAAAAAAGCCTCCCTTTTGATTTCTAAAGCAACCCCCTATTGAAATTGCAAGACGACTTGCCCTGATCCTACAACATGCTCTGGTTCTTTTTCTGCAATAAGATCCAGTTTGACAAAGCGTTTTCCCTCTTTCTCATACACATTTTTCACAAATGCTGAACAGGTAATTTGGTCTCCGGGTACAGTGATAGCACCGAATCTCATTTTAAAGTTCGTTGGCATAGCGGTATCGCCAGCCAATTTCATTACATATTCCCCTAGAAAGCCCATGACCAGCATTCCGTGAGCAATCACCCCTTGCATTCCTACTTTTTTGGCAAAGTCATCATCTGTATGGAGCGGATTGAAGTCCCCTGAAGCACCTGCATATTTGACTAATTGAACTTTTGTTACACTTGGCTTGGTAAGTGACTTGAGTCTTTGTCCTTCTTGTAAGCCTTCATAATTCAACATTTCCCTTTACTCCTCTCATTGGAAGTCTTCCTTTTGCTCCAATCGACTATTTATAAGCAATTATTCCCTACTTAAACTGTAGATGATTTAGCTTTTAAGGGCCTATAGATAATATTCGTACGGCTTATCACAACCAATTTACCCGTTTCATCTTTGATTTCCGTATCGAGAACCACGAACTGCATAGGCCCTTTTTTTCCTTCACGTTCATACACATCAGAGACCTTCATCTGGCAATATAGTGTATCCCCCGGACGAATTGGGCGTTCATAGATGAATTCCTGCTCACCATGCAGCATTCTTCTTTGATCGAGCTTTAGATCCAAGTTTTCTCCACTATCTTGCCCTATTGCTATAGGGAAAGTGGGAGGAGCAATAATGCCTCCATATATTGTTTTTGCAGCATACTCTTCATCGATATATAAAGGATTAAAATCACCGATTGCTTCGGCAAATTGCCGTATATGCCTTTTTTCGACTTCAAATACAAATTGATTTCCAGTTAAACCCTTTAAATAATCCAACTCCATAGTTTGCTACCCCCTAATCGTTGTTTTCACTTCAGATTCGTTACCGATAACAAGCATCGCATCCGCTGCTTTAATTCCATCTCGATAAACAATTAGAGGATTTATATCCAGCTCTTTGATGGAATCTTTATAATCAGTGACCAAGGCTGAAACCTTTAGTAACACATCAATAATGGATTCGATATGAACCGGATCTTTTCCCCGCGTTCCTTTAAGGATGGCTTTTCCCTTGATCTCTTCAATCATTTCATGAGCATCTTTTCTCGAAATTGGCGCAACCCTAAGTGACACATCTTTGAAGACCTCTACAAATATCCCTCCCAGACCAAACATGATAACAGGTCCAAAAACCGGATCATTATTAACCCCTATAATTACTTCCACACCTTCGGGGAGCATTTCCTGTACGGAAATTCCATTGATTATAGCGTCTGGTTTATACTTCAGTGCATTACGGGTTATTTCATTGAAAGCTTTTACGACTTCTTGTTCGTCTTTCACATTCAATCGAATGGCATCTGCTTCTGTTTTATGTGGAATATCAGGGGAATCCACTTTTAAAACGACTGGGTACCCCATTTTTGTTGCAAAATTTGATGCTTCTTCAGCTGTTGTAGCTAAAGATCTCTTTGTAGTTGGAATTTGATAATGATCCAATATAGCGCTTGCTTCTGATTCACTCAGTGTCTTGCCAGCAGGCAATAGTTTTTCTATATCTTGCTTCTCTATCAACTTAGGAATTTCAAGTTGTTCAAATGCATGTAACTCCTTATTTTTTCGATAATATTCACTGTATTCGACTAATTTAGCAAATCCTCTGATTGGATTTAAATTACCCGGTACAACAGGAATTCCATTTTTAACAAGCTCTGCTGTGCCTTGAGGAATGGACATGCCTACCAGTGGGAAAGAGGTAATGAATATGAATTTGTCGGAAGCTTTACAAAGACCTATAAACTCTTTTAACAAAGGATGATCAGCATCCCAATAATTAGGAAACTCAGTGAAAATAATATTATCTACTTCAGGATCTTCAATAAGAGCCCTTAATGGAGCGATAAATAATTCTGGATTGGATACAGAGGCAGCAGCTGTTAAATCAACTGGATTGGAAGCGCTTGCATAAGTAGGAATATTAAGCATGATTTTTTCCTTTGTTTTTTCACTTAGAGGAATGATGGTAAGACCATTTGCTTCACAACGGTCTGCTTCATTAATGCCTCTTCCTCCAGAACTTGTGATGATTACTGTATTTCTTCCTTTAGGCAACTTGTTGGAAAGAAATAACTTTGAAAAAGAGATGATATCTTCATAATCATCAGCTCTGACAATACCGGATTGCGTAAAGAATGCATCATAAACATGATCCGAACCAGCGAGTGAACCAGTGTGAGAAGCAGCAGCTCTACTTCCTGCTATACTTCTGCCTGTTTTCATGACAATAATTGGTTTATTTTTGTCCAGTGCGTCTTTAGCCAAAATTCTTAGCTTTTCTGGATTTTTAGATCCTTCCAAGTAACCACTTATTACGCTTATTTTTGGATCATGGATCATATATTCTACGATATCTGCAAACTCGGTTTCCATTTCATTTCCGACACTCACAAAGTAGTTAAAACTTAGTTCATTCTGTGCAGCAGCCATGTATGTTAATACACCAAATGCCCCACTTTGCGAGACATACCCCACACCTTGTTGACCATCCAACGGAACTGATAATATCGCAGGTGAAAACGTCCCGATTAATCCATTAGACAAATTAACTAACCCAACGCAGTTGGGACCGACTATTCGAATACCATTCTTTTTGGCAATCTCTGTGAGCACCTTCTGCTTTTCAATGCCTTCCTGTCCAGTTTCAGAAAAGCCCGCAGAAAAAATGATGGCCGCTTTAACATTCTTTTTTGCACATTCTTCTAACCCTTGCTGTACTTGTTCGGCATTTAAACAAAATATGGCCAAGTCAATATCGTTTGGTACATCCAATAAGGAAGGGTAACATTTTAATCCTTCAATCTCCTTCGCTTTGCGATTGATTGGATAAATCTCTCCGATAAATTCCCCATCCAAAAGTGTCTTCACTTGTAGATTACCAATCTTATATTTATTCGCAGATGCACCTAGTATGGCTACAGACCTAGGATTAAATAAAGGATCAAGCGATTGATTTGAAAGATCTAGTTGATTTTCATTTGTCATACATTCTCCCCCAACCTCGTAATGTATAAATCATTTCTCTGTTTTCATCTTACATGTAGAGAAAAAAAGATAAGAAAATTAACTATCGCTAAATTCATATAAACATTAGGAGGTTAATTCATGTAAAACCTTTCATTTAACCTTGATGCAGCAAGGGATACAAGGAGACACTAAAAAAATTACGTTCTATATAACCCCGACTATGCGTGGGGATAGCCCCGACATCTGAACAAGATAAACGCTTAACTTTTTAGTTTGAAATAAAAAAGGAAACCCCGTTTAAGGATTTCCTATATAAACTCTATTAAATTTTTTCTACTGTTCCTTGGTGATACTTGAATTCGTACCTTTTCTTAGTTCAATAGGAAACCACTTAAAACCATAAGAATATTAAAAATAAAGTGCCAAAGAATCGAAGGAATCACACTTCTGCCTTTGATAGTAATCCCTCCATAAAACATTCCTCCAATTGAAAAGGCAATGCAAGTAACCCATGGAATTCCAAGTGAATAATGTTGCAATCCAAAACCCAAACTTGTTAGTACGACCGCCCATTTTTCACCTAATAGTTCTGAGAACCGATTCAGCAGATTACTTCTCCAAATAAGTTCTTCTAATACAGCATTTGTTATTGAAAATATGATGGTGAGTAGCCACATTTCTTTGATGGCGAACCAACCATTTTGAATAATGAAAGGTGTAAAGACAATAGTATTAACGATTAATGCTATGAATAGAAAAAACTTAACACTCGTTCGGTGAAAACCGGACCATATAAATGGAAAGTAAATCAGTTCATTCCATTGTGGTTTTTTCAAATATGCTATAAATGGAGACTTGGAAAAGAAAGATAAAATGAATAAGGGGACCAAAATTAGAATTAATGATACTCTACTGAAAAGTATACGTAATTCCTTTGTTTCAAACTGTACCGTCCAATGAGTAATTGCATATAAATAAGCGGAAAATCCAACTCCAAATAGAATACTTGTGATAATAAACGATTTCATGGATCTATCGAAAGTTATAAAAATAAAAATAGACGTAATTAGCCATATACCAATAAGTAAATAATTGTTTAGTTGTAACGATATGATAAGGGATACAAATATAAATAATGAAGCGATATGTTTAAATACATATGACAATATGAAACATTCACCCCTCCGAAAACAGTAGTTGCATTAGGGCCAAATCCCTCCTGCTTACTTCGGGGGCTATAGTCCAATTCCTTCCCTTTTATTAGAGTGTAGTGTAGGTATTGGACTCTTTGGCTCAAAGGAATTTAATGAGCGGAATTCGGCGTTTTAACCACTATGTTTAATGAACCGTTTCATGTTTTTCCAACCATTTTAGCATTTTCATGCGAATTTTTTTTGATGGGATTTTAATTCCCCTCTCAATATTACTAATGTAAGGGGCAGAAATTTCTAGTTCTTCTGCCAATTGATATAGGGTAAGATTGAGCACTTTTCTAGTGTTTCTTATTTGCTTACCAATTTGTTCATTCTTTTGGTTAGAATGTTTTTGTTCCGAATCATCAATAGGCTTTTTTTTCTCAATTGAGCGATATTGATCCTTAATAATCTCCGGAGGTTCTATTAAAATCATGGAATTCAACCAAATATTCGCCCATCCTTTAAAATCCGCAATAGACTCGTCCCACTTTTCATAATGCCATGATGCAATTACTCCATCATCAAGTAACTTATCCAAAGCCTTTTCAAAACGTTCTCTCGTACGCGATGGAGTTCGAATATTTATCTCTTCCCCAATAGATTCCAAGAGCGTACTTGTTTTATTTGGCTGTAAAAAGGTTCCTTTTCTCGCTTGTGTCCTCCAACGCCAGCTTAAATATCTAGTAAGTCGTTTCTCCCACAGTTGTTTATAAGGGTTATATTGCAAAGCTTTAATTGAAAGAAGTGCAACCTGCCTGCCAGATCCATTCAAGAACTTCGCGAAAACCCGATCAATTGTAAAGGAAATCTTTTTCTTACATGTTTCCTCCGAAATGGAGTATTCTTCCCCCTTACGGTCGATAAAAGTAAATGTCCGTCCTTGCAACCTTGTATGAACTGGTTTACCTTTTTCGTAGACGATTGCTTTTTGGATATTAATCCATATGCTCTGAATATTTGTAAGCGATTTCAAAACTTGTTCTCGTTGTTTCGCTTCATATCCCCCTCTTCGCCCATCTCCACCAAGTTTAGGTTTTAAGCCTCTTATGGATAGTAAATCACTCAGGTGAATTTCTATAATTTCTTCATTGTTTCTCGCCTTGGATAAAAACAGGCTGCAAAGGGCATCGAATACATCCACATCCGCATCCGACAATAATTGTACTCTGTTCCATGCTTTGTCGACTATACTCTGTTCCATATTTAGAGAGTGGTTGAATATAGGGATAATTTGTATAAATCCTTCTGTGTTTCCACGTAGAATAGGTGTGGATGGCCATGGGGCATTTCCGATTTTTTGAAAGTTCTTTTTATAAATGGCGTCTCTGACAGACTGGTACGGTGCACTATTCATTACCAGTAAGTGGTCTTGGATAGTAAAGCTTGAAGAAAAATCCCTGATATTTGTTAATAATAAATCAGGTGTTCGAAAACCATCTTTCTTAATACAAAGAAACTCTTCTATTTTTTTTACAGAACAAGATTCCAGATTGAAATGAATGATGATTAATTTAACCCATTCTTGTACATAGCCATTTACGATATCTATTAATTTCAATACAAAATCGGTGTCTTTAGCGAATTTATCCGTAAGTTGTTGATAGAATAGTTTATTCAGCTCATCATTATCCAGTCTTGCCAAATGATTAGTGCCTAACAAACCAGCAATTTCCTCAATGATCCAATCCTTTATCTGATTTCTAAACCAACTATAAAAATTGACCCAAACAGTCTCCTTAGCCAAAAAGGTATCTGTTTTTAATTTGTTTTCCATTTGATAAATGGAATCTTCAATTAATTGTTTATCATTAAAAACAGCCTCGCTTTTTGAAGACAACTTCTCATATCTGCTTATAAGGTAAAACACAACATTCTGTGCTATCTGTGAAACGGTTTCATTTCGTGCTGTAATCCTTAGTTTAAAAAACAACTCTTCATTTTTTTTGTATGCCTCTTCCCAAATAACAAAAGATGTACTAAACCCTTCTTTAAATGTTTGAAAACCTGTCCGGCCTTTAGCCTTATGAATGTGATACATTTTATGAAAATCATTATATTGGTTGTTTGATTCATAGATGCAAAGCACCAAAAAGTTATTTATTTTGTTTGACCAGGGAAGAGTTGGCATGTTACCACTCGACTGGCTATTTGGTCTTTTTGTTTCGTTTTGCTTACCATCTATATTTTTTTGCATGAATACCTCCCCATTGAAATACGTAACCGCTCAAGATTTACTATTAAGATATATAAAAATGAGATGTATAACATGGAGCTAATGAAAGAGCAGGTAATACCCATCCTATTACATATATTCAATAAGCATTAACTTTACCCTTCTTTTGAACTAGAGTAATTAAAATTTTCTTGCCTGATTGCTTATATAAGAAAACGGATCAAAATAAAAACTCCTCAATTTAGAGGAGTTCATTCTTGTGAGAATTCTTTTAATCTAGGTAAAATAGGCACCAATATTTCATTTGCTATGTAATCCGTTTCTAAACCGATAAACTGTTTTCCGTCCAATTCAACAGATCGGGCATACTCGGGATTGTTACAGAATATGAACGAGATAATTCCATTTTCTTCAGTCATGTCAACATATTTGAATGAAATATGATTTTGGGTCAAACAGCTTTCAAATGCAATACATAATTCGTCTAGGTTCGAATGGTCAATCGCTGAAAATTTCATTTTTAACATCTCCTCTGAATACAGGATAGCAAAATATTAGTTAGATTACAAAGGACATAACATAGTTACTTTTACACACTTTATCATCACCATGGCTACATGCTGTCATTTTGAACTGTATGGATAGCATGCCATGTCATGTCATCCTTCAATATGAATATTCCGGTGCCTGTCTCATATATTTATACAAACACCTTTTGAGGAGTGTGACAGCATGCAATCTTTTTATAAAGGAACGCTCATCTTGATAGTCGCAGCGTTTTTTGGTGAATGTATCGAGTTTTTTGTAAACATGATTCTCGCCAGGGAACTACAAGAGGAAGGCATGGGGCTTTACATGTCCATTTTGCCTGTATTCTTTCTGATATATGTAATTGCCAGTTTTGAATTGCATGTTTCGATTGCCAAGTTTGTCGCTGAAAACAAACCTGCATTACATTATAATTTACTGCTTCATGCCTTCAAATTGGCAACTGTGGTCGTGCTGATCATGTGTATCATCCTTCCTTTTATCCTTTCATTTTCTTCAATAATGGACGGGTTTCACCCATATATAAAATGGATGCTGATCGGTTTGATACCTATCGTCGCATTTTCCTCGATTGCAAGAGGTTATTTTATGGGTGTACAACAAATGAACAAAATTGCAATCTCAAACTTTTTAAAGAAGATTTTTCAGTTCGGCCTGTTGCTCGTCATCTTTAACTTGTTTCAATTTAACCAGGAAAAGTCTTTGCTAATGGCCTTTTTCGTATTGGTAGGAAGTGAATTTCTTGTATTCTTATACTTGATCAGCATACTGATCCTTCAAGTTCGGATCATGGGCCGTGGTACGAATTTAAGGACCACAGGTAAACATGCCCGACAAAAGCTTTTGGAGGTATCCCTCCCAACTATGGGACTTAGAATCTTTCATGCAATCACTAATGCCATTCAACCCTTTCTTATTCATGCTGCGCTTCTTTCAGCAGGGTTTGGTGCCGTTCTTGCAACCGAGCACTTTGGGATGTTAACGGGTGTCGCGATGACTATAGGTTTCTTTCCGGCATTTATTGCTCATTCTCTAATGATCATGCTTATTCCGACTGTATCGGAAGCTCACAAAAATCAGGATAAAGAAAAGCTTAGAGTCCTGTTACAAAAATCAATGTGGTTTACGGTTATGTATGGAGTCCCAGCCGTACTCATTATCTATTTATTTGCGGAACCTCTGACAGCACTCTTCTTTTCTTCCACAACAGCTTCTCTTTATTTGAAAATGCTTTGTCCTTATTTCCTTTTCCACTTTTTCATCATACCGATGCAAGCCTACCTCATTGGATTAGGTCTCGTCAAAGATGCATTCATCCATACCGTGTGGGCTCATATTGTTTCCTTTACCCTAATGTATATTCTTGGATCTCAAGCTGTCCTTAATATGGAAGGCGTTATCTTGGGTATGAATACAGGTGCTGTTTTAATTACATTAATGCATTACTTAACCATCTGTAAAAAAATCGGGATAAGCCTCTGGTTGACGAAATCCAAACAAAACGTTTATTAATAATGGATTGTTTGGACAATTTGGTCATTCAAAATCCCAACCATCTTGCTTAATGCTTGTACACGTAACCTATTTCCAGAAACTGATCTATAAGGATTTTGAAAAATATTTGTCCCTTTTCCTGTACTTATGTCGCTATTTGATGTATATTTCAACATACTTGGGTATTAATCAAGCAATGTGGTTTAAACTAAGCATAGACTATTAATGGAGTGATTTCATGAGCAAGGCTAAAGCTAAGAGTGGAACAGGTAAGGGAACAGGAACAGGTACGGGCAAGAAGGGTTGGAATCGTTGGAAAACGGGAGCCAATAAGAAAAAGAGTGCCAAGCCGTACGTAAGTAAGGGCGTCAAACATGGCAATGATTCCAAAGCCAATGGTAACGATTCGAGTAGTAAAAGCGAGAAATAATTAATCCACTTAATCGAGTGGCTACAAATAAACTTTCTTGTCTCAGATTCTAATACGGGTTATTCATTCAATTAAATCCATAGAAGAAGATTGGACAATTAAATAATGAGATTAATAAAGGAAAGACACTACCCAATTTGGAAGTGTCTTTTTTGTTCTATGAGGTAAATGAGATGTATGTAGAAAGAATAAGAAGAAGATTTTGTGCTATCTAATATTACTTTTGGGTTTAGTAGGATTGCTTTTTTTGGGTGAAAGCTTTGTATTATAGGTATTTGTAGCTTTTTTAACCGTATCCGTCACTGAATGAATGGCTTCCCCGACGTCTTGGGCCGAGTCGAATAATGGTTCCACTGTTTTGATCTTCCCTTTCACATCCACAGTGATATCGTTCGCTGTATGAATAAGTTGTTTTGATTCGGATGAAAGGTCCTGTATCGCTCCTCTCACATCAATCAATGTTTTATTTGCCTCCCCTAACGTCACCATCACTTTTTGTAATGTACCAATCAAGAAAACAACCAACCAAATGAAAGCCAATGCGATTGCTGCGACGCTATATTCCATAACCATGAAAAAATCCCCCTTAAACTCAAAAAATTCATTACATGCATATTGCCGTAGTTTAGATGTATATGTTAGTAATTCTCGGGGTGCATGGTCCTAATATGAAATCTTTTATTTGATTTTGATGTGTACTCCCTCTGGCTGGTTATTAGGAGCAGTCGGATTTGAAGGAATTTCTGAATCGGTCCTGCTTCCTTCTTTGATGGTACTGGTGACGTTATGAATCATTTCGCCAACATCTTGGGCCGATTCCAATAACGGATCTACATTACTCATTTTCCCTTTTACATCAACGGTAATTTGGTTCGCGGTATGGATTAATTGTTTGGATTCATCTGTTAACCCATGAACCGCCTTTCTTACCTCTTCTAGGGTTTTATTGGTTTCCTCAAGCGTACCCATTCCTTTTCGAAGCGTCTTGTTTAAATTATAAATCAAATAGACGACAGCTCCGGAAACACTAGCCACGCTTAATTTAATATACATGCAAGCAACCTCCTTTTCTTTAAATTTATGCACTAGCTTCCCTATTCATTCCGTTAAAAGATTTTGCTTGCCCTGTTCTTCTCAACCTGGATTTTTTGCTATGTTCGACTATGTCTGTACTTTATCTGTTTGGCTATTCATGTTTTGAAAATTGTTATTAAGGAAATAGATGTAGACAATATGAGATAACCATTAAGGAGGAACTTACTTATGTCACACGAAAATTATCAGTCAGTCATTCAAACTTTGCACGAATGCATGACTGCATGCAACCATTGTTTTGATGCTTGCTTAAAAGAAGAGAACGTAAAGATGATGGCCGAGTGCATCCGCTTGGATCGAGAATGCGCGGATATGTGTTCATACTTGGAACAAGCATTAGGAAGAAATACACCATTCGTTTCTGAATTGGCAGCTACCTGTGCTAAGATTTGTGAAAGTTGCGGGAATGAATGTAAAAAGCATGATCATGAACATTGTCAGAAATGTGCCCAGGCTTGCTTAACGTGTGCAGAAGAATGCAGGAAACTTGCAGCATAACTTCATATAAAGGGATAGGGTGCTCTATCCCTTTATAATTTTGTTTTTTTCTTCCTAATGATTGATGTTAATTTATTTAAACTATACTTTGAGTTGAAAGATCAAATAATATATTCTACCGAGGTTCATGCTAAAATTATTGGTTGGCATTTCACTTGAATTCTCATACTTTGCATCCCTCCATCCTCAAAGTTATTAAACTTGGCTATTTTAGGAATACTAGTCTTAAAACAGGAGGGTAATGTGCATGGCAAATCAAAAAGTTTCCGGTGAGAACGATAAGGGGAAAAAAGTATCAACTATAGATAAGAAAGAGAAAGAAAACGAGGTAACTCGACTCAATCGATTATTAGGAGCCGTCATGAGGTATTTATCCGACGACGAGCAAGAAGAAATTGACATCGAGTACTTATTGGAAAATACGGATGGTTTGAGGGAATGGTGGGATCAATACCGCGAGCTTGACCGAAAACGGGTTGAAGAAAAAATTAAAAGTTCCCTTGCAGAGCTTCCTGTTGAAGAGTTGGAATTAATCCTTGAACAGATACGTAATAAAGTGAATGGAGGCTGATTGCTCACTTCATTGAAATAACTAGTAACGCAAGTGGCTCTGTTTCATATATCCCTATCCTATGGATATGTTGTCCATATCTTTTTCTAATGGGTCAAATATCTTGGTTTCCCATTTCCCAGGCAATTCCCTAATCATATCAAGAACTTTCATTCGAAGGCTTTACGCGACAGTGGGACCTCTATAGAAAATTCCCAACCCCATTCATAGCACCGAAATAGGTTAAGTGTTATATTAGGGGTATCTACTTTTAATTTTGGAGAGTGATCAATATTCTATATTTAATCGCCATTCTTTTTCCTCCTCTAGCCGTCTTATTGGCCGGTAAACCAATTCAAGCCTTGCTTAACTTGATTCTCACCTTATTTTTCTACGTTCCAGGCCTAATTCATGCCATTTTGGTTGTTCATGACAAAAAAGCGGATAATCGAATGAAGCATCAAGCTGCCTTGATTGCAAAGTCCAATCGAAAAAAATGAATTCAACTCAAAAACCCCGTATATCTGCCACCATGTAAAGGTGTACCATATCCGGGGTTTTTCTTTATTATTTCCTTAATATTTTCGATTTTTTCTATGGCCATTATGATAACAAGCGTCACATATTTGAAAACGCGAGGTATCTGGAAGCTGTTTTCCACAGCGCTTACACTTTTTCTGATAATTGATTATTTCATCTTTCAACTGATCATGAACGCCATTACTGATTTCTTCCCGCACCCGTTCCCAATAGACAGCCTCGGTTCTCTTACCCATCCTATATAGAAACAAAAGATGAAGACCTATTGCTTTATAAGATAGTTCCAACTCCTCTAAGTTCCTAGTCCTTATAAAGGGATCGGGAAGTTCGCTACTCTCAGCAATTGCTTCTATGGTTTCTAGCCATTGGCGAATAAGGCGAGGTTCTTTTGCCGAAAAAGGTAAATGCAGGAAACCATATAGGTCCATTAATGAAAAACGAGCTTCGATTTCAGTCTCACGGATCAGTTCATAAAGCTCCCGCTCTTCCGAAAGTGATGCTTTTTTTGTTCCATTTGGCGGAGTGAACTTTTCCCATAACTCAAAGAATGTCCCTAAATTCCTGTAGTACTTCTGAAACCGTTCAAATACCGCAGAGGTCGGGGCAATCGTAAAGGTTTGAACCGGCTCATCTACCTGTTCAAGTAATTTCCTCATGATTTTTATGTCGCCCGTAAATGCTACTTTACCCGTATCATAAATCCCTTTTCTTCCAGCACGCCCTGCTATCTGTTTTACTTCTTGAGAAGTCAGCCTTCTTCTTCTCGTCCCGTCAAATTTCTCATTTTCAAGAAAAACGATGCGGCGAATCGGTAAATTCAATCCCATCCCAATTGCGTCAGTTGAAACAACGACGGATGTCTCCCCCCGATTAAAAAGCTCAATTTGCCTTTTTCTGTTTTCTGGTGGCATACTCCCATAAATCATGCTGACCCTATGCCCACTAGCTTGCACACGTGAGGCCGTTTCGAGTACTTGCCTTCTTGAAAAGCAAATAAGGGCGTCCCCTTTCTTGGTATTTTTCAATTCGAATTCTTTCGGTTCTATTTCTAACGGTATTTCCCGACTATATTCATAAATCTCCAAATCCGTTTCATCAAGTAAATTCAGCAACATCTTTTGAATATTTCTACTTCCTATAATGTGTACTTCTTTTGCATTTGCTTTCGTAATCGCTCTATACCAAGAAAATCCACGGTCCTTGTCCGCTATCATTTGAGCTTCATCAATGACAATTACATCATAGTAGTCCTTCTCATGAAACATCTCAACCGTACAAGAGATATGCTGTGCCCCATTTACCAGCTTTTCTTCTTCTCCCGTTTTTAATGAGCAAAGCACACCGTCTGCATTCAGCTTATCAAACACTTCCAGAGCAAGAAGCCTAAGTGGTGCAAGATACAATCCGCTCTCGGCCTTTTTCATTTTCTCCAGGGCCTGGTGTGTCTTTCCTGTATTCGTGTCTCCAATGTGTAAAATGTATTTGACCTTTAGTCCTAATGATGGTGTATAGGCCTTTCCAAAAATGTCGTCAAGGATTCTTTTCTCTTCTTCCTTCTTTCGAGCAGCTTCTGCCAGCGCTTCTGCTTTTTTTCGTTCCCTGGTTGCCTCGTCCCTTTCAAAAATCTCTTGATGAACAGATTCATCAAAGGGAATCTGGGCAAGCTTCAGTAAGTCAGATAGGTATTCTTCTTGAAGTTCGTCGAAACAAGCCTGTGACAAATCTGTCAAATCCTCTTGAAGTAACTCTTTAAGGATCTCCGGGGTGACGATATCCCCTAAGGTTTCTGAATAATCGTTCAACACTTCTGTAGTCAAGTTCTCAAGAACCTTTTTAGGTATATATTCAAAGATAAAGTCTAATACCAACCGTTCATAACGATAGAAATAATTTTCATACTCGTAACGACTTTTACCCCAATCAAAAGTAGAATGAATATCCCCCGTCAGTTCATCGAAGAAATCAGTCACCATAAGGTAATCGGTAGATTCGAATGATCCCTCCTCAATCAACCGTTCTTCAAGTAGATACGGTTCTACAGACTGAAATTTCGGCTTATTAAGAAGATCAGTGGCAATTTTGCCTGATATATAATAACGGACATGTAAATAAACTAGCAGAGAGTTATTTTCTAAAAAAGTGTACGCTTCATTTTCAAGCTTTTCCTGTACCAGCCATCGCTTATGTGCTAGCTTTTGTTCCTCTTGCCTTTTAAAGAAGACTTCCCTTGCGTTCACATATCTCTGTTCCCAATCTTGATCGTTTTCGGAAAAGGTCTCCTCCAGCCAGGATATTGTATCAAAAGGGTGATACGTCCTTAACTCATTTCGAAACAAATGGTTGATATGCTTATGATCTGTCCCTTCTGTAACGAATCCCCTGCCTTTTAAAAATACTTTCTTTTCTTTTCTCGGAACGTCATTGGACGCTTTATTTAACCAAACATTCATCCAAATCTGTTCGATATAAGACATCCGATCTGAAAGGTATGTTTCAAAGGTCGGCATTACATCTTTATTTTCTACATAGCGGTCGATATCTTGGAGTAATTTTTGCTTTGTCTGTTCAATTGAAAGTGGGTGTATATTTTCTAATTTTCCCATGATAATCCCCTTTTGAATCTTCTTATTTATTATCCTTTCCAAAATTTTTTTTAAAATCAGCACGATAAGCCATTTTATCGGAACTGTGAGAAAGCACAAAGGAAGTGCTATGATGCAAATAGTGATAAAATATGACATGTATGATAGATTAATGGTATTACTTCCATTACATGTACAGTAAATGGTGACTCTGTCTACAATAAGCTATGTAACTTCTACATTTATAATGATGGTTTAAACTAATACTAACAAATTTCAAGCAAAACTGTATCCATTTTTCGTGATAGTAACCTCGAATTAGCAATGAGCTAACGCGACGAACATACCGTCATTTATATAAATAGATTCAACCCATGATAAATCACCCATATAGAACCCATCAAACAACCTGACTTATGGAAAGGGGATTCAGAAAATGATTCACCACGACATTAATTACTACAAGAATTTTGATTCCATCGCTAACGAAGTCTTAGAATTACTAGCGCATACGATTAAAGTCAATACATTCGTGCTCACGGTTTTCGATCAATCCCAAAGTTTTATCGTCAAGTCCTTCAATCGGAAAGCAAATCTAATCAAGACCGGCGATACCATACCCTTTAATGAAGTTCTTTGTAACCTGGTCGTCGAGAATAAAATGGAACCCGTAGTTATTAACGATATAAAAAATAGTACCCTGACATGTAATCACCCCATATTGGATAGGATTAAAAATGGATGCTACATGGGTGCTCCTATTAAAAATGAGGATAAAATCATCGGAACATTATGTGCATTCGATATTAAACCTTATGAATTTAAAGAGTATGATGTAGTGCTACTTAGCTCCTTGGCATCGCTGATCAGTCAAACGGTCAACATCGAGAATGGAATAATCAGGGATTCTTTGACTGGTCTCTATAACCGTAACTACATTTATAACTATTTTGAATATAATAAGGATGAAATTTATAACGAAATGTCCCTCCTTTATATCGATCTCGACAATTTTAAATATTTCAATGATACTTTTGGTCATGATTTTGGAGATAGTGTCATTAAAAGGACCGCGGAGTGTCTTTTGAAATCTTCACCTGACAATAGTTATGTCGCTCGAATTGGTGGGGATGAATTTGTTATTTTATTACGCACTGAGGATAGAATAAAAAGCACAAAACAGACAGCCGAACTCCTTTTAAAACAATTATCTTCCATGCCTATTCAAGTCGGTGGGAAAGAACATTTGATTTCTGCAAGTATGGGGATAAGCGTTTACCCGGTCCATGGGGACGACATGGTTACGTTACTGAAAAAAGCGGACCATTCTATGTATGTTGCTAAAGAAGGCAAAAAACATATTGAATATTATCCTACTTGATTCGTAATTCAAAAAAGTGTGGATGATTGTAATCATCCACACTTTTTTGAATTACCGTATAAAAAACCAACGTTTCGTTTTCAACTTACGTAAAACATTCAACAATTCAGCATTTTTTTTATGTATCCTGTTTTCGGATGGCGATGCTGAAGGGGCTGGGATGTCTACTCTCACAGGTTTTTTGTTCATATCTAAAGGACCCTTCCTATTTATCATTATAAAATAGTATATGCAGGTGCCCTTAAAATATCATCAATCCCAAGCCTCCTTCTTTCTAGAGGACATCCCTCAATTTGTTCAAACGTGTTGTCTTTTCTTTATGGTTCAGGATAACACGTTCATTTTGTTTCATCACCTTTTTTGTATGTGGACTTAAAGCCACATCGGGAATTTTGACCTGGGGTTTAATTACAGCGACGGAAACATTGCTTCCAGCTTTATCATAAATGCTCATTTAACCAACTCCCCTTAATTTTGTTTTATGACCATATCAAACATCATGATCAATAATGCTATTAATAAACAATCCACTTCTGACACGAAGCTTTCCGATCTTATCTCTAAAATATAAGGAAATGTCAAAACATTAACGGGCTGAAGCGCCATTTTCTCTTCATCATTGTAATACGTATCTTCTCTTTCCAATGTAGCACGGATCGTACTTCCAGACAAGGTCGGGTAAGCTTTTAACATCAAGTTCTTGTCTTGTTCCGTTTTAAAAGGAATAATTTTGACATTCATCCCTTCCTTGGCTGCATAAGCCTGAAGCATGATATGCAAGTAGGCCAGGTATTCCTCATTCGTCTGATAAAACTCCGGAATCCCTTCTTTTTTCAAAAGGTAAAACATATTTTTGACCTTTTCCCGATTATCCGATAATAACTTATCGCTTTCCGCAACCGCTTTAGTTGCATAGGAGAGCTCATTATCGCCAATTTTTGATATATACATGCTCAAAAATACGAACATATCTATCAGCACAAACAGAACGGCGACAATGAGGAAATTCTTCCACTCATCAAAAATGCTCGTCGGATAAAAACTCCAGTATATTAAAGCCCCCAATATGAAAATGACATACCATGTTTTTCGAATGGCTTCTATTTTCATGCTGATTTTATCTTTATACCTCCAGGATAAAACCACATAAACTAATAATGCAATAAATACGGCCCATACAAAGACTCTGAAAAACATCAACACTGTTTTTATCCTCCTACCCTTTTTTCAGCTTCTATAATTCTTATATAAATTATATTCAGGATGTCTCCCTCTTTTTCCTGCAAGCAAAGAGAAAGTATAAGTGAGGATTGCTGTTTACATTTGCACTTGAACAGCGACCCTCACGCGTTTCATTCAGAACCACTTCAGTGAGTGATTACCAATTTTTATGTTATGATTAGTTCAGAATAAATCCCTAAATATTCAGGAGGAACATATATGCTGAAAACGTTAAGAATTTTCATGTCCATCCTATTAACCGGGATACTTTTTATAAGTCTTTATCCTCCACTAGGAAGACGTGCATCAAAGAAAAGAATCAAAAACTTCAGTACGAAAGAAAATTTTAAGAATGGGCAATTCATCAATCAAATTCCTGCGAGTCAGATGATGAGCCTTAAACATACTGGCTCCATACTTCGGGAGTATATGAAAGGAAATCCAAACAGACGACCTGCCGTTCCCATTTTGATTGATTCGACGGTCCGATCATACAAAGACGCCAATAAAATCACCTGGTATGGACATTCAGCCTTCATGCTTGAGTTGGACGGTAAAACTTTATTGGTGGATCCAATGTTTGGTAAAGCCCCTACTCCTTTTCCGGTGTTTGGAAACAAGAGATTTAGCGGTGACTTGCCAATCGATTTGGAAAACCTTCCACCGATTGATGCTGTCATTCTCTCGCATGACCACTATGATCATTTAGATTACTATTCCATAAAGAAATTAAAAGATAAGGTCGGTCAATTCATTGTTCCCCTAGGGGTAGGAGACCATTTGGTGAAGTGGGGTGTATCGAAGGAAAAGATACAGGAACACAACTGGTGGGATGAAGTATTCTACGACGGACTCCATTTAGTTTGTACGCCAGCAAGACACTTTTCCGGGAGAAGTTTAAATGATAGAAATTCTACACTTTGGTGTTCATGGGTGATATACGGAAAAGAAGATAAGGTCTTTTTCAGCGGTGATAGCGGGTACGGCACACATTTTAGAGAAATCGGCGAAAAATACGGTCCCTTCGATCTTACATTAATGGAATGCGGACAGTATGATGAACGATGGTCTACCATTCATATGATGCCTGAAGAAACGGTCCAAGCAACTATCGACGTAAAAGGAAAACTAATGATTCCCATTCATTGGGCAGGCTTCACTTTATCTCTTCATGATTGGACAGAACCCATTGAAAGGGTGACAAAAGCTGCCAAGGAAAAAACCGTACAAGTAGCCACCCCAAAAATCGGCGAGCCTGTTCACATTGGCGGAATGGAATTCCCTGACACAATATGGTGGAAATAAAATCAGCTTATCCCTTTATTGAGGATAAGCTGATTTTTTCATTTTACACTATGCTCTTTCTCATCAAAATGAAGTTTCATTTTAATAGGGTGATCTTTCCTCTCCCCAAAATAGTTGGTACCGAACACGCCCAGGATAATTAAACCTGAACCCACTATATCGAAAATCGTAATTTTTTCATTAAGAAAGAGTGCTCCTGCAATAATGGTCACCACTGTCGATAGATTTGCAAAGACACTCATTTGAGAAGCCTTGATTTTTGATAATATCGTGTTCGAAAGCATCGACGTGACCAACGAAGCCAAGATTCCTAAATATAAGATAGAACCGACAAATTCCATACTTGACCATGGTGAAATGAATTCCGGCATCGTTCCCTTGCTCATATGAGATATGATTGCAGCCAGGTTAAAAAGGATGAAACCTGTTCCCATCATGAAAAAGGACATTTCACCAGGCGTATATTCCTTTGCCAAGGACCGTGTCATCGTCGTATATCCTGCTGTCGCTAAACAAGATAGAAGGATTAATCCCATACCGAGCAAATCAGAGGCATTCATCGTACTTCCTTTCATAAGGAAAATGAAAATGACCCCTACTACCGATAAAACAATAGAGATGTTTTGATAAAGAGAGGTTCTTTCCTTTAGAAAGTATCCCGCAATGATGACTGTAATGATTGGGGTGATAGCCGATAAGATTCCGGCATCCGTGGATTGGGAATATTTAAGTCCGAAAGTTTGAAAGACAAAGAAAAGGGTGGGAAACATTAATGATAATGGAAGCAGTTTTTTGATTGACTCAATTGTATAGCTCACCTTAATTACTTTTAGTGCGACCAGAACTAATATAACGGCGAAAGAAATGCTGAAACGGAACGCCAACGTATCAAGTGGGTTCGATTCGGCGATTGCCATCTTTGTAAACAAAAAGGATAAGCCAACAATGCTGGCATGCAATATGGCTAGCATATAAGCATATGATTTGGTTTTCATGGTTGCATCTCCTTAACTAGGATACTATGATTCCGTTTTAGTTCTAGTACCCTTTGTACTTGAAATGCAATCCAATAATAATTCATTTGAATATTCATTGGGTAGAATTCAGTGAATGACCCATGGATCGAAGAAAAGGAGATGGAGTTGATGCTCCTAAAACATAGGTAGCAAAGTCTGCCAACGTTATACAAGTTATGATAGAATTCAATGAGGAAAGTGAGGGATACATATGATTGTGACCATCCTTATATTTCTTATGGCTGGTCTGGCCGAGATTGGTGGCGGATATCTTATCTGGATGTGGCTACGAGAAGGAAAATCCATTTATTTTGGATTGGCCGGAGGAATTGCACTTATTTTATATGGCATAATTGCCACATTTCAAACATTCCCTACTTTTGGACGTGTATATGCAGCATATGGTGGCGTTTTTATCGTATTATCGGTTTTATGGGGATGGGGAATAGATAAGAAAACACCTGATTTATATGATTGGATTGGCGCTATCATTTGTGTAATCGGGGCATCCATCATCCTATGGGCACCAAGAAACTAAAAAAACTAAAGGGCTATTAACCCCTTTAGTTTCCTAAAGCAACAGATTGATTTAAATATTTATCATCCGTGAGTGCTCGTGTTATGAAATCGGCAACATCTGCACGGGAAATGCTACGGCTTCCTTTTGGTACACCTTGATGCTCTTCCCGATACGAACCAGTAGGCGGATTATCAGATAACCCCATCGGTCTTGCCACGGTCCATGTCAAATTGTTTGCTTTAATAACATCCACTGCATTACGATGATCTTCCAATACATTCCCCAACATCTTCATTGTCAACTTCCCAATTAATCCTGGGATTTCTTTTTCAATACCCGCTGACGCCATATAAATGATTCTTGAAACATTGTTGACTTTCATTCCATTGACAATATTCTGCGTCATTTCATGTAGAACGGTCGTCTTTCCCAACCCACTGCTTGAGCCTAGGCATGATATGACCACATCTTTGCCCGATATGGCCTTTTGTACCGCCTCTTCTTCTAGAGCATCCCCTTGAATGATATGCAAGTTCGGATGATTCAATTGCAGCTTAGTTGGGTTCCTTACAAAGGCTGTTACTTCGTGCTGTAAATTTAGTGCTTGCTCCACAACCAATTTTCCTGTTTTACCTGAAGCCCCAAATACGATTATGTTCATGTTTTATCCTCCAAATGAAATGATAGAGTTAATCATAACACTGACCGGATATTTTATCATTACGTTTTACTCTAAAGTGATACTAATCATACAATACTCTGTTAACTTACTTTCTTTACTGAACTTAGTGCTGCATTGCTGAATTTTTCTTGTATGAACCATATCGCTATCGCTGCGATAATACAAGGAATGGCAAAGGCCAAGAAGTTGACCTGAAGGGACAATTTCATATGGGTAATACTGTGATACATAGGCATTCGTAATGATTTGTGTACCTGTTGTCGTTCCCCCTGCTATGGCTAGGAGCAAATAAAGCATGAACATGCTTGGTTTAAAGCTCAACATCGTGAGTGTCTGGAACCCCAGGATTAAAAAGGAGACGAGTACGACTTTTGAACCAAAACGATCCGCAAGTTTACCTCCAACTATCGCTTTATATAAAAGCACTTTTGAATTATGTAGGAAAAAAGAGTTACTTAAAGCATTTATGAGATTTTACATAGAAATTAACTCTTTGAATACTGCCCTATAATAACGCCTCTAAAATCTTTTATTATATAACATTGCCTCTGTTTATTAACCTTCGCCCAATTAAATGGTACAAATACAAAAGACCAGCCCCCATAAGGGACTGGCCTCAAATTGTAAAAGTTATAAAGCCGCCATTGCCGTATTTCAGTAAGAAAGTTTTAAACCACCACTCCTCAAAGTGGGTGTTTGCAAAAATTTTCCTGTTTTCCAAGTCAGTGACGAGGCATAACATTCCAACCTTGATATAAAACTCCCTATTACAGCTTAAAGGTTAAAACTTAATTATCATTACGAACAACGCAGCTTATGTATTTATAATACCTAATGTTATCTTAAGTTGCAAGGTCAAAAATTTCCATCCACTACATTTCATGCAATAAATTTTATAAAGGTTCAGTAATACGGCCATTAAAGGCGGATTGATAGATGGTTAGAATATCTTCTTTTCCAAGTGGCAAGGGGCTTCTCGCTAAAAGCCTTTTTTGCTTTTCTCCATCTTCCACCAGCTTGTCTATTGCATTTTTAGGAATATCGAAATCACCTAATGTAGTTGGGATCCCTATATCTTGCACCAATCTTTTAATTTCTTCAACACATCTAAGGGATGCCTCTTCTTCGGATAAATAAACTGAGCTTCCACCCATGGCATTTAATAAGTCAGCCATCTTTTTCGTACAACTTTTTCTAATATAGCCCATAACATACGGAAGCAGGACGGCATTGGAGTCACCATGTGATAGGTGAAATTGGCCACCTAGTGGATAGGCAAGTGCATGTACTCCCGCTACGCCAGCATTAAAAAAGGCAAGGCCGGCCATATAACTTCCCTGGCTCATGTCTGTCCTTGCTTGTTGATTTTGCCCATCATGAACGGCAGTACGAAGAGATTTGCTAATGAGCCTGACAGCGTGTAATGATAAGGCTTCAGTCGTAGGGCTGCTATTGACGGAAACATAAGCTTCTACTGCATGAGTTAGGGCATCGATACCTGTTGCAGCTGTTATATGTGGTGGCACGGATACGGTCAGTTCTGGATCCACTATGGCAGCGTCCGCCAATAAAAAGTCATGGGTCACAACATCCTTGGTGTTTCCAAGAGAAAGCACGGCAATATTGGTTACTTCAGAACCCGTTCCCGCTGTGGTTGGGATTAATATTTTGGGAATCCCTTTTGCAGTAATCTTCCGTGTTCCCGTTAGGTTCAGGTAATCTGCCACAGATCCTTCATGAACAGCAAGAACCGCAGCCAGTTTCGCTAAATCCAGAGCACTGCCACCACCTAGACCAATGATAAGATCGAATGGATGCTCCTTTATATAGCTAACCAGTTTTTCTCCTGATTCTAAAGGGGGTTCAGGAATCACTTCTGTATATAATTGAACTTGATACCCTGCTTCTTCCAATGGGAGAGTAATCTTATTCGTCACCCCTATTTTTATAAGCACCGGGTCCGTGATGATCAGAATACTGGAGATGTCATACCTCTTCACTTGAGGAATAAGTTGTTTCAATGACCCCCAGCCCACATAACTGAGCGGGGTAAAAATAAGTGTACTGGACACATAAACACCTCCAATCCAATATTTTTATCCATCATGTAATTTAATGGTAACACAAAATATGGTAGGAAGGTAAAGTTATGATGAGGGAATCGAACAATCAAACAATTTAGCTTGCAAGCAGAGAATAATATGGAGGCAATATGTTTAGATTATAAGCAAACAAGGCTTACAATTAATAGTAATTAACCTTTGCAATTGACGGTGTGAAGTCTATAATATTAGATATCAATATTTTTAGGGGTGACTATCTATGTTTTCAAATATTGGAATACCTGGTTTAATTATAATCCTTCTTTTAGCTTTAATGGTCTTTGGCCCAAGTAAACTTCCTCAAATTGGACGTGCTGTCGGCACTTCGCTTCGTGAGTTCAAGGATGCCACAAAAGGGATCACCGATGATATACAAGCCGATTTCAAAGAAGACGTACAAGCTGCTAAAAAAGAGTCCATTAAATAGAAAAATGCATAGAAAAAGACGCCTGCACGCAGCAGGCGTCTTGATGCGTTTGTGGCGCAAAACCGTCAGGCCACATCCCGACGTTTAGCTAAAAGCATGTTCTACGGCTTACACAAATTAGCTCATCGCTTTATTAATATAACATTAATCTGAAATTATTACAAGTTAATGTTTGAGACTTTTCTATTCTTAATTTAGTCCCCTTACTAGGTAGCACCTATACTCACTCATTCCCAAAAAAAGAAGGAATTAAGAATACTTTTCTAAAAAAGCGTTTTAGAGGGGTATACATTTCATGATTCACTCCCTCCCTTTTACACGCTATTGGTCAAAAAGGAATGAATCTAGCAGATTCCGTATCTTTTCTATCATGATCTTATAAATTCATTGTCATTGTTGTTAATTCCTCAGAGGATACCGCCACTTGATCGAACGCTTTACTGATTCCATCGAATATTTCGTTAAGCTCGTTCATTTCTTTGGCGACTTTAATGTTTTGCTCTTTGACAGACAGCATGGCCTCCGCAATATCAGTAAAAAATAATCCAGTTTCCTTTCCTTGTTGCGTACCTTGAATAATTTCATCACTCACGACAGCAATGGATGTATTCATCACATTTGTAAAGTCCCCTATTCCGTTTACCAATTTTGCCACTTCAGTAACGGACTTTTTCGTGTTTTCCGATAGCTTTCTAACCTCACCAGCCACCACCGCAAAGCCTTTACCATGTTCACCTGCTCTAGCTGCCTCAATTGCTGCATTCAAAGCTAAAAGATTCGTCTGTTCTGCGATTGAAGTAATGATTGATACAATTCTTTCAATTTCCTTGGATGTATTGGATAGCTGCTCCATATCCTTTGAGATAATAATTATTTGCTCTTGGGTTTTAACCATCCTTTTTTCGAGCCCCTTTAAAAGTTCAACCCCTTCTTTGGATTGCTCTTCTGTCCTGATGGCGGTATCGGATCCCTTTTGGGTAACAACTTGGATATCCATTACTTTATCCGCCATTAATTGAGTGGCGGAACTAGTCTGTTGACTGATGGCAGACAATTCTTCTGCATTCCGATTGACTTGTTGTTTAATCATTTCCTTATCACCCTGGATTTGTTGGCGAATTCTCTCATTTTCAAGATCATATGCTTCTAGAACGATTTGTTGTTCTAAATTCATGATTTTTGTGACAGCCAAAATCGTGTCCTGGTATAGTTCTATGTCCTTGATATGAGTCATCACTTGGAGAATGATTGACTGAAGCAAATCCTGAAATGCACTCAGATACCATTTTGGCTGCAAGCCAATCCTTACATGGACATGTGCAATGATATAACGCTGTTTAATATATTCATCATCGATACAACCACTAAACATTTCAAACATATGATGGTGTAACGTCGTCTTCAACCGATCAACAGAACTGTGCTTATTAATCACCTGCATTAAAGAGGGTTCCTTTTCTAAGTTTCTGTAGAAATTGTCTACAATTTTAATAATATGTTCCTTCACATCGTCCTGTAATGAACGAATAACACAGAGATCCTTTGTAGTTAAATGAATCATGTCTATTTGGGTTAACACACCTGAATGGTTTTTAATTTGTATACCAACTTGATCCTTATACTTCATATAATCAATATCATTGGTAAGGTTATTTTTCCATATGATTTTCATTAAGACTTGCCTCCGGATATCTGCTTTCGATTTATGATAGTAAGTCATATTCTATGTTAATATTAAGCTATTTTGATGAAAATTTCCTCATTTTTGAACATATTTTCACATTACTTTAGGACTATTTTTGGTATTGCCCTAAAAAAAACACTCCGTAAGAGTGTTTTTACGATTTATTGATTCAGATTGGAGTGTTTTCGTGAATATACAAAGTACACGATAATACCGAGGACCATCCAAATCAAGAAACGAATCCATGTATGGCTCCCTAATTGGAACATCAGAAACACACAGAAAACGATTGCTAATCCTGGTACGAGAGGCACCCATGGGCAATAAAAAGCACGTTTCAAATCTGGTTTGATTTTTCGTAATACGATGACTGCAGCGGATATCATAGTAAACGCCGTTAGTGTTCCTATATTGACCAACTCAGCTAAATCACTCAATGGAATAAATGCACCAAGCAACGCGGCAATGATTCCGAACATCCAAGTAACGGCATAGGGTGTTTTATATTTCTTGTGCAGTTTAGATAATGGCTTCGGCATTAAACCGTCACGAGACATCGCAAACATGATACGGGATTGTCCAAATAACATAACCAGGATGACCGTCGTCATTCCAATAAAGGCTCCAACATCAATGAATCCTGCAATCCAATTTTGTCCTACAACTTGTAAAACCAAAGAAATTGGATGATCCAACGCAGTTCCGAATTGTGCATACGGTACCACACCAGTCATGATTAAACTAACAACCATATATAAAGCAACACAGATGATCAATGAACCAATGATTCCTCGGGGTAAGTTTTTTCCGGGATTTTTCGTTTCTTCAGCTGCGGAAGCTACTGCATCGAATCCGATAAACGCAAAGAACATCAATGCGGCAGTTGAAAACACACCACTTATTCCAAATGGCATAAATGGTTGCCAATTCTCTGGCTTCACATAGAAAATAGATGAAATGATGAACAATGCTACAACAATCAATTTAATGATGACCATGATGTTATTCACTCGTTTGGTTTCTTTGGTACCTCGGGAAATTAATAACGTGATTGCTATGACGATTAAAAATGCCGGAAGGTTCATATACGTTGTGGTGCCTTCAATAGAACCAGGTGCTGCAGTAATCCCTTCTGGTAAGTTAATCCCGATTCCATGTAAGAACGATTGGAAATAACCAGACCAACCGGCGGATACCGCGCTAACTGCCAAGAGATATTCAAGAATTAGGTCCCACCCGATAATCCAAGCAGCGAATTCACCAAGTGTTGCGTAAGCATAAGTGTAAGTCGAACCCGAAACTGGAACGGAGGATGCAAATTCAGCATATGAAAGAGCGGCAAATAAACAAGCTAGACCTGCAATGACAAATGAAAGGGATAGTGCAGGCCCGGCGTGGACCGCTCCAGTACCCGTCAATACAAAAATGCCTGTCCCAATAATGGCGCCTATACCTAGCATCGTTAAATCCCAAGCACCTAGCTCCCTCTTCAAACCATTGTTATTGGAACCTGTGTTCAATAAGTCCTCGATGGACTTCTTTCTAAAAATGTTCATCTTTTCTCCTCCATAAAAAATAAAAAACATTCAATAAGTAAATAATAGAATGGCTAAAAATATTGTTTAGTTAAGATAAATTTCGACAAAACTCAACAAATCCTGAATTATCAGACTTTCAAATTATACGCATTACCCTTTTACCCGTCAATGGTTTTATTATTGTAATAGTATAATTTTTAAAGAATACTATCCTTATTTTCATTAAAGCTTACAAGATTTATATACACTATTAATATACTCACAAAATATTAGACATTTGATATTTCTTAATTATAAGGCAACTTTCACTAGTAATATGTATATAAATTTACTTCATTACAGGGCTCACCTTCGGAGCATAATGTCCTAATACCATGTTCAAGGTGACTAGATTAATATTGACGGATGAGACTGGCATCTCTATACTTATTAAGTCTTAAAAGAGGAAATATATATAATGGAGTAGGTGACTTTCATGGATTTTGCGATTACCTATCTGTCTTTTTATTTAATACAAGTCGAAGGAAAAGGCGATCAGGCGGACAAACGTTTTAAACACTTTCAAACACTTGATACCCAGGAATATGAAGATAGTCCTTTAAAGGATTTTCTAGATGGTGAATTGATGAAAATCTCCAAACGAAAAGTGGACCGTCATCCTAAAACTGAACAAATTCCGACGAAAATCGGTTCATTTATAGTAGAAGAAGGTCATGCGCTCGACTCAAACCCAAATTACAATGCATTCAATCGAGTCCGATATGCACGATCAAAAGAAGAGTTTCAAAAGGAAAATGAACTTTTTGCCCAATCTTATATAGATACAAGTGCTGTACGTGGCGGGGTTTTCCTTATTGCTTCGGCTAAGTTGACGCAATATCTTGATGAACCTTTCATCTTTCTATTGAAATGTGATTTCGAGCCAAAAGTCGCTTCCATTTCCGACGAACGAACATTAATTCGACATGTGGAAATGGCCATTACCACAAAAAATATGAAATCGATTCAGTACCCCTTCATGCCCGAAGAAGGAATTGTCGAAGAAGGTGAACTGAAAATCCATCAGGCTTCACATGCCCGCTACTTCGAGGATTTCCTTAAGTTCGTAGAATACGGGGAATCCATGCCAGAAATCATGAAAAACCAGGTCATCCATATGGTCCATGAACATGTATCAGCACAATTCGAAGAAAACAGCGACGAACTGCAGAAATTCGAGCAAGACCTCGAAATCTGGGAATCAAGTGAAAAACGAGAAATCCAGGAACGCTTAGAAACCCACCAGGTCGTCGAAGCAACCGCCCAAATCGTCGAACATACACCTGAGGCCGAACTGCGAATGAAGCTAGGCAGTACCTCCGTTAAAGGCCTTCTAGCCGATTTCGGGGAAAGCATTCATTTAGGCAAAATTAATGGGAAGTATGTATTAATGATAGAAGCCGACACGATTCAGTTCGATAAAGGTGTTTCCCCGATTGAATTTCATAGACCGGATGATTTGATGGAGATTGTGGAGCGGATTAGTAAGAAGAGTGTTGGAGAGTATTGAGGGGATTTTATATAGAGTTTGAAATTTTGGTTTCCTAACGCCAACAGTATGAATATAACTATAATTTCTCGCATTTTTGCGACCGCAATTGTTATCACAAAAAGTAAAAATTAAGGATTTATGGCTTATATTTTAAAGGATTTCATTTTATAAAATATCATTCTAGCCACTCCGCTAAAAAAGCAGAGTGGTTTTTATCTATAGAATTTCTATTTTAAACGAATCTTTTGGATCCTCCACGGTTTGATTTCAACCTGACTATTGGCCTTCTTTGGAAACTATACTATCAGAGATTGATAACTGTCCATTCAAGGCTAACTCCCCCCTTTGATTGTAGAAGAGACCAATAATAATTTGCATTGCCATCCAATGCTTACCAACATATAATAGAAGTAATAAAGTTTAAGGGGGAATATAAATGAGTGAAAGTAGAGATCCAATTGATACTACGCTGGCTTCTCATTTAAACATGCGACTCACTCGTTTAGCCAAAGAAAGGGATATCCAGATGGAGAAATTGCTGGATAAGTCTGTGGAATTACTACTTGAATATATGGAAGATCATGAAAACCTTAACGATCATATTAAATTAAATAATGTGGAAGCCATCAATAAAAATAGGGAAATTATCCTTCAAAGCAGGCAATTATTAAAGGATAAATAATACAAATAAAAGCACAATACCCGTAGGTAAGGTGCTTTTTTCTTCACTACAAAATTTTAGCTCCTTCGCAAAAAATCTTACAAAATAGTCTTTTTTAATCCAAGTAAAAAGGCAGTCCAAGAACTGCCCTAAAAAATATTCATTCACCTAATGATGAAATGATATTAGTAGTAATAACAACTTTTTTTATTCTTTTTACAAGAACAAGGTCTTTTTGGAACCCAGACTGAATAAGGGTCATTCTCCTCATAGCATTTCTTCACAAAGCAGCAATTTGAACTCATAACTATCTCCTCCTTACTAAATTATATGCATGTACTTGTCGGAGTGTGTGGACAAGTTGCTTATATAATTAGTGGGAAATGGTGACAAGAGTACGTGTTGATGTCTGTTTCTTAGGCGTACAAGACAATCCCTAAATAAAGAATGGCTTTATACCACTCTCGTAGGTGAAATCCTTGAATATGAGAAGGTCACAATATTTTCTGCTCAGTTAAATTCACCTTTATTATACCGATTAATCAAATTATCCCTAACAAATTCTCTACTGGAAGGCGTTAGCTGTGACCTTTCTGGATGGATCAAATCTCCAAATGGTCTCTCCCGAACAAACTTGATTTCCCCTTCAAACTCCACTTGTGCATCCGCATCATATCCTACCACTTTCACGAAACAAGTGTTATGTCCCGTTTTTATAAAATCGATTACATTTAAAATATGTTGGTTTTCACGATTCATATTTCTTCCCCCAAAGCTTGCTTGTTATTTATAAAATATACATATCAAAACGGTTCGTCCTGCCCATATTTAAGATATTACACCTTCCCTCTATTTAAGCAATGATAAAATAAATTGAATTTGGTAATCCTATTAAAATCTGTTTGATGTACCCTTTTTATATCCTTATTCCTTCTCTATGAAATTACAACCTGCTATAATTTAGAAATTGGAGGTGCACTATTTGAAGGAAATTATTCTGGTTTTAACCGAGATCATCAATAACATTCATGATTTCATCCTGATATTTGTAAGTGATACACTAAACTTAAATGCTACGGATAAAGATCTACACTTTTGGATAATGGGCATTATTGGGATTATCATATTCATCTTTGTACTAGTTTTATCTAACATCATTTCAAGACTAAGATTTGGCATTACCATACTCTCTTTCATTTATACATTCACCGTCATGGTAGTATTGGTTTTTGCAATTGAAATACAACAGGCGTTAACTAGTAGAGGGAATATGGAATTTCAAGATGCTGCCATAGGTCTCTGGGGTTTCATCGTCTTTTTCTTAATTTTCGTTGTTCTATCATTTTTATACTTATTCATTAAAAGAATTTTGAAACAGACTAAAAAAAGATAACAAGATACAAGCCTGAATATATCTCCACCACAATGAGAAAACGTGCACGCTTGAAAGCGCGTTTTTTCATTTTTTCCTTTCTTCTACTATAACTTCCTATCAAATTACATCCGTTTCATCGTCTTATCTATGTAACATCTTGTCGCCCCCCTATTTTATTAATGTATATATAATCACTAGCCACCAGAAGAATGATATTAGTAGATACTTAGCGATATTATTCAAAAGTTTGAAAATGAATTTCATTTATTACTCCCCAAACCTTATTAATTATCTATCTACTATTATGTATGTAAAATGCAAGTAAATAGTTTGTACAAATATGTTAATTGGACTTGCCAATGTAATCATTCTGGATGAATGTTGGGTACGTTCGAATCGATAAATATGTATGAAATGTAAGTTTTAATTCAGTTTCCTCCATGGAACATTTAATTATCTACTAAATTTTAACTTAGATGTGTAGACCCCTATGCTATAAAACATCTTATTACCTCTTGTATTTTTATTATGTATTCTATCGAGGACTATTTTGGAAGATATTATACGATTTTATTAACTAATTATTCTTGGTTCATAGGGACACGCTGGTGTAGAACCTATCATAAATAATAGTTTGAAAAACCCCGGCTAACTAGTGAAAATTACTGTTAGCATAAGAAAAAGCCACCGCTATGGTGACTTAATTTATCCTAGGAATATCATTACTTAACTTGCAATAAACCCTCTATCTTTTAAAATCGTTTCAGAAAGATCATCCACAGCTACGTATCCTTTTTCTAATAACTCATTCAAATAAATTTTATTATAAATAAACATGAATATAAGACCAGTAAAACCGAAGGTAAAAGATGCAGCTAAAAATATGATAATCCCCCATTTCCAATCTCCTCTAAAAAGAGGAGGTAAAAAACTAAAGAAAAATACTGTCCAGCTAAAACCCACTTTCACTGTTTTAACCATATTCGTTTCTGGATGCTTTAAATTAACTTTCACTTATCTCACCTTTTCTATTATATTATTACTCCCGTACACATGGCTTTTCTACCAGTTTACTAATACATCATTCTCATTACAGTTACCTATTATACCATTTGAAAACGGTTTTGGAAGAAATAACATAAATCTTTTGGACTATTATTTATAACTTGAAACGTATTTGGATATCTTCGGTTGATTCGTTGTAAAGTTAGATAAGCGTTCAATTAAATGCTTCATTTATTAATAGATTTGTTTTGCTTATATTACCTAAAACCATATCATTGCTATAAATCCTTATCCCGACATCTGAGAGTAAGTAAATCGTTGCGTTTGGATCTAAATCAGTATTGTTTTTAAGTTTATACTTATCCTCCATATTGTACGAAATAATCTTATGAAGATGCATCTGTTGACAATCACATACTAACCCGTAACATCCATTGGTAATACAAAAAAGTATATAAGGCATCAATAACTTTAAATCCCTATTACTTTGTACTTGGAAAACTTTCAAGCTTATATTTTCTATATCATTTAAATGAACCAGCTTGGATAGTTTTAAGTGTTCAAAATCTTCATAAAAACCCATGCCATCATTCATTACAATAAAGAAAGGGAAGTTCACAGTATTCAATAGAAAAGTATAGGTTAAACCATTATTTGAATCATCTCTAAAAAAGTATATAAGATCTATTGGAGGATTATAGATCCTATCCAATACTTCATCCTTTTCTATGGATTCACTCACTTCGTAATCAAATGTACGCATTTTTCTCCCTCCTTTATCTTACCATCCAGAAAGCGGTTAGGAACTTTTCGTTAGGGGGCGACTGCTATAGAATTAGGATATTGGGTGTGGCTTTCCCTATTGCCCCTCTAAATAATTGTATTTTATGTTCCTCATGAATAGCCTTAATTTCCACCTTTACATCATCATTTGGAATGAAACAAATCATACACTTCACTAAATCATAATACGTACTATAGGGACTCCCAGCTTTTCGAGTCAGTCAACGGATTTATACCTTAACTCTTAGACTATTGGTGCTTGTCCTATTTGGTGATTTTTCCTTATTTTGAATTAAAGCAGTCAATTTTTTCATGTATCGTTTCCATATGTAAACACTCAATTTCATTATGAAGCGCTTCAATAGAGCCTTCCACTAATATTTGGTTTTTTCTATCTTTCTTCAGGTATATCGTTCAACAACCTGTGGTTTTTTCTGCAGAAAATAGACAAAAAACTGCAGCGCCAATTGTTAAATGGATGTCTATCAATTGGATACAGTTCAATGCAGTGATTTTTATTTTATCATTTTCCCTTTAACATATCCTGTGCCATTTCTGCCAAATAACTTGCATGAGAACTGATGTCCATCATGGTTGCTGAAATTTCTTCTGTTACCGCCGATTGATTTTCTGTTTCTTCATTTATGGACGTAATGGAGGTACTTAGGGTTTTAATCAGATCTTCAATATTGTTGACCGATTTCTTTATTACCTCTGTATGACTTCTGGAATTACCCGCCAATTTTCTGATTTCATTTGCAACTACAGAAAACCCTCGCCCAAACTCTCCAGCCCTGGCTGCTTCGATTGAGGCATTCAAACCTAGAATATTGCTAAGATCAGAGACTTCCCTTACCATCTTAGACACTTTCTCGATTTCACTAACACTTTGCAAAACAGAACTCGATTGATTGGAAATATGCTGCATGCTCTCGGATAAAACAATAGTGCTGGCAGCAAGCTCTTCAATTGTCCCGGTTACTTGTTCAACTGCTTTTGATAATTTAGAAGCAATTCCAAACAATGCATGATATTGCTCCATACTTGCACCAAGTCCAACCCCGCCAATCACCTGTCTCTTTTCATCAAAAAGAGGGATTGCACTTGCAATAATCGGGACACCGAAAACTCCTTCTGGTACAAAAACTCTTACAGTTCTTCCAGTTCTAATGGCTTCCGTAATAGCATCATTTTTTTGAAGTGGATAGCCCGGCTCAATACCAAGGGAAAAAGTCTTGCCCGGTACACTTAACAAAAACTTTTCCGTATCGCATACTCCAATTGTGATGTCTTCAGGCATTAACTCGTTAAGGAGTGGAGCAATTGATGCAAAAGCTTCCAACTTCGGTTGTATAGAATAAAGACCCATTTTCATCGTTGCACACCTTTCAATTATAAGTTAAATATGAGTCTTTTTTGAATAATATAAAATTAATATAAATTTGTTACTCAGTATAAAAGAACCCCTGTTTTTTATCGACCAAAACCAATATGTATTTATGATAGCAGTAAAAGTTTAAATTTTCCGACCATTAGAAACTTATATTCACACAAACCTTACCTAAATAAAACCTATCCTTATGGAGTAAGGTTCTATTTTCAAATCCTTGAATATCACATATGAAGTTTGTTTGGCCTCTCTTGATGTTAGATACCCATAACTTTATCGCTTTTTTTAATAATCCTCTATTTATCGCCCATAAACGAGCATCTATGCCTTCACTATTAACCGTCCAATTTACATTACCTTTCGGATTCACATTTATAACCGGATAATTATTCCCATACGTATCCCCATTCTGTGACAACGGCTCCTCGTCGTCTTCTGGATGTGGCTCTATGGCTAAAATATTCCTTACTCTGAGTTAGGTTAATATAAAACCCTTTATTCTTTAAAACTTACATATCCAGCACTTCATCGGTATAGAAGTATTTATGAGTTGTATCACACTCAGTTTTTAGTTATACGCGAACCATTTTCGACATAGGTGCTTGAACACTCCTTGCTTTTCTTTGTTTTACTTCATTATTATATTAAAAGGAATCAATCAGCTTTTAAACAATCGACTCTTAAAACTACCTTTTAGATATTTTACGTAATAAATATATACCGTATATAATTGCAGGTATAGCTATTATCCGGAGAACTATGTCCAATATTCCAAAAATCGCATACAAAGGGGAAACATTTACATCCATACTCATTTTACCATCGCTCCTTGTTCTAACGTTGTTCTATAGTACCATTACGGAGTTTATAAATGGCTTTAAAGTTAATAAATAGATATTTTATACTATAAAATGAGATCAATGGATCCTGTTCCTTATATGTAAAGTTATTATCTTCATCATATTACTCTTCAGTAATCCCTATTGAACCAAAAAAACCGCACACTCTTAGTTAAAAGAGTTGTACGGTTTTTTTTGGTTCTGTATTGAGTCATTATTCAGTATGGCTACATTTAATATCATTTCCACCATGTATCATACACATTAATGGCTTCATTTCTTTTATGTTCCGTTTTTGTATACCAGCCTTCAATGATTTCGGCCGCTTCCGTCCTAATCTCTTTACCTTCTAGGTAGTCGTCAATTTCATCATAACTTACCCCTAAGGCAACTTCATCAGGAATCAATGGTTTATCATCTTCTAAATCCGCTGTGGGAATTTTCATATATAGTCGTTCAGGTGCTCCCACGAATTTAAGGATTTCTTTGCCCTGTCTTTTATTCAAACGGTAAAGCGGAATGATATCAGCCGCACCATCTCCATGTTTGGTGAAGAATCCCGTAATGGCTTCTGCTGCATGATCTGTACCGAGGACTACACCTTTATATAGTCCTGCTAAATCATATTGGACTTTCATTCTCTCGCGTGCCTTTGCATTGCCTCTTAGGAAGTGTGTCAATTTTTTCCCTGTCGCTTCCTCTACTGCACGTACAGATGCGTCAACCGCGTCCTTAATGTTGACGGTGACGGTCATGCTTGGCTTGATAAATTTCAGAGCTAGCTGCCTATCTTCTTCGTCAGCCTGGATACCGTAGGGGAGGCTGACAGCGATAAATGTATACTCGGTGGTCTTCAACTCTTGATTCAATTCATTGATCGCTACTTGGGCCATGTAGCCAGCTATGGTTGAGTCCTGACCACCTGAAATTCCAAGGACGAAACTTTTTAGAAATGTGTTCTTCTTCAAGTAGTTCTTTAGAAAATCGACGCTCTTCCGGAATTCAATTTCTGGATTGATTGTTGGTTGAACAAGTAATTTTTCTATGATTTCTTTTTGTAATGGACGCACTGTATAACCCCTCTTCCCAAATAGATTCGTTATTTTGTAAGCTTTCTATCCACATTGGCTTTCACTTCATCTATATTTCTCATTTTATTATCCCAACATTCCTGGCTCAGGTCGACGGGGTATTCTTCCGGATTTAAGGCCCTTAAGTATTCCGGCCACAATACTTGAATGTTTCTTAACGTAAAAGCTTTAATTTCATCAATCGATGGCAATTCGTACGTTAATGTACCATTTACAAAAATGTCTTCGTGCAGGTCAATTGCATCGAAATCTGTGACAAATTTACTTAAGAAAGTGTGCACGGGATGAAACATTTTTAGTTTTTCCTGTTCCTGTGGCTTTTCAAATTCCATCGCCAAGTAATCACCTTCTGCATGGTGGTTGACTTTATTAATGATCCGATAGATCCGTTTAAGACCAGGTGTCGTTACCTTTTCAGGGTTGGAAGAAATTTTGATGGTATCTCTCATATTCCCGTTTTCATCTTCTATTGAAACCATTTTATAAACGGCACCCAATGCAGGTTGGTCAAAAGCGGTGATCAATTTTGTACCGATACCCCAAATATCAATCCGGGCTCCTTGTTGCTTCAGGTTGATAATCGTATATTCATCCAAATCATTCGATGCTACAACTTTTGCATCTGGAAAACCGGCTGAATCAAGCATGCGTCGTGCTTCTTTTGAAAGGTAAGCTAGATCCCCGCTATCAAGACGGACTCCGATGAAATTGATTTTGTCACCCAATTCTTTAGCAACACGAATGGCATTTGGTATGCCTGAACGCAATGTATCATAGGTATCGACCAGGAACACACAGTCTTTATGAGAGCTTGCGTATTTATGAAATGCTGTGTATTCGTCTTTATAAGCTTGGATCATAGAATGTGCATGTGTGCCTGATACCGGTATTCCGAACAGCTTTCCTGCACGGACGTTGCTTGTTGAATCAAACCCGGCGATATAGGCCGCACGTGCTCCCCAAATGGCTGCGTCCATTTCTTGTGCCCGGCGTGATCCGAATTCGAGTGCAGACTCATCGCCAATAACCTGCTTAATTCGTGAAGCTTTCGTAGCGACGAGTGTGTGATAATTCACAATGTTCAGCAATGCCGTTTCAATGAGTTGTGCTTCACCAAGAGGTGCCTCTACCCGTAATATCGGTTCGTTGGCAAATACAAGCTCGCCTTCCTTCATGCAACGTATCGTCCCAGTAAATGAAATATTCTGCAAATAATTCAAAAAGTCCTCTTCGTAATGCAATTCTTTTTTTAGATATTCAATATCGCTTTCTGAAAAGCTAAAGTTCTGAAGATAATGGACAATCTTTTCTAGTCCCGCAAAAATTGCATATCCACTATTGAAAGGAAGCTTTCTAAAAAAAATTTCAAATACTGCCTTTCTGTTATGGGCATTATCCTCCCAATATGTTTGAGCCATATTGATTTGGTATAGATCAGTGTGTAGCGCGTAGCTATCGTCATTATATTTGTTTTCCATGATAGTTCCTCCCAAAAGAGAAGCGGTACCTCCCTTTTTTTCTGTGACGTTACTTTATGATCGTTGCGCCTAAGACCCCTTCGAAATGGGTAAGTGCCCAATCGTGTCCTGCCTGATTAAATGAAGCGATTGCATTTTCATAAATGAAAATATTATAACCTAAATTGTAAGCGTCCATTGCTGTGTGAAGAATGCATATGTCACTGCATACTCCGACTAGGTATACGTCTGAAATATCCCGCTCCCTGAGTTTGATATGCAGGTCCGTGCCTGCAAAGGCCGAATAACGTGTCTTATCCATATAATGTACATTTATAAGATTTTTATTGATTTCATATTCATCTTTAAGCTTTCCATATAAATCTCTCCCCATTGTACCCCGAATATTATGAGGGGGAAACAAATCCGCTTCAGGATGATAACCGTCTCTTTTTTCATGAAGATCGATTGCAAAAACTGTATAATCGCCTTGTCTAATAAACTCTTTTGTAATACTGACAAGTGCATCTTCTATCTCCTGACCAGGCTTACCACAAGTCAATGCACCATCATCGGCTACAAAGTCATTCGTATAATCGATATTAATCAATGCTTTTTTACCCATTTTTCATTCCTCCTCAATAATAAATCGAGTCCGTGACTATCTCAGCATTAAATCGGTAAAGTTGTGAGGGACGAAATGAATTACGTTTCGTTTTCTTCTGTAAACCCTTTTCATCCAAAACCTTTTCCAAGAATGGGAGCTTTGGAGCTTTAGAAAAAAACAATGAATCTGCGCTGATTTTTGCATCATCCCGTACTGTCAATAGAACTCGTTGTAGCTCCGAAAGCGTAAATTCATCCGGCAAGAAGTTTTTTGCAATGGTCGTTTGCATCATTTCTTTTTTCAGTAGTTCAATCGCTTCATTAATGATTTTATAATGATCAAAAGCCAAATTCAGTTGTAAGACTTCCTTAATCGTAAATAAGTCGACCTCTGCGGCATCATCGTTGGCCTTCCTTTGATGGAGAAATTTCTCCTGAACAATTGCATAAAAAGCATTTGAGATGATCCACCCTCTCGGATCACGGCCCGGTTGGTCATACATACCAAAATGTTTCACTTGAAGTCCTGAGACTCCAGTTTCTTCATTTAACTCCCTTTCTGCGGCTTCATAGGCCGTTTCATTAGCATTTACAAAGCCACCGGGCAAGGCCCATTTATTGCCTTCAACATTTGGATTTCCTTCCTTATCTGTAGCCGCTCGTTTAATTAATAGTAGTTTCAAAAACATTTCAGGTGGTGCTTTTTTCTCAGTTTTTTTAGCCGTTATCGTAAAGATAGCAATGTCTGCAGTGTATCCATCTGGAGTGATATATTTCTTTTTACCTTGCTGAACCATGGCAGCTCTCACTTTCTTTCTTTTAAATAAATGGATGAGTAATTAGTAAATCCTTAATTACTAATTATAATACTCTCGTTTTCACTTTTTTGCAACATTTAACATTTAATTATTTCCATTTTTAAGGATAATTATTTTCTATTGCTTCTGAAAGTTGACTCGTAGCTTTACAGTAGTAAAATTGTTGACATACAAGAAAGAGACTGTCTCATTTAAGGGACAGTCTCTTATTGAATTCTTAAACTGAGTATTGATTACTCATTTCTTCTAAATCTTCAGAAGCAACGGCCAAATTGGAAACTAACTGTTTCATCTCTCCAGTCATTGCGTTTATTTCTTGAGCAGATGCTGATACTTCCTCGATACCAGCAGCGTTTTCCTCAGATATGGCCGCAACTTCTTCAATGGACCCTTTGATTTTTTCTTCTTTATTTGTCAACAGGATTAACTGTTTTGCCATGGAATGAACCAATACATTCATAGTGGACAATTCCGTAGAAATATCATCGAAGGTTTCACCTGTCTTATGAAGGTTTCCTCTTCCCTCATCCACTTTCTCTAAGCCTGATGTAAGGATTTCCACCATGTTTTTTGAGTTGTTATTAACGTTGCCGACTATTGTAGAGATGCCGTTGACAGAATCAGAAACTTGTTCTGCAAGTTTCCTTACTTCATCCGCTACCACCGCAAATCCTTTCCCCTGCTCTCCTGCTCGAGCCGCTTCAATCGCTGCATTTAAAGCGAGTAGATTCGTTTGATCAGCTATATTGCTAATGAGCGTAACAAGCGTGGTTACTTCTTTATTTTGCGATTCCAAAGTTTTCACCTGATTCACTGACTCCGAGACAATATTATAGATTTCCTGCATTTTCTCAATTGATGAGCTCATTAATTTCATGCCAGTCTGTGAATCATTAATTACTACCTCTGTTGACTGGGTAATTTCTTGACCTTGCTTATTTGTTGCGGCAATGATTTCGGAAAACTCTCTCATATCCACCGAAAGTGTAGAGGCTAAGTTAGCTTGGGACTCTGCGCCAACCGCCATTTCATCCATCGTGACGGACACTTGAGTTGTCCCTTCATTTACTTCATTAGAGGAATTATTCAATTTACTACTCTGCTCGTGTAATGATGATGATAGACCATGCATTTTTCTTATCATTTCAGATAAAGTCTCCGTCATTTTTTCAAAAGATGTATAGAGTAATCCTATTTCATCAGTAGATTGTATTCTATTTTCCCGCGTTAATGTCGAGGCCTCTTCAAGCTGCCCCTTCGTAATAGCATTTGCAATATCCGATAGTCGCTTGAGAGGATTAAGCTTCTTACCAAGATAATAGTAGACGATTCCCAATATGAGTACAGTAAAAATAATCGAAATTGCAATGACAATCGGTAAAAGGCTGGATAGTACGCCATTTTTAATAGATTTAATAGTTTCGGCCTCCGTATCGACACCGAGAATGCCTATGACCTTTCCATCTTTGTCTTTAATGGGTGCGAAAGATGACATATAGTTTCCGTACTTTTCATCTTTAATGATATCTGTACTCAACGTTTCACCCATCAAGACAGGTGATAACTCTTCATAAGTAATCGTCTCTATAATTTCCCCAATGGGCGACCCTTCACCAGAATCTAAACCATTGATCATCATTTTGACCTTGTTGTCTTCCACTGCATATGTATATACATACAGAACACCGGACTTAATTCGAAAATCATTTAATTGATTTTTAATTTGATTGTATGTGTCATTGACTTTGGGCTCATCAAGAAATTTCTGGTAGAGGACTGGATCGATATTTGAAGCTACTCTTGTTGCGTCTTTTATACCTGTTTCCTTAAAGGTTTGTTCAACCGATTGGGAAGAATCATAGTATAATGTTGCCAGATTGAATAGTAACAAACATGCTATTAAAACAAATAACAACTTAATTAGCGATGTTTTTATAGATTTACCTTGAAATATATTAATCAAGATGTTTCACCTCATAAAATGATTTAAGAACAGTAGGATGAGTACGTCTTATACCTATTTATCGTCCCTATGAAAATTATATGAAGATTATTGTAGAGATTATATATTGGAAAATAATAGAAACAAAAGCATTGGGCCGAAGGGTACTGTATGATGTTATATTCGTTAAATACGAATATATAGTAAAGCGAGGAGTTCCAAAACATAGGAATACCCCCACTTAATAAGCTAGTGGAGGTATTCACATCATATTTTAAAGCCTATCCACTATTAATAAAGGGGGCTTTTATTGATAGTGATTGATTAAACCGGATACACCCCGTGTTTCCGATCAGTGAATGTTAGCTGTTTACTGCCATATGCTTCAAAACGATTACTCAATTCATCTCGCAAATCATTAGGCTGGATGATTGCGTCGACAATCATCTCGGAAGCCAAACGATAGATATCGATATCTTTATTATATTCTTCTCGTTTTTGTTGAATAAAAGCAGGCCGTTCTTCTGCTTCCAATGCGTTAATTTTATTTGCGTAGACGGCATTAACAGCAGCTTCCGCACCCATAACGGCAATTAATGCGGTCGGTAAAGCTAATACACAATCCGGTTCGAAAGCGGGACCGGCCATTGCATACAATCCGGCTCCATAAGCTTTTCGCACCACTACAGAAATCTTTGGTACTGTAGCTTCACTCATGGCAGAAATCATTTTTGCACCATGTCGAATGATTCCCGCTTGTTCCACCTTTGTACCAATCATGAAACCTGGTATATCCGTAAGAAACAGTAGTGGGATATGGAACGCATCACATAAGTTAATGAACTTGGCTGCCTTATCAGCCGAATCATGGAATAATACTCCCCCTTTGACTCGTGGCTGATTAGCGATGATTCCGATTGATTGACCATTCAGTCGGGCGAGACCTGTAATCAATTCAGGTGCGAATAGCTTCTTGATTTCACAAAATGAGTCACGGTCTATGATCCTGTCGATTAAGTCATACATATTGAATGGTGCATTCTGATTTTTCGGAATCAAATCTTCAATCGTTTTTTCAAAGTCAGCAGGCAATTCTGATTGGCACGCTTTTGGCTTTTGTTGATAATTCCCTGGAAAATAACTTAAGTATCGACGGGCAAAGGCAATCGATTCTTGTTCTGACTGTACCAGAACATCTCCACAACCTGAAACGGAACAATGCATTTTTGCTCCGCCCATTTCCTCCTCGGTCACTTTTTCTCCAATGACCATTTCAGCCATTCTCGGTGAACCTAAGTACATCGACGCATTGCCTTCAACCATGACAACAATATCGCAAAAAGCCGGAATATATGCCCCACCAGCGGCTGAAGGTCCGAACAGGAGGCAAATCTGTGGTACTTTACCGGACAGTTTCACTTGATTATAAAAAATCCGACCAGCCCCACGCCGCCCTGGGAACATTTCGACTTGATCCGTGATACGGGCACCTGCTGAATCGACCAAATACAGTAGGGGTACTTGTAGTTTATCGGCCGTCTCTTGAATACGGATGATTTTTTCAACCGTTCTTGCTCCCCATGATCCGGCTTTCACTGTTGAATCATTGGCCATGACACAGACGGTCTGTCCATTGATTTTTCCAATCCCTGTGACAACTCCATCCGCCGGAAGGCCTTCACTCGTACAATTGGCAAAAAAGGCATCCTCAATATCTATCCCATCGTCAAATAACAGCTCTAATCTTTCGCGGACGAACAGCTTCCCTTTTTCCGCATTTTTTTGATGGTATTTCTCCAAACCGCCCTTACTTATTTTTTCAACCTGTTCACTGAGTTTATCGGTTGTTACCATTTATCTTCCTCCTTCAACTGAAGTTAATGACCAGTAAATATCGGTTTGCGTTTTTCCTTGAAGGCTCTCAGACCCTCCAACCGGTCATCGGTTTGTAGCGTCGTCTGATAACAGTCCTGTTCGATTTGCAGCCCCGTCTTTAAATCGGTTTCTACTCCCTGGTTGATCGACATTTTGGCTGCTCGCAGGGCCAAAGGGGCGTTAACGGCAATTTCATTAGCCAGTGTTTTGGCTACTTCAAGCAAGTGCTCGGAATCGACCACCTGGCTGATGATGCCCATCTGTTTTGCTGTTTCGGCGTCCAGTCTCCTTGCCGTATAAATCAGTTCTTTAGCTGTCGCTATGCCAACGATCCTAGGGAGACGCTGGGTCCCCCCGCCCCCCGGAATGATGCCAAGTGAGGTTTCCGTTAGCCCCATCTTTGCTGTGCTTGATGCAATACGAATATCACATGCTAGAGCTAACTCGAGACCTCCACCAAAAGCGGATCCATTAATCGCAGCAATGACAGGAACCGGAAGACTTTCAACTGCCGATATCGTGTCACCGATCAGTTTAAGCGTTTCCTTGACTTCCGCCTCATTCATCGCAGCCCGTTCCTTTAAATCTGCGCCTGCGCAAAAAGCCTTATTTCCAGCCCCTGTTAAAATCACTGTCCGAAGATTGGACAGCATTTTCAATTCATTCAGAGTTTCATATAAATTATGAAGAAGTTCCCTGGATAACGCATTGGCTGCATCCGGCCTATTCAATGTCACAATGGCTATTCCATTTTCCTCATGGCTAACCTTTACATTCGATAACATTACTTCACCTCTCGTGCGTTTATTGTGCGTTGTAGATGGCCATCTGATGGCTAGGTAAAGGCTTTTCCAAACAGGTTTGCATCATGGAGGCTGACTGGATCAGTTTTTTGGAGTCGATTCCCGTGTCAATGCCCATATTATGAAGCATGTGAACTAGATCATCTGTAGCCACATTTCCACTCGCACCCGGTGCATATGGGCATCCCCCAAGTCCTCCTAGCGCCGAGTCGAACGTGTCAATTCCATAGTCCAAAGATTTGAGGACATTCGCAAGGGCCATCCCCCTAGTATCATGGAAATGGAGGGCCAGACTGTCCTTGTCATACCGTTTCACCGCTTGCTCTAGGAAAACATCCACTTGTCTAGGAGAGGCGACGCCAATCGTATCTCCTAGTGATAGCTCATTGATCCCATACTCGAATAATTGATCGCATACCCTGAATATCTGATTGATATCAATTGGTCCTTCATAAGGGCACCCAAACACAGTGGAAACATACCCTCTTACCGTCTTTCCTGAATCTTTTGCTGCATCAATGACTTCCTTTAGAACAGGGAATGTGTCGGAGATTGTTTTATTAATATTCTTCAGATTATGGGTTTCACTGGCTGACATGAAAACCGATATTTCATCCATATTTGCTTCAAGGGCAGACTCTAACCCCTTTCGGTTCGGAACGAGGGCCGCATATGTGATAGTTGGATTTCGCTTGATTCCTTTACCCACCTCCAAGGCATCCCCCAATTGAGGAATCCATTTTGGATGAACAAAAGATGTCGCTTCTATATAAGTAAGACCGGTTTCGGAAAGCTGATCGATCCACTCTATTTTTCTTTGCGTCGGGATAATGACCTTCTCATTCTGAAGGCCATCCCGAGGCCCTACTTCCTTAATAGTTACGCTTTCAGGCCATTTCATCCTATCCCTCCTTCCCTTTATTCAATGACGGCCAAAACATCGCCTTCATTCACAAAATCTCCCTCATTTACTTTAAGTTCTTTGAGCGTGCCCCCCTTTTCTACTGATATGGGAATTTCCATTTTCATAGATTCCAAAATGATGATATCCTGTCCGTCAGCAACACTTTGTCCCTCACCTGCTACGATTTTCCAAACGCTTCCTGCCATGCTCGCTTTTAATTCTCCCATTTTGATTCCTCCTGTTTTCTTAATGAAAGGTATAAGACCCAGTAGGTCTCACCCAACTTATACCGTGATTTTTTTAATATATTTATTGATGAAATCCGTCGTCGTATCCCCTTTATGGAAAGCCGTATGTTCAATGATTTCCTTGAGCAACGGAAGATTCGTTTTAATTCCTTCTACTTTATATAAATTCAATGCTTCTTTTAATCTATCGATTGCAATCTCACGAGAAGCTCCGCTAACCACCAACTTGGCGATCATCGGGTCATAAAAGTGGGAAACGACCGAGTTATCCTGAACCGCAAGCTCATGACGGATCCCTTCGCCTTCAGGTAAGGACAAACCGGTCATTGTTCCTGGTGCTGGATAGAAGGTCTTAGGGTCTTCTGCATAAATCCTCACTTCTATGGCATGCCCCTGTCTTTTAACATCCTCTTGTGTAAAAGAGAGTTTTTCTCCGTTGGCGATTTTGATTTGCTGTTCCACAAGATCGAGACCCGTAATTTCCTCCGTGACCGGGTGCTCCACCTGAAGTCGTGTATTCATTTCAAGGAAATAGAATTTCTTGTTGGCATCAACTAAAAATTCCAATGTACCAGCATTGTGATAACCGATGCTCTTTACAGCTTTTATAGCCGCTTCACCCATTTTCTTTCTTGTTTCCTCATCCAGAAAAGAAGATGGGGCCTCTTCCACGACCTTTTGATGACGTCTTTGAACCGAACACTCCCGCTCCCATAAATAAACGGCATTCCCAAATTTGTCAGCCAGCACTTGAATCTCGATATGACGCGGTTTTTCAATTAATTTTTCAATGAACATATCCCCATTACCAAAAAATAACTGAGCCCTTTTTTGATTGCTTTCGAATGCTTTCGAGAGATCTTCCTCGTTAGTAATCATCTGCATACCGATACCCCCGCCTCCAGCTGACGCTTTCAGCATAATAGGATAACCAATCTTTTCGGCAACAGCTGCTGCCTCAGCACTATCGATTAATGGGCGTGAAAAACCTGGGACTAACGGGACCCCCGCTTGTTCCATCTTTTTTCTGGCTTCTACTTTATTGCCCATCTGTTGAATGACATCTGGATTGGGACCGATGAAAATCAGACCTGCTGCTTCGCATGAGCGTGCAAAATCTGCATTTTCGCTAAGAAATCCATAACCAGGATGTATGGCATCAACCTTAGCCTCTTTAGCAATTTCTAAGATTTTTGGGACATTCAAATAGCTTTCCTGAACGCGGGATCCTCCTAGAAGATAAGCTTCATCTGCATATGAAACAAATGGAGATTCGGAATCAGCTTCTGAATAGACTGCAACAGTCCCTATACCCAATTCCTTACAAGTACGAATGACACGCGAAGCAATTTCACCTCTGTTTGCAATAAGAACCTTTTTAATCATCCCATTACCTCCTTATTTAGTCCGTTCCGCTAATAAATCAAGAGTCTGCTCCCGTAACTTATACTTTTGGATTTTTCCGGATGCAGTCATTGGATACACATCCGTAAAATGAATGTAACGTGGTATCTTATGATGAGATATTTTCCCTTTGCAGAATGTCCTCAGCTCCTCTGCTGTCAGGCTTTCTCCTTCTTTCAAGATGATCCATGCCGTTACCTCTTCGCCATATTTCTTATCGGGAATGCCCAAGATCTGAACATCGAGTATTAAGGGGTGCTGGTAAAGAAACTCTTCAATTTCCCTAGGATAAATATTTTCTCCACCGCGAATTATCATATCTTTCAGGCGACCGGTTATCTTGCAGTACCCGTTTTCATCCATTACCGCTAAATCCCCTGTATGGAGCCACCCTTCAGGATCAATGGCCTCCTTCGTTGCCTCTGGGTTTTTATAATACCCCTTCATGACATGATAACCTCTTGAACAAAGTTCTCCCTGCTGGCCCCGCTCTAGTTCCTCTCCGGTAGCGGGATTTATGATTTTCACTTCCACATTTGGCAACGCCCGACCGACGGAAGAAACGCGAAGTTCAATGGGATCATCTGTACGGGTCATCGTAATTCCTGGTGACGATTCCGTTTGACCATACGTAATCGTGATTTCTGAAATCCCCATCTTATTCACTACTAGTTTCATGATTTCAATCGGACAAGTGGAACCGGCCATGATTCCTGTCCGCAATGACCGCAAATCATACTGATCGAAGTCTTCAAGGTTCAACTCGGCGATGAACATCGTCGGTACCCCGTGAAGTGCAGTACATTTTTCTGCCTCCACGGTTTGAAGTACGGTACGTGGATTGAATTCAATAACAGGCACCATCGTAGCCCCAACAGTAACGGAAGCCATCGTCCCAAGGGAACATCCAAAACAGTGGAACATCGGGACCGGGATACAGAGCCGATCTTCGTTTGTGAGTTTCATGCAAGACGCAGTATTCAATCCATTATTGACCAGATTCGAATGGGTCAACATGACCCCTTTAGGGAAGCCCGTCGTACCCGATGTATATTGCATGTTGATTACATCTTCCGGCTTCAGGTCCTTCATCCGATTATCGAGCATTTCCTCTGAAATCCGATTACTTCCCCTTAGGACATCCTCCCATGAAAAAGTACCGGGATAACGAATGTCACTCAGCATGATGATATTTTTTAACTTTGGTAGTTTCTCAGATTTTAATTTACCTGGCTCCGCAGTCTTTAGTTCGGGAAGAATCTCATAAAGTGTCTCGATATAGGAGTGATCCCTATATTTATCCATCAAAATGATTGTTGTCGCATCCGATTGTCGGAGGAGGTACTCCAGTTCACTCGTCCGATAATTCGTATTGACCGTGACGAGCACCCCACCCATCTTGGCGGTTGAAAATTGGGAAACGACCCATTCAGGCTTATTGGTAGCCCAAATGGCAATATGTTCACCTTTCTCAATACCAAGTGACATAAAACCGCGCGCTGCCTGACGACAAACCTTTTCGAATTCACTATAGGTATATCGTAAACCTAGTTCATGATATACCACCGCTTCATTACTCCCGTATTCAGTAGCGGTCTTTTCAAGCAGTTTGCCAATCGTAATATCTTGCAGATCTGACATCAAACTCCTCCTATCAAATAAAGGTAAGATGAACGCTTTTTATTAAAAGTGATAAAATCTGCAGGACTCCTCTAAGAACCTAGTTTCAGGTTCCCCAAAGATCAGCAACCCAATTGTCTAGCTATTACCATTCTTTGAATCTCGGAAGTACCTTCCCCAATCTCTAGCAGCTTCGCATCTCTTAAGTAACGCTCCACTTCATATTCACGCATGTACCCTGATCCTCCGTGGATTTGAATCGCTTGGTTGCTCGTACGGAATGAGGTTTCACTAGCAAAAAGCTTGGCAAATGCCGCTTCTTTCGCAAATGGCTTTTTATTATCCTTTAGCCACGCAGCTTTATAGACCATATTTCTCGCCAATTCTATTTCCATTGCCATATCAGCCAGTTTGAACTGAATCGCTTGGAAGTTGGAAATCGTTTTACCGAACTGAACACGTTCTTTTGAAAACGCCAAAGCCCTGTCGAACGCCGCCTGTGCTATTCCGACTGCTAATGCAGCGATGGAAATCCTTCCTCCATCCAAGGTAAATAAGAATTGTTTGAATCCCTTTTCCGGATCACCCAACAGATTCTTTTTTGGCACCCGTACATTATCAAGAATGATTTCACATGTATTAGAAGCTCGCACTCCCATTTTTTCGTAATTACTATTTATCGTTAATCCCGGTGTATCTGTTGGGACGATGAAAGCCGAGATGATATTTTTCCCCCTGCTATCTTTCCCTGAAACGGCTGTAACTGTGATGGTCCTTGAATAGCTTGCGTTCGTTATCCAGGTCTTCTCGCCATTGATTACATATTCATCACCTTCCACTACAGCCGTCGTTCTCGTACCACCCGCATCGGAACCTGCATTCGGTTCAGTCAAACCAAATGCTGCAAGTGTCTCACCAGTGGTGATCGGGATTAGGTATTTTTGCTTTTGCTCCTCGGTACCAAAGTAATAAATTGGGCTCGCCCCTAGCGAAACGGCCGCAGCATAGCTTAATCCTGTCCCTCCACAAGCTTTACCAATTTCTTCAACAGCAATCGCATAGGAAATCGTGTCACCGCCTGAACCCCCGTATTCCTCCGGGAATGGAATACCAAGTAACCCGAGTTTTCCCATCTTTTTGAAAACGTCTTCTGCAAACATGGACTTCGCATCCAGTTCTATAGCAATTGGTTTAATCTCTTTTTCTGCGAATTCCCTTACCATTTCCTTGATCATTTGCTGCTCTTTCGTAAGTGAGAAATCCATTTATTCATTCCCCTTTCATAGTGAGACCAACTAGTCGGTCTGTATCGAATGTAAACGCTTTAACTTTAATCGATATCCATTTGATTCTTTAGTAAATAAGGTTGGATGCTTGCATCATTTTTGAATTCTTCCGTTAATAGGCTCTTTAAAATTAAATCGACATAGATTCGTCCGATTTCTTCGATTGTCTTTCCGCCGTCCCGTTTATACCATTTGTAGGTCCAGTTCACCATGCCTAGTATGGACATCCCGGTAATTTCCACCGGTAACTCGCTACGGAATTCTCCCTTTTCAATTCCTTCTTGAATAACGGAGAATACAATTTCTTTATACTGGTGACGTTTTTTTTTGATTGCTTCTACATAAGGTGGTTTAAGATATATGCTTTCTTGATAGAAAACCGAAATATGTGGTTTATAGAGGTCAAACACTTTAACAAACGATAGGATGATCTTTTGCATTTTTGCCGAAGGGTGTATGTTATCTGAGGTGGCTTCCTGTGCTTTCGTTAAAACATAGGATATAAAGCAATCATGAATGACAAATAAGAGCTCATCTTTAGAGGAAAAATGATGATAAAACCCCCCCTTGCTCGTTCCGCATTCTTTCACGATTTCGTTCACAGAAACTCCGTGGTATCCATTTTGTTCAAAAAGGTTCAGTGATGTTTCAATGATTTTATCTTTTAACTCCGTAAGGCCATCACTCCTTATGTATCCGCTTACATAAAATCCATTAAACAAAAACTTGTTTAATGGATTTAATTAGATTTTACCAAATATTATCAGTTTGTCAATTTTTTAATATATAATCGTGGATGATTCGAATCTATACATTGAATTCCCCACTTAACTCATGAAAAGTGATAAGTGGGGAACAATTCAATTGATCCAATAGCATCGAGGTGTGTCGTAAAAGATACGCTGATTGAATTCGGGGAAACCGGATTGAAATTGAACATGAATCGGGCAATCAATCAACCATGGGAAAAAGCAATAAAATTCTTTATCTCCATTAATTATCGCCGTAATAGCTAAATCCAGGTTTTGCTGAAAAATTGTATATCGGGCTTTTGCCTGATCATACTCATTTTCCAAACCATCTACAAACACATTGACCGTTAAGAGATATTGACCAAGAGATGCATCCCAATTAGCCAACACTTCATCTCTTTTTTTTGCATCCAAGGCAGAACACTCATATTGCGTACCGATGGTAAGGTATAGATCACCTGTTTCATCAGAATGAGTCAGTGTATATTTCCTTCCGTCTACAGGGAGACATGGGGTCGTGGGTGGCATAAACTTAACCGTTAATTTTTCCGGATGAAATTCTGGCATCCCTTCATACTCCTTTTGAAAAATACAGGTTTACCTTATACTATGACAGTCGCCCATCCCTGGTGAATATCTACTTTTTCTTGACGGGTTTCACCACTGTTTTCATCAATTTCCACCCATTATTATATGACCAAACCGATTTGATTTCTAACAATGGATCTCTCCCATCCATTCCCATTATATATTGGACACCCGATAATCCCTTCCCTTTTCCAAAGATAGTCTTTGGTTTCAAAGAAGTGTATGAATGAACCAATAACTCCGTCGACTCATTTAACATGCCATCCTGATAAATCCCCGCCTCTTCATACTCTCTCTTCCTTGAACTGACATCTACAATCACAGGCTTTTTCCCTTCAATTTTGAATTCCGCTTTGTACCCATCGAGAAATTGGGCGGTGATTGGAACGGACGGCGGAACATCCAAATCCTTGGCCTTTCCATCTTTGAATGTATAAGCATAACACTTTAGTGTACGCTCTATCCCTTCCGTCAAGACAGTAACAAGCACATCTTGTGTCCCATCTTTATTCAAATCGACCAGTGAAAGTTCCGGCTTATACCCGGCTTCGAGTGGTACACTGATTGAGTTGCGATTACTTTCTACTCGCAACTCGATTTCTTTAAGGAACTTGCTACCTTTGTCGAAAGGTGTGCCTTGGACCTGGATTATGTCAATTTTTTTATCCCCCGTAACATCCCTTTTCGAAGAGATATAGGTCCCATTCTCTGGGAAATTTTTATCATGTGCTTCGACCGCTTGATAGCTTAAAAAGATTGAAAGTACTAAAACCGAATATTTTAGTAATTTTAACTTTTTCATGGCAATTCCCTTTCTTATATCAAATTGACTAATTCGAAATATTCCGCTTTTTGAACTTTTTTCGTTGATCTTTCATGAAAATGGACCAGAAGTAATAAAAACCAGGAACTAATATCGCAAATCCCACAATATAGGTAGCGAACACGGCCCTGAATGAAGTGGGGTCTGTAAATGCTTCCATTATCCTGACATTCGGATAGATGATATATGGTAAATGGGCGACCCCATAGACATAGCTTCCTATCATATATTGGATGATAATCGATATTACGGCGAGCCTTGGCATCCCCTTTACCTCTTGTTTGGAAAAATAGGGCAGGTAAAGAGCTACACCGCTAATGATAAAAAAGATAAGGGAGACCAATAGCAGTGTGGAGTTCTCCATCATTCCTTCGTAAATCCACGATGCTTCTTTTTTCAGTGTGAACATTACGAGAAATGCCATGATTAACACCAATGGACCTGTAATCATTGCGTCACGGCGGTAGATCTTATACGACTTTAGCTCATCAGCCTGTTTCGAATAATCAGACAGAAGCAAAGATGAGAGAAACAATGTACTTAAAATACCAAAGCCTAAAAAGGCATATTCATTTGCGCTAGTGAAAAGTTTAACTAAATTTAATTCCTCGTTCCCCCCTACATTCTCGAGAAATCCAAGATGGGTGATTGGTAAAACACTGATTAATAGGCCAGGTATAATGAGACCCGTTATTCCAGATATATAAGTCAACATCTTTGCATACTTATCCAAGCTGTGAGAGAAGACGAGAAAAGCACTTCTAATGCAAAGAAGAAGTAAAATTAAACTGGCGGGGACAATTAAAGCAACTCCAATAGAAAATACAGCACCCGGAAATAGGCTGTAAATGGCAATGACAAGACCTACAACAAATGTATTCGTCACTTCCCAAGTCGGAGATAAATAACTATTTGCTATCTTTGTGGCATTCGTATGCTCTTTCTTGATATAGATCATTGCCCAGAATCCTGCACCAAAATCCATGGACGCCATGATGGCATACAAGAAAATAAAGCCCCACACAAGCGTTATCGCTAGAAGTGCTTCATTCATTCACTATTCCTCCTTTTCATGAATTGGAATCGAATAACTGGACATCCTTCTGTTCAGCTTTATAAAGATCATCCGTTATGGAATGACGCTTGAAATAATAGGTAAGTGTAAATACAACAGACACACATAATATGATGTAAACGATAATGAATAATGTGAATAGGTACCCCAGATTTTCATAAGTGGTTACCGAATCTGCCGTGGTAAGCATTCGATAAATTGTCCATGGTTGCCTTCCCGTACATGCGAATATCCAACCACATTCGATGGATAGTACGGCCAATGGTCCCGAAGCCACAAACAACCATAAAAGCCACCTTGGATATCGCGCTTTCTTCAAGACCTTATTCCACACTAATGCGAACAAGGACAGTACTATTAATCCCCCCCCAATTATCACCATTGCATTGAATAATGTGTGAACATATAGCGGCGGCCAGTATTCCTCTGGAAAATCATTCAGACCGGTAACTACCGTATCAAAACTATTTCCTGACAAAATACTCAGTACCCAAGGAAATTCTATGCCATATTTCACTTCCCGCGCTTCTCGGTCTGTCCAACCGAATAATGTGAGACCTGCATGATCCTTCGTTTCGAACAGGCCCTCCGCAGCTGCTAATTTTTCTGGTTGTTCCCGATATAAATGCTGGGTCGTCGAGTGACCATTAAGTGCGGTCAAGATAGAAAAGACCAACCCCAATACAATACTTAACCTTAATGCCTTTTGGTGAAAATTATATTCGGTGGATCCATACTTATTTTTAAGCATTTTATAACCAGCAACAGCCGCAATTGCAAACGCTCCTGTCATATAAGCAGTTAGCGCCGTATGTCCTGCTGTTACGAAGAAACTCGGATTGAAAAAAGCTGCCCACGGATCCACATCGACGATTTCACCATTTTCGAACCGGAAACCAGCAGGTGTCCCCTCGAAAGCATGGACATTTGCAATAAGAACAGCTGAAGCCAAAGCACCAAATGCGATAAAGGATAAACTCAAGATTCTTGCCCATGGCCTGATTTTTTCAGCTGCATATACATAGATGGACATGAATAGTGCCTCAACCATAAAAGCATAAATCTCAATTTGGAACGGAAGGGCCATAACTCTACCTATGACCTCCATAAATCCAGGCCATAAAAGAGAAAGCTGCACACCGGCAATTGTACCTGTCGGGATTCCCACTCCCAACAGAATACCTAGTGTTTTGGTCCAGCGTTTAGCCATGACCACATATTGTAGATCTTTCGTCTTTTGATACATCAATTCCGCTGCCAGCATCATCATAGGTAATCCCACACCTAGAGTGGCAAATATAATATGTACGCCCATATTAGTCCCGAACATCGCCCTTGCCATTTGTAAGTGATCCATACTTATTTCCTTTCTAACCTAATTTATTCTTGTTAGCTTCTCCACACAAAAGGAAAATATTTAAAAAAGTTCCATGAATCCTCTTTATCTTTTGTTACTAACAGTTTTTCCTTAGTTAAATATCATTTATTCTATCGAGGTCAATTGTAAGATATAAAATAGATGAACGACTTCGAAAAATAGCAGGTTTGTTGCTGGATGGTATACCATAGGTTTACGCTGTTCCCCATTAAAAAAACAAAAAAACACCGTTCAAAGTGAACGGTGTAAGCATTTGAACAATATTGAAAATTTCATTGTATAAATAGAACAAAATAGTCTTCCTCTTTCCTCACTATCATTAAGGAAGTATGGAAGATATCGAATCATTCATGTACCCCACTTTGTCGAATTTTATCATTTAAAGTAGATAAGTAGTTAATAAAAATGATATGGCGTTACAAGGAGATACCATACAAGGTGAGTTTTCGGCTTAAAAGCATATGCATTTCCCTCAATATTTTTTTATGATCCTGATTTTTACTCATAAAAAAAGACAACAAAAAAATATTTAACGATAGGATTTTATATTATCCTAATTTTCAATTATCTCAATGGTCATTTAACCAGTTTTCGTTCTTATCGTTTCTTTTCTTTATTCCAGTAGTCATATATAGCTTCTTTCAATACCCCATTTAGATTTTTTCCTTGCTTCGCTAACCATTCCGTCTGATCTATCGGTAATAGTAGTTTAAGGTTTATTCTTTCATTTGGCATTTCCACTTTTCTTATTTCTTTCAGAGTAATGCCCTCTTCAACATTCGGGAAGGATGTTTCATTCTCATGTACTATCTGAAAATCTTCATAGCCTTCTAGATCATATATCTCACAATATAGGTTAAGCTGGGGCAATCCTTCCCCCACTAAACCGCGCAGATGCATAATCGCACTGATTTCTTTACCATCTTCCAATTCTATTTCAATAATTAAATTTTCATTATTGCCGAATTTTTTTAATACTATTTCACTCACTATTATTTCCAATTCCAATGTATACCTTGAATCTGTCTCGAATATATATATAGCACTATTAAACATAAAAACACTTTCGCCATCTATTTTTACTGACTTAACCTTGCGCATACACACTCCACTTTCAAGTATTATTCTCCATGAATTAAATGACGGCTATCATGATGATAAAGAAAATCTATAATTTAAAGTGATGCTCACTGTATTGACTATTCAACCATCAACCGTGATTCTAGATACTTATCCAACTTCTTTTTTACACGTTGGAGTGCATTATCTATTGTCTTTACTTGAACATTCAATTCTTGTGAAATTTCCAAGTAGGTCTGCCCGCCCATATACAAGTCCACGACTGTACTTTCCAGGTCACTAAGGAGTTCCGTTAATTTCAGTTCAATTTCACTGAATTCTTCTAATCCTATTAAAATGGCAACCGGATCCATCTGCTTTTGCTCAGGAACGACATCAATAAGAGCTTGCTCCGATTCCCCTTGGTAAATAGGTCTAAACAGTGAAACATAGGTATTCAAAGGGGAATGCTTTTGTCTAGTGGCCGCTTTGACGGCAGTGATAATTTGTCTAGTAATGCAAAGTTCAGCAAATGACTTAAAGGAAGCCGAATTTTTGCAATCTCGATAATCCCGGATAGCCTTATACAGTCCAATCATGCCTTCTTGAAAAACATCTTCCTTATCTCCACCCGTTAGAAAATACTTCATTGCTTTAGTTTTGACAAGACCTTTATACTTCGTAATTAATTGATTCAGTGCCTCATCGTCACCATCTTGAAATTTGCCTATCAATATTGCATCTTCCATTTGTGTAGGGTTTTCTACTTTTTCCTTATCGAGGATCATACTCATTTTTATTCCTCCACTCACTTAGTTGAGCACCAAATAACTACAAGGTTGCGTTTTAGCTTCAAAATATTGGTAGAGCCTTATAATATTATAGTATCTCAGCTACATCATTAAAGATACCCTTAAATACCGACATTTTCCAACAATATTATATATTACCAACTAGTAAATAGGAATATTGATTTATAAATTGTTTCATTTTATAAAGGTATTTATTCACAGTGTAATAGAATATTTAGAAAGAACATAACCCGGATTGAGATGTGCGGATATGCCGGGCTATCTAAATCTATAAAAAAAACCTCGAAATAGTATCGAGGTCCCTTTTGTTCATGATCTAGTTTCTATTTGAATTCCTTTTTACTGGATCCTTCCACCTGTTCAGTTGGGTCACCCCAGCATTCAACATTCTTCAATCCCTTAATGTTACTTACATGAAAAACGGGATTTTTGCCATCTTTCTTTTGCTTTTGATAATCAGCAAGTGCAGCGAAAGCTATTTTCCCTAGCAAGGCTATGGCTATCAGGTTTATGATGGCCATTGATCCCATCAGCAAATCTGCTAGATTCCATACAAACTCGAGCGAAGCCATTGATCCGAAAATGACCATTCCAACGACTGCTGCACGATAAATATTTATCCAAATTTTCTTTTCATTAATAAAACTGATATTGGATTCTCCATAATAGTAATTTCCAACAATCGAGCTAAACGCAAATAACAGGACAATAATGGCGAGAAAAATACCAGCCCAAGATCCTAAGCTCTCGCTAAGGGCATTCTGCGTGAGAACAATTCCATCCGTTTCTTTTGATGAGTATAGACCGGAAAACAAGATGATAAAGGCCGTCGAGCTACATATGATGAGCGTATCAACAAAAACGCCTAGTGATTGGATCAGACCTTGTTTTACCGGATGGGTGACATCTGCCGTAGCACCCGCATTAGGAGCACTCCCCATTCCAGCCTCATTTGAGAACAAGCCACGCTTGATTCCGTTCATCATGGCTGCACCCAGTGCCCCACTAGCAATCTCCCTTAATCCATCGAATGCACTTTCAAAGATTAATGCAAGAACACTTGGTAACTCGGTTATATTCAATAGGATGACAACTAAAGCTACTAACACATAAGCTCCTGCCATGATTGGCACGATGACTTCAGACACTTTAGCAACCATCTTAATTCCGCCAAAAATGATAACAGCCGTTATGATTGCCAAAATTAGTGCGGTGATCCATTTATCTACACCAAAGGATGCTTGGAATGCACTTGTAATCGTATTGGCCTGTACAGAATTGAAAGCAAGTCCAAATGTCAATGAAATCAAAACAGCAAACGTGATACCCATCCAGCGTGCATTTAATGCTTTTTCCATATAATAAGCTGGACCACCACGGAAGGCTGCTCCGTCTTTGACCTTGTAAATTTGAGCTAAAGTGCTTTCAATGAAAGCAGAGGCAGATCCAATCAATGCGATTAACCACATCCAGAAAACAGCTCCCGGACCACCAGTCGTGATGGCTATAGCCACACCTGCCAGATTCCCCGTTCCTACCCGGGAAGCCGTACTGATGCAAAAGGCCTGAAACGAAGATACGCCTTTCTTATCTGCCGTAGCACCTTCCCCTAGTAACCTAATCATTTCTTTCACCATTCTAAATTGTACAAATTTAGTACGAAAAGAAAAATAAATGCCCATTCCAATTAATAAAATGATCAGTATAGAGGACCATAATAAATCATTTGTTTCAGTAATAAACTTTTCTACTATCTCCATTTTTAAACGAACCCACCTCTAATTATTTCATTACAATACCTTTAGAGTTCCCGCTTTTACAAAATAGTAAACACTTAAGAATAAAGATATCTCCGTTAATTGTATTTTATTATACTATTTTAATATTATTGAAGAAGGATATTAGTTTTTTGGAACATAAAAGAATTAAAGATTTCATCCACACTTTCCATTCGAAGTCACTTACCCTAAAAAAGCCCTGGCGACAATGCTCCAGGGCCAACATTCATGATTTTACATTCATGATTTTACATTCATGATTTATTGATACTCTTCCACCCATACTATTTTTATTTCTTCTTCGAGAATCGGGGAAAACCTATTAAAATGGCTATGATTCCTGAAATCCCGATTAAGACCGGATAGAAAGAATAGGGTAGGATACTGATAGGAGAGATGTGTGCAACACCGGCAGCTAAAAGTAGTTGTGCCCCGTATGGCAATAATCCTTGAATACTACAAGCGAAAACATCGAGCAAGCTGGCAGATTTCCTGGGATCAATTTCATACTTTTCGGCAATATTTTTTGCAAGTGGACCAGCAATGATGATGGATATGGTATTGTTTGCCGTTGAAAGATTCGTTAAAGCAACCAATCCCGCGATGCTGAACTCAGCACTTTTTTTTGATTTGCTTTTTTTCGTCACGAGGTTCAGTAGGTAATCTATTCCGCCGTTATGTTTGATAACCGAAACCATGCCTGCAATCAAGATCGCTAAGAAGGAGATTTCATACATCCCAGCCATTCCATCTCCTACTTTTTGAATAACCTCCATTGCATGATAACTGCCATCCGCTAAACCGATTATTCCAGCAAAGACAATGCCGATAGAGAGAACCAAGAATACGTTGATCCCCGCCAATGCTGCCACTAGAACACCAAGGTAAGGTAGAATTTTGACCCAACTGTAGGCTTCTCCAGAAATTGTAGCTTGTTCACCCATCGTCAGAAAACCAAGGATAACACATGTAATTACCGCAGCAGGTAAAACAATAAAAAAGTTCACTTTGAATTTGTCTTTCATTTTCGTTCCCTGTGTACGTACAGCTGCTATAGTCGTATCCGAAATGAAAGAAAGATTATCACCGAACATTGAGCCACCAATGACCGCAGCCATGGAAAGGGCAACTGAAATATCCGTCTGTTCACTAATTCCTACTCCAATTGGTGCTAAAGCCACTATCGTTCCCATACTTGTCCCCATAGATAATGAGATAAAGCAGGCGATAATAAATAACCCCACCATTAATAGATTTTGCGGAACGATCGAAAGTGCTAGATTCACCGTAGATGCTACGGCTCCCATCCCATTTGCCACTTCCGAAAAAGCCCCAGCCAATAGGAATATGACAACCATCAACATAATATTTGAATCCCCGGCACCTTTACAAAAGATTTCTACTTTGTGATTGAATGATTCCTTTCGATTCATTGCCAGTGCCACAGCAGATGCAATGGCAATGGCAACAATCACTGGAAATGTGTAAAAATCTTTTGTAATCACACCTGAACCTATAAATAATATCAAAAAAACGATAAACGGCGTTAAAGCCCATGGATTCCCTTTATTGTCTAAACTCATGATGTACACCTCTTTATTATTTTTGCATGGTATTGGATACTCTTTTTGGACTCTCTAAATTTTCCGGCATCCCTTCATTTTAATATAAGCATGATTATAAAATAGTAACAAACCATCAAGAACAGATTCCTATCCTATGAGTACAAAAAGACCTCTTCCGTTTTAATACAAGAAGAGGTCTTTTAATCTATAAACACTCCTCTTATCTTTCAGGTCAATCGCCTGCTGGATTTGGCACAGCACTCTAAATAAGTCTGCTGCCGAGACATCTTCGGGCCAGTCCCTCAGTCTCTCTTGATAAGAAGTAAGAAATATTCATTTTTTTAAAGCAAATATAAGAGTACAGCATTTTAAGAGTTTTCGCAAGGTAAAGTATTAAAGATTTTTATAAACTTATTGAATGCATTACTTTTTAGCTTTCGGGGCCTAAAGGTAGCTAGTGTGAAAGCAAGTGATACTTTACTCTTCTACACTGATGGGTACCACTTTGCCATCTTCTACCGCTCCGACAACGACTTTTGCTGCGAATCCACCATTTTCGTCAATCGAAGGTATATTGTAAATTTTCTGTTCAGGTGCCGTGTTTGTCAGCCCATCCTGCATATGTTCACGGATGGCTTTCACATCCTCGACTGTTCCTGCCGCTTTCATTGCCTCCACAAAGGCATACATAGCAATGTAATTCAACCCCACTTCAGAACTAGCATCTTCCTTATAAATTTTTTTATATTTATCAATGAATGCTGGTGCTGCTTCTTCATTGGAGTCGATAAGCGGAAGCACACCAATCGAACCTTCCAATGTTTCGTATGAACCGGCAATTGGCTTCATTTGATCCAGTTTCGCCTGGTCCATGATAATAAAACCGCCTTTAAAACCTAGTTCTCTTGCTTGTTTTGCAACCTTGGCCGTAGGCTCCGACGCCCCACCGATGAAAAGGACATCAGGCTTTTCTTTTAAAGCATTTGTAACAGTCGTGAAGAAATCCGTTTCTTTAGAGAAATCAATTGAGGCATTATACACGACTTTACCACCCTGCTTTTCCCAATGTGGTAGTAGGTTTTCCGCCCAGTCTTTCCCGTACTGGGAAGATGGTGGCAATGCCGCGATTTTTTTGCCGAAGTTTTCCATTGCATACGTAGAAAACGGTTCAATATACCCTTCATAATTTGGCGGGATCCTTACCGTTAATGAATTTCCGCTTTCCGTGATAGCTGGTTCACTCGAATAGGCACCGATGATAAATTTCTCTTTTTCGTTAAAAACCTGTAGGGCCTGTATCCCCCCGCTATGAGGAGTGAAAATAATCGGAGTTTTGTATTCCTGGATTAAACGTTTAGCATTTGAACCCGTTTCATTCGGTAAGTACTTATCATCCAATGAAACCAGATTGAGCGTATATTTTTCCCCTTCCACTTCGAATCCACCGGCATCGTTTATTTCATTTACAGCCATCTCCATACCATTTAACGTTCGTTTTCCATATAAGGCTGCTGCTCCACTCAAAGGGCCGCTAAAACCGATATTGACAACATTCTTCCCTTTACCGGCCTTTCCTCCCCCACTTGATGCAGGGCTGTCTCCCTTGTTACACCCCACTAGTGCCGTTAGGACGAGTAATAGCATTACAAAGAATACACTCAACTTTTTCATAAAAATCCCCCATTCATTTTTAAACTCTTATGCTCCGATATAGGCTTTCCTTACTTCATCGTTAGACAATAATTCTTTTGCGGTCCCTTCAACGACAATTTCCCCATTTTCAAAAACATATCCTTTATCTGCAATGCTAAGAGCAGCATTCGCATTCTGTTCGGCTAGTAGAACGGTTATTCCTTCCCGGTTTATTTCTTCGATGACTTGGAACATCTGTTCAACAATCAAAGGAGCGAGGCCCACAGAAGGTTCATCTAGCATCAAAAGCTTCGGTTTAGACATCAAAGCCCTGCCAATGGCCAGCATCTGTTGTTGTCCACCACTCAAGCTGCCGGCTTCATCATGGAGTTTTTCTTTTAAAATAGGAAATAAATGATAGACATTTTCCAATGAGGACTTGATTTCCATCTTTTTTTTTCGATGTACGTAAGCTCCCATCTTCAAGTTTTCCTGGACAGTCATCTGAGGAAACAGTTTCCGCCCTTCTGCACATTGCACGATTCCAGCTTGGACATTCTTATCCGGAGCCCTACCTCCGATAGCCAGTTCCTCAAAATGAATTTCACCCTGAGCCAGCTTGCTTATTCCGCTGATAGAACGGAATGTCGTGCTTTTGCCTGCCCCGTTCGCCCCCAATAGAACGACAATTTCTCCCTTTTCCACTTCAATATTCACTTGCTTAATCGCAGTGAAGCTCCCATAACATACAGTAACATCAGTTAACTTAAGCACTAGCACTACCTCCTAAATAGGCTTTAATAACCGCCTCATTCCCCCTGATTTCTTTTGGAGTGCCCTCAGCAATCTTTTCCCCGTAATTCAGGACCATGATATGGTCAGCTAAGTTCATGATCATATGCATCTTGTGCTCGATCAAGCAAATCGTGAAGCCCGATTGATTCAACTCCTTGATCAGTTCTGTAAGCCCTTCTGTTTCATCAGGGTTTATACCGGCAGCCGGTTCATCAAGAAAGATGATTTCCGGATCCGTCGCAAGGGCAAGGGCAATCGCCGTCCTCTTCTTTTCCTCTTGAGAAATACTCGAGACCATCTTATTTGCCGCATCCATTAAGCCGACAATTCTCAAAACTTCCATCGCTTTATCACGACAGGCCTTTTCCTCCCGTTTTAACCTCTTCGTCCTTAGGATAGCATCTACCAAATTCGATTTAGTGCGAAGCCTATGCCCTACAATCACGTTATCCAAGATGGTGGATTGTTCAAAAAGACTAGTCGTCTGGAACGTTCTTGCTATGCCAAGCCCCGCTATTTCATTGGCAGGAAGCTTCGTGATGTCTTTCCCTTTGAAGAGGACTGCTCCAGAACTTGGACGATGGAAGCCGCTGATCAAGTTGAAAAACGTAGACTTCCCGGCTCCATTAGGCCCGATAATCGCATTGATCTTTCCTTTTTCAATGGTGAAATCCACATTTTTTACAGCTGCCAATCCCCCGAAACTCTTTGTTAAATTCTTCGTTTCGATAAACATCTTCATCCCTCCTCCGCATTAACCGGAACGTCCTTACTCATAATCAGTTGTTTCTTATCTCTTCGTTTAATTTTCCAATCAAAGAATGCACCCGAAATACCGCGTGGATAGAAAATTATGATCAACGTAAGTAAAGGTCCAAAGATCAACATTCGATACTCTTGGAGAAATTGTAGATTCTGGGATAGTATGACGAGAAGCAAAGTTCCAACCAAAGGTCCCGATAGAGTTCCTATTCCGCCGACCAGTAGATACATCAACAAGTCGAACATTATGGCCGTAGACCCGATATCCGGTCCGATAAACCGCACGAATGAAGCATATAAGGCACCTGCCAAGCCTGCAAAAAATGTAGAAAGAACAAATGCGGTCAACTTATTCTTCATCGTGGATATGCCTATCGTTTGGGCAAGTTCCTCACTATTCCTGATGGCCATATAGGTTCTCCCTGTCAACGAATGAACAATGCGATACATGACCAAAATGACACCAAGTAGGAAAATGAGCACCAAATAATATTGTGAAGCGGCCGTCTCGAAAGTGATGGGTCCGATATTTCCAGGGGCCGGAATCCCAATCAAGCCTCTAACTCCTTCTGTAAGACCTTCCCATTTATCGATGACCAGGTAGATGATATATCCGACGCATAAAGTATAAATTGCGAAAAAGTGTTCTTTTGTTCTCAATGCTATTAAGCCGACCAAAAAACCAAGCGCCCCTGAAATTAGGCAAGACAAGACCAGTGCCAACCAAAAGTTCATTCCCGCTTTTACCGTCAATAACCCCAATGAGTACGCCCCAATGGCAAAGTATCCAGCATGGGCAAGCGAAAGATAGCCCGTATAGCCCGCTAACAGATTAATTCCATATACCGCGATTGCCCAGATGAAAGACAACGTTAACATATGAACGTAATAGTCATTCTGCGCGATGATTGGAAATAAAAAGGCCAGGATGATCAAAATTAAGATGACATTTCGTTTTGATAAGATATTCAAACTACCTCTCCCCCTTTGCGAAAAGACCCGTCGGTTTGACCGTTAAGATGACTACTAAAAGGAAGAAGGCTATGATATCCTTATAATCATTGGATATATAGGTTGCGCCAAGGCTTTCACTGAATCCAAGAATATATCCACCAACGATTGCACCTGGAACGCTTCCCATCCCTCCTAGGATGATAATCACGAAAGCCTTTAATATCACTAAATGACCCATGCCTGGAAAAACTAGATTGATGGGAGATGCAAGGGAGGAAGCAATGGCGGCTAGCCCCCCAGAAATCATGAAGGTCAGCATGGCAACTTTATTGATGTTAATCCCGACTAGCGAAGCCCCTTCACGACTTTGGGACATCGCGATGATCGTGGAACCTGTATACGTCTTCTTTAAGAACAGATAGAGAACCGACATGACCACGATTGCCGCCACAATAATCAACAAACGTTGCATCGTGAACGTCAAGCCCATGATATTGACTACTTGTCCATAAGGAGATTGCATGGTTTGAAAATCAGCTCCCCAGACAAATTGTGCAAAGGCTTCAAGAAAAAGTAAAATTCCAATGGCTGCAATTTTATCATGCAACGGTGGAGCATCCCTTAACAAACGGAATACGAATCGTTCCAATAAAACCCCAAGAAGGCCCACGACAATGACGGACACGAACATAGCAATCCAGTAATTCAGCCCAGATAACGTCATCATCGACAACGTGACATACCCTCCTATCATATAGAGAGCACCATGGGCAAAGTTAGGGATATGAAGAATCCCATATACCAATGTCAACCCAAGGGCAACTAGGCTATATACGCTTCCGATTGTTAAACCATTAAACAATTGCTGAATTAAAATCTCCATTTCCTTCCTCCCTTATCCCAATGAATGTTCGTAGGTAATGCTTTACTTGAATACAACATCCCTAACCATAAGGAACTCTTCTCCATGACCCTATCGAATTGTTAATGCCAACCTTTTTTGTTAGCGCTTTCATTATTTTATCGCGTAATCCATCGAAAGGCTACCCGCTTCTTCTGTAACCTCGTTTCGACCCATTTTTCCGTAATCTTTATCTACTTTTTTAGTTGTCTGCATCCCATTTTATGATTTCATGAATACTATCTTCATATCTGTCAACTGAATAACGCTGTGCAATCGTCGGAAACGTTCCACAGTCACCTCACATTCCCCATAAATCATTTGTAAAGCATTTCCTTAATAACAATGCAAGTACTATGCCATCTTGAAAAAGCCATACTAAGTCACTTTACGAAATAAGAATGATTCACTTTTGATTCAAATAATTGAATTCATATGGCATAACCATCATTCACTTTTGACTGAACGAACCACTTTTGAATTAGAATGGATTGTCTTTCAGATTCATAGATATATTATTATCCAGATGACTACTAGGGAAGAAATGAAAAGGGGTATTCCCCTTACGGAAATCCCCCTTTGCTTACCTATTCTTTTCACTGACTCTCAATCCATATTTTTTTAGTTTCCTGACAATCGTAGCCTGGCTTGAATCAAGAGCTTCAGCAATTTCATATGTGGTCTGATAAGTTTGCGCCGCTTTTGTCAATATTTCTTTTTCAGCTCCCTCCACCGCTTCCTTTAGAGACTGAGAATCACGAGAGTTGGTTTGGCTCATGTTTTCTTGCTGATATTCTACAGGCAAGTCGCTTACCGAGATGACGGAACCATTCGTTAACACGACCAGTCTTTCCACTATATTAATCAGTTCTCGGACATTTCCCGGCCAATCATAATGAAAAAAATAATCTTTTAACGCTGAATCTAACTTTTTGGTCAATTTATATTGGTTGTTGGCCTTGGTTAAAAATAAATCAGACAATGCGAGGATATCTTCTCTTCTTTCCCTAAGAGGTGGAATCACAATGGGGATGACATTCAGGCGATAATATAAATCTTCGCGAAATTCTCCCGCTTTGACCATATCCAATAGATTTCGATTTGTGGCCGCGATAATACGAACATCGATTTTCTTCGGTTTCGTTCCTCCGATTCTTTGTATTTCCCTTTCCTGAAGAACACGAAGTAATTTTACCTGAAGCTGAAGTGGGAGTTCACCGACTTCATCCAAAAATAATATTCCGTTATCAGCTATTTCGAACATCCCCGGTTTCCCCTTGTGATTAGCCCCGGTAAACGCTCCCCCCTCATAGCCAAACAGTTCAGACTCCAATAAATCGGCAGGAATCGCCCCACAGTTTATTTTAACGAAATCCCCTTTTTTTGAACGGATGCTCCCGTTAAAGATATTGCGGGCCAATACGTCCTTTCCCACACCCGTTTCCCCTAATATAAGGACTGTCGCGTCAATGTCTGAAATCCTTTCAGCAATTTCGTAAATCTTCCTCATCTTTTCACTAACAAAAACGACTCCATCTTGATTTGTAATCTTTCTTAGCTTTTCGATTTCCTGCTTATACTGATTGTTCAATTCATTCACTTTCGTCAATTCATGCATCAGTTCATTCAAATCGGATAAATCACGTATATTCGTAACGATCTGTTCAATCTCCCCTTCACCATTAAACACCGGGCTTCCCGTGATCAGCGTCTCTTTTCCGGCGAAGTTATCCTGTACGACTGATACAGTCCTCCTCTGCTTTACCACTTTATGTGTAACCGAGGCATTCAGTATTCCACGCTTAATCAACTGATTTACTGATTTGCCGATATAATACTCTTTAGGAATCCCCGTAATTCTCTCAATAGCCGGGTTTGTATATATTGTCACTCCATCAGGATCGGTGATATAAATGCCATCATAGGAATTCTCAATGATGGCATCCAATGCGCGGTTCATTTTTTTGGTTTCCCCGAATTCTTCCATTACATCATCGACATATGAAGTTTGACCCCCTACATATAAATGCTCGCCTTTTTCCAATTGCATCACTGAGATAAATACATATCGATTGGTGCCATGGTATGCTGTTGCCAGCCTATTATTATCAAAAAATATCCATCTATCAAATAAATCTGAAAGGGTATTTCTATTCTGCATCTGTTCCTTAAAATATTGGCTCCATTCTTTAATCTTGCCTTCATCATCAAGGATAATGGCAGGAAATGGCCATTCTTTGATCCATTTGATCTGGGAATCCTGTTTCAGTTGATTCAATACATTCACCACCGCAAAAGAATTCTTTCTAATTCAATTCTCGATATCTTTCGAATCCCCTTTAATAATGTCGAAATTCCAATAAAAAATAGTGATGAAATAACTTCATCACTACCTATCATTCAATATACTTTGAATATGACCTCCCCACTGATTGTTTCCTTGCCTACTTGATTGACGGCAACTACAACAAAATGGTACGTATCTTCCTTTTTCTCTTTTAAATAGGCTTGAAGCGTGATGACATCATCTAGAAAAACCATACTCTTGAATCGTATTTTATACTCTTCAATAAATCCGATGTCATAAGAATCACTGAATAACTTTGCAAGGTTTCCCATCGTCCACATTCCATGGGCAATGATTCCAGGTAGACCGGCCTTTTTAGCTTCTTCATCAATGGTATGAATGGGATTGAAGTCACCGGAAGCACCAGCGTATTTAATGAGATCTAGGCGTGAAACAGGATCCAACTTTATCGATTGTACAGAATCTCCAGGATTCAATTCTTTTAACAAACTCATCGGCTCCCCACCGACTTTCTTACCGTATCATTGATGATGACCAATTGATCGGCAGTAAATACTATCTCACCATTTGCATCGGTTCCATAATTTTTTAATGCTAGAAACCCCAAATCCCCCTGTTTTCCACTCTTCTCATAATAATCCTTCACTTCTGTATAACACGTGATTTCTTCCCCTACCAGAAGGGGCCGCTTATAATGATAAATCTGCTCGCCGTGAATTAACCCTTTAGCAGGGAGGTTCAACCCTTCAATCACTCCATAATCAAAGACCCGTGGGAATGTAGGAGGGGCAATATTCGTGCCGTACCTTGATTGTTTTCCTATCTCTTCATCAATGAAAATAGGATGCAAGTCACCGATTGCTTCCGCGAATTTTTTCACGGCCCCACGTTCGACTGAATTTTTGACCGGTTTGGAACGTTTTTCGATACAATCTTTAAACATATCATCCCCACCTAATCAGTTAATTTTTTGGACCACCTGCAACGTAAAGAACTTGACCATTAACAAAGGAAGAAGCTTCATCAGCAAAAAAAGCAACAGCATTTGCGATATCACTTGGCTTCCCGCTTCTAGCAACTGGAATCTTCTTCACACTTCCCTCAACGAACTGCTCAAAACTGACCCCCACACGACGTGCAGTTTCTTGCGTCATCTCCGTTTCAATGAATCCAGGGGCTACCGAATTAGCTGTGATTCCATATTTACCGAGCTCAATCGCCAACGTTTTCGTTAACCCTTGCAGCCCCGCCTTTGCAGCTGCATAATTCGATTGTCCTCGATTGCCGAGAGCCGAAGTGGACGAAATATTGATGATTCTTCCATATTTTCTTTCAACCATGTATTTCTGAGCAGCACGGACTGAATTGAACGTACCCTTCAAATGTACATCCATGACTGTCTGCCAATCCGAATCGGTCATTTTGAATATTAGGTTATCGCGAATGACCCCCGCGTTATTGACAAGGATATCAAGTGAACCGAATGTTTCCGCTATTTCCTTGACAGCAGTTTCCACCTCTTCTGCCTCGACTACATTTGCCACTTTTGTATAAATGGTATAGCCTTGGTCACGTAGTTCATTTCCCGCTACATTCAGGACCTCTTCATTAATATCGATGATTCCTACCTTTGCTCCTTCACTTGCTAGTAGTTCAACGATTGCCCTTCCAATCCCCCTGCTTCCACCAGTTACTAATGCTGTTTTTCCTAAAAATCTTCCTGTCATGTTTGTTCCTCCTCATCTATTATAAAAATTGTCCTAGTTTAACATGTTCTTTAATTAAGTTCCTTGAAATGATCATACGCTGAATTTCATCTGTACCATCGTATATTCTCCAGAGCCTTGCTTCACGGTACCAACGCTCAATAGGCAGTTCTTTTGTATAACCCATGCCACCATGGATTTGCAAAACACGATCGACGACTCGATTCCCCATATTCGAGCCATAAAGTTTAGCCATCGAGGCTAGATGACGATTGTCTTCTCCATTATCAAGTGTGAAAGCTGCATTTAAGACTAACCACCTTGCCGCTTCAATTTCAACAGCAGAGTCTGCAATCTGCCATTGAATGGCCTGACGTTCCGCAATAGGCTTCCCGAAAGTTACCCGCTCCTTTGCATAGTCGATGGCCATTTGGAGTAATCGTTCAGCTGAACCCACTGCCCTTGCCCCAACAATCCATCTTGCAAAACCTATCCACTCGAGACCCAATTTGTAGCCACCATGTATTTCCCCTAATATATTCTCCTCAGGTACCCGTACATTGTCGAACACTAAACCGGCAGGTCCCCATTCGCCCATCGTATTGATATATTCTGATTTCCATCCCATGTCCCGATCCACGATGAAACAGGTGACGCCTTCCGTCCCCGTTGCCTGGTGACGTTCTTTGTCCGTAACCGCAATGACCATGACAAAATCTGCATCATTTCCACCGGTGATGAACGTTTTTTCGCCATTCAGCACCCACTCGTCTCCATCCTTAATGGCCGTCATTTTTATGTTGCGTGTATCGGATCCAGCCCCTGGTTCCGTCATCGCAAAACAAGACTTCTTCTCCCCATTGATCGTTGGAATCAGATATTTCTTCTTCTGTTCTTCATTTCCATAATACAGAATATTATCAGCTGATCCACCGAAACTGAAAGGAACGAATGTCTTCGAAACTTCCATCAGCACGATGGCCATCATCATTTGCCCTAAATCAGCCCCACCATATTCTTCAGGTGTATTAACTCCCCAAAACCCCGCCTTTTTTGCTTTTTCCTGTAATTCCTGTAATGTCTCTGCAGGTAAACTGGGCTTTCCGGCTATTTCATTCCGGAGCACTTCATTTTCCAGTGGAATCAGTTCATTTTCGACAAACTTACGAATCGTTTTTTGCACCATTCTTTGTTCATCCGATAAACGTAAATCCATTACAATCCCTCCAGCTTCCATTAAAATTATTTTGAATGCGCTTTCTTCAATTGCCCTGTAATGATGTTTTTCTGGATTTCCGACGTACCTTCATAAATTCTAGTAATTCTTGCATCCCGAAAGAAACGTTCGATAGGAAAATCCTTAATATATCCGAGTCCTCCATGAATCTGGACCGCTTTATCCGCCACCCGATTATATACTTCCGAACCGAAAAGCTTCAGCATGGCCGCTTCCTTAATGATTTTCTCTCCCTGATCGACCATCCAGGCCACTCTATAGGTAAAAGAACGAAGTGCCTCTATTTCCATTGCCATCTCAGCTATCATATGGGATACAGCCTGGTGTTCAATAATCGGTACATCAAATTGTTCCCGTTCCATTGCATAATGAATGGATAAATCCAATAAGTACTGACATGAACCTAAATTGCGTGCTGCGAGTCCTGCTCGACCGTTTGCCAGGATTTTAAGGGCATTGACGTATCCTTGGCCAACTTCCCCCAGTACATTTTCCAAAGGAACCTCGCAATTTTCAAAAATCAGTTCTGCAGAATGGGAACCTCGTAGCCCCATTTTCCTTTCCATACTACCTACTTGGAATCCTGGGAATCCCTTTTCTACGATGAATGAAGTGATTCCTTTTGCTCCTTTTTCCTTATCCGTAACAGCCATGACGGTGAAAATATCTGCCACATCCGCATTCGTTATATAGTGCTTTGTTCCATTCAGGATATATCTATCACCTGATTTTACCGCGGTCATTTTTAAATTTGTGGCATGTGATCCTGCAGCTGGTTCCGTTAAAGCAAATGCTCCGATTCGATTTCCACTTGCCATGTCAGAAAGATACTTTTGCTTTTGTTCTTCATTCCCCATCTCCACAATACCGACTGTTCCGATACCGGTATGGGCTCCTATCAACGTCGTATACCCATTATGCGTTTTTCCTATTTCCTCATATAAGGCACATTTTTCGACCATACCGATACCTAGTCCATCATACCTCTCAGGGATACTAAGACCGAATAAGCCCATTTCTTTAGATAATTGAATGAGAGAATCAGGGATACGGTCTTCCTCTTCAATCTGCATGGCAAATGGTTCGATTTCGTCTTGAATAAATTGCCGGATATTTTCTTTCAAAAGTAGAGTCTCTGCATCAAAGCGAAAGTCCATGCCGTTAGCCCCCCTTTTTTTTAAATTGGTTTCTGCCGATCGAACCTTTTTCACATGAGTTGTTTCTTAACTTAAAGCACTATGTATAGGCTTTTGTTTAAATGAACCGCAGTTTAATAGAAATACGAGTCGAAGATTAAAAAATATGTCTTTTTGACGAGCATGTAGGAAGGTCATTTCAATTTTTTTCAAGATTAGAATTCTTGTTATAAGATCTATCCATTTTTGCTCCCTTTCCTAATTCACAAAAATCAAGAAGATACAATTATCATATGCAAGTAATGTGCCAAATTAAAAACGCTACCAGGCTAGCAATCTGGTTTCATTAAAATTCAAATTTGAATTAATCATCCAATTATTGAGATTTTCTCATGGACACTACAACGATTTAATTTTGACTTAATCATTCACTTTTGAATTAAGAACATATTAAGTAGTTAGTGAGTAAAGAAGGCATCGGGGTAAATGTAAATGGTGTTATTTGACTACACGGACAGTAAGGGACGAATGAGCCTAGATTTGAACACAGATCAACCATAGAAATAAAGAAAAGGGATGCTGACCAAGTCAGCATCCCTACTATAAAATGAATGGATGTTACGAATCTTTTACAGATTCATCTTCTAATGAAATTTTCCATAATTCTTTTGCTTTTCCGCTTTCCGTTTCGTCAAAAATAAAGGAACCATTTGTGTAGCGATCATGATTTTTCAATGATGATGCATGAACGGTTTCAATTTTGCCTTTTTCAGAAAGAATGAACAAACTATCGGTTTTATTGACTGTATCAAATCCAATGACACGATGAGGATTTGATTTAAGTTCCCTTAATACGACAACCCCACGTTTAGCACGGCTTGTTTTTTCGAACTCCGTCAATTTCATTTTCTTGATGGCCCCGCGTTGTGTGACGATCAAAATGGATTCCTTACTATCCTTGGCTAATATCTTACCGCCAATGACATAATCATCTTCTTTCAAATTGATTCCCTTCACACCAGCAGCACGGATGCCTACAACACTCACTTCTTCTTCATCAAACCATAAGCCATAACCATTGTGGGTGACTATGAATAGATCAGCCTTGCCATCGGTGTGGTGAACATCAATCAATTCATCATCACCCTTTAAATTGATGCCTACTAGGGTTTTGGAATGACGCTGTGCTTTATAGGAAGCTAGTTCGGTCTTTTTGACCATGCCATTTTTCGTTATGAACACTAAAAACTCCGGCTGATTGAAATCTTTTATTGGAATGGCCTTAATGATTTGCTCATCCCGATCTATTGGGATGATATTCGCGATATGTTGGCCCGTTTCTTTCCAACGAATATCTGGAAGCTGATGGACTGGACAATATAGGAAATTACCTTTGGAAGTGAACAACAACAGTACGTCCGTCGTATTCATTTCCAGTTTCTGAAGCATGCGGTCTGAATCCTTCATGCCAAAATCAAGCCCGCCGGATGCCGAATAAGATCGTAGCGATGTACGCTTGACATAGCCCTCTTTCGTTACAGTGACCATAACGTCCTCACTTGCTATCAAGACTTCAAGATTGATCTTGATTTCTTCAATCTCATTCTCGATTTTCGAACGTCGGCCGTCATCAAACCCTTTTTTAATAAATCGTAATTCTTTTTTAATGACTTGAAGTAGAACCTTCTCACTACCAAGTATTTTAGTCAATTCCTCAATCTTACTGTTTAACTCCGCTGCTTCAGCTTTTAGAGCTGTAATGTCCGTGTTGGTCAAACGGTAGAGCTGTAAAGATACAATGGCTTCGGACTGAGCTTCGGTAAAGGTAAACTTGGCAATCAGGTTATCTTTAGCATCTCTTTTATCCTTAGAACCTCGGATGACAGCGATGACTTCATCTAAAATGGATAGAGCCTTTATTAAGCCGTCTACAATATGTGCCCTATCGTGTGCTTTTTGAAGTTCAAAACGAGATCGGTTAATTATAACCTCTTTACGATGGTCAATATATGCATCAAGCATTTTAGGCAGGCTCATCAATGTCGGCCGTTTTTTATAAATCGCCACCATATTAAAATTATAAGAAACCTGGAGATCGGAATTTTTATATAAATAATGCAAGACACCATTTGCATCTGCTTCTTTTCTCAATTCAATTACGATTCGAAGTCCCGTACGGTCGGTTTCATCACGAACCTCCGCAATTCCTTCAACTTTACGATCAAGCCGGAACTCATCTATTTTCTTTACAAGATTCGCTTTATTGACTTCATAAGGGATTTCCGTAACGACAATTTGTTGCTTTCCTCCACGTATCGTTTCCACATCAGCCAAGCCACGGACGATGATTTTACCTTTGCCGGTTTCATAGGCTTTACGAATGCCTTCGATTCCCTGAATGATACCGCCTGTTGGGAAATCGGGACCTTTGATAACTGTCATCAAATCCGCGACTGTCGCTTTCGGGTTATCGATCCTCATAATGGCTGCATCAATGACTTCGCCTAATTGATGTGGAGGAATCTCCGTTGCATAACCAGCAGATATACCTGTCGAACCGTTTACGAGCAGGTTCGGGAACATTGCCGGTAATACGATAGGTTCTTCGGATGTATCGTCAAAATTGGAGACAAAATCAACAGTCCGCTTGTCTATATCACGTAACATCTCGGAGGCAATGGCTGAAAGCCTTGCTTCCGTATAACGCATTGCAGCTGGTGGGTCACCATCGATACTACCGTTGTTTCCATGCATCTGAACCATGACCTTCCGCAACTTCCAATCCTGACTCATCCGTACCATGGCCTCATAAACTGAGGAATCACCGTGTGGGTGATAGTTACCAATAACATTACCGACCGTTTTGGCAGATTTTCTAAACCCTTTTTCCTGGGTATTCCCTTCTACAAACATGGCATATAAAATCCGGCGCTGAACCGGTTTTAATCCATCTCTTGCATCTGGTAATGCACGATCCTGAATAATATATTTACTATAACGCCCGAAGCGATCTCCAATAACCTCTTCTAGCGGTAAATCACGAAATGACTCTTCAAATACCATCGTTATTGACCTCCTCTTCAATCGACATATTTTCATTATCTAAAATATTCGATTCCTCTTCGAGACCAAAAGCAACATTGGCTTCAATCCATTTACGGCGCGGCTCTACTTTGTCACCCATTAACGTTGTTACACGTCTTTCAGCACGTGCCCCGTCATCGATTTTGACGCGAATCAATGTTCTTGTTTCCGGATTCATGGTCGTATCCCATAGCTGATCGGCATTCATCTCACCAAGACCCTTATAGCGCTGGATCATATAGCCTCTGCCTATTTTATCAATTGCACCCTGAAGTTCATCATCGCTCCAGGCATATTCTATAATCTCTTTCTTTCCCGTGCCTTTACTCACTTTATATAATGGCGGCAAGGCGATAAATACCTTTCCTGCCTCTATTAATGGCTTCATATAACGATAAAAGAATGTAAGCAGTAATACTTGAATATGTGCTCCATCCGTATCGGCATCAGTCATGATGATGACTTTATCATAATTGGTATCAGGGGTATTGAATTCCGCCCCCACTCCTGCACCTATGGCATGAATAATCGTGTTTATTTCTTCATTTTTGAAAATATCGGCAAGCTTAGCCTTTTCGGTATTGATGACTTTACCCCTTAGCGGTAGCACCGCTTGAAAACGTCGATCCCGACCTTGCTTGGCAGATCCTCCTGCAGAGTCCCCTTCAACAAGATATAATTCATTTCGCTCGGGATTTTTCGATTGGGCTGGCGTCAATTTCCCCGAAAGATTACCATCGGATTTTTTCCGTTTCTTTCCGCTTCTAGCATCTTCCCGAGCTTTTCGGGCCGCTTCACGAGCTTGGAAAGCTTTGATGGACTTTTTCACTAATAGTGTGGTAGTCGTCGGATCTTCTTCAAAAAAGTATGCTAAATGCTCTGAAACGATTGAATCGACAGCAGACCGCGCTTCACTGGTACCCAGCTTGCTTTTAGTCTGACCTTCAAATTGCAGGAGCTCTTCCGGAATGCGGACAGAAATAATCGAAGATAATCCTTCTCGTATATCCGATCCTTCAAGATTTTTATCTTTTTCCTTTAATAACCCCATCTTTCTGGCGTAATCATTAAATGAACGTGTCATCGCTGTCTTAGCCCCAATTTCATGGGTCCCGCCATCTTTCGTGCGGACATTATTGACAAAGCTTAGGATGTTTTCTGAATATCCATCATTGAATTGAAAAGCCAGATCCACCTCAATTCCATTCTGTTCCCCTTCTAAACTGACAACATTATGGAGCGTCTCTTTTTCCTCATTTAAATATTCTACAAAAGCTTCTATCCCAGTTTCATAATGGAATATTTCATGCTCGTTTTTCCGTTCATCTATCAACTCTATTTTCATGCCCTTTAAAAGAAAAGCAGACTCACGAAGTCTTTCAGAGAGCGTATCATAATTAAATGTGGTAACCGAAAATATTTTAGGATCCGGCTTAAAATGAATTCTTGTTCCGGATTGATTGGTTTTGCCGATTTTCTCCAAGGTGGTTTCCGGCTTACCCCCGTTGAAGAAACGTTGTTCATAAATGAACCCGTCTCTTTTAATCGTCACGACAAGCCATTCAGACAATGCATTGACAACTGATGCACCAACCCCGTGCAGACCGCCACTTGTTTTATATCCACCTTGTCCGAACTTACCTCCGGCATGAAGAATCGTCAAAATGACTTCAGGTGTAGGTTTCCCCGTTTTATGCATACCTGTAGGCATCCCCCGACCCTTATCCGTTACACTTACACTATTATCTTTATGTATTTTCACACTAATGTGGTCTCCATAACCGGCCAAAACCTCATCTACGGAGTTATCCACAATCTCATACACTAAATGATGAAGTCCACGTGCATCCGTACTGCCGATATACATACCGGGACGTTTTCTGACCGCTTCGAGTCCTTCCAGTACCTGAATTGCATCATCATTGTACTCGATTGTCTTTACTTTCTTTGCCACAGAAATTCCCCTTTCCTTACTAAACACAATTTCCGGGCCAAATCATACTGCAATGAAATGACTCTTAACCTTAAACCAAATAATTTATATGTTCGTTATCTTTACATAAAGTATAATGGTTTCGAACAAAAAGAACAAGTGTTCTATTTTTTTCGTCCCTTTATTAAACGTTAATATTCTTGATCGGAATTTATCATGTTCGTTTTATTGTAAAATCTATCTGATCCACCGTTCTAATTGTAGCCGTAAATTTTCATTTGGCAAATAGCGTTTTACTATTTCTCTTAAATTTTATATGTAGTTTAATTGCGATAACTATGTTTCGTTTTCAATTCAAGCTATGTTTTTCAAAAAATTTAATTCCCCACTTATAAAAAAAGAGCGGAAAAATCCGCTCTTTACTTTATTTTGTAAGAGCGTGTTCAACTTTTATACATCGATTCATAATAACAGTATAGCCTTTTTCTTTTAGAAAATTATATGCCTCTTCGTTTTCAACCCCTAGTTGTGCCCAAAAGATATCCGCATCAATTTCTGCGAATTCTTTTGCAATCTCCGGTAGGTATTCAGAGCGGCGAAAAACATTGACGATATCGACATGTCCAACAATATCTTTTAGTGATGCAACCGCCTTAACCCCCATCACTTCGGATACGGCAGGATTGACCGGAATGATTTCATATCCATTATCCTGCATAGCTTTTGAAACCATATATGAAGTTCGATCAGGATTATTCGATAGTCCTACCACAGCAATCCGTTTCGATTTTTTTAACATCTTGCCCATTTCTTCCCTACTAGGATTTTCAATCACTTTTATCAGTCCCCTTTAATATAAAATACAATACTAACGAATAGTTTTGCCTCATTAAGAATATTTTACAAAGAAAAGCAGTTTAATACCATTATTAAGAAAACCATTATACAAAAATTCATTCTTACCGAACAGATATTTCGTCTATTAATTTCATTTCAGACATAAAGGAATGGTTATCCCGATACTTGGATGGAAGTACACGTTACATTTCTTATATTAACGATAAACCCTTCTTATAAACCATTCAAATCATAGAATTCGAAGATATATCTAAAAAATTCATAAGGATTTTTCCAGACAGCCATGCCATTTTATCATGAAAATGTTACAATAAGATAAACTTATCAGGTATTTGAGGCTGATTTGGTCCTTCTATCACTTTCAGCCTGTTCATGCACGATAAAATATGAATATTCTTCTTTAAGAAAGGGTTATCGAATGCTTACAATCATCATTATTCTGGCTGCCTACTTAATCGGATCGATTCCATCAGGTTTGATAATCGGAAAAACCTTTTACAACATTGATATTCGGGAGCATGGCAGTAAAAACTTAGGTGGCACGAACACCTTCAGAACGCTTGGTGTCAAGGCTGGGCTGACCGTAACGATCATGGACATACTTAAAGGTACATTAGCCACGCTCCTCCCATTCTTCCTAGGTGCGGATATGCCTGAATTACTAGCTGGAATTTGTGCAGTAATCGGTCATATGTTCCCCATCTTTGCGAATTTCCGGGGTGGAAAAGCAGTTGCAACATCAGCTGGTGTCATACTGGCTTATGAACCTTTATTTTTCCTTTTTGCCGTTCTCATATTTTTTATATCCTTATACATAACCAAATATGTATCACTATCATCAATGATTGCTTGCCTACTGGCCCTCATATACAGCCTAGTATTCCATTTCGGCGACTGGGCTCTTATCATCGTGATCGGTATACTGACCGTTTTCATTTTTTACCGTCATCGTGCCAATATTAAACGAATTATCGATAAGACGGAACCGAAAGTGAAATGGCTATAATTCAGCAAGAGAAAAAGCCCATTAGATGGGCTTTTCATCACTTTTTCACCATTAAATATTGAATAGAAGATTAGGAGAGAAACCGTGAAACCTTTACAAATCTCATCAGATACCGCAATAAAGCTATCTGAGACACTTAACCTACCTTTAGAGCAAATTATGCATATGCCTACACCCATCTTGTTAAAGAAACTAGCCGAGGCCGAAGAAAAAGAAAACAAAAAATAGCATGATCCGCAGTTACGATTTAGGCATGCTTTCTTTTTGCATGGAAAGCATGCCATCTTTCTCAATATCCATTACATAATTCGATTCCGAAAAATACATCCCTATAAAAACACCGTTTTTTCATCTCTCACTTCTCCGTACCCTTAACTCCCATGTGTGATGTTAGGAATTCTTCATTACCCCTACTTTTATATTCATCTACATATGTACAGGAAAATTCATTTTAGTGCATGATTCATAAATAAAAAATGCTCTTTTATTTAGTAAGTAGTAGCGGATAATTATCAGGTAAGGATTTTTTTTCAAAGGAAAGTAGTCGTTCATTTTCATATGTCAAAGCAAATTCGTATAAAGACTGCTCAAATAAAGTTTCATTTAAATAATGTTTAATATTCGACACAGCTTCATCAGTCTCCATGACCCACTCGTAGGGCTTCCAGGCAAGTTCACCTTCATCACAAGCAATGAGTTCTCCACCTGTGTCTTCGGCCCGATAAACGTACATTCCACTCGTCTCGTTCCATGTTACGATACCACGGAAACACAGATTGTTCACTTTCAGCCCTGTTTCTTCGATTATTTCTCGAGCCATCGAGTCATTGACGGTCTCTCCTTCCTCGATTTTTCCACCAACGCCATTCCATTTATGTTTATTAGGTTCATTATTACGCAAAAGCATAAGAATTTCGACCCTGCCTGATCTTACTCGGGTAATAAAACAAATCGTATAGGGTATATTCATTCTTGATTTTCCTCCACAACATACTTTATTCGCATCTTTACTGCATTTATCTTATAATGAACATGTTCAATTAAAGGGAGGAGGTTCACTTTTTGAAACTACAAATTTCCGACCGGGCTGCCAAATGGTATATCGATGAGTTAGAATTGCCTGAAGGGGCTTATCTGCGCTTTCATGCACGATACGGAGGGGTAAGTACTGTCCAAAGCGGATTTTCATTGGGCATCATTCAGGAAGAACCTGAAGCCATAGCAGCTTCAGATACAATGAGATCAATCACCTTTTATGTAGAAGAAAAAGATACATGGTTTTTCGATGGACATGATTTATTAATCACTTTCAATGAGAAATCTGCTGAACCTGAATTCGTATACAAAAAAGGAGCTTGACCATGCAGCAGGGAACCCTGCTGCTGTCAGTTTCCCTTGTTTCGCCTTTTACTTGACTAATCTTTCTTTGATATCCTCAGCTTTAAGAATGTCTCTTTGCCGATCCCCCAACAGGTCAAAATGGGAATAACCATCCTTCCTGTGATGAATCCATTCTTTTCTCAAACCATATTTCTCTCCCCACTCCGCTAAACGATTCATGTCCTTACATCCGACTTTGGTCACTGTCTTGCAACCAGGAAAACGATCATCAAGCCAATAGTGAGTTAAAAACGCAATTTTTCCTTGGTCGATTTGACGTTTCCAGTTAATAACGTCGACCCGCTTAATCCCGAACGCCATACTGTTCACCTCGGTTATGTAAATATCACTTTTTATTTTTTTCATAGGCTTCATGCCACGCTGGAAATAGCCTTCTGATGGACACAGGTTTAAAGTTTTCCTTTTTTACGCAAACATGCACAGATTGGCCGGTTGCCGCCACTTTATTATCCTGGTTCATGATTTCATATCCATAAACGACACGGAGCCCATCATATTCTTCAATCCATGTCTTGATCAGCACTTTTTCACCGTAACGTACAGGTATTTTGTAAGTAGCCTGTATATCCATCACGGGGGAAAGGATGTTCTCCGCTTCCATATCTGCATAACGGAAACCTAAATCATTAATTAATTTCGTCCTGCCAAGTTCCATCCATACAAAGTAATTAGCATGATACACGACTCCCATTTGGTCCGTTTCAGCATACCGAACCTCTATTTCATTTTCTGCTATCCACATTTTGTTTCCCCACTTCCTTTTCAATCGTACTGTCATCATCTTATCATAATTGCAGAATACCTTTAAAGAATAGCGTCTCCGTTCTTATTCGGTTATGTTATTGAAATAGAAAAGGTAGAGAAAGAATAACTCCCTTCTCCACCTAGCCTTTAAAGACATGAATTCTTACTTACTCACCTTTAGTTTGAATGACTTGGGCATGCTTTCCTGAAGTATCTTGCATTTGCTTTCCTTTATTTCCTCCACCTGTTCTCGGTTGTGTACCCAGATGGCTCGGTCTAAAGTGTTGTGAATCTTTTTTTGGGTTACTCATTATAAATCGCCTCCTATTTTTAGGATGGTTTTAAAAATGAAATTCATGAGTTCCAGTTTTTGAGTGGTTTTCCGAGAATTCAAATGTTTTTACCACTGCATGTAAAAAAGAGCCAACAATGAAATATTCATCGCTAGCCCTTCTTTTTCATACCCTTATGCTATTATTCAGCCTTTTGCATATGTTTTTGTTCAAGTCGTTCTTCAAGCCTCTCCATCAGCTTTGTATCCATTAACAATTCCTTTTTATTTTCATTAATCAGTTCTTCAAAAGATCGTTTTCTTTTCTTCATATTTTCACCTTCTTACTATATAGTGTATATTCCATCTTTTCCAAATTAACGTAAAATTATGACTATACAGACAGTCTGATATAAAGTCTGAATAATCAGTCATTTTAGTTCGTACCAAACTCATTTCACGCGTCTTCTATACTTTAACCCAAATTGGCGGAGTGTAATCTATTTTTTGTAATGTTTTTTGATTTTTCTAAAAACTTGTGACAAATTAGACACATTTTTTAAATCCTACTAAATAAACGGAATCTTATTGATTCCGTCATTTCATACTATTGATGTTTTGTTCCATTTCATTAAATTGCATCGCTTTAACCATTTTATTTCGAATAATGCCCTCACTGTCAATAAAGTATGTTGTAGGTATGGCCATAACCTTATATTGATCGTTTACCGGTTGTTTAGCGCTTTGACTGTCCAATGGAATGGTAAATGTTATCCCATTATCATCAATAAATGCCTGCACATCATTTTCTGGATCAATGTTAACAGCCAATATAACGACATCTTCCCCAGCCTGCTTTGAGTATTTCTCCATATCTGGCATTTCTTTTTTACAAGGAGGACACCAAGTTGCCCAGAAATTCAACATCACTTTTTTTCCTTTATAGTCAGATAAATTCACCTGTTTCCCATTCAAAGTTTCTAAGGTGAAATCAGGTGCTTTGGCACCAATTTTCAGCCCCCCCATCGAATTTCCTTCTTCATTTTTATCAGGTTTATCATCCATTGCTTGAACGATTGCCACCGCTATCAGCGATAGTAAGACAACCGAGGCAATAATTTTCTTTAACATGACCCCGTCCCCCTAATTCCGTTACAATAAAAATATTCATTCGCCAAAAGAAATAGTACATATTCCATATCTGTCAGCCTCTTACATCATCTTACCAATAAAATCATGCTCAGAAAAGGTAAAATCGAAGTCCCTTGTTATATTTCATAACTTTGACACAAAAAAAACGACAAACCTGACAGGCAGGTTTGTCGTCTTCTAAAAGTTAATTAACCTTTAAGTTTGTTACGTAATACCATTTGAAGGATACCACCGTGACGGTAGTAGTCGATTTCGATTTCAGAATCGAAACGAACCAATACATCAAATTCTTTTACGTTGCCAGCTTCATCAGTAGCTGTAACAGTTACCATATCGCGAGGTTTAACTGTTTCGTCGATCTTAACAGCAATCGCTTCTTTACCAGTTAAGCCAAGAGTCTCAGCGTTTTCTCCTTCTTTGAATTGAAGAGGAAGAACACCCATCAATGCAAGGTTAGAACGGTGAATACGCTCGAAGCTTTCAGCGATAACTGTTTTAATGCCTAGAAGGTTCGTACCTTTTGCAGCCCAGTCACGAGAACTTCCCATACCGTAATCTTTACCAGCAATGACAGCAAGACCTGTTCCATCAGCTTTGTATTTCATACATGCATCATAGATAGCCATTACATCGCCTGTAGGCCAGTAAGTAGTGTAACCACCTTCTGTACCTGGAGCAACTTGGTTACGGATACGGATGTTGGCGAATGTTCCACGCATCATCGCTTCGTGGTTACCACGACGAGAACCATAAGAGTTAAAGTCACGTGGTTTCACTCCGTTTTCACGTAAGTAGATACCAGCTGGAGTATCTTTACCGATTGCACCTGCAGGAGAGATATGGTCAGTTGTAACTGAATCACCGAATTTACCAACTACGCGCAATCCAGTAAGTGGGTTAACTGAACCTGGTTCAGGTGATAATCCTTCAAAGAATGGAGGATTTTGAATATATGTTGATTTAGAATCGAAAGCATAGATAGCTTCATTGCTTGTTTCGATATCATTCCAACGTTTGTTATCGTTGAATACAGTTTCGTATTCTTTACGGAATAATTCCGGTGTAACTGTTGATTTAACAGCTGCATTAACTTCTTCTTGTGATGGCCAGATATCAGCAAGGTAAACATCGTTACCGTCTTTGTCTTTACCAAGAGAATCATTGTTAAGATCGAAGTCCACAGTACCAGCAAGTGCATAGGCAACAACCAATGTTGGAGAAGCAAGGTAGTTTGCTTTCACTAATGGGTGAATACGACCTTCGAAGTTACGGTTACCAGAAAGTACAGATGTTACAAGAAGATCTGCTTCAGCAACTGCTGCTTCGATTTCGTCTGCTAATGGACCTGAGTTACCGATACATGTTGTACATCCGTAACCAACGATGTTGAATCCTAATTGATCCAAGTATGGTTGAAGACCTGCATCACGAAGGTAACCAGTAACAACTTTAGAACCTGGTGCTAATGATGTTTTAACATAATCAGGAACAGTCAAGCCTTTTTCAACCGCTTTTTTAGCAATAAGACCTGCTCCAAGCATTACGTATGGGTTAGAAGTATTTGTACAGCTTGTGATTGCAGCAATAGCGATCGCACCTGTTTTCATAGTAGTTTCTTTGCCATCAGCAAATTTAACTGTTACTTCTTTATCCAATTCAGCATCAGTCATGCCAAAACCTTGGTTACCCATAGGTGCATTGATTGCTTCAAGGAAAGATTTTTTCATTTGAGAAAGTGGAATTAAATCTTGTGGACGTTTAGGTCCTGCAAGGTTTGGCTCAATAGCTGAAAGGTCGATTTCCACAACATCATTGTATGCTGGGTCTTCGTTTTCAGGAGTATAGAACAATCCATTTTCTTTGCAGTATGTTTCAACCACTTTAATTTGTTTTTCATCACGGCCAGTTAAGCGCATGTAATCGATTGCTTCAGCATCAACCGGGAAGAACCCAACTGTAGCACCGTATTCTGGTGCCATGTTAGCGATTGTTGCACGGTCAGCAAGTGGAAGGTATCCAACTCCTGGGCCGTAGAACTCAACGAATTTACCAACTACGCCGTGTGCACGAAGAACTTGAGTAACTTTCAATGCAAGGTCAGTAGCAGTTGTTCCGTTAGGAAGTTGACCAGTAAGTTTTACTCCAACTACTTTTGGAACTGGGAAGTATGAAGGTTGTCCAAGCATACCTGCTTCAGCTTCAATACCACCGACACCCCATCCAAGAACACCGATACCGTTAATCATTGTAGTATGTGAATCTGTACCGAATACAGAGTCAGGGAATACTTCAAAGTCTCCGTTTGGTGTTTCAACAGCATGGACTACGTTCGCAAGGAACTCAAGGTTTACTTGGTGAACGATACCAGTTGCTGGTGGAACAGCACGGTAGTTGTTGAATGATTTTTGAGCCCAGCTTAGGAACTGGTAACGCTCTGCATTACGTTCAAATTCAAGATCCATATTGGCATCAAGAGAATCAGAAGTTCCTGCTTTATCAACTTGTACTGAGTGGTCAATTACAAGGTCAACCGGAATTTCCGGGTTAATTTTATCAGGATCTCCACCAAGTGCAGCGAATGCATTACGTAGAGAAGCTAGATCTACGACTACTGGTACACCAGTGAAATCTTGTAGGATAACGCGTGAAGGCTTGAATGGAACATCTATATCTTGTTGCTCGCTTGTTCCCCATTTAGCAAGGTTTGCAACATGTTCTTTTGTAATAACTCTTCCGTCTACTTGGCGAAGTACCGCTTCAAGTAGGACTTTAATGGAATATGGTAGGCGTGATACTTTGCCGTCCCCTGCTTTTTCAATAGCATCTAAGCTGTAGTAGTTGTAGCGTTGTCCTTCAACTTCAAAAGACTTACGCGCTTGATATACGTCATTCTTTGTCATGAATATTACCCCCTATTAAACTGTCAGAACAATTCTGCACATAAAAGTAAAACCTGGTCATTAAAACCATGTTTACAATGGATATAAGTAAAAAAGTTAGTTTGATGAAATTTATCTCTCTTCTCCCACCCTAACTCTTCCTTCTACCTAATAGTAATATAGAATTCAGCATAAGTAAATAACAAGAAAGTTATTGTTTTTGATAAGTTTAGCTTATGTGAAATCCCTTACTTCTTATTAAGATGCCCATAGCACGCCCATTAAAGGCTTCATTATAATTAGCTTTTCGCAAAAACAAGCTGATAAATTATTCCAACAAAACATATTTGAAGTTAATACATAATCATCGTTCCTTATGACACTCTATGAAATGGAGGTGATCTAATGGCAAAGCAAAAAGCAAATCATGTAATACCGGGAATGAACGCAGCAAAAGCACAAGGCAATGGCGTGGGCTACAATGATGAATTAGGTAATGAACCACCCTTAACCGAGGTACAAAGGCAAAACAATAAAAAGCGCAAGAAGAATCAATAAATAAGAAGGAATCCATAAAAGAGGCTTTTTGAAGGTGCTAATCTTCAAAAAGCCCATTTTATTAGGTAAACGCACATCTAAATCTGGGCCTATAGGATTCCTTTTTCAATAGTCATCTGAATTGACTTCGTTCACGATTTCCTGGATATCCTGTTCATACTGCTTCAATTGTTCACGCTGGTGTTCAGATGCGTTGACTAAAGCAGATTGAATTTGCTGATAAGCTTCATTCACTTCCTGTTTCACATGTTTCAGTTCCGTTCCATAATTCGGTGCCGTCTTTTCAATCGAAGAATAGGCATCATTTACTTGTTTGTAGCTTTGCTGGGCTTCTTGAAAAGATCTCCGCTTATCTTGTTTGTCCTGCATCAAATTCAGCTCCTCAATAAGTTTTCATCTTTAGGATGTACGATGCTTTTATAAATATGCTTGTGAATAACTTTCAACGAACTGATTATCTTAATAAGTAGGAGGGGATATCATATGAGTAAAAATGATGGAAAAGGCATGCAAAAGAATCAAGGAAAAAAATCAGGTCAGCCTGAACCTCTAAGTGGTTCTCACAAAGTGAAAAACAGACAGCACTCTCGACAAAAACATAACAGTAGTCACGATATGTAAACACCCGTTTTAAGAAAAAACGGTGCAGCCACTAGCTGGACTGCACCGTTTTTTTGTTTGTTTACTTCACCTTTATTTTATATGCTCCGCTCCCATATTGAATCAGAACATGATAACTCCCCTTTGGTAAAGACAAGCTGAATGAACTAGTACTAGGTTTTCTAACATGATAGTCGGTGTGTACCGTTTTATAGACCTTCCCCTTCGCATTCACTATCAAGATATCTCTTTGTTCTTTGGGTGTATTGTTATAAGTGATTGACACTTTCCTTTTATTCTTCACGGTGAACTTCAAATAATCTTTATCCGTAAATTCTTGTAGGGCACCATAATAGTTTTTACCTGTTTTTATCGTGTTTGCTGTTTTTACTGTATTGTTACTTTCCCTTTCATAATACTCGCTTGCTTTGAACTTAGCTTGCACCTTGTAAGGCTTATCTTTATTTCCGGAGATGACAATATAGTATGTACCCTTCTTTAATCCGATTTCGTTGGTTTCGGTACCATTGGTTGTTTTTGTGTAATAGTCATCAAGTCGGCTGCCCTCGCTGTCCAAGACTTCAACATACCAACTTCTACTTTTATACGTTTTAACAAAAACTTTCAAATTTCCATTTTTCTTGAGTTTGACTTTGAAAACCTGTTCATAATTAGTAACAGATAGCTGTCCCGTATAGTTTTTGTCAAGGCTTATCGTCTTCGCTTTTTTCAAATCCGTCGCTGCTAAAGCAGGTTGCAAACTCGTTAGCGATAGCACAAGGACGGCTAACGCACAAAATATACTTTTCCAATACTTTTTCAATGAAACCTCCCCCTTTTCTGGAATAAATTAGATAATATTCCCAAAATTAAAATAACCCATTTTCCCATTTACCACACTAATCTTCTTGTACTATTTTAGTTCTGATCCTTTATCTTTTTAAAAAATACCGGGCCTTTATACCCATTTAAGATGTAATAGAGTTGTTTTCTTCACTAAAAACCCCCATGAGTAGAAAATCTCATGAGGGTTAGGTTATACAGTAAGGACTTTTTCCAAATGTTTAACTGTCGGTGTCAAGTTTGCAAAGAAATATGCTTCCCTAAGTTTCCTCGATGGTGCGCTGTCTTTCAGATAACCGGCACTCCCATTATGAAGCATATTTGTTTGAACAGCCTTAAGGGTTAGGTAAGCGGTTTTAAGACGAATATCTGCAACCTCTTTCCAGTCAAGTGAATCATTATTGAATAAGGTTAAAATCTTTTCCTGTATGTGTCGCTCTTCTTCTTGCAGTTCATTTGATTGGGTTCTCAAGAATTGATTACAGCCATTCTGCTTTTGACATACCTTTTCAATCGCCATGATAGATGATTGGGTGACGCCCAGGCCGAGAGGAATTTGATAGGCAATAAATGCCGGACGAATTTTTTCCACGAACAAATCGGCATTTTCAGACAATACCCATTCTTTAGGTATAAATACATCATTAAAGGAACATGCATATGTAGAACTCCCATTAATCCCCAGGTAATCTACCTTTTCTTTTAGCTTTAGGCCGTCTAATTTACAAGGAACCACGGCCATCATTCGTTCATTTTCGCTAACACCTGCGATTAATCCAAACCAATGGTTCTCTCCAAGATTGGAAACGGACGCCAATACACCATTAACAATATAGCCACCTTCAGTCGGTTTCGCGCTCAAATTCAGTTTTTCTAGCCCCGCGTAATACTTCATTGGATTGGATAAACCTGTTGCCCCTAGGACTTCACCGTTTTCAAAAGCTGATAATAACCTAGTTTTCATTTCTACATTATCGGTTTTTCGGATATAGGTTAAGGCAGCCAAATGACACCAGAGACAAAACGCTGTTGTCATGCATACTTTAGCTGTTTCTTTAACTACATACATTTCATCTAATAAAATTTCTTTTTCCGTTTTATTAGTAGAAGAAAACAGACCGGCCTCACCGAGCTTTTTCAAAAATCCTTCAGCATAAAAAGCCTCAGCATCTATTTTCTTTACGAATGGTCTTAACTCCTTTTCAATTAATTGTTCGATCATAGGTTTTTTATCCACTACGCATGATTCCATGACCACAACTCCCCTATTTTCATTCCGCCTTTGTATAAAACCTTAAAAGTAATGACTTTAATGATGGTTCTTTTATGTATAGGATCGGACGACTATATTAACCTGTATTTTTTAAATGCTTTGGAAAAACACTTATTCATATTAGTTTAGTCGGTTTAAGGTTATTTTATTATACTGTATATAAAATTGCAACCATCTAATCAAAATTTTCAGATTATAATTCCAAGTAAAAAAGGACACCCAAACTTAAAGTTTAGGCGTCCCTCGTTTCTCAAATAAAATTATTTAGTTTCTGTATGAATTTCGGTAATGGAAGTAATGGGTGTTTGTACTGCTTCACGAGCACGCTTAATTGCAGCTTCATCAGGTGCATCATAGAAGCAAAGACATTTAGTCATATCTTCACACACATACGTTCTTGAGAATGCCACTTCAGGCACCTCTTGATAATGTACGGAATTCTTTTTCTTTCTTGCCAAGTATTGATCCATCGTAAGATTTTCCGGGATATTCCATTCAACTAAATAATTGACGACTTCATTGTTTTTCTTCACATCTTCTAATTCCTTACCAACTAGGCGAACTTCTTTCACAAGTTCCACAGGAATACTTGAACCTTTTAATGTCTCAGTTGCAGCATTTTGGTCTTCCCCTTCAATAATGAAGAATGAACGGGAGAAATCTTTCGATAGTTGAAGCTCCACTAATGAAGCGTTGCTCTCCTTTAAATCCGCTTGAAGTTTTGACACCTTTTGATCCAGTTCTTCTTTACTTGACACGATATCTTTCAATGATGATTCAATTAAAAATAGTCCCATGATAAAACCCTCGCTTTGTATTTTTTAAGTGGAAATCTTTATAAGGTTATTTTATTATACTTAGTTAAAAAAAGCAACTTTGTTGTTTTTTAACTAACTATGGTAAAATCAAATCAAACATTGGAGGGATACTTATGAAAACTAGGTACGATTTGCCTTGTAATATCGCACAGTCACTTAATATCATCGGTGATCGATGGACCTTATTGGTAGTACATGAAATACTAAACGGGCATACCATGTTTAACGAAATAAAAAAAGCGCTAAATGGAATTTCTTCCAATCTTTTATCAGAACGGTTGAAGTACTTAGAAAAGGAAGGTCTCGTTACAGCAGAACTTTATACGGACCACCCTCCTCGTTACCGTTATACATTGACTAAAAGTGGCGAAGAGTTAGAAGATGTCTTCAATTCACTTATCATTTGGGGAAGCCACCATCTGCAAAAATGCTATAAACAACTAATCGACCCTGTAACAGGCGACGAAGTGAGCATAGGCTATTATTCTAAAAAAACGGGAGAACTAGTTCAGGACATAAAAGTTGTTCCAGTAGAGAAAGAATTTCAAAGGTAAGCACCTATCCATCACCATAAAAAAGAGAACGTCCTAACACCTGAAAAGTATCAGGACGTTCTCTTTTTATCTTCCCCAAATAGCCAATCTCTCGTTGGCTTAATCCAACCTTTATTTTCCCGCTATACATTCAATTTATCTTTCTTCTACAACACTTAAGTGCTGTATAACACGCTAGACTTCATTTACATAAAAAAAGAATAATAGAACACTTTGAAAGAACCACTTTAAGAAATAACTTCTTTTAGTAGCTTTCTATATTCGAAAGGCGTCATTTGGGTGAATTTTTTAAATTTCTTATAGAAATGAGAAGTATCATAGGAACCGCTTTCGACAATATGCGTTTCTAGATTAAATGTGCCACTATAGATTTCTTGAAGCGTGTATTGGAAATTCAACAGTTCCAAAAAAAGTTTTGGTGGTATCCCGACCTCATTTTGAAAAAGCGTACGCAAATAACGCTCAGAGTACCCTGTATGCGCTTCAAAATCCTTGACGTGTATATTACCTTTCGAACGTATGCTAATGTCCATGCAACATTTCACAATAGCACTATTAGGTGAATGGGAAGTACAGTTACTTAGAAGAAATGATTCGAGTGTGTGTAGTTTTTCCTTTAATGTAGAAATTTCTAGGAGTTGATTATAAAGTACGGAAAAGGAAGGGGCAACCTCAAATAAGGCTAACTGAATATACTGGTTGATTTCTTTCATAGATAATACAAAAGAAAACAATGTCTGGAGTGGAAGTGAACGAATGCCAAAGTATGTCGTGTTTGTTTTAAAGCTATAGGCCTGCCTTATTTTGGGACTTGGAATCAAGAAACAATCGCCCTGATCCCCCTCCATATTAAAGATAATATCGACACACCCATCAGGTATTCCGGGTAATAAAACGGTTGGTTCTACATTTGATGACACTTTAAATTGGTATACATATGCAACAGAACTTTTTAAAAATAATGTAGGTTCGAGCAAGTTGATATGTTGTAATCTTTGATTCCACTCAGGTTGAATAGGCTTAAATACTGTATCCATAGGTTATACCCCTCTAGAAATATATTTTTAAGGAAATTTTATATTCATGTCAAAAATACTGACTATTTTCTTTGGGATTTTCAATCTACTATTAGATACTATTAGTTCCGTTTTTTACATTGTAAACTAAATATTCTGACTATAGAATAAATTTATATACGAAAGGAGATGTTACATGTGGATATTTTAAAAGAAAAAACTTTAAAGGTAAATCACCCGTTAGCACCACTTACCGTTGAAGAGATTCAAAAAGCTGTGAGCATAGTGAAAATCGAGAAGAATTTAAGCGAAAAGGTGCGCTTCCCAACAGTAACATTACATGAGCCTTTAAAAGAAGTAGTATTAAATTACACTGATGGAGATGACTTCGAACGAGAAGTTTTTATAGTATTACTAGATAACGAATTAAAGACAACGTTTGAAGTCGTTGTCTCATTAAATACATCGTCCATTGTTCGATTTGAAGAAATCCCAGGTGTACAGCCGGGAATAATGCTTGATGAGTTCTTAGAATGCGAGAATTTGGTTAAGGCAGACCCTGACTTTAAAGTAGCTTTATCTAAACGGGGAATTGATAACCCAGATTTAATCATGGTAGACCCATGGTCGGCAGGATACTTTAATATTCCTGAAAATGAGGGTAAACGGATCGCTCGTGCTATCTGTTGGCAGAAAAAATTCGCGGATGATAATGGGTACGCTTATCCATTAACAGGAATTGTCGCGTACGTTGATTTGAATAAAATGGAAGTTGATCGTATCGAAGACTACGGTGTACGTGAGATACCTACTGTTGATGCTAACTATTATCCTGAAACAAGTGATTCAATAGAGTTTAGAACGGACCTGAAGCCACTAGAGATCATTCAGCCAGAAGGTGCAAGTTTTACGGTAGAAGGAAATTTAATCAAATGGCAAAAATGGAGTTTCCGATACGGGTTTACCCCTCGCGAAGGACTTGTGCTTTACACTGTGAATTACAATGATAAAGGAAAGGACCGGCCCATCCTATATCGCGGAGCATTGTCTGAAATGGTCGTTCCTTATGGAGATGCATCCTTTGCACATAACACACAAAATGCTTTTGATGCCGGAGAATATGGAATGGGTCAATTAGCTAATTCGCTTGAGCTAGGTTGTGATTGTTTAGGACACATTCATTATTTCGACGCGGTATTAACGGATGGGGCTGGCAGTCCTCGTACGATTAAAAATGCAATTTGCCTACACGAAGAAGATTATGGAATCGGATGGAAACATACAGACTGGCGTACTGACCATGTAGAGGTACGTCGCTCACGGCGCTTAGTCATTTCATTCTTCTGTACAGTAGGAAATTATGATTATGGTTTCTATTGGAGCTTCTATCAAGATGGTACGATTGAGGTTGAAGTTAAGCTAACAGGTATATTAAATACCGGTACATTTAACGAAACCGGGCAATCAAAATACGGTACGGAAATTGCCCCTGGCTTAAACGCTGTACATCATCAACATTTCTTTAACTTCCGGTTGGATACATTGCTCGATGGTGTGAAAAATTCAGTGGTGGAAACCGAAACACTTGCTGAACCAGAAGGTCCGAACAATCCATATTCAAATGCATTTTATCCAGTATCACGTACATTCCAACATGAAAAAGAAGCTGTACGTATTTTAGATATGCCAACCCAGCGTACATGGAAAATCATCAATAAAAACTCAAAGAATGTCGTTAATCAGCCGGTTGGTTATAAAATTATGGCTGGTGAGAACTGCCTTCCATTTGCGCATGAAAGCGCAAGCGTCATCAAGCGCGCAGGATTTATCAAAAATCATTTACATGTAACACAATTTAACCGTAATGAATTGTATGCAACAGGAAATTACCCCAATCAACATAAAGGTGGAGACGGGCTTCCCAAATATATTCAAGCAAATCGATCGATCGATAATGAGGATATCGTTGTATGGTATACAATGGGACATCATCATATTACACGTCCGGAAGACTGGCCGGTTATGCCTACTGCCTATATAAATTTCCAATTGAAACCTGTTGGCTTCTTTGATCGTAACCCCGCGCTTGATGTACCGCGTGCCGCAAAACAAAATTCATGTTCCGTCAAGAATACTTCTTCAACCTGTTCACATTAAGAAACCATTATTTCACTTCTTACACAAACTGAATGGAGGAAGTTTATGATAGGACTAGTCAGTCTTAGTATTGTTGTAATTTTAACGGTGTTAACTGGCTTCACCTTTCGACAACATTATAAACAAAATCATATGGCTAGTTGTTTAGCTATGTTTGTGACAATGACCATGAGTACAATTATCGGAATTTTAGTAGCTATATGGATTCCAGACATGGTGCTATCCACCATAATCGCTATGATAGGAAGCTTGGTTTTAGTTATAGCATTAACCTATAAGTTGCCTGTAAAAATATTCATCGAAAGCCTAGGGGCACTATTTATGGGAGCGATGATGGGAGCAATGCTTAGCTTTATGACAACAAATTATCTAGAACTAAGTATTGTATTTTTTACAACAATCTATATTGCGAGCGTAATCATGGCAATCGGGCTATGGAATAAAGAAGAATACCCCATTTTCAGGAAAGCCATTCCTTCCACAATTATTGTGACCGTGTCGTTGGCTGTATTAATACTAGGCGTATCCACAGTAGCTACAACTTTAGGTACGTATGACGAAAAGGAAAAGATTGAGCAGCACCATCACTAAGAATATCATAGACGAAAAAACTGAAAGAAAGGCTTAGCACTGGGCTAGCGTTTCTTTCAGTTTTTGAACTATAATCACTGTTTAATTTGAAAAGCTTCCCCAGTGCTTGCCTACCCAGAGCTCAAACAAACCAATCAATCGATCCAATAGAAAGCCGCAAATACCGATGAAGACAATTCCAGCCAATACATAATCAAGATTTAATGTATTCCTTGCATCCACGATTAAATAACCAAGACCTGATTGGGCACCTACCATTTCACCTGCAACCAAGAAAATCCAGGCCGTACCAAGCGCAAGGTGAAGACCACTCACGACGGAAGGAAAAGCCGCTGGAAAAATAATCTTCATCATTAATTGCAGCTTCTTGATTTCTAGGTTTTCCGCGATTTTCAAATAAGAACGATCAATTTTCTTGACCCCCGCTACAGTCGTTAATAGTACAGGATAAAACGCTGCTATGAAAATGATCGCAATTGCTGGCATGTTTCCGATGCCAAACCATAGGACGATAAATGGGGACCAGGCTACCGGTGAAACCGGCCTCAGCACTTGTACGATGGGATCCACTATATTCCAGAGACGAGGAGATCTACCTAGGAACATTCCTAAAAGAACCGCTGGAATGACCGCCAATAAATAACCTGCAATAAACCTCCCGAGGCTCACTTTTAGGTGGACAAATAACGTTCCATTAACTATGAGAGCAACGATCGCTTTACCAACACTTAAAGGTGTAGGTAAGAGGGCTTCTTCATACCCCCCTATCCAAATGATCAATTGCCATAGTAGAACTAATACAACCATTCCGATAAAAAAATTCATTAGTTTTTTTAATAGTTCCATCATCATAATCACATCGCTTTATCAATATATGTATTGTCCACGAATTCTTCAAAAGATGGCGGGTTTTCAAATAAATCCATCTCGATCACTGAATTGCGGAGCTTATTGTATTCATCTTTTTCAATGCGTAATCCATCAAATGATATCCATTCAAGTGATAAGTCGAGTACTTCTTTCTCTACCTTCATATATTGATCAAATGAATTAAATAAATCTTTATCTTTATGTTCTGCCTGTTCACTGGTTTTTACGTATTGTGTCACCAGTGATTGGGTGGCGGTTTGGTTGGATTGAATAAAGTCATTCCTCAAAACAAGTACACAACAATACGAATTAGGCCATATTTCATCCGATTGGTGTAGCACTTTCCCTTTATCAAGTTGAACGGCCATCGCTCCAAACGGCTCGGCTACTGCATAACCCGAAATTCGATTTTCGGACAGTGCTGCCGGCATCTCAGCAGGAGGCATCTCGACAACGTCCACATCCTCATAGTTCAATCCTTCTTTTTTAAGCATTTTATTCAACAAAATATTCTGAGTCGAGTATTTATGAGGAATCGCAAATGTTTTACCTATTAAATCTTTTGTACTTTCAATCTCCTTCGATGAAATGATAACATTCCCATCTTTATGACCGAGTGCAACAGCTTTTAAATCAATACCTTTCACTTTCGCCTTCATAGCTAGCTCCACTAAAACAGAGGCACCTTCCACCCGACCCGTATTTAAGGCATCCATTAAATCGGGCCAGGAGCTGAACTTAACAAGCTCGATATTGTACTCTGCAAACTCCCCACCATACAGGTGGTTATCCATATAGAGAACACCAGCATGAGTAATGGGAAGATAGCCAATTTTAATAGTTGGTTTACCTTCTGGTTGCTGTGTAGGCTGTGCACATGAAGTCGTAAACAGCAAAATGAAAGCCATTAGTATCGAAGCACCCCACCTTTTCTTGCTCAAAACCCCACTCCCTCTCAGATGTTATACTCCGGAACGAATTGATTACCACTCAACTTGAATTCTTCTAGAATCTTCTTTCGATAATAATGAAAATCCCCATGTGCCCGATCACGTGGTTTTACAAGCTTAATAGGAATATCTTTAAATATTCTCCCTGGGTGTGACTCCATGATCAATATTCTGTCCGACAAATAGACAGCTTCATCTATATCATGAGTAACAAGTAAAATCGTCGTCTTCTTCTTTTCTTGTATTCGAAGAAGTTCGTCTTGTAAATGATACCGGTTGAATGTGTCCAGTGCCGCGAAAGGCTCATCCATTAAAATGACATCAGGTGCAATGGAAAGTGCACGTGCAATCGCAACACGCTGTTGCATCCCGCCAGATAATTGATGTGGAAACTGATGCAGATGTGCTTCAAGCCCTACTAACTTCAATGCTTCCATCACCCGTTCGTTTTTTTCCTCATTAGATAGCTTTTCTCCAGTAAGACCAAGCTCGACATTTTTCAGAACCGAACGCCATGGAAGGAGATTGATTTGTTGAAACAGCATGACACACTTTTTAGTTGGGCGATTTATAGATTTACCATCTAGAATCACGCTTCCTTCATCCGGCTTTTCAAAGCCTCCAACCATATTGAGAAGTGTACTTTTTCCACATCCGCTTTTTCCGAGTAACGTGACGATTTCCCCTTTTTCCACATGGAAAGAGACTTGATCAAGAACATGAATTGTTTGTTTATCAGTTAAAAACGATTTATTTACATTGGTTACTTCAATGATTTGCTGTTGCAAGAGCTATCCTCCTAAAATATATAAATATTCCAATTAGTTTAGTTGGTTTTAAGTTATTTTATTATACTGCATTCAAAATTACAACCTTAATTTCTGTTTATTTTCAATAATCCGCATATTTAATAGGAATCAAAGTGATTCCCATTTAAATGTTCTACTACAAAATGCTTTTTCTTTGCAATCAAAAAAAAGGATTCACCAATATCCTGGTGAACCCTTTTTTAGAGCGCTATATTATACGGTTTGAGCAAGAATCAATTTCTTATATGCTCCTTCGTGATGAATTAATTTTTCATGAGTTCCTTGTTCTTTTATTTGGCCGTTTTGGACGACGATTATCCGATCAGCATGCTTAATCGTCGCTAGCCTATGTGCAATGATAATAGTCGTTCGATTTATAGAAAGACGCTCCAATGCCTCTTGAACGGCCTTCTCTGTTTCGGTATCCAATGCCGAGGTGGCTTCATCAAGTATTAAAATGGGAGGATTTTTCAGGAAGATACGGGCTATTGAAACCCTTTGCTTTTGCCCACCTGACAATTTCACACCGCGCTCCCCGATTAGCGTATCCAACCCCTCAGGCAAATTATCAATCACACTCATTAATTGAGCATCCTCGATTGCCTTGTTCAATTGTTTGTCTGTAGCATTCGTGTTCCCATACATGATGTTCTCACGAATCGTTCCTTCAAAAAGGAATACATCTTGCTGTACGATTCCGATATGCTTTCGTAAAGAACTTAATGTGAAATCCCTGATATCCATGCCATCAATTTTTATGCTACCTGATTGAATATCATAGAAGCGAGGCAATAAACTGCTTATCGTGGTCTTTCCACCACCAGATGGTCCTACCATGGCAATCGTCTCCCCAGCTGGCACACTGAAGGTAATATCGTTTAGGATGTTTCTATTTGAGTCATACCCAAAAGAAACATTTTCAAATGTCACATCACCTTTAACCCCCTCGATGGTTACTGCCCCATCCCTGTCTTGGATGTCCGGCAGCATATCAACCAATTCGAGGTACCTCTTGAACCCTGCATACCCCTTTGGTAACGTTTCAATAATGGCGCTTATTTGTTGAATCGGCGCTACGAAAATATTGGATAACATAATAAAGGCTACAAATTCACCGTACGTCATTTTCCCGTGAATCACATACCACGCACCACAGCCCAATACTGTTAGGGCGACCAATTTCATCAGAAGGAAATTTATCGAGGTACTCCATGACATGATTTTATAGGCTAACAATTTTGTATGACGGAATTCTGAGTTTGAGCGGTTAAATAACTCTATTTCGTGAGATTCCTTGGTGAAAGACTGAACAACACGAATGCCACTAATATTATTTTCAATACGGGCATTGTAATTTGCAATGTCACCAAACATGGAATGGAACGCCTTAGTCATCTTACGGCTGAAGTATACCGACAAAACGATTAAAAAAGGAACAACGGCAAATACGATGACCGCTAGCTGCCAATTGATTTGAAACATGACGAAGAATGCACCAAAAATGGTCATGAATGCAATGAATAAATCTTCAGGACCATGATGGGCAACTTCTCCTATATCCATTAAATCACTCGTCATCCTAGAAACTAAATGACCCGTTTTATTATTATCAAAGAATGTGAAAGATTGTTTTTGAAGTTTTGAAAATAAATTTTTCCGAAGGTCCGTTTCGATATTAATTCCAAGTTTATGTCCGTAATATGTTACGACATAGTGCAACCCTGTACTCAACAAGTAGATACCAAGGAGCCCTACACAAGATAGGATGATGATCCTCCAGTTATTGCTCGGTAGTAATTCATCAATAACCTGGTTTACGGCCAAAGGGAATATCAATTCCAAAAGGGCGATGAAAACGGCACTTGAAAAGTCAATGATGAATAGTCCTTTATAGGGTTTATAATAAGCAAAAAAACGCTTGATGACGAAAAACATGCTATCACCTCATTTATTCCGAATTAAATCATACGTCATGCATAATGGTTTTCCTGTACGAGGATCCTCTACGATCTCCGCATCAATATTGAAAACTTCTTTCAGTATTTCTTTTTTCATCACTTCTTCACTCAGCCCTTCTTTTACAAGGACACCATCTTTTAATGCAATCATGTTGTGTGAAAATCGCGAGGCATGGTTTAGATCGTGCAGTACCATTATAATCGTCCGATTTTGCTTTTCATTCAAATCTTTCAACAGCTCGAGTACCTCAAGTTGATGTGCCATATCCAAATATGTTGTCGGCTCATCCAAAAAGATGATTTCCGTTTCCTGAGCTAATGCCATCGCAATCCAGACACGTTGCCTCTGTCCACCGGAAAGAGAATCGACGGGGCGAAATTTGAATTCTGCCGTATTCGTGGCCTCCAGGGCCCAATCTATTATTTCATAATCTCTTAAAGATAATTTACCAAACCCTTTTTGGTATGGAAAACGCCCGTAAGAAACGAGCTCCTGGACAGTTAAACCAACAGGAGCATCTTGGGTTTGCGGCAGGATGGCCATTTTCCTTGCCAATTCTTTAGTATTTTCCTTTGCTATCGACTGACCATCTAGCAACACACTTCCTCTCATATGAGGAATGATTCTAGTGATAGCCTTAAGCAATGTAGATTTTCCGCATCCATTCGGCCCAATTATAGTAGTGATTTCGTTACTCTTGAATTGAAGATTCATATTATCGACGATGATGTGATCTTGGTAGCCTACATACAAATCTTTTGTTAATAAGTGGCCCATATCATGACCTTCTTTCAGTAGATATTCACTCACAAAAACAGGAAGAGCAATTACACACTTCCGCAAAAAATAAAGGCTATCCTCGCAAAAGTGATAGCCTTTATTACACTATACTATTTTACTAAACTTTTTAAAATATTATCAATGATTTGCCCGTTAGCAATGGCACCTGTATACAACCAGCTTTCATTAGGAGAGAACTCATGAACATTCCCAGCCTTGACAGCAGGTACGCTTTTCCATAACGTATCGCTTAAAGCTTTTGAACCAGCGGAATCATCACTATTGATCAAAAATAGGTGTTCAGCATCCAACTCAACTAGTTTCTCTAAAGAAATTTCACTCCAGTTCCCAGTTGCGTTAGCGGAGATTTCCTTCACAACATCCGGTTCTTTTAACCCTAAGTCACCGTACATGACAGCTCCACTTGAAAGGTTATCGCTGACAATGAAGAATTTCCCGCCAACTAACCAAACTGCAGCTACAGAAGGATTCCCCACTTTTTCCTCAAGGGTTCCCTTTGCTTCTTTTGCTTTTTTATCATAATCCGTCAAAACCTTTTTGGCTTCGTTCTCTTTGCCGAATACTTCCCCGACGCGTTTCAATTCATCTCGCCAGTCATTATTAACTTCGTTTCCGATTACATATGTAGGTGCAATTTTATTATATTGGTCATATTTACCGCCTTCAACCATGGTGGCAGAATCCATAATGATTAAATCCGGTTCCACTTTTTGTACGGATTCAAATGGAAGATCATATGGAATGGTTGGAACGTCCTCTAGTTCACTTTGTAGATATCCTTGAACTTCTGCTCCATCACTTACACTCCATTGAGCGGCTGGCTTGATACCAAGAGCCACCAAATTATCTTCAAGATATGAAGCGATGATACGTTTCGGATTAGCTGGAATGACCACTTCATTTCCCATGGCATCCGTCAGTGTTTTTGATTTAACTGCTTCTTTACTTGATGTTTCATCTGTTTGACTTGTCGAAACATCGTCTTTAGTTGCATCATCGTCACCACATGCAGCTAAAGATATTGCTAATAGGCCGGCGCCTAGTAATTGAATGATTTTTTTCTTACTCATGACATTATACATTTGAATCCCCCTAGAGATATGATAGACTATTATTTGTTTGGTAATGATAATTGTTATCAACTAATTTAATTATAGAAAGGTAATATTGTCAATCATTTTTTAGAGAGTAGTTGTTAATATGGATTCAAAACTAAAGGAACACACCACATTGCTTCATACGAATAAGAATCTCTTTGTGAGTATGGTTATCCTACTAGTAGGTTTGGGCGGTATGGTCATTTCCATTATCTTGTCCGTTAATTTTGGAGCTGCAGATTTAAATTATCGCGATGTGTTTAATGCCTTATTTGAATTTGATCAGAATAATTCATCTCATGTCATCATTAGAGAATTAAGATTTCCCCGGGCCATTGCTGCAGTATGCGTAGGAGCTGCCTTAGCCGTATCTGGAGCCATTATGCAGGGTATGACAAGAAATCCATTGGCCGATCCTTCCATTATGGGAGTAACCGCAGGATCTTCCTTTTTAATAGCGATTGCCCTCGCTTTTCTGCCTGGCATGACCTATATAGGTTTAATGATGTTTTCTTTTGCTGGTGCAGGATTGGGTGCTGCCATTGTCTTCGGAATCACATCGCTTTCCAGGGGTGGAAGTACTCCAGTCAAGTTGGCGTTGGCCGGTTCAGCCATTGCTTCCTTACTAAGTTCCCTTTCCACAGCGATTGGTATCAAATTTAACGTCTCAAAAGATATTAGCTTTTGGTTTGTAGGGAGCATCTCGAGCGTCCAACCACAGCACATTTCATTTGCTCTACCCTTTATTCTGGGAGGGCTTTTGTTGGCTTTATTCCTTTCACGTTCCATATCCATCCTTAGCCTGGGTGAGGAAGTGGCACGAGGGCTTGGGCAAAACATTCCCCTGATAAAGTTCATTGGTACGATTGTGGTGTTATTATTAACAGGTGCAGCAGTATCGATTGCCGGAATGATCGGCTTTATTGGATTGGTCATCCCGCATATTGTGCGATTTTTAGTAGGAAATGATTATCGTTTGATCATTCCTTGCTCTGCTGTTTTGGGCGGAACCTTATTGCTAATTTCGGATATCTTAGGACGCTTGGTTAACCCGCCGTTTGAAACACCTGTTGGAGCCATAACGGCCATCATAGGTGTCCCTTTCTTCCTATATTTAGCTCGTAAAGAAGGGAGCGGAATGTAATGTACAAAAAGGGGAATCACTTTAAGTCTTTGCTTATTACAAGCATCCTTTTAATCGTACTTGTTTTTTTCATCAGCATTAATGCAGGCTACATAAAAATTCCTTTAGGGGATGTTATCAAAACTCTATTGGGCGATGGCACCCCTCAGAACGAGTTAACCATTTTTGAATTTCGTTTGCCGCGTATAGTCATGGCAATACTTGTCGGAATGGGAATTGCCATTTCAGGGGCCATTTTACAAGGACTTTCCCAAAATCCCTTAGCAGACCCCGGGATTATCGGAATCAATTCAGGCGCAGGGTTTGCCGTTGTATTGTATATGTTCTTCTTTCGGGGAACTACTTTCTTAACGGGCTGGGCATCCATATTCATCATGCCTTTCACCGCTTTACTTGGTGCATTTCTTGCCGCTTTCTTAATCTATGTACTATCGTGGAAAAATGGAAGAGTGACACCTGTAAGGTTATTGTTGGTCGGTATCGGTATAAATGCAGCATTTGGGGCAGGCTTGGTCATTTTTCAGATGAAAATGGAGCCAAATGATTTCATGAAGACCATCGTTTGGCTGGCAGGGACCATTTGGGGGACGAACTGGACATTTGTTTGGGCTTTATTACCATGGTTGCTCATCCTGATTCCGATAACCTTCTATAAATCAAGAATACTTGATGTTATGGGATTAGGTGACCAAATTGCCATAGGGGTTGGTCTCCCTATCGAAAAAGAACGCAGACTATTATTGCTTATTTCAGTGGCCTTAGCAGGCGCGTGTGTATCCGTTGGTGGCGGTATTACTTTCTTAGGCTTGATTGCTCCACACATAGCCCGAAAATTAGTGGGACCAAGGCATACGAGATTACTGCCAATGACGGCAGCATTGGGCGGTCTTCTTCTGTTATCCGCTGATACGATAGGCAGAGTCATCCTGGCCCCTATGGAACTTCCAGTAGGTATCGTTGTCTCCATTTTGGGAGCACCTTATTTTATTTATTTACTAGTTAAAAGCATGTAACAATAACAGGATCATAACTCCATTAAATAGAAAAACGAACTTCTATGCCAGCAAGTTCGTCAGGCTGTCGAGAAAATCTCGACAGCTTTTCTTTTGTAGAAAAGAAAACCCTAGGCTAGGCCTAGGGTTCTAAAAAGCTTTCAGCATGGTATTAAAAAAACTCTCCCATGGTGCTAAAATATTTTTGGTTCGCCAACCAAAATATCAGCATCACGGAGGAGTTTTATGTCAAAAGACACTAATAGTTTAGCACACACTACCTGGAATTGTAAGTATCATATCGTATTTGCACCGAAGTACAGAAGACAAGTGATTTACGGAAGGATAAAAAAGGACATCGGTCAAATATTGCGCACGCTATGTGAAAGGAAAGGCGTGGAAATCATTGAAGCAACGGCATGTAAAGACCATGTACATATGCTCGTGAGCATTCCACCAAAAATAAGTGTATCTTCATTTGTGGGTTATTTAAAAGGGAAAAGTAGTTTGATGGTATTTGACCGTCATGCCAATTTGAAATACAGGTATGGAAACCGAAAGTTTTGATGTACGGGATATTATGTAGATACAGTTGGACGAAACAAAAAGGTAATAGAAGAATACATACGGAACCAGATACAAGATGATATAGTCGCGGAACAATTAAGTATGATGGAATATATTGATCCATTCACAGGTGAAGAGATACAGAAAAAGAAAAGGAAGTGAGTGGAAGGCCTTTAAGGTCTGGCCAGTAAAAGTAGTACATTTGGCGAACCAATCAGGGGCCCTTTAGGGCCTGGTCAGTAATAAAGGCTTTCAGCCGCAGAGAAAACCACCCGTTATCACGGGTGGTCGTTATTTTGCCTAGTAAAATGATGAAGCCTGCTTTTTATGAACACCTTTAAAGGATACAGAGTTACCCGCATATTTTCTAACCGATCATACTATGTCCTCCGTTTACAGGAATAACCTGACCGGTTATCCAATCAGACCAATTGGACAACAAAAAGAGGGTAATTCCAATCACGTCATCCACCTTTCCTAATCGTCCCATCGGGTATTGCTTGATTAGCTTTTCTAACATGACGGTATCAAATGATTGACCTTGATCGATTAATCCTAGTGAAATGGTATTGCACTGAACATTGCTCTTGCCTACTTCTTGGGATAGGGATTTTAGAAAAGAGATAGTCCCACTTCTCGCTGCACCTGATATGATTAGGTTCTTATCACCAGTCCGGGCGGAGTCTCCCACTATATTAATGAATTTGCCCTGATTGTTATCCATCATATCCGGCATAAATGTATGTGCCAAATGAAGGACTCCATAAAAACAAACCTCCATTTCCTTTTTCCATTCACCCGGTTCATATTTAAAAAATGATTTAAATTGTGTCCATCCTGCATTATTAATGACACCATCAATGATTCCCAGTTCACGTTTAGTGACCACTTTCATTTCTTGGACTTCCTCTAACCTGGAAAGGTCAGCCTGTACAAGTACAAGTTTCACTCCACATTTTTTAATGTTTTCTGCTGTTTCTGCTGCCTCTTTCTGTGATTCATGGTAGTGGAGAGCAATATTGGCACCAGCTCTTGCCGCTGCTAAAGCAATTTCCTTACCTATCCCTTTGGCTGCACCCGTTATTAAAACATTTTTCCCCTTAAGGTTAAGATCCATAGCTCTATACCCCTATCCTTTGACTCCCTGATTTTCTTTGGTATTGCTTATGCAGCTGTGCCGCTATGATATTTTTTTGAATTTCAGAAGTCCCTTCATAAATCCTGGTAATACGTGCATCCCGATAAAAACGTTCGATTGGATATTCAGATATATAGCCAATCCCTCCATGTATTTGGAGAGCTTTGTCTGCCACCCGATTATACGTTTCCGACCCTAATAATTTAACCATGGCTGCTTCTTTAATAACGTTCCTTTTTTGATCTACCATCCACGCTACACGATAAGTCATTGAACGGAGTGCTTCCGTATCCAATGCCATCTCGGCCAAGTAATGTTGAATGACTTGCTGCTCAAAGATTGGCTTGTCGAATTGAATTCGCATATGAGCAAATTCAATCGACATCTCAAGTAACTTATCACACGAACCTAAGTTTCTTGCTGCCATTCCCGCACGTCCATTTGCTAAAATTTTCAATGCATTAACATACCCTTGCCCTACATCACCCAAAACATTTTCAACAGGCACCTCACAATCTTCGAAAAAAATCTCTGAAGAATGCGATCCATGAAGTCCCATTTTCTTCTCGATTTTTCCTATGTGGAATCCAGGAAAATCTTTTTCGACAATAAAGGAAGTGATGCCCTTTGCCCCTTTTGATGGGTCCGTAACTGCCATGACTGTAAAAATGTCCGCAATAGGCGCATTGGTAATATAATGCTTGCTCCCATTCAAGATATACTTATCACCTCTTTTAATCGCGGTCGTTTTAAGATTGGTAGCATGCGATCCTGCGCTGGGTTCAGTTAAAGCAAAAGCCCCGATTCTTTCACCCGATGCCATATCGGGAAGATATTTTCGTTTCTGTGCATCATTTCCCATCTCTACTATTCCGACGCCACCGATCCCCGTATGTCCGCCAATGACAGTGGTATAGCCGTTATGCGTTCTCCCTAGCTCTTCCAGAATGGCACATTTTCCCACCATATCAATTCCCAGTCCACCATATGACTCAGGAATACTAAGACCAAATAGACCAATTTCTTTGGATTTCCGTAAAATGCTTTCTGGAATTTCATCACTTTCTTCAATTAACATAGCATATGGCTCTACCTCATTATCAATAAACTCTCGGATACCCTGTTTTAATAAGGTAACATCGTCTGAAAATTCAAAATCCAAAAAATCCACTCCCTTCATAAGTCATTCCCTATCTAGTTTCCTTCCATTCTATGAAACATGCATTCTTTATAGGTCATTCAACTCTACAAGGAAAACCCTTACTCATTGGGCTTGTTAAGCCATCGTTAATCCTCCATTGACAGATAGGGTTTGCCCTGTGACGTATCCCGCTTCATCCGAAACAAAATACGCAACAGCACCCGCAATATCCTCCGGTTGAGCCAAACGACGGAATGGTATCGCCTTTACCAAGGCCCCTGTGATCCCTTCATTGTACGAACCAATCTCTTGAAATAATGGAGTGTCCGCTGGTCCTGGGGCAATGCAATTGATGTTAAGCTTATAACGGGCCATTTCTCTTGCAATTGTCTTCGTGAAAGCAATGACACCACCCTTTGCTGCGGAATAGACCGCTTCCCCGCTAGAGCCGACCCTTGCAGCATCTGAAGCAATATTGACTACTTTCCCATAATTATTTTCTATCATAAGCGGTAAAATTTCCTTACACGTATGAATTTGGCCGAGTAAATTAATATCGATGAGTCTTTTCCACGTGCTTGGATCACTTTTTAAGAACGGTTCTACCTTGTCCCACCCTGCGTTATTGACCAATACATCAATCTTTTTATAATGGCCCACCGAATCTTCCACAGCTTTTTTTACACTATCCAAATTCGTTACATCACAATAAACGGATTTAGCTTCATTCCCCTCCCGCTCGATTAAAGTAACCGTTTCATCCGCATTCTGACTATTGATATCTGCCACAATCACTCTCATATTTCTTGAAGCCAGTTTTTTTGCGATTTCTCTGCCAATGCCACTTCCTGCCCCCGTGATAAAAGCGACTCGTTTAGTCATATCAATCCCTCCATTTTTTCATTTTCTTTTAATCGATCATTTACCCTGGCCTTAAATGTTGTCTCCAATCTTTTCATTTATCATTTCCCTCAGACGAAACTTCTGAATTTTCCCGCTTGGGGTACGTGGGAATTCCGTCAAAATTTCTAGCTGTTCTGGCCAATATTGTTTAGCTAAGCCTTTCTTCGAGAGAAATTCCTTCATTGAATCCATTGTAATGGGAACCTTCCCTGGTTTCATGCTGATACAAGCGCATGCTTTTTCCTGAAGGCGTGTATCAGGTACAGCAATAACCTGTACGGTTGAAACATCGGGATGTTCGTATAATACGTTTTCTACATATGCAACCGGGATATTTTCTCCGCCTCGAATGATGATGTCTTTATTTCTACCGGAAATTCGGATATATCCATCCTCGTCCATTACCGCCCGGTCACCGGTAATGAACCAACCATTCTTATGTTCCGCTATGGTGTCTTCCATTCGTTTGAGATACCCGACAAACATCGCAGGGCCTCTTGCGAGTAAATCACCTTCTACATTAGGAGGACAACTTTCTCCTTTAAAATCGATTATCTTGAGTTCCATATGGGGAAAAGGGGCTCCATCCGTACTCGTTAACTTTTCTTCCGAATCATCAAGTCTTGTCAATGTCACTAAACCATTTTCCGTTTGTCCCCATCCCGACAATATTTTGAATGGGACTTTTTCTTTCGCTTCTCTCACAAGCTGTCTAGGAATTGGGGCACCTAAAGCTACAAAGGCTCGAAGAGATTGAATATGACCCCTTTCTATCCCTTCCAATTGAACGGTATCTTGCAGGAAGGGTGTTGCACCCGCAGTAAACGTTATCTTCTCCTTCTCGATCCACTCAATAAACTCATTCGGGTTCCAAATGTCTTGATAGACACCAGTACCTCCAAAATGGGTAGGTAACCGCACACCATACCCAAATCCCGTTTGATGGGCAAAGGTGGATGCCATGAAGAGCACGTCATCCGATGTTAAACGCAGATGGTCAATCCAATAATTTGTTGATACACAAAGCGTATTATGTGTATGCATGACCCCTTTTGGACTCCCGGTCGTTCCCGAGGTGAAGATGATTTCTGTAATATCGTTCGGATCATGCTTGATGGCATCTAGAATGGAAACATCCATCCGCTCTTCCCATGGTTCCTCAAGTAGGGAAGAGAACGCTTTCATTCCATTCGGTACTTCTTCACCGACCACAAAAACATGCTCTAATGAAGGCCACCGATGAGCTAGCCTCTCAATCATGTCAGGATAATAGTAGTCACGGAAACGATCCGGAACCACAATCATCTTAGATTCCGCCATCTCCACCATGAATCCAATTTCCCTATCACGATAAATGGGAATCAAGGGATTGCTTATCGCCCCTATCCGAGTGACGGCATAATGGAGAATAATGAATTCATTCCAATTTGGTAGTTGAAAAGAGATGACGTCTCCCTTTCCCATTCCTATATGAATGAGACCTAAAGCGACCCGATCGACCAGCTTTCCTAACTCCTTATACGTATAACGGCTTTTTTTATCAATGATTGCCGTCTTCTCCGGATTGTTCTCTATCACATCATGTAAATAATCCAGAATCGTTCGATTTGGCCAAATAGATTGGTATTTTTCCACATATTCCTGACTCAAAATCGTATCGAATTTCAATAGAGTTCATCCCCTTCATCATCTTCTGAATTGTTTAAAATCCACTGGCCTTTTTTCAAGAAAAGCATTTTTTCCTTCTTCTGATTCTGGTGTGTTATAAAACATCGCTAAACTACCCATCGATAACTGGGATATCCCTTGGATGTTTGCACTATCAGCATTAAAGGAATACTTAAGCATTTTCAATGCAGTCGGACTCTTCTCAAGAATCTTCATCGCCCATTCTTTTGCCGCATGTTGCAACTGATCTGCAGGGACGATTTTATTCACAAGTCCCATCTCTTTTGACTCCTGTGCGGAATATTGTTCACACAAATACCAAATTTCCCTCGCTTTCTTTTCACCGACTATCCGGGCAAGATACGCAGAACCAAATCCTGCATCATAACTCCCTACTTTTGGGCCACTTTGCCCGAATTTTGCCGTTTCTGATGCAATTGTCAAGTCACAGATGACGTGTAGGACATGGCCTCCTCCAATGGCATATCCATTCACTGCCGCGATGACAGGCTTTGGGATGTTTCGAATGGTTTGGTGCAGGGTTTCAATTTCTAATCCCATCCCACCTCCTAAGCCACCGGAATGATCATACCCTCCTTCTTCTCCTTTTTCTTTTTGATCACCACCGACACAAAACGCCTTTTCACCGGTCCCTGTCAAAATTACTGCACCAATTCTGTTATCATCCCATGCGTCACGGAAAGCCCAGATTAGTTCCTGGATCGTTCTTGCACGAAAAGCGTTGTAGACTTTAGGACGGTTAATCGTAACTTTTGCTATGCCCTCCGTTTTTTCATATAAAACATCAGTTAATTCCATCGTTTAATTCCTCCCTAACTTAATAGTTTTATCATGATTTTCCCTTGAATGACGTCAATACGCTGTTCATTCATACATCTCACTTTCATCGTTATCCAATGTCGCTGTACATCGACATCAATGATCTCTATCTCGGCAGTAATCGTGCTATCCATTTGTACCGGTTGAATGAACACCAGTTCTTTTTGAATGATGACACATGGCCCTTCAGGTAATTCCTTACTGATTGCCTCCGTGATGAGCCCCTCGCTTAAAATTCCTGGGACCATTGAGGGCCTTCCATCCCTTTTAGAAATATCAAGACCATACACATCATTGTAATCATGTGTCAGAGAGCTCCACCCTGTCACATCATCTTCTGTAAAGGTTTTTTGCACTCTGGCGATTTGACCAATAAAATAGCGATTTAAATTATCCATTCCTCCCTCCTCTATTCTAATAAGACCGGAATTCTTTTCCGATAATGTCTTTTGCAATGACCATCATATTGGCTTGTGCAGTTCCATCACCAATCTCTAATCCAATCACATCCCGCAAACGTTGTTCTAAGGGCATTTCCTTCGTATAAGCATAGTGCCCGTTCAACAATAAGCATTCATGAATGGCTTCCACACTATATTTGGGGCCTAACCACTTTACTGAAGCAGATTCTTTACTATGTTTCAAACCTTGATCACGAAGCCAAAGTCCACGATAAGCCTGCCATTTCACCAATTCCAATTGGGTAAAATGAGTCACGATGGGGAATGAAACCCCTTGGTATGTCGCCAATGGTTTACCAAAAGATTGTCTTACTTTAACGTGTTCAATCGTCTCATCGAGACTTTGCGAAGCAGCCCCTACACATTGCAGCCCGATTAATAAACGACTTAGGTCAAACCCATTCATCACTTGGGAAAAACCTTTATTTTGAAGTCCAATCATATACTCCTCTGGAACTTCAACATCATTCAAATAAATGGAGCCCCTGCCAATTGGTATATTCCCCATGTCTTTGTACCCTTTGCATTCCACTCCAGGAAGATCGGATGGAACAATGAATGCACTTATTCCTTGATTCCCCAAATCAGGTTCTGTCTTGGCGAATAAAACGAAAGCATCTGCACAAGTCGCTACACTTATTCCCGACTTTTCACCATTAAGGACATATACATTTCCATTATGTACCGCAGTTGTTTTGATTCCCCCGGCATCTGTACCCGCTGAAGGCTCCGTAATGGCAATGCCAACAATCTTCTCCCCACTTGCAATCTTGGGTAACCATTCGTTTTTCAATTCTTCTCTAGCATGATTGGTTATAATTTCGCCAATCAATGCATTCAGCATGACTGCATAGGTTAGATTGAAATCCCCACGCCCTATCTCTTCAGCAGCAATCCCGGTGGTGACGCAGTCAGCTCCGCTACCCCCATACTCAATGGGGATGCGCAAACCATTTACCCCTAATTCACCAAGCTTCTTCCACAAATGCCTTGGCGTGACTTCTTCTCGGTCCCACTTAGTATAGTGTGGCAGCAATTCTTCTTTGGCGAATTCCTTCAACATTTTTCGAAAATGCTCTTGTTCTTCCGTAAATGTAAAATCCATCATCTTATTCCTCCCTTTTTTTCAGAATTGTAAGTCTGGTGAAGAACATCAACTGTTCAAAACGAATCTACATATCGTTTCATGCCTCTTAAAAGGAAGAGGGAATTCTCCCTTGTTGTTATTCTATATTGCAAGATGCGTGCCAAGATGGATTTGTGCTTTAGAGGGTTTTAAAAGAAAAGTATTTTATCAGTTTTACTACTTTTCGCAAACTTGCAAAACAGAAATGCGAAATACAAAACTGAAACACAAAGGGGCTGTCCCAAAAGGTGTAATTACACCGAAATTGAATAAATAGTAAAAGGCAGAAACGTTGATTTAACAACATTTCTGCCTTTTTGTTTTTGCGAAATTCACTGGCATAAGGACTTATTAGACAGCCCCTTTGTGTAAAAACCATTTAATAACCATGCTATTTCAGGTTATACTTCGATATTTTTCTGTATAAGCTCGCAATATGAATCTTAAGTTTTTGAGCGGCTAAAGAACGATCTCCGCCACACTCCTTTAATGTACGCCGGATAGCCAATGCTTCAGCATTTCTTACCACTTCATCCAAACTCCCAAAGTAAGCGTTTTCTTTTGAGCCGTCATATGAGTCTCGCACATTCATGTGAGGAGCCAGAAGTGAAGAATCCATTTTCAATGTCGCCCCCTCAGCAAAATTCATCCCGCGTTCGATAAATGCTTGATACTCACGGACATTCCCAGGCCAATTATAGGAAGTCAACCATTCTTGAAGCGTGGGATCTATCTCCCTTACATCACATCCTAAAATCTTATTGAAGTGATTGATAAAATAATAGCCTAATGGAAGAATATCTTCCTTTCGCTCTCTCAATGATGGAAGTTTCAATTCAAACACATACAAACGATAATATAAATCCTGACGAAACTTTCCTTCTTGTATGAGCGTTTTTAAATCCCTATTCGTTGCCGCAATAATACGAACATCGATATTTTTACTCCCTGTTCCACCCAGTCTTTCTACTTCCCGTTCCTGCAAAACACGTAAAAGCTTTCCTTGGGCCTGGTAAGGAAGCTCTGATATTTCATCCAAGAAAAGCGTACCGTTCTGAGCTAATTCTATTTTCCCTGGCTTCCCTTCCTTTTTTGCTCCACTAAAGGCACCAGGTTCGTACCCAAAGACCTCAGATTCAAATAATTCGTCCGGAATGGCAGCACAATTTATGGGTATGAAAGGGTGGGCCTTTCTTGTACTCAAACCGTGTATTGCTTGAGCAAACAGTTCTTTTCCTGTTCCCGTTTCCCCAGTTATGAGTACAGTTGAATTGCTTATTGCAATTCTAGCCGCCAGTTCCTTAATCCGTTCGATTGCAGGACTATTTCCTATAATCCCTTCGAAGTCATACTTATTTGTTTCAATACTGGATTTTTTCCTATTTTTATACTTTTCCAATGCATTTGCATAAAATGATAAATCGGCATGCTCTAACTCTTCTTGCCGTATGATGACGTGATAAACGTTATTTTGATCTTTTCTAGTGATCCTAATAAAACACGCCTGGCCAAAAATGACACCAGAGAAGACATTCCTCGAATCACGACTTTCTAGAGGACTTTTCGGAGAGGTTTGAATGATATTCATGATTGATTTACCTATTACATCATCCTTCATGACACTAAAATGTTCTAAAAAATCTGGACTAACACCAAGTACTTTCCCTTTTAGGTTCACTTCTATTGAGCCCCAACTTTTTAATTCATGTATCACTTTTTCCATATACATCACAAAACAACTTGATCGTTTTTTAAGAGTAGAATCACAACTTGTCCTTTAATCACTTCGATTCCCGTTTGATTATAGCAAGTGACCTTTTGTGTAACCCAATTTCTATCGATATTAATATCAATTACTTCAAGTTCCGCCGTAATTAAATCACCAACGTGCACTGGATGATAAAAGATTAATTCCTTTTGTAATAAAACACAGGCACTACCCGGAAGTTTTTCACTAATCACTTGGGTGATTAACCCTTCCGTTAGCAGACCAGGAATGACTGGCTGGTCGTAATTGCTTTTCCACTCCTCTTTATTCAATTGATAAATCGGGCTATTGTCATTTGTTAATTCACTACATATCCTTACGTCTGAAATACTAAATGTACGTTGCAACCTTGCAATCTGCCCGATGAACATTTCAGAAATCGATAAGTTCATACTTCCCCTTCTTTCTATTTGAACTTTCATAATATTCAATTATATATAACGATAACTATACATGGTTTTAAAAACAAAGGAAAGCCGAAATAGAATGCAAATACATCGTTCGGAACAAATAATAAAGCAGCATCCTTAATGGATGCTACCTATCCAGGCACAGTAAGAAAGCGTTTACAAAAATGACTTTATTTCTTTTTCGACCAGCGAAGAGAACCTACATCATTATGTGGATGGTATTCTAACAAAAGTTTGCTATGCATATTTTCTAATTCAGTTAAAGATAACTTCAACAGTTGCTCCATGCTTTCATCTTGATAAGCGATACTCAGTTTATTAATTAACTTTTTTCGTCTTTCTTCCATACCCTTCCTTATCGTATCCCCCACACAACCCTCTCCTTTTTTATCACATATTTAAAATACCTACATGTATTTCCACATCCATAATCTATTTATTTTCTTGGATTTGAATTTTAAGATACTCTTCTTCTAATTCACATAACCTTAATTCATAAAGATGTATATTATTTTTTTTATAAATGCCTTTACTTATTAATTGATCAATTAGAAACTTTTTCTTTTCTAAAGTCTTTTCAAGCAATATCCCCAATATTTCTTTCCTCCTTTGATTCGTCCTTTGTTCCCATATGAATTTAATCATTCAAAGGCATAAAAATGTAAAAGGCTTTCCATCCACTTGAATGGGAAGCCTCCAGTAATCTGGTCAGCAGTCTTAGTAATTGTAAGTAAATACTAAGCTCATTAAACCCATTTGTCAAGTGCGAATTATAGGTGGATGCATGAATCTTGCCCTAAGAAATTTCTATCTTTTCCACCTATATCGCTTAACGAACACCTGGAAGGATTCACTAAATCTTTAACGCCCACATATATTTAATTGAATATTAACTATGAAAGGTGGAGGTAATACTGAAAACCAGTATTGTTATTCTCACATATAACGAATTACCTTTAACCAAACAGTGCCTTACCAGCATTAAAGAACATACCGATGACAAAGATATAGAAATTATCGTCGTTGATAATGGCTCTTCAGATGGGACAGTCGACCATTTAAAAAGTATTCCCTCTTTAAAGACCATCTTCAATGAAAAGAACGCCGGGTTTGCAAAAGGCTGTAACCAAGGGCTTGATATCGCAACGGGCGATACGGTTTTATTTTTAAATAATGATACAATCGTGACACAAAATTGGCTACAATCCATGCTCACCTTGCTTTATAGTGACAAAAAAATAGGCATGGTCGGACCCGTAAGTAATTATGTAAGTGGCCCACAGCAAATTGCAGTGGATTATAGCGACATTGACGGTATCGATGATTTTTCAGCGGATTTCTGTCAAAAAAATATTGGCAAGTCTAAGCAAGTCATGCGTTTAGTAGGATTTTGCTTACTAGTGAAAAAAGAAGTGCTTGATAAAATCGGTGGTTTTGACGAACGGTTTGAATATGGGTCCTTTGAAGATGACGATTTATGTCTTCGTACACTTATAGAAGGTTATCAATTGAGAATAGCCTATGATTCATTTGTACATCATCATGGCCATGCCACCTTTACAGCAAATCAAGATATCAACATCCAACATTTATATCATTTAAATCGGCAGAGATTTCTTGATAAGTGGAAAGTTGATCTAACTTATTACGTTCATCCAAGACCTGAAATTGTTAATCTCGTACTGTTAAGAATCATTATGAACGTGTCGATACGCTAAATATTGAATCATCGGACCTTCCATATCCAACCGCTACCTTTGATACGATTATTTTGGCGGATATATTAGAACACTTAGAAAACCCATGGAAAGTCAGTTTTCCCCCTAATTTTAGCTCTCCACCAATCTAAAGTCTCTTTCAAACTAGCATAAAAATCACGTTCCTGTTTCCAATGAACAGAGTTATTTATTTTCGAAGAATCGCCAATAAAGATTGGTACTTCGGAATGTCTGAACTTGTTTGGATCTACTTGAATGTTGTTGTCACGTACCAAAATACTTATTAAGTTCAACAAAATGTCCTCAACCTTTCTTGGAATCTCTGAACTTACATTATAAATTCCTGTTTCCACTTCGCTCTCCAATAATAATGCATAGGCCCTTACAATATCCCGAACATCGGTGAAATCCCGTCGTGAAGATAGATCCCCTACATAAATAACAGGCTAGGCTAGACCATATTCTATTTGGCAATTCGAGCTGAAAAATCGCTCACAACAAACCCTTCCGCTTGACCAGTCCCAAAACGATTAAAGGGTCTAACATGTACTAATGCTAGTTTGTTTTTCTTCGCTAATTGCAGCCCCACTTCACCAGCTTTCTATCCGAGAAGTCCTTACGGATTAGCAAAGCTATACAGTCATTGGATTTCATGGATTCAAATAGTATCGAAGAAATTTTAAATAAGGTGGATTTAGATGCAATCAGGAGTGGATTCGGATTGTTTTTCTTCTTGGATCAATCCAAACATCTCGCTTGTCGATGCTTGATAAACTTTACGGCAGGATTGGTAAACCATATCGCTTCCAATAAATTGACGACACCACCCCTGTTACATCTGCTGTAAGCATAGGATATTCCTATTATTTTCCAACAGAACTCTATGCTGCTAAATTATACAATTCATCTGTCTTGGAAATTTCCATCGCCTTTATTAAATAAGCTAGGTCAGTCATATCTCCTTCAATTAATTCCACTTCGTCTTGAATTTCCAGAAATGCTAATCTCCAAATTGTACTTGTACTTCTCCGAGCCATTAGCCCATATACTTTGTTTAATAAAAAGCGAGCCAAATAAGCTCCATCCTGCCCAGTAATTATTGCACTTTTCATCTGCTTCTTCTACAAATCGTATGCTTTTTTAGTTTACATAAAAAAATCATTCGGCTTTAACGATAACAGTCAATAAAAATAAGCAGAAGGTAACCTTTATATATGAATTTATTACTGTTGAATATCTGGAGTTTAATTAAGGAGAGGGGAGACGTCCATACTAACCATTAACCTTCTGCTTTGAATGGAAGTAGGACTATAAAGAAATGTTTTTTGATTTGAATTCTTCTTCAGTATCACAAAAAGTGAGTTTTCCGTAATTCAGACGGTTATCGATGTACTGGGGGATTCCTGCTTTTCTTAAATTGTCACTAAATATTACATATTCAAATCGTCCACTATTATCCAAATAACTGACTTGATTCAATACTTCCTTTCGAACCAAGTACGTACAATGAATTACCTCGACCTCAATAAGTCCTTTAATTGACCCAGTTAATATATCGTAGTATAAAGGGGAATGTTTGTAATAACCATTTTCATCTACAAGGTAATGGTAATTTGAATAATTGCTTAATTGGTCATCGCCATTCCTTAACAGGGGACCTATTACTGGCAATCTCGTATCTAGAAGCGTTTGAAGTGTTTCCGGGATAATAAAGTTATCGCAATCCACTACAAAGTAATGCGTCCCTCTAGCTAAAGCCCATTCAATCGATTCTTGTCGGAGACGTGCCAACACACTCAATTTCACCGGGTTCCAGTCATGTGGTCTAAAATCCTGTACACGCTCCACTACATCACTCGAGTCGATATGGATTTCTGAATATTTGTCTTTTACTTTTTCTACCCACTGTTCTAGTAATACCGCTGTTTGATCTCGATTGTTATTTGTACGTATATAAAGTTTAATTTTAGATGCTGGGTAAGTTTGTTTCTCAATTAAGTCCAAGTACATGGGCAAAACGTGAGCTTTCTCTTTGGCTAGAATGGCAATGGTTACAAATTCATTAGTTTCCATTTAATAAAACACAGCCTTCCATTAACGTTTTTTATTAATCTGATGTTTATTTACTTGTACAAAACTGAGAGGTCATTCTTTTTCTAGGTGTGTACAGTTGGCCTCCACTTCCTCCCAAGTCATAAAAATACGGAGGATGTCTTCCTCGATGAGTTCCGTACCACACTGCACTTCAATAATTTCCAAATCAGTAAGTGCTTTAATACCATGGGCAGCCCCTAAAGGAATTTCAAGAACATCGCCCGGGTTCACTACCCGGATTATATCATTAAGAACAAATAACCCAGTTCCATTGATAATTGTCCAGACTTCGCTACGATGGAAGTGTCTCTGATAACTGATGTTTTTATTAGCTGTTATACCAATTCTCTTAGTTAGAACTTCATTGGCTTCATCAAATTTTGTATAATCCAATACATGGTACCAACCCCATCGACGCTCTTCATACATCGGACGCTCTTCAATTTGAAGAGAAATTTCCTTGACTCTTTGGCTGGCCTCTTTATCTGTAACAAGAATTCCATCAGGGCTAACCACCACAACAAGATCTGAAACACCCAAAACAGATACAGGTATATCCAATTCATTAATCACATGGACATTTCGACAATCCGGACCAATACTTCCTTTGCCAACTATCGGCGTTTTCATTTCCTCTGTAAGAGTATTCCAGGTTCCAAGATCTTTCCATTCACCGTTATAAGGGACAACAATAATATTATTTGATTTTTCAACCACTTCATAATCAAAACTATTTTTCGGTAACCGATTAAACTGGTTAAATACTTCAGCATAGCTAAGTGGAAGTCCCTGCGTTTTAATATAATTTAATAAAAATCCCAGCTTAAAGGCAAAAATCCCACCATTCCATAATGCTCCCTCTTTTATCAATTGCTTAGCTTTGTCATGATTTGGCTTTTCTGTGAAATAACTCACTCTTTGAAAAGCTTCTTCATGTTTTGTATTTTGTGAGGCAATAGGAACTATATAACCATACTTTTCTGATGGGTAAGTAGGTGCAATACCTACTAAAGCTAAATCAGCCATTGATTGTTGCAAAACCTTCTCTAAAGTAATCATATGCTCGAAAAACTCATCTCCTGCAAAAGGATCGACGGGCATAACTCCAACCACTTCCTCAGGGTCTACACTTTCTACTGAATATAAATATAGAGAGGCTAAAACAATAGCCGGATAAGTATCTCTTCGACTTGGTTCCATAATCAGAGGTACATCATTACCTAATTGGCTAATTATCATATCAACCTGAGATTTATTTGTGGAGATAATCGTACGATCAGCTAGATTGACGTTTTCCAGTTGGTTCCACACACGTTGAATCATAGATACTTTTGAATTTGTTTTTTGCTCAGATGGCAATAGTCTTAAAAATTGTTTAGAACGGGAACTATTCGACAAAGGCCAGAGGCGCTTTCCCGAACCTCCAGATAATAAAATAAGGCGCAAATCTTTCACTCCTATAGACATTTAGTGTAAAACGTTTCACATTGATATGACAATTTACCTCTTCTGATATAGAAAGAGCAAATTTGAATTTCTCTGAATTATGTATAATATGTAAGCAAAATGAGAGGGTTACTTCTCCTGCTTATATTTTATATATTGTCATTCATTTTTCACATTCATAGCTATTTTCCAATACTATCTAGCCTAAATACAAAAAGGAAGATCGCCCACTAAGGGATATCATCCTAACATTAGAAGCTTATTAACAAGGTCTTTCTCTAATTTGAATGAGGCGATGAGCTGACCAAACAATACTATTATCATCTCGGCCTAAATCAATTCCTAAAGTTACCCCATCAGATTCATAAAATAATCCGACGAAATCTCCAGCATTTAATAAGACGTCACCTGCTAATGTCACTGTTCCATTGCCAAGAATCGCTATTAATATCTAATACCAAGGCAAAGTTTACATTTTATAATGGTGTTAAACCACTTATCAAATCAGTTACGAATGGAATTTATTACATTTCATTTTATAACGTTCAAAAAAATACTTCATCATAAGAAGAAAAAGTAAAGAAATGATCTACCTTTATTTGAAGGAAATTTATTTTTTAAGTTTAAATGCTTTTAAAATGGATATTATAATGATGTAAGATAATAATGCAGGTTTTACCATGCTAGGAGGTACTTAAATGGAACGTGGAAAAGTAAAATGGTTTAATAGTGACAAAGGATTTGGATTTATCGAGCGTGAAAATGGAGACGACGTATTCGTTCATTTCTCAGCTATTCAAGGGGAAGGGTATAAATCTCTTGAAGAAGGCCAGGAAGTTGAATTTGAAGTAGAATCAGGTCAACGTGGGCCTCAAGCAACAAACGTAAACAAACTTTAATTAAACTAATAAACAGGCCCTGAAAATCAGGGCCTGTTTTTATGCTCTAAATCAATAAAATCCACTTATGTAGCAATTAAAAAACAAAAAAATCTCTGGAGACTAACTAACTCCAGAGATTTGAAAATAAAGGGAACCCCTTATTTTACGGCTTCTTTTAATTCTTTACCCGCTTTGAATGCAGGAACTTTGCTAGCTGCAATTTGTATTTCTTCACCTGTTTGCGGATTTCTACCAGTACGTGCTGCACGATCGCGTACTTCAAATGTACCAAATCCAACTAATTGAATTTTTTCTTCTTTAGCTAGCGTAGTCGTGATTGTCTCAAACAATGCATCCACTACTTTTTTAGCGTCGTCTTTTGTTAATTCTGCTTGTGCTGCTACAGTTGTGACTAATTCTGTTTTATTCATATTAAAACACCTCATCCTTTTAATTCTATAAAGTATGTAGAAAACACACCATACCATATTAACTAAAGGTCTGTCACTTAATATGGCCGAAAAAAGGAAATTTAATCCTTATTTTATGCATTTTGATGGTAGAAATCAATTTGAAGCAAAATACCGGCAAGTCATCCTAATTTATGTAATAATAGATACATGACAAAAAAGTATAAGAACTTGAGGGATTTTCATTGGAAAGTATGGAACTACTACATACAAAAATAGAAATTTTGAGGAAGGAATTAATCTATACAGCTTTAAACCATGGATTCACCGCTCCAAAAACTTTACATATAAGCCAAGAACTTGATAAGCTGCATAACTTACTTTTACATAACCAAGAACCACTAAGCTATCAGTAAAATAAAACGTTTTATATCTATGTATAGGCAACAGAGCTCTTTCCATTACAAAATTACATACTCTAGACTCTCTTCTGCTAGAGTATGTAACCATCTATATTTCCAGGTGTCATTTTTAATTTTCGATTTGCAGCCATTGATAGATTGTATCCATATCAATATTTTCTTCCAAATGGGCAGCCAAGAGATCATACGCTTCCTCTCGTCGCTCTGAATCACTTTGCACATTATCCTCTACTTCATCTAACCCCAACCCTTTTTCCCGACGAATTTGATTGAATAAGGACCTAGTAAACAGACGATTATGAAAGATGCCATGAAGATAGGTGCCCATGATTTTACCATCACTGGAAATAGCCCCGTCTCCTCTTCCATCCTCTAACAAAAGTAAAGGAGTTACACTTGAAGATTCTAATGAGGTTCTCCCTAAGTGTATTTTAAAGGCTTGTCCCATATACAACTCATTTCAATATGTGTGTGGTATCTAAATTACAGTGAACATCCTTGATTTGAATTTTACTACATAGGCAAAAACAAAACCCTAACTGCAAGAGTTAAGGTTGAATTAACTAGATATGAATGATGAATGTAGTAATGATCTACACTCCCATTTATCTTATTGAAATAGAAAACACTACCGGTTTAAACCGGATTGTCGCATGATAATTATTTATTTTTTCTGTCAACTATATCAACTTTTCAGCAATTCAATAGGCTAGAATTGTTATGGACCGATTTCTATCAAAATATGCCGTATATTGTTTTACATAATAAAAGTTCTCAACAAATCCGTTCTATTAGGTTGGAAGAATTGTTTTTAGGAGAATTCACATCTGATGATACCTCAAACGCTTCCATTTGTTCGGCATCAAAAGACTTTAGGAATTGTTGGAGATAGTTCGTATCCTGAATGGTTGGGTCCAGCCAAACCTTTTCATCTTCAGGATTAAGAATGACAGGCATACGATCATGAATGCTTGTCATCAATTCATTTGACGTCGTGGTGATAACTGAACAAGAATAAACCGTACCTTTCGGTGATTTCCATGATTCCCATAGACCTGCCATTCCAAATGGATCATTATTCTTAAGTTTAATCCGCATTGGTATTTTACGTTCAGGATCCTTCTTCCACTCATAAAAGGAGTCGGCAAGAATCAAGCACCGTTTCTTTTTATAAGCATTCTTGAAACTGACTTTCTCGGCAATTGTCTCGGCCCTGGCATTTATCATCTTGTAGCCAACTTTTTCATCCTTAGCCCAGAACGGAATTAATCCCCATCGGAGATACCCTAACCGGTTCTTATTACCATCATTAATGACAGATAGAACGGAATGCGTCGGAGCTACATTATAGCTTGCATGGTACTCTTCATTAAAAGCAGCCTGTATATCAAAGCGATCAATGATTTCTTCAATGCCCGTAAAAAGGGTAAACCGTCCACACATACTATCACCTACTGTATTTTATGTTAACGCTCTAGAATATTAATATCGGTAAATGATTGATTGAACAATTCACTGTTAATCAATAGTGTACCTAGAACTTCCCTTTCATCTTCAGCTTTGATAACATCCGTCAGAATTACCATACTTCCATTCTTCACTGTCACTTTATATTCATTCATAATAAGTCTCCCTTCAATTGGTTGTTACCCGTATTATATACATTATCCACCAAAGGTAAAAACAAAACGAATTAGTGATCGTCCCCCTTGTTTCATTGCTCCTTGTTCCTTTTCAAATTGGACAATTATATGACCATGTTACTAGAACCCATTCCTTATCATTGGGCATGAAAAAGCCCTCCATAAAAGCATGGCTGGCTTTAATGGAGGGTTTCTTAATAAACTTAGTTGGTGATGGACCCATCATCGTCTATATCCTCGTAATCAGTTGGATCCTTTTCCAATAATACTACTTTATCTTCTTCGTTCCACTCCACTTTAAATCCTGATACTTTTCCGACCCTTAAAACGGGTAGGAATGATTTTTGATCTGGTTTATAGGTCTTTAAATCTTTTGTGCCTATTACGCCTAAACCAAGTAGCAATTTATCCGATTGAATATAAGGCTTACCATCTATTATCTTCATTTGTTTAGCTGTATACGGAAAAGGTACACCATTTACTTTTAATGTGAATGGACCTGGCTTCTCTTCTTTAATTTCAGGAGCTTTTTTCGACTTATAGTATCCCTTATCTACTCCAAGAACTGTTCCTTCTCTCGTATTATCCGCCGCACCATACATTTTTCCCGTTTCATAATCGAATACGACGGCCTGCACATTTCCAATATGCTGAGGTTTTTCTTCATAGACATGACCTTTTGCCATTAACTCCAATTTTGTATTTTGTTCAATTCCCGGCTCCCATCGAACAGTGGGATAGTTCGCTGAGTATATACGAGGTGATAAGATGGCTTCTTGGATTGGTAGCCCCTGATCGATTACATTCATGATGGTCTCAGACACGGATGCAATAATGGTAGCTCCCCCAGGAGAGCCCAAGGCAAGAAAAGGTTTTCCATCTTTTAAGACAAAAGTTGGTGACATACTGCTTCTAGGGCGTTTTCCTGCTTCTACCTGATTAACGCCCCCCGGTGTAGCATCGAAATCTGTCATTTCATTATTTAGCATGAAACCATAATCCGGTACCATTATGCCAGTACCGAACACTTGTTCAATCGTAGTCGTATATGACACCATATTCCCCCACTTATCCATCACCGAGAAATGGGTGGTTTGACCTTCAGGATGATTCTCCACCACAGTTGGCATGGAAGAAGGTTCTTTTCCTTCATATTCCCATGGATCTCCTTCTTTTACTTCTGCAGTTGATCTATTAGGATTAATTAGTTTTCTTCTTTCCTTTATATACTCCTCATCTAAAAGCCCTTTTTTAGGAACTTCATAAAAATCTTCATCAGCCATGTATGCTGCACGGTCAGCAAATGCCAAATGCATGGCTTCCGTTAAATAATGAAGATATTCAGGGGAATTAATTCCCATCTTCTTCACATCATACCCTTCCATCAATTCTAAAATTTGTTGGACCGTCAAACTACCTGAACTCGGCGAAGCGGCACCCACGACTTCAAATCCCCTATAATTCGATCGAATCGGTTCCCTTTCTTTCGCCTCATACCTTTTCAAATCATCCGTGGTCATGACGCCCTCTCGTTTTTTAACTTCCTTGACAAGCGCTTCACCGATTTCCCCTGAATAAAGTGCATCCGGCCCTTGTTTCTGAATAATTTTGAATGTCTTGGCAAGATCCGGTTGGATGAGCTTATCACCTTCTTTTAATGGTTCTCCCCCGGGAATGAACACTTTGGCAGCTGCAGGATTATTTAGAAGCTTCGCTTTATTTTCATCAATATATTGAGCTGCGGACCAATTTACTTTCACTCCTTTTTCCGCTTGTTTGATCGCAGGATTTATTACTTCTGATAAACTCATCGTGCCATAGTTCTCAAGAGCCATTTCCATTCCCTTTAAGGTTCCAGGGACCCCTACCGCCTTTCCTGTAATATGACGTTTACTGAAAGGTATAACTTTTCCGTTTTTATCTAGAAAAAGTTTAGGTGTAACGTTTTTTGGAGCTGTTTCACGGCTATCAATCATCGTAATTTTATCTTCCTCTTTACTATAAATCATGATGAAACTCCCTCCGCCAATTCCCGACATCATCGGTTCCACTACATTTAATGACAGCTGAATGGCTGCTGCTGCATCAACAGCATTTCCGCCTTGCTCTAAAATCTTTCTACCAGCTTCCGCTGCTATGGGATGGGAAACCGAAACGATTCCCTTTTTTGTTCCTTGCTTCATTGACTTATCTACCCCGGGCACACTTGCAATAACGGTAGAGACAACTAAAAAGATACTGAAAACAGCTATAATTAAACTCTTAAAATAGGTCATATAAAGTCCCCTTTCAAAACGGATATTAATCCTGTTCACTTAGAAAAACCTATACCTTTCTTCTGGTTAAGATTCTAAAGTTGGAGACAGTTCCTATGTTTATCATGGAGATAACTCAAGTAGACTTCAGACTTTTTAAACATCAAAATTATAAACTATATAAATTAAAGACGGTGGCTCAACCTCATATTACACACTCACCTCCTTAACTGATAAATGATGTAGTTGGGTAAAAGCCACCGTCTAGTGTCTTCAGTCCATTACCTAAATATTATGATTATTATCTAAAATGGTCGGCATGTTCCTTTTGTCTTGCTTCTTGAAATATTGGAAAGCAAGCAAGACGGCAAAGGAAGCTAATCCAATGATATCCGTAATGGTTTCAGGATAAATTAATAGTAAGCCGATAATAATGGCTGGGAATCTTTCTAACCAATGCATTCCGCGTATCCAATAACCGATGACCCCGGCCCCGATAGCAATCATTCCAGTCATTGCCGTAAAAACGACCCATACCACTTCCATCCAAGTTGAATCAATCATCAGCATTTGTGGGGATAGTACGAAAATGTAAGGAATAATAAAGGCCGCTATGGCTAATTTAGACGATTGGATCCCCGTCTTTAAGGGATCTCCACCAGAAACCCCGGCTGCTGCGAAAGCGGCTAGTGCCACTGGTGGTGTTATATCTGCAATAATCCCAAAATAGAAAACGAATAGATGCGCGGATAAATCCGGTACACCCAGTAAAATGATGGCAGGTGCCGCAATGGTAGAGGTAATTACATAGTTAGCAGTTGTCGGTGACCCCATTCCCAATACTAAGGCCGCGACCATTGTAAGCATAAGTGTTGGTATTAAGTAGCCACCAGCCAAATCGATTAATCCATTCGCCAGCTTTAGACCTAGTCCTGTCTTTGTGACAATCCCTACGATAATACCCGCACTAGCCGTTGCAGCCGCTACTGCCAATGCCGTTCGAGCCCCATCTACTAAGGCATGAATGATATCACTAAATTTCATCCGTACATCTTTGTTAATGAACCCTACAATAATCGAGATAAGAATGGAATACAATGCGGCATGTGTAACTGTTATATTCGACATCAGAAGGAGAACGATAGCAACGATTGGTATCAATAAATAAACTTTTCTTATCACTTCTCTCTTGTTCGGCATTTCTTCTTTCGTCAATCCCCTTAATCCAAGCCTTTTTGCTTCAAAATGGGTCATGATCCAAATCCCTGTAAAGTAAAGAATGGCTGGAATGGTGGCTGCTTTTGCTATATCCCAATACGTGATGCCATTCCCAATAAACTCGACCATTAGAAACGCTGCCGCTCCCATTATCGGTGGCATTAATTGTCCACCTGTTGAAGCAGATGCCTCTACTGCCCCAGCAAATTCCTTTTTGTAACCCAGATTTTTCATCATCGGAATCGTAAATGACCCTGAAGTGACAACATTCGCTACCGAGCTGCCGCTGATGGTTCCTTGTAATGCACTTGAAAAAATGGCAACCTTCGCAGGTCCGCCGACTCTTCTACCTGCAATCGCAGTTGAGAGATCATTGAAATATTGACCAACCCCGGTTCGTATAAGGAAGGCACCAAATAGTAAAAATAGGAAAATGAAGGTAGATGAAATCGCCAGCGGTGTTCCTAAAATCCCCTCTGTAGAGAAAAACATCGTTTGGACCATCCGCTCGAAAGTTAGACCGCGATGCGAAAGGAAACCAGGCATATATTGACCAAATAGACCATATAAAATGAATAGCACCGCTATTGTCGTTATAGGTATCCCTACTGCACGCCTCGTTGCCTCTAACACCAGTAAAATGGCCAGTAAACCAACCGTGAAATCCAACGTACCTAAACGACCGACATTCATGACCAAATCGTCGAAAAACAAGGGCCAGTACGCTCCGACTCCGATACTTAATACTGCTAGAATCATATCGTACCATGCTATTTGAAGCTTGCCTTTTTGGCGTTTCTTCCGATTTGCAGGAAATAATAAAAAGATTAAAGATAGCGCGAAACCTAAATGAATCGTCCGTTGAATTTGTGCTGTAAAAACCCCAAAGATGGCTGTATACAATTGGAATAAAGAAAATGCTAAGAGACCGAAAAAAGAAATATACCCCAATATGCCTTTTAATTTCCTGGTCCCTGCTTCAGGATCGTATTTCTCTAAAAGTTTCTGCTGCTCTTCCTCTGTTAAGTACTGCACTTTTCCTTTATCATCATCCATTGATATTCACCCCATCCAATTGCTCCCAAAAGGAAATTTTTTTCGTTGAAATTCTGATCCATGTTCCCGGCTTAATAAATCGTGATAATAATACAGTTTGTTTTCTATAGATTAAGCGATGATTGGCTCCAACCTGCCCTATTCTTAAATCAATATATTCAAATGTTCGATTCATATTTTTGATATGATATACACCGTCTTTTTCTTCAAAGACTTCCTCTCCCTCTGCATTAGAAGGCATGCCTACAGCAAAGTCTTCATATGCCAGCTCGGTTTGCTTAATGGAGTCCCTTGATAGCTGATAGGTTTCGAGAACGTCCGAGAGGTGAATGGAATGTGTATACTCTATTTGAAACGTCTTTTCTCTTTTCAAAGGTAAATAAGCCAACAACTCTTCTTGATCTTGATAGGAAAACGCAAGGACTTGTTTATATGGTATGAAACCAAGTAAAGCACTGAACAGAAATAGAGGGATAATAAAAAACACGAATCTCTTAAAAAAATTGCTGCTCATCGAAACCTCCAAACTTCAAGAAACAACGAAATCGATAGCGAACTATCGATTATCGTAGCATTTATTTGGCAATTCCCTTTTCTTCGAAATATTTAGCTGCACCAGGATGCAACTCCATTTCCCCTAATCCTTCAAGTGCCGTCTCTGCCGTAATTAATTTTCCTTTTGCATGCGTGATTTTGTCTGTATTGTCATAAATAGCCTTAGTCATTTCGTACACCAAGTCTTTGTCCATGTCTTTTCTTACAACCAACATGGCTTTCACGGCAACGGTCTTTACATCTGATTTAATCTTATAAGTGCCGCTCGGAATGGTATCCTCCGCATAATATGGATATTTCTTAACCAACTCTTTAATCTTTTCATCCGCAATTGGTAGGACAACAATATCATTTTGAACAGAAAGTGCCTCTACTGCACCAGTTGGAGTACCTGCTGTTATAAATGCTGCATCAATATTCCCAGCTTGTATTCCGTCGGTCGATTCGTCGAAGGAGAGATTTTGGGCTTTTATATCTTTAGCCGTTAACCCATGAAGCGCTAGAATTTGCATGGCATTAATGTATGCACCTGATCCAGGGGCACCAACCGATACTTTCTTTCCTTTTAAATCTTCCACTGATTTGATCCCACTTTTAGCTGTTGTTACAAGCTGTACAGTTTCTGGATATAAAGAGCTAATTGCCTGGATATTATCAATGGGATTCCCTTTGAACATTTCTTTGGCCTCAACTGCATATGCAGCAATATCCGTTTGCGAGAAAGCTATCTCAGCTTCTCCAGCTCTTAAGGTTTCCATGTTTTCTGCAGAAGCCCCGGAGGTTTGTGGTGTGATATTCGCATTGGTATTATCCGTGATGATATTTCCGATCTGGCCACCAAGTGGGTAATATGTACCACCAGTCCCACCTGTTAATAGACTCAAGTTTTGTCTTTCGTCTCCAGAGGTCCCTTCATTCCCCTTACTGCAAGCAGTAATAAATAGTAAGGACATGATCATTCCGAATAAAAAAAGGCTTTTACATCCCTTCACAAAAATCCCTCCTTTTTCAATTTCATCATCTTTAAATGCGACGATATTAATAGTATTCTGTGACCAACTCTAATTTCCTTCATTTTACATATGGGAATTTAACCCATATCCTCACAGTCATTATCGTGCGTTTTTTTAACCCACTTTATATTTGACTAAATTTTCAGTTTTTTTATATCCTTCTTTAAAGATAATATTGACTCTTGCATTTGAGAAATATATTATTGTTATAAACTTATAACTATTGATTATAAAATACCTTCTTATTGGCTGTATCCAGTTATTCTGATACCACTTAAACAAAAGGAGTGATTTTATCAATTTCCTATCCCTACGTTATTTTATTGAGGTTTCAAACCACCTTAGTTTCAGCAAAGCCTCCAAGGTCCTTCATATCTCCCAACCTGGCTTAAGCCAACAAATCTCATCACTTGAAAAACAATTAGGTTTTAAGCTTCTAAATCGCACAACAAGAAAAATCACATTGACTGAAGAAGGGGAATATATCTACAAGAAGCTCGCTCCTTCCTTCGATGACATCGAAAAAACAGTTAGCAATATCGTTGAAAACAAAATTGTCCCCAAACCAAAAATAAAAATTGCCACAATACCATCAGCAGCAAGTATTTATATACCAAATTTATTGAAAAAGATACGTATTGAATTTCCTGAAGTAGAAGTAGATCTTCAAGAGACAACCTCCGCAAGAGCAGTCAAGCTAGTCAAACAGCAAAAATATCAAATTGGTTTTATCCGAACACCCATACATGCCAATATACTGACAAATGAAGGGCTAAATATGATTGAATTCAACAAATCTCCATTGCAATTAGTCGTTTCTTTTGAACACCGGTTAGCTCAAAAAGAATCCATATATTTAACTGAGGCAAAGAATGAACCCTTTATTCATTATCATGCAGTACAAGCCCACTCTCTTCAATTTCTTTTGGAAAAGGCATGTTCGATTGCTGGGTTTTCTCCAAAAAAATTATGTGAAGGATCCGAGCTATTAACGATTGCAAACCTAGTTTCGAATAATTTAGGTGTTGCCCTCATGCCCAAAGATATGATTGATTTGTTAGGAACTAAAAAGGTAAAGGCCTTAAACATCGAAAATATGAATCTGTCTAGCTCAATATCAGCTGTTTGGAAAAGTAGCGAACATACACCTTTCTTGATAAATCAAATCATACATACCCTCCAATCTAATACTTCGTTGTGAGTTATAAGGATAAAGAACTAAAGTAAGTACAACTTGTCCCTTTTATAATCAAGGTTTATATGTATATAAAAATTTACTATTTTTGTTATGTTCCCTTCAATGTTAGCATTCGGTTATACAACATTTGAAAGGATGATAAATAAATGGTAAGTGGTATTTCGAAATTTTCCGTATTTGGCTTGGGTCCTATCGGCATGGAAATTCTGCGTAGTGCATATCTTACAAATCCTCAATCGATTATTGGTGCTGTAGATATTGATCCCCAAAAGGTTGGAAAGGATATTGGGCTGATCATAAATGAAAATAAAATGAATGTACATGTGGTCTCCAGTATTCATGAAGTAAAAACCAGTGTAGAGCATCCAATTGCCCTTCATGCGACCAGTTCCAATGCAAACCACGTTTGGCCGCAAATCAAGGAACTTTTAGATCATGGGTTCTCAGTGGTTTCTACCTGTGAACAGCTTTCTTTCCCGTGGCAGCGCTATCCTGAGCTGGCAAAGGAGATAGATATATATGCAAAGAGCAAAGGGCTCAGTGTCATCGGGACTGGCATTAATCCAGGTTTCATCATGGATACCATGGCGATCTGTTTTTCAACCGTTGTCACAACGGTAAACAGAGTCCTTGTCAATCGTAAGGTGGATGTTTCGAAACGCCGCCTCCCCTTACAAAGAAAAGTTGGAATCGGTATGACAAAAGGAGAATTTGAGGCACTGGCTGAACAGGATAAGATCGGGCATGTTGGGCTTGAAGAATCTGTTAGATTAATTGCATATGGGCTAGATTGGGAACTTACCAGTATAAATAATACCATTGAGCCAACAATTGCCACCGAAGATATAACCGTTCCACTTACGTCTCTAAAAAAAGGGGCGGTTAGTGGGCTACACCAAGTATCAAGAGCTTTGACCTCTACCGGAAAGGAAATCTGCTTGGACTTGAACATGTCTGTAGGAATTAACCAAGAGGATGAGATTATAATTGAAGGAAACGAAACACAAAGATTAATCATACCAAATGGAGTATTCGGTGATACTGCTACTGCCTCCATGGTTATTAATACAGCTAAACAAATTGATGCGATTCGAAAACCAGGGTTACTTACCATGGCTGACATCGGCCTGCCAAGAAACAGTCAGCAATCTGAATTTGTACCAATATGAGTCTAGACAAACGACATATCCATTTATAAGTAACTGCTATATGAATGTCTCTGCTATTCTTTAAAAATATCCTAACCTAAAGATAGCGTAAGCCCCGAATCGAAGACTTTTCTGTCTGTGCATTCGGGGGTTGTATATGGAAATAAGCCTAACGTTTCATTCTGATCAGCGTAAACCAACTTCATAGCGTTTCCTTCTGCATATTGAAGAAACCCAGCTAATCTCCTGTGAAGGTAGCTGGGTTTTAAAGTCGCATGTGCAAAATAGCACTTAGTAAGTGAAAATTATCACCTAAACTTACTCATCCAGAAAAGATTTATGACAATTTTAATAAATTAAGTTAATGATGTCCTATTTTGAAGTTCCGGATTTCCACTGGATTCTTCCACTTTTTGTGTTTCGTCATCTAGATAATCCAAACGACGATTTTTGGTTTCTGGGAATACCCAAGCCCAAATAGCTAATAGGAAGAATAAACCGGCCCCGCCTAAGATAATTGGTTCATACCCATACACAGGGAATATAGCTACTGTGATTAAGGGGGGTATCGCTGAAAGTCCGCGTCCAATTTGTAAAGCCCATGAAATACCTGTAGCCCGAACATCTGTAGGGAAGATTTCGCTAAATAATGACCCAAATACAGATGCTCCATTTGAACCAAAGTATAAAAAGAAAATAGGAACTAAAATCCATAGTGAGTTAATTAAACTAGACCATGTAAAGTAAAGGGCGATACCACCAAGAGCTGCAACAAGGCCAAGGTAACTTAAAGTTATTTTTCTTCCCCATTTGTCCGCTGTATAACCGGCAATAAATGATCCAACTAGACCTGCGAATGCAGTAAAGAATAGCCACCATCCCGCCGCACCCATTTCAAATCCTTCGTATTTTACTAAATACGTTGGAAGAAAATTTGTAATTCCATAGTAAGCGAAATATTGTAATACTGCAGCAATTAAAGCAATTGTGAATGGTTTCCAGAAGCGTCTTAAACCGTACTTTTTACGCCAATCGACTTTTTCACTAGCTTTTTGTTTATTTTTCACTTCTTCCTCCCAAACTTTTGATTCTTCTACATCTTTTCTGAGCCAAAGAGCAAATAAAACTGGAAGAGCAGAGATAATGAATGTCCAACGCCATCCGATTAAGGGGAGTACAAATCCACCCATAGTTGCTCCCAAGAAAATCCCCAAATAGGCGCCACCATATAGCATACTACTCCAAAATCCACGTTGTTTAGAAGGAACTGATTCGCTTACGAGTGCCTGAGCTGCACCGTATTCACCTCCTAAACCAAACCCAGCGATAGCAGTCCAAACAATTAGCCACTCATAATTGAATGTAAATCCACGCATTAACGTGGCTATACAGAAAATAACTAATGTTGCGATTAAAATCTTCTTACGCCCTACTCGATCTCCTAAATAACCAAAAAAAACACCACCAATCGCTAGGAAAGCAAGTTGAACTGAAAAAACTGACGCTATTTGTCCAGTAGTTAGCTGTAAAGCAGTTGCCATAGGAATTACAAGGAAACTTAACACAAACACTTCATAATAATCAAAAACCCAGCCAATATAAGCACCAAAAAAAATTTTATATTTTCCTTTATCCATTTTTTCATTATGTGGTTGAACGTTACTCGTCATAAACAAGTCCCCCCTGATTGATTATTAGAAAGTGTATACACTCTTTAGCAGTTCGACTAAAGAGCGTAAAGTTTTCTCATGTATTTACTGGTCTTCCAATTCCAAACGCTTCAATAGCTGTTGCTGTAACAGCTTTGGTTTTTTCAAGGCATAAATCAACAATGATTTCAGCAATATCAATAGGGTGTAACCAATTATCTTTATTAACAGTAGGCGCTAAGTCTTCCATCATTTTTGTAGCTACGGGTCCAGGGCATACGGCATTTACACGGATGTTAAAGGGCTTGAACTCTTCTCCTAATGCCTTGGTGAAACCGATAACCGCATGTTTTGCTGTAATGTAGGCACTACGATCCGGTCCGCCTTTTAATCCCCATATAGAGGAAATGTTTATAATAATACCTTCAAGTTGTTTAATCATGTTTGGAACTACTGCACGAGTCGCTAAATACATACCTCTAACATTTAAATCTTGTATGCTATCCCATTCTTCAATGCTAGTTTCTAAGAAAGGTTTGATAACCATAGATCCAGCATTATTAATTAGAATATCAACATGCCCCAGATCAGTCTCAATTTGTTTAAACGTTTGTTCGATGGTATCTCGTGAGGTTAAGTCACAAAAATAGGCCTTAGCATTGCCTCCATTAGAAATTATTTGGGTAACTGTATTGTTAATCTCTTCTTGATCATTTGATAAAACAGCTAGTGTGGCTCCCAATTGCGCTAATAGAATACTTGTTTCTTTACCAATACCTCGACCACCGCCAGTTACAACGGCAACTTTTCCTGTTAAAGTTGACATTCTATCTTCCCCCTTATACTTTTACACCTAAAGTATCTATCACATAAGATGAAGCATGAGTACCTGCACGTTTTCCATAAACTAACCCACGTAATACAGATGTTCCACCAGGATATTTTCCATAGTAAAGACCTGCTGTTTCGCCGGCAGCATACAATCCAGGAATTGACTCATCATCGTTTGAATAGACAGCACCATCAGTATTTGTCGCAAGACCGCCATTAGTAAATACATTTGAGCAAGCAATAGGATACGCAATAAAGGGTCCCGTTGTAATTGGTATAGCCCAATTTGATTTTTCAGGTGTAATACCAATCGCCTTCTTGCCATCTTTCTGAAGAGGATCAAAAATCCCGTCTTGTACAGCCATATTAAATTCTTGAACTGTTTCCTCTAGATTTTCAGCAGAAATATTAAGTAATTCAGCTAATTCACTTAAAGTATTAGCTACAATTGCAGGTTTATCTGTTTCTAGAGCTTGTTCATAATTTGGAATATCATACATAGTTTGATCACTAATCATATAGGCAACATGTCCAGGTAAATCATAGAAAATCTTTCTAGCGACTTCTTCGTAATATTCATCAATAGTTGTTTTCCCTTCGTCAAGGAAGCGCTTACCATTTTGATCTACTAAAATAGCGTAGGGGAAGAGCATTACAGCAGCTTCTTCTCGTTTACTTCGAGGATCTACCGGTTCAGCATGGAAAGAATCAAACTGTCCCGCGCTTTTTGCTCCGATTGAAAGTGCCATTTCAATAGCCTCACCGCTATTGAAATATCCACCTTTACACACAGCAGGAATTTTGTGAGCATCTCTACCGATATATTGAGCCATCATACGTTGATTCCCTTGGAAACCACCAGCAGCTAAAACAACCGACCCCACTTTTAACTCAAGTGAGTTTCCACCTTTAACTCGGATATTCAACCGACTTACTGCACCATCTTCATTTAATGAAATATTCCATGCTGTTGCTTCATAAATGATATCAACCCCTTGGATCCCAGCTTTTCTAGCTAACGTATCGATGATGGCACGGCCGCCTCCAACGGGTAGTAGCCTCGGTTTATTTGAAGTTAAAAACATGGTCGGTAAATAATCAAATTCGACCCCATGTTGATTTAACCATTGAAGTGTTGGTCCTGCTTCTTGAGCAAGTGTTTCCACATAACGAAGATCTGAAAAATTATCGGAAAAAGCAAGCATATCTTCCACAAAATTGTCTGCTACTTCATTCAAGTTTTTCATTCTCATATATGATGCAGTCCAACGCGAATTTCCTCCACGATGGTCAAAATCAGAGCGCTCTAAAATAGCAATTTTAAGTTTCTTATTTAAAACTTCAGCTTGTTCTGCTGCAGCTAAAGCGGCAGAAGTTCCTGCAACTCCACAACCAATTACAACAATGTCATAGTCGAGATTTGATGTCATATTTTATCCCCCTATTCTTTGCTTAAAGTAAGTTCTTCAATAATCGCTAAAGCAGCTTTGCATACTTGCATGTCATGTGAATAATGTCCGCCGCTAACACCGATTCCTCCAATTAATTCCTCGCCTAATTTAATTGGATATCCACCTCCAAAAATCACAAGACGCTCTGTGTGTACAATACCATGCAGTAAAGGTGGATCATCTTTTAATCTATCGTACCATTCATGTGTAGCGCGATTATAGGTAGCGGCAGAAAAGGCTTTGTTTTGGGCAATTTCTAAACTTAATACAGGTGCACCATCCATTGCTGCAAATGCTTTTAAATTACCTGGCTTATCTACAATTGCGATGCTAAAGTTGATACCTAGTTCCATTCCTTTTTGTTTGGCGACTTCTAACATTTTTGTTGCAAGTTCAATGCTAATATTTTTAGATTCAACAGCTAATTGTAATTCAGACATTTTTTATTTCCTCCTTAGGATCGATAGATAAGTATTTTTCTTCCCAAATATTAATTTGATTTAGTTTAAATAGTTTTTGACGATCCTCCCAAGAGCAGATAGCTTCGCCTAGATTTTTTTGAGAACATTCAAAATTCAGAATATTTAAAGCGTTTTTAATTCCTTGTATTGATGCGCGTAAAACGGTATTAGCACAAAGTACAATTTGATATCCTAACTCATGAGCTTCATCTAGCGTAATGAGTGGGGTTTTAGCTCCTTCAACTAGATTTATAAGTTGCGGGATATGTTTCAATGAGCTTGTAATCGTTTTCATTTGTTCGATTGAAGTAGGAGCCTCAATAAATAAAACATCCGCCCCAGCTTCTTTATACGCTTTAGCTCGATCAATAGCATCCTCAATACCATTAACAGCTAGTACATCTGTTCTTGCGACAATTACTAGATTCTCATCTTGTCGTGCATCTGCTGCAGCATGAATCTTATAAATCATTTCTTCCTTAGAAATAACACTTTTATTATTAAAGTGACCACATTTTTTAGGAGATATTTGATCTTCAATTTGTATGCCAGCTACCCCAGCTCGTTCAAACTCTCGAACCGAACGGATTACGTTAATAGCATTACCGAATCCTGTATCAAGATCAGCGATAATTGGTATATTAGTAACATCAGTCATACGCGCTACGATATCTAGCACTTCTTTCATACTAGTAAGACCTACATCAGCCCAACCGAGTTGGGCATTAGAAATACCTGCACCTGTAGCATAAATTGCTTGAAATCCTAACTCTTCAATTAAACAAGCTGACATTGAATCATATGCACCAGGTAACATAAATGAGTTAGGGGCATTTATGAGTTCACGTAAACGTAATTTTTTATCCAATATAGAACCTCCTTTTTAAGCTTTATCTATTTGATTAGATGAACTTTTATTGATTGAATTGCTGCATCTAAACTATTTTCGATATGTTCTCTCATTAATAATTCAGCTTGTTCGCCATCTTTTAGCTCAATAATTTTGTAAAGCGCTAGATGTTCTTTCGCAGCAGCAGAACTACGATATTTATTTGTCTTAGGACCTAGTCCACGGTAGCGCATAATATGATCATTCATATTATTTAAGATTTTTACAACTGTTCGATTTCCGCTAATATCGTACAACAAGTGGTGTACTTTATCCCCATATAAAATTACTTTATCACTGTCAGATTGCTCAGCAGCTTGAACTAATAAATCCGTGAACAATTTCAGTTCAGATAATTCCCTTTCGGAAATCTTTATTGCAGCTTCTTTTGCGACTTGACCCTCTAATAAACTACGAACTGTAAAGATTTCTTTTGCTTCTTGGACTGAAACAGGAGCTACTTTAATACGACCATTTGGGAGGCGTACGATTAATTCTTCGAGCTCAATTCGATGTAAAGCTTCGCGAATAGGTGTACGACTAATCTCAAGTTGTTCCGCTAAGGCTTTTTCATTGATTTGTTGAGAAGGCTCTAACTGTCCAGAAATTATAAGTTTCTTCAATTCCATATAGACAAAATCTTTTGCTGAATACCTTTTACTTTCCAATGAGGAAAGATCCATTGTAACCCCCTCCTCTCTGTATTTAGTATAATTGTATACATTTATACCTTAATTAAATTAAACATATTTTTCCATTAATTGTCAACTTCTTTCTTGAATATTTATTTTTTTAATTAAAACTAAATTATTAACTTAAGTTTTCGCACACCAAATTTGGCAGGTAGGCCCTGATATAGCTAGGTAAACCTACAAGCCATTGAAATAATTTCTGTATTTTTTTATTCGTTCTCTTGAAGAAGCTCAGTTAACTGCTGCAATGCGACAGCCCAATTGAGTATTTCGTTTAAAAGTCATAAAAAACCACCGAGTGTGTTTCGGTGTGACCGTAATTTTCCCACGCCAGTACAGCGTAACGAGCGAGAACAAAGTCGTATGGTGATAAGTAAATCATATGAGCGTCCTTGAAACTCTTTTAGTAAACAAAGATTTGATTATTGTCTTGAAAAACCAATCTAAAGACGGGTGATTTTTTGCTCAGAAGGGGTGCCATCTGTGTTTACAGTGGCAAGCCAGTCACTTTTCTTGTATCGTTTTTGAACGAAAATAACCTAAATAGATACTCCGTTTCCAATAAATCTTGAGTATCTTAAAAAAAATCTACTCTTAAATAATCGATAACCATTTTATGAAACATCTTTCCGATGAAATTAGTGAATCCGATTAAAAGATAGCTTTTTCATCTATAAGATAGCGTTACTGCATTTACTCATCGCTTATTCCCCTAGCTTTTTTTATATGCTTGCTTGTACCAATATCCTGTAAGAGGGTGCCCTCCTCATGCTGCATTTCTATTTGGCTGGCATACTTTTTATTTACTGAAATATCTCATGATTCGCCTTGCAATGAAATCCTTTTGGGGGGCTTCGTTACATCAGGATATTCTTTGATTCGTTCCAATTTCTCCTGCATTCTTTTCTTTTATGCCCGTTCATACTTTTCTTTTTTGTTGTTCTTGATTCTCCTTCTGGGATTATTGAGAACCTGCTTCAAACCTCATCCCTCAACTATCAGTTTCTCTTGGATTTTTTAACAAAAATCACAAAAAAAGAGACAGGCACAAGTCCTGTCTCAAATACTATTTGGTTATGCATGAAAATTCATACCGTCTGTTGTTGCTTTAATGACACCAGTGCGGACGACGAAGTTTCCAAAGTGTTCGCCTTCTTGCCGTTCTTTTGCGTAACGTGAAAGCAGGACACGCAATTCGCTTAATATTTCTTCTTCGCCAATATTTTCGCGGTACATTTTACTGAGTCGGCTGCCATCAAAAGCCGCTCCGAGATACATATTGTATTTACCGGGGGCTTTCCCGATAAAACCAATTTCTGCGAGGGCTGGACGGGCACAACTGTTAGGGCAGCCCGTCATACGGATGGTGATTTCTTTATCCCGTAGACCATTTTCATCAACAATGCTCTCGATTTTTTCAAGTAAATCCGGTAAATAACGCTCAGCTTCCGCCATCGCCAATCCGCATGTAGGAAGAGCTACGCATGCAAGTGAGCTACGACGGAGTGCTGAATAATGCTTGCCATCCGTCAAACCGTATTGTTCCATCAGTTCATTAATTATTTTCTTTTTTTGACTGGAGACATTGGCAATGATCAGATTTTGATTGGCTGTTAACCGGATATCCCCTGTATGGACTTTCGCAATTTCACGCAAGCCGGTCATCAGCTTGTAATCATCAAAATCGGCAATACGGCCACTTTGGACAAACAGGGTATAATGCCACTTACCTTGCACGCCTTTCACCCAGCCATAGCGGTCCCCATTATGATCGAAATGGTATTTCTTCGCTTCAGCCAAGTTCCAGCCAAGACGGTTTTCCAGTTCGGCTTTTACATTTTCCAAGCCAAGTCGATCAACCGTATACTTGAATCGGGCATTTTTTCGGACGGAACGATTTCCATAATCCCGTTGAATCGTAATGACCTTTTCCGCCACATCCAAAATTTGGTCTGGTGTACAAAAGCCGATTACCTTGGCAAGCTGAGGGTATGTCGCAGTGTCGCCATGGGTCATGCCCATGCCCCCGCCTATCGCTACATTGAATCCGACAAGTTTAGCATCTTCAACGATTGCTATGAAGCCTAAATCTTGTGAATATACATCGATGTCATTCGATGGCGGAACAGCGATTCCAATTTTGAACTTCCGTGGTAAATAAAGCGGTCCGTACATCGGTTCCACTTCTTCTACTTCCGGTGTTCCGACCACTTTCTCTTCATCAAGCCAAATTTCATGATAGGCTCTTGTTCGAGGCAATAGGTAGTCACTCAACCTTTTTGACCATTCATATACTTCCGTATGTATCTCTGATTGATAGGGATTTGAGTTGCACATGACGTTTCGGTTCACATCACCGCATGCTGCAATCGTATCAAGCATGGACGCATGAATATCCTGTATCGTCTTTTTCATATTCCATTTTAAAATGCCATGCATTTGAAACGTTTCACGTGTTGTCAGCTTTAACGTGCCGTTTCCATATTTTTGGGCAAGTTCATCCATGACAAGCCACTGAGCTGGCTGGGCCACACCTCCAGGCATGCGTACACGGAGCATGAATTGATAAGCTGGTTCAAGCTTTTGTTTTTGTCGTTCATTTCGAAGATCCCGATCATCCTGCAAGTAACTGCCGTGATGCTTCATCAAACGATTATCATCATCGGGAATACCGGCACTTATTCGGTCTTGCATCACTTCCATGAGCGTTCCACGCAAGTAATTACTTCTTTCTTTTATCTCCTCGACGTCACTAGGCGGGCCGTCTGGTGCTTTTAGTATTGATTTTAATAAAGGATCCACCATTATTTTATCTCCTTTCCATCCGAAATCAGTATACATCTCGCTGATAGCGTTTTTCTTTTTGCATGTTGCTAAGATAGCTTACCGCTTCCTCATGGCTCATGCTGCCTTCTTTTTGGATAATTCCTATAAGGGTTTCATGGACATCATGTGCCATATTTTTCTCATCACCGCAAATATAAACAGCAGCACCCTCTTGCAACCAATTGAATAGCTCGCCACTATGTTCAAGCATGCGGTTCTGTACATATACTTTTTCGTCGGTGTCACGCGAAAACGCAACATCCATCTTAGATAACACACCTGATTTCAGCCACTTTTGCCATTCGGTCTGATAAAGGAAATCCGTCACGAAATGCTGATCCCCGAAAAACATCCACGATTTACCTTGTATTCCCGCTTCCTCACGTTCTTGCATAAACGAACGGAATGGAGCAACACCTGTACCTGGTCCTACCATAATGATTGGGGTGTCTGGATTACTCGGCAGCTTGAAATTTTGGTTAGATTGAATGTAGATTGGCAAGGTGTCACCTGGTTGTAACCGTTCCGCACATAATATAGAACAAACTCCATTTCGTTCACGTCCATACGTATTGTACCGCACTGTTCCGATTGTTAAATGGACTTCATCTGGATTCGCGGATAAAGAGCTCGCAATCGAATAAAGACGGGCCGGCATTTTCCGAAGAGTGGAGACGAACTCCTGTGCCGATTCCCCCCATTGACCAAAGTCACGGATTAAATCAAGTAAATCTCTTCCTTGACGGTAGGCTTTTAGTTTTTCTTCTTTTCCTTGTGACACTAGCTCCCGTAAGTTTTCATTGCTTGAAAGCTGTGCCGCCTGTTCAAGAAGCGATTTAGTCAAAACAGTTATCTCCAAATGGGAGCTGAGTGCTTCTTTAAGCGAAAGAACATCTCCCTGTTTGTTTACGGTCACCTTTTCTTCAGGCTCCCACTCGATCTCCTCAAGTATAAGGTCTACAAGAGCAGGGTCATTTTCTGGATATACACCAAGACTATCACCAGGCTCAAATGTGAGTCCAGAGCCTTCTAGCGACAACTCCAGATGACATGTTTCCTTATTTGAACCTCGGCCATTCAAATTCAAGTTTTCCAGAACTTCGGCTTTGAATGGATTTTTTCTCGAATATACGGATTCACCAGCAACTGATTGCTCAGCAGGAGCAACAATAGCCGCTTCCCCGGCCTCACTTAAGCTCGCAATAACACCTTCTAGCCACTCCGTTGCAGGTTCATCATAATCCAAATCGCAATCAACGCGTGGATAAAGCCTTTTGCCACCAAGCTCTTCCAAACGCTCATCGAAGTCCTTGCCCGTTTGGCAGAAAAACTCATACGAGCTATCACCAAGCGACAACACGGAAAAATGGAGATCATCCAGTTTCGGTGCACGTCTTCCATTCACAAATTCATGAAACGTCAAAGCATTATCCGGCGGGTCACCTTCACCATGTGTACTAACTGCAATAAGAAGGTTTTTGACTTTCTTCAACTGATTCGGCTTGAAATCACTCATGGAGGAAACGGCTACTTGAAAGCCTTTTTCCTCTAACTTCTTAGCCGCGTTCTCCGCAATCCTTTGGGCATTGCCTGTCTGGGACCCGTAGAGAATGGTCACTTCTTTTGATATTGTCTTTCTAACAAGAAGTTCTTGTGATGGTGCCTCTGTTATCGCAGAAAAAGACTGCGTCGCAGACAAATAACCGTTCAGCCAAACTTTTTGCGTTTCTGTCAAAGTTGGCAAAAGACGATTAAGAAGTTCTACTTGTTCTTGGTTAAACGGACTGTTCATTACCTGAAGTTGCAACGATTTCCACCTCGCAAAAGAATAATAACTATCATTTTATGTATAACGAATATTCAAATAATTATTGTTATAGTCGCATAACCTTTTATTCTAGTATACAAGCATAACAATAATGAAACGACATTTTTTCAATTCTATATATTTCTAGTTAAACTTTACCAGATGTAAAATCATTAGTAAAATATATATATGTTATTTAAACTATTAGGAATACTAATGATTAGGTGGGATATATTTGTATTACGATGCATTAAAAACGTTTGTAACCCTTGTCGAAGTCAAAAATTTCACAAAAACTGCCGATAGACTTCTAATGTCACAGCCCAATGTTAGTTTACATATAAAAAAACTGGAACAAGAGTTTCAGACAAAATTGCTTCTGCGATCGCCAAAATATATAAAAATCACCCCAACCGGAGAAATTTTATACGAGCGGGCAAAGCAGATGATCACGATTTACGAACAAACGAGACGAGACATCGAGGAGCGTCACAACACGATAAAAGGAGAATTAAAGATTGGTGCTAGTTTTACAATTGGCGAGTATATACTCCCCTCTTTACTCATCGATCTGCAAAATGACTATCCCGAACTCGAGCTTCAAGTCATGATAGGAAATACGGAAGAAATCGTTCAATCCGTCCAGTTATACAAAGTGGATATAGGCTTGATTGAAGGCCAGACCAATGAAAAGGAGCTTTCCGTGCACTCCTTCATGCAAGATGAATTATTTATCGTTTCCTCCAACAAACATGAACTAGCTAATAAAAAAGATCTAACGATATCCGACCTGCAAAATCAGGCATGGGTCACTCGAGAAGTAGGATCGGGTACCCGTGAATACCTTAACCACCTTATCCGTTCAAACGGGCTGAAAGTCAAGTCGCTCCTGACCATCAGTAGTAACCAAGGAATTAAAGAAACACTTATAAAAAATGGAATGGGCCTCTCTCTCCTGTCCCGTAGTGTCATAGAAAGAGATGTACAGCATCATACCCTTTCTATCTTACAGGTGAAAAATGAGACGTTTCCACGTACGCTTTCCTATGTTTACTCTCCTATTATGAAAGATAAGAAAAACGTTCAAACTTTTATAAGTTCGTTAAAACAAAAATGGCCAACACAATAAGAATCAAACGAAATATAAAGGGAGGAAACGTCATATAAGTATTAACTTCCAAATGCAACCTGTTCTTACTGGCATTGAAAAGTAATGTGAGTAATATATATCATGTAGTACTGTTTAATTTCAATTAAACGGGATGGATTAAGGAGGTAAATCATTGACGAAGCCGATTGATTTTACAGTGTATGCGGATAGAATACCTGAACCGATTCGAGCTGACGGTGCTGGTGCAACAGATCTCGGACCACGTGATATTTTACGAGCATTGGAAAATCCGGATATGCTTGTGCCCCCAGTGACGGATGAGGGAACTGTTCCGAATTTACGGTTTTCCTTCTCCGACACGAATATGGTTTTAAAGCATGGTGGATGGTCAAGACAGATTACAATACGTGAATTGCCGGTCGCCACGACACTTGCAGGAGTTAATATGCGTTTAACGCCAGGTGGCGTAAGGGAACTGCATTGGCATAAAGAAGTCGAATGGAGTTTTATGCTTGCAGGCAGAGCGAGGATAACCGCTGTAGACCAGAATGGGAAAAACTTCATTGCAGACGTTGGTGTTGGCGACCTATGGTATTTCCCACCTGGCATCCCCCACTCGATTCAAGGTTTGGAGGAAGGGTGTGAGTTTTTATTGGTGTTTGATAACGGGGCTTTCTCGGATTTAGACACCTTCGCAATCTCAGATTGGTTCGCCCATACCCCTAAAGAAGTTCTATCTGCTAATTTTGGTGTACCGGAAAGTGCATTTAAAGATATCCCGAAGCAGGAAAAGTACATTTATCAAGGGGAAGTTCCCGGTCCAATCGATCAAGTAGCGATTCCAGATCCTTTCGGTACCCGGAATTTTACGCATAGCCTCCTTGGTCAAGAACCTGTTACATCTCCAGGGGGATCAGTCCGTGTTGCGGATTCCACCAATTTCCCCGTGTCGGAAAATATATCTGTAGCTCTTGTCGAAGTCTTGCCGGGTGCCATGAGGGAATTACACTGGCATCCGAATAATGATGAATGGCAATACTTCCTGACTGGCCAAGGACGGATGACCGGTTATGCAGCTGATGGAACAGCTCGTACGTTTGATGTAAGAGCAGGAGATGTTGGGTACATGCCGTTCTGCTTTGGACATTATATCCAAAATACAGGCAGCGAGACGCTTACGTACCTAGAAGTATTCAAAAGCCCCAAATATGCCGATATTTCATTAACACAGTGGATGGCATTGGTTCCTAAAGAAATTGTGGAAAGTAATTTAAATGTGGGATCTGAAGTGTTGGACGCATTAAGGAAAAAGAAATGGGAAGTGGTCAAATTCCCTGGATATACGTACAATGATTTCGAATAATGATAAGAAACCTTTCATCTAACAAATACGATTACTTCTTCGAACTGGGTCCCTTTAATAAAGGAACCCTGTTTCCTCTTGTTAGAACGCTCTGTTTCTCTCGAACGCCTGGTGATCTACTTTCTCACTTTACTTGTAGGTGGATCTGTTGCTTCGTTAAATGAAGTACTCCAGGAGTCTATTCTCGATAGCCAAACCATTTTTCTTAAGTTTCACAGGAAATAGAGCCCAAGCAGCTTCGCTACGGCTCTATTTTTTCACTTTTACATTTTTTCTTGATTTTCCTGTCCTGAACATCATTCACCGGCTTGATCACTCTATCAGGCAGGGTTTGAGCCAATCTCTTCAGAACAAACGAACAAGCTTCTGCTGCTATCCATGCATACAGAATACTGAAAACCGCTATGAGAAATAAGGATGGAAAATGAAAAGACGTACCAAAGCCTGGGCCTAACACAGGAAAGCGGAAAATGAAAAGAATCGCTATGATTCCCATAAATAAGGTAACTCCCGACAAGAAAACAACCATAAGCCTTGTTTTCGACTTATAGAAGGAAACACCAAGTACCCATCCTAGAATACCCGTTGTGAAGGAAAAAATAAGTAGTTCGCTAGGCTGGATAAACAATACCAGAAGGATTGTCACAGAATAAGAAAGAAATCCGTATCTGACCGATACAATCGTTGCTAAACATATAGGTACTGTCGTCATCGCACTTACGACAAAACCAATGCCGGGCATATATCCCCCTGCTGATTGAAATATGGCTGCAAACGAACTTAATATCGCGGTGAGTATTAGTTTAGTGGTAGGTAACCATTCCGTAAGGTCACGTTTGATTTCAAAAAAAGGATGCTGCCAATACTGTACGGCTATACTTTTTACCCTCTTCAGAAATCCCACCTCCATCAAATAGTAACCTAACCTTATATTATTCACTGTTTTATCTAAAAATCACTGGTTATCTATCCAACTTAACGATAGATAACTGATTTATGAAGGCATAGTACATTATGACAACCTCTTTTTCTAGCTGGCTACGAAAAGATGGTCAACTCCTAGTTCGCTCCTTCATTATTTGGTATTAATAAAACAGTTCTAATCATATCTTTATAAAAGAAAAACGAAGAAGGAGTGTAAATTTATTGAAAAGAGTGAAGGTTGGTTTACGGCCCATTGTAAGTAAGATAAATTTACCGACTGTTTTGAAAACAGCGATACTCCCGGGTGACTCAAAAGAAACAATATTCATCGCAACCCAAGTAGGGGAAATTTTTTATATAAGAGACGGAGTTATACGGACGTTTATTGATATTCGCCTGCGTATCGTAAAACTAGGTGCTTCTAGAGGTGGATATGATGAACGCGGTTTGCTAGGACTAGCTTTTCATCCCCAATTTTATGATAACGGTCTGTTTTACCTTCATTATTCAGTAGCTGGAGCACAGGGCCCTGGTGCTCTTCCTGATCCTTTTTCACCTAACCCGTGCGATTTAAGGACGTTAAACCTAAAGTGGGACGATAGAGAAACTCAATATGACCATATTGATACTTTGGAAGAATGGGTTTTACCTTCGAATGGTGAACCTCAACAACGACGGACATTACTAAACATAAGAAGACCATTTTCTAATCATAATGGTGTAAATAGCTTAAACTTTTCACCTGAAACAGGAAAACTCGTTTTAACCACAGGGGATGGTGGGTCAGGGTTTGATCCATTCAATTTAAGCCAGAACGACATGGAAATCGCCGGTAAAATAATTGAAATTGATGTAGGTAAGAATACATTCATCCGAAATCCCCCCATCGTCACACGGTTCAATGAACTTCCCCTACCTATTCAGGAAACACTTACGATGATTGTTAAAGGCGTACGTAATATACCTGGCATTTCATTTCAAAGATTTAATAATCAGTACATCAAATATGTGGGAAATGTCGGACAGGATGTGGTAGAGTCCATTTTTTCATTCGGTCCGTATAAACCAATACCGGTTACCCATCTTGCTCGAGCTTTCCTCATGAAATCTGAAGCGGGTCAAGAAGGATTGATTAACTTTGGCTGGCGAGCGTGGGAAGGTATCCTCCCTACTCCAATTGTAAAGGGTTGCTCTGCGAATCCAACTTTGGAAGAGAAAACAATTGCTTATTATGATGAGGCACTAAAAGTTTCAGGAAATCGTCTTGAACCTGTGACTAGTTATTTTCATAAAGATCCCCGACCCGATAAATTTGGAGGAACTGCACTGACAGGAGTGCAACCCTATATGGGGGATAAAATCCCCGCCTTAGCAGGAAATGTTGTGTTTACTGATCTTGCCCAGAAGGAAGAAAGTCAATCTCCGTCTAGAGGGGTTTTAGCTTACACTAGTATAAGGGAAGATTGTAAACTAAATGATTATAACGTGATTCAAACCGATTATAATTTTGGTTCCCAATCAGCTTATTATGTGAGCTTGGGAACAAATCTTGATCAAACTACACTATATTTAGGGGTTTATGGTTCGATGAAAGTGAATGATTTTAACCAAGGTACTATTTTTGAAATTATTCCGTGACGAACTTATCAAAGCAAAAACACCCTGAAGCCATTGAGGGCTTGTGAAATCAGTTTATTATTTTCTTATTGTGGAGGGTTTTTATTGAAAACACTTTTCAGATATAACTGGATGGTAAGAGAAGACTGGTATCGTTGGTGTGAAGAGTTAAGTGAAGATGAGCTTTTGCAAAACCGAACAGGTGGAATGGGAAGTATATTACATACACTTTTCCATATTATTGATGTCGAGTGGAGCTGGATACGTCTCTTACAGGGGAAAACTGATTTTCAGGAGAGTTTCCATAATTATAAAAGCTTGAATAAGGTTCGAAAATTGGACGCAGAATTTCATTTAGAAGTGGAAAAATTTGTGAATAACTGGGATGTAAGTATGGAAAATAAATCATTTTACGATACCCTGCCAGATGGAAAAATTGTAACGGATACTTGGGGCGAAGTTATGAGACATAGCATTGTTCACGAAATTCATCATATAGGACAACTATCAATTTGGGCAAGAGAATTGGGAAGAAAGCCTGTTTCCGCAAACCTTATCGGACGGGGTCTTTCCTCTTATTCTAAAAAATAATTCAAATAGATATTAGTTTATTCAGTTTCTGTTTCTGTTTATTAACGGATACGATGCTCTAGTTTTTTTGGAGCTAAAGGTGTTTGTGAATGTACTTATTCAAACAGGGACATTAGTTGAATAATCGAGTAGGAGGAGGCGCCTAGCCTCCGACCTCTCACACCACCGTCCGTACCGTTCGGTATACGGCGGTTCAGGTTATGTCCGACTTAGTTTTGTATATCATTCATATAAACCTTCTAACCCCTTATTATCAAGGGGTTTTATTGGGTTTGTGACATCATGCCGCCCATGCTTCCATTTAATCCACCCAATGCATTCGAATAAGTCATGAACGACCGACTACAAACGTAATGTGGCCTGGTTTCGGTTATCTTTCAACACTCTTGCAATTATCGATATACTTGCTTCCCCATTCCGTGAGCTCATTAATCGTTGGGAAGAGCTTTTCCCTCAATTCGGTTAGGGAGTATTCCACTTTTGGCGGAACTTGATGATAGACCTCACGGTGAATAAGTTGAAAGTTTTCCAGCTGCCTCAGTTGTTTAGTCAGTGACGAGTGCGTTAGGCCGTCAAATTTCCTTAAGAGTTCGTTGAATCGTATGGGTCCGTTCTTTAGATGAAAGATAATTACGAGGGACCATTTACCCGACAATACTTTCTGAGCTGTAGTGAACGGGCAAGTTAAGTCAGCACTTGTTAATTCAATCATGGAACTCCACCTCTTCCTTTACTCTAAGTTCATATTACCTCTATTCGTCATGCTAAAAAACAAGCCTGCATTTAACTGTTGTCCGCCTTTCTTAATATCCCCTTTGATCGTAACGACACACAAATATCGTACTATTCAGAATGATTATAATCTTTTAATATTGATTATGCATTCAATTTATCTTTAAAGGAGTAGATGATATGTCGACGAATAAAGGAAAATTCAATGGTAAAGTGGCATTGGTTACAGGGGCAAGTCGTGGGATAGGGGCTGAAATAACCAAAAAATTAGCTGTTGGCGGAGCGGCATTTATAGGTGTTCATTACGCCAATAATAAGGATGCTGCTTTAAAAGTTGTGGATGATGTCAAGTCCTTGGGTTCAAAAGATGTGGCTCTGCAAGGAGATTTAACCACTGGTATTTCCGGTATAAAAAAGCTTTGGACCGCATTTGAAGATGCTACTCGCTCGGAGTTGGGGACTGTACACTTAGATATCTTAATCAATAACGCAGGTATCTCACCGGCCATTCCATTTGAAGAAACATCGATTGAAACGTTTGAAGATATCATGAATGTTAACCTTAAAGCTCCGTACTTCATTACTCAAGCAGCTAGCCCATTTATTCGGAACGGTGGACGAATCATTAACATTTCTTCTGGCTTTACTCGTGTGGCTGGTCCCATGCATACCATTTATTCCGCTTCCAAGGGAGCCATAGACACACTTACTTTGGCCTTAGCTCCCCATTTTGCATCCAAAGGCATTACTGTGAATACAGTGGCCCCGGGAATTACGGCGACTGATATGAACGTGGAGATGCTCGCCACCCCAGAAGGACGTGCCGGAGCGGCGGCATTTTCTGCATTCTCTAGAGTCGGGACCACTGAAGATGTGGCGGATGTCGTTGCATTTGTAGCATCCGAGGAAGCACGATGGATTACAGGGCAAGTTATTGATGCCTCTGGTGGAAGCAGGCTTTAAAAGCAAAAAACGACTAGAGGTTATGGGTTTTATGCGACATAATAAACGAAAAAGCAAAAGAAAATAAAAATCAATTTTCTATTGGTCCATTTAATTAGAATAAGAGAAACCTGCTTTGTTTGGGGTTTCTCTTTACTTCGGTCTTGTGATATTTATTATTAAATCAAAATGAATATACCCTCACTCATTAACCTCCATTCAATCCGCCACAATTAAAACATCGAGGTGTCTCGCTTCTCTTAAAAGTTGTGCAACAATCGAACCTTCGATGATTTCTTTCCACCTTTCTTTTGCTGAATGTCCAATGATGACTTGTGTAGCTTTTTTATCTTGTAATTGTTTAGTGACTTCACTTACCACCATTCGCCTGTTGGTTGTTGAATACATTTCGAAAGTACCACCTAATCGTTTCGTAAGGTTCTTTATTTTATCCAATACTATTTGCTTGTCATGAGGTAGTGTTCGTTGATCCTGCACAAACACTACATACCACGTTGCTTTAAGTCGATAGGCTATCCGGAAACCCCTCCTAATCAAACGCTCAGAATCAGGTTTAAGGTTTACACAAACAAAAATTACTTCTGCTTTTCTCCAAGGTCCCCTTACCCCTTCTTTTCGCTTGAATGATTCTAACCTATCGTCTACATCATCTGCTAATTCACGGAGTGCAAGTTCTCTCAAGGCGATAAGATTTCGAGTCTTAAAAAAATTGTTCAAGGACTGCTCCACCTTATCCATGGCATAAATATTCCCTTCTTCCATTCGCTGCCTAAGCGCCTTAGGGGAGACATCAATTAATTCAAGCTCATCGGCCAATTGCAGAATCCTATCTGGAACCGTTTCACGTACGCGAACCCCTGTAATTTGCTCTACACTATCATTCAAGCTTTCTACATGTTGAATATTCATGGTAGATATAACGGATATCCCAGACTCCAATATGTTCAAAACGTCTTGATAACGTTTTTGGTTTTTACTTCCTGGCACATTTGTATGAGCCAATTCATCTACCAGCACAACTTCAGGATTACGGATGATGATTCTATCCAGATCCATTTCCTCTAACACGACGTTCTTATACGGAACCTGTTTCCGGGGTATTGTTTCTAACGTGTCAACTTGGGATGCCGTTTCTTTACGACCATGTGTCTCCAATAATCCAATCACAATATCAATTTCATTTTTCTTTAATTGATTGGCCTCTCTCAGCATGGTATATGTTTTCCCCACGCCAGGAGCGGAACCAATATACACCTTCAATGTTCCTCTTTTCACTCCCTGTATTTTTTCTTTTATTTCTTCAGGCGAAAGTCTTCGGTATGGATTTTTTTTCTTTTTTTTTGACTGAACGGCAGGCAATACCCTTTCCCCTTCTCCTCTTGCCCTATCCGCTATAACACATACATCAATGTTTTTCGTTTGGCCCAATATCTTATTGACTATAGAACCATGGATGATTTCTTCCCATCTTGTCCTTTTGGATTGACCCAGGATAATTCGGGTTATATAGTGCTTCATGGCATATTCAACGATTTCTTTTGCAATATCACCCCCATTTATGACTCTTTCTTCAAACTTCCCATTAAGCTTAACGATAAGTTTTTGTATGGAACTTTTAAATAACGACTCCTCTTTAGATAGCTCTTTTTGACTTGGAATAAAGCAAACCACCACTAAATCTCCGCCTAACCGTTTGGCTATTTGATCGCCTCTTCGAATTAAAATGGAGCCATTCCAATGGTATTGTACACATACCAAGATTCGTTCAGAAGCACCTGATGGTCCCATTAACCCTTCCTGTTCTCTATGTTCAGTAAGGTCTTCTTCTACTTCCCCAGCCAAAAAACGGAGTGACAGCTCCCTAAGAACCGCTAAGTTATCTCGATTATATAGTTTCATATCGGCTTCTGTTTTCTTGTTGTTTTCCATGATTTTTCCTTCTTGCAGACGTTTAAGTATTGCTTCGGGCGTCACATCTAGCAGGCGTACTTCGTCAGCCAGAGTCAACGTATTCTCGGGCAGGATCTCACTTACATGAAGCGGGAGATTCAGTAGGTGTTCAGCAACTTTCTTTACCCCTTTCAATTCATAAATATTTATTGTGGTGATAACGCTGATATCGCTTTTAATTAATTCCATAACATCTTCTAATCTAGTCGGGTTTTTAGCAGACGGCCGGTTTTTGTGAGCTAGTTGGTCAACTAAAACCACTTCAGGATTTCTTTTTTGAATTTCATCCACATGTAAATCTTGCCTGATAAGTCCATTACTCTTCCATTCAATTGTGGGCACTGCCTCTAGGCAACCTACTTGCTCCATTGTCATTTGGTTACACCCATCACTAATGATCCCGATAACTACGTCAATGCCACGCCCTTTCAACTCATTTCCTTCCATAAGCAAATGATAGGTTTTCCCGGACCCCCTAACAGATCCGAGTATGATCTTCAGTCTGCCTTTTTGGATGTCGGAAATAGATTGTAGAATTTCATCTAGTGTTTTCCTTCTAAAGTGTTCGTTCATATAAAACTACCCCCAGATCCCTTTCTAGAGTGATAGGAGAGTGAACAGGACCCTCCTAAACTCGATCAATTTAGACCATCCAAAGCCATATTCAATTTCAACACATTAATATGAGGTTCGCCGAAAAGTCCAAATGAACGATTCTCCGTATATTCTTCGACTAGTTTATATAAACTTTGTTCAGATATATCCCTCTCTTTTGCGATACGCGGAACCTGAACAAGTGCTCCTCTTGGAGAAATATTTGGATCAAGACCTGACCCAGAGTTCGTCATCAGGTCAGAAGGTATTTCCTCTTTTTCAATAGAAGGATTCTCTTTTAGAAATTCGGCCATTTCACTTTTGGTTCGTTTGATGATTTCTTCATTAGATGATGAATAGTTTGGCGAGCCTGAACCTGCAGCGTCGTATTCTATAGAAGAAACCCGGCCATGAAAATAGCCAGCCTCTTCAAAAGATTGACCGATTAATTCTGAGCCGATTGTTTTCCCTTTTTCATTTTTAATTAAGCTGCCTTCAGCTTGTGCAGGCATCATCACTTGTGAAAGCCCTGTTATGAGTAACGGATAAGCCATACCACATATCATGAATAACACCAAAACTACACGAATATTTTTTAACATCTATTCTCACCCTTATATTTGATTTTAGGCTACTTTAAACAGTTCTAGAATTAGGTCTATACATTTAATGCCAATGAAAGGAACGACCACGCCACCTAATCCATAAAGGAACAAATTCTTCGTTAATAATCTTGAAGCGCTCATTGGAACATATTTTACCCCCTTCATGGCTAACGGGATCAGGAGCGGGATAATAATGGCATTGAATATCAATGCTGATAATATCGCACTTTGTGGTGTGGCTAATCCCATTATATTTAAGGCATTCATTTGAGGGATAGCCAGCATGAACATAGCTGGTATGATCGCAAAGTATTTAGCCACATCATTGGCAATGCTGAATGTTGTTAATGCTCCACGTGTCATGAGTAACTGTTTTCCAATCGCCACTACTTCAATGATTTTCGTAGGATCTGAATCCAGATCCACCATGTTTGCTGCTTCTTTGGCTGCATTCGTTCCTGTATTCATTGCTAGCCCCACATCTGCCTGTGCCAAAGCAGGGGCATCGTTCGTGCCATCCCCGGTCATCGCGACAAGTTTGCCTTCTGCTTGTTCGCGCTTAATTACAGCAATTTTATCTTCCGGCTTTGCCTCGGCAATGTAATCGTCTACCCCGGCTTCTTTCGCGATCGTGGCGGCCGTTAAAGGATTATCCCCGGTACACATGACGGTTTTGATGCCCATTTTCCTTAATTCATCAAATCGCTCTTTCATACCTGCTTTAACAGTATCTTTCAAATAAATGACACCTAGGATCCGATTTCCTTCTGCGACGACTAAGGGAGTTCCCCCTTGGCTTGCTACCTCATCACTAATGTCTTGCAAATCGCTGGGAATGTTTCCGCCTTCTTGTTTTATATAGTTCTTTATTGAATCGACGGCACCTTTTCTGACGATTCTTCCATCGGAAAAATCTGTCCCGCTCATCCTCGTTTCAGCCGTAAAATCAATGCCTTCCGAGTCACTTTTTTCTAATTCTTTTTCAAGTAATCCTGATCTTTTGGCAAATTCGACAACAGAGCGGCCTTCCGGTGTCTCATCATGCAAGGATGAATAGGCTGCGAATGTAGTAAGTTCCTTCTGATTCACACCCTGAACCGGCAGCAAGTCATGAGCCATCCGGTTACCATGTGTGATCGTGCCTGTTTTATCGAGAATGATAGTATTGATGTCTCCTGCAGCTTCTACCGATTTGCCCGATTTGGCAATCACATTGAATTGTGTCACTCTGTCCATACCAGCTATGCCTATCGCTGAAAGAAGTCCCCCTATGGTTGTTGGGATCAAACATACCAATAATGCCACCAAAGTGGCGATTGGCAATGTCACTTTAATATAGGAAGCAATGGGTACGAGTGTCACGCAAACAAGCAAAAAGATAAGCGTCAAACTCACAAGGAGTGTACTAAGGGCAATTTCATTCGGTGTTTTTTGCCGTTTAGCCCCTTCTACCAAGTCAATCATTCGATCCAGGAATGACTCCCCCGGATCACTACTAACCTTTATTTTTATATAGTCACTCATCACTTTTGTTCCTCCAGTAACGGAACTGAAGTCACCACCTGGTTCTTTTATGACATTCGCAGATTCACCAGTTATGGCAGATTCGTCAACAGCAGCCACCCCTTCAATGACATCCCCATCACTGGGAATTAAATCATTGGCCTCCACTAAAATCATGTCACCCTTTTGCAGTTCCGTGGCATCGACTATCTTTATGGATCCATCTTTTTGGATTAACTTTGCTTTTGAATCAAGCTTTGTCTTTTTCAGACTATCCGCTTGTGCCTTACCACGACCTTCCGCTAATGCCTCAGCAAAATTGGCAAACAGGATGGTCAGGAGCAAAATGAAAGTCACTGCACTGGTATATCCCCTATCTGATATTCCACCAAATAAATCGGGAAATATAGTTAGAAATAGGGTCAAGACAAATCCAATTTCCACCACAAACATGACTGGGTTTCGTACCATGGCTCTCGGATTCATTTTTTTGAAAGCATCTTTTATTGCTTCAAAAAGCAGTTCATTATTTACTTTTTCATTACGCATCTTATTCATCTGTACTACTCCTTTTCATCGTTTATCTAATCGATAACCATTCTGCGACAGGACCTAAGGTGATCACCGGGAAGAAAGTCAAAGCTCCAATAATTAAAACCGTACATAAAAGAATGACAAGGAATGTAGGATTATCTGTTTTAAATGTACCCATCGTCTCTGGGACACGTTTTTTAGCAAGTAATGATCCAGCAACAGCAATCATGGCTATCATGGAAAAATAACGGCCAAACAACATGACCAAACCTGTGGAAATGTTCCAAAAAGGTGTATTATCCCCTAAGCCCTCGAAACCAGAACCGTTATTGGCTGCAGCTGAAGTAAACTCATATACAATTTGAGAGAGCCCATGGAAACCTGGATTTGAAATGGCCGATGTCCCCATCTGTGCCGTTAGTGCAATAGCAGATGGTACCAAAATGATTAACGGATGTAGAAGGATCGTCATGGCTATTAATTTCATTTCCGGCCCTTCAATTTTCTTACCTAAAAACTCTGGTGTACGCCCGACCATCAGTCCAGCAATGAATACAGCCAATATGGAATACATAAGAATGTTCATCGTGCCTACCCCATCACCGCCAAATACACAGTTCAGCATCATCATGGCCAGTGGCGCTATACTACCGAGCGGTGTCAGCGTATCATGCATATTATTAACTGAACCTGTAGTGGCAGCTGTAGTCACCGTTGTAAATAGGGCACTCTGAGCCATCCCAAATCGGACTTCTTTCCCCTCTAAGTTTCCACTCTCTTGTGAAAGGCCTATTGCCTCCAATCGGGGATTGCCATTTTGTTCACTAGCGTAATTCACACTTAGGAAAACAAGCATCATGAGTCCCATTGCTGAAAATAAGATCCATCCTTGTTTGTTATTTTTCGCCATATATCCGAATGTTAATGGAAGGGCAGCAGGAATGAGAAACATCGATAAAATCTCTAATACATTCGTAAATCCATTAGGGTTCTCAAATGGATGCGCCGAGTTGACACCGAAGAATCCACCGCCGTTTGTGCCAAGGTGCTTTATTGACTCCAATGCAGCCACAGGTCCTCTTGCAATATGTTGGGTGGCTCCCTCTAACGTAGTAGCCATTACCGTAGAACCAAGGGTCTGTGGTACCCCCTGGGATACCAGAACCAAACTGACAAAAATGGAGAGAGGCAGTAGCACCCGAGTGATCGAACGAATTAAATCTACATAAAAGTTCCCTAAACTCCTCTGACCGGTCAAACCCCTGAAAAAAGCGATGCATAAGGAAAGACCGGTTGCTGGTGTCGTGAACATCAAGAAGATGATGACAATCATTTGTGATAAATACGAAAGTCCGGATTCTCCGCTATAGTGCTGTAAATTGGTATTAGTAAGAAAACTTGCTGCCGTATTGAATGCCAATGACGGATCCATGTTGGCTATCCCACTTGGATTACCCGGTAAAACTCCCTGAAGCCGTACAATCATGTATGAGATGACAAACATGACTAAGTTACTTAGGAGTAATGCCTGTGCATATTGCTTCCAATTCATATCAAATGTCTTAATACCAGATATTTTAAAAATGCCTCGTTCTAACCACCCGAACATACGATCTTGCCTTGTGGTTTCAAAGGAATATACTGCCGCTAAATATTGGGCCAATGGTATGGCTAGGATCACTACCAAAAACAACACCACAATGATTTGTAAAAAATCCATTTACATTTCCTCCGTTATCGTTCTATTAATATTTCTCTGGGTATAATAAAGCGTGAATTAAATACACGGTAACCGCTGGGACAATAAGAATGAATAACATGTTCTACTCCTCTCCTTTTTTCGTTATAACTTTGTTACAAAATGAATGAATCCATAGAAAAGTAAAAAGGGTGTACCCATTAGAAAGATAGTTATAGCATCCATCCGAACCTTCCTTTCACTTTTTTAAAAATCTTTACAATTTACCTCCTTCACGATTAGTGGAGAAATTGGTGCCAAAAGAACACAAAAAATAGACCAATGCTTACTCCTTCTCCAATAGTCCGCATTGCATGGCTATCCTAGTTTCAATAGTGAAAAAAATGATTCACAATCCAAACAAGAATATTTGCAAAAGCAAACAGTATTAGTGGAGAAAAAGTACTCATTGGTCTACTTATCGCCCAGCAAGCTTTTCAGCGCTCTTTGCGATCTGTCTTCCAAGAAACCTTTTCATGTAATTATAGGCATAATAAAAAAGACCTACTGAAATGACAGGTTGCTATTTTGCTACAAACACAACAAAAAAGCCTCCTGGATCAAGGTGGTCTTATGACCTCCTTCGCTTTAGCCGACGAAGTTAGCTGACGGGTAGGATGGCGAAAGAGTTCACATCCCTTCTGCAAAAGCAGAATTAACCCCATAAATAATGGGTCCTCCGTTCTCAATTACTTGAGATTTGGCCGATATCAAATTGTTATTGATGAGCATATTCTACGCTCATCAGCAAACCTTTGTAAACCCCATTAAAATTCCATATATTCGCAAATAGATTCATATTCGACCATATACTTCTGTTTTTCTATATAAAAGTATTATTTACTCATTAATCCTATATATTTCTAATATTTTAATATATATACAAACTTGCATTGACAAAAACTTGAATCCGGCATTATGATGAATCCCATATACGATCGATGAAAAAAATCGGAGGCATTATGTTAAACCAAAAAAAGAAAATTGAAGCCGAAATTAGTGCAGCATTCATTAAATTCCAGCGTGATTTAATTGGCAGAGGGCCACAAGAAGTTAAAACCTACATCATTAATGACATGCTGATCACTCGTTTTAAAGGAGTCTTGACTGTCGAAGAAAAACACCTCGTCAGTCAGGATTCTGGAAAGAAGCTTGTAAAAAAAATGCGCTCTCTTCTACGTGAAATGTACAGTCAGGATTATGAAAAAATTGTCGAGGATCTAACAGGTTGTAAAGTCCTTTCTTCACACAGTGACATTAGTACCAAAACGGGTGAACGAATCGAAGTTTTCATAGTTGATAAGGATTTGGAGAAATACCTAGAAAATCTAAAATGAGTGGGGTGATTTAGTTGACATTGACTCAATTGGAAGAGCAGAAACATGGACAAAATTTCTGCTCTTCATGCTTTTATTATGACATCTCTAATGTATTTCACGCCTTCACCTTATCGGAAACGTGACTATTGGTTTCTTTTTATACTCATGTAAAAAAAGCAATCCCTTAATCTTACCGATTAAGGGATTAACATCATTTATACCTAAAAATCACTTGGCTAATTTGTTTTTCATTCACGTATTAAAGCCACAATATTTAAGGTTTTCTAGTAAAACTATAATACACAGCGTTACCAAACAAACAATCCAACAATCATGGCACTAAGCATGGAGACTGCCATTCCACTAAGCAATAGCTTCCAAACATTTCTTCCAATGATATTCGATTTCTCCTCGTCTAGAATCGAATTGAACGTTCCGTAAATCATGCCGACTGTACTAAAGTTTGCAAATGAGGTCAGGTACGTAACGGCCACAGCTACTGTATGCGGGGCCAAACCGCTAATCTGTGTTTTCAAATCGAGCAAGGCTACAAATTCATTCGTTGCCAGTTTGATTCCCATTAATTGAGCAACATACATCGTATCTTCCCAATTTAATCCAAACAAGAAAGCGAATGGACTAAAGATGACAGAGAAGATTTTTTGGATTGTTAATCCATCTACCGCAAGCCCTAAAATACCGTTAAGACTAGCCGTTAATGCGACATAGCCGATTACCATGGCCATAATGACGATCACCATCTTGACTCCAACTAGCATACTGTTTGAAATGGTTGAAAAGAAGTCTTTACGTTCCTCTTTTGTAGGAATATATACGACATCTTCCTCTTTACTGACAGTAACAGGATTTAACATATTGGCTATAAGCAAGGCATTTAAACAATTCAATGGAATAGCGACGAATACAAATTCAGCCGGAACCATGGATAAATACGCACCTATAATCGAACCGCTTATACTGCTCATACTCATAATTCCAAAGGTCAGCAAACGCTGATCCTTTAAAGAACTTAATTGCATCCTGATAACAGCGAGAGCCTCCGTATTTCCAAGAAACATCATCTGAATAGAAAAGAAGCTCTCCAGTTTCGGTAAACCGGACACTTTCGAAATGAGCCAACCGACTTTATCTATTATCCAGGTCAGTATGCCGAAATACGATAGAATATCAAAAAACGTAATAATGAAAATGATCGGCATCAACGCACTGAAAAAGAAATCCACTTGTTCGTTTGCCATAACAGAAGGAAAAACGAAAGAGATTCCTTCATTAGCACATGCAATCAACCAGGTGAAGAAAGTAGCAATCTGTTTAATGACCCATGTTCCGATGGTGGTCGACAACATGAACCATGTAATAATCAATTCAATGCCAAGCAACGTAAGAATGATTTTCCACTTCACGTTTTTTCTATTAGGTGAGCACAAGTATACGATACCCATGACAACCAATACCCCTAGAATATTCAATAAGAAATACATACGGCACCCTCTTCCTTTATCTTTTACTGTTGAATGCATACATAAAAAAGCCCTTATTTTTCATGCTTTCGGCCACTGGACAGAAAGCATGAAAAATAAGAGCCTCTTCAAAAAAACAAAGTAATAGTGGGACCTTCTGCAAGAATCACAAAGTGACTTACAAAATGCTACCTATAACTGTTTCATCTCTTTTATTCATGCTTCCCTGTAGTCCGGCTTTTTATGGCAGCCAGGTAGAAACTATCAGACCTTATCACTGATATTATACAAGGATATTTATATGATGATGATTCGTAGTAATGGGTATTATTCTAAATGAAAGTATTAACTATTACAATATGCTTTAAAATAGTCGGAATCATTCTACTACTATACTCTTTTCAGACAATTTATGGCGAAGTATATCGTTTAAAATATATAAGGCCATCTTGTATATTGTGTTACATTTTACCTTTTCAAAATTGCAATGTAGCAATCAATCCATTTAAGGGTACCTTTAACAAAAATAAATCATTGACTTGCAATATATATATTTTCTAAATTATTGAAACCTTATAGGTAATAGGGTTCACCCTTCACTTGCTCACATCAACATTCCGACACTTCGTAACATCCCTGTAATATAAGCAATGATAATTTAATGTTTAAATCAGAATTTTTTTCTATTTTTAATATTTTATTGGGTTAATTGCCTTATAATATTATTGCGCTATAAAAATAGTGCAATAATATTATAGAATATCAGGAGGAATCTTCCTTTTTATGAATAGTTCAAAAAAATCTTTCATTATCGCGGGTTCTATCATAGGTACCCTATTTGCCAGCAATTCAGCTTATGCTAGTACATACCATGTAAAATCAGGTGATAGTCTATATAAAATTGCTAAAGCAAATCATACAACCGTTCAAAAATTAAAATCGCAAAATAAACTTTCTAATAACCTTATCTTCCCTGGACAAGTGTTAAAGATAAATGAATCCACGGTGAAAAGTACAACTTCAACAAAGAAACATGTGGTTAAACTTGGGGATACGTTAAGTGGAATTGCTAAAAAATATAATCTTTCGCTAAATGCATTATTGAAGTTGAACCCTACCATTTCCAATTCGGACCGAATTCGTATTGGACAATCCATCATTGTTTCTGGAAAAGCTACTTCAACTAGTGCTACTGCTGCAAAAAGCAGTTCAACCAGTACATATAAGGTTAAGTCAGGAGACAGTCTCTCCAAAATTGCAAGCAAAAATAAAACGACCGTCAAAGCTATACTTTCATTAAATCCTAGCATCAAAAATGCTAATACTTTACGTATTGGACAGTCCATAAAACTTTCTGGAAAAGCCACTACATCTAGTGCAACCAGTACAGCAAACAAATCGGGCAGTACATATAAAGTTAAGTCTGGGGACAGTCTCTCCAAAATTGCAAGTAAAAATAAAACGACCGTCAAAGCTATACTTTCATTAAATCCTAGCATCAAAAATGCTAATACTTTACGTATTGGACAGACTATTAAACTTTCTGGAAAGGCAACTACAGCTGCTACAAAGACTGTGTCTTCTGCCTCTTCTGAAGTGGACCGCGTTTTAAACGCCGCTAAAAAATACTTAGGGGCCAAGTATCAATATGCTGCAAGCACATCGCGCACTGATGCCTTTGATTGCTCATCATTTACCATGAAAGCATTCCAAGCAGCAGGGATCTCCTTGCCTCGCACATCAACTGGCCAAGCTCAAATGGGAGTACCTGTTTCTTCATATTCATTGAAAAAGGGTGATTTGGTGTTTTATGATACTAATCATGATGGAGTGATTAATCACGTAGGAATTTATGCGGGGAATAATCAAATGATTAATGCTTCAACTTCCAAAGGTGTATCGTATGCAAACATCAACGGTTCATACTGGAAACCTCTTTTCGTAAAAGCCGTTCGAATTCTTAACTAATGATTTGAATGCCATTAAGCGCATTACAGAAAACCAACTAGAGTAAGCATCAAACACTGTAACTGTTTGATGTTTACTCTTTTTTTACTTCAGATTAGTATATCCCCGCTCTATACATTACATTAGAATGGGTTTCCCAGGATGAGTTCTTTCACCCCGCATACATACTTCGTCATTTGACACGTTATCGTTACATTTCTAAAATAATTAAGGTATGATAAGTTACATAGAATATGTCCAAAGAGTAAGCAAACCAGCTCTTTCATTTAAATCGCATATCGTAGCAAGTAGGAGGAAAGACGTTGAATAGTTTTATTGTCATGCAAGGTACTACTTATCAAGAAGAAAAACATTTAGGGATCATCTGGTCCCCTCAAATCGATAAATCCGGTTTAGTACCTCACTCATCTAAACTGATGCAAGAAGTTAAAAGTGGCGATCGGATTTTCCATTACGTAAAGGGATCGATTGTCGCGATAAGTATTGTAAAGAAGGGATGTCAAGAAGATAATAAACCTCAAAAAATTCGAAATCATACTAGATGGACAGATAATGGTTATCTAGTTGAAACCGAGTATCGTGAATTGGAGGTCCCCCTGAATATACGTGAATACTTTGACGGTATTGCTCCATATCTTCCTATTAAATATTCAGCATTCCAGGAGGATGCAACCGGCAATTCAGGATACCTATATCCTTGTAATGAAGAACTTACACTAAAACTTTTAGAATATATGAGTATGCTTAACATCTTCAATTCGGACGAAGATCAATTAGAACTCTCTGTCGATGAAGTCATTGCTAAAGAGCGGAATCCGCTACAAGCACTTCTTGCTGAAACAGAATCGGAAGCCAAAATGAACATTCGCTGTGGCCAAAAAAAATTCAGAAAATCGGTTATGCCTCTTTGGAATCATAAATGCCCGCTATGCGGAATAGAAATGGATGCCCTACTAAAGAGTAGTCACTCTAAACCATGGAAGGACAGTACCGATGATGAGCGCCTTAACCCGTATAATGGATTATTATTATGCTTCAATCATGATGCCTTGTATGAAAAAGGCCTTATCTCCTTTGACGGTCAAGGCAGACTACATATTTCTAATCAGATTCCCGAAGAAAAATATGATACGTACCAGCTAAGAAAGGGCATAAAAATCCCCCTTCATCCTGATAATAAACCATACTTTAAATGGCATAAGAAAAATGTATTCGTTGATTGAATAAACTATTATAACTTAACCATAGGAAAAGCCCTGTAAAATAAGACACTCTTATTTTACAGGGCTTTTTTTAATGATATTCTACCGAGATGTATGGAACAATAAGACGTTTAAGTCATTCATCCTCCTTAGTCCGTTTGTTCCTTCTTTTTCATATCTGCTTCATTTCTCTATCCTATCTTAGAAACACTTACATTAGGCTAACTATTACTACTGCCACCATAGATTGGGACTTACCTATATTTAGATTGCACCCAAGCCAAGCCGCACAAAAAAGCCCAGCCATTCCTTGAAATGGTTGAGCTTTTCTTATGAATCCATATCGACCCTAATATTTGTTTTACTTATCAATAAACACCAACATCACTTTCGGTCGTTTTGTAAATGTCTTCGATTTTCTTCCCTCTAGCTCGTGACAAAATTTCCATTCTGACTTTTAGCTGTTTCATAGCAAAATTCACGAATTCGTCGGGCTCATTATTGAACGCTTCCAGGTCAGGTTCTTGAAAGCCTTCATCTATAATCTTGAATGCCAAAGGAGTAAGCTCCTCCATTCGTTTCATGACGACATCATCATATATATGTGGATGTTCGCAAATCAATCGTTGCAACAGAAATGTTCCATACCCTATATGGCGAGATTCGTCTCTTTTCAAGTTACCGACTCCCTCAAGTAAACCAGGCATTAATTTCGATGTTTCCAAAGACTTATAGAATGAAAAATAACCAGTTTCAGCAAGAACCCCTTCGACAAACATGTTATATACAGTGGCTGCATCGGCAATGGCCTCTGGTGACTGATCTGTAATCAGACGCTCCATGGCAGTAGGTAATATAACATGGAAAACTTGCTTGTACGTGTCAGTTAACAAAGGGTTCAGTTCACCTTTTTCACCTATAGCATCCAAAACCGTCCTGAAGAATTCTGTATGCTTCGCTTCTTCAAATAGGAAAGTGGTCAGATACATCTCCTCTTCAATCCGTCCATCTTTTGCTATTGCCATGATGAGCGGTAATAAATCGAGGGTAACGGCTTCTTCTCCGGCCTGAAATTGCGAAAGTAGTCGAAGGATGCTATTTTTTTGTCCTATCGATAAAATCCCCCAGTCCTCAGCATCCTTTGTATAATCAATGGTAGCGGGATTCCATGTTCCCACCTTTTTTGCTTTTTGATATAAGCGATATGGAAATGAATCTATCATTAAGCCTCTTGAAGTTGCGGTAATGGTTTTTCTCATCATTGAAAACCCCTCTCAAGATTGGAAATCATCCTTTTTTAGAATCTGTTAAATCCGTCACATTTACCATTTTTCTTAAATGGGTCTTTAAAATCTTTCCTACTCCATTTCGTGGCAAACTATCTAAAAATATGATTCTCTTTGGCGTTTTATGTTTGGCAAGGTTGTCCTGACAATAAAGAATCAATTCTTCTTCCAATACGCACGAGGACGGGTCTTTCACAACACAGGCAACTAATTCCTCACCCATTCTCTCGTCTGGTACACCAACAACCGCAACTTCTGAAATGCCTGAATGCTTACTAAGGATTTCTTCCAAATCTCTAGAATAAATATTAAATCCTCCCCGAATGATAAGATCTTTTTTTCTATCGACAATGTATAGATATCCTTCATCATCCAAGCGTCCTAGATCTCCGGTATATAACCAGCCTTCCTTTACAGTACGATCGGTTTCTTCATCATTCCGGAAATAGCCAGGTGTCACATTATCTCCACGGACAAGTAATTCACCGATTTCTCCTCTTGGAACATCTTCGTTCTTTTCATTCACAATCTTTATTGTTACCCCTGGTATCGGAATCCCCACGGATCCTGGTTTAATCGGGCGATCTTTAGTATGTGCCGTTACGATGGGAGCCGCTTCTGATAATCCGTATCCTTCATATACCTTAGCGCCAAATTTTTGTTCAAATGTATTCAGTAATGCTATAGGTAATGGTGCAGATCCAGAACTTACTGATTCCAAACTGCTTGTGTCATAGTTACCGGCTGTGGGGAAAGCTACCAAAGCATGAATCATTGCAGGGACTACAGAAAACGCTCTTACTTTATGGGCTTCAATCGCTGCCAATACTTCTTTCGGTTCGAAGCGCGGGAATACTACAATGGAGCTTCCCACTATGTAGCATGTATGAGAAATGGTAAGCCCAAACACATGTGCAAGCGGAAGAATTCCAAGTGTCGTTCCACGTTCTACATTAGAGTGTTTTACTGAGTTTTCTGCATTGGAACATAGATTTCTATGAGTTAACTTGACTCCTTTTGGATTCCCGGTTGTCCCTGACGTGTAAAGGATGACAGCCGTATCCTCAGGCATCACTTCAATCAACTTCGCATCATAATCAGGTGATGGGGACAGATAATCATAGAAATTCTGGGCTTGTTCGGTAGTAGGTGCATCAACTACAAGTATCGATGGCCGCTTATCCATTAACTCAATCGCCTGTCCAATATTATCAAGAAGTAAAGAAGAGGTAATAATCAACTTGGCTCCGCAATTATCGGCAATAAAGGCGATTTCCTTTGGATGTAAAGTATACATGACAGGTACAATCACCGCTCCCGCCCTTGTGATTCCCTGATAGGCAAATAACACTTCCGGGGAATTCGGCATAATGACGATTACCCGTTCTCCGTTATCAACTCCATGATTTCGCAATCCATTGGCGAGTTGATTAGCATAGTTCATGGTTTCTACATTTGTATACTGTTTGCCTCCGGAGAATATAAAAGGATACTCACCGAACTCTCGAACGTTCTTATCAAGTAATTCTGAAAGCTTCATACCTGCACCCCCTGCAATGATATTGAGACCAAGCGATTCTCGGTGCTTTTTCATTCTAGATGTACTGTATAGCCCAGTCAGTCAAGATAACCATGAAGTCAGAAAAAAAGAATTTAACCTTCTCCCTATGCTATGGCAGCAATTTGTGACAAATGCCCTCGATATCACTTTATTCGGTAAAATCTCTTTTACTATAGAAATCATCCATAGTCTTTAATTGGTTGGGATAACGCTCATAATTTCTCACACTTAAAATTTTCAAAAAAGGAAGCGTTTACATTATGTTGCGACTAGAATAGCACGTTTCCGAATCATGCCCACATTTGAACATTCATGATTTTTCCCTATGAATCTTTTTCTTTTATCTAAACTAACCATAAAATAAAAGGTATATTTTTACAATAGGTAAAATCATTTATAATTTGGTTTTTAGATGAAATAGGGTAAACGAGGTGGATAAAGCAGGTTTGACCATAACGCCTTTATACCTACATTAACTAGTCCCCTAACGCAAAAGTAAAAGGCAGAAATGTTGTTAAACCACATTTTTGCCTTTCACTTTTGCAACTTTCGATGCACCTTTTCGATTAATTAAATAGATGCTAAGTAGGATGAGGACCATGCCTTCAAGGAGGGATATAGTAAATGGTTCACCTAAGAATATGGTTCCTATCCCTACAGCGATTAAAGGAACAAGAAATGTAAAAGATCCGACTTTGCTTGCTTCGCCAGAACTCATTAACTTGAAATACACTGCGGTAGCTAATGCCATACTAAAGATTGATCCGAAAATCAAACAGGATATGTACGTTACATTCCACTCAATATTGGATACATTTTCTACTGCCAAACCACTTCCTGTCAGAAACAAACCACCAATGATGCTTTGCATCGCCACCAGCCAAAGTCCATGCACTTGTGTACTGGTCTTCTTTACATAGACCACACCGAATGCCCATCCAGTTGCAGTAATAAGTGCTAGTATAATACCAACATAAGAGATTTTACCGGAAATTCCATCCAGACATACAAGCACCACCCCAGTAAAACCAATCATTAACCCCATGATTTTAATAGCGGATAATGATTCTTTCAACCATTTCCAAGCTATTAACACGACTAAAACGGGCTGAAGATAAACGATGACCGAAAACAACCCCGAAGGTAAATATTGAAGGCCAATCGTTTGGACACCATTGAATATGATTGTATTGAAAAATGCAACGATTACATAGATGTACCAATTTTTCTTCCACTGAATCTTCTTCCATTGGGGAAGAAGAGTTAAGGCTAATAACAGTCCGCCTAATAATGTACGCATTCCTGCATAAAGCAGTGGTGGTGAATAATCGAGTGCCACTTTATAGACCGGCCAACATAGTCCCCATATGATTACAACGAAAGCGATGCTTATCGCTGTTACTGGTCGAGAGAGTGATTTCATTCTCTATTCCCCCTACTGAAGGTCTTGGCTACATGAAACTATGAAGTTTTAAATCCCAATTTCCAAGAAATATGTTTAGCTACATTCGTTACTTTTTCAATTAATTCTGGTAAACGATCTTCTTTAAATCGTGCTTCGATACCCGCTACACTAATACCGGCGACAATTTGATTATCCCCATTAAGTATGGGTGCACTAACGGATTTTGTATAATTTTCAAGTTCAGAAGAAGTGATCGTATACCCGTTTTTCTTCGCTTCATCCAAAGCCTGACGAAGGATTGTTTTATCATTGATCGTTCCTATCGCCATTGACTTTAATTCTACCTTTTCTATATACGCTTCCCGCTCTTCTTCAGGTAAATAGGCAAGGATGATTCTAGAATCCCCTGCATAAAGTGGTGAGCGCCTACCAATGGAGGTATAAAGGCGTACAGGCTGCTTCGTATCAACTTTTTCTATATACATCGCTTCGTCTGCATCCCTGATAATGAGATTCACAGCCTCTTCAACGTCATCCCGAAGTTCTTTCATAATGGGGTAGGCGATTTTCCTAATATCTAAACGTTCACTTACTAGTTGACCAAGCTGTAAGAAAATAAGGCCTAATGAATAATAGCCATCATCATCTTTTGTTAAAAATGCCATTTCTTCTAATGACACAACCATACGATGCAATGAAGTTTTCGGTAGGTTGGAATACTCCATCATTTCATTAAATGACAGTTTGGGATGATTCAGGAAAAGGGTAAGAATTTGCATGGATTTGACTACCGTTTTATTATGAGCTTGCATACAATGTCCCCATTCTTATTTTAAGTATCCATTATTTATTGGAAGAGCTTTGTTCACCTCTCCTATATTTCATTATAAGTTATGGAAAAAAATAAGTAGAGCCCCATTCCCGAAAGAATGTCTTAAGTAAGGCGTTTATGGAAATTGAACCCTACCTATTTTAATGCTTCATTTAAACCCCTTCAGGGCTAATGCAATCGAAGTCTTCAATTCTTTTAGAAGTTGTTCCTTTTTAAGATATGACTGTTCCGCATCTCTTAAAGTAACCTTAGCAAATTGGATGGAATCCCCTGGTTTGACTTGTCCGATAAATGGGATATCAGCCGTAATGACTTGAGCAATTTTAGGGTATCCCCCGGTTGTTTGGCTATCCGCTAATAAGATGATAGGATTGCCATCCGGTGGAACTTGAATCGAACCATTTGTTACCGCCTCTGACAACAGCTCCCGCTTTTCTTTTAATTCAAGCGAAGGCCCTGAAATTCGATACCCCATCCTGTCAGACTGGTTGGATACTTTAAATGACTCTTGTTCGAATTGAACTTTACTGGACTCCGTAAAAAATCCGTATTGGCTTCCATTTGTAACTCGGATAACCGGCTTATTTTCGGGCATAAAATCCTTTGCGTTAACAAACCATTTGACTGTTGAGAATACGTTTACCCCGTACTTCGCATGATGAGGAGAAGCTTCATTAAAATCTAGCACATCATCCACTTGTAAGGCCCTTCCCTTATATCCGCCCATTCCTGCCCTTAAATATGTACTTTTACTATTCATGATGGAGGGAATGGAGTATCCACCCGCAACAGACAAATATGCGCGACAGCCTGATCGACATCCCGAGAATGCAAGAACCGCTCCTTTTTTCACAAAAATAGGTCTCCACATCGGCACGGCTTCTCCATTAATGGTCGGTGATAAATTGCCACCCGTTATTGCAATTAAACAATCTTTTTCTATTATAAGAGTCGGTCCCAATAAGGTGATTTCCAGGGCGGCCTCTCCTTCTTCATTGCCAACCAACATATTGGCAATGCGAAGAGAGTAAGGATCCATAGCTCCGCTTACGATCACTCCGTGCTGCTGAAACCCTTTTCTTCCAAGGTCCTGGATGCTTGTTAACAATCCTGGTTTCATGACACGCATACTCATTTCAACTCCTCCTTACGAGCAATTTCTTTATACTCCACAGAAGAAATGGGAATGAATTTCACCTTATCTCCTGCTTGTATTAAGCTCGGCGGTGATTCATTAGGTAGAAATAATGTAGATGGTGATTGGCCAATTAATTGCCATCCTCCAGGTGTTGAGATGGGATATACACCCGTTTGCATTCCTGCAATTCCAACTGCACCTTTTGGTATGTTCATCCTAGGTGACCGCCTTCTAGGCGTTGCGATTTTTTCAGAAAGCCCACCCAAAAATGGAAAACCAGGTGCAAAACCAATCATATAGGCTAAGTATTCTCCACTGGAATGGATATGAATGACTTCATCTGTGGTTAAATGATTGAAGCGAGCAACATGCTCCAGATCCGGTCCGAATTCCCCCCCATAACAAACAGGCAGACTAATCGTTCGTTGGTCCAGGGCTTTATCCTTCTTCACCCGCTTTAATTTTGCTTCGATGAATGTTTGAACGACTGCATATGGGGAAATGCTTGCCTCTTTACTTTTTTGCTTTTGTTCGTTATAAATCATCAACGCATCATAATAGACCGTCAAGTTTGTAAAAGCCGGTACACATTCTATGAAACCTATAAATGGTTCTTCTTCAAGCATGTCCTTGAATATTTTTATTTTTTTATGAACGTTACCCTTCATTTCATTTCCAAATGTAATCACGATTGCGGAATCGCCTAATGGAGATAGTACAACATTTGTATTACTTGAAAGCTTTTCCGGCATAGAACTCATCTCTTTCCTTTTATTATAAAACACCCAACTTTTCATCCCGGATATCTGTTATGAACATATGTCCTGGTGCATGCGTAATCATAATGGCTGGTTTTGTTTCCATCGCGATGGATTGAGGCGTCACGCCACATGCCCAGAAAACCGGAACTTCCCCTTCATGAATGGTTACCACATCGCCAAAATCCGGTTGATCAATAGAGGCGATGCCAATCGCCCCTGGGTTTCCAATATGGATTGGTCCACCATGTACGGCAGGAAAACGTGAGGTAACCTGAGCAGCTCGAACTACATCCTTTTGAGGAATCGGACGCATACTTACTACCATTTCCCCATGGAAAATCCCTGCTTCTATACAAGGAATGTTCGTTTTATACATAGGAACATTGCAGTCTTCCTCAATATGACGAATCGAAATATCATTGTTCAACAAAGCATGTTCGAAAGTGAAGCTGCAACCGATTAGGAATCCCACCATATCATCTTCCCAATAATCCGAAATATCCGTCACTTCTTCTACCCATTCACCGTATTTATAAATGCGATATTTAGAGATATCTGTCCGGATATCTCCTGCTTGAGCAGCGAACTTAGGAACAGGAGAACCTATTTCAGTTACATCCAGTAATGGACAAGACTTAGGGTTACGTTGACAAAATAACAAAAAATCGAATGCATGCTCCTTTTTTAAGATAGCTAGGTTTGCTTGGGCATAACCATTTGCCATCCCAGCAGTCGGTTTGGTCCATTCATTATTACGGATCATGGAGCGTAACTCAGCAGGGCTCGCTTTGGAAAAATCAATCATATTAGACATCTCCTATTTAATTGGATTTTCTCTTTTATTGAATGCTATTAAAATAGTGATGGTAGTTGGGTAATTAATGTATACCCACCCATTAATGCCATAACAACTACAACGAACACACCGGAAATCGTTAGCCACAATGGATGTTTATAGTCACCTACAATATTCTTCCTATAAGCGGCGATTAATAGTGTTCCAAGAGCTATCGGTAAAATGAGGCCGTTAATTGCCCCTACCACAAGGAGTACTTTAACCGGTTTACCTATTAATAAAAAGCAAATGGTGGAAAGAAGGATAAAGCCAATAATAATCCAATTCGCTTTTTTCTCTATCCTTTGGCTGAATGTTCTGATAAATGAAACAGAGGTATAAGCAGCACCTACTACTGATGTTATGGCAGCTCCCCACATAACAACACCAAAAATTTTATAGCCAGCATTTCCAGCGGCAAGTTGAAATACGGATGCTGCGGGGTTTTCAGAATCAATTTGTAAACCTTTTGAAACAACACCCAAGACAGCTAGAAATAAAGCAATTCTCATAACGGTGGTAATTAAAATGCCTACTACGGAACTTTTCGTAACTTCTGGAAGGGCACCGACACCTTTGACTCCCGCATCTAATAGACGATGTCCACCTGCAAATGTAATATAACCACCCACAGATCCCCCAACTAACGTAACGATTGCAATAATATCTATCTTATCGGGAGCAAATGTCTTCACTACCGCTTCCCCTACTGGAGGAGAGGTTGTCCATGCTACGTAAACCATCAAACAGATCATTACAAAGCCAGCAATCTGTGTAAATCGGTCCATGGCTTTTCCTGCTTCTTTCACCACAAAAATTAAAACAGCAATGACTGCGCTAATGGCTGCTCCAGTTGTTGGAGACATCCCTGTCATCGCGTTTAAACCAAGTCCAGCTCCAGCGATATTCCCTATATTAAATGCAAGACCTCCCAGAACGATGAGAGCCGCTAAAACGTAACCTAGCCCAGGTAGAACCATGTTAGCAATCTCTTGTCCTCTTTTTTCAGATACAGCAATAATTCGCCATACATTAGTTTGAGCAAAAATATCGAGAATAACAGAAATAAGAATCACGAATCCAAAACTTGCTGCCAGACTTTGAGTATAAACCGTTGTTTGCATTAAAAATCCTGGTCCAATAGCTGAAGTTGCCATAAGAAATGCTGCACCCAACAATAAAGTCTTATTGGTCTTTGGCTTATTTGGAATTTTATGTACCGATGTATTTTTGATTGGCTCCAATAGAATCTACCTCCTAGATGTTTGTTATTAAGCGAACGAACTAACAGTAATTTCAGACAACTTCAACGATTTTTTAACATGACTCGCAAAACTTAAGGCGTGAGTTCCATCTCCATGTATACAAATCGTATCTGCCTTTATTGCTACTTCCGTTCCTTGCTGGGACAAGACCTTTCCTTCCTTAACCATTTTAATCACTTGAGCTACAGCTTCATCGTCGCTTTCAATTAATGCATTCTTTTCCCTTCGAGATGTCAATGAGCCATCATCTTGATACGTACGATCGGCAAACACTTCACTAGCAGTCTGTAAACCAATAGATTGACCAGCGCGAATCAATTCACTTCCCGACAAACCGAATAATATAAGTTCGGGATTAATTTTATATACGGCTTCTGCAATGGCAAGTGACAGATTTTTGTTTTGAGCCGCCATATTATAGAGTGCCCCGTGTGGTTTGACATGTTGCATCCGGCCTCCTTCGGATTGTAAGAAACCATTCAATGCACCTATTTGATACACCACAATATCATAAGCTTCTTGGGGGGAAATATTAATATTCCGTCGCCCAAATCCCATTAAATCTTGTAAACCAGGATGGGCACCAATTTTCACATCTTTTTCTAAAGCTAGCTGAACTGTTTTTCTCATAACTGATGGGTCACCAGCGTGAAAGCCGCACGCAACATTCACTGAAGTAACGTAATTTAAAATTTCTTCATCATTTCCCATTCGATAGGCCCCAAAGCTTTCTCCTAAATCACAATTCAAATCAACTGTATGCATGATTATTTCCTCCATTTCAACGATAATTCCATTACGCTTCTCATAGATTGATAGTTTGTAAGCCAATTAATACAATTCCGAAATTCGGAATGTCAGTTTCACATTTCGGAATTTTCTAAATTGTATCATTTGTTTTTCAATTACACAATATACTTGTTAGATTACCTAACATTATGAAATGTTGAGATATGGAAAACATCACCCATTTTAATAGGTAGTTTTTCCTGAACGTTTAAATCCTGAATGACCCCGTACTCTTAAATGTTTCATGGTAGGAGCTGCCCGTTACTTCTTCACCCTTCTGACTTTAAGCCCATCTATACCCTTGAATAATTCCATAGTACTAATTAAAAAATCACCCAAAATAAACTATTGAAAAAATCCCAGTGTAACATCTCTAAAAAGTAAACAGGAAGTCAAGGGCAAGAGCAACACATAGAGCGCCATCAGATAATGGGAAGCAAGCTTTCCAGCTAGATATGAAACAACTGAAAGGGTCTTAATAAAACTTCTATATACATAAAAAAAGAACATGTCTGGAACCAAACTGTTCCAGACATGTTCTTTATCATTCTATTTATTTTCTATATAACCTTACCGTGCTCAGAAAATGAAGAGATTCATCTCCTGTCATCCTCGCGTACATTTTTTTGCAAAAGGTCACGGATATCCTTTAAATATTGTTCAGTTGCTGGTGCTTCCACCACTACCTCTTCTTGCTCTTTTTTTCTAAAAATGGAATTTGCCAACTTCATAAATATGAAAATAGCAAACGCAATAATCAAGAAATCAATCACGGCTTGAATAAACGATCCATATTGAATGACCGCACTTCCCACCGGTATGGACAGTGAAGAAAGATTGATTCCCCCTAGTAAAATCCCAACAATCGGCATGATAATATTTTCAACTAGTGACGAAACGATTTTTCCAAATGCCGCCCCCATCACTACTGCAATAGCCAGATCAAGTACGTTGCCTTTAGCAATAAACTCCCTAAATTCCTTAATCATAATACCTACACCTTTCAATCTATAAGTGCTACAAGTTTATCAGATTTACACGAAGAAATGAACAAGTCTAGAAGCATCAATAGAAAAAAGGCATAAGCTTAAGCACGTAAAACAATCCTGCATTCCTTTTTCATTAATCATTTCATACTAAAATCAGAAATTTTCTTGCTCTTTACCCTTTTTCGAATATCGAAAAGGACAACTATAAAAAATCCTGTGAGCACTACACCCGTGAGCATAAACCCTCCAGCGATACCAATCCGTAAAAAACCAAGAACCGATGAACCGACAACCACACCGATAGAGAAAAATGCATAAAAATATCCATAAGCCTGTCCACGTGTTTCAGGCGTCGTGGATTGTATCAAGAGTGTATTAATAGACGGGAATAAACTTGAGAATCCAATCCCGTATAGAATCATTACAAGATATAATGTCAACGTCGTCGTCATTTGCCCAATCAGCATTTGGCTAATGGCTAAAACAGCCACACCAATAAGCATTGTATACACAGGATCTACCCGGTTAAACACTCGATTTGTCGGTAAAATAAATAGGAAAACCGCTACAATTCCAAACATGCTCATTAGTGTACCGGACATCTGGGAACTATAGCCAAGTGCTTCTACATGCAAAGGCAGCAAATAAGCCAATGCCCCTTGGGAAAACATCAAAAAGAACGCACCCATAAATGCTTTTTGTACATCCCGGTTCCACTTGAATGAGACATGCGACGCTTCTCTCTCTTGCTTCTTGACGTGTACTTGACGTAATAAAAAAGAGCAAACAAGTAATAAGACACCGAGTGCGCCTATTACGGTGAAGACATTCGGAACGGATGTTTTACTCGCCATTATTCCACTGAAAGCTGGTCCTATAATGGCAGCAATCCCCACGAATGATCCAGTTACCGCACTCTTACTCCCCTGTTTATCATGCGCAGTTGTATTCGCTAGGAGCGTAAATGCAGCGGGTACAATTAGGCCACCAAAAAAGCCGTGTAGAGATCGAACGATAAGCAAAGTCAGAGGGTCATCAACGAAATGATAAGAAAATAATGATGCACTCGTAGCGGCCAGTCCAAATAACATCATCGAGAGTGGACCAATTTTATCCGTTAATATTCCCGATGCGATATTGCCAAATGAGTTCGTAAAAGAATATAAACCGACCACAATGCCTGCAATAAATGCACTCGCCCCTACTGACTTCGCAAATGTACTCATGACCGGAAGCTGAGCAAATAAGTCTATAAATGAAAAGAATATAATGCTATAGATAATCCATGACATTCGGAAAGGCTTAACAGGGTAGCGATCTTTCACTTTTTTTAAATAAACGTCAAAGATAAAATTCCCAAATGGAATAAAAGCGACAAATACAGCGGCAAGTGACCAACTAATCGACCACTGGATGCGAATAGCTGCATATAGAATGCTTCCAATATACAAGAGGAAAATACCCCCGTGTATACTACCATTAATCGTCACTGCAAGCGGTAAATCAGCAAAATATTTTAGTGGCATAGCAATAAGTAATAACGTCAGTAATGAAATACCATCCAAGATTCCTGCTATGCGTAAATAATCTATAGGTGAACGACGCATTTTAGCTCTCCTTATCATTAAAGTAGTTTCTTTTCTTAATTTATACAGGTATACAGTAATTTTACTATAATCATATCTTAATTAGATTAATATTTGAATAAGAGTGCTTATAGGTTCTATAAAGATACATTTAAAACGAAACTACGTATTATTATATTATTAAAATGAAAGGAATCGGTTAATACTTCAAATCACACTATATGGATAGATACTATCGTTCCTTATATATAATCATACACTGTAGAACTGAACATTGTTATTTATTTCAAAACTACATAAAATATGTAACGTAGATAAGTTATCAAATTTTATGGAGGATATGCATGAATGTAGAACTTACAAGATTTAGAGTGAAGGAAGGAAAATCAGAACAAGTAGATGAATGGTTAACGTTTCTTAATGAAAATATGAATGATGTGCTGATAACGCTTGAAGGTGAAAAGATGTATGTAGAAACGATATTTAGAGAGATTCTAAATGGTGAGGAATATCTATATTGGTACTCTGTCCAAGGTGATAATGGTCTCGAAGTGAACGATTCAGATCACTGGATAGATAAAAAACATGTAGAGTATTGGAAAGAATGTATCGATGAAACATTTAGGCCGGTCGATTTAAAAACCGAAGTAGTGATGATCCCTACTAATATAAGGGAAATGATGAAATGACCTCAATTTTTTGAGGTCTTTTTTGTATTTCACACCCCCTATTTTATTGGAAGCAGTAAAACTATCAAACCTTGCCTATCACCGCTTGAAAACATAATTTTAGGTTTATGAATTTTAAATTTAAATTTCCATATGATACATCATTTAAGATTAATTGGTACCTAAACCCATTTTCACTATCCTATCCAGTTACAAGTAATTATAACGTTTACTCTTCATTATACAGGGAAAAAACCTAATATAAATGAAGAAAAGGAGCTGGAATAATGCATAACTATATACAACAATATATTAATGGTGAATGGGTGGATTCCACAAGTACAGAAACGATTGAAGTTATTAACCCAGCTACAGAAAAAGTCATCGGGAAAATTAGTGCTGGTACTAAAGAGGATGTCGATCGTGCAGTTGAAGCCGCACGTGCTGCCTTCCCCTCATTCTCTAGAATGGATATAGAAGACAGAATTAAGCTTTTAGAGAATATTGCTAAAGAATATGAAAACCGGAAAGATGATCTTGTTAAAGTTATAACCGAAGAGTTAGGTTCTCCTATTACTCGTAGTGAACAGATTCAGTACGAGATGGGCTTACAGCATTTTAAAAAAGCTGCGGAACTTCTTAAATCCTTCGAGTTTACGGAACAAAGAGGAAACACCTTAATCAAAAAAGAAGCAATTGGCGTTGCCGGTCTTATTACCCCCTGGAATTTCCCGACAAATCAACCTTCTACCAAACTAGCAAGTGCATTTGCTGCAGGTAGCACGGTCGTACTAAAGCCTGCCGCCATGACACCATTTGCGGCAATCATCCTAGCAGAGATTTTTGATAAAGCCGGATTACCTAAAGGGGTATTCAACTTAGTAAATGGGTCGGGCTCAACCATTGGGGACGCCATCAGTTCTCATCCAGGTATCGATTTCGTTTCCTTCACCGGTTCGGGTCCCGTGGGTACGAAAATCATGGAAAATGCGGCTCAAGATATAAAGAAAGTGTCACTTGAACTAGGAGGGAAATCTCCGTTAGTTATTTTAAAAGACGCAAATGTTAAAGATGCGGCACGAACAGCCATTTTAAATGTTGCGATGAATACCGGACAAGTTTGTACAGCGGCAACACGGACCATCATTCCAAAATCGATGCATGATGAATTCATTGAGGCCGTCAAAGAAGCACTTCCTGATTTTCCCGTAGGTGATCCACAAGATAAAAATACCTTCATGGGACCACAAGTTTCTAAAGAGCAATGGGAAACTGTACGGTCTTATATAAATAAAGGTACAGAAGAAGGAGCCACTCTTGTCGCTGGTGGGCCAGGAAAACCAGATGGACTCGATAAAGGATATTTCTCAAAAATCACCGTTTTCACTAATGTAAAAAACGATATGACCATTGCCCAAGAAGAAATCTTTGGACCTGTCATGTCCATACTGACTTATGAAACCATCGATGAAGCCATCGAAATAGCCAATGACACAAAATATGGTTTAGCCGGGTATGTATTCGGTCAAAATCCAGATGAATTGTTCAAAGTGGCTTCAAACATTCGGGCCGGCCAAATCACGGTCAACAATCCAAAAACAGACTTCTCTGCTCCATTCGGCGGTTTCAAACAGTCAGGAATCGGTCGTGAATGGGGTGATTATGGAATTGAGGAATTCCTAGAACCGAAAGCTATTATAGGTATGCCCTCTTAAGGGTTTATGTGGGTGTCCTTGTCGGGCACCCTTTAACTATGATGGAATTAAACATAATACTTCCTTATAAATGCCCACATCTCAACCAATTTATTTCCTATATCTATCCAGATAAATCTGATTTACTATAGTAGTAGCAATGAATGATTACATTTTGATGGCAATCTATACATTGGTTTCCCTACATCTACTTTCAACGATACCTGAAAGTTCGACCAAAAGGCATGTAATATTTTTGAATGCCCGACCAAGCTAATAGACTTCAATAAAAATCTTAATTATGCAAAAAAGGGATAGTCTCTCAAAGTTGAGAGACTATCCCTTTTTAATATGAAGCCCTAGCCCTACGTGTCAAACTAATTTTATTTTAAATTAATTGGATTTAAGATTTTTGCTTTTTGATTTAGATAATTCAAAGATGGTTCCGTTAGTTAACATACCTAATAATCAATGTTTGATCCAGCGCATTGACCTGTAACACTATAGCACTTGCTTCATCAATCTTTTCGCAGTTAATTACTTTGTAAGATGTGCTTCGAACATGTCAATAATTTCAAGAAATCTTTCAGCTTCACGGAAAACATGGTCTGCTAATAAAGGATGGATAATGCTCTTAATTTTACATTCCTCAATTAGATCCCGAGCTGTTTTCTTGAAATCTCGAAGCGAAACTACAGATACCCTATTCTGATCAAGAAACTGATCTAAAAGAGGATCGGTCTTTGATTGTGGTTTCATAGACTCTAAGTCTGTAGCCTGAAACAACAATTGATCAAAATCATTGCTAAACTCCCTTGCCATATCCACAAGCTTTCTTTCCGATGGATCAAGGAGATGTCCAATGAATTTGGCATGATCGGCCATAATTCTTAAGAAAAAAACATTCTCTTTGATTATTGCATCAGGAAGTGGTTTCAACTTCCCTTCATTTAATTCAATTAACCGTTTTCTAAAATAATTTGCTTCTCGACTTGTATGGTCCACTAAAAGCGGGAAATTGTTTGCTCCTGGTAATTGACCGGTTAGTATCAGTCCTAACACTTTCCTCTTAAAGGCAAATATACCTGTCGCAGCCTGTTGAACTTCCGAATTAAACCTTTTAATTTGTTCTGGATCGGTTTGATTTGTAAAAGAATGTGATTGTTGCTCAACTTTTTCAAACAATTGATAATACTGATTTGCTTCTTCAATTAACTGTGTATCGTCACATCTAAAACCCAATCTAAGAAATAAAGAGTGTTCCTTCATAATTCTAGACCAAAAGCGAATTTCATCTAAAGACCGTGCAACAAACATTCCTGTAGCTGTTCCCATATTTGAACCTTGTGAGTTTTCATTCCAATTCATACTATGCCCCCAATATCATGCATAAATAAAATACCTTTAATATTGTATTAGCAAGTGTTCATAAAAATACTGCCAGCCTGGATAAAATATATGATTGTACATTCAAAAGGCCTCGAATTGGCAGCCCTATAATGGCCCGAATTCTACAAGATTTCGAATGAGAGGCTTGTATGTTCAACAGTCATAATTAATAAAAAAAGTCGCTCAACTACTGATTTCTCAGCATGTTGAACGACTTTTCCGATTTGGTTACGGCAGGATTTGAATATTCCTTAGTGATTTATTCCCTAAAATTCAACGTGAAGGTTTAGGAGCTGAACAATCTGAACAACTTCTCTGATTGCTCCCTTTAAATTTAGTGAAAGATTTTTCAAAGATATTTCCGCATGAACATTTAAACTGTAGTTTTTGAGAGTACCCAAGATATTCAGTAGAAAGTAATTCACTATCGGAATTCTTCGTGACATAGTCACGGATATTTTCAATAGTCCATTTTTTATTCATATTAACACACCTCCGATAGTGTTTCCGAATTAAAAAAGGAAGAAGTTTCGGATAATTCCCTTTCAATGTAGGTAAAAGGCTACCCAATCTACTTGAGTACCCTATTATAGCATTACTTTTATCATATAACACATAGCTCTTTCATATTTTAAAGTATATGAACCCCTTTCATTCTGAAGGTAGAAGGCTAACATCCTCCAAAGAGTAGAATTGTCAGCCTCTACTATTTTGCCACTTACTCTTTAGCCCTTTTTTTAATGGGTAACTAGGGGGATTTTATCTAGGCAGCTTTTACATAAGATATCTCTTCATTTAACATTTAATGGACACATTAGTTTATAAACAATTGGGTATATGAATGAATAGAATGTTTAACCAGTCTTTATAATTTTCTTTGTATTGATATTCATGATAAATAATTTTTAACTGGAGTGTTGTTAAATGCATATTGAGCTAAAAAAAGAAGCAGTAGAACAATTAAGAAAAGTGGACTATAAAAAGAACGAAGGGATACGAATCGAAGCCATCTATCTTGGAAGCTGTTCCATTTATGTGGAACACGAACTGAAAATTGATAACCAAACAAAAGAAGATGAGAAATTCATAATCGATGGAGTGCCTATATTAATATCAAGTGAATCCAAAAAGCATTTACCTAATAAAGTATTTCTTAGCTACAGTGATAGTCTTGGATATAAACTATATTCAGACGAAGAAACTTTGAGATATAATCTCCAATTGAAGAGAGTAAATGAATAAATAACTCAAAAAAAACCAACTTCTATTTCAGTTGGTTTTTTTAAGTGTAACCATATTGTTGGTTCTGTTTTAAAACTCGACCGTTTCCAAGTACAACCCAGCTGGGTCTGCCATACGGCCCGTTTGGATTCTTTCTTTCGACTCAATGATACTTGGGATATTTTTAGCTTCTATTTCATTCAATCCGACTTCTATTAACGTTCCCACAATCTTTCTAACCATATTATAAAGGAAACCATTACCTCGCACTCTAATTTCAATGAAGCCTGCAACTTCTTCTATATCAATAGAATATATTTCACGGACCATGGACTTCTTCTTTGACTTTGCATTCGAATAAGCCGTAAAATCGTGACTGCCTATAAAGTATTGACTTCCTTCTATCATGCTTGGAATATTGAGGTTTTCCTCAACATGCATACTGTATTTTCGCATGAACGGATTTGTATAGGGTTCGTTCCAGATCTTATACAAGTAGGTCTTATCCTTCACATTATAACGGGCATGAAAACGTTCAGGAACCAATGTAACTTCCACAATACTGATATCCCGTGGTAAATACCTATTCAAATAATTCATGACTTCAGTTTCAGTCATATTCAAACTCATCTTAAAATTGGCTATTTGTGAAAACGCGTGTACACCCGAATCGGTCCTGCTACACCCAATGATTTCAATGGGTTCTCCTACCATTTCCGTTAACACACTTTCTATTTTTCCCTGAATCGTATTTTCACTATCGCCAAGTCGTTGCCAACCCTGATAGCGTCCACCATCATATTGAATGGTCAATTTGTAGTTATTCATTACTTCCTCCTACTATTATTACTAATAGAGTATATCCAAAGAAAAATCCAGACAAACTAGCCTAGCCCTCACGACCCTTCATGAGGGATTGAATGATTTTTTCATTATTAGTAACACTGGTAATTATTATGTGTTTGTCCTCAAGTCACAAAATAGGAAATTCCGATTTACATATCCGGTTTCGGAATTACTCTTACAATCTTTAATACATGGTCTATGTAAAGATATACAAACATCATATTATCCATTATAAGCCTGGCAACCAAGCTGAGTACTTCATCATAGTGTACCAAAGCGGCTAACATCGTGCAAAGAAACAAAATATTCAAACAAAAAAACATGAATATACCTATCTGGATAAAAAAGAAGAAGTAACTGTGCTTACTCTCACTATAGAAATGATTTAGGTGTTGGATATGCATCCAAGTTTACATACTTATGGAGCGAGTTAAAAGGCTAATTATGTCCAAAGATTTCCCATATTAAAAACAGGTGGAGAAAAGCGTTTCTTTTTCATCCTCCTGTTTTTATTTTATTTTTTTAAGCTAAAAGCAGTTGAACATCCAAATAAACTGGATATCTTCATGTGATAAATTTCCTGTTTCATTTACGATTCAAACATTTTAGTTACAAATAATAATATTTGAGTTTTAAGTTAAAGACGCTTTTTCCCCGCCTCTTACCGGGAGTCCATGGTCGTTTTTGCAATCCGGAACAGGAACCAATCCGTAAAGTCCACGAAGCCTTGCTACTGCGTCTGCAGGTGGTTTTGAATTGTAAAAACCTCGTCGAGTCATGTAAACACCTGAATTCTTCTTAAGATCCACTAACGATTCACACATCTTAATCCCAGCAGCAAAAGAGTCGATCACCGGAACATCCCCAATCCTTGATATGCCATGGGTTGCCAGGAATACATTCATTGGTCCTTCTCCCGGTACGATTATATCTGCTCCCTCAGCAATGGCCTTTTCAGCAGCCTTTTTGAATGAAGCTATGACTAGCTCAGGATTTTCGAACCCGGCCAGCACATCGTCAAAACCAATCTCCGTCTGTACAATGGGACCGAGTTTCCCTCCCAAGCCATATCGTTCCGCATTTTGACGAAGCTCATCTGCTAGTGGGGCCAAGAAATTCACCACACCGATTCGATCACCAAGCATGGAAGCAATATGGAAAGAGGCTTGTCCATACCCGATAACCGGAATATCCACCAATGTACGGGCTTCTAACAGACCCACATCTGGAATTGTACCGATGAACATGGCATCATATCCAGCACTTTCAGCCATTAATGCTGCGCGGACAAACTGCTCACGGTGTAAATTTTGAAGATAAGAATAAGTAATAAAATGTCCAGGGTAATTCGATGGGTAAGTCTCTTTCTCCATTCCGTGGAGAACAACCTCCACCCCCGGGCGAGCTACACGATCAATGTGCTTTAAAACAGCATCCCTGTATGGAACCACTGATTCAATACTGGTTAGACTTTGATGCCAGATTTTCATGAGTTACCTCCTTAATTAGAAAATGTGTGCAATTTACGAAAAGGGAATATTACATTTATCAATTACATTAAAATCTTACCCAAGCGTATTATCGGTTTACACTTCCTTACCAACATTCAGTGGGAATTTTCTATGATATTGATTCAAGGTAATGAGCGTCAGCAAACTAACAAGCATAAACCCTGTAATGACTAGCATACCTTGCTGTAAATTTAAGACACCTAATACCATCGGCCCAATAAAACCACCCAAAGATGACAAGGTACTTACGAGAGCGATTCCTGCAGGTGCTGTAGATTCACTGAAGAAAAAGGTTAAATAAGCATAAAATGAACCCGAAATTCCATATAGTCCTGCGGAAGCTATTGAAAGCATTAAAATCATTAATGGTATGGTTGTAACAAAGGCACATCCGATTAAGCCAACCATAGCAATTGATACACAAACAGCCAGATGTTGTTTATGCTTATTGGTTCTGTCCGCATTCCAACCAACAAATAAAATCGAAGGTATGGCAACCAATGGAGGTATCATTGCAAGCCAACCGACTTCCATGTTTGAAGTACCGGACGCAGAAAGATTTTTAATAATGGTCGGTATCCAGAAATTCAGACCGTTCACAGCTACAAATCCTGCAATATTAAATACTGACAGTTTCCAAACATTCGAATCTTTCAGCATACCCCTATGCGAGGTTTTATTATGTTTTGCAGCTAACTTTCTTTCCGTTTCTAGTTCCCCTTCCAGCCATGTCTTTTCTTCATTTGTTAACCATTTTGCATGGGCAGGGCGATTTGTCAAATAAAACAGCACAATTATGCCTAACATTACAGCTGGGAGGCCTTCGAGAATAAACATCCATCTCCAGCCAGATAACCCACCCCAAGCTATTTTATCGATAATCCAAGTTGAGAGCGGCGCACCAACTAATGCAGCTAATGGGAGAGCAACAAAAAACGCTGCAGTTGCTTTTCCACGTTCCCGGGCACGGAACCAATACGTTAAATACAAAATGATGCCAGGGGTGAACCCTGCCTCGGCGACACCTAACAAGAAGCGTAAGATATAACGATGCACTGCCGATTGAACGAAACCGGTAAGTATGACTATGATTCCCCAGGTAATCATGATGCGAGCGATCCAAAACTTTGCCCCAACCTTTTGCAAAATCATATTACTAGGTACCTCAAATAGACAGTAACTGATATAAAAGAATCCTGATAGAAGTCCAAACATTTCGGCCGATAACGCCAGTTCAGCATTCATTTCTAACGCAGCATATCCCATATTAACCCGGTCAAGGAAAGCAACAATATACAAAACCAAAATAAAAGGCAAAATCCTTACCATTGTTTTCTTCAATGTACTACTTTCAATTTCCTGTATATTGATATTCTGGCTCATATCTATTTCCTCCCACTGAATGGGTTTTCCAAAAGACTAATAGTCTCTATATAACTGAAACCAGTAACGGTCATTCTCCTGTGAGGCTCTTCATCCAGACGTCCATATTTTTAAAAGAATGTTGAACAACTGCGCACATTTTATTTTGTTAACGATTTTCCAGCCCTCAACTTATTTATAGCTTGGTTCGCTGCCACTCTACCAAAAATGGCTGCTTTCCCTAAAGAACTCCCTGTCATGTACCCTGCTCCATGAAATCCACCAACCATCTCTCCTGCCGCATACAAACCAGGAATCACTTCATTAAATGGATTGATGACTTCTGCTCTGGTATTAACCCGTACACCTGCGTATGTCGCTAGCATAGCCGCAACGGTTTCCATCGCATAATATGGTGCTTGTTGAATTGGCAACGGCGTTCCAAATGTATGAGTTAAAGTTTTTCTACCAAATGCATCGTTTCCTCTAGCAATCCCTTCATTATATGATGCGACGGTCTGGATTAAGCTTTCAGTAGGTAGTTGAAGTAAAAGAGCTAGCTCTTCTAAGGAATCTGCTTTCACTATTAAATTTTCTGAATATAAAAGATCAAAATCATATAGGGCATCGTTTTTTACACTTTCATTCATAACTGCTTGATCAAAGACTTGAAAGGTTTTTTGTTTTTGTTGTAATGCTGCATCGCCTAATAATTTGTAAGAAATCGATTCATTCACAAAACGGTTGCCTTCTTCATTTACAATGATGCCACCCTTATAGAATGTATGGGCTTGGAGCTTTCCCCCATTAGTCGATTTTGGATGAAAGCCATATGTGCCTTTCAAATTCGGAAAATCTATTAACCATGCACCTACAGAAGCTGCTAACTTTAATCCATCTCCTTGATTCCCGGTCCCTCCAAGGCGAATCGTACCATCTAATTGAGGGGCATATAAATGCAGCATCTCTTCACTTTGAGAAAATCCACCAGTCGTTAAAATCACACCTGAATTGGCAAAGCATTCTTTTTTCTCACCATTCTGTTCATACACTACACCTTTAACCGAATCTTCCTTGATGATCAATCGATTTACAGGGCTATTCAAATACAAGATAGCTCCATTTTCCACTGCCTTATTCCTTAGCGAGTAAATTGCTTGCTCCGGTATGATTGTATGTCCTCTTGGATTAGAATGGCCACTCACTGCCTGACAATCTTGAAACTGAATACCATGTGCTACGAGCCAGTTATATGTTTCCAGTTGATGTTTTCCATACGCTTTTACTAGCGCCTCATCATTTTGATGCTGGCCAACCGTTAACATATCTTCTATTAAACTAGGAGTTGAGTCTTGGATGCCGAGACGTTTTTGAAAATCCGTTCCAGCAAAGGCCATAAAACAACCGCTTAAAAGGGAACTGCCCCCAATGGTATCTTGTTTTTCAAAGATAGCGACGCTTAATCCTTGCTCGGTAGCTTCCAGTGCGGCACATAGGCCAGCCATCCCAGCCCCGACAATAATCACATCTACTTGGTTCATTACCTTATACTTCCTTTGTTGCTGCTAACAAAACGCTTAGCCCGGCCTCACACACTTGCATATCATGCGTGTAATGCCCACCGCTAACACCAATCCCCCCAACGCACTCACCATCTACCTGGATTGGATATCCTCCACCAAATACCACAAGGCGATTTGTATGTACTAATCCAGCCATTAATGGTGGATCATCCTTCAAGCGATCATACCATTCATGTGTCGCACGATTATAAGCGGCTGCTGAAAATGCCTTATTTTGAGCGATTTCCAATGCCAAGACAGGCGTACCGTCCATAGCAGAAAACGCCTTTAAATTTCCCGCTTTATCCACGATAGAAATCGCAAAGTTCATGCCTAACTCTTTCCCTTTCTCTTCTGCCTTTTTAAGTATCTCCTTAGCCAAATCCAATGTAATTGTTTGTTGTGTGTAAACCTGTTTCAATTCTGTCATTATAAACTCCCCCATTTCATTATTTTGTAATTCCAACTGGCATTCCAGCACCAAATGCTTCTACAGAAGTTGCCGATATAGCCTTACTCTTTGGTAAAACTATATCCACGATTACATAGGCTATATCGATGGGATGCAGCCATCCTGCCTTATTGATATTTCCGCCTAGTGCTGCGGTCATTTGCGTGTCGACAGGTCCCGGACATACTGCATTCACTCGCACGCCATAAGGTTTTAATTCTTCTCCCAATGCTTTCGAAAAACCGATTACAGCATGTTTTGAAGTGATATAAGCACTGCGATCCGGACCACCTTTAGTACCCCATATAGATGAAATGTTCACAATAACTCCATCATTTTTTTGCTTCATTTCCTTTACAACTTGTTTGCTGAAATAGTACGGACCATGCACATTCACATCAAACATCCTTTGCCACTCATAAGTAGATGTTTCAGTAAAAGGTTTTAAAAGCATTGCTCCTGCATTATTAATTAAAATATCAACCGTCCCAAGTTGTTCCCTAACCTTCTCTACAACCGCCTCGACTTCCTCTTCATTCGCTACATCGCATGAAACGGCAATTGCTTTCGTGCCATAAGTGTTTTGAATAAACTCTGCCACGTTTTCACATTCCTGCAGATCTCGGGCGCAAATGGCCACCTTTGCTCCGTAGGAAGCCAGTAAAATGGCGGTTTCTTTCCCAATCCCCTTACTGGCACCTGTTATAAGTGCCACTTTTCCCTCTAGTTCCATTTAAGACCTCCTCCTTCATTAAATCGTTTGATAGCTATCTATATACGACACAGCATGTTTACCCGCACGACGTCCGAATACTAAGCAGCGCAATACAGATGTACCGCCTGGATATTTTCCATAATATATGCCTGATGTTTCACCAACAGCATATAAACCAGGAATCGGCACTGCATCACCTGTTAACACGCGACCCTCGACATCTGTTGCAAGCCCACCGTTAGTAAATACATTGCAACAATGTATGGGATACGCAATAAAAGGCCCCTCATTAATGGGAATCGACCAATTAGATTTATTTAAAGCTAATGTCGTCGTCGCTAAACCATCTACTTTGTCATAAATGAATTCCCCAGTTGGACAATCAGCGTTAAAATTGTCTACCGTTTGTACAAGGTTTTCACGATTCACATTGATTTTGTCCGCTAACTCTTCGATTGTACTAGCAACAATTGGTGGCCTATCAGTTTGTAAGGCCTCTTCGTAATTAGGAATCGTATACATCTTTTGATCTGTAATCATATAGGCGACATGATTTTCGCATGTATAAAAGATTTTGCGTGCTACTTCTTCGTACTGCTCATCAATTGTTGATACACCTTCATCGGTAAAGCGTTCACCATTTTGATTCACCAAAATTGCGTATGGAAATAACATAACAGCCGCTTCTTCACGCTTACTCCTAGGGTCTACCGGCTCTGCATGAAAGGAATCAAATTGACCGTTTCCTGTTGCACCAATTCGCATCGCCATTCGAATAGCTTCTCCTTTATTAAACAAGCCACCTTCTGAAACCGGAGGGATTTTGTGTGCATCTCTCCCCACATATTGAGCCATCATTTCTTTATTGCCTTGAAATCCACCTGCCGCTAAAATTACAGCATTGGTTTTCAAGTAGATGCTACTGCCATCAGATACACGTACATGTAGTCCATTTACAGCTCCTGTATCATCAAGGGTTAAGTCCCAAGCTGTAGCCTCATATATAATTTCGACACCTAAAGCACGAGCGCGTAAACTTAACGTATCAACAATCGCTTTACCTCCCCCCACTGGTAATAAACGTGGCCGGGAAGCGGTTAAAAACATTGTAGGTAAGAAATCAAATTCAACCCCCTTGGATTCAACCCATCGTAACGTTGGCCCAGCCTCTTTTTCCAATGTTTCAGCATATTGAATATCAATTAAATTATCTGAAAAATCACGCATGTCGCCCACCAAATTAGGTGCCGGTGTATCAATGTTTTCCATTCGCATATATGCAGCAGTCCAACGGGTATTCCCACCCCGTTTTTCAAACGGTGCACGTTCTAAAATTGCAATAGAGAGTGATTGGTTTTGAGCTTTTGCCTCTTCCGCTGCGGCTAAAGCAGCTGCTGTTCCAGCTGCTCCACAACCAACAATAACAAGATCATAATTTACTTCATCCATGTGCATTCACCACTTTCTCACTTTTCAGAATATTTTTCTTCCATTTTATTAATCTCATGTAATTTAAATAATTCTTGACGTTCCTCCCATGAGCAAATATATGGTGCTATATTTTTCTGTGACTGTTCTTGCTTTAAAACGTTCACTGCATCTTTTACTCCTTTAATGGCACCACGTAAAACCGTATTGGCACAAAGCATAACGCGATAACCCATTTCTTGTACTTCCGTTTGAGAAAATAGAGGGGTCTTTCCCCCTTCTACCAAGTTCAAAATAAGTGGAATGCCTGTTACTAATTTTGGAATTTCTACAATCTGTTCATATTCTTGTGGAGCTTCGATAAAAATGGCATGAGCACCAGCTTCTTTGTACGCATTCGCACGTTTGATTGCTTCATCAAAACCTAACACAGACAGTGCATCCGTACGTGCAATGATTGCCAGTTTTTCATCTTGACGCGCATCAAGAGCTGCATGTATTTTCCCTATCATTTCTTCTTGAGAAATCACTTCTTTACCATTAAAATGGCCACATTTCTTTGGCATGACCTGGTCTTCAATTTGAATGGCAGCGGCCCCTGCCTTTTCTAATATTTTTATAGTTCGTTGCATATTAATAGAATTTCCAAATCCAGTATCTGCATCTACCACCAAAGGGACCTTTGTGATATCGGCCATCCAAGAAACAACCTGTGCAATTTCCGTCAACGTCGTTAACCCCACATCCGCCCAACCAAGTTGCGCATTGGCAATGCCTGCTCCTGTCACATAAATCGCTTCAAAACCTGCTTCTTCTAATATCCGAGCTGTCATACCGTCATATGCGCCTGGTAATAACAGTGTCTCTTGCTGCTGTAATAATTGATAAAATTTTTCTGTCTTAAGCATGTACTTCATCCTTTAACTAGTTACTTGTAAGTCATGTGCTACACTCTGATGAAAAATAATTGTAGATTCCTCAAAATGAAAGTTTTGATTGAATTGTATTCTTTGATCAAACACATGCACAACTTGGGAAATAACCCGCTTTCCAATCAACATGGAAACATAATAACTACCCTCATCAGGGAGAGTATAATGCTCTTTCAAACCCTCATGGAAATGGTACTGGACTTGATAAGGTCTTCCGAGTAGTGCAGTCATCGTTTCCACTTTTCCTTTTCGTAAAAGTTCTCGTAAATAAGTGGAACTTACCTTAGTACCATACATTTCATACTTTTCTACGGCATCCACGGATAGAAGTTGTTCACTGTGCTCTGCAATCGTTTTAATCGTTCCAGCACCCTTCGCTCCATACGTATAATCAAAACCAGCTACCACGTGTTTCACTTGTAAGTTGATTAAATATTCTTGCACAAATGTTTTCGGTGTTTGAGATGCAAATGTCTTTGTAAATTCCACAATGTAGAAAATATCTACACCCAGTGTCTTTAATTGTTGTACTTTTTGCTCCATTGGCATTAAATAATCGATTTCTTGATTTGAAAACACGGTTTTGGGATGTGGAAAAAAACTCATGACCGCTAAAGGAAGCCCTCTTAGCTTTGCTGATTTTTTAGCCTTTGTTATGACATGTTGGTGCCCCTTATGAACTCCGTCAAAAAACCCTAATGCCATTACGCTTGAACAACTATTAGATTGAAAAAATGATAGATTTTGTTCATTTACAAGAATCACTTTCATCACTCTTGCCTACCTTCCATACATTAGCGAACTTCAATAGTAAGATTGTTCAGTTCCTTATCCTGCACAGTGTCACCCCAATACGTATTGCAGGAAGACCGTTCCTCTAATGTCCACTCAATCGGCTCCCAGTCCGGTTCGAAAATTTGATAACCACCTGAAAACAATTCCACACGACACCCACTTCCTGGGTCTATAACATATAGATAAATAGCTTGTGTTGCACCGTGCTTTCCTGGTCCGATAAATTGCAGTCCATTCTCTTTTAAAATATCCGCTGCTCGTAAGATATCTTGTGAATCATCCAACCAATATGAAATATGATGCAAACGAGCCGGAGTTGGTAATTTATCTTTCTTTAGTAAAGCAACATCATGAACCAAGGATGTTACACTTAACCAAGCTGCTAAAATACCATCATCACCGCGCATATATTCACGCATGTTAAAGCCCAAAACATCCATTAAAAACTCGTATGAAGCGTTTACATCTGTAGACGTATGAATATTCACATGATCGAAGCGTCGAGGAGAAATACCCTTTCGCCATGATTGATATACCTGATTTTTTAATATCGATGCATTTCCATTTGTTGCTTTCGGCTTCTCAACATCATAATACAGCTCAAATGTATGGCCACTCGGCATCTTAAACCGGATTGAATCTCCTATTCCAACCGTTGTCCCTTTTGGATATTCTTCAAAGGCCACTTCGTGTTTTTCCAATATTCCCTTGAAGCTTTCAACGCAATTTGCTGTTTTAGTACGCCAGCCAATATGTTTCACATAGCCTTCCTCTCCAGCTTCCAGGCTTAATGTGTGATGTTGAAAATCGCTATATGCACGCAAATAATGAACACCATTTACCTCCTCAGTTTCTTCCAAGCCGATCACTTCTTTGAAAAAGAATAGTGATTTATTTAAATCGCTCGTAACTAATGCAACATGTCCTAACTTCGCAATTTCTGGTTTCAATGCTCCTCTTCCTTCCTGTATGAAAACTCGATTAGCTTTGGTTCCATCTTACAAACTTTTTTTATTGAAAACTACGAATCATTTTTCTGAAATTCAATCAGTTTTCCATAAAGAACTACCTAATTTTCGCTTTATCCTCATTGGTCATAAACTGATAGTTTGCCACTCCTCGTTGTTCAATCGGAATAGCCAGTAAATATCCCGCAAGAGGTTCCCGCTTAACCTTGTCCTCTGGTAATGGTTCATATGCAGTCGTGACAAACAAGGTATCTAGGTTTTCACCACCAATTGTGCAAGAGGTCACGTGTGATAATGGCAGTTCAATTTCTTGAATGACTTCCATCTTTTTAGGACAGATACATACAATTCGCGTCGGTGTCTTTAAGCGAGCAGCTATGGTACCACCTTTATATAAAGCTACCCATAGGTTTCCATCTGCATCGATTACCATACCGTCAGGGAAACCTTCATCCATTTCAAAAGAGTAGATGATTTTTTCAAATTGGATTTCACCATTTTCTTTTAGCTGATATTGGAAAATCAGATGCTTAGAAGAGTCAATATGATAAAAATTATGGGTCTTGCGATTCCAATCCAATCCATTCGAAAATGTTATATTTTCCAGTTTCACAGAAATATTCCCACCAGCATCAACACTAAATAACTTGGAGTTTTCAAAAGGGTAATGTGACAATGCTGTATAAGGAGATTCTTTGAAGCGTTTAAAAAAACCGTCCGACATTCCTACCCAAATCTGTCCATCCGGTCCGCACTTGCCATCATTCAAATAATGAATATCATTAAGTCCATCTGGTAAGACAAAAGGGACTTTACTACCTTTTTTAAAATTCAAATAATACAAACCATCTTTATATATGCCAATAAACTGTCCATCCGCTGATGGCACAATAGATTTGATCCAACCTAGTGCATCATATACACTTTCTTGTTCCGTTTCCGGGTTGTACGTAATGATTTTCTTCGCCGTAATATCCAGCCAAATTAAACCATATCCTTCATGCCAAATCGGGCCATCTCCAAATTTCGCACGGTAGTTTCCACATTTTTTTATATTAATCACCCACTATTTCTATATCGTTCCACCCTGTCTTCCCTTCTGACATATTAACTCGTTTTCACAAAGGTGAACTTGCATGGAAAACGGATAAAGTTCATAAAATCATTAGTGAATTGTAAAAAAAGAAAGAGTATTTATCTCTTCCTTTTCTTACGATATGAGAGGGTATTTACTTTGCGTGTTGCAATTGCTGTGCTACTTCATAAATCAAGTCTTCCTGACCCCCAACTGCCTTGCGCTTTCCTAGTTCTACTAAAATATCACGTTCATCTACCTGGAATTGTCTTGCAGCTTTTTCAGTGTGAAGTAGAAAACTCGAATATACTCCCGCATAGCCCATCATAAGGCTTGAACCCGATATTTCTTGTGGTCTCGGCAAGATTGGCGCTACAGTATTATTTGCCGTATCAATAATTTTGTATAAATCAATACCAGTTTGAATATGGAGACGATTTAAAACAGCAATCAATGCTTCTGTTTGAGTATTGCCACTACCTGCCCCAAGCGCACGTAGTGAACCATCAATATATGTAGCTCCTGCCTCAATAGCTGCTAGGGAATTCGCCATCGCTAAAGACATGTTATTATGTGCATGGAAGCCAATTTCACAGTGCACATGCTGCTTTAAGGCTTGGATGCGTTCCGTCACTTGATTCGGTAACAAATGCCCTGCCGAATCGGTCACGTAAATGATGTCCGCACCGTATTGCTCAAACAATTTCGCCTGTTCTACAATGACATCGACTTGTGCCATATGCGCCATCATTAGAAAACCTGCTGTTTTTAAACCTAATTCCTTACTCATGGCAATATGTTGTGCAGCTATATTCGCTTCCGTTACATGCGTTGCAATACGGGCCATTTTTGCCCCGACTTTAACCGCCTCTTTTATATCTTCCTTAATACCGATTCCTGGGATTAAAAGTACGGCTACTTCTGCCTGCTGACATTCATCGACAGCCGTTTCAATGAGTTTCAGTTCATCTACCAAGGAAAAACCGTATTGTAAACTGGAACCGCCAAGCCCATCTCCATGAGCTACCTCAAAATACTCCACTCCTGCCTGATCCAAACCTCTTGCAATATCTCTTACTTGCTGCTCGGTAAAAGCATGTTTCATTGAATGACTGCCATCCCGTAATGATACATCCAGCACATGAACATCCCTCATGAAACCGCTCCTCCCTGAGCCAACATACTCTTCGCCATTTCATTAGCCACACGCGCGGCCGCTGCGGTCATAATATCTAGATTCCCTGAGAAGGCTGGAAAGAAATCGCCTGCACCTTCAACCTCTAAGAATACAGAAATCTTATGATCTTCAAAAACAGGTTCTCCACGTAAACGATAGCCTGGCACGTATTCCTGTACTTCTTGTACCATAGCTCGAATAGAGCTAATGATTGCTTCTTCTTTTCCCTTTTCTGAAACAAGGGCATGCACCGTATCTCGCATAATGATTGGTGGCTCAGCAGGATTAAGAATGATAATGGCCTTACCCTTTTTAGCACCGCCTACGACTTCGATTGCACGAGAAGTCGTACGTGTAAATTCATCGATGTTGGCGCGTGTGCCAGGGCCTGCACTTTTGCTCGCAACCGTGGCAACTATTTCGGCATAATCTACAGCTACTACACGATTGATAGCATGTACGATGGGAATTGTAGCTTGTCCACCACATGTCACCATGTTTACATTATCTTTATCAAAGTGCTCCGTTAAATTAACGGGTGGCACTGTGAAAGGTCCGATTGCTGCTGGTGTTAAATCAATCATCTTTTTACCCGCGGACTTGATTACCTCGTAATTTTCCGCATGTGCGTAGGCGCTTGTTGCGTCAAAAACGATATCAACAAGATCCAGCTGATTTTTCAACCCTTCTATCCCATTTTCAATCGTATGATAACCTCGATCTCTAGCTCGTTTTAAGCCTTCTGAATTCTTATCGATACCGATCATGACCGACATTTCTAATGCATCGCAACGTTCAATTTTATACATTAAATCGGTTCCAATATTCCCGGAACCGATAATTCCCACTTTTAGTTTTTCCATATTGTCACCTCAGTCTGAAAAAGTTACCTTCATATGGCCGTATGGGCCATAATCTATTTCAAATACATCTCCCGATTCAAACGGTACAGCCGCAGTGATTGCACCGGAAAGAATAAATTGTCCTGCTTTTAATGTAATATCATAGGCTGCTAACATGTTCGCAAGCCATGCCACGGCCTTTGCTGGGTTCTCCATGACAGCATTGCTAATTCCTTCATCAAAAACCGAACCATTTTTCATCGCTATAATCTTAATGTTTGCTAATTCAGCCATTGTTGGTTGGGAATGGATATCGCCTAGTATGGCACCGGCCGATGAACCATTATCAGCAACCGTATCCTCAAAACGGAATTTCCAATCTCTAATTCGGCTATCGATTATTTCAATTGCCGGTACCACCGCTTCGGTTGCCTTTAAAACATGTTCCGCCGTAATGTTCGGGCCTTGTAAATCCTCCCTTAATATGAAAGCGATTTCAAATTCTACCTTTGGACTGATAAAATTTGAAACGGATACTACACTATTATTCTCGAAAACCATATTGTTCAAAATATGTCCAAAATCCGGTGAATCAACACCAAACATGTCCTGCATGACCTTACTTGTCAAACCAATCTTCATGCCTACTAAATTAGCATTTTCTAATTTCTTTTGGATCTGCAGCAGTTGAATATGATATGCATCATCTACCGAGATTTTAGTTGTGGATGTAAAAGGTTCAATAGGTATCTTGTTTTTTTCAGCATCTAGTAATGCTTGGCTTGCTGATTGAATGTTCATACCTTCCCCCTAGACGACGGTTTGCAGTGAGTAATATTTTCCTGAATAGAATAATAATGGTTCTTTTTCTTCCAGGAGAATATCCTGCACTTTACCGATAAATAATGTATGATCCCCTTCGACATATGAAGAAACTACTTCGCAACTAATTTGAGCTAAAGCACCTGGTAGTACCGGAACCCCAGCCAATGTATCAAATTCAATATCTATTTCACCCTTCTTCTGTCCAGCAAATATCATCGAATATTCTTGCTGATCTTCGGCTAATATATTGACTCCAAATTGGCCACTTTCTCGAATTTTGTTAAGACAACGAGCATTTTCACCAATTGAAATAACAACTAATTTGGGATTAAGGGATACGGACATGAAAGCATTTGCCGTCATCCCGTGCACCTTACCATCATGCTTTGTTGTGATCACGGTCACGCCCGTCGAAAATTTCCCCATTGTATCTCGAAATAAACGATCGTCCATCCAGATTCCCCTCCTTTATGCTTTAATGGTTGGATTATTTTCTGTATTCGCATCCATTTGATCTCCCCAATATGTGAAACCGATATCCATTTCATCAACCGTCCAACGAATTGGTTCCCAGTCTGGTTCAAAAATTAAATAGCCGTTTGTAAAAATCTCCAATCTTACACCACTACCCGGATCAATCGCATATATATACATGGCTTGTGAGATACCATGCTTTCCAGGTCCTTTAAAGAAGATTCCATTTTCTTTTAAAATATCTGCCGCTCTCAATAAATCTTGTGCATTATCTAACCAGTAAGCGATATGATGGACTTCATGTGTTGACGGTGAGTTTGGATCGAAGCTAAAGGCAATGTCATGGACCAGTGGAGTGACACTCATCCAAGCGCCTACATACGTACCATCTGGTGCCTCTACATATTCACGGAGATTAAAACCTAGGTGTTCTTGCATGAAGTCTACCAATTCATTCGCAGGCAATGAACTTAATAGATTTACATGGTCAATTCTGCGCGGAGACACACCTTTGTTCCAAGATTTATGTGTTTGATTTTTTAGCACAGAACGTGTTTCTGGAGAAGCTAATGTTTTTTCCATATCGTAATAGATTTCAAAAGTATGACCGCTTGGTAGTTTGAAACGGAATGCCTTTCCTTGTCCTTTTTCGGTTCCTTCTTCTACCCATTTGATGGCTATGCCGCTATTTTCGAGTTGTTCAGCAAATAAATCGACATCTTCACGACGCTTTGTACGCCAGGCAATGTGATCTAAGTAAGCTTCCTCTCCAGCACGTATCGACAATGTATGGTGCTCGAAGTCACCCCATGCACGAAGATAATGGACGCCATTCACTACATCAGTTTCCTCTAATCCAACCACTTCTTTAAAGAACCAAAGTGATTTTTCTAAATCCGTACTCACTAACCCAAAATGACCCAATTTTGAAATTTCTGCTTTACTCATACCATTTCCCCCTTATCTAATTTATGCAAAGTATGTGTTTGCCTCTAAATCACACATAACCCGGCCATATGTCTCCAATAAACTTGACGGTGTAATGAAACCATGTAAATGCATGGTGATGAAATCACGATAAAATGTTTGGAATACATTGTTGTTATAAGCGAATATGGATCCTGATCCAGCTAACATCAAATCAAATGCTTCCTTACATAATTGATTAGCATAGCCAAACTGCGCTTTTATCCGGATACTTTCTTTCTGTGTAAAAACTTGCCCTTTTGTCGAATGGCCATCTAAATTCCCAATGGCATTTTCCAGTAACATTCGTGCACATTCCAGTTTCATATCAATTTCAGAAATTTGCAGATGCGTCACTGCCGCTTCATCCATTTTGTTGTAGAAGGTATTACCGATTCCCGCTTTTGCCACGCGCTCCATATGCAAATCAAAGCCACCAAGCGCGATTCCCAAAGCCGGAGCCACGATGGACAACGTTAACGATGGTACAAACGGTGTGCGATATAGCGGATTATCCTTAAGTTCATCGATAACATAATGTCCTTGCTGCGCAAGACGATCCAATGACGTACGATGTTCCGGAATGAACACATCCTTCACAATAACACTGTTACTACCAGATCCCCGAAGACCCACAACGTCCCAGTCATCTAAAACCGTGACATCTTCTTTTGGAATAACCAGGATTGCCATCTCAACGCCGCCATTGCCATCATCAATTGGTGCACCAAAGTAAAACCAATCCGCGTATGGTGAACCGGAGACAAATGGCCATTTAGCATCTTTAATCATGTAGCCGCCATCTACTTTTTCAATATCAATGTGAATGGGTTTGAAATTCCCAGCTAAGACAACATCCCTATCTTGATTAGGTCCAAAAATATCCATCAGTGCTTTTCGACCAAACGCATACGAAATCATGTAATCCCGAATATTACTAAGCGAAACAAACCATCCAGCTGAAGCATTGCCACGACTAATTTCTGTTACAACATCAAAGTACGTGCGCATGTCCGTTTCATACCCCTTGAACATTTTCGGACGCAGAATTTTCAAAAGTCCTTTATCACGTATAGAATCAACGATTTTCGTAGATAATGTACTCGTTTGATCTATTTCTAGAGTAGCATCGCGTAATTCCTTTCGTAGTGATCGTGCGTTTTCAATAAGCATCTCACTGACGTTTTCTATATTCACTATGGCTTCACTCATCGTAATTCCTCCTTTCAATCATTTAGATTTTCACTTGAACTTTATCTTTGGTAAAGAAATGCTTCGTCTCATGCAAAAATTCTTCTCGTTGTTCAATCATTACCCAGTGTCCACATTTTTTGAAGACGCGCAATTCCACATTTGGCAAATGGTCAAGTGCATATAGACTACTTTGTAATGGTACGAAACGATCGTAGTAACCATGAATCAATAAAAACTCATTCTCCATCCGTTCAAGTGCAGTTTGTGGAATAAGCATTTCTGTCAACGAAGACTTGGTGAAGTTCTCTCGATATGAACGAAGAATTTCCGGACGCTGGAACATTGCAAAACGCTCATCTACTACCTGATCCACAAAATCTTTCATGCGATTCACATCATGGACAAACCAGCTTAATAAGTTCCTTAAATTTTCTTTTGTCGGGTCCAGATGGAAACTAGAAAGTTTCATCAGTTCTGGAGTAGGCTCTTTTAAAAGGACCCCTGCTCCCATTAGAACGACTTTTCCAAAGCGTTCCGGTGCCTGCATGTTCAAGTACATGGATACAACGCCACCAAGGGAATTTCCTATTAAATTGGCTTTTTTAACTTGCAATGCATCCATCAAGTCCAGAATTTGCTGAACGCGCATCGACATCCATTGCACACCATTTTCCGGATAGACTTCCGGATGATCCGTATCCCCGAATCCGATTAAGTCTGGTGCAATAACATGGAAATCTTGTGCATATTCTTCTAAGACAAATTGCCAGTTGGCTTTTGCATTGGCTCCTGGACCTGACCCATGAATGAAAATGACCGTTTCTTCATGTTCCTTACCACCCTCATGAAAATACGTTTCAAAATCACCTGTTTTAACTTTATTTTGTTTGATTGTCATATCCATACCCCCTAAGTAGTTTTAATTTTCAATCTCTTTAACTTTTGAATGTATTGCCCAGCGTGTTCACCAGCCCTTTTTCCAAATACAGCACCGGAAGTCAAGCCAGCACCACCAGGGTAGTTATCATAATACAACCCACCTACGATTTCACCGGCTGCATATAACCCTTCAATGGCAGTGAAGTCATTGTGTATCACTTGTGCCTGTTTATTGATTTTTAACCCTCCGTAGGTGAACGTGATTCCGCAAGCCACTTCATAGGCCTCAAAGGGTCCTTCATCTAGTGTATTGGCCCAATTTGATTTTGGTACAGCCAAGCCGACAGCACTCTTGCCATCTAGAACATTGGGGTTGAAAGCCACATCAGAAACGGAAGCGTTGAAAGTTTCCACTTCTTTTAAAAATCCATTTTTATTGATGCCATCCAGTTTGTCAGCTAATTCTTCTAATGTATTGGCCGTCACTTTGGTAATATGGCGACCATTGTATTCCTCTCGGATAAAAGGTTTAACCTTTGCATCAAAGATTTGCCATGCAACTTGTCCCGGTTGCTTTAAAATTTCTCTACCGACTTTCGCATAAATATAGTTACGGAAATTTTCCCCTTCATCAAAGAAACGCCGGCCTTGTTGATTAACCATAATGCCAAAAGGGAAACTTAACTTTTGAAAACCTTCCTTATAATCTTGAAGATATCGATCTCCACATACTGCATGTGCCCCTGACCAATTGCCAGTCGTACGCGCCCCAAGTGACATTGCCATCCGTAGACCATCACCAACATTATATTTACAACCTCTTGTATGAACCGTATCCCATCCGGGTCCTAAATACTGTGTCCTCATCGCCACATTGGCATGAAATCCACCAGATGCTAAGATGACAGCTTTACAGGAAATTATCCGTTCTTGGTCACCGTTGCGCACTATAACTCCTTCAATTGTGCGGTTTGCGGTTACGAGGTCGATTGCTGCTGTATCATAGTGAATTTTCACACCCAGTCGTAATGCTTCTCGGTGGAGAGCATCGACCAATCCTTTACCTCCACCAACGGCCTCAATGACCATTCCTCCCCAAAAATTAAACTTATTTTCCATTTTATAAGCCTGCCGACCGTAGATTGGAATCCAGTTAACATGATGTTCAGTGAGCCAACGAACGGTATCATAACTCATTTTTGTCATGATCGAAGCCAAATCATAATCCGTTCGATAGTTCGACATCACGGCAAGGTCATCAAAAAATTGCTCTTTCGTATAAGTACCAAAGTCAATTGTATTAAACTCCTCATCCGTCATGTCCGGTAATAGAGTGCGGACTTGTTCACCATTTTCATAGGCGAATCGAATGGAGCCATGTGTATAGGCTGTGTTACCGCCTTTTTCTTCCGCGGATGATATTTCTAAAATCGTGACAGTCACGCCTTCTTCAGCTGCTGCAATGGCAGCACATAATGCAGCATTTCCCGCTCCAATGACCACGATATCCGTTATTTCCGACATTCTTTTCACTCCTATAATCTACCTATTTTATAAGCCTTTTAATAAGAGGTTATAAATGCCTATTAAAGAATTCTTGTATTAGATGATTGAATTGTTCTTTCTTTTCGATTTGCGTCCAGTGTCCACATTGACTGAAAACATGTAATTGCGCATCATCAAGATAGTCCATTAAATAATAGCTAGATTCAATCGAACACACTTTGTCATCTCTACCATGAACAAGAAGAATGGGATTTTTAATGCGACCTAGCGCCACTGTTGGAATCGGTACAGCTGCCGTTGAAAAAATGGAATTGTTAGAACGACGTACCTCTTCACGCATCGCATTTTCAAACCGATCATCTGTCAAGCCATCTATAACTGGCTGCATCTTTTCTTTATCGTATACAAACCACCCCATGATTTGCTGTAATCTTTTTTTGGAAGGGCTATCGTAAAATGACTTAGCACGGGCTAATTCTAGGCTTAATTTGGTATTAGGTGTACCACCGGGTCCCATTAAAACAATGCGGTCAAATCGCTCAGGGTATTCTAACAATAGCTCTAGCGCAATAGAACAACCAAGTGAATTCCCGACTAGATGAACTTTTTCTAATTCATAGTAATCGAGAATTTCCATCACTTGTTCGATCCAGCAGTCCATCCAAGCTTGACGATTCTTCAATGGCTCTGCTGGATGGTCGCTTTTGGCAAACCCATATAAATCTGGTGCCAAACAGTGGAATGTATCTGCACAATCGGCTAAAGCATAGCTCCAATTCGCAATGGATGTTACGCCTGGACCTGAACCGTGTAAAAAAAGGATCGTTTCATCATTTTTTTTGCCCGTTTCATTCATCCAAGTCGTATATTCCCCTGTATTAATGTGCTTCGAAGTAATTAATTTCTCTTCCCTTGTCATTTTCACACTTCATTCCTCCTTTAAGCTTCTATCGTTGGTACTATAAGTGCATTTCCCGTAATACTGTCACCCCAATACGTGTTACCAAATGCCCTTTCCTCAGGTCGCCAAACAACCGTTTCCCAGTCTGGTTCGAAGATCAGGTAGCCTCCAGTAAATAGCTCCACCCGACATCCACTTCCAGGGTCAATGACATATAAATAAATAGCTTGTGAAACACTGTGTTTTCCAGGACCAATGAATTGAAGTCCATTTTCTTTCAATATATCTGCCGCTCTCATCAAATCTCCTGAACTATCTAACCAATAAGAGATATGATGGAAGCGGGCTTTCGTTTCCAATGAATTATGTGCTACAAGTGCAACGTCATGTACTAGAGGTGTCACGCTCATCCATCCAGCTAACAGCTTGCCTTCTACTGTTTCAATGCACTCATTGATACGGAAGCCCAATTCTTCTACAAAGAAATCGAAAGCGCTATTTCCTGGGGCACATGTATGGATATTCACGTGATCAAGACGACGAGGAGAAGCTCCCTTTGCCCAAGACTTATATGTTTGATTTTTCAAGACAGATCGCCGATGATCGTCCACTTCTCCTTTTTCAACATCGTAATATAGCTCTAGCCTGTGACCTGATGGGGCAACAAATTGAAAGGCATCTCCAATTCCTGGTGTCGTTCCCGCTGCTACATGCTCTATGCTATAACCTTTCGTTTCTAGTTGTTCTTTAAATAAGTACAAATCTTCTGAACTTTTTGTGCGTAAAGCGATGTATGTCACTTTTCCCATCTCACCTGGTGAAATAGATAGAGTATGATGTTGAAAATCGCCCCAAGCTCTAAAATAATACGTATCTTGTACTTTTTCTGTTAACTCTAGTCCAATAACATCTTGGAAAAAGGTAACCGACTTTTCGATGTCTGAAGACTCTAAAGCTACATAACCTAACTTTGCAATTTGTGGTTTCACACCTAAACCCTCCTTACGGTTTTCATGTTAGAAAAATGAAAACCATTCACTACCCTATATCGTCTCCTCTATTTTTCAAAAGATAAATTTAATAGCGGACTTGATTTGGTTCTAATCCTGATAAGTGACGACCAAAATTCTCAAGAGTGATAACTGGCGACAATGAACGATGTGAATGCAAAGTAATGAAATCGCGAATTAAACGTTGCATCGGATTGCCATCATATACAAACCCTGATCCACCGATGGATAAAAGTTCTTGCATCGCTTCGTTCAATAGACGATTACTATAACCGATATCGGCAAGTATCTTTAGACGTTCTGATTTTGGCATGATTGTTAGCTTATTCGCCCATTCATCAATGCTCTTTGCTATATTCATTAAATAGATTTCGGCAGTTTCTACCTTTAATGTTGCTTCGGCAAGGATGCTATGAGTACTTGCTGCATCCTTAATCATTTTGACGCCCATATGTTGCGCGGTTCGATAAGGTAAACTTTGATGGAACAAACGTAGCATTTCTTGCATCACACCTAATCCCGGTAATGCTAAAGATAATATGAGACAAGGGAATAATGCCGAACTATATAGTGGATTATCTCGCAGATGTTCCGATTGGAAATGTCCATCCAATACATTGACAAAAGACGTACACCGATGTTCCGGTATGAATACATTCTTCATGTGAACCGCGTTACTGCCCGTACCACGTAATCCAAGAGTGAACCAATCATCTTCCACTTCTAACTCTTCAAATGGCAATGTCATCAAAAGTTGCTCTTGAATATTTCCGAGATCATCTTTTAAATACATGCCGAAGTAACCCCAAGTAGCATGCAGTGAGCCCGAACAGAACATCCAATGCCCTTCTTCCACTATGTAACCGCCTTCAACTTTCTTAACAGTACATGAACGGGGCTCATACACTCCTGCAAACAACACGTCATCCGGATCCCCACTGAAAATTTCCAGATGTGTTTTTTCACTGAAGGATTCAGCAACCATCATTTCACGAATCGCACATAAAGAAGCAACCCAACCTGAAGAAGCGCATGCTTTTGATATTTCTAAAATAACTTGGCTATAAGTTTGGATATTAACTTCTAACCCACCATACCTGGCTGGACGCAGCATCTTGAAAATGCCATGATCTTTTAATTGTTGGATTGTAGAGTTTGGAATGCGACGGAGAGTTTCAGTTTCCTTTACTCGATCGCGAATATCGTTAGCTATTTGCTTAGCATTATGAATCGTTTCTAATTCTTTTTCATTCAAGGTGATTGTCATATATCCAACTCCTTTGCTTAATTAATATTTAATATATCAAACTGCTAGCTATTAAACTTTAGTGAAATGTCTTGAATTTTCATGATGAATTCTAATAAAAACTGCTTAATTTTATTTATTTGCATTTCTCCTAGAAAGTTATTAACCCAATCATCTGGGAAATCAACCTAATTAACGGTATTGGAAAACCGAAAAAACAGTTTCAAACTACATGGGTTATAATTCCTATAAAGTTTACATTTTCCATTTATTTCTGTTAGAATGTTTTTTGTAAGCGCTTTATTTTTTGTAGATCCGTAAACTTATGGGGGGATTCTATGATGGCAAATTCAGGATATGTCGATAAAGAATTATTTTCAACATCAGGTACATTTGGTCTACTACGCAAAGAGTTGATTGAATATCTCGGCTTGGAATATGCTAAAGTCTTTTTAAGACGTTATGGCTGGAATATCGGTGTCGTTCATGCAAAAGAAGTCGAACAGAGACCACTTAGTTTACGTGAAAAATTAGATTGTGCCTCTGGTTATCATTTGAATTCTGGCCAGATTACTGATGTTATATCTGATAGAATTTTAGAACTTAATCCTGACGATACGGTTAAATATATGTATGCAAAGGGAATCTGGATCAATTCTTATGAAATATATGAACATACGAATCATTTTGGCAAAAGTGATTCGTGTATTTGTCATACCCTAGCAGGGTATGCAAGTGGTTATACTTCCTATTTAACCAAGAGAGAAATTTATATTGTTGAAATTACTTGTAGAGCTAAAGGTGATGATGACTGCGCTTTTGAAATGAGAATGATAGAACATTGGGATGAAAAAACGAAGGAAGAATTACAAAAAACACATCAAGCACCAATGATTGATGTGTTGAATCAAACCTATGAACAACTTTTTCTCGAAAAAAAACAAACCGAAAAAGTTTCTTCTTTCCATAACGATTTAACAATTGGCATTTCTCAGGGAATGACAATTGAACAAATATTAGATACAATTCATGAAAATTTAAACGTTCCTGTCATTATTCAAGATTTAAATTTTAATACACTTCATTCCATTGGAATGACAGAACCAGAATTAGAAGCTGTAGCTACTGATTTTGCTAATCAAATGCCGCAGACTAAATCAGGGAAGATCTTAATGAAACACATTGAACCTTTACATTCAATTCAAATTGATTGCACAGAACACATTCGCTTAATCAGTCCAATAACGGTTCAAAAACAAATCATTGGCTATATTTCTTTTCTTTACTCATGTGAAGAAGGACCACGAAAGGATGAAATGAACTTTTTACAACGATCAGCTACTGGGATAGCCTTATGTTATTTAAATGAAAAATCAAGCTTAGAAGCTATAGAAAATATGAAGGCTTATTTTTTTGAGCAACTATTACAGAAGCAATATATATCGAAAAGTAACATGATATCTCGCAGTTATTTGTTGCAAATCGATTTAAACGAAGACTTCTATATTGGGAATTTACGCATTATAAAAAAAGGAATCATCATTAAGGATTCCACCTTGATGAATAAAATTATTCAATCCTTTACAACCTATTTGGAAATGCACCAAGTTCAAATTTTCATTACGGAGTTTCAACAAGAAATCACTTTTTTGTTTCCAAAGAAAGAAAAGACACATGAACTTCTAACAAATATTTTAAAACATTTACATCGAATATTTAAAAGTTATGAATTTCGTGTTGGTTTAAGTCGTTCCCTTCATACCATCGAAGATATACCTGAAGCCAATCAACAGGCAATGACATCATTAAATATCGATAAGAAATCCAACCTTATTTACTATGAAAATACGAGTATTATGGGATCCATCATTAATCCCGTCAATATGAATACAATTATCCAACTTGCGGAAAAAGAACTCTCACCCATTCTTGCATTAAAGGCACATAAAAAGGATGAATTTTTAAAGACGCTCTATGCATTTTTAAACAACAACGGCAACTTACAACAGACCATGCTTGATTTAAACTTATCAATGAGTGGGCTGGTCTATCGAATACAAAAAATTGAAGAAATGCTCAATAAAGATTTAAGAAGTTCTACTCATTCATTTGAACTTATGCTACTTTTGAAATCCCTAATTATCTTAGGAAAAATTGAAATGGATTGACCTAAAACAAATATATTTTATTGAATTCACCATCAAATCAAATTATTTCCGACATTAAAAGTTATAGTTTTATATAAAAAAGGCTCTCTTATTTTTTGATTATTCTGAATAAATAAGTGATTTTTTCGTAAAATGGCTCTACTTTTGATTAAAAACCATCGATATTGTATGTGAGATTCTATGCTATCATCTTGAGTAACTATTAAGAAGGGAGTCACACTCAGTATCTAAGCCATTGCACGGCATTTATTTAAAATTGAATATAAATTTGGGGGTCTTTATTTATGGCAAAGACAAAAAACGTTACTTTTTTAAAGTTTTTAATCGTTCTAATCGCATTCCAGGATGTTGCCGCAGGTGTAGCAGGTTCCATTATGGCCGATCTTATCGTGGCCTTTCCTGAATTCCCCCCTTCCGTCGTGATGCTCATTGCTACAATCCCTGGTTTTTTTCAGATTTTCCCTTCCTTGTTCTATGGGAAATTAGCGAATGCGTTTTCAAAAAGGACCCTTCTTTTTACCGGACTCCTCCTGTTCATTATTGGGGGGATTATGCCATTCTTCATAGATAATCTATTTATAATAATTGCATTCCGCGGTATATTGGGTCTTGGTGTCGGCATTACACTACCATTATCCATTGATATCATATCAAGCTTCTTTAATGGTCGTGAAAGAGATACTTTAATTGGTCTCGGCACATCAACTGTTGCTTGTATTGGTGCAGTATTCTTTCAAGTGGCTGGTGGTATGCTTGCTGATGCCTACAGCTGGCAATTCGGATTCTTAGTCTATCTTTTTCCTATTTGGATTTTGGCGATTACATTCTTATATTTACCAGAGCCAAACAGGCTACAAGTGGAGAATGCCTCTCTTAAAGAAATTCTATTTTCAGCTTCTAAAACCGTTTATGGCTTTACACTAGGACAAGTTTTTTATACAGCCTTGGTATTCGGCTATGTGACGAACATTTCGATCATTATTCAAGCCGAAAAACTAGGTAGCGCAACAGAAGCGGGCCTAGCTATTTCATTATTCACTCTAGGTACATTATTAGTTGGCTTCTTCTTCGGACGACTTCGCCAACTTTGGCCAAACTTCAATATTCCTTTCGGCATTATATTGACTGCAGCTGGAATCCTGTGGTGTTTCTATGCTAAAGACTTAACATTCATATTCATGGCCAGTTTAGTTGGGGGGATGGGCTTAGGAATCGTGATTCCTGGAGTATTATCACGTATTTCGGATCTTTCAAATATAGCCAAGGGCATATCTTTCGTTGGATTTGCAGCTGCCGCACAAGGACTTGGCGCTATCATTAGCCCTTTCATGTATCAACTAACTTTACATTCATTTGGACAAGTAGGTGGTCGTTTTACACTATTTCTTGCTGCCATTGGTTTATTGGCACTAGCCATTATTTGGTTGGTGATAACATCACTCTCTAAAAAAGGATCCGTCCAAAAAACAGAATACGAGCCTTCTAATTCAACAGACGTCATCTAATAAAAATAATTCAGTAGGTTAATAATTTACCGAGTTATTTCTTGCAGATTTATTTATCAAATTTTCACACTGACAATACTTGATCAATTATTGGTATACAGAAGCCTCTAAATATGAAGACCTGATTGAGCTGATTTTTCCGTGAATGTTAAATATTACTTTGCATTTGAAAAACGTGTCAAGACCAAATTTCATTTTTAAATTTAATTTCACTCTAGATTTCAATAAATCTTATTCTAGTACCATGTAAAGCTTAACCATTACAATAAGTGTAATAACTTTAAGGAGGATATTAATATGGGCATAAAATTATTACGTTTTGAATATGAATCTCAAGTACATTGGGGTGTTTTAGAAGAAGCCATTCGAATCATTGAACATGAGGCCGAATCATTAAACAAATTATTAACTAACGGGTATGAAGCCATTCAACATGCAAAAACAAATGGAAAAATCGTTACTAATGAAGATATCACTTTACTTTCACCAGTCACTGAAGATGCTAATATCTTTTGTCAAGGAACCAACTACAGCGTACACCGCGAAGAAGCTGGTTTTACAAAACAAAAGCCTCCGTACAATTTACTGTTCACAAAAGCATCTAGCACATTAACATCCGCAACGGCTGATATACTCTGTCCTGCACATGTGAAATTATTGGACTATGAGATTGAGCTTGGTCTGATCATGAATAAAGACATCACAGAACAAACCACGATTACAGGGGATAATCTAAAAGACTACATTGCTGGCCTTGTTATCGCCAATGATATGTCTGCACGAGACGTGCAAATTGTAGAACAACAATGGTTCAAAGGAAAAAGCTATCGAGGTTTTTGTCCAGTAGGGCCTTACATTTATTTATTAGAAGAAGATGAGATTCAATACCTAGATCAACTTGTTCTTCACTTAGAAGTAAACGGGGAAACGCGCCAACATGTAATAACGGATCAATTACTTTTCAAACCAACAGAAACATTAAGTGAAATGTCCGAAATCTTCAATTTGAAAACAGGAGACCTTGTGCTTACAGGAACGCCTGGTGGCGTATGCTTACGTCTAAATGCAAATATCATCCAATATATTTCTGATAATACAATTCCTCATGAAGATAAAATCTCTTATTTTATCGATACGCAAAAAGACAATGGGTACTTGCAAGATGGCGATGTTTTACGTCTTTCCATCAAAAGCACAGACAATGTTATGGACTTAGGCATGCAAGAAAATAAAATTTCACATGCAATACCTGTAAAATAGTTGGTATTGAATCTTTTGGATCTATCTTACTTCCTCCAGTCGTAATTCGCGAAGTATTCGGCGGGCGAGATTACGCATCGATCTATACAACAATCATGTCAGCCTCTACGTTAGGTGTGGCGTATGGGACAACATTATTCAGTTACTTTTCGATTCAACAGGTTCTTACTATACAGTATTCATTATTGTAATTTTACTCTTTATCATTACGATTTCTTCAAGTTTATTCTCTTTAAAATAGAAGAAAAAATTAAATTATAACTAATGAAAAAGCCTAGAAGATCTCATGAGATCTTCTAGGCTTTTAAACAAACTGAGGACCTATATCAAATTATTTAGCAACGTGAATCACCGATAGTTCTTATAGTTTTCCTACATTTCAACTATTCAAGCAGTAACATCCATCCAGAAAAAATAATACTCCCCCAATTAATCCTTTTAAATCATTATAAATTCTACGACCTTGCTCTGCTAAAATTCTGCTTTTTATAATTTCAAGTTTTCCTTCAGTAAAAACAGGGTACATATTACCTATAGCAGCATAGAGATGAGGTGTAATATTGAATACAAAAAATGAAATCGTTACTCATATATTAAATAAAGATACTGAGTATTTTAATAAGTTATACTCTGATCATGAAGAAATGCTAAAGAGTATTGCCTTAAAATTAACTGGATCTAAGATCTATTCAGAAAACCTAACTTCAGAAGTTTTTAAAGAATTGTGGGACTCTCCTCAATACTTTAAGGACTCTAACGACACGAAGATATCTACCTTTCTCATGAAAAGGGTCGTTTATAATCATGTATATTATAAACGTTATCTTAAAAAGGAATAATAATCGCACAAACACTACTACTATTAAATCGTCTCCTCTACTTCACTACATTCTCCTCCACCTAGGAAATGAATATATTTCTATGAAATAAAGTCTTGAATTATATAGTCATAAGAACATGAGGAATTTGGTTATTAAAATTCAACAGGACTTTTTCCATTTCTGATAAGGTGCAACATAACGAAGTCTACAAGAATTAATTCCTCATCTATCTAGAATACATGATTGCATATTTAACATTTCACATAGAAATTAAATCCCATCATAAAAGACGTTTAGTTTGCAGATAAAAGGGTTCGGAAGTTTTTTAATTCCGAGCCCTTTTGAATTTTTTTTAGAACGTGTCATGATAATCTATCTTCGGACAAAAAAACTTACTAAAGTAGAAGTAAGAATTTAGCTGTTTTATGGTTTTCATCTAGGTTTAATTGCAAATACTCCGCTCCATTTCCCCATCGTACTGTCTTCATATATTCTTTGCTTTAACTGGACAAGCCATATATCAGTTTAGATCTATAACCATAAGAAAGCACAATTCCACTACAGAATTGTGCTCAATTAATAATAGGAATAATCTATAAGACCTAAGGCTTCATTTGAAAATTTCCTCATAACCATTCCTCTTTTTTATAGGTCAGAGATCATTCCGCCATCTACTACAAATTGACTTCCAGTCGAATAGCTAGAATCATCGGATGCAAGGTACATAACTAAATTAGAAACTTCATTTACTTCTGCTCTTCTTCTTAGGGGAATATCTTGTTCAAGTTGCTTTAGATATTCTTCAACATCTGGTTGGTCAGCCATAGGGGTTTTGATGATTCCAGGATGTACGGAATTCACACGGATATTATAGGGTCCAAGCTCTGCAGCAGCCCCTTTTGTCATACCTGTGACAGCATGTTTAGAAGCACTATAAGCAATGGCCGTTGGCGCACTTACTAAACCATCTACTGATGAAATGTTAACAATTGAACCTACGCCAGCTTTTTTCATAGAAGGAAGTACTTTTTGCATTCCCAAGAATACTCCCAGTTCATCTACTTTAAATGTTAATTCGAAGTCTTTTACGGTTAATTCTTCTAAAGTTTTGAAAATACCAATGCCTGCGTTGTTTACTAAAACATTGATTGGACCAAATGTTTCTTCTGTTTTTCCTACTACTTCTACCCAGTTCTCTTCACTAGCAACATCTAATTTAAGAGCGATTGTATTTTCTCCCAATTCATTGGCTAGTTTTTGTACACCTTCAAAGTTTAGGTCCGTAATTGCTACTTTTGCGCCTTCTTCCACGAATTTACGAACATGCATAGCACCCATACCTTGTGCTGCCCCTGTAATGATAGCTACTTTACCATCTAATTTACCCATGATATTCCTCCAATGTTAAATAAAATTCTCATTTACTTTCTTACAATTATTATTTGTCAACGGAATCTATTTATCCATTCGATTCTGGATATTCAAAACTACTCAACATCGTCCACGCAGAAGAATGTGGCTGTGACATTATTTTCTCTTTCTTTATTACAATTACTTTTTTCGAGAAGTCCATTGCATTCACTAACTGCATATTCTTAATATCTATGTTTGGTCGACTAAACAACATCTTTTCGGTAAGACTACACCCTAGTACCAATCTATGCTATAAAACAAAGAAATGGATAAAGTTCATCTATATTTTTATCTCATTAGATATAGACATGATATAATTAAAAATGATTGTAGAAAAGCAATATTATGATGGAATTTAGCTAACCTTATAGGTTATATTAGTTCTTGTGAATAAAAGAGGAGCTACAAAATACAATGAAAAAGCAATCACAGAGGACCTTATGGGCTCAAGTAGTTAAAACAGGAATTATCAAGTCAAATCTTATTCCAATGATCGCAGGATTAATGCTCGCTTTATATACGTATCAATACAGTTTTGTAGATAACGTTTGGAATGTAGTTTTTGCATTTTTAGGAACAGCAGCCGTTATAGCCGCAGCCGGTGCGTTCAATAACATTTATGATCGCGATATTGATGCCATTATGGCTCGTACAAAGGTTCGCCCTACAGTTACAGGTGCTATATCAATTAAAAAAGTTTTAGTAGCTGCCATTTTATTACTAGTGATCGGGTTAGTTTTATTATATTTAACCTCTCCATTAGCATCTTTACTTGGATTTTTAGGGGTATTTTTCTACGTTGTCCCTTATACAATGTGGACTAAACGCCATACTATTTGGAATACGGAAGTTGGGAGTATTTCTGGTGCCATGCCTCCTTTAATCGGTTGGGCATCAGTCGCTCCAGATATTTGGCATCCCGCTTGCTGGGCATTGTTTTTAATCATGGTGATTTGGCAAATGCCTCACTTTTATGCGATTGCCATCCGTAAGGAAAAAGATTATGCTGCAGCGAATATTCCAATGCTTCCCGTTGTCAAAAGTAGGAAACGGACATATATTCAAACCAACTTCTATTTGATTTTATTGGTGCTATCCAGCTTTTTATTTCTACCACTAAGCTTAGGTCTCACCTTAATTTCACTTATCTTAGGCCTAATTTGGTTAGGGCTCAGCTTATTCGGACAACGTAAAAACGAACTGAAGGTTTGGGCAAATAAAATGTTTGTATTTTCCTTAGTACACATGATGGTCATCTACTTTACGGTAATTATCTACGCTTCAATCGGGTTAATTTTAAACGCATTATAATGAACGTACTTAACCAGCATACTTCTATAAGCTCAAATACAGCCAATTAGGCAAAATAAAAAACGGGGCTGTCCCAAAAGTCTGGCAAATGACTTTTAGGACAACCCCGTTTATTTATAAAATTAATGCAAAAATCTGTTAGTGAATAATCTTTATTTTACCTTAAAGGCTCTTACTCACCTACCATACCGTCATTATCGTTATCACGCATATAGGGATATAACCAATGATCCCTCGTTATGGGCATACTGAAACCTGCTTCTTTTGCTTCTTTAATCGTAACTTGTCCATTTCCGTTAGTATCAACACTAGAAATATCACCGTTTTTATTTGAACTCGTTGAATTTTGATTTGATCTATCTGAATTAGAAGGTTTGCTGCCTGTTAAACCGAGTGATGCATTTACTTCATCAGGGTTTCCATTGTCAAATGAATCAACAATCTTGTTGCCCCTTAACGTATAGGTATATTGATAATGTGAAGGAATCTGCGTTTTCGAATTTGGATATGTAATAATCGCTTCAAAATTAGTGGCTCCACCTGCACTACGAATCGCATTCTCCATATAAGCTTGGTCACCGTGGCGGTTAAGTGTACTATCTTGTGGGGTAATATTATATGCATTCGATACCCCTCCGAGAGAATCAGCGATGATATGTCCTTCATCTAGAACATCACTTTCGACACCTGGAACTTTCGCCTCATCAGAATAGTATCTTCCAGACGATGTTACAGGTTCGTTACGGTCATCTTGTAAAGTGATTTCGTCAGCGATGACACGTACTAGTTGCCCGTATTCATTAGTAAATGCCCAATATTCACGGTCCCCATAGCCAATGTCAACAACGACGTTGGGTTCACGATATCCAGACAAATCACCACCATCAATTTCAATACGTTTGTATCCTGGGAACTTTTCATCGTTTGATTCGGTTGTTGTTTCTTCAACTATTGATCCGTCAAGATCCGTATTGATAGTCTCTTCCTTTATACTATTTTCATCAGTATTGACTGTGGTTACTTCTTGTGAATCTGTTTCTCCTTCTGTAATGGTTGCATTTTCTTCGTTCGTGCAACCAACCATAAACATAATCGTCAAAAGTAATGCTAAATAACTTGTTATCCTTTTCACTTTTAGGACTCCTTATAATAGTATAATAACTTTACTAACTTAATAACCTTAAAAACATTTAAGTGTATCTTATCACATATTGTTATTCTATTTTTCTTTTCCTCTGTACAATTCACACGATAACTCACGTACAAATTCACATACTCAGCTAAAATTATTTCCGTCAGTGTGATCTAGGATAAGTTTCCATGTAAAAAAATACATAGCAGAACCTAATGACAGGTGCTTCCATGTATTAGTACCTAAGCAATTTAATTTATATCATCATTATTTTTTCGTGGTAATCCCTATTTAGTGCCCAAACTCAGGCAACCCGTTGCTATCTTTTTGGCTTCACATATAAATAATTAATAACAGAAAAAAAGACTAAAACTTTTGGTATATCAAGGGTTCCGTGCTACCCATCAGATGACCTGTAAGGGAATTGAACCCCCAATTTCTTCCGTGCCAATTGTCCAATCATTTGCCTATCAAAAATCCTGAATCGATAAATGACTTGTCAACTGTTGACTAATCAACTATAATGAAAGCCGAATCAAATTCCAACAAAAAAGGGTGAAAAATATGATACAACAAAAAACAGCTTTAGAAAAATTAATGGATGAACGTAAATCGGTGCGTAAATACGAGCCTGGTGTTACTATTCCTCGTGAGCAAATTCAACATATTTTAGAACAAGCAACATCAGCTCCATCATCAAGTAACTTACAGCCTTGGCGCTTCCTTGTTATTGATGATCAAGAGCAAAAGAAAGAACTACGCATTGCTGGATTTAATCAGGAACAAATCGAAACATCATCAGCGATTATTGCGGTATTAGGCGATAATGAAATGTATAAAAACGCTAAAGAAATTAATGATTTAAATGTTGAGCTAGGTTATATGCCACGTGATATTGCTGATATGATGATTGCCAATTCTGAATCTGCATATAGTAATTTTTCTGAAATTGAACGAACAAATATTGCACATTTAGATGTTGGTTTAATTTCTATGCAAGTAGTACTTTTAGCGAAGGACATGGGCTATGAAACAGTAATAATGGGCGGTTTTGATAAAGCAGCATTCGCTAAAAAATATGAGCTACCTGCCAATGAGTTACCGATGATTTTAATTGCTATCGGAAAGCCTGCTATGCCAGCACGTAATTCATCACGTTTACCGTTTGAACAAATTATTCGTTTTTCAAGCTAAGTGAATTAGAGGAAGTATTCACATGACGTGTTATTGATTCGTATCACTAAATCATTAATCATATCTTGATTCACGTAAGTTTGAAATTTGTTACACTTTATCCAAATGAACGGAAATGCTATCATATAGGGATCGCAAAGCGTCCAAAAGCTAAATGTAACAAAGAGCAGTTTTTGGCATACATCATTAGATACCTAAATTGCTTTTATAATAGGGCCGAATTCGAACACAAGTTTTAGTGAGCGCAAAACGACGAGCAACCAATGTGAGGAGGAATAGTATGGAAGTTTGTTTGGATGATAAGAAACAAATGATTATGATGTTGAAAAGGTTAGACCGTCACGTCACTCAAATTTTTGAAAAAAGAACAGAAGTTAGTTTGACTAGATATGAAATTTTAGTTTCTTTAGTTAAAAAGGATAGTGTTACACAAAAGGTACTGCAACAATCCTTAGCTATCGATCAATCGGCCATTACGCGCCATTTAAAGTTGCTTGAAGAACAGCAATATGTCGAACGCAAACGTAATGAAAAAAACAATCGCGAAGTACTTGTAAAGATTTCAGATAAAGGACGAGCATTATTAGAAGGCTGTACAATGTTTAAAGATCAATTTATGAATGATCTCTATGATGATTTTTCAGATAGCGAATTAGAGCAACTCAAGCAATTTCTCACGCGCTTAAATTACAATATTGAGAAGCTTTGATTTTTGCTCTGCATTGTAAAAATCTATTGTATTAAAACAGACTAAGAATAGCAGCCAGTGCTTTTGCAAATACTTGTTTTTCATCTGAAGCAGACGTAAGGATTTTTTTTCTTCTGTAAATGCAGCCCTCAGTTGTTCATTTCCCTCTGCATAGCCTTGATATTTCGCAACTGATCCTGTTTAACTATAATTCATATCTACAAAAGAAAAGCTGTGCCGAAATCCACTCAAACCTGGATTTTGACACAGCTATTTTTCGCTTATTAAACTATTCCAGTACCGCGACAGCTTCGCAATGTGGTGAATTTACTCAACATTTCAATATTAAGCAATCCTTCCGCCAAAAAGGGTGCCCCCCCTGTATTGAATCTTTTTATGCCAAATAAAAAGAAAGAAGTGAATCACGTACAATATCAAGACTTCCATACAGCAAAATTAGCGATGTTCCAATTTATTGAGGGTTGGTATAACAGAAAAAGGATTCATAGTAGTTTAGAGTACCAAACCCCACAAGCGATTGAAAATCAAATTAGGAATCCAGCTATAAATTTAACTTTTGCGTGTCCAAAATACACAGCAGGCATTCTCTGAAAGTTTACGAATTAATAAATATAACAAAAGAAAAGCTCTTCTTAGGCAGGGAGATACCACTTCCATTAAATGTTGTTTCGTATTAATGTGATGTGTTAGGTAGTTTTTTATAGTGGATTTGATACCATCTGCCCTAGCAGCAAAATTGCGTTACCCAGAGAAACAAGTTCTAGTAATCGTTGGAGGTATGGTTTCTGTCCCTCGATATATAAACATTAGCGTAGCGAAAAACAGGCACCGACATTCAGCTGCCTCTATATATCAATCAAATTATGTTTAAAAACGAATTCAACCAGTTCACTTTTTTTAGTAATGTTTAGTTTATTGAAGATTCTTGTTTTATGTGTGTCTACTGTTTTTATACTTATCAGTAGTTCCCCTGCAATTTCAGTTAATGAATGTCCCTTAACAATCAGCTGTAGTACTTCTTGTTCGCGGGGGCTTAATGTAGAATACATCTTGTGAATCTTTTCTTCACTCTGCTTATTTTTTATCATTGATGTCATTTCCTTTGGGCGTAAGTATATATAGCCATCCATAACTGTATCAATAGCAGAATACAATTCTTCATCTACAGCTACTTTCGGGACGTAACCCGATGCACCTGCTTCCATAATTAACGATACATATTCCTCATCTTCGTACATTGTTAAGACAATCACTTTTGCATATTCATATCGTACCCTTATATTTTTTAGTACCTGTAGTCCGTCCATACCGGGCAAAGAAATATCGAGGATTAAAATATCCGGCACTAATTTATCATAAAGCTCAAGAGCTTTATGCCCATCATCAGCTACTCCAACAACTTGATAAGAAGTCCGTTTTTGCAATAAAAGTTTTAACCCTGATATAAGAATGGCATGATCATCAACTAGCATAATACTGATTTTCCTTTTGAAACTCTGTTTCAACTTTACCACTTCTTTCTAATTTAATGGTAGAGAAACGGAAATTTCTGTTCCTCCCATCTTGTTCGTCCTGATAAAAAATGTACCACCCTGCAACTCTGCTCTTTCCTTCATGCCATGTATACCAATCCTATTTTGTTGCTTAACTTTTTCAAAATCTGCTTCATGAATTCCCTGACCATTATCATTTATGGTCAAATTAATCCATCGTTTATTAATATCCAAGCCAATCATAATTTCAGTAGCTTTGGTATGTTTCACCACATTATTCATGCTTTCTTGAACAATTCGGTATAGAGCCAACGTAACATGTTCAGCTATTGTAACGTCATCATCAGGAACAAACAAATGAACTTGGATTTTGTATTTTCCCTCAAAATTTTTCGCATATTTTTTTATCGCTGAAACAAGCCCCATCTTATCAAGAATCGGTGGCCGTAATTCGACGGCTAGATCCCTTATCTGTTTTAAAATACCTGCAGCTATATCTCTGCTTGTATAAAGTAACTCACGTTGTTCACCATCTTTCGCCTCATTAGCCATAATTCGCATGGTTAACATTAATGAGGTGAGAGCTTGACTTGTCTCATCATGAAGTTCACGTGAAATTCTTTTTCTCTCATCCTCTTGAACAGATAATAACTTCGATATCAACTTATCACGCAATAAATCCTTTTGTTGAAGTTCCTTAAGTAAATAGTCCACTTCATTATTAGAATTAATAAGATGATCAGTCATTTCATTAAAAGCTTGTGCTAGTTTTCCAATCTCATCGTTATTGGTTCCTTCTGCTCTTAAGGACAAGTTACCTGCCGATATGCCTAAAGCTACATCTACTAAAGTATTGATCGGTTTAGTTATCATACGGGTAGCAAAATAAGCCATTCCCATGGCACCAATTGATATTAGTAATGTGACAATAAGTAATTTAACGATTCTAGAATATATGTATTCCAACGATTTTTCCTCTGACATCCCCACTCGAACATACCCTACTTCTCCTTCTTCGATAGGAACAATGACATCGTGGATATTACCTTCATCTGAGGATAAAGTCGCATCCTCTTTTTGGGTAACCCCTTTTGGTGTATGTGCCTTTACTATTCCTTTTGGAAGAATCTCAGGATTCGGAAATGTATGAGCATAAAGCGTGCGACGACTATCAAAAACTAAGATATAGCGAATTTCTTCATCTACCTTTTTTGTTTCTTTAATAAGATTATCCACCGCATATTGATCGTCAAAGAGAATGTAGTCTGAGCTTATTTCTGCAACATTTTTTGCGATATTGGCACCTCGTTTCGAGAGATCCTCCGTCATCATATTTGTAAGTGAATCCCATATGATCCATCCAAAAATGCTAGCTAGAAAAAGTGTGGAGAACATGATAGCCCCAAGTATCTTTTGGTTTATTTTCAAGTTATTTATCCATTTCATAAAGAACCTCATAATATTCCGAGTCGAATGGGATAAAGCGATCAATATATAAACCTTGAAGTGCTAGCTTCATAGAATCCTGTTCGTGCATAGTAAGAAAACTCGCTTTAATCATTTCCTTTTCTTCCTTAGCTAAATTACTTCTGATAACAACAGGTCCAGTACCTAACGGCATCGATTTTCCGATAATTTTTAATGTTTTGACTTCTTTAGGGTTTTCACGTTCCATCGTTTCAAAAACTAGGGAATTGACAGCTGCAGCATCTACGGTATTATTTAAAACGGCACTAAGGGATCGTTCATGGCTATATGTGTATACATGTCTCCCAAAAAAGCTTTTGATGTCTTCCCCCAAATTTTCCAACTCTTCTTCCACAAAAAGATATCCAGAATAACTTGAAGGATCATAAAATGCAACATCTTTGCCTTCCAAATCATCAATTGTCGAGAAACCGCTTTCAACACTTGCAACAATGTAACCATAATAATAAGGGCTCCCAAATCTTTCTTGCGTTGCAATTCCTTCAAATCCTCCGTTTTCTCTATACGTGATATAAGCTCCTGTTGGAAGCAAGGCTATATCAGCTCCCCCATTGATCATTAGGTTGTTTATTTCATTATAACTTCTGCGTTGGATTAAAATGGCTGGTCGGTTAAGTTTTTTACCGATATAATTTGCGATTTTTCGATAGTAAATAATCGTATCCGTTGGAGAAAGCACACTCGAAATGGCTAAACGGATCGGATCTTGTTTATCCTCTTTACTATCTGTAGGTTGCTTTTCATATTCTGAAAAATCAATTTTATAGGTTGATAGGTTTGACCCACAACCTATTAATAAGGTGATTATTAATAAAACCGGAATAACCTTGAATAATTTTCCCATAGTATCCCTTTCTAGGTCGAATTCCTCAACAACAATTCGCAAATTAGAGTTTTATTCCTAAATTAGTATTTACTATTATATCACAATCATAGTTTCACATTGTCACAATTTTAATAGTATTAGTCGCACAGTGTAGGATATTTTCTGACAGGTAATAGGAAATCTGCTGATAGTTTAAAGGGTTAAAAAGTAAGATAATACTATTATGTAAAACACTTGTGTTACCTACCTTTTTTAAGCGCTTCCATTATAACAGGAGGGATGCCATTAGAAGATATTTCAAGCAGCTTAATAAAATATGCTAATAGAATCAAGACTTTAGAACTTATAATATACTGTATTGGAGTGGTTTCAGTAATGGAATTAGTTAACCAAAAGCAAAATACCGAGAAATTTGCACGTTATCTCTATCGGCGGAAAATAATTTTTCTAATTGCATTTCTAGGGTATGTATGTGCTTATCTTGTTCGGAATAATTTTAAGTTAATGTCAAATAGTATCATGACTACAAATGGATGGGATAAAACAGATATTGCTTTGTTACTTTCTTGTTTAACGATTTCTTATGGATTAGCTAAGTTTTATATGGGAGCATTAGGAGACCGTGTTAGTATAAGAAAACTTTTCTCGGTCTGTTTGGGAGCAAGTGCCTTAATCGCCATTCTCATTGGCTTTTTCAACACATCGATTGCAGTATTAGCCATTCTCCTAATATTGAGTGGAGTTGTACAAGGTGCTTTAGCTCCTGCCTCTCAAATGATGCTTGCTAATTATTACTCGAATAAATCTCGTGGAGCAGCCATTGCGGGTTGGAATATCTCACAAAATGTGGGATCAGCTTTACTTCCTTTGATCATTGTGGCCCTAACCAGTATGGGTCTAGTCGTTCCTGAAACAGGAAATATTTTCATGGCTTTTTTAGTTCCAGGAGTTTTGGTGCTGATTTTTGCATATTTATGTTGGCGTTATGGCGGAGATAGCCCTGAATCTGAAGGCCTCGATTCCTTAAGAACCATGTATGGGGATGCCGGGGAATCTAATGTGGCAACTGAAGAAGAAAAAGTTGGACTGAGCTATTGGCAATTAATTTGGAAATATGTTTTTACCAATCCACTAATATTACTAGTATCTGCTGTCAACGTGGCCTTATATTTTCTCCGTTTTGGAATTGCAGATTGGATGCCAATTTATCTTAGCGAAGTGGGGAACTTATCGAATACAAGAGCACAATTGGCTGTTTCAGTTCTTGAATGGATTGCGATCCCGGGATCACTTATATTTGCATGGTTAGCTGTTAAATACCCAAATAAAATGGCTAAAATTGGAGCAATTGGCTTGTTTGCCATGGTGGTGTTTGTCTTTTTCTACGAGAGCTTAGTTAGCGGTGGTGTAAAAAATTACGCATTATTCTTGGTGGTTTGTGGGATTTTAGGAGCCTTAATTTATGGACCACAATTAATTGTTAACATTCTAACAATTGACTTTGTTCCTTTGAATATAGCTGGGACGGCAATTGGCTTTGTGGGTGTTACAGCGTATTTAATTGGAAACATGGGTTCCAATTGGTTAATGCCAATTTTAGCTGATCAATTTGGTTGGTTCTGGTCTTATATCGTTGTAGCCTTCTTATCAGCATTTGCAGCGGTAGGCTATCTAGTGTTGTCAAAATCCGAACAGAAAGTAAAAGTTGTTTAATAACTCTTAAAATAATCGATTTGTGGATAACTGTTCAGTGAACCGTATTTGGTTGCTTTACTTGTAAAAGCCGTTATTTTCATAAGTGTGGAAAGCAGTACACAGATGATTGGTCTGAAAAAACTACAAGAATTATTATTTGATGTTCCTCATCGTCACATCGTATTGAAAACTAAATATTCTTTAGTTTACTAAAGGGCAACAAATTGTGAACAAAGCAAATATCTTGCAAAAGTATCTAATCATCCTAACATTTAGTGCCTTTTAAGTTAACATAGCGTCATTTGGTTACCTTTCACAAAAGAATGTTATTCAACAATCTGGCCCTTTAGCTGAAGAAAGCATAACCCCTTTTTAGGAATTGCGCCCGATTGTTGAACATCACATTATTCTATTCAAAATAAGAATCAGAATCATTTTACCCTTAAACTTTCACAACATAAAAAGTATTTTATGTGTATACTATGTTGCCACATACCATATGTGCCGACTGTATGTGGCAACACATTGATGCTTGAGGATTTAAGTAATTGGCTAGGTCCTACAATCGTAGAACCTGGCCCTTTTTAGTATGCCTAAATTTTTCTTTTGGAATGTTATTAGATTAATTTTTATATGTTTTATTATAAATCCTTTCTTTACTTAAGTATCCCTTTAGTTGAATAGTAAAAGAGACGCTATTTCTATTGTTTCTATCTAATAAAGGTGTTGAAATGATTAAGATACATTTAAATTGCTTCAATTAGAGAGGGAGAGAATATATGATTGATATACTCTTAAAATATATGTCTGACTTTACTTTAATCAGCGAAGATGAACAGCGGGCAATCTCTGAAAGTTTACGAATTGATGAATATAAAAAAGGACAATATCTTCTTAGACAAGGAGAACTTTCCGCCATTAAATGTTATTTCGTATTAATGGGGTGTGTTAGGCAGTTTTTTATAGATGAATCAGGTAAAGAAGTAACATCAAATTTTTTCACTGAAGATCAAGCTATTCCAATTATCAACGAAAAGACTCAAGATGACTTATCTAAGTATTCATTAGTGTGTGTTGAAGATTGCATATTAGTTGTTGGTGATGTTGATTCTGAAAATACGATGTTTAACAAATACCCACAACTTGAAATAATGATACGCAAAATGATGGAAATAAACATTGGTGAAATACAAGAACAATTCGGTGAATTTATTGGTTCTTCTCCAGAAGAACGATACGAATCTGTTTTAAGGAAACGCCCCGAGTTAATTGACCGTGTACCACAACATCAATTAGCTAGCTATCTTGGAATTACTCCTGAGTCGTTAAGTAGAATAAAAAAACGAATTAAAAAAAAATTATAAAATAGATTTCATCCGTAATCATCCTGCTTCAAAGTAGCAACTAGCCCGAAGACTGAATCACCAAATATCATTGAACCATATATCACACTTAACCTTTGTGATACCAGCTAAAAAAATTTATAAAGTATCTAGAAATTAACTTAAGTTAATGAACGGTTTTTATCACCTTGTTATTATTAAATTTAATCAAAGATATTAGCATTTGGAGGGGATTTTTATGAAGGCGATAGTTTGTGATAAATATGGTTCGCCCGATGTACTTGAATTAAAGGAGGTAAAAAAACCTTTTCCTACCGAGAATCAAGTATTAGTTAAGGTTCATTCAGCATCTTTAAACTTTGGCAACTTAGTTCTTTTGAAAGGTAAACCCTTTTTAGCCCGTTTTGCCTTTGGACTAACAAAACCAAAATACTCAATTCCAGGAGGTGACATAGCTGGTACAGTTGAAGCTGTTGGGGAAAAAGTTAAACTATTTAAAGTAGGTGATGAAGTATTTGGTGACCTCTCTGGTTGTGGCTGGGGTGGTTTTGCTGAATATGTAACGGTCCCCGAATTTGCTTTAGCCAAAAAGCCAACCAATATCTCCTTTGAAGAAGCTGCAGCGACTCCTATGGCAGGCGTGACTGCTTTACAAGGACTACGTAATAAAGGTGGAATTAAATCGGGGCATAAAGTATTAATCTATGGCGCATCTGGAGGCGTTGGTACTTTTGCGGTACAAATTGCAAAATCATTCGGTGCTGAAGTAACGGGCGTATGTAGTACACGAAACGTTGAAATATTGCGTTCTCTAGGAGCAGATCATATCATTGATTATACAGAAGAGTATTTCGCACAAGATAAGGAATGTTATGATTTGGTTCTAGGCGTGAATGGTTCTAATTCCCTTGCAGCTTATAAACGTGTACTAAAACTAAATGGGAAATTTGTTCACGTAGGAGGTTCGGAGTCTCAACTTTATCAAACATTATTTCTTGGACCTTTTATTTCATTGACTGGAAGCAAGAAAATAAGTAGCCTGTTACAAAGAGCAAATCAAAAAGACTTAAATGATATAAAAGAGTTACTTGAAATGGGAAAAGTAAAACCAATAATTGATAAACGATTTAAGTTAAGTGAAATAACGGAAGCATACAAATATTTTCAAGAAGGTCACGCTCAAGGTAAAGTGGTGATTACTTTATAATGAGTGCTTGCTCCACCATAAATAAATTAGAAATGCGATACCAAAACTTCTAAACATTCTACTTTTTATTTTATTTCACTATTAAACCAATTCTAACCAAGCGAACGCTTCACAATGTGTAGAATGTATGTGGCAACACATTGGTGCTGATGGGTTTAATTAAATTGATCCGATTCCTATTAAAGTGGAATCGATATTTTTTTATTCCTCTTTATCGGTATATTTTATATTATTGCCGCCGCAAGTGCAGTTATTGCTGTACTATTATATCAGCCGTTACTATCAGGAGATTGGTATATGGCCGTGGTGAATGGTTCGGAGACAGCCGTTTTGGTTGGTGTAATGAATGACATCGTATTTTTTCCGTTGTGAGCGAAATCTTCCTGGATATAAGACGTACTACAAACTGCGGTTACTTCAGCGCCAAAATCCACAGCAAGCTGAACAGCAAAATGCCCCACTCCACCCGATGCACCATAGATTAAAACCTTATCGCCTGCTTTTAGCTTCCCTACATCCCGTAATGCTTGTAGAGCGGTCTGTGCAGCGCATGGTATTGCGGCTGCCTCTTCAAACGTTGCATTATTTGGCATAAATGTTAGAACATTTTCTTTTGGGCAGACATATTCAGCATGGGAACCGACGCAACTTCCAAAAACACGATCGCCAATTTTAAACTTTTATACATTTTTTTCCACAGCTTCAACGGTACCTGCGATTTCTATTCCTAGAATTTGCGTTTTTGTTTTATAAGACCATTCTCCATTCTTGTTGGCAAATAACCTTTTCGATATAGAGTGTCATATTTATTTACAGAGGCGGAGACCACTTTAATTAATCCCCTATCTTGATCTTTGATGAACGGTTTCTCAACATACCTAATCTCCATTACTTCAGGGGAACCATAAGAACTATAAATTGCTGCTTTCAACTGTTTAACCTCCTGTAATTATCAAATCGTTCGATATCATCAATTCCTTTCAAAAAATGCTGTTTACTTGATACCTTATTGATAAATTCACTCAGTAAATTTAATTCAGCTTATTCCTTAGATAGTCCTCATAAGTAATCATCCCTTTCTTTTGCATAGGATTTGTATTTTTCCCTTCAATCAAAGAATTGTATAGTTTTCCTGAAAAAGGAATACCTAAAACATCATTGGTTTCATTGTTAACCTTAATTTTTAACTCCGCCATTTCTCTTAATGTCCTTATCTCTGGACCACAGAAATCATCTAATTTTCCTTGTGGGCCTTTATTAACTAAATCGATTAAATGTCTAGCGAATTCATTGACATCCACGCTTTGAAATTTAATCTTTCTAGGGACTATATATCTTTTAAAGAAAGGTTTTGATAAGAATAAATTCTCAACAAAGCTATGAAACTGAGTTGCACGAGCAATTGTATAAGGTACAGAACTATTTTTTAATAATTCTTCTGCTTTGTATTTAAGTTTATAATATTTGAAGGGGATTTCCTCAATACCTACAATTGATGGATAAATAAAAAGTTTTATGTGATGCAACTTGCTTAAAAGTTTTTCAAACCCATCAACCTCAATGCTTTTAGAATTTTTTATCGGACTAGTTGCTGCGTGAATAATTACATCAACATCTTTTACCGCTTCTTCTAAACCTTCGCCAGATAATAAATCGCTGTAAACCCATGTAAAGTCTACTCCTTCTGGTTTTCTTCTCGAAGTTATTTTTACTTGATAATCTAAACCTTTTAATTGCTTTAACAAAGCCGATCCTAATTGTCCTGTTGAACCAGTTACAAGTATTCTCAAGTACAACTCTCCCATTCAGATGGATTATCTTTGTACTGTATATTCAGAGGTTGGTTACTTTATTCTACTAACCTCCTATATGATTGACCAATTGTATGCTCAAAAGTTAAATGAAGGACGATCAAATGCTTATGTAAAGAAAATCCATAACTTGTTATCGAAAGCATTGCAAAAAGCGGTGAAATGGGTCTAATTCTAAAGATGCCACTCCGCCATCCATTCATAAGAAACACAAGCAAGTATGGACATTGGATGAAGCAAAAGGATTCCTAAAGGTTTGTGAAGCAGAAACTGCCTCGCTCTTTTTCTAGTGGCACTGTTCACTGGCATGAGAGGAGGTGAAATCCTTGCCTTGCGCTGGAATAACGTTGATTTAGAAAAAGGTGTGATTCATGTTGCTGAAGCTTTAGCACGAACAAAAGCGCATGGGCTGAAACCGAAAGAAGTGAAAACCACTCATTCAGAACGAGCTATATTTCTGTCTCCCAGCCTCACAGAAGCTTTGACCATACACAAACAGCACCAAACCGATAATCCTTTGGATCTCGTCTTTCCTTCGAAAAAAGGAACGTATATCGAATCAAGGAATTTGCTGAGGATGTATAAAAGCTTAACGGAAAAAGCAGACGTTCCATATATTCTTTTCATAATCTTCGTCATACACACGCAACCATGTTAATGCGTTCCGGTGAGAACCCAAAGGTTGTATGTGAGCGATTAGGGCATGCACGAGTCAGTATCACGCTCGATATTTATTCACATACAAATGAGGAGATGCAGCGAAAAACGGCCGATTGGACATAATGGACAAAAAAGAAAAAACGACACAAGCTGGAACCCTTGACACGATTGATGTAAATGGATGTTTTGTGCAGTGTTTGTGCAATTTCTGTGCAACGCATAAAAAAACAGCTAAAAATCAAGGTGTCAGAAAATAAACAAAAAGCCGCAAACCCTTGATACACAAGGACTTGCGGCTTCTAGAAATGATGATTCCGACTGGGTTCGAACCAGCGACCTCTACCCTGTCAATCTTATTGAGTATAATCAACCTAGTGCAACTACGTTAAATAAGTACGAAAAAGCTTGATTTATCAAGGTTTGGTAAAGGGTCAAATTAAATCAGTTAAATAAGTTCAGCTCAGAAAAATAAGTATGTTAGCAAATGTGTTAGCAAGTTGGTGAGCAGATGGTCTGCTACAATAATCATTATGACTAATCGTTTAATTCTCTTACACTGACCAGTTAGAAAAAGGATTTGAACAACATTCTGAAAGAACACAACATTTATGAGATAATTTAGATAGGGATAGAAAAAATTTATACCGTTTATAATACTAACAAATATACACTTGAGGTGAGTTGTTTGAAAAAAGAGGTTGTTAGAAGTTTCCTCGAGAAGTAAGTACATTATAAAACAAGGAAATGCCGTGTACCAATTCACACTTCGTTTATAATGTTCATTTCCAATTGCCACCCAAAACGGACGCTTAGTAAAATAAATATGACTCTTTTTCATTACTTACATTAAGAATCCTCATTAAACTGTTTCCTCAAATCCATCATTGTGGGTATGGTTACTAATAAGGAAAACTCCTTCTATTGTAAGCTGTCTTCTCCAAAAACTTTCTTAATTGTACCTTCAGTTAAGTTTTTCATTTTATACTTTGGTGCATTAATTAATTCATTTAATTGCCTAGGTAAGCGTTCATATATATCTTCGAAAGACGTAGCAACATCATCCAACTTGTATTTCATTATGACACCTCCATTTAAAAACATCCTATATCAGATTTTCTTCTGTTATCGCTTTTATTTCTTCCAAGGCTTCTTTCTCATTCTCATAATTAATGGTATAGCACTTTATCCTTTTATTTGAGTTTCCATCAAGATGCCAAGAATTCAAACATTCCCCGCTTTTGAAATTATTACTAGAGTCATATGGATACAATAAAACTACAGTTTGAACCTTATCGTATCTTGTTAGGTAAGCATACATCTGGTATAAATCGTTCCTTTGTACTCCGTGAGAATTGCTTTTCGGATTATATCTTTTCCACTTTGTATAATAAGCTGCTTATCGCCATTCTTGTTAATTAGTAAATCAGGCTCTAGTTGGAAATTCTTATAACCAGTCTTTTCATTAACCAACAACCGATATCTACGGTCTTTTATCGTCACGTCAGAAGTAACTTTTTTTGCTAGATACGCAGTATATTCTTCAAACAACTCATTCATTTTAAATAAAATGGAGAAACTCTTTGACAGACCACTCTGAAATGTACTAGAACTCTCTAAAAGAATTAATTTTGCCAATAAATAGCTGTCATAGAAACGTCGGTTACTCCTATTAAAATGTATATTTTTTATTTGATAAGGCGTAATGAGAGTAGAACTTACTTCATCAAACTGAACAATACCCTGCAATAGCAATCGCTGAGTTTCATTAGATTTAATATTCCTTAATAGCTTTAAAATAGTTAACTTAAATATTCGATTTAGAGGGTTATCGGTTTTAAACTCATCAAACTCACAAACAACTGCAGTTGATCTACTAGCATTATTTCTAATTTGCTTTTTCACATCAATCTTCCCCTTAATACGATGGAGATGATCATTTTCTACTACATAAGTTTGATATAAGCCCTTCTTAACTTCCTTATTTAATCTTTTAATAAAGAGATACCCGATAATTTCTAAAAGGTTTTCTCTTAGCAGAGATAATTCACTTATCTCTGACTCATTAATTTTTAAGAAGCCTGTACAATTTAACAAATTTATTAAAACTTTACGGGAGTGTTCCAAATTATTACCATGTACTTTGGGTAAGATTTCAATTGAACAACTAGATAGTCGAATGAAGCCAACATAATTAATAAACCTTACTTCACTTCGATTAATGATAATATTATCATTATCTAGTTCCTTAGATATAACATACTCAGCTAATTCATCTGCTTCCTGATGTGTTAGGCATTCTTCACCCGCTTCTTTTATTGTAATAATATCAAACCCCTCAATTACAACCAGATGTTTCATTATACATCCTCATAAGTAAGTAATATCCCTAACCCACTTAGTATAATCATAAGTCTGAATATTCTTTCTTTACCCACAACAATTAAACACTAACCTTTGCTGATTAAATTACTGAAAGATTATCGACATAAAAATATACAAACACTAAGCACAACACTCCGATTTTAACTTCCCAGATACTAACGCATTATTTGCCTCAGTAATCAAAATAAGTATTGACGCAAAAGCAAGATCTAGCCATATAGTTACATCAAACTTATTTCTCGAATCAACGGATTGTTTAAACATTGTTAAAAATAATACGAAAAATATGGGCAATACTATTTAAATAATCATTGGTCTCGAAATAAAATTTAAAAGCCACTCCATCTTTCCATTGAATTATCGCTTAACAGATGAATAAAAAAAGCATTCATAATTAAAAAATCATGAATGTCTACTTATTTAGTTAATGCAATGCTCTTGTCTCTCTACATCTTATTAAACAACTAGTCTCATAACGAATGAATACTTTCTCACCCATAAACAACACTTTTTTATTTCTGTATATTATTCCGATTAGTAAACTAAATAGAATATATGATATTAGTTCATTACATCATTAGCCAGATACAATAATCATATTGCTATACGGAATCGTCTCACCTGTTCTTATTACAGCTCGGGATTCTGTCGCAATTTCTTTAAAATATAAATGACTTACATATTCGAATTGATAGTCCGAAAATTCCTTTATTAAAAAATCATGATATTCTTGACTAACATTTTTCATTTCCTCTGCAATAAAGATTCGATCAATTATAAACTGTTCACTAACTACTTTCAGTACATCCATCATTTTAGGGATGTCGTCTACTAAAGCAAGATCTAGCCTTTCTGGACCAGTAGGAACCGGAAAGCCTTTATCACATAATGTTAGAAGTTCAGTATGGCCTGTTTCCGATAAAATACGATTTAAGGTTGGGTTTAAAATTCCTTGTTTTAACATATAAGTTACCCCCTTTTAGTAAGTGCCTTTGTTGTTTGAGCGTTAGTAATTTCTTCTCTAATACTAGGTAGTGGTTTTTTTAGCATATATGTTCCAACACTTTGATGCTCAATTGTGCCAATTAACTCCCAACCGTCCATACCTTTTTCTACAACCTCGTCCCAAGTTGATACTCTTATATGGCTCCAACGTTTCATAAGTCCCTCCAAAATCTTCTACATTTAAATGAATAAAAGTAGCATTTAAAAATATAGAACGAAAGGGTTATATCCTCTCGTTCTATAATTAATTGCTTACTTACCTAGTGGATTTAAAAGTTTTTGAACTTCTTCACTTTCAAGGTTCTCTTTGTTTACGTAAGTTACACCTGTATCAATAACCTTTTCAACTTCTTCACCTTTAATTACTTTCACTGCTTGTTTAACACCTGAGTAACCCATGTTAAATGGATTTTGTACTACAGTACCAACCATTGAACCGTTATTAATCGCATAAATTTCATCTTCTGAGCTATCGAATCCAACAACTGTTACTTTATCTTGAAATCCAGTTTGTTCTACCGCTAAAGAAACACCTACAGCTGATGGTTCATTTGTTCCAAAAATACCTTTAATATCAGGAGTTGAAGTTAAAATATCTTGCGTGATTGTCATCGCTTTATTTCGATCTGCATCACTATAGAAAGTATTAATAATCTCAATATTTGGATATTCTTTGATTTTACTAATAAATCCTTGTTCACGTGCAACTGCAGTTGAAGCACCTGCTACGAAACTAACAATCGCTACTTTACCTTCTTCACCAATTGCTTTTGCTAAATTTTCTGCTGCTAATACTGCTGCTGCTTCATTATCCGTTGCTACATGTGACTTTGGTGTATCAGAATTTAATTTTGAGTCAATCGTAATTACTGGAATTCCAGCAGCATCTGCTTTATCTACTACTGCAATTAATGCGTCTACATCTGAAGGTGCTAATACAATCGCATCCACCCCTTGGTTAATTGCATCTTCAACAATACTTACTTGTCCAGCAATATCTGTTTCATCTGGTCTTGCTTGGAAAGTAACGTTCACATTTTCTTCTTTTGCAGCTTCTTCAGCACCAGCATTTACTGTTTGCCAAAACTCTGAGTTATTTGATTTTGCAATAACAACAATTTTGTATTGGTCTTTTCCAGAAGCATCCCCTGTTTTCACACCACCAGAGGCATCATCCTTATTACAAGCTGTAAGCATTAAAACGAAAGCCATTAAAACCGCTACTAACAAACTTTTCTTTTTCATCAAAACCGTCCCCTTTTAATAAATTAAGATTTTTTTCGGCGTAAATTGTCAACATAAACTGCTGCAATTATTACCATACCAATTGCAATTTGCTGCCAAAATGGAGAAACATTCATTATGTTTAAACCGTTTCGTAAAACGCCCATAACTAAGGCCCCTATAACCGTTCCTCCAATTGTTCCAATCCCCCCCATTGTACTTGCGCCACCAATAACTACAGCAGCAATTGCATCTAATTCATAACTAGTACCTGCACTAGGTTGCGCAGAAATTAAACGAGAAGTTAAAATAATCCCTGCAAGACCCGCAAATAATCCACATAATCCATAAATTAATATCTTAGTTCTTTTTACATTAATACCAGATAAATATGCAGCGCTTTCATTACTACCAATTGCGTAAACTCTTCTACCAAATCTCGTTTTAGATAAAATTAAAACAGAAATAATCGCGACGATGACCATAATAATTACTGGAACCGGAATATTTAAAATTGTACCGCTACCAAGGAAACCAAATTCTCTAGGTAAGCCCGAAACCGGTTTACCTTCTGAAAGTAAAAACGCAGCCCCACGAGCAATACCCATCATCCCTAATGTCGCAATAAACGGAGGCAAATTCCCGTAAGCGATTACAAAACCATTTATTAAACCAGCGATTACACCGATTAATAATCCTAGAATTAGCGATAAAAAGATCGGCATACCTGCAACCATCAATTGTGCTGTAACAACTCCTGTTAGACCAACAATCGAGCCTACAGATAAATCGATACCAGCTTTAATAATTGCGAATGTTTGTCCAAATGCAACTATTGCAATGATCGATGTTTGAAGTGCAATAGTTAGAAAGTTATTAACAGAAAAGAAATTTTCCGTTGCAACTGAGAAGAAAACACCTAAAAAAATTAAACCAATCAATGCTCCAAACTTGTTGAATATAGTGGAAATACCTAACTTCTTTTTATTACTAGATAATTCGATACTATTTTTATCTTTCACTACATTCTCTATAGCCAAGGTACACACTCCTTTAATTTATTGCATATTTTATAATTTTTTCTTGAGTTGCCTCATCTCTTAATAGCTCTCCTGCTATTCTTCCTTCTTTCATGACTAAAATTCGATCACTCATCCCTAACACTTCTGGTAGCTCGGAAGAAATCATAATAATTGTAATACCGTTTTCAACAAGCTCGTACATTAATTGATAGATTTCATATTTAGCACCGATGTCAATACCCCTAGTAGGCTCATCAAAAATTAAAATCTTCGTATGCTTACATAGCCATTTTGCTAGAACTACCTTCTGTTGGTTACCACCACTTAAATTTCCTGTCAGCTGCTCAGATCCGAATGTTTTAATTTTTAAATCATCAATATATTTATCTGTAATATTTATCACTTGTCTTTGTTTCATAAATCCAAAAACATTACTAAAATCGTTATGGCTCGATAAAATTACATTTTCTTTAATATTCAAAGAAAGTGCTAGACCATTTTTTTTACGGTCTTCAGTTATATAACCGATACCTAATCTAATCGCTTGTTCTGGTGACTTAATTTTCACTACTTCATCAGCTATAAATATTTCACCTGAATCAATTTTATCTGCACCAAAAACTGCTCTCGCTAGCTCTGTTCTTCCCGAGCCCATTAATCCTGCAATGCCTAATATTTCACCTTTATGTGCAGCGAAATTAATATTATGCAATATCCCATTACGATTTAAGTTTTTAACTTCTAATACTTGTTCTGCCTTTTGGTAATTTGGCTTTTCTGGATATTTTGAAGTCAATTGTCGACCAACCATATCTTGAATTAATTCATCAAGACTTTTATCTTTGAATAAATATTCCGAAACAAACTCTCCATCTCGCAGTATTGTCACGCGGTCAACAATTAAATGTAGTTCTTCCATCCTATGTGAAATAAACGCTACAGCAACGCCATCTTTCTTTAACTTATTTACGATTTCAAACAAAATATCAATCTCAGAATCCGTTAACGCTGCAGTTGGTTCATCCATAATGAGTAGCTCACAATTAAATGATAGCGCTTTTGCGATTTCCACCATTTGTTGCTCTGCTACGCTTAAATTTGCAACTTTTTCTTTTGGATTAATTGGAGAGTTTAATCTATCCAAAACCTCTTGTGCATCTTGATTCAGCTTACTATCGTTAATTAAAAGTTTATTAAATTTCGAACGAGGCTCTCTGTTAATATAAATGTTCTCAGCAACCGTAAGCTCAGGTAATAAATTGAACTCTTGATACACAATGCTAATTCCTAGCTCTTGTGCTTGCTTTGGATGCGAAACTTTCAATGGCTGCCCTTTATAAAGTAGTTCTCCTACATCACAAGGAATCGCCCCTGAAATAATTTTCATTAAAGTTGATTTTCCTGCTCCATTTTCTCCTAATATTGCATGTACCTCACCTTTTCTAAGGTTAAGATTTACATTATTAAGTGCTTTAACACCTGGGTAGGATTTCCCAATTCCCTTTGCTAATAAAAGTGTGGCATCTTCCAAAATCATCCCTCCCAATCCCCGCTAGCATTGTTATAATTAAGAGTTACAAATATGTTACTGATAACATTATTGAAATAAAATATACTAAAAACGTAAAAAATTGTCAATAAAATAGTTAGTGATGCCATTAGCGATATAATACGCAATTGATTTCTCACTTAACTAATTCTTTATAATTTCCACTTGACCACGATAAATTCATAACAGGATCTAAAATTTGAAGCACTTGATTTAGTAATTCATGGTTAATTGGCTGTTCAACCCACGAAATATTTTTCTTTATATTTTCTACACTCCCTGTGCTAACTAATGTAGTTGGAATTTTAGCGTTTTCAACAGAAAATTGAATAGCCAATTTCGCTAAATCTTCTCCTTGCTCCTGACAAAAATCCGCTGCCTTTTTACAAGCTTCTTTAATTTTATCGTTCGCAGGATGCCAATCCGGTATTTTTCTTCCAGTCAGCAATCCCATTGATAATGGTGACGCACTAACAAGCCCAACATTTTTATTGTCAAGATACGGAACAAAATCAACAAGGGATTGATCGTTTAATGAATAATGACAGTACGATAAAACTGCATCTACATATTGTTTTTCAAGCACATCCTCGAAAGCCTTTAATGGCAGACCACTAATACCAGTAAATCTTATCTTCCCTTGTTTTTTAAGCTCATTTAACGCTGGTATACTTTCTTCAACAATTTGGTTATACGATCCAAATTCAATATCATGTAAATATAAAATATCGATATAATCCGTTTGTAAACGGTTCAAGCTTTCCTCTACACTGCTGAAAATTTTCTCTTTTGAAAAATCAAATTCATTTTCTCCATAACGCCCTACCTTTGTGGAAAGGAAAAAACGATCTCTATTTATATCTTTTATCGCTTTACCTAACACCGTTTCCGCCTTCGTTATACCATAATAAGGAGAAACATCGATGTAATTAATACCGTTTTCTACCGCTTCAGTCACAGTACGAATGCCTTCTTGCTCATCAATACCCCGAAAAACAGAGCCTAGAGATGATCCTCCGAAGCTTAAGGATGATACTTTTAATCCTGTCTTGCCAATTTCCCTATATTCCAATTTATCCACCCCTTCATTAATCTTTGATTTGATAAAATTCCATGCAATTAACACCTAATATTTTCTTTTGCGCCTCTTTACTAAAGGAATCTATGTAGTTTTCTACAATATTCATCACTTCAGAATACTTTTTACTAACGGTACAAACCGGCCAGTCAGAGCCAATCATCACTCTATCTACTCCGAACGCATTTATTACTATTTCTAGGAAAGGCTCAAAATCTTTTTGTTCACAATGCAGCCAATCTGCCTCTGTGACCATTCCAGAAAGCTTACAATATACATTTTTATTCATTGATAAGCGTTCTATGTTTTCTTTCCATTCGTGAAAATTTGAATTTTTAATATCTGGTTTTGCAATATGATCAAGAACGAATTTTTGATTTGGAAGTTTCTCAACAAGTTTGATTGCGGCCGGTAACTGCTTGTAGCTGATTAAAATGTCGTACGTCAGATTATATTTTTCCAATCTACTAATACCATGTAAGAAACGTTCGGATAACATAAAGCTATCTTCTTCATCCTGTAAGACATGTCGGACACCCTTCAACAGTGGATTTGCAGCATAATCTTCCAATTGTTCCTCCACGTTAGGTGCGCATAAGTCTACCCATCCTACAATACCTTTTACGAATTCATTTTTTTCTGCTAGTTCCAAAATCCAATTCGTTTCTTCAATCGTTTGTCTAGCTTGCACTATAATCGTTCCGTCATATCCGTGATTAATTAATATTGGTTGTAAGTGCTCTGGCGTAAAATCTCTTCTGATGTTTTCCATATCATCATTAATCCACCCATATTCCTGTTCGTTGTAAAGCCAAAAATGCTGATGTGCATCTATTTTCATATGCGCCCTCCTTTAACTCTCAGAATTTATAAATTGTGTGATTTCATTTAAGAAATTTAAAATTCTTATTACATTCACTCAAAACATACGAATCATGTAAGAGTATTACATTTCCCGAAAAAATATAGTTTAAGTAATTATAAACTACAGTTATATTTTGTTATCGGTAACAAAAATATAACACCTCAACATTCACATTTCAACACATTTTTTTGAATATTTTGATTTTTTTAAATTAAACAAAAAAATCTACCTCAAATAATATCTCTGAGATAGATTTTTCGATTTCCTAAAATTATTTCACTATAAATTTTTATCTGATGATGAGTTAAAGTAAAGTTCGGATGGAAGAACAATTTTACGTGGTTCTTTCGGTGCCACCTCTTCAATTCGTTCGATTAATAGTTGCATTCCGATATAGCCAAAATTATAAGCAGGCTGTCTTGCTACTGATAAAAATGGTTCATCTTCAGTATATGACGGTACATCATCATATGAAATAATCGCTATATCATCTGGTACTTTAATATTTTTTTTCTTGAGCGCTTTTATTGTACTCAGTGCAAGAAAGTTATTTGTGGCAAAAATTGCGGTAGGTCTTTCTTCAATAGGGAACTTTAAAATTTTCGAAACAATTTTCGAAATATCATTGTATTGAAAATTACTTTCAAACAAATACTTTTCATGTTTTTCAATGCCATGCAGTTTTAATGTGCTTAAATATCCTTCCTGTCTTTCTCGAGCAGTAGAAATAGTTAAAGGACCATTGATTATCGCTATTTTTCTATGACCCTTTTCGATTAAATGTTCGATTAGTTTTCTAGAGCTTGTATCATTATCACTTACTACTTGGTCAAATACAGTATTATTTTTAATTGTTCGATCGATTAATACTATAGGAATGTCATATTTTATAAGACTTTTTATTTTTCTTGTAGAATTGTCATTCGCTGGTGCAATTAATGCTCCTGCAGAGCCTGTTGATATTAACATATCGATATATTTTGATTCTTTTTCATTATTTTCATCCGTGTTACAAAGAATTAATTGATAACCTGCTTGTAACGCTTTATCCTCTGCACCACGCGCTACGATTGTAAAAAATGGATTGGTTACATCGGTTATGATTAATGTAATTGTTTTGGATTTTTTAGATACTAACGTACGGGCCGAGTTATTTGGATGATAATTTAACTCTTTGATGATTGCTTCAACCTTTTCACGTGTCTTATCACTAATATTCGCTGACTTATTAATTACTCTTGAGACGGTCATAGGAGATACATTAGCTTTTTTTGCTATGTCATATATTGTAACCATATATGCACCTAACCTTTCTAATTCTTAATCTAAATAATGTTTGTTTATTTTCGATACACCATGTTATCGGTAACATCGCTAGTTACTTGAATTATATAATTTTCTATAATTGATATGCAACTGAATATTTTGAATAGATGTTAGGAAGTAGCGTTTGCATTTATCTACTATAGACAGCAAGTTAGATCCAAATGATTGAAATAATAAAAGTAGTTAACTGAGCGCTCCAGTTAACTACTTAGTTTAAAGTTATATTTTTTATAATATTTGCCTTGCATTTAATACTGCTTGTACAAAAAGCTCAGACTTTTCCGTCAAAGCTCTACAAAATTCTTCATTCACTTCTTTTTTTGTATTTACTAATGTACTTCCTACGCCAGCTGCAACAGCACCCGCTTTTATATAATAGCCGATGTTATTAATGTCGATTCCACCTGTTGGCATCAGTGGAATATGTGGTAACGGTCCATGGATATCCTTTATATACCCTGGTCCGACTATATTAGCAGGGAAAACTTTTATAATGTCCGCGCCATGTTCATATCCCGTTAAAATTTCAGTAGGCGTTAATGCACCTGGTACACTTATTACACCATATCGCTTCGTCATTTTAATCGTTTCAGGATTTACTGTAGGAGAAAAGATAAATTTCGAGCCTGCCATTATTGCTGCTCTTGCTGTTTCTGGATCTAGTACCGTTCCTGCACCTACAATCACCTTATCCCCCATTTCAGCTGCTACCTTTTCAATTAAAGATAATACCTTTGGAGTTTCAACTGTAATTTCAATTCCTTTGATTCCACCTGCATGTAATGCCTTTGTAATTTGAATAATATTATTTTCTGTAGCTCCACGAATAACTGCTACAACACCATTTTCGGTGATTTGTTCTAATAAGTTCATTGCACGCCTCCAAATTCCAGCTATTGGAAATTAATAAAAACGGTTATCTTTGAATATCTTCACTATATGTGTGACTCATAAAATTTTCTAATTCTGTTTTTTCAGGTAACCCCTCGAAATCACCTAACGTCATTGTAGCTAAAGCACCAACTGCATTACCCATTTTCACCACTTCATCTACTGGTAAATTATTTAGAAGTCCCGAAATCACGCCAGCTGCAAAAGCATCTCCTGCTCCAACAGGGTCGATTACTTGATTAACTTGAAAGCCATTTACTAACGCTGACTGTTCTTTTGTAAAATAATATGCACCCTTTGCGCCAACTTTAATGATTACTAATGAAGGGCCTAATTGAAGAAATAACTCGCCTAGCTTTTCGGGATCATCCTCTCCAAACATAAACCGCCCTTCGTCTACGCCTGGAAGAATTATGTCTGACAACGCTGCAATTTCAGTTAACACTTTTCTTGCTACTTCCTCCGACCAAAGCTTTCTACGCAAATTCGGGTCAAAAATCACCTTAACCCCATTTTTTTTAGCGATTTCGATTGCATTGAACACGCTATTCTTACAAGATTCACTTAATGCTGGTGTAATACCAGTAATATGTAAATACTTAGCACTCGCTATATACTGTTCATTTAAATCATCTGGACACAACTGACTCGCTGCTGAATCTTTTCGATAGTATTGTACATTGACGTTGTTTCCATTTTTCACTTCTTTGAAATACAGACCAGTTGGATGTTTATCATCAAATTGAACTTGGCTAACATCTACACCTTCTCCACGAACAAAGGCTACCATTGCTTTTCCAAAGTCATCCTGTCCCACTTTACTAATCCATCCAGCCCTATGACCTAAACGGGTTACCCCAATCGCTACATTCGTTTCTGCTCCACCAAATCGTTTAGAAAAACTTCCTGCATACCTCATTGATAGTGATACCTCAGGAGTAAAAACAACCATTGTCTCCCCTAACGTTACGACATCCATAATTACACCTCTCACTACTAAAAATTTATGCTGTTAACGTGCCTATTTCCCCTGAATAACTCACCCATTGCCTTACCTACTCCGTTTGCGATAATTTTTTCTGTATAATTTGCAATCGTTTCTGTCAATCGTTCAACATCATTTAAATTTTCATCCCATAGCAATTCATTTTCTAAAATGCATGAAATCATTTCATGTATGCTTTGTGAAGTGCCATCATATTTGCTCCATGCCATATAAAATGTAGCGATAGCCTCTTTAGAATCACGCACTTTGTATTCCTCTCCATCACTACGTCGGCAAAGTAAATGTTCCGCATCTACTATTTTTGTAGATTGATAATATACAATTAAAGCAGCGAATGAAAAGGCAATATTTTGTGGAATGCGATTATTTTCTTTTATAGATTTCATTAAAATTGGTAACACTCGTGCTTTAAATTTTGAAACAGCATTTAACCCTAAATCGCTTAAGTAATGCTTGACGAATGGATTTTTAAAGCGGTCTAAAATCGAGCTAGTAAATTTTTGTAGCGTCTTTTCATCAAAATCAATCGTCGGTAAAATTTCATGATGGATAGATTGGTAGATAAAGTTATATAATGTCTCATCCTTCATGGTCTCATAAACAGTATTTAGTCCAGACAAGTAACCAATTGAAAACATCATTGTATGAGGTGCATTTAAAATGTTAACCTTTAAATTACGATATGGCGTAATATCACCCCACCTCACATTTAGCCCTGCCTTGTGAAACGGCAATTTTTCTGCGATTTCCTCTGTCGCCTCAATGGCAAATAAATGATACGGCTCACCTACTACAAGGAGTTCATCCCTATAGCCTATTTTTTCTTGAAATGCATTTATCGTATCTTTTGGGTAACCCGGAATAATACGATCCACTAATGTGTTACAAAAATTATTATCGTTCGAAATCCATTGTTTAAAATCATTTGGTAACGCCCAGTCATCTGATATTTTTAGCACTAGTCGCTTTAATACCTCGCCATTATTTTCAATGAGTTCACAAGGGATTACCGTAACACCTTTATTTTTATCTCCATTGAAGGCTTGAAAGCGATGATACAAAAATGCTGTCAGTTTCCCTGGAAAAGATAATACAGATTGTTCAGGCGTAAATGGTTCATAATAATAGGTCAAACCTGCTTCTGTAGTATTTGAGAACACAAACTCAATATCCTCAGACTCTGCGTATTGTAGCACTTCATTCCAACTTTCATACGGATTAACCCATTTGTCTATTGAAGAAATAACCTCAAAATGTTCAACGATTTCACCCTCGTCAATACCTTGTTGCACAAGTGTATAGAGCCCATCCTGCACATCTAGTTTTGGTACAACTTTCCCATGCGGGGTTGGCTGAATGGCTACAATCTTTCCATTAAACAGCCCTTGCTTATTCATTTCATGGACCATCCAATCTACAAAGCCTCTTAAAAAGTTTCCCTCACCAAACTGTACAATTTTAACTGGCAAATTCCTTTGGTATTGAAATTGTACAAGCTCCGATTTTATATTAACTGACTGCAAGTTTAGCTGTTTCATTGTCTCGCCCCTTTTTTTAAAGCATGACGCCATCTTTAAATATAGCGATTTCTTTAAAGCCAAATTGTTCATTTTTTGCTTGCACTTCACCTGAAGCAACCTTAATAATGTAGTCGAAAAGCTCTTCCGTTAACATTTCCATATTTTTATCTACTACTAATTGTCCAGCATTAAAATCAATCCAGTTTTTCTTTTTCTCATACAGGCTATTATTTGTTGAAATTTTTATAGTAGGGACTGGACCTCCAAATGGCGTCCCTCTTCCTGTCGTAAATAAAATTACATGTGCGCCCGCTGCAGCCATATTTGTCACACTAACTAGGTCATTCCCTGGTCCTTGTAATAGATTTAAGCCGTTTTTCTTTAAGCTCCCACCGTATTCCAATACGTCGACTACTTGTGCAACGCCACTTTTTTGCACATTTCCTAATGATTTTTCCTCTAGTGTAGTAATGCCACCGTCTTTATTTCCTGGAGAAGGATTTTCGTATACAGCCTGACCGTAGCCAATAAAGTATTGTTTAAAGTCGTTTACTAAATTCACAATTTCATCAAACACTTTTTCATTTGCAGCGCGTCCCATTAAAAGCTGCTCTGCTCCAAAAAATTCTGGTACCTCCGTCAAAACCGTCGTACCACCCGCTGCAATTAATTTATTTGAAAATGATCCAAGGAGTGGATTTGCAGTAATTCCTGATAAACCGTCAGAGCCACCGCATTTCAATCCGACTTTCAGCTTTGAAATCGGCACATCTTCACGCTCGAATTGAGAGGCATACGTGACAAGCTCCTCTATTGCTTCTAAGCCTGCCTCAATCTCATCCTCAACTCCTTGAGCCGCTACAAATTTCACGCGATTATCATCATATACGCCTAGCACTTGCTTAAATGCCTGTATATTATTATTTTCACAGCCGAGTCCAAGCACAAGTACACCAGCAGCGTTCGGATGGTTTACAAGGTTCCGAAGAATTTTTTGCGTATTCGCTAAATCATCGCCTAGCTGAGAGCAGCCAAATGGATGCGGATAATGATATACACCATCGATGACATAACTTTGATGGATTTTATTTGCCGTTACTGCAAGATTTTCAGCTATTTTGTTGATACAACCAACTGTATTAATAATCCAAATCTCATTACGAATTCCGATTTCACCGTTGTCTCTTACATAGCCTTTAAACGTTCTTTCAGCGAAACAATTGGCTCCGACATTCGCTACTTCAGGTGTGAATTTATATTCCAGCACACCTTTCAGCTTTGTTTCAACATTATGTGTATGCACCCATTGCCCTACAGCAATATCGCTCTTCGCCTGTCCTATCGGAAAACCAAATTTTTTCACATCTTCTCCAAGATGAATAGGTGTTAATGCAATTTTGTGCCCATACGGTACATCTTCAGTAACTTCAATCATTCGATTATTGATTTCTACGTGCTCGCCAGCAGTAAAGTTTTTTAACGCGATAAATACATTATCATTTTCATTTATAATCAAGTATTGTCCTGTCAATATAATTCCTCCAACTATCACAAAATGATAAGCAGTTAATTAAGATTACTACTTTTTGAATAACAAAAAGTAGCTGCAAATAGAACTACTATGGCTTTAATGGAAACTACTCTTTCAAAAGACTTTTCTAGCAATGCTCGACAATTATTTCATGAACATGTCTTACTTTTCTATACATTCAAAAGTTAGTCCAAAGTAATTACAGCCTTATTGCTATTAAAATTTTTGTTTGTAAAATGCTCGACAGCTTGCTCAAATGAAAGGTTTTGTGAGATGTATGCTTCTGCATCTATTTCTCCATTTTCCATAAACTGAATGACATGCTGGAAATCTTCCAATGTAGCATTTCGACTACCCATTAGCGTTAGCTCTTTCGAATGGAAATCAGGGTCGTTAAAGGTAATTTCACCTTTAAATAAGCCTACATAAATTAATTTCCCACCGTGCGAAGCATAATTAAACGCTCCCATCATAGAAGCTGCATTACCTGTCGCATCTAACACAATCGTCGGTAAATTGCCTTCATTGAGATTTCGTAAAATTTCCTCGTTATTCTCGCTTGATAGAACAATGGCATCGCAGTTTGTCCATTCCTGACAGAACTTTAAGCGCTCTTCACTAATATCCATTACAATCGTTTTCGTTCCACTTAGCTTTGCAAATTTCGCTACCCCTAAGCCAATTGGTCCTGCTCCAATGACAAGCACCGTATCTGCTTGCTTTACGTCTGCCCTACGAATTGCATGTGCACCAATACTTAATGGCTCGATAAGTGCAGCTTCGTCTAACGAAAGGTCATTTACTTTTAGTACATGTGACGCTGGAAGCACGAAAAACTCCGTCATTCCCCCATCAATATGCACTCCTAATACTTTCATGTTCGTACAACAATTTGTTTTTCCGTTTTTACAAGAAATACACGTTCCACAATGCATATACGGAATGACTGTCACAATATCTCCAGCATGAACGGTACTAACCCCTTCGCCAACTTCTACTACGACGGCTGCTAATTCGTGCCCTAAAATACGTGGATAGTGGAAAAATGGCTGATTCCCTCCATATGCATGAATATCCGTACCACAAATACCAATTCGTTTAATAGAAAGTAGCACTTCTCCTGCATTTACGGTATTTACATTGTCTTGTTCAATAATCTCGATCTTTCCTGGCTCCTGACAAATGATCGTTTTCATAATGTACGTTCCTCTCCCTATTCCCGATGTGAATATATTTATCTGATTTCTAGAAAAATTGGTCGAGCTTACAACTAAAGCTCATTTTTTTACAATGAAAATTAAAAATTCAGTCACTTTAACTTCTAGTTGCTCTGCTTGGTTTCATAAAAAGTATATCATCAATTTTAAGAATAAAAATTGATGATAATTGATAATTTATACTGTATTTTGATATTATTAGAAGAATAAAAGCTTATGAGGATGTGCTGACATTGAACAAAAAAGCAATTCGTAAATCTTTCTCATTGGAGAAATTGTTTCCGTTTGAAATCGTGTATAAGGATACAAAAAATCCACAAAACGAATTACCGAATCACTTTCATGAATGGTATGAAATTGTGTATGTCTATAAAGGAAGCGGGACGTTTTTTATTGACCAATCGATTCAATACATGAGCGAGGGTGATTTATTTATCCTGCCTGGTAGTATTATTCATCACGCTACACCGGATAAGGACAATCCGATTACATCGACCGCCATATTTTTTGACCCATTATTAATTAGTCATCGCAATTTTTGGGAACCATTCTCGTTATTACAAATATTTGAGGAATGTGTGAAAAGTAAAAGCTTTAAATATAGTTTAGAGCCACAGCAAAGAGAAGTAGTCATGAATTATTTAGAGCAGCTGCATAATGAAAGCATCGAAAATAAATTAGGCGCTGCACAAGCGATGATCATTCAGCTACAAAGCATGCTTCTATACTTGAGCCGTACGAAACTAGAAAACACCATTGCAGGAAATGAAGGCGAAAACGCGTTACCAATTTGGCTAAAACACGTGTTGAATTATATCGAGGGTAACTTCAATAAACAGTCGGTCGACCTATATACACTATCAACTTACGCACAAATCAGCCCTGAGCATTTAAGCCGTGTATTCAAGCAAATGACCGGCATGAACATATCTGAATACATTACAACAAAGAAAATTTTATACGCAAAGGAGCAGCTACTTCACACGAACGATACAGTCGAAACCGTCGCCAAGGAAAGCGGCTTCAACAGCATGCCCCACTTTCACCGTACATTTAAAAAATTCTACGGCATGACCCCTGCTAATTATCGAAAGCATTGACTAGATAGGATGTAATGCGAAGAGCTAGGATTTTTTAAGAGTCATAGGGCATTGGGGGTTTTGAGCATCATGGAATAAGTATAAAATGGACGGCTAGGATGGTGGGCCCTCCAAAATATTAAATATTATTTTGTTCGATCCATAAAATGATGCAATATTATACTTTTCTTTATTTTTCTTTATTTTTTTCATTAATTGCTTTTTCTATATCTATTTGCGTCTCATTCGCAAACAAAATCGCATATATTAATACATCTGCTAGCTCGTCCTTCATGTTATCCAAGTTCTTTTCAATCGCTTCTTCGCTCGTTTTCCACTGAAATAATTCTAGTAACTCACTTATGTAAAAACAACTAAAACAGGTGTTGCTCGTACTATTAAAATGGATAATAAGACGATGGCAATTATGAAGAACTGGAAGAAAAAGCAGAAGCAAGACTATTTAGTACTAGGCTTAAATACAATGCAGCCTAAACAACTCGTATTTAGTAATGAGCAAAATGAGTATTTACAACCAACTAAGACTCGTAAATGGATCTTACACATACAGTACAAATACAAGCTCGGTACCATTACAACACATGGCTTACGTCATACCCACTGTTCATTGCTATTTGAAGCGGTGCTAGTTTAAAAGAAGTTCAGGATCGTTTAGGACATAGTGATGTACAAACGACAATGAACATCTATGCACACGTTAAGAAGAAAGCTAAAGAAGAGGCTATACAGAAGTTTGCTAGCTATCTTGAAATGTAACTTTCATGAACACGTTTTGACTACGTTCGATTGATATTCATTGACACTGTTTGAAATATAAAAAACACCAAAACCCTTATTTATCAAGCAAATGAAACAAAAAAACCACCAAACAGTTATGTATGGTGGAGACGGTGGGAGTCGAACCCGCCTTAACTAAAAAGTGCTGTAATATCAGTGTTTATAAGGTTCTTATTGTAATCTAAAAAATTTTGACGATGGTTTTGACTATGGATTGACTAAATTACTTCCGGAGACAAGTTTTTTATTAAGCATTCATCTAAAATACTGTTACTGTTATGTTTATGTTTTAAAATATAAACATAACAGTAACATAAACTACTTATTTGGCCTGATTTTTTAATATAGTTTTTCAATATTTTGTTATGCTTACTAAAGATATTCGCTATTTTATCTAATTTCTTTCTTTTTTATTTCTTGTATTTATTACTGCCTTATTGCTTAATGAGAACTTTTTAAAAAATTCTCCTCTAAAAATTCAATAAATAAATGAAATGGCATCTTTAAGTATTCTTTCGAAAACTTCAATAAAATTATTATCTTCTAATCCAAACTTTTCTGATGCTTTCTCGTAACTTTTCCCTTTTCGATGACCTGAACCCGTAGATCTTAAACTTTGCAAATTTCTCAAAAATTGAATATGTTGTTCATATTGACTTATTTTTTGCTCTTCAAAAAATCTTTCAATTAAAGATATACTTCCTTTCAAATCATCTTTATTACTAATCACTTTATTTAATGCTTTCTCATTTAAGGGATCTATTAAAGTTTTTACGAGGGACAAAACTAATCCGTCGAATTCAACTTGGGATTTAGAAACTGGTATTCTCAAATGCTCGAAGTTATATCTATCTTTCTCTGATAGTTCCAGGAATAATTCCCAATCAAATTTTTTAATCCACTTATTTTTAAACATATTAAAAGTTGTTTAAACCTCAGATCAGCTACCTCAGGATCAGCAAATTGAGCGAGGAAATCTCTCTTAAATTTAGTTTCACTTAATATTCCATCTGGAACTATATTAAAACTTTTCCAATAGACTTGCTCTTTATTAGGAATATCACGACCTAAATCTCCAAGATAAACTGAAACGTAATCTTTAGACAAATTATCTATATTTAATAGCCATAAACCCTGACACCGAATATGTCCATCATTTACCTCATAGAGTTCTGGTTTTGAATAATATTTAGTCAAAACATCTTTTGAAAAATAAACGGGAGTTAAATAATGAGGAGCTTCAGGATTTGCTCCAAAATAATTACTTAATTTATCTGGATCTGAATTGTATTTTATTTCCGCTCCATCTTCATCGACACCTATAATATATTCTTCATATTCCTTTTCCTTATCATATGGCCAGTAACCACACTCCTCTATATTCACACCAAATAATATCTTTTTACCATGGATAATTGAGTAGGATTTTATATCTGTAGATTTATAATTTTTACAATTATAATCGAAACAACAATCTGATCCAAAATGTTCTTCGAAAACAGGTTCTAATTCTAATTCTTCAAGTGTTTGAGCTGAAGTATACTTAATGTCAAAATACAATGCTATTGCCATTTGTTTAACGGCCGCAAAACGTTTTAAATAACTTAACTTTATATAAACATTACCATGCTCTTGTTTGATAACAGGATCCAATTCACCATTATCCGAAATATAGAAATGCTTATTTTCCTTTTAGTCATAATATAAGTTATTAAGTAAACGAAATTCTTCAGATATCTCAATATATGAGTCTTTAACTCCGCTAAAATCTCTAAAAAAAAGTAGAGGTTCATACATATCGCCAGAAATTCTATCATATTCAATACTTTCATTACCATATTTAATAAACCCAGGAGACATGCTTCCTATCTGATGTTCCCAATTAGTTGTTTTAAGTGCATCTTCCACTTTTTCACTTGGTACTAACCCTGTCCAAAATAACCCGTCTGCACCGTTCATATTTCGATGTCCATATACTTGAACCCAAAGGTCTTTTCCAAATCTGTTTATTATAAAATTCATATTTTCTATTTGCACTATCTGTTCCTTCATATTATTCCTCCTGTTAATATTTGAACTCATTTATCAAAAATGGCGGGAATAGTTTACCAATATATAGTAACATATAACTAAAATAAAATATTATTTACTTTAGGAGGAGGAAATGATTAATCAACATTGGGATACAAAAGAAAAAGCTATTAAAATTAAAGAAGATTTCGATTTCCCTATATCAATTGAAAAAGAAGAATCTGAATTCAAAATAATTAGTTATACTCTTTTAGTCAAAGAACATTACGATGACTTACATAACCTACACACAAAAAAAATAAATCAATCTTATAAAAGTGTACACAATGATTATTTGGAATTTAGATTAAAAAACAGAAATTATTGTGATAAAACATTCAATCCCTTATATTTCATTACAATTTCACCAAAAGGAGAACCACTTAAAGAAGACAATGAAACAACTTTCTATGTAGGCTCTACTAACTCCCAACATAACAGATTTCTTAATGGTCATAGAGCAACATAGAAGCTGTTAAACCCAGTCTACCATCAATTTATGAAACACATTTATTTTATGCAGATATGGGTAAGGTACAGTCATTTAGGTATCGAAAGAGAAGTTCCTCTTGAATGGTTAAGAAATGAAGAATTAGTAAATGATATAATTATCTTTATCGAATACTTATTTATCTACCAAGGTAAATTCGTAGGCAATAATGATGGGAAAGATAAACGGAAACGAAAAACAAATTATAGAAAATGGGAAGACTATTTCCCAGATGAAAATGAGGGAATTTTTATAGTTTTAGATCCAAGTATTAATTCACCATTCTTAAAAGAAGAGGGTAAAATTTTTTGGACTGGTGTAAGTGCTGACCTATATGTTGAGTATTTAACAAACCAAGCAAAATTAATGTACGATTATGATACTGCTGAATACTTAGAGGAATGGGAATAGCATTTATAATTTCACAAGACTATCAATCTCTTATGTTGCTATTACCCTATTTTATGAAAAAGCAAAAGAAAAGGTATTAATAAGATGGTTATCCAATACTTTTCCTCTTCAGGATTCAGTCGCCATACAAATTGCGTTTCTCTTAGATTCATATTCTTCCATATTTCTATAATGTTGATGGTACTTTGCCCATGACGGCAACACTTCACCTTTCTTAATATCAAATAATCCATCAACTTCCCAGTACCCATAAACGCATGTATATTTTGAGCATTATGTATATACTTCTATTTAGCATCTACTTTTTTAGCTTCTTTCAAACCAACCAAAGAATAAAAAATATTTCCTTTACCGACTTCAATTTATTTAACAATCCTTATGGGTGGCCACTCTGCTCAAAAAGTCCTCTCCATTCAACTGCAAAATAGATTTTCTGATGTCTGGATCTATATGACCTTCATAATGATGTTTTATCCCCAAATCTTGCATAACATTCAAGTAACTTTCTGCAGGTGAACTTGCTAAATCACTATAGAAATCACCTGATCCTGCACGTGGAATAGGGAGTGAAACTATTTATCAACCATAATGTAGCTCTCGATGACAATTTGGACAAACAGCAATTGCGTTTTCAACCGTATCCTCCCCTCCGTCTGCTAATCTCTTAATATGATGCACTTCTAAATAAAGGGTTCCATCAGAAGCTCTTTTAAATGGTGCTTCTTTTTCACATTTCTCACAAACTCCATTTGCTCGAATTAAAACCTCTGCAATAACATCTGCATTCCGCTTAAAAGCCTTTATTTTTACTTCATAAGCGTCTGGATAAACTGAGATTCTACTTTCTAAGCGGACTCCCCTATCCGTGTCTCCATCAATGATAGCCTGATTCACAGCTCGGTAAAGCTCTTCATCAATATCTACAGTATGGTTTAACTCTTCGAGCATTTGCACCATCAATTCAAAGTGTCTTTTTTCAATTTCAAACAGTGTTCCTCTATGAAAATGAACAGCTACACAGTCTTCTAACTCCTTAGATTTTTTTAAAGTTTCTAAGTTTAAAACATTCTCATAGTCTTCTATTTTTTGAAATTCCACAAAGATTTCATTATCTTCTTCATATTTATCAACTACTTTACACAAAGCCGTGATGGCTCTTACATCGCCCGTCTCATATGCAATGGCCAGATCTCCTACTTTAATCTCATTAAAGCATCTTGGATTTTTACGTTTTTTCCCATCAACATTAAAATTAGAATATGTTTGGCTTGTACCTATTTTTATAATAGAAAATGACCATGCATAGGCTATTGAATCCACGTTTAACCAAAAGTATCTTGCTTGGTTTTTAAATTCAGGTAAAACGATATATTCTCCTCTTCCAACTCTTTCAAAGTATCTCTTATAGGTTGGACTATGAGTATTTTCAGTTGCATTTGAAAGAATAACCCTCATATGGTTCTCACTTGCCTGTATTCCTTTCCTTTTGCAATAACGTTTTACTTTATCAAATGTAATCGGCTCAGTAATTTCGCCAGTTATTACTGCATTTATAATCTCAAATCCTAATCCACTGTCTCCATGTTTAGCCATTCATAAAACAACTCCTATATTTAGTAACTTCAATAAACAATGATATAGATTATGGAATATTAGGATATATCTAACAAAAACCCTAAACTATATGAGGAATAATTCTCCATGATTATGACCACTTATAGATGTCATAATAACCCTACAAAACTTAATAAAAAGCCGTCTGAACATCCTGAAAACAAGGTTTTGGCTATTACTTTCGATTGATTTAGAGGGAACACTTTGTCGGAAAAACCATTGTCAAAACAATATATTCATCTTAATTTAGGGTATTGTTTATATTTTAACTATTCGTTTATTTTACTATATATCCCCTTTTTGACTAATGCCCATTTTCCACTTCTTTTAACTGCATACCAAATAGATTTGTTAATAGCATTTTCTATGTACGTGTCAAAAACAGGTTTATGGTACATTGAACTTTTAAATAGTTCCACCAGTTTTTTATTTGAATACTCTTCTCCAATCGGTACATTTTTTTCAAACTCTATTATGTATTTAAGAGTTTCTACATTTAAGGAATACTTTTCCTCCATTTAATCTTCCCCCTATTAATCACTTATCTTTTTACAATACTTGCATTTAGGTCTTCTTCTACTATTAGGAGAATCTTGCCATTCATGACCATTCTCACATAACCACCAGTATTCTGTTCTTGCTGAAACCTCACTTCATAAGGACTTGTAACATCTTTAGTAGGATGCCAGTGCTTAGCGAGTTCTGGCTGATTGTCTTTTGCGAATTATTTACATTTCTCTTCAATCATTAACAATACTTCCTTTATCATTTCCCCAACCATTTTATTTGTTTTCCTTTCATACAAATACTCATGAACCCCTTCAATTTGGAGTCGAGCCAATCCATTATCTCTTACCCTTATTAAGCGATATCCATTTTCTTTTATTAAACGACTTTTTTCACGACCCATTTCCAATTTTCCTCTATGAGTATGTCCACCGTCATATTCAATTATTAGATTGAGAGATTGGATGATTACATCAACTGACTTATACTTACCCAATCCCTCAATATTTGTGTTTAATTGTGCATCCTTAAATATTTGCTTTATGTAAAAATAAATTTCCAGTTCTGGGAATCCGACATTATACCTTCATGGCACTTAGGACAGCCAGTGTGCTTAATTGCTCGACTTTTTGCTTGTGTTTCCCAAACATGACCACACTCTTTACAACGCCATGTTATATACTTATCTGAACCAGCTCTGACATTGTTTGGTGTATTACTTTTATTATCAGTTGAATGCCACTCTTCAATTAAATCCTTGCGGTCAACTGCAATAAAACCTCTTGTATTTTTTTCATATTAACGTCCCAAAAGTTATTATATTACCTTAGCTTTTAATATTATTTATAACTGAGTTTTCGTTTTCGTTTAATATCTTGTACTTAAAAGTTTGAGTAATTTGCTTTAATAAGGATAAGCCAAAGGGAACGGTTAAAATCCCCTTACATCACTTTGTTGGAATAAGTCAACGACTCACACCTTATAGGAGTGTATTTATTTTCCCTACCACTTCCAATATATAGTAAAACATTATCATATTACGGCATGAATAGATTACTATAAATAAAAACTAACTATGAAATTTTAATTAGTTAAACGACTATTTTTTAAAAAAATTATCGTTAAAATGCTAGGAATTTCAATTTAAATACAAATACTAATCTATCGTTGGAGGGAAATTATATGGATAATATTATCGGAACAATTGCAATGATTTTAGCAATAGGAATTATTGCCTTTCTAATTTTCAAAAAATTTAATAAAAGTGAATTAACAATTGACAAACAATTTGATAATGAAAACTCTCTTCTAATTGAACTTACATGGGAGGTACAAAGTATTAATTCAACAGGTTTAGCTTTATACCGTCAACCAGAATCTTTGACTTTAACAGACCATTTAAAAAGTCACATTGGGGATGTTATTAGATTTTCGCCAAATGCTAAAGACATTGTAAAAAGTGAAAAGAAAGTAATAGTTAAATTTAGTGAAGAGATTCTCGAAAAAGTAAAATCAGGCGAACTTAATGTAATGAAGAAAAAAGGCTCTACAGATCAGTTCAGGGCAATTGCTGTTGATAATAAAAATAAAATTAAAGATCATGGTTGGTTAGAAATTAAAGACATAAAAAAAGTGAATCCTGCTCAATTAGCGAATGCAATTTTAGGAGTAATGACTGTTATTACTGCTCAAGAGCATTTAGATAGAATAAATAAACAACTAACTATTATTGATCAAAAGATTGATACTTTAATACGCCTATACAACAATGATAAATTTGGAAATATACAAGGGAATATCCGTTATCTAAAATCCATCTTGCCAAGTATTATTAATCAAGATGAAAAATTACAGATTTACGTAATAAAAATCGAAGATATTTCATTAACTTCTTATAACGAAATAGAGTCAGTTTTACGTGAACTACCATTTTTAATAAATAACGCTTCTCTTATTACAGAAAAGGCAAAGTTTGGAATAGATAAAATTGTTAATGAAATTAAAGAACTTACATCTACGTTTGAACAAAAAATCTTATTAGGATATGGTAATTTGGAAGTGATGTCGGTCTGTTTAAAAATCATGAATGATTTAGGTAATAATTCGGAAGTTAATATCAACAGATTAGCAGATATTGAAAACTATTATAAACAATTAACTGAGTATCACAATCAATTCGAAAACATCTTAAAGGATAAAAACCTTGCTCTTGATGCAACGTTTAGAAGAAGTAAAACAGTTAATAATAAAAAAGAGGAAATTAAAAAGCATCTATCATATCATTACGAAACTATTAATAATAACATGTCGGCAGTAAATCAGCATATTATCCAATTAAAAAGTAGTGATAAAGACTCTATTAAAGGGCCAGTCAATCTTCAAATTGAATATGGCGAAATGGAAAATATAACCGCTGTATATAGATTAAAACAGGTAAATTAACAAAAGGGAGTAGAATTACCTACCCCCTTCTTAGAAAGGGATAGTTTTAACCATATAATGTAATTATAAGATATCATTTTCTTTCTCTATTATTAAATAGTTTTTTCTAATACTTGAAAAAAGTTTCTCGATCTTCCCTTTAAAAAATATATTTAATTCATCTCGAATCAATGGGTATTCACCGAATAATCCCCTTTAAAATGGAATAAGTCCTTAGTAAATCCCATAGTAACATATTGATTAGCTATAAAAAACAGAAAGCGAGGAAATTAACATGCCAAATTGGTGTAGAGGCTACTTATTGGAATCCTTATCACCAGAAGATATTCTAACCGATAAAGAGTTTCTTGATTTCGGGACTTATTTATCAAATCAAAACTATGCTAGTGCAGAATCTCATATGGGTCGTGCAGCTGAATTTTTAAATTATCTTTTAACCGAAGAAGAATTACAAATCTGGTCTTTAAACGAAGGACATTTGATAACCCATGATCGCATTATTCAATATGAAAGCTATTTAAAAATGCGCATATCAAATAATGAGATTACTGCACATACTGCGTACAAAAAATTACAAACTGTGAGACTACTTTGTAAGTATTTAGATTTTAAAAACATAACTTCATTAAATTACTCAATACCCAAAGACATGATTCATGCTTCAAACGAATCTAATTATTATTTTGATTCTGCAACAATTCTGGAGCTAATAAATAGCATAGCTTCTACAACAAGTCCAATAAGATCAAGGGACATAGCTATTTTATTAATTCTAGTAGATATTGTACTGAAAACAGGTACATTACAAGATCCCCGAAATGTGTTACGAGTAATGAAACGACTGATTGCTGCTTCTAATGTTACACCAATTCGTTTTCATGATATCCGTCACACTCATGCTTCCGTCTTGATTTCAGAAGGTGTAGATATTGTGAAGGTTGCCCAACGGTTAGGACATGCTAATCCTAAAATCACATTAGAAACATATGCACATCTAATGCCAAATGTTGATAATGACTTAGCAGATATTTTTCAAAATGCAATTCAAAAATCACGTTAGCAAAATGTGAGCAAATCCCTAAAATGAGCAAAATTCAGCCGGTGAGACAACAACAAAAAAAGCTACAAACCTTGTGATATCAAGGATTGTAGCCTTTGGAAAGTGATGACCTGTGAGGGGCTCGAACCCCCGACCTCAACCCTACACCAAAATCCCCAACCAAATTTTCACCGCTGTTGCTAGTATTAAAAGTGCCAATATAACTTGAAGGATTTTTGTGTTCATTTTCTTCCCGGCCATTGCACCAAGTGGGGCTGCGATGATACTTGCAACTATCATTATAATTGCCGGGTAATAGTCAACTTGGCCTGTAGAGACCTTGCCGACCGTTGCCCCAATGGAGGAAATGAAGGTAATGGCTAGTGAAGAGGCGATTGTTACCCTCGTCGGTATTTTCAAGACAACCAGCATAATCGGAACAAGTAAGAAGCCTCCTGCTGCCCCGACAATCCCGGAACCCAAACCGACTATTAAGGCAAGTAATGCCGCTAACCATTTATTAAATTTGACCTGGTCCAACGGGATATCATCGATTCCTTTTTTCGGTATGAACATCATCACCGCCGCTATTAAAGCAAGCAGGCCATAGACGATATTGATCCCGTCTTCCGACATCGATTGCGAACCGAAACTTCCGATTACACTTCCTATTAATACGCTGATACCCATGTAGAGAATCAGTGGCTTGTTTAAATATCCGCCTTTTCGGTAAGCCCATACACCGCCGATGGAGGCAAATAATACCTGTACGGCGCTAATCCCTGAAACTTCGTGGGCACTGAATGCCGCTAAACCGAAGATCGGCGGAATGTATAAAAGCATCGGGTACTTGATGATCGATCCGCCTATGCCAAGCATTCCTGAAATATAGGAGCCAATGAAACCAATTAAAAATATGGTGATAATAAAAGTAATGTCCATGTCAGTCTCTCCTTTAGAAGAAGGGAACCTAATTGGCCCCCTTATCTTTATCAGCCTTTTCTAATCCAGAATTTCAACACGCCATTATCTTCTGTCATTTCAATTAACTCATGTCCACCTGATTTTGACCAAGCCGCTAAATCTGCTTTTGCGCCTTTATCTGTTACATGTATTTCCAATACTTGACCGGATTCTAATTCATTCATCGCTTTCTTTGTTCTTACGATCGGCATTGGACAAGCCAAGCCCTTAGCATCTAATACTTTTTCTGAATTCATCATGATAAATCTCCTCTATTCATAGTTTTTTATGATGTTTTAGCGTACCGCACAACGATTCGGTCCAATTTCCATTTCACGTTGTTTTTCCTCATCAGGCGTGATTTTCCCCATGTTCGTTTGACGGATTTCTTGGTAAGCATTCGGTTGTGGAGGTAGGTTTCCCGTTACCATCTCTCTGAACTCTGCTTCGTCTGCAATATTCAGGCCATGATTTTCTTCAAACAACGATCCTAACTTCTTAGCGACGCTGCCGTCTTCGTTCAATTCTTCAATGATCATGAAATGAGATGGCAGGACAATCAACTCGTCAGACAGTTCTTTGTAACGTGTATAAAGGGTTTCTCTCAAGTCGCCAACCCAATCTTCAGCCAATCCAGCTAGATCTGGTCTACCAATCGAATCGATGAATAGTATGTCCCCAGTCAAAAGGTATTTTTCATCGACAACAAATGAAGTAGAACCAATTGTATGTCCTGGAGAATATAAAGCTTGGATTTCAATATCTGTATGACCGATTTTGACCACTTTACCATTCTCTAAAGGCTCATATTCAAAGACCACTTCCGTTGCATCTTTTGGCGGCAACCAATACGTTGCATTCGTGCTTTTTGCGATTTGTCTACCACCTGAAATATGGTCAGCATGTAAGTGTGTATCAAATACTTGTGTGATCTTTGCACCGATGCTTTCTGCAAAATCAAGGTAAGTATCAATCATCCTAGTGGAGTCAATAAGGGCTGCTTCTCCATTGGAAACGACCATGTAGGACAAGCATCCTTTTCCAAGACGGATAAATTGATAGATCTCCCCACCATCCTTCAAATCGCCAATTTTCAATGGCTCTAAGTGTTCACTCCACGCTTTCATTCCGCCCTTTAAGTAAGAAACTGTTAGCCCTGCATCAGATAGCATTTCTGCTACCATAACGGATGAGCCTTCTTTTGCACATACAACCAGAACTTCCTTATTGGTAGGAATTTTATCCATGATTTCTTCCACACCATCTAGCAATTCGAAGTACGGCATATTAAAGTAGTCGAAACCCGCTCCTTCAATTTTCCAATCGTTAAAATCATTTTCATTACGAACGTCAAAGATAAATAGCTCATCTTTATTGATTACTTTCTTTGCCACTTCTTTAGCTGTCATTTCATTGTATGACATTCTATATACCCCCTATAGTATATTCCATTTCAAATTTTTTTCTTTTTTTTAGCTATTAAAATGTTAAAGTAACATCCGCATCTTTAGCGAATTCCAAGAAGGTTACAGCGCCGCCGACTTCAATTCCGTCAACGAAGTCTTCTTTCACTAGTCCCATAACATCCATTGTCATTTGGCATCCGATAAATGTAACGCCTAATTCTTGGGCCATAGCAAGTAATTCTGGAATGGCCGGTACATTGGCCTTTGCAAATCCTTCCGCAAAATGTTCTTTGCCTTCTGGCATCGGAAGTTGTTTATTGCCTTCCTTGTGGATTAAGTTTAATCCTTCAAATGTGAAGAAAATGGCAACCTTTTGATCTGTTGCTGCCGCTGCTGTGGCAATATTAAAAACTTTATATGCGTCAAATAATCCACCGTTACTAGCGATGATTGCTACCTTTTTAGTCATCCTTCATTCCTCCATATTAGTAGTAGTTTTTTATTAATTCACTGATTTTTCTGTCGGACCATTCCATTGGCTCATGCCAGGCATGACATTGATTACTTGCTTAAATCCTGATTCTGTAAGTTTTTGTGCAGCTAGGTCACTCCTGCTCCCAGTACGGCAAATCACGTATATCTCGGATTCTTTATCCAGTTCACTTAGACTGCCATCCAAATCACCCAGGGGAAGGGATTTCGCCGTTGGAATGTGTTCAAAAGCATATTCTGCCGATTCTCTTACATCCAACACAACAATATTTGGATTTGCCTCTATTTTTTGTTGAAGCTCCTCATTCGAAACAACGTTCGGGTGTTTCTTTTCGATACTTTCTTCTCCGCTTGATTTACGAAGGTAATGTTTTAGAACAGTTCCTTCTTCGACTGTACCTAAATATTGATGACCTGTACTCTCTGCCCAAGCTTTCATGTCGGCCGTTGAACCTTTATCCGTTGCTTGGACTTCCAATACTTCACCGGACTCCAAGGCGTTTAAAGCCTTTTTGGTTTTGACAATGGGCATCGGACATGCTAATCCTCTTGCATCTAATACAGAATTTGTTTTAATCATGTTTCTTCCTCCTCATTTTATACTGCATGGGGTATTTAACTATTCAAAAAAAATTACGCGGTTGGTCCGTTCCAGGCAAGCATTCCGCCTGTCATATTGATTACTTGGTACCCATGATCCTCAAGTAGTTTTACGGCCTTTGAACTTCTTCCACCAGAGCGGCAGACCATGATATATTCTTTTGACTTGTCCAGATCTTGCATCTTGAATTCTATTAGTCCTAAAGGTATATGCATGGCAGATGGGATTTTACCCGTTTTCACTTCATCCACTTCACGTACATCGATAATATTCACTGGTGCCTTTTGATTTAAAAGAGTTTCGACTTCCTGTGTTGAAATTTCCTTCATAGCAGACTTCCTCCTTTTATTAGTGCCAAGCACTCATTCCGCCTTTAACATTCGTGATTTCTTTGAATCCCATTTTTTTCAATAACTTACTTGCCTTACTGCTTCTCATACCACTTTGGCAGATTACGAAAACTTCTTGGTCTTTAGAGAGTTCTTTCACTCTATTTTGCAGTTCGTATAAGGGAATGTTTTTAAATCCCTTGATATGGTTTCCCCTAAACTCATTAGGCGTCCGGACATCAATATATTGCTTACTTTTATTATTCAATTGTGTTCTTAATTCGATCGTAGTAATCTGTTTAATCCCTTTTGCCGGAATAAATCGTTGATACAAGAACCAGACAATTACAGCAATCATGAGGATATTTAATAGTGTACCCAATATAGCTTGATTCCTCCCTTACCTTAGATAAATAAGTTGACGTTACCATCTTCTGCGTCAGCTAAATAAGCAGCCACACCCGCATATTCAATGCCTTCTAGTAACTCCTCTTGCTGCAAGCCCAGTAAATCCATGGTCATTGTACAAGCGATTAGTTTCACTTCTTGTTCTTGGGCCATTTCGATTAAACTAGGGAGGGACATGGCATTATGCTTTTTCATGACATGCTTGATCATTTTAGGACCCATGCCTGCAAAGTTCATGTTGGATAATCCCATTTTATCTGCACCACGCGGCATCATTTTGCCAAACATCTTTTCAAGGAAGCCTTTTTTCAGTGTCAATGGCTCATCTTTTCGTAATGCATTCAACCCCCAGAATGTATGGAAAATGGTCACTTCATGATCGTAAGCCGCCGCTCCATTCGCAATAATGTAAGCAGCCATTGCCTTATCGTAGTCTCCACTAAATAAAATGATCGTCGTTTTTTTCTGTTCTGTCATTAGTATTTCCCCCTGAATTTAAATTACCCTATTGGGTATTTTTTAAAAGTTACCTTTATTCCATTATACACCCAGGGGTATATAATAAGCTAAAAAATAATAGTAGTCAACCCAATTGGAGAGCTGGCCAGTCTATATAATTGTGTTATTTATTGGACAATATTATCTACTTTTAATTAGTAATTCAACAGCTTCTTTGACAAGGCTATCTGTATCTTCGCCTTTCATGACATTCTCCCTCACACATTGTTCAAGATTTGCGCTAACAATGACTCCCATCGTCCTATCAATGGCATTTCGAGCTGCTGATAACTGAGTGACGATATCTCTGCAGTCCTTGCCTTGTTCCATCATGCCTAGCACACCTTTAATTTGGCCTTCAATTCGTCTTAACCGATTGATGACGCTTTTATCGTATTCCATGATTTATACCCACCCACCTATCTATATAGACAAACAAAGAACCTGTGGAACAACTTATATCCCAATAATATACCTATAGGGGTATATTGTCAAGCTAAGTTCTTTCACTTTTATTTCGAACAAAAACTAAAGACTAGACGGTTTCTTGTTTTCGAAAAAAGGGCCATCCCAGAAGTCATTATCCATGCCTTTTGGGACAGCGCCTTTTTTATTGTTTCATCCTTTTCTTACGAATCACTTTGATTTTCTGCTTTTTAACTTTCTTTTTGTTTGGGAACTTGGGTTCTTTTTCTTTAATATATCTCACCACAATTAACAATATATAGGTTCCTAAAGCAATATAGAAAGATATCGGCACAGATTCAAATTTAGATTTAGCCACTAAATAAAATGAATAGAATAAAAACAAGGTAATAAGAACACTATTCTTCGGTCTGCCAACTTTTTTAAAGCTTGGGATTTTCATTGTACTTACCATCAATATACACAGTCCATAATATAGGATAATAAATATCCATAATGGTACGGACCCGGAAAACAAGACGAAGAAAGCCACAATTCCGCCTGCTAATGTGATGGGAACCCCTTTAAAGTATTTTACGGATTCCGCTTGGTCGGTAATGTTGAAACGAGCTAATCGGTATGCACCGAATAGAGGGAACAAACTGGCGATTAGCATCCCAACTTGTCCAAAGTCGTTGAAATATGTATGTATGGCTAAAAAGGCAGGGGCTACTCCAAAAGATACGATATCGGCAAGTGAATCCAATTCTTTCCCCATTTCATTAGATACCCCAAGGATCCTTGCTACCCTGCCATCCAATGCATCCAGCATTAACGCGATAAAGATCAATATTGTCGCATTTCTAAGATCACCAGTAATAATACATCCTATCGATAAGAACCCACATAATAAATTTCCCAAAGTCAGCATATTAGGTATATGTTTTTTCATCCTACACTTCCTTAATTCCTAAATTAAACTTTCCTTTGCTTTTACATTGATTTGAAAAAGCTTAACTTGTTCTCCTCTAATTATAACTTCATACCAGTATTATGGCTAAGATTATATTTACAAGTCCCTCTATTCCCAATTATAGGTTTCCAGGCACTATTCTTAAATATATTCTTAGTAATAAAAAATAGGACATACAATGATGAACATCGTCTTGTCCTTAATGTAGAATATGTAGTACGACTAAGATTTTTCAGGATTGTGAATCGTGCGGAAAGTGTAAAGGCCTATCGACGATAAGTCCTTAAACTATTTGTCCTCTTGCCTTCTTCCTCAACCAAAACCCGTCGTAAAATTTTCCCGACCGCTGACTTCGGCATAAGTTCCCTAAACTCTATCACTCGTGGAACCTTATAATTAGCCAAACGTTCATTGCAGAACTTTATGATATCCTGTTCTGTTGCAATTACCCCTTTCTTTAGCACGATTATAGCTTTGACGGTTTCCCCGCGATAGGTATCCGGAATGCCAAATACGCAAGCTTCTTCCACTCCGGGATGCTGATAAATGACTTCCTCTACTTCAATCGGATAAATATTATAGCCGCTTGCAATGATTAGCTCTTTTTTCCTGCCCACAATAAAGAAATACCCTTCTTCATCCATTGTGGCTATGTCTCCGGTATATAACCAACCCTCCCTTAATGCCATGGAAGTTTCCTCTAGATTTCCCCAATACCCCTTCATCACCTGTGGACCCTTAATGATTAGTTCCCCTGCCTGATTGTACGGCAGCTCCGCTTTCCCCGTTTCGATATCGACGATTTTGGCATCAGTGTTAGGATAGGGAATACCAATGCTTCCTATCTTTCTTTGACCTTTTACTGGATTTCGATGGGTGGTAGGTGAAGTTTCCGACATGCCAAAGCCTTCTGATATTGAAACACCGAATTTACGCTCAAATTGATGGATAACTTCCACTGGAAGGGGCGCCGAGCCACAGCTGCAGTATTTTAAACTGCTGAGATCTTCCGCCGTCAAATCCGGATGATGTAGTAAAGCGATATACATGGTAGGAACGCCTGGAAAAATGGTCGGTCTATGTTTTCTAATCAAATCGACGACCTTGTTTATTTCAAATCTCTCTAGAGTGATGTACGTTGCTCCCGCATAAACGGCACTGTTCATCCTGCCATTACCGAATACATGAAACAGTGGCGTCAATCCAAGCATACGCTCACCCGTTTTTTGCAGTTGAAGGGCATTTGCTGTATAGGTAAAATCTTGTATGACATTGGCAATCAGGTTGAAATGAGTGAGCATGACCCCTTTGGCTCTTCCTGTGGTTCCTCCTGTATATTGAAGTAACGCAATATCTTCTTTTGGATTAATATCCAGCTCAGGGAGTTCATTTTCCTCTTCTGCTATCCATGAATAGTAGCTGTCTTCCTGCAATTTATTTGCTGAAATAATCGTGAGCCTATCTACCAAACCAGTTTGTACTATCTTTTTCTTTTGTTCATCATTTCCAATCAACCATGTGGCATTGGAATCCCGTAATATATAGGCTAGTTCATTTACCTTATACATCGGGTTCACTTGTACCACCACGCCTCCCAAACGGTGGATAGCATAATAGGCAATGATGTATTCTATACAATTGGGTAACATCAATGCGATTCTATCCTCTTTTTTAAATCCCCACTCGTTTAATGAACCTGCAAAACAATCAATTTTTCTCCTCAATTCCAAATAAGAAAGTTCCCTTTCTCCATCAATAACAGCTTTGGTGGATGGGTATTGTCGTGCCGAATGGTCCAATATTTCGTATAGAGACATTAAAGGAATTTCTACCTCAAAGGGGGTATCTTCCGGATAAGATTTCTGCCACACTCTATTCATCGGCTTCACTCCTTCTTCTTTTTCCACCGCCAATCACTATTTTCATTCATCTCTAATCAATTTGAATACCCCCGTACCTTTTGCAATGAGATTTCCAGCAGAATCTTTTATTTCTCCTTCTGCAAAAGCGGTTTTGTATCCCTGCTGAAGAACCTTGGCTTCCGCAAATATTTCTCCTGCTGACAGGCTGCCGAGATAATGAACAGTTAAGCTCGTCGTCACAACACGTGCTTTAGTCAGATAACGTATCACTATCCCAAGAATGGTGTCAAGCATGGTCGCATGAATACCCCCGTGCAGCGTTCCATTTACATTAAGCATATGTTCCTCGATATTTAATTTCAGACGGACATTTCCTTCTTCAAATCGAATGATTTCAAATCCAATATATGCAAAGAATGGACTGCTCTCGAATTGGTTGCGAATATCCTCCACGTTAGTAGTCAATTTTCACTTTCCCCCTCATGATTTCCGCTTCATCAAAAAACAAAATCCTATTGCCTTCTACGTTTGGAACTGGACAGATTCCCGTACAAATGTCCAGCCCGCTTTCCTGAGATGCAGTCCTGATTGTATGCGCTCTTACATTATTTGATTCTAAAAAACACGAATCAATACTCATCCAATATATTTCTGGCAATGATAAGCCGTTGAACTTCGTTTGTTCCTTCATAGATCTTTGTAATGCGAGCATCGCGATAAAAGCGTTCCACTGGATATTCTGCCATATACCCCATACCCCCGTGAATTTGAACCGCCTTATCTGCTACTCTATTAAAAACGTCAGAAGCGAACAGTTTGGCCATGGAAGCCTCTTTAATTACTTTTTTCCCTTCATCAATCTTTTGTGCTGCCATCATCGTCAACGCTTTTGCGGCTTCTGTTTCTGTTGCCATATCCGCTAGCATCCATTGTATGGCTTGATTATCAGCAATTGGTTTACCGAATTGAATCCGCTCTTTTGCATATTTGGTAGATAGCTCGATTAATTTGCCGCATGATCCTACCGCCCTTGCGGCAAGTCCGACACGGCCTTCCCCTAATATTCTAAGAGCTGATATATACCCCATGCCCACTTCACCAATGACATTTTCTTCAGGAATGATACAATTTTCAAAAATGACCTGAGATGTATACGAACCTCTTAAGCCCATTTTCTTGTCCTTTTTACCGACAGTGACCCCAGGGAAATTTCTTTCCACCAAAAAGGCAGTTATCCCGCCTTTGGCCCCCTTATCTTTATCCGTTAACGCAAAAACTGTGTAAACATCAGCAATCGGTCCATTGGTGATGAAATGCTTTGTACCATTCATCACCCAATATTCGCCCTTTTTCTCTGCCGTCGTCGCCAAATTGGTCGCATCCGAACCTGCACCAGGTTCGGATAAAGCGAAAGCGGCTATTTTATTACCCGCCGCCATTTCAGGCAGATATTTATTTTTCAACTGTTCAGATGCAAGCCTTACCAGGCCCGTGCTTCCAATACCGGTATGAGCACTTATTAACGAAACAAACCCATTGTGCGTTCTGCCTAACTGCTCTAATACAGTCGCCTTTTCTACTGTATTCAAGCCAATTCCACCGTATTGTTCCGGGATGCTAATCCCGAATAATCCAAGTTCTTTAGACATTTCAACAAGATGTTGTGGGATGAGATCCTCTTCTTCAATTTGTTGGGCTAGAGGCTCTACTTCCTTTTCAACAAAATTCCGAATCATTGCTTTCATTTGTTCCATTTCTTTCGTTAAAGTAATGGTCATAATTCATATGCCTCCTAATAGTGGATTTTTTTAATTCTTCTGATTCGCAAATGGAACAATTCTATTAAAAAATTCTAGTGAATTTCCTTCCAAGTTTAAGAAAAATCAACCTTCCCGTTCTATAATTGTGGCAATTCCTTGCCCACCACCAATGCACGCCGTAATGAGAGCATATCTTCCTTCAGATCGTTTCAATTCATGGGCCGCTTTCGTGATCAGAATTGCACCTGTGGCACCAAGTGGATGTCCGTGGGAAATCGCCCCTCCATTCACATTCACTTTGGCTGGGTCCATTTCCAGTTCCCGATTACAGGCAATTACTTGCGACGCAAACGCCTCATTAATTTCAATAATATCCATATCGTTTAGCGAGAGCCCTGACTTTTCCATGACCTTTCTTACTGCTGGAACCGGTCCGATTCCCATGATGTTGGGATCCACACCAGCAACCGCGTGTGCTCTAACCACCGCTAGAGGTTTAATTCCCAATTCATCTGCTTTCTCCCTAGACATAATGACAAGAGCAGACGCCGCATCATTTAAACCTGAACTGTTTCCAGCCGTTACGGAGCCACCTTCAAGGAATGCAGGAGGGAGTTTCACTAGCGCTTCTTTGGTTACTTGCGGACGTGGATGTTCATCTACTTTGAATTCTACTGGCTCTCCTTTTCGAACCGGGATGTACACTGAAACAATTTGTTCAGTAAAGCGTCCCTCTTCCATCGCTCTCGCCATCTTTTTCTGGCTCTCAATGGCGAACTCATCTTGTTCTTGCCGGTTGATCTCATATTTTGCGACTAAATTTTCGGCGGTAACTCCCATCGGTGGATTGCCTACCTCTTTTGGAGATAACTGAGATTTTCTGAAATCGGGTGGTGAAGAGCTATATGGTTTTTCCGGGCGATCCATCAGATAAGGAGCCCTGCTCATGCTTTCCACTCCTCCTGCGATATAAACGTCTCCATCACCCGCCCAGATGGCTTGTGCAGCCAAATTGACCGCATTGATGCCTGACCCACATTGGCGATCGACCGTTAAACCCGGTAATTGCATGGAAAGACCGGTTTGAAGAGCGGTTAATCGAGCAATATTGCCACCTCCGCTTAAAACATTCCCCATGATGACATCGTCCACCATTTCAGGAGCTACATTCGCTCGTTTCAATGCCTCTTTTATTACTTCTGCTCCAAATACGTGTGCGGGTACTGTCGCTAGTGCGCCCCCTTGCTTCCCAATCGCCGTTCTTACTGCTGAAACAATGACAGCCTCTCTATTCACATCTATATTCATTTCCTCATCCGCTCCTTTTTTATATTTTTTGGATGCTGGTAACCCTTATGAAGATTTCAAATCATAATCTTCTGTTGGTCTGATTTCCTGCCCATCTTTTGACTTAGTTGGCTTAACGAACATGGCAAACAATAAGCCGAATACCAGAACAAGGGCAGCCATGGACAAAATGGATAAGTTATAGCCTAGTATTTTATTCCCCGCCGCTAAACTAATGATATATCCCGTTAGTAGAGGAGCTACAATCCCTGCAAGATTGCCTGAAGACGTTAAGATGCTTGTCATTAGTCCGCCGCGTTCACGCATCTCATTGATCATAATCGTTGGTCCAATCGGTAATATGGAATAGGTGAGACCTTTAGCCAGACACATTGCAAAAATCACCCAAATTGGATTTTGAAAGACCATGATGGAAGATAGGAATAGTGAACCCATGATCATTGCTCCAGCTACAACCAAGACCCTGGATGAACGCCAATTCTGATTTTTCTTGAATAAGTAATCCGATAACATGGAAACACCCATATAAATACATACGGAAATGACTCCAATGATTGCTATGCTCGTGCCCATCTGTCCGGGTGTCATATTTACGACTTCCACTAAATAAATCGGTAACCAAACGGAAAACCAGACGACCAGAATATACGTTGAGAAATATGCGAGTGTCGTAAATAAAGCGGTTGGAGACGCTAAAAGCACGAGAAAGTCTTTCAGTTTGAATTTCTCCATCTTTTCTTTCTTTTTCTTCTGGACCTTCTCATATACTTCAACGGGATTTTCCTTCGTTAAAAATTGAAATAAGAAGAACCAGACAAGGCTTGCTACTCCAAGACTAGCAAAGGCCACTTTCCATCCAAAAATGGTAATCATGGAAACAAGAAGCGGTGCAACAATCATCGCACCAACCGTTCCCCCTCCCACCACAACCGAGTTGGCTAATCCCCGTTGTTTCGGGGGGAACCACTTATCCGCATGGCTATAAGCAATAGGGCTATAGGGCCCTTCGAATGCCCCAAGTAAGATTCTATAAATAATTAATAGTGGCAAAGCAGCAATGGCCAAAACACCAAATTGTAAAACAGTCCATGTCAGCATGATGAACCCAAGTACTTTCTTGGCCCCAAGCTTATCGGCCCATGCTGCTCCGAAAATACCCGTTACGGGATAGAGCCAATAATAACTGCTTCCTACAAGTCCCCATTCGGCATATGAGAGATCGAATTCCTTCATGATTGGCACTGCGGCAAGTCCGATTATTGATTTATCGGCAAAGTTAATGACCGCTCCGAGGAATAATAGAGAAAGAACAAACCAACGCATCTGAATCCCCTCGTTTCTTTGTGTATTCTTCCTTCTTGAATAAATCGTCTGGTCGCCTTGGTGGTTGAATTATCTCTTCTGATGGTCGAATTAATTGTCATCATGGTTGAATTAACTAGCTGTATGGTCGAATTAATGCTTTTCATGGATGAATTCCATTACGAAACTAGAAAACTCCTATTGGCACGTGGCCACTATAAGCGCTTTTCTCCACTGAATGCTGTATCTTCATTAAAAAGCTGAGTCCGCTTCAATCCTTCTTTGTCCTCTTTTCTAGTTCCTCTTTTATAAGCAACCTTTTTAATAGTTTGCCAACGGTGTTTCGTGGCAGTTCCTCCCTTACTTCAAATTGCTTCGGAACCTTATAGGGTGTCAGCTGGGTATAGCAATATCCTTCTATTTCATCCAGATCAATGTCGGTATTCTTCTTTGGAACAATGAATGCCTTTATGACTTCCCCTAATTCTTCATGCGGTATCCCGACCACAGCCGCCTCCTGAATATCCGGGTGCTGATAAAGGACACCTTCCACCTCTTGCGGATATATATTAAACCCGCTAATAATGATCATTTCTTTTTTTCTGCCGACAATGTAGAAATACCCCTCTTCATCCACTGAAGCAAGATCGCCTGTATACAACCAGCCATTTTGGAGAGCTTTTCTCGTTTCCACCTCGTTATTCCAATATCCCTTCATAATTTGTGGGCCTTTTATAAGCAGCTCTCCCACCCCTTTGGATGGCACTTCATTATTGTCCGCGTCTACGATCATACAATCGGTTCTAGGAAAAGGAATGCCGACACTCCCGATTTTCCTTTTACCTAAGGGCGGATTACGATGTGTGGAAGGAGAGGCTTCTGATAACCCAAAACCTTCTCCTATAGAAGCCCCTGTCAGCTTCTCGAATCGATTAATGACTTCAACTGGCATTGGTGCTGAGCCACAAGAGCAATTTTTCAAACAATCCAGTCCATACTTTTCGATTCCAGGATGATTGACGAACGCATTGTACATCTTTGGAACGCCTGGAAAAAAAGTCGGACGGTACTTTTGAATATTCATTAGTACATTTTGAATCTCGAATTTAGGAAATAATAGAATGGCAGCTCCAATATAAATTCCGAGATTCATCGCACTTGTCATCGCGTAAACATGATAAAGCGGTGTCGCTGCCAGCACGACTTCCTTTCCGGGCACCATCAAATCCCCATACATTTCAGAGCTCTGTATAACATTGGAAGTCAGATTGTAATGGGTAAGCATCGCTCCCTTCATTTTCCCCGTCGTCCCTCCTGTATACTGGATGACTGCAATATCTTCAAGAGGATTTATCGTTTCAACTTCCTTGATTTCTTCGCCAGATTCTATCAAAGAACGTAGAGATAGACCGTCTAATTGGTCATCGTCCGTCTTCATGCAGATTGAAAAATCATATATCGCTTTTGTTTCTTCAATGGTAGTAGCGGCCAATTGGTCATACACAATATATGGAGCATTAGAGTCCACTAAAATTTGGAGCAATTCCCTAGGCTTATACATAGGGTTCAGTTGAACAACAATGAGTCCCAGTGCTTGTGCAGCGTAATAACTGATGATGAAATAAGGATGGTTGGCCATCATAAGGCCAATTCTTTCACCTTTCACGAACCCCATTTCTTTCCACTTACCTGCAAGTTTATCGACTTGTGATTTCAGGCTTTTATAATCCATGAGATGGTCTTCAAAAATAATGGCTGTATGATTAGGGAATTCCTTTGCTGATTGGTCCAGTAGTGTATAGACGGAAATTTCCGGTAGAAGTAATGACGACATTCCTTCTGCATACCATTGCTCCCATGGTTGTTTTACTGTTTTTCGCACCTTTAACCCCTCCATTTTTCTCAAATCCGATTCTTCTACATATGGTTTACACATATAACAATGCAAGTTTCATGCCAAATCACACACTGGGGAAACAGCTAATTTTTTTGAGTGATTAAATTCATTTTTGAATCTTACTCGTTATAAAGCCTTTGTTTTAAAGGATTCATCCATAACCTGATAATTCATTTTTGAATTTTTCTCATTTACCAGAAAATCAAAAAACCCAACCTTCTACAATAAGGATGGGTTTACTAGCATATTAAGAGAAAATGCAGGTATAATCGGTGGCTAAGTTTTGTGTTTTAATGAGTTAAGCTTAGTGAAGAGTTTTTCAAATCCCTATTAAGCCAATTCCAATAAAATGGCCATCCCTTGTCCACCGCCAATACATAGGGTTGCCATTCCGTATTTCTCTTGGCGCCGTTGCATATCGTGAATTAATTTGGTCATGATAATCGCCCCCGTTGCCCCTAGTGGATGGCCTAATGCAATGGCTCCACCGTTGACATTGACATTAGCGGGATCTAGCTTGGCTTCCCGTATAACAGCCAATGATTGTGATGCGAATGCCTCATTCAACTCGAACAGTCCGATATCTTCAACTGCCAGTCCAGTCTTTTTCAATAGGTTCTCGATCGCGGGAACGGGACCGATTCCCATATAACGTGGATCGACACCAGCTGTAGACCAGTTTACAATCTTGGCAATCGGTTTGATATCAAGATTAGAAGCCTTTTCGCGGGTCATCAAAACTAAAGCACTGGCACCATCATTACGGCCACAGGCATTACCAGCCGTGACTGTTCCATCACTTTTGAAGACGGGCTTCAAATGGGACAGTTTTTCTACCGATGTTTCTCTTGGGTGCTCGTCCACTTGAAATACTGTTGTGCTTTTCCTACTCTTTATTTCAACCGGAACGATTTGAGATTCGAAGGAACCAGACTCAATCGCCTTTCTTGCCCTTCTTTGGCTTTCTACAGCAAAAGCATCCTGGTCTTCCCGGGATATTTGGTAGGTTTCCGCTACGTTTTCTGCTGTTATCCCCATTCCCAAATCTTTTCCATACACTTCGGTTGGCTGCTGTCCATTTTCAAGATTAGAATCAACTAGATAAGGGTTTCCTTCTCCAAATCGTGAATTTCTGAGGTAAATGGGGGCTCTACTCATATTTTCCGCTCCACCAGCCACGACAATATCATCCGGATTAAAAGCTAGATGCTGAACACCGGAAATCACTGCCTGTATGCCTGAAGCACATAGGCGGTTTACTGTATAAGCCGAAGCTTCAGGAGGGATACCCGCTCTTAACGCGGCAACACGTGCTAGATTTGAAGATTCGGTCGACTGGCGCACTTCACCAAAAATCACTTCATTTATCTGCTCGGGTGCCAGACCTGCTCTCTCGATTGCATCCTTAATGACCGTTGCCGCTAGATGACCCGCTTGTACATCTTTTAGTTGTCCTCCCATTTTACCTATAGCCGTACGGTTCGCACTTACAATGACAAATTCATGTTCCATTCCAGTTCCTCCTAGCTTCTTAAAGTGCCTTAACTAAGAAAAAAAGGAAAGCAGGCCAATCTGCTCTCCTCGATTTTTCTGTTTATACTGTTATCTTCTTCATGAACGAGTCTAAATCCTTTTTAGTTTCGTGCATTAATTTTGCTTGTATCGATTAATGGTTTTGCCAGCACCAATTTTATCGGTCTTCACTTCGTATGGCGCAAAGATAATAATCATTGCACTGGAAGAAAATCACCGTTGTATTTGTATCTAATCCACATATATTTTAGTTAAGTTAGAAAGTTTTCCTAATTATCACCATTTTCGATACTTCCAACATATAATACAAACAAAGGCAAAACCGGGGGTATCCACATGCAAGATAAACTACATGATGTACAGATGAATGAGGTAAAGGTTTTTGATGAATGGGTGAAAAAGTTTTTTCTTAATCCGGAGACAAGTAAATTGGACCATCAATTATTTACAATTGACATTTACGAAAGTGATGACGAGTATATGGTGGAAGCAATATTGGAAAACCATGAAGCAAAGGATATTAAAGTGCGTTTAAAAGATAACGAAATTTTGATTACCGTTGAAAAGCCTCACAAACCTTTTCAAAAGCTATTTCATAAAGATAAAGCGATTACATCACCTACACAACGAAAAATTTCTTTCCCTTTTTCCATCTGTTCACGAAGGATCACTGCCGAGTTTACCCACCCATCATTAGTGATTCGTATTCATAAGTATTCCCCCGGTAAAGACCAAGATAGTATTCAGATCGAATAGCTTTATATAAAAAAGAATGGCTCCAGAAGCTACTTGCTTCCAGAGCCATTCTTTTTTATTAGCCAGCAAAATTAAATGTTGTGGTGCTTCCATTTTGAGTGGATGTGACTTGAAGCTGTGCATCGATTCGTTCTTTCAATTCAGGAACATGGGAAATGATGCCGACTAACCGTCCACTACTCTGGATATCCATTAATGCTTCAATGGCATGATCCAGTGATTCAGGATCGAGAGTACCGAAACCTTCATCTATGAACATTGTTTCCAGGGAAATTCCTCCTGCATTCTGCTGGACAATATCTGCAAGCCCAAGAGCAAGGGCAAGCGAGGCTTTAAAACTCTCTCCGCCAGAAAGCGTTTTGACATGCCTTTCCTGTCCGGTATATTGGTCATATACTGACAGCTCCAACCCACTTTGAATATTCCTGCGAGTTGGGTCAAGCTTTCGCAATAGCTGATAACGACCGCTCGTCATCTTTAACAGTCTCAGATTAGCTTCTTTAAGAATATCATCTAAAAAGGCAGCCAATACATACCGTTCAAACGTAATTCGGAATGAATTTTGGCCTTTTGAAATCTCTGAAAGATGCCCAACGATGCTATATTTTTCATCCAGGCTTTTCTGCTCTTCTCTAATATATGCCAATTTCTGCTCGATTTCCTGGTTATTCCTTTGTTCAGCCTGTAGTTCATTCTGTGTGTGACGCAACTTTTCCAATTCACCGTCAATGAATGCAAATGTTTTCCTTAACCCCTCCAAGTCCGGTTTTGGTACATCTTTTAACTTCATTTCCAGATCATGAAACAAGCTTATGACACTTTGCCAATTTTGTTCGTATAACTGTACTTGTTTTTCCATAGATTCAAGCACATCTTCAGTCCTTTTGGCTGCTGTATATTCCTTATAAGTAGCAAATCCTTGGTTGGACATTTCCACAACCAGCTTTTCACGCTCTTGATTTAATTCAAGCGTCAATGCATCTATATTCCCTGCGAGCGATTCCTTTTTCGCATGGATGCCCGATTCTTTTTCTTTGACCAATTGAAGGGCTTTTTGTGCCTCTTCCAATGATTTTTGTAACTGCTTCTGCCTTCTGACTGCCGCATCAAATGCCCTTGCATATTCTACTTCAGTACGAATTCCTTCTGGAAGGGAATTCGTTAGGCCTGTAAGCTTTGTTGAGTTCTCAATATACCTGGTCTTTGTAGTATCTTCCATTTTCTCTAAAGATGCCAAGTTCTCTTTCAATTGAGTACCCTTCTTTTTTAAGGCAATCAATCGTTTCTCCAATTCGCTTCCTGCATCCTTCTTATCCATTAATGATTGTAAATGCCCTTGTAACTCTCTTCCTTTTTCCTCATACGACTTCAAGTATTCGTCGATAAGCTCGAAAGCGAACTCCGGAACGTCATTTTGTAAATCTGTGTATCTTTCATTCTTGGTGTCTGTGAGTGCCTGGAATTTCGATTCTGCCTGGTAAAATTCACTTTCAGCCTGACTTTTTTGTTTATCGGCCATTTTCACTCTATTTTCCTGCTGTTTCAATTCTACATCCGATGGCATATTCTCATGCAAGTGTGCAGGCTCAGGGTGATCAATCGAACCACAGACGGGACAGTTTTCACCATCATGAAGCATGGATGCTAGCATACCAGCCTGTCCTGCACGCCAATTTTGATTGATTACCTCTAGTTTTTCTTTTTCCTGGAGATGATGATCGAGCATCTTTTGAAATGTAGACTTTTTATTTTCCAAGACATCCATCATGCTTTTACATTCCGAATAAACAGCTTGTAGCTTTCTAAGTTTTGAAAGAAGCTGTTGGTTTTTTTCAAACTCCCTTTCTTTCTCTCCATAAAGGATGGCCACTTTTTCGGCTTCCGCCTTTTCAAGGCTGATTTTCTCCAAGTCCGTTTCGATTCTAGCAAGCTCTGAAATATTATGTTCACGGAGTTGCTTACTTTTCTTCCACTCTGTTTCATCTAAAGTAACCTGTTCTCTAAGACTTGAATAAGTCAAAACGGCTTCTTTCACCTGTTCAAGCTGATGTACATTCCGTAATGCCTGTTCTCGATCCTCTTCCTTTTTAAGCTCTTGCTCATAAACTTTCTGTTTCTTCAGGCGCTCCTCTAACAGTAGTTCGGCCTGCTTCGTTAAACTTTGAAGTTCAGACGTCACCTCTTTTACCTGTTTACCGATTCGCAAGTAATATTGCTCTTGTTTTTCTAGCGAGGCCGCTTTATGAGCCATTTTCATTTGTTCTTTTAACTCCATAATTTCCGGGCGCCTGTTTTCTAAGTCTGCTTTTTCATTTTGTAATCTGTCTTTTTCAGCAAATCTTTTCAATAAATCGGCGGCTTTGGATAGCTCTTGGTTGACCTGATCACGGGCATTCTGCTTTTCCTTTAGAAGCTCACCTAAATGTTGATGCTTTTCTGTAGCCGTTGATATCACCGAATGAAGCAAAGGAAGAATTTGTTGTTCATTTGGTTCAGCTGCTTCCAATAAAGATTGAAGCTCCGCATGATCACCCGGTTTGATGCCCTTCATTAATTCAATGCGACGCTGTGCGCTTTTTTCACTTTGTTTCTTAAGAAGTGATGCTTCCTCTTTTAATCTTTCTTCTATTCTCTTATATAATTCGGTATGGAATAACTTTTGCAAAATCTGTTCCTTATCTTTACTATCAGATGTTAATAGTTTACGGAATTCATTTTGCGGAATCATCAGGATTTGCCTAAACTGGTTCGCATCCAACCCAATGAGTACTTTGATTTTCTCTTCAACCTCGCGAACATTGGCTCCCAGTAACTTTCTCCCCTCGCCTTGTACCAATTCATATAGTTCTGCTTTCGCGCTAACGGTTGTAGTACCCTCTCCTGATTTCTTCTTTCGTTCCTGCTGTGGAGATCGGGTAACCAAATATGTTTTTCCACGGAGAGTGAATTGCAATGAAACCTCCGTCAAGACGTCATCCTCGGCAAATTGACTTCGTAAATCTTGTCCACTACGGTCTTCACCGCTCGCTTTCCCATATATAGCAAAGCTAATCCCATCAAAAATGGTCGTTTTCCCGGCACCGGTCTTTCCTGAAATGACAAACATGGTCCGTTCTCCCAGTGTATTAAAATCAATGATTTCCTTACCCGCATATGGACCGAATGCTTGCATCGTCAAAATATGAGGTCTCATTTCAAAGCCTCCTCTTTCTTGACAGCTTCAATGACAGAAACCATCAGTTCCTGCTTTTGGGAATCGAACTCTCTATCTGTCATCTCCTGATAAAACGTCTCAAACAAGTCTATTTCAGACTTCCTTTCATCTTTTACGGAGGAATATGATTTTTTTCGTCTCAAATCGGTCAGATCCCATTTCCGTTCCAGGTGAAGCACATTCGGGTAAACTTGACGCAATCGGTTAATGGGATCGATGAGCGATCCCTCGTCATTCAAGGTAATCTTAAAATAATCGTCTACTTTTTGGTTTTGATAAAAAGTAACGTCAAGTAATTCTTCCATCGTGCCTGAAATCTCCCTCATATCATACTTAGGGGTCAGGGACCGATAGCGAATCTCAAAGTTACCATCTTCTCTCATTTCAACGATGGATAGCGACTTATTTTGTTTAGCTTCAGAAAATGAATACTTTAAAAGTGATCCGGAGTAATAAACTTTTGGATGTCGAATTGCATCCGGGCTATGTAAATGCCCAAGTGCCGTATAATCGAACGCATCAAATAAATCGGCTGTCACACAACCAGATCCACCCACTGACAGAACCCGTTCTGAATCGCTCGTTTTACCACCCAATACAAAAGCGTGTCCCACCAAAACATTCGGCTCATTTGGATTAAGCTTTTCCTCTATAGCCCCTGTTATCCTTCTCATCGCCTCTTGATGGGAATGGATGCTTTCATCCTCGAAAACGTGACGAACCGTCCCTGGTTCTGCATAAGGAACACAGTAAAAATTAACACCCTTGATATGGACTGGTTCACATGTTTTTGTCAGTTTCCCGTGAATGTATAACTGGCTATGGCGGTACCATGATGAGCCAAATGATAACCTTTCAGCCGAATCGTGGTTCCCTGATATGGCCACAATGGGGATTTTCATTTTTACATTGATCGTATAAAGAATCTCATCAAGTAGCTCAACCGCCTCAGTCGGTGGTACGGAACGGTCATAAAGATCACCGGCAATGACCACCGCATCGGGTTTTTCCTCTTCGATTATCTCAATAAATTGTAGCAGGGCATGACGTTGGTCATCCGTCATATGGACCCCGTGAACAATTTTCCCTAAATGCCAATCGGCCGTATGGATAAATTTCATCGTTTCACTCCGTCCTCGTTTTTCTTACTACTATTATATCAAATATTAAAAAGAAAGCCTTGATAGAGTACAAACGTTCTAATTATTACCACAATCCATAATAAAAAAGGCACACTCTAAAGAGTATGCCCACCCTGCCTTCAGCTAAATAAATGCTGATAGGGATCCATATTCACTTGTCGCTCCGTCAATTTTTTTTGTAAAAACTTATGATCTCGTTTAGGTGTGGCAATGATATACCCACGAATCACCAAATCTTCTGTTATATCCGGTGCATTTTCTTTCAAAGCCAATTCACCGATCTTACCAGCGATTTTATGACGGGCCACATCACGAAAAAGTTCCGGTACAGGGCTTACTAAATCTTCAAGCAAATCCTTTTGCTGTTGTGACCATAAGTGGTTCGTTTGTTCCAAGTAATACTCTTCCCAATCCATATCTGATTTCCCGTCTTCTTTCGGGAATCTTTTTAAAAACTTCCGAAACATGAAAAAGCCACCAATGCTCATTAACGTTACTAAAAGGACTACCCAAAAAAGGATAAACCATAAAAACCAGCCTCCTAGCAAAGAACCACCTCGTATGTATAAATTAATTTATCGTTACCATTATTATAGACAGTAACCCATTTCTTTACAAGGCTGGTAATGGAATCAATCTTGAGAATCTACTTCAATTAACGTAAGGGAAAAGTCTCCCACAGCATTTTCTTCATATAAATTCGTAAGCGATGTTGAATAGTTGAAGATTTCTGCCCGGTATTCTTCTCTTGTCTCAGGAATCTTTAAATCAAAAACCATTTGATAGAGCAGCGTTGTGATATCATGATACTCCTCGCTCGTTACTTTAAAATCAAAACTAACCTTTCTAAGTTCTCCGCTTTCAGGGTTCTTTATAGATTCGGCATGAAAATTTGTGACCTGCAGCGAAACATCATTCAATACAACTTCATCAACCATTTCATTAACAACTCCTTAGTATATTAGATTAAAGTTATGTTACCACTCCGACTGCTTAACGCCAACGATTTAGCTTCAAAATAGAAAAAAACGTGCCAGGGAATCCCTGGCACATTTTTTCTATTAATTCCCTTTTTTAACGATTATACGCCATTGAGCGTCATCGACTTGTTCAAATTCCGTAATTTCATGACCTTCCGTTGCAGCCCAGCGAGGGATACTTTCCGTTGCTTGGGTGCAATCGAAATTGATGATCAATTCTTCCCCTTTTGTCATACCTGCAATTGCTTCTTTTGCTTCTACTAATGGAAACGGACAAACCATTCCTGATGTCTCTAATACCTTTGCCATTTTACTCCACTCCTCTAATTAATGTGATAAAACTCAGGCAGCCTTTGATGCGCTTGAACTCTTTTGTTTACGGATGATAGTGAAATAAGCCGCTACCCATGTTCCTAATAAGAAAAAGACAATCGCGACCCAGCCTTGCCACGCAAATAATGCTGAGTTAACCAGTCCATTACCTATGGTACATCCGCCTGCGATACTCGCGCCAAATCCCATAATCACTCCACCAAAAGCATTATTACGCAATGTTTTCATATCAGGCAGTCTCCAACGGAATTCCCCGCTGCCTTTGGCTGCAATGAAAGCACCCAAGAAAATGCCCAATACTAAAAATGTACCCCAATCGATGAGCGCATCATCTCCTGTGATAAGGAACGTTAAAATATTCGCAGAAGGTGTAGTAATCCCTAAACCGAACATTCGCCCGGTCATCGCACTTAAAGGCCAAGCCACGATGGCAATAAGTCCTACCAATAATGCAGTGACAAAGGGATGCCAGCGTTTTTCAAATAAAATATGAGCCAATCCAGTTTTTTTCGGTTTCATCTTGAACATAGGAAGTTTAGGCTTTTTAAATTCCCTGATGACCAAGATACCAACTATGATTATCAAAACAATGACCAATAACCAAGGTGACACATTCAACGTTTCATGAATATACGTATCACTCGTACGATAAGAAACCAGATGATCCCCTGTAGCTTTCCACACGCCGTACTTCGTCATTGCAGCTCCAAGCATATAACCGAAGAGTGCGACCCAACTACCGATCATACCCTCTCCTGCCCGGTACCATGTTCCTGTCGCACAGCCTCCTGCAAGAACCATCCCGATACCGAATATAAAGCCTCCGAGGATGGTTCCTAACCAGGGAAAACCATCATTACCAAATTGAATGATTCCTGTATCCCGTAGTGCATACACACCAACGCTTTGTATCGCAATGACAATGAACGTAGCTAAAAACATTCGCCCGTCTTTCGCTATAAGCAAATCACGATATGCACCAACAACACAGAAACGGCCTCTTTGAAGCACAAATCCTAGTAGTAAACCACAAATAATCCCTAACACAATCATTTGTAACATAAACCGTTTCCCCCTTAAGTAAACAACAATAATATTAATATAATATAATTCGCATGAAATTACTATGATTTTTAATGAATTTCTCCTCTAACCTAATTTTGAATAGAACAACTAAGTGTTTTTACCAAACAAAAAAACCACATGTGTCAACATGCGGTTTTCACTGGGTAAAAGTCAAATCATCTTACCTTCACTAAAAGAAGCTGCTTTGACTTTTTTATATTGGTAAAGCATCACAACTCGCCAAGGAACAATCATACCGAAAGCAAGAAGGAAAAACATCCCACCAAGCACTCCAATTTCAATCGTGCTCCCCAAAATCAATTTAGCTACCAAACGTATTACCATAATACCGATTAAAATAAAAATAAATGCTTTGGAACGCTGGATATATATTTGTTCATCACGCACTTCGAATTTCGAAGTCTTGATTAATAAGATAGAAAATAACATACCAGCTATAAGAGCTTCTAAAAGTTCAGAACGTGTTACTTGAAACATCGGAAAAAGAAACATCAAAGCTCCTGTACTCATGAAAAGAGGCGGTAGTATAATCTTTTTCGCATTCACCGGTCTTTCCGTTTCCTTCATACGCAACTTAAAAACAACTAAAGCCATCAAAATAGCCATTCCTGTTGTTATATATATCATTTAACTCATCCTTTTTAGCTAATAGTAAGTAGGTACACACTAAGAAAACTATATAATAATTATAACCTTAAACAAAGTATATAGTACCTAAATCAGATTAACAAGGCGAGTATTTAATCCAATACCCTATTAACGGCATCCAAGACTCGATTCTCATCAAAAGGCTTTACAATAAAGTCCTTTGCTCCAGCCTCAATGGCTTCCACAACCATTTTTTGCTGCCCCATAGCTGAGCACATAATAACCATTGCAGAGGAAAACTCCTTTTTTATTTCCTTAACTGCATCAAGCCCGCTCATTATGGGCATTGTTATATCCATTATGACTAAATCGGGATTCAGTCTTCGATATAGTTCAATCGCCTCTTTTCCATTTTCACCTTCACCAACCACTTCATGGCCTGCTTTAGTCAATATATTTGAAAGTGTCATTCTCATAAATTTAGCATCATCAACTACTAATAATTGGGCCATAGCCGCTCCTCCTCATTTCAAACAACAAGCAGAACAAATAAAAGATATTCAAAGTTATATATTCCTAGAATATCTAACTTAAGTCCTAAAATCAACGAATTTTATAACTAAAGGCATAAAAAAAGGGGCCAAAGACTCAATAAAAAGCCTATACAATTCAAAAAATATATTTTTTTACATGAAAATGTACTAAAATCCAATAAACCCACCGAATAGTGTAGTTAAAACGGCAATGATTTTAGTCATCCAATCAAAAAATAAGATAATCCCCATAACAATCATTAAATAACCGCCAATTTTCATAATGTACTGACTGTAGGTTTTTATCCATTTTAATTTCCCTACAAAAAAGGATAAAACAAAGAATGGGATGGCAAATCCTAATACATAAGCAATCATATAGTTCATAGCGGCACTAGGATTTGTTACCCCTAGCGTCATGACAGTACCTAAAAGGGGACCCGCACATGGCGTCCACCCAGCTGCAAAAGCAAGACCAATAAGAATCGATCCCAAGTAACCACCAGGCCTGTTCTTAAATTCAAACCGGCTATCCTTCATTAAGGACTTCGGTTGGAAGATTCCCACTATGAATAACCCAAAAAGGACTATTAAGATGGCACCAATTTGACGAATTAACTCTTTATAATCCGAAAAGAAAGAACCTAAATATGTAGTACCGAATCCTAGCGCTATAAATACCAACGAGAAACCTAGCAAAAAGAACAACGTATGCAACATGCTTCTTTTTTGCAGCATAGTATTATCCGACTTGATTTCTCCCACGCTCATACCTGTGATGTATGATAAAAAAGCAGGATATAACGGCAAGCAGCATGGAGAAATAAAGCTCAAAAATCCAGCTCCAAATGCTAAGAAAATATTAATTTCATCCAAGACTTCCACTCCTATGTAAGACAACCTATAAACATTGTATCAAATTAGATAAAAAAATACATTTTTGGAATTGATAATTTTTCGTGACACCTGAAAAAGCTAATTAAAATGATCTTTACCCATAAGTGAAAAACTTATTTGATAACAATTCATCAAGGCTTTATAATTGTTATATTCATACATATTTTACAACAAATCTAAAAAAACGCCAATGCATTCGGATTAGAAAGGAATAGCTATGTTAAAAAGTAATGAATGTCTTGAACAAATCGAATTAAAACGAAGTGAACTTATTACTATAGTGGAGCGAAATGGGTTAAGTTCACATCTTGCCATCGAACTTAGTCAACAGCTTGACCAATTACTCAACATCTATCATGAAAAACATTATAAAACGGGTACTTGACTAAAGTGATACTGGTTTCAGTATATGACGTATATTCATCTTCATTCCTCAATGACGTGCACTTATTGCTTACCTCTCTTCTTCTCATTCCTAATCATTAATAAATAAAGACAAACTCCGCATAATAACATGTATAACCGTATTTCCTGGAGGAAACTATTGTGAAAACTTTATTTATTGCCCTATCCCTCATTATTTTGTTTCCTGCCTCGTATAACGAGTCCCAGGCAGCAACAGACAGCAGAGCAGTTTACGAAAAAACAGGAAATGTTATTTGGGAAGTGAATACTCAAGAAAAAATCGTTGCCATTACATTTGATGATGGGCCCCATCCAGACTATACTCCTCAGATCCTGGATCTTTTAGCAAAATATAATGCAAAAGCTACTTTTTTCGTAGCGGGTAATAAAGTGAAGAGCTACCCAGATGTTTTAAAAAGAGAGATTAAGGAAGGTCATGAAATTGCCAACCATACTTATACTCATCCATATGATAGGAATATAACTGCTCATAGACTATCATCGGAATTAGATGATACGGATAAGATTATATGGGACCTTGCACGATATAAACCCTCTCTTTATCGTCCTGTAGGTGGTTTCCATAATGACACAATCATCAATACTGCGGTTAATAAAGGATTTAAAGTGGTACTCTGGTCTTGGCATCAGGACCCAAAAGACTGGGCTAGGCCTCCAGCCAATAAAATATCAAACCACATCATTAAATCCTTGCGACCCGGAGATATCATTTTACTTCATGATTGGAGTGACCGCCCCCAAACAGTTCGTGCTTTAGAAACAACACTAGCTTATCTTTATAAAAATGGTTATGAATGTGTAACCGTATCCGAATTATTGTATCGTTCAAACCTTACCTTACCTGAATTTTTCAGGGTTTTCCCATTGAAATAGGAAATATAATACGTTTTATTTATTCGGTCAACACTAGTAATAGGCCACTCTAATCAAATCGATATGTCACCCCAGTATCAGTTAGGATGTTTCAACCAATTTAAGCCCTTATATAGTGGAGGAACATCTCTTTTAAAAACTGTTGCTGATCAATGGGGGTAATTCCCGAAGATGGTATAGCTACCTTTTCATGCAAAGTGATTCTCGTTGAAAATATGCTAAAACAATTTGTTATTGTTTGAAGAGCTAGCTCCATATTTATATCCGAACGGAGAGAGTCATCTTCAACCCCTTGCTTTATGATTTTGAAAATTTCACGCGATAACTCTTTTTGTATGTCGATATAGGATTCAATATTTTCTAGAGGCTCGTTTTTATATGAGGAATAGCTTTCAAAAGCCTCACGAAATAAGGTGACTTTTCTAGCTGGTCCATTCGCGATCTCTAAAAAATATTCGAATAACTCTTCAAATTTTTCGTATGCGTTCTTTTCTGAATCGGCAATCTTTTTTAGGTCGTCTTGGAAATTACTTAAAATGAATACAGCAACCTCAACGATTAAATTTTCTTTTTTAGGAAAGTAACGAAATAAGGTGGCTATACCGACATTTGCCTTTGTAGCGACATCTTGCATCTGTACATCATATAATCCTTTTTCTGAAAATAATTCCTCCGCTGCAAGGATTATTTGTTCTGTCCGATGCTTTTTATTTTTTTCTCTAGTATTTGAACTCACGATTCATCGGTCCTTTCTCCTATTGCTTGATATATTCTGTTAAATAGTATAAAATAAAAATGCATAAAATGATAGTTCAACTATCAAAAAAATAATAATGAGGTGTTATTTATGGAAAGGTTATTAAATAAAGTAGCGATTATCACTGGCGCAGCAGCCGGCATGGGTGCGACTCATGCGCGTAAATTTGTTGAAGAAGGCGCAAAAGTTGTTTTAACCGACTTAAATGAAGAAGCCGGAGCAGCCCTAGCGAAAGAACTAGGCGAAAACGCCATATTTATTAAACAAGACGTTTCTAGCGAAGCCGATTGGCAGACTGTCGTTAGCGAGACTGAAAACACATTTGGCCCAGTAAACATTTTAGTAAACAATGCAGGAATAAGCCTTAATAACTCCATTGAAGATACAACCTTGGATCAGTACCTTAAAATCGTAAAAATTAACCAAGTATCTGTATTTTTGGGAATGAAAACCGTTGTTTCATCCATGAAGAAAACTGAAAACGGATCAATCGTCAATATTTCTTCAATGAACGGGCTAGTGGCTGGTGCAATTGGTTATACGGATACAAAATTTGCCGTTCGCGGAATGACAAAAGCAGCCGCAATTGATTTTTCACGTTATGGAATCCGCGTGAATTCAGTACACCCAGGTGTGATTGAAACACCAATGGTAACCCAAGGCGATGCTGTTGAAGTCATCAAAGAATTTGCCAAACATATTCCTCTTAAACGCGTGGCACAGCCAGAAGAAGTCTCCAATCTCGTTCTTTTCCTAGCTTCCGAAGAATCAAGCTATTCTACAGGAGCTGAATTCGTAATTGACGGCGGATTAACTGCACAATAATAGAAAATGACACATACAACACAGGTTGCCCCCTTTTATCTTGGGGCAACCTATTTTTCATTTAATGGCCATTTGAATGGGATCCCTTCTATCTCCTCTTTCCTTTCTGTATACTTAAATATAAATTTTTTCCAGTCCTGGCCCGTATAACTGATTCTTCTTCACGCAAAAAACCCCCTTCTCTGGTAGATTTCGTCAGAGAAAGAGGTTTCGGATCGTGATGAAAGATAAAGCAAACAAAAATTTATGATGAAAGATTACTCTGTAATGCATTTTATGATTTGCTCATCCTATAATAGCCATAATCAATCGATTAAAAATTAGTGCATAGCGATTTTCATGCTATTTATTTGGTTTGTTGTTTATTCATAGCACTCATCATTTGATTAATTTTCTTTTGGGACGGTTTCATACCCATTTGCATCATCATCATTTTCAACATTTGTTCGTTAATTGGCGGATTTTTCTTTAAGTAATCCATCATGTATTTACGAGCGATGAAAAATCCTAGCACTATTCCCAAAATCAATGCTAGTACGCCAACTAGAATGTAAACCCACATACTATTTCCTCCTTCATGTTGTCTAACATCAGTGTACTAGACCAAATATTATTATACAATACCCGCTAGCGAAAAGTCCCCCATTTAGACAAATTTTCTTTCTTTAATCGGTTTTAACCAACCATACTTTTCATGTTCAAAATCAATGGCTAGAAAACCTGGTTCGCATTTGCGAATACATTCAAAGAAAGCAGTCTCCGCTTCAACGTCACCCTCAGATTTAAGTATTATGGATTCACCCTCAATAGTTAAGGCCGCCTTGCTTGTTCCACTTGTTTTTTCTAAATAGTATTTACCGTTTTGCGACCAAAAATTCATCTTTTTCTTTAACCGCTGTTCAATAACAGCCTGCAATTGGATTACGGGAACTGTCTTGGTGACATATTCGATTTGTTTTTGCAAAATACTCCTTAGTCCACCCTTTGCTTGAATATACTCCAAAAACAAATTGAAGAAAAGCTTTTCCCTACCATAATAATGATGGGCGAATTCATCTTCAATCAAAAAAATCTGATAGGTTCTCATTAGCCTATACCTCCCTAGGATCTCAATTTATGAACAGATATTAAAACGTAATGGCTTTTGCCATGAACCTTTATAAACCTTTACCCATTTGACACATTTAATCGATAATTAATTATTCTTATTATATCTTGACAAAACAACAAGATATGTTGTTTGCTGGAGAAATTTTCATCTTTTTTTGTCGAATGGGATTTTTTTAAATAAGTCCTCATTTACTGATATAAGAAAAACTGACACCTCATAAATAGGTGTCAGTCAGGTCTTACTCAATTATTTAACAAGCATCTCTTTCACACGAGCTACTACATTTTCAACGGTAAAGCCGAATTCTTTCATAATTTTACCGCCTGGAGCTGAAGCGCCAAAATGATTAATGGCTAAAATTTCACCTTCATCCCCTGTATAACGGTCCCAGCCAAAAGGTGAAGCCATTTCGATAGCCAGACGTTTTTTGACAGCCGGGTTGATTACACTTTGTTTGTATTCCTTGGATTGAGTTTCAAAACGATCCCACGATGGCATGCTGATAACGGAAACTTCAATTCCTTCCTCCGACAATGCTTGCTGTGCTTCGACAGCTAGATGAACTTCAGAACCAGTAGCCAGTAGCAATGCATCCGCTACTTCTTTTTTAGCGTCTGATATAACATACGCACCTTTTAACACACCTTCATAAGCAGTTTCTGATGTGTTTTTGATTGTCGGTAACCCTTGTCTTGTTAACACAAGTGCCGTTGGTTTATCTTTAGACTCAATAGCGACCTTCCAAGCTGCTGCAACTTCATTACCATCAGCTGGACGAATCACACCAAGATTAGGCATGGCACGTAATGAGGCTAATTGTTCGATAGGCTCATGTGTCGGTCCGTCTTCACCAACAGCGATACTGTCGTGAGTGAATACATATGTTACAGGAAGTCCCATTAAGGCAGCCATTCGGATGGATGGACGTAGATAATCAGAGAATACGAAGAATGTTCCACCGTAAACCTTGATGCCACCATGTAGCGTCATCCCGTTCAATGCTGCTCCCATAGCGAATTCACGTACACCAAACCATATATTACGTCCACTATAATTTCCAGGCAATAGATCTGTAGCACCTTTGATGGATGTATTATTTGATCCTGCTAAATCGGCTGAACCTCCAATAAGGCTAGGTAGTTTTTTCGCTAATGCATTCAATACTTCTCCACTGGAAGCACGCGAAGCCAATGTCTTGCCTTCTTCATAAACTGGAATTTCCTGATCCCAGTCTGCAGGTAGTTCACCTTTTATAGAAAGCTCCAGCTGTTCTGCGAGCTCAGGGTACGCTTCTTTATATTTATTAAAAAGTTCATTCCATTCTTGTTCTTTTTTATTTCCAGCTTCTACACATGCTTCATTAAAGTGTGCATATACTTCATCCGGAACATAAAAGTCTTCTTCGAATGTCCATTTGTAAGCTTCTTTTGTCAACTTCATTTCATCAGCACCAAGAGGAGCACCGTGAGCGGCAGACTTACCAGAGCGGTTAGGAGAACCATAACCGATTACTGTCTTCACTTCGATTAAGGTTGGACGAGCTTCATCAGTCTTTGCTTCTTCAATGGCTTTTGCGATTTGTTGTAAATCGTTGCCGTCTTCCACTCTCAGATACTGCCAGCCGTATGATTTAAAACGGTCTGCTACACTTTCACTGAATGATTGGCTAAGATCTCCATCAAGAGAAATATCGTTTGAATCATATAAAACGACAAGTCTTCCTAGTTGAAGATGGCCTGCTAAAGAAGCAGCTTCAGCTGAAACGCCTTCCATTAAGTCTCCATCCCCACAAATACTATATGTATAATGATCAACTACATTATAAGAATCACGATTGTAGCTTTCAGCCAAGTGACGTTCTGCCATTGCCATACCTACAGCCATTGCAATCCCTTGGCCAAGTGGTCCAGTAGTGGCATCTACACCAGCAGTATGTCCGTATTCAGGATGCCCAGGAGTTTTACTTCCCCATTGACGGAAACCCTTTAAGTCATCCATTGTCAAGCCGTAACCTGATAAATGCAGGAGACTGTATAATAGCATGGAACCATGTCCTGCCGATAAAACAAAACGGTCTCTATTAAACCAATCAGGATTTTTCGGGTTATGATTCATATAATCAGTCCACAGCTTATATGCCATGGGAGCTGCACCCATAGGCATGCCTGGATGACCTGAATTAGCCTTTTCAATTGCATCGATCGATAATGTACGAATTGTATTAATAGAAAGTGCATCTAATTTATCTAACATGTGTAAAACATCCCTTCCTGTAGTGTACCTCTTTATATTATATTGACTAACTTAATATCACAACTAAAATAACCATTTCTTGCACAGCTAATTCAATTTTCTACTAATTAAGGATTTACCAAGGTTAGGTTAAACCAAAAAAGAGAATACATACATCGATGCATTCTCTTTTTTCACTTTACATTCCTCATGAGTAATCCTAATGATGGGGCCATCATCAGTCCTTATTGGTTAATGTAAACCTTTTTTTTCTTTAATGTTTTTTATTTTTTGAGGCGTGACATCATTACCTTCTGGATCGATAACTTTAACATTTTCTAGCGTATCAGCCATTGAACGTCTAAATGTCTCCAAATACTCACTTCGTAAGGAAGTTTGCTCTTTCGCCTCTTCTACAGTTAAGCCCTCTCCCTTAGCTTTTTTAGAAAGTTCATTGATACGGGCCATTTTTTCTTTTGATAGCATAATTTTTCTCCTTTATATATACGGATATTGACATGGTATTAAAAAAAAAGTGAAATTACAAGTTCTATGATTGATTCTCCGGTGTACCTTGCTGGTATTCCAAGAATCTGCGGTGTACCGTTGCTTTTGACACTTCATAGCCAAAGCCTCTCAGTGTTGCCGCAATCTCCGCAAAAGTTAATCCATTCGAACGCAGTTTCACAATTTCTTCTATGGGTACTTCTTTACGATCCCTACCAGTGGAGTTTCTTTGGTTCTTCAGGTTTTTCTGGGGCCGGTAGCCATTTTCAACGGCCCTAAGCATACCACGTTTAATTTTCAGGTTATGTAGTTTACGTTGATATTCTTCTACAATACCAACAATTTGGATAACCATGGCATCAGAGTCCGATAACTCTAATTCACCATCATGAGAAAGTGTGAAGATCTTCACTCCTTCTTTAAGTACAACATGAAACAAGGCAATTTTAGCATTACCTCTTCCCAACCTAGTTTCATCTTGAATCAGGAGAACATTCGCTTCCTTTGTCTTAAAAAGATCAAGCATGTCAAATATCCCGTCACGGTTCAGTTCGTAACCACTTGCCTGCTCTCTTATTATTGAAACGACTTCCATGTCATTATGTTCTGCTAACTTTACTAATTCCTCTTCCTGCCTAGCTAGCGAGGTTTCCTGCGTTTCTTTTTCTGTACTTACCCGACAATAGATGACTGCTTTCATATGAACCTACCTTTACTGCTTACTAGCCAAACTTTGGACTACTTTTTCACTTTCAACTGGTATGACAATGATTTGACCTGCCTTAATCGTATCCGCCCTTACACCGTTATACTCTTCTATCCAACCAATGAATTCTTTTTTTGTCAATTCGGTTTGACCATATTCTTCTGAAATCTCCCATATAGTATCACCTTCGTTAATTTCAATCGAAAGGAAATCCCTATTTTGATTACTATCTAATGTGAAAGAGAATAAAATAGACAAGATAAATACAAATCCTGCTAATAGAATCGTATAAATATTATTTTTGCAAAATGTCTTCATTAATATCCCTCCATAGCGAATGTACGTTCGTTTTTAGTTGATGATTGAATTATAATACGAACGTTTGTTTCAGTCAACAACCAAATTCGAACTTATGTTTGTATAGCATGGAGAGCCATGCTATAATATAGCAAAGAATTATAGAGAAGAGGTGCGTATATGACTAAACTATCAAAACGGCAGCAGGATATTCTTGATTTCATAAAAGATGAAGTTCGTCAAAAAGGTTATCCACCTTCCGTTAGAGAGATTGGCGAAGCTGTGGGACTTGCATCAAGTTCGACTGTACATGGACATTTATCTCGTTTGGAAAGCAAAGGCTTAATCAGACGCGACCCAACTAAACCAAGGGCCATTGAGATTTTAAATATAGAAGAATCTAATAACATTCCAAAAACAAACGTAGTTAACGTACCACTTCTCGGAAAAGTAACCGCAGGTATGCCGATAACTGCCATCGAGAACATAGAGGAATACTTCCCTCTTCCTGAAAGTATGGTTCCACATGATGATCATGTGTTCATGCTTGAAATTATGGGTGAAAGTATGATTGAAGCAGGAATTCATGATGGAGATTATGTCATTGTAAAACAACAAAGCAATGCCAATAACGGAGATATCGTCGTGGCCATGACGGAAGATGATGAAGCCACCGTTAAACGATTCTTTAAGGAACCGGATTACATACGGCTTCAGCCAGAAAACTCCAATATGGAACCTATCATTCTAAGAGATGTAACCATTCTTGGAAGAGTGATCGGGCTATATAGGCAAATTCATTAAAAGCGCGCAAATTGCGCTTTTTTTTTATTATTTTAAGTCTATGTATTTCATCCCATGTATATGACAGAAAGAATACTATAATATTTTAATAGAGATGTTAGTCGATTAGATTAAGCCACTTAACTTACATGTTATGATGAATCTAAATATAATTGTAATATCAAAAGAGCTTTGATCAATAAACCGAGTCAAATAAACAAGGTATAATTCTTTTATATCCGGTGAAATTAGTTCAATAGACATTTCTTTTTGAAAGTGGTGTTACTATGGATTTTCCGACGATACATACGAATTTTTGGGATGCTGTAATTGCCATTCCAACTATCATGATTTTGACTCAAATCATAAAATACCTCTTTCCTATCCCCCGAAGTTACGTACCCACTATTGCTTTATGTCTTGGTTTAATCCTTTCTATATTCATAAGCCATCGGCATCACTTGACTACTGGGATTTTTATGGGATGGTTTTACGGATACGCCAGTATCGGTAATTACGCCGCACTTAAAACAGCTTTAGTTTCTTTTAGGAACTCTGATAATCATTCGGATTGATTAAACACTGATGGATTCTTCGATCGAAAACCTTTATTTTATTACGCAAAAAAACTGTCCAGTATTGTTGAACAGCATTTTCAAGCAATAATGGACACATATAGATCAGCTTTCTCTAAACCATCTACACGTGATTCTGGCAAATTCATTCAATCTTGTACCCTCTGCTTTCTACCTCCATCTTGTATTTCTCATGATAATGGATACAATAAACACAACAATTATGGCACCCAGTAACGCAGGCACAATGTAAAACCCTTCTGTCTCAGGTCCGATTGGCCCTAATATTGCAGTACCAAGCCATGCTCCAACAAATCCAGCAATGATATTTCCAATAATTCCACCCGGCATATCCCTTCCTAAAATCAGACTTCCCAGCCATCCAATTATTCCACCAACAATTAACATCCAAATTAGCTCCAAAAATAACCACCTCCTTTCTCTAAAATTTATGAAATTTTTTTATTAATAGAACAGACTTGTGACTAATGAAAATCACTTTAAGCTCCTCAGTCAATAACTTATCGGCTGTTTATATACTTCTACCTATATAGGTACTATAAAAGGCCGCCCTAAAAAGGCGGCCTTTAGTGTTTTAATCTTCCGTTTTCCCTACTCCAAAAAAACCATCCGGTAGGAATGATTGAAAATTATTATTTGGTTATAATAATAAATACCGCCAGACAACTGCAATTGTCTGGCGGCACCACATGGTAAAAAAGAAAACAATTAAATTGCTTTCTATACCAGAATAAGTATTTTAGCTTCTTTTGTCGATATGACAATATTCCTATTTTCAATATTTCACACTATTTCCTACTATATTTTTTAAAATTTCAACCTTATTCATCATCATTTTTCCTACACATTCATTTAAAATCAGATTTCCATAGTTAGTTGAATGGTCTTACAATTCGAAATTCTAATTTACCGTTTTTTGGATTTATATCAGACTAAATAGTACTTTTTCATTTCAAAGTGGATTTAATCGAATTTTAGACTCCTAATATATACCTTATTACCTATTTATGCTATTTCAATAGTCCTGTATTTCACAAAAAAAGGATATAAATACACCTTATTAAGAACTATTGTTAAAATACACTAAATATTCTTTACAACTGCTCTAAGAAAAGTTATTATACTATAATAAAAGGAGGAGAATGTATGTCATCATCAATAAATAAACAGAAAATTTTGGATAGCATTCCTCAAAAAGGTTTTTTCGGAAACCCTAAAGGGCTATTCACACTTTTCTTCACGGAGTTTTGGGAGCGCTTCTCCTATTATGGTATGAAGGCCATTCTTGTATACTATATGTATTATGAGGTATCTAAAGGTGGACTAGGTCTTGATGAAAAAACATCTCTAGCCATTGTATCCATCTATGGATCGTTAGTATATATGTCCGGAATTATTGGTGGCTGGTTAGCCGATAGGATTTTCGGAACACAAAAAGCCGTTTTTTATGGCGGTATATTGATTATGCTTGGTCATATTGCACTTGCGATACCAGGTAGCATATCCATGTTCTTCGTTTCCATGATACTAATCGTTATAGGTACAGGTCTTTTAAAACCTAATGTATCCAGTATTGTTGGAGATCTATATGCGGAAGACGATAACCGTCGAGATTCGGGTTTCAGCATATTCTACATGGGAATAAATACGGGTGCATTCATTGCTCCGCTTATTGTCGGAACAGTTGGAATGAAGTACAATTTCCACCTTGGATTCGGTATTGCAGCCGTTGGTATGTTTATTGGATTAATCGTCTTCATGGCTACAAAGAAAAAAAATCTGGGACTTGCAGGAATAACCCCTGTCAATCCTTTGGCTCCGAATGAAAAGAAATCTGTTTACACCAAGATTGGGCTAGCTATTTTAATTATTGCCATCATTTGTGCAATCGCTATCTCAAATGGTCTCTTAACACTTAATAGCTTTATCGGCCTTGTTGGTATTCTTGGAATTCTTATTCCTACCATGTATTTTATTGTCATGTACCGTAGTCCGAAAACAACAGCTGTTGAGCGTTCACGTTTACTAGCCTATATCCCTTTATTTATAGCAGCTGTCATGTTTTGGGCCATCCAAGAACAAGGCTCAACTATTTTAGCAAATTATGCTGATAAACGGACACAGTTAGAATTTGCAGGTTTTCACATTTCACCAGCATGGTTCCAATCTTTAAACCCATTGTTCATCATTACTTTAGCTCCTTTATTCGCATGGTTATGGGTTAAATTAGGGAAACGTCAGCCAACTATACCTCAAAAGTTTTCAATTGGCCTATTCTTTGCTGGTCTATCATTCCTAGTAATTTTGGTTCCCTCTTATTTTGGAGGAGCCGGTTCATTAGTTAGCCCATTATGGCTTGTACTTAGTTATTTCCTTGTAGTAATTGGAGAGCTATGCTTGTCACCTGTTGGTATGTCAGCTACCACTAAACTTGCTCCATCTGCGTTCTCAGCACAAATGATGAGTTTATGGTTCTTAGCCAATGCAGCAGCACAAGCATTAAATGCTCAAATTGTAAGATTTTACTCTGCGGACACAGAAATGGTCTATTTCGGGGCTATCGGAATCACTTCATTGATTTTAGGATTTATCCTATTGGCAATATCACCAAAGATTCAAGGCTTTATGAAAGGCTTACGTTAACAAATGTAAAGCCAGCTTCTCCTATCATGGACAAGCTGGCTTTTTTTGTTTTTCGTCAAAACTGTATGTTACTGGACCCTACCGGATTTTCATTATGCATTCCGCTTTGCGGGGATAATATCTATCACTTTCACGAACCAACGATACAAGAAATATCCCAAATATACCCCAATAAGGTTCAAGATCAGATCGTCTATATCCAAACTTCCTCTTTGAAAAACATACTGGCATATTTCTATGATTGAGATTGAGAAAAAGGGAATAAGAAATCTTGGAATACCGGTCATCTTTTTTCCCTTTCTGGATAGCAGGTACAATCCAAATGGAATGAATAATCCTACATTTGCACTTAGATTATAAAAAGAAACAAGCCAATTCGAATCACCAGTTAAATAAGGGCTGATTGTAGATAACGGGATAATATTATACGAATATTCCTGTCCTTCAGGTCGGAAGAAAAGTAAAACTAGCAAAGAGAAACTATAACCACTTATCGCTACCTGCCAATACAATCGGGGTAGTTTTATTGTTTCCCCCCTGACCAATAAGACGATCATCAACACAGAGACTACAATACAAACCCATACAACCATGATCACCCAAGGGTTCAAATAGAATAGGAGTTGAAGAAAAATAGGTAGACCACCGAAGAATAACCCCTGTGAGAACAGAAGCGTAAGCAATAGCGTTTTATAAGTCATATGGGGCCCTCCTTCAAACGAATACCATTACATCCTAGGCTATTGAGGACATACCGTCAATATGAAAGATATAGCGCTTGGTACAACACTCATAAGATTTCCTACTTTTTCTCTCCGTTGACATACTCCTTAACACGTAATTTCTGACCGACTTTTATTATATATATATATATATTGGTATCTATCGGCTATCGTACTGTTTAGCCAAGAAAGATACCGTGTCACCTGACTTCCACCTGACCCCCTTCATAAAGTCCATAACGATGGGTTTTTTCAAATGGAACGACCACCGGGATAGGATAAAGTTGTCCTATTTTTTAAAATAGATTCATAAGATAAACGTGCACAAAAGTTCGGAGGGGAAAATCATGTTTATAGCTTTTGAAAAAGCCGTTCTTATAATGGGTTTACTTCGTTTGCTTTCGGGAAGTATAGAAATATTCGCAGCTATACTCATGTTAAGACTTAATGATATCGAAAAAGCGTTGGTTGTGAATAGTTCCCTCGCACTCGTTGGACCTATAATACTTATTAGTACAACAGCTGTTGGTTTATTCGGGATGACCGAAAAGCTTTCCCTCTTTAAAGTTTCATGCATCTTAATAGGAGTGACCATTATATTTATTGGAATAAAAAGCGAATAATAAGCATAAAACAATCATTCTCAATAAATGGGATTGCCCATGATAAAACATTTCGGCACCTTTTTGATTTCACCAACGATATTTTCAGATTATCTACATATATGACAGCCATTTCTACAATTCACTTAATCAACTTCTTTAATCTCAATAAGAGAAGGGATTAGATATGGTGTGTAGTGTGGTATCTCGAAGTACTTGATAATGTTTCATTCACCATCCAGAGCTATCATTTCACTCGCAGTTTTTGACCGATTTCAAGGTAATTGGGTTTAACCTTAGGGTTCAGAGCTAAAAGTTTAGACACACTTGTTCCATATTTTATGGCAATGCTATAAAGAGTATCACCCTTTACAATCGTGTGAGTGTTACTTGGTACCTCCTCTTTCCTTTTCAAATTGAATGATTTAACGATTCCATTGATATGTCCTTGAGCCAAATTTTCAATAAAAGCACTCTTTTTCAACTTAGAGGCATCAGAAACATTATCGATGAAGCCATTTTCAGTCAATAAAGCAGGCATAGTGGATTCCCGAAGCACATGTAAATTTCCCGTTCTTTGCCCACGATCTTTCAAATCCACAAGTTTCAGAATTTCAGCGTGGATATTATCCTGGTACTTTTTAGTAACCTGATTAGTGGATGTATAAATATAATCTTCATATCCTTGTCCACCACCGGCATTAATATGGACGGACAAAAAGAAATCAGCTCCCCAAGCATTTGCTTCGTTTGTCCGTGCCGATAAGGACGGATACGTATCTCCTGTACGACTCATCTTTGTCGATACATTCTTATACCGTGCAAGAAACTCCCTGATTTTTTTAGCAATTTTTAATGTAAGATCTTTTTCTTTCAATCCATTTCCTATAGTGCCTGAATCTTCCCCCCATGACCTGGATCAATATATATTTTCACCATAATTATCACCTCCTATTAATTCTATGTATGTCCCCTATAAATGCTTGTACATATGTCATTTGATTACCCTCAAAGCAGTGATACACGACTAAAGAACTTGCATAATACAGGGATGGCCCTTATTAGAATGACAGTACAGCATATATTCTTTTAAATTCAAATGATTATTAAATAAAAGTATGTTCTACTCTTTGAAACTGACTACTTCTTAAAAAGAAAAGGCGCTCATGTCTGATGAGTGCCCTACATGTTAATTATCTATTCCAAAACGGTCTGCAACGATTAGAGTTATTAACATTGCTTCCGCAGTCTAAATTTTCTTCCACTGTTTCATATACTTCCCGTTCCCTTACAGGATAATAATGTTCATTTCTAACAATGGTTCTATTTACATTGATAACTTCAGTAGGGTGTATATGCTTCACTACCCGTCGATTCACTCTGGTATTAACAACCGTTTCAGTTGGGCTAGTAATCACTTCTTCCCTTTGTTCACGGCACTTCCTACAATTACAACTCATTATAAAATCCCACCTTTAATTAGTTTTAGTACTTACAGTGTAGCTTATGAAGTAAGGTGGTAACTTGTACTAAACGAATACACTAATTTTTATATTGGTCAGGATAATATAAATGAAACCACTGAATAAGTCATTACTAGTCAAAAATAGATCATTTGTATTTATAATCAAAGTAATACAAGAATAAAGGAAGTTATACGGTTCCCCTCAACAACACTGCCAATTAAAGATAAAATGACCAAAATTGCCCGCTTACAATACTAATTCAATAGTGCTACTATTTATTTAGGTTTTTTTACCTATTTTAAATATAAGTCAAAAATTAAACACGGATTTTTAGAGTAAAACCAAGTTTTAAGGAGGAAATAGCATGGGATTCTTAGATGGATTAATCGGTAATGCTTCAACGATAAGTAAAGATGAAGCAATAAAAGAACTAGAACAGATTCTAGCGAATGGTGAGGATGTAGATGCTGCGTTTAAATTAATAAGAGATTTGATTGTATTTACAGACAAACGCCTTATATTAGTGGATAAGCAAGGAATTACTGGAAAAAAGGTAGAATACCATTCCATACCTTTTAAAAGCATTTCCCATTTCAGCGTAGAAACTGCTGGACACTTTGATTTAGACGCAGAATTAAAAATATGGATTTCAGGTGCACAAACACCAGCTGTATCGAAACAATTCAAAAAAGATAAAAGTATTTATGATATTCAAAAATTATTAGCTGCAGTCTGTGGGTAATTCAACGAATATTGATTAGCATAGTTGAAAGAACAAAGGCTTGTTTTGGGGACTCTTATATGGAAGAAAGTAATATTTAATATCAGTGAAATTAACACCAGCTTTCAGATGATAACCAATAGAAAATTGCCGAACTGTATACAATCCTGGTCTCTCGGGCTTTATGCTTGTTCACCCTTTGCACCTCCCGTTAAAAAAAACGGTTTTTTCGGATATAATATGTAATTTATTCATTATGATGTATACAATAAGTAATATATGCACGTAAATCATTACTTATTGTATAGCATCTAGAACAAATTGCTTACATATCTATTCAGGTTTAATTTCAATTGTAAATGAGCCTTCTTCTTTAAGTATCTTCATATAGCGATTATCATATTGATCCTCTTCGTACCAAGGTACATAAATATTTTTTAGGGGCTTTTCATCTGTATCTAATAGTTGGATATACATAATGTCATGGTAATTAAATAATCGCCCTAGAATATTAGGTCTGTCTTCCACCTTATTACTTGTAGGATTATTAATATATGCACCAAGAAGATCATCATTATCCGTTGGGGAGTATTCAAGTTCTGTTTGGTGCGTATATGAAATTTCTAAATCTATACGGCTGCTATGATAAGAATTTTCTAATGCATGATCATCCTTTAAAGGTGTTAGTTCAGCATATGTTAGACCTAAAACACGCTCTGTTGGAATGACAATTGATTCACAATTCTCAAAAACCACTTCTATGTACTTAGCATTATCCATTTGAGCTCACTTCCTTTTTATTATCTATATAGGTAATTATAACAATAAAGGTAAAGTAAAATGTGATTTATTCATACAATCCCTTTCTTCCTAAACTTACTTGACCTTTTTAATTCACGATGACACTTAATTTTAACTTTACTTTATAAGAAGTCGTGTGAAACATACTTAGAAAGTATCAAAGTTAATATAAATAAAATAAAATAAAGCCCGTCAGATAAAGTAGAAGTTCAGTTGTGCCATTAAAGCGCCCTTTTATGGAATAACCAAACAGCTTCTTATAGCTTATTTAGTCTAATAAAAGTTCCATAAAATACTGAAAAGAAAACAATAAAAGGAGGTAGGTTATTTTAATAAATCATCGACCATGAGTCTCCAAATCATGTGATGATAGCCTTCGTCTCAATAATTCTCTAAGAAATAATCAGGATCTCCATATTTCTTTTTCCAGATTTTTTGTGCACTTATATATCCACTATCTAAACAAAATTCTTCTATACCCTTATTATGCAGTGTCAAATATATTTTATTTAATAGTAAATTACCTATACCCTTCCTTTGGTAGTCAGGATCCACAAATACTGTACCCACCTCGTTTAGATTTTTTAAAGCATTATCTGTACATTTACTTATAAGATCGCTTGCTGCACCGTATTCAATTGTACCGATTATTTTATCTCCATCTAAAGCAATCAGAAAAAATCGTTTTTCACCATTACTTTCCAAGTCACTTTCTAAGTAGGTTTTCTTAGCTTCAATTTCGTTTTCTATGTCCTCTAGCTTATCCCCTATACCTTCTTTAATAAATATATCAGTTATTACTGTTCTAAAAAATTGATTTAACTCTTTTATATCCTCAGTTCTTGGCCTTCTAATCTCTAAGTTAAGCACTCTAGAGCCTCCTTAAACTTAATACCAATTATTTAAAATTACTGTTAAGGACTTAATCATTTTTTTCAACAAAGGTGTTTATCATATTACAGATAAGCGCCCTTTAACAGAATAACAAAGCAATTCCAAGGTTTGTTTGAGTAAATATTTGCTTAATCCCCATTTGTTAAGGTTACATGTTCATCAATTGCACATTTTATATTTTCTTTAATGTTATAAAAATGAGGGGCGATCTTAAAAATAGAGTTGAAATATTGAGCCTAATCTACCTTTCTTGCTTATATGATTGATATTGATATTCTATTTATTATCCTTTTTTCCTCCTATTCTTATTTACCTATCCTGCTCGGTTAGTTGAATAGAGGGAAAAATAATATAGTTAAAATAAACCCCTATTATCGGCATCACCGAAGAAAAAACGAATAACATCTTTCACTAAGATTAAAGTTCAACTCTCAACTTATAAGTTGAGAGTTGAACTGCGACATAAAATTGATAGTGAATACTGATGTAGTAGGGCTAAAGGTTAAGTGAACAATTTCGGTGCATATATAAACAAAGTTTTGTCGTGAGTGTGGGTGTTTTGTGTATTTAAAAAGTAAACATAAATATAAAGTATTCACCCACAAAATAAAAACCCTCAACGCTTAGAGCGTCAAGGGTTCAAAGAATTAATACGTGCTCATATATTGTTCGCGTTCCCAAGGGTGAACTTGTGTGCGGAACATATCCCACTCGATTTCTTTTGCTTCGATGAAGTGTTCAAGTAAATGGTCACCTAGAGCATCCTTGATGACTTTATCCGCTTTTAATGTTTCTAATGCCGCGTATAAAGTAGATGGAAGATCGATGATGCCTTCTGCTTCACGTTCTTCTTTGTTCATGACATAGATGTTACGGTCCACTGGAGCTGGAGGAGTCAGATTATTTGCGATTCCGTCAAGACCTGCTTTTAGGATGACCGCAAGTGCAAGGTATGGGTTTGCTGCTGGATCGACACTACGTACCTCAACACGAGTACTTACTCCACGTGAAGCCGGGATACGGATTAATGGGCTACGGTTTTTAGCGGACCAAGCAACATAGCAAGGTGCTTCATAACCAGGTACTAAACGTTTGTATGAGTTAACAGTTGGATTAGTTACCGCTGTAAAGTTTGGTGCATGTTTAATGATACCCGCGATAAATTGTTCAGCTGTTTTGCTTAATTCTAATTTACCTTCTTTATCGTAGAAAGCATTTTTGCTTCCCTTAAATAGAGATACGTTACAGTGCATACCTGAACCATTCACACCGAACAATGGTTTTGGCATGAACGTTGCATGTAAACCATGTTTACGGGCAATCGTTTTAACGACCAATTTGAATGTTTGGATGTTATCACAAGCTGATACAGCGTCTGCATATTTCCAATCGATTTCGTGTTGTCCTGGGGCAACTTCGTGATGCGATGCTTCAATTTCAAAGCCCATTTCTTCCAGTTCAAGAACGATATCGCGACGGCAGTTTTCCCCTAAGTCAGTAGGTGCAAGGTCAAAGTATCCACCTTTATCATTTAATTCTAGAGTTGGTTCGCCTTGAGCATCTAGTTTGAATAAGAAGAATTCAGGTTCAGGTCCTAAGTTAAAGTTCGTGAAGCCCATTTCTCTTGCTTCAGCGAGAATTCGTTTTAGGTTAGCACGAGGGTCCCCATCAAAAGGTGTTCCATCTGTATTGTAGATATCGCAAATCAGACGAGCAACTTTACCTTTTTCTGATGTCCAAGGGAAAACCACCCATGTATCTAAATCAGGGTACAAATACATATCTGATTCTTCGATGCGTACGAAACCTTCAATGGAAGATCCGTCAAACATCATTTTATTATCAAGTGCTTTTTCCAATTGACTAACTGGAATTTCTACATTTTTGATTGTTCCTAGGATATCAGTGAATTGTAAACGAATGTACTTTACATTTTCTTCTTTTGCTAAACGAGTAATATCTTCACGTGTAAACTTTGCCATTTTCAATTCCCCCTAAATAATAGTTCATATTGATATTTCATTTGAAAAAACGCGACATATCACCTTGTCGGAGAGATGTGCGATTTCTAGTGCCTTGGAGAAGCTCTGCTCGTAAAAGCTTACGCAGTTCGTCATCACTTAAGTCACGTCTTATTTTCTCCGCCTGTTCAAGATCTTGTGATTTCGGTAAATTTTGTTCTTTTACAGTAAATATCTTCTTAATGCCAGCGAGATTGACGCCTTGTTCGATCAAGTCTTTAATCTCAAGGAGTCTATCAATATCGTTTAAAGAAAAAACGCGCCGGTTTCCGTCTGTTCTCATAGGAGTAATTAATTGATGCTCTTCGTAATATCGAATTTGACGTGCAGACAAATCAGTCAGCTGCATCACAATTCCGATGGAAAAAAGAGGCATAGAACGCCGAATGTTGTTGCCGCTCATTCTTTGCATCCTCCTTTGTTTATCTTGATATAATCATAGTATATGGTATTTAATATGTCAAGGTGATGTTACCTTTTATGACATAAATTATTCATAAAAATTGAATGATTTGTAACCCATTGAATATTATGACTATTTTTCTTCATGAGAATCCAGACATGCTGGGTTCTCATGAAGTGTATTTCTTAAACTAACGGCTACCATCTCATGTTACAAATGTATCAATTCTTTCTCCATTAACGAGTTCACCGCGGTCAATACAGCCATTTTGACATGGGCATATGTTAAGCCACCTTGAACATAGGCAACATAAGGAGGCCTTGTCGGTCCATCTGCCGTCAGTTCAATGCTAGCTCCTTGGATGAATGTTCCTGCAGCCATGATTACATCATCTTCATACCCTGGCATATAAGCAGGGTATGGAGTAACATGTGAATTAATTGGGGATGCATATTGAATTGCCTGGCAAAAAGCCACCATTTTATCTTTATCATCGAATTGGACAGACTGAATTAAATCGGTACGTTTTGCATCCCAACGAGGGTATGTATTCATCCCAATTTTTTCTAAAAAGGCTGCTGTGAACATCGCACCTTTTATCGCTTGCCCGACGACATGTGGCGCAAGGAAGAATCCTTGGTACATTTCCTGTAGGCTATATAGTGAAGCCCCTGCCTCCGCTCCAATACCTGGGGACGTCAAACGATAGGAACACGCTTCAACTAAATCTTTTTTACCGACAATGTATCCGCCAGTCTTCACAATTCCGCCACCTGGATTTTTAATGAGAGAACCCGCCATAAGATCTGCCCCGACATGACAAGGCTCTTCCGTTTCCACAAATTCGCCGTAGCAATTATCCACGAAAACAACGATTTCTGGATTGATTTCCTTGACGAAAGAAATCATTTCCTTTATTTCATCGATTGTAAAGGAAGGACGAGTCGCATAGCCCTTTGAGCGTTGGATGCCTATCATTTTCGTTTTCGGATTGATTGCTTGTCTGACGGCTTCAAAATCCACACTTCCCGATTCCATTAACGGTACCGCATCATAACCTATTTGAAAATCGCGTAAGGACCCAATTCCAGAACCCCTGATCCCGACAATTTCTTCTAATGTATCGTATGGTTTTCCAGTTATGTATAGCAATTCATCGCCTGGACGTAAAATCCCAAATAAGGCAGTGGATATGGCGTGTGTACCGGAAATGATTTGAGCACGAACCAGTCCTGCTTCCGCACCAAAAACATCGGCATATATTAATTCGAGCGTATCACGTCCGATATCATCATATCCATATCCTGTTGTTGGGTTAAAATGCGAATCACTCACACGGTGCTTCTGATAGCTTTGCAATACGCGAAATTGATTGGTCTCGATTCTTTCATCTACTTGCTTATGTAATGGAAAAATCATCGCTTCGACTTCTTGGGCGATTGTTTTTAAGACTTCTCCATGCTTTAACTGCTGATACATCCAAATTCCCCTTTTATAATGAATATTTCTCTAGCTGTCCAATTATTGAATGATCAGCTAGACAAAAACCTTTGCATTCATATCTTTCCGATTCTTCATTAAAGGAGAGAGTGCGCAAAATGGTTTCATTTTTTAGCTGTGATAGTAGTTTACCCTCACTGGAAGGTAAGAAAACATTATACGGTATCATTTTCTCAATGACGTACTTTTCAATTTCTTCCATGATTGTTTCCAGGTCTTTTTGGTCATAGGCACTGATTAATAACGAATCATTACTGGAAGATCTTAAAAAGTCGACGTGAACCCTATCCTTCTTATTATACAACGTTAGCTGGGGAATGGAAGAGACATCTAAGTCATTTAATAGGTTGTGAACCGTTTTCTCATGATTAAAATAATCCGAGCTAGACGAATCGACAACGTGGAGCAACAAGTCCGCTTCCTTCACTTCCTCTAATGTCGAGCGAAAGGCTGCAATCAGGGAAGTCGGCAAATCCTGAATGAAACCGACCGTATCGGTCATTAGTACAGTAAAGCCGCTAGGAAGAATCGCTTTTCGTGTCATTGGATCGAGAGTGGCGAACAACAGATTTTCTTCAAAGGAATCTGCTTCTGTCAAACGGTTGAACAAGGTTGATTTACCAGCGTTCGTGTAACCAACAAGAGCAACCTGAAACGCCTTATTTCGTTTTCTCCTTTCACGATATCTCTCACGATGCTTCACGATTCCCCTTAGTTGTTGCTTGATTTCGTCAATTTTCCCACGAATGTGACGGCGGTCACTTTCGAGCTTCGTCTCTCCCGGTCCCCGCGTACCGATTCCGCCTCCTAATCTGGACATGGCTGTACCCTGCCCGGCTAAACGGGGCATTAAATATTGGAGCTGGGCAAGTTCCACCTGGAGCTTACCTTCCCTCGACCTGGCTCGCTGAGCAAAAATGTCCAGTATAAGCTGAGTCCTGTCAATCACCCTAGCCTCCAGGAATTTAGAAAGGTTCCGGATTTGACTCGGTGATAATTCATCATTGAAAATGAATAAATCAGGCTCCAATTCTGCTTCTAGGTTTTGTAGTTCTTCTATTTTCCCTTTACCTATATATGTCGACGGATGAATCCGTTCTCTTTTTTGTGTAATGGTCATCAATACCTCGCCATTTGCTGTCTTAGCTAACGAAGCCAGCTCCTCCAGTGAATAGCGGAAATGTTCCTCATCCTCTGTCGTTTGACAACCAATCAATATAGCGGTTTCTCTTATTGCCTGTTCCAATTCATACACCACCTAAACAATTTTCATCCATCATACCAAATAAATGGTCACTTATAAAATTTTCCTGAAAACAAGGCCAGTAACCATATTAATATCACCCGTAACATGCTAAAATCAAGTTTGGCTTTACCATAAATCTGAAATGACATAGAGGGAAAAGGATATGACGTGGGAAGTATTAACCTTCATTGGTACAATTGCATTTGCCATAAGTGGAACCATCATTGCAATGGAAGAAGAGTATGATATTTTAGGAGTATATATTTTAGGAATTGTTACGGCGTTCGGGGGCGGAGCGATTCGAAACCTTTTAATCGGCGTGCCTGTATCTGCGCTTTGGGATCAAAGCCTCTATTTCACCGTCGCCCTGGTCTCAATCACCATCGTTTTTCTTTTCCCTACCAATCTATCAAGGCATTGGGACAGATGGGGAAACTTCAGTGATGCCATTGGGCTCTCTGCGTTTGCTATCCAAGGTGCCATGTATGCAGTGGAACTGAATCATCCAATTAGCGCCATTATCGTGTCCGCGGCACTAACCGGTTGTGGTGGGGGAATAATCAGGGATGTACTTGCCGGGAGAAAACCGTTAGTCTTTAGAAAAGAAATCTATGCCGTTTGGGCAATCATCGCAGGTTTGGCTCTAGGCAGTGGACTTTTCTCGCAAGCATGGCATTTATACACACTCTTTATTTTTGTCACTTTATTCCGCGTGCTATCTTACACCTATAATTGGCACCTTCCTAATAAAAAATGGGTCCCGAAAATATAAATGCGAAAGGCCAGCCACGTTTAATGGCGGGCCTTTCTGTTGTCACTCCTTCTCATCATCCTCGAAAACGAGGTCTTGACTTGTCAGGGTAAGCAGGTCGACCTTTTCAAACGTATCTTCTATTAATAGGCGCATGGCCTGCGCCCTTATCGATTTTTCAAGTACATTCCGAATATAACGTCCATTAGAAAACGATACCACTCCACGATCGGAACGTAATACAATCAAATGTTCCTTTAACTTCCTTTCGGCATCCCGGCTCATAATATATTCACGCTCTTGCAACATGAGGCCAGCTATCTCCATTAACTGATCGATTGTATAGTCCGGAAAATCGACGACTAGTGGAAACCTCGAATAAAGCCCTGGATTGAGACTTAGGAAATAGTCCATTTCACGAGAATAACCTGCTAAGATTAAGATGAATTCGTGTTGGCGATCTTCCATATGCTTGACAAGCGTATCTATCGCTTCTTTGCCAAAATCCTTCTCTCCACCTCTTCCCAAAGAGTAGGCCTCATCGATAAATAATATGCCACCTATTGCCTTTTTAATCAGATCACGTGTTTTTTGGGCTGTATGACCAATATATTCACCGACCAAATCGGCGCGTTCCGCTTCAATCAAATGCCCTTTAGAAAGGACATTCATCTTTTGAAACAACTTACCAATCAATCGGGCAACGGTAGTCTTACCTGTTCCTGGATTCCCTTTAAACATCATGTGAAGTGCTTGCTGACCAGTCTTCAGCCCTCTGGTCTCACGTTGTTTGTTTATGTAAATCCAAGCGTATATTTCCTTTATCATGCGTTTCATCTCATCCATTCCAACCAGTGCCTTCAGTTCGTCTTCTATTTCCTTCAAAGCCACATGTTGTTGGGGAATTTCTTGGACCAACACTTCTTTGACCGGCAAATCTTTCTGTAGTGATTTTCTATTTTCCGCATTAAAAACGATATTGATTTGCCCGTTATTTTTCATACGGATCGGTTGTTCCAATGTCTTCACCTCTCCATCTTGGACCCTAAACTTTTAAACTATTCATTTAACATGAAACACACATGGACCTTTCGGGTCATTTTATATTTTCCCTTCGCCAATATCTCCGTCTAATTTACTTTTGTAAATATTGGGTTTTTCAGTTAGCTTTCTTGTCTATAAAGGGGCTTTCGACAATTTATCTCCTATTCATCATTTCTTTCATTCATGTCATTTCCTGCGCTTTCCCGAGAAATGATTCTTCCTTCCATATATATATTCAAAACGAACAAGTAAAATAATCGAATCCTTGAAAAAGATACAAGCTCTTAGCACAAAAAAACAGGCCGCCCTGTGGGCCGCCTGTCATTTTGCTATCATGTATATGGTTATTCCTTCACTTCGTAATCAATTTGAACATTACGCTGTGGAGCGAATGTGGATATAGCATGTTTGTATACCAATTGCTGCTTACCTTCGGATTCGAATAACACAGTGAAATTATCAAACCCTTTAACCTGGCCCCTGATTTGGAAACCATTTAATAAGAAAACCGTCACATACGTCCCATCTTTTCGTAATTGATTAAGAAATTGGTCTTGAATATTTACGGATTGCTTCATGATTTAGTCCTCCTCTTTTCTCTCTAAATTTATGTATTCGCCTTCTTTGAAAAGCTTTCCTGCTACAAATCCAGATATTTCATTTATTTTTTTTGTAAACCCTTCGATGTCCGTCATATTAAACCAGATTACATCCATTTTATTTCGGAACCAGGTCAATTGACGTTTTGCATATCGGCGTGAGTTTTGCTTCAAAGAATCGATCGCTTCTTCCACCGAAGCCCGGTCTTCAAAGTAGTCGTATATCTCTTTGTAACCAATTGCCTGTATCGATTGGCAATCCCTCAATCCTTGATCATAAAAAGATTGTACCTCTTCAATCAATCCGGCTTCCACCATTCCATCAACTCGTTGGTCAATACGTTCATATAACTTGTCCCGATCCATTGTCAGTCCTATTATGCATGTATCATATTTCATTTCCGTGGGTTGTTGATTCATCTGCTCACTCATTGTTTTTCCTGTACAGTGGTAAATCTCAAGTGCACGAATCACCCTTCTTACATTATTAGGGTGTATTCTTTTAGCACTTTCTGGGTCCACACTCCGCAATTGGTCAAAAACAGGATCGATTCCTGCTTCGTTGACTTGTTTTTCGAGCTGTTCCCTATATAGAGGATCGGATGGCGCTTCAGAGAAATGATAATCATAGATTACCGATTGAATATATAAACCCGTGCCTCCTACTATGATAGGGAGTTTGCCCCTGCCCTGAATATCCTCAATGCAAGCATTTGCCCGCTTCTGAAACTCAGCTGCACTGAATGGTTCATCCGGCCCCTTTATATCAAGTAGATAATGGGGAATGCCTTCCATCTCTTCTCTTGTGATCTTTGCAGTTCCAATATCCATTCCCTTATAAACCTGCATGGAATCCCCACTGATTATTTCTCCATTAAATCGCTTGGCCAACTCAATGCTCAGTTTCGTCTTGCCTACTGCCGTCGGTCCAATAATGACTAGAAGTTTTCCTTTTTGTTGTGTCAACTTTATTCACTGCCTTATATGATTTTTTTTTATCTTATCACAAAACGCCACAAAAGCAGTTAAACATCTAACCATTATATCCATTCCTCACTCATTTATTCACATCGGCGAATATATCTCCTTAACAAGTTAGCGAAGGTTCTGGTTCAACGCTTGGAGTACTGTCTGTAAATCCACATGACTAAAGGCATGATCCCATAAACGGGTTCATGCCCCTAAACATCCCTAACAAAATAAAGCATCTCACTTTTTGGGCGGTCTATTTGTAAAAACTTCATTCCACAGGTATTAAGACCGTTACAGTCGTTTCTACTTCATTCGAATCTACTGATATCTCACCGTTATATCTCCTTACTAGATCCTTAACGATAAACAGACCTTGACCACGCTCTTTTCCTTTTTCTTTCTTTTTAGTGGAAAATCCACTTATATAAATCTTTTTCAGGTCCCCCCTACTAATCATCTGTCCTGAATTCGTAACGGTGAATGTATATTTTCCTTTATCCTTTTTACAAATGATATTCATACGCCGCTCTTGCTCAGGTATTTCAATCGTAGCTTCTATGGCATTATCTATTATATTTGATAACAATTTAATTAAATCTATCGTCTTAATCGTATCGAAAGAATCTGGAGAAATATCAAGGCTTATATCAATATTATAGTTTTGGGCAGACAGCCTTTTCGTTTCCAACAGCACCGATAACCCAGGGTGTGTAACGTTCATTTCCATGGATTCTATGGTATGGATCTCCTTAGAGAGACCTGTTAAGTATTCTAATGCTTTATCTTTTTCTCCAAGTTTTAAAAGACCGTGTACGACCTGAATGTGATTGGAGAAGTCATGCCTTAGGGAACGAACAGATGCCATAAGAGATTGAAACTCCGCCCTGTACGTATCCTCAGTATCCCCTACTTCTCGTATCAACTCTTTTCGATACCATCTTTGCATGATTGTAAAAGCAATGGCCAGGATAATGACAAAAGCGCCCGAATAAATCAGATTAAAAATGCTGCTATTGATAACCTCATCGCTTATTGCGTGAATATCTTCAGCACTCGCATCCACTCCTAAAAAACCTATTACGGAGCCTTCCTTATCCTTTATGGGAACTCCTACAGTCATATACTTCCCATATATGGGGTCATCCAGAATATCCGTGATGAAGTTTTCTCCCTTATAGGCCTGTCTGACCTGGCGTTCGGGGACCGTGCATAGTTCCCCAATTTCAGGTTCTCTTTTAACGTTTTCTGGGAGACCTGCAATCATGGTCCTTGACTCTTGGGGGTTTTCCACTTTTAAAGTATAGATGTGTACAACGCCAACATTTTCACGGACATTCTCTAAATAGGCTTTAATATCCTCATATTCTTGGCTCTTTACTGGGTTTTTAAGAAAGCGTTTATAGGCTTCTATATCCAACGTACTAGCAACAGACTTAGCAACCAAGAGATTTTGATTGGCCACAGACCTTTGAACAGTATTTTTGATATTTAAATAAGAAGTAAACATATTAAGTAGGACAAATCCAAGTAACAATAGGAATATCATTATAATGAATGCTTTTACCTTTTTATTTTTCATAAAATTCTATATACCCCATCTCTTGAAGTTGAAAATCGGATATTATACTATAATTTTACTATAATTACAGAGAAAGAAATATAGTAAACTTATTTTATATCGATTATCATAGGTATATTTAATCACAAAATGAATAAATAAGATAATAACACAACGTTCTAAATATTCCTTTTTCTGGACTTCAACAAGTGTGAAAGGACCCTGGACCATTAATCTTTAATGGTCCAGGGTCCTTTTTTCGGCTATCATGCTTTATTAATTGATTTCATTTTTTCAAACCTTTACGTACTATAACACCTCGTAGAAACTTGTTGAAGTTTCAATAGATGAAATCATTTACAAGACTATAAAATCAAGAGGATCACTCCCCGCAAGTCCACGAGAAGCACTTAAATGACCTGCTCGATTTTCTACTAAAGATTGATTTTCTACCATGAGTACTCTAATTGCTCAAAGCATGCAGAATGGAATTGTCAGTCACGATAAAAAACCTTGACTGGTTTTTAACCAATCAAGGAGTGACTTTACACCATTAAATTTCCTCAGGGATTTTTAGTCCCTCGATAAAGGATTTGAAACTTTCTGCCACTTTATAAATATTTTCATCCTGACTGGAGGGATCTGCGTACCACCCCTGATCCCAAAAGAAGATTCCTTGTTCTTCATCATTGTTTATCAACAGGATTTTTCCTGCACAGGTATCGTTGCCGATTATAATGCAATTTGTATGTAAACCATCTTTATTATTTTCATGCAACTTTTGTAAATCAAGCTGTTCACTATCGATATCCAACCCATATAACACGTCTAACGATACAAGTGTGTCCAATGCCTCTACATAAAACTTACCATTTTGAACGGTAGTGGTCCCTCCGTTATATTCAAGGAGGAAATGTTTATAATCAGCCGGAATCTCGAAACCGACATACCTCTCAAAGTTATTGACCGCTTCCTGTGTTGCTTTGCCGTATCCAGTGATTTTCCTCATCCTATCAACTCCAGTTCGTTTTAATAAAAAACTACATTAGCCACCTATATGCCTAAACTTAAATGTAATCAGGGGATAACTCCGAGGATTGATTGCAGTTGTCTTTCAATAGTCCCTTTAATATCTCGTTTTACAATAAATAACAATATCTAATTATAATTGTACTATACCATGTAGACTTTCATAATTCTTGGGGAAATAGTACGTTTTCGTCAAATTTCCCACTCGTTGCTTGTAAAAGAAAACTTCACTATAACTATTATTCCCCATATTTATCCTATACCACTTTCTTAAAATATATTAACATAATTTCGTTTGTTTTTTTCAGTATTTTCTGCAAATAAAAAGGAAAAATAAAGGTGTTGACATAGTTCATCTTTACGTTGCTATGTCAACATCCCCCAGCCTCAGTTACAACTTATTTCTATTCTTTTCCTCATTTTCACTTATTTTATCTAGCATTGAAATCGTATCTACCAAGTGATTATTAAATATTTGACGTGCTATTGAAAGAAGTTCCACAATCATGGGGTCTCTTAGTGAATAGACCACGCGATTTCCATCTTTCGTTCCTACGACAATATTTTTCGCTCGTAAAACGGTTAGCTGCTGGGAAACTGCGGATCCTTCACTACCAATGAGATTTTGGATTTCATTTACGTTTTTATCTCCTTCTGACAATAACTCGAGAATTTTTATTCTCAAGGGATGTGCAAGTGCCTTAAAAAACTCCGCTTTAAATTGTTGCATCTCAAGATTCAATGATAATTCTCCTCTTCAATTTAATTAACTGGAAAAGGCCCGTCTTCTTTCCTCAATACCTTTGGTGAGATCCCCTGATAAAGCCGAACATTCTCTAAAGGCAAAGTGCTTGCAGCCAAGACACTTATTCCTATTTAACTGTTCAAGAGCGTAATCAATCGCTACTCCTGTATGATCAAAAAAATGATCTTTCCCAATTACTTCATATAAGCCAGTTTTGATCAGAAGCGTTTTAGGTTGTGGTTTGATTCCAGAAATCAAAACGAGACCGTGTTTAGAAAAATGATGAACGATGTTAGAAAGATAAGACTCACCAGTGGTATCCAACAATGGGACTTGTCCCATTCTTAAAAGCAGTACCTTTGGTTTGGAATGGGTTGTCCCAATAATAGACTGTTCAAAAGTTTGGGCTGCACCGAAAAAGAGTGGCCCTTCCACATTATATATACTAATCTGTGGACAATCATGCGTAGATGTAACTACTCGGCTATCAACCTGTTGGTGTTTATTATTGGGATTAGGCAATACTTTTTCAGTTACTATTGTATCACTCATTCGTTTTATAAATAAAAGGACGGCTAAAATAAGCCCCACTTCTACGGCGCTGGTTAAATTTTCAAATACCGTCAATAAGAATGTTATAACTAGAATGAGTGAATCTGTCGTTTTGATTTTGACCATATTAAAGAAAAGATGCCTCTCACTCATATTCCAAGCAACCACCATCAATATCGGAGCCATACTTGCCAACGGCACCTTTGAGGCGTACGGTGCAAACAGCACTAAAACCAAGAGGACGACTATGCCATGAACTACACCGGATACCGGGGAAACAGCCCCGTTTTTAATATTGGTAGCCGTTCTTGCGATTGCACCTGTCGCTGGGATTCCACCGAATAGAGGAGTAATTATATTAGCAACGCCTTGACCAATCAATTCCTTATTACTATTATGCTTACTACCGGACATCCCGTCTGCCACGACTGCTGATAATAATGATTCTATTGCTCCTAGCATGGCTATGACAAGCGCGGGTCGAATTAAAAGTTGAATGCGGTCTAAAGTAATCTCAGGAAATTTGAACTGTGGCAAATTATTTGGAATTTCCCCATATGTTGAACCAATCGTTGCTACTTGACCCGGAAATAAGAAAGTGGCAACCAATGTCGAACAGATAATGCCGATTAGTGGCCCTGGAATCTTTGGAAAGAACCTAGGTGTGCCTAAAACAGCCATTAAACAAATACCTGCGGTTAATACGCTGTACATGTTCATGCTTTGAATATGCATGAATATTTCCTTTACATTATTAATGAATTCTTCGTGTTTCTCCACACCAGACAATCCCAGAAAGTTCGGAACCTGGCCCACAAATATGATGACAGCAATCCCAGCGGTAAACCCAATCGTTACAGGTTTGGGAATAAACTTAATTAATGAGCCTAATTTAAAAATCCCCATTAAGGTTAGGATGATTCCTGCTAAAAATCCAGCAATTAATAAGTTTTCAAACCCATATGTCATTACAATCCCAAATAAAATTGGGATAAACGCACCTGTTGGCCCACCTATTTGAAATTTCGAACCCCCTAATAGGGAAATCAATACTCCGGCAATGATTGTCGTGTATATCCCATATTCAGGTTTTACACCTGAAGCTATAGCAAATGCCATGCCTAATGGAATGGCAATTACACCGACTACGAGTCCAGCTATAAAATCTTTTTGTAAAGATTGAAAAGAATAATCTTTGTATCTTCCATCAATAAACCAATTTCGCTTCATAAAAAAGCACTTCCTTTTTTATTTTGTATATCTGATTATTTGAATATACGATTATTAGAATTTAACCCTTTCTCTTCTTTTTGTCAAAGGTCATTTTAAAGAGAGGGGGTAATTCAGTAGGAAGCGTGAATCATTTATTTTTGATACAGTACCTTTTGATGGGTCCTTTCTATTATATTTGGCAAAAAAGAAGCACTTAACCCATTGGTCAAATGCCTCTTTTTACTAACTTCCTTCCACTATATATTTTCCCTGTACGTAATTGTCCTTTCATTCTGTTTCAGGGAAAAAGATTTGAGCTGTACGGATATCGACTAAAGCGGGTAACTCTGACTGCAAAGCTTCTGTGATGGATGCTTCCAAGGAGTTATCCTCTTCGACATGCACACCCTTCCATCCACAGGCTTCCGCTACCTTTACGAAATCAGGATTTGTCAGACCCACGCCCACTTCATCCCCTCCCTCAGCTTTAATTTTATCCCGTTCCATTTGTAGTGATTCATTATTGAGTACGATGATGGTAATCTTAATGCCATATCGTTTGGCTGTCAGTAAGTCAGCAAGTGTCATCTGAAGGCCTCCGTCACCGACAACGGCTACTACTTGTTTTTCCGATTCGGCTAATTTGGCAGCCATTGCAGCTGGAAGACCAAACCCCATCGTTCTCCAATATCCTGAAAATAGAACCCTTTGGTTTTGTTGGCGCAAGATTCTATTCGTCCAAACAGTTACATCCCCAGTATCGATTGCCAGGATCGCATCTGGATCTATCGTCCTTTCAATCGCTCGAATAATCCTTGCTGGGTGTATAGGAGAACCTTCGCTATTGCCTTCCTGTTCCAATTGCGCTGACCATAATTCTTTCACTTCCCGGCAACGACCGACCCACTCATCATTCTTGTTGTGCCCTTTTAATCCAAGATTCAATTGAGGAATAACCTCTTCAGTATTACCTTTAATACCGATTTCTACGGGTATGCTTTTTTCGATCTTGTCAAAATTACTGTCTATCTGTATAATCTTCGCATCGGTTGGCACATATCCTTCGGGCCACCAAGTAACACCGGCAAGCAATACGACGTCAGCCTCCAGGAAGGCGCTCTTCGCATATGGATTGCCGCCTTCCCCGATGCCTTGTAAAAGATTTGGAGAATTTGCCTCGAAAGCGCCCTTACCCCCAAGGCTAGTAAGAATGGCAGCACCCCACGTATCCGCAAGCATCTCAATCGCTTCTGAAGCACCACGGGCACCGGCTCCAGCCAGTATCATAGGTTGTCTCGCTGTTTTCATTACCTCAAGAATCCGATTCTTGCTTTCTTCTTCCAGCGAGGAAGTACTTTTAACAAGTAAAGGTAAACGCCTTGGTCGCACTTCCGTTTTTTTATCGAAAAAATCCTTGGGTATGGAAAGGTGAGTAACCCCTCTCTGGCCAAGCGATTTTTGGGCCGCTTTGTGCATCACTTCAATAATGGCATCCGGGCTGGTCAAATTCACACTATAAGAAGCAAACGGCTTCACAAGTTCCTGTTGATTCACATATTGTTGAAAATCCGTTCCTATTTTATCACTCGGAGCCTGCCCTGTTATGGCCAACACCGGTGCTTTATCGGAATAGGCATCACCAAGTCCATTAAGCAAATTAGTGACCCCAGGTCCCATGGTCGCGGTACACACACCCAATCCCCCTGTTAACTTGGCCTCCGCCGAAGCCATTAAAGCGGCTACCGATTCATGCTTAACAGCAATGAATTTAATATTTTCTTGATTCGACAGTGCATCAATCAGTCCAATTATCGTATCTCCCACCACTCCATAAATTCTTTTCACATTCATGAGTTGTAATTGTTGAATGATTAACTCGGCAACTGTATTCTTAGAATGTTCCAAAATCCTTCAACCCTCTCGTTTTTATTACTTGCGTTAATTTATCCTATTATTTTTTACACTAATCTCCTTTCTTTTAAACAAATGTATTGAATTTTATTTTTTTTATAGTTAGTTCTATCAAAAAAGCCATCTGAGCATTAACAGATAGCTTTTATACTTGTATGGATTTCTCATCATCTTTCTATTACGTATATCACTATAGCAACATACAAAATATTTTTTAAAAAAAGGATACTGATAATGCATGAAATAATTAATATTGAGGATATACGAAAGATAGCCATGTATTTTTTATCCAGTGATCCCCGCTTGTATTATGTATGGAAAAACAACATCATTTCATGATGGAAATGAACATTTAAGGAATTACAAGATAAAGCGTTAATTAAAAAGGGCAGGCCAGGGCACCCAATCAAAAATGATTGAGTGCCCTTTTACTATTTATAAAGTACGTTCATCCTGATTATATGATTTTATAATCATCATAAGTAATTATTAACCTACTCATGGACACAGTTTCTGCACGTATCCTGTTTTTATCTCGACAATATGCGATAAGCGAACTATTGGGAAGTTTGGCCGTACAATTCCATTTGTTATGCTTTTTAGAATATCTGGAGGAAATCTGAATCATTTCTCCATGAACTTTTAATAATCGACGTTTGATCAAAGGCATCATCTCCAATACAAGTAATATCTTATACCCTGATTTTAGAGAGTTTATTCGTAAAAACTAAAAGAAATACAAAAAAGTAAGAAAATTATAGGAATGAAGCCTATTTCTAAGGTGAATTCTCAAAAAAACCATAAAAATGGAGAATATAGAAGATATTCAAGTTTCCCGATGATACCACGAAAAATGTCCCCTGGCTTACACGAACATAAATAATAACTTTAAGTTATATTCATATTGTAAAAAACTATTTGAAATTAACAGTCGGTAGACGTATGATTAGGAGTGTTAGGATAGAGACACGTGAGTTCAGTAAGTTAATAGGTTCTATCAAAGGAACTACATATCAGTATGGGCCTCTAGTAGCGATAACTTTTTAAAGAGATTTTCAAAGTTATAGTTTCTGACTTCGATAGTAATGTGACTTTGCATCCTAATTAGCAAATTAAGTTCAACGCAAAGGGGAAATAGATATGGCAGATGTAGTCTCAAAATCAAAACCTGAAAACGAAACACTTAATATCTCTGCAAGCCAGGAACAAAGAGATATCCTAGATCAACTTTTAAACCCTGAGGTTCAACAATCACTGAATAATTTAGTAGAACAATTACCAAAATTAACGGAATTGGTTAATATTTTGACAAAGTCATATGATTTTGCTCAATCTGTTGCAACTGATGAAGTATTGAAAAATGATACAGTCAGTGCTATTTCAGAAATGGCAACACCAGTTGTATCTTCTGTAAAGGGCCTTGCTGCGAATGCAATCGAAGCAAAGGACCGGGCTGAAGAAAGTACGGAAGTCATTGGTCTTTTCGGTTTACTACGTATGATGAAAGATCCACAAGCGCAAAAACTTTTCCGTTTCGCAAGTGCGTTCCTTGAAATCTCTGCAGAACGTAAGAACCAAAACTAATTCTATTATTATCATTCAACCAGTTAGGACGGGGGATTAACAAATGTCAAAACATATCGTCATCTTAGGTGCAGGATACGGCGGATTACTATCTGCATTAACTGTTCGAAAATACTTAAATAAAGATGAAGCACAAGTTACAGTGGTTAACCAATACCCAACACACCAAATTATCACAGAACTTCATCGTCTAGCAGGAGGATCAGTTTCTGAACAAGCTGTTGCCATTCCGTTAGAAAAACTTTTCAAAGGAAAAGACATCGACCTTGTCATTTCCAAAGCTGAATCTTTCTCAGTGGATAAAAAACAAGTTAAACTTGCTAATGGTTCTACTCTAACTTATGATGCTTTAGTTGTTGCTTTAGGAAGCCAAACAGGATTCTTCGGCATTCCAGGACTTGAAGAAAACAGCATGGTATTAAAATCTGTACATGATGCAAATAAAATTTACAAACATATAGAAGATCGCATTCGTGAATATTCCATTACGAAAAATGAAGCGGACGCAACGATTGTAATCGGCGGCGGTGGATTAACTGGCGTTGAACTAATCGGTGAAATCGTAGATCATTTCCCTAAAATTGCAAAACAATTTGGCGTAGACTACAAAGACTTGAAAATCAAGCTTATCGAGGCTGGTCCGAAAATCCTTCCTGTGTTACCGGATCAATTAATTGAACGCGCAATGACAAGTCTACAAAAACGTGGGGTTGAATTCTTAACTAGCCTTCCTGTAACAGGTGTCAAAGGCAATGTTATCGAATTGAAAGATGGACAAACAATCACGGCTAATACACTTGTTTGGACAGGTGGCGTCGCTGCTCTTCCTATCGTTGGGGAATCAGGTCTTGAAGTGGACCGTGGTAAAGCAACTGTCAATGAATATCTTCAATCCAAGTCTCATAATGACGTATTCGTTGTTGGCGATAGTGCCGTTGCATTCCCTCCAGAAGGTGGACGTCCATACGCACCAACCGCACAAAACGCTTGGCAAATGGGCGAACTAGTCGGTTACAACCTATATGCAGCATTTGAAGGTAAAACACTAGAAAAATTCGCACCTATCAATTCTGGAACACTTGCCAGCTTAGGTCGTAAAGATGGTGTAGCAACAGTTGGGGCTAACAACACTGAACTTAAAGGCTTACCTGCCACTTTAATGAAGGAAGCTAGTAACATCCGTTATCTTACTCATATCAAAGCGCTTTACAATTTGGTTTATTAAGTTCAACACTGAACTTAATCATTTGTAAATAAGTAGACGCTGAGAAAAATCCAGTTTCTGTCCTTAGACGGAAACTGGATTTTTCAATTCCACCAATTGATAGATTAGGAATCTATTGACGAATTAATAAATGATAGAACATGGTCCCCTCCCCCGTAGTATGGCAAGGCAATACAATAAGTATAGACTGAGGGCATTTTTGCCGGACCTTAAATTCAGGCCTGGTGTCACCCTCTTTAGCGTCCCTGTTACATTTCCCATACAAACCCATCAAGAATGAAATCATATACGTTAACATTTACAGAATATGCTCCTTTTACAAATACCAAACATGACGATCAGCCCTACAACCTACTCTCTGCCGTTATTAAGAAATTTTTTCGAATTACCTTTAGCTATTGATTTCGCTACCCCTCATTCATGAAAAAGCAAAAAAACAAGCTGAAGCGCGATTTGCATGCTTCAGCTTGTTTTTTATTTTTCTTCTTCCCAAATGATCCATTCATGAACTTCAAGGATTTCAAAAAATTTCACAAGTCGTGGTAAGGCCGGTTCGGCTTCTTCCCCAAAGTGTTCAATCATCGCTTCCGAAATCGCTTGAACATTCTTGCGATATGCCATTTGTTCAATGGCAAATCTCCCAAACTTATCTAGCTTGATTTTACGAAATGCCCTTTGCTTCAAGAAACGAATCGTCAGTCTCTCGATGAAGTTAGTTCTCTGGATAATCAAAAATCCTAAGTCCGAAGAAGAATCCATTTCTAGGGTGACACGACTTTCCAAAAGAGGAACCATAGTTAACAGGTTCCTCTTTGATTTTTGCTTTTTACGAAACATCTTCTTTATTCCTTTTGCTAGATACAAACCAAAGTACTCCAGCTAAAGCAAGGAAAAGTAAGAATGGTATTAGGTTGCTCGCTATCACCGCTACGGCTGGAACTTTTACTCCCACTGCAATTAAGACTGCAATAAGCACTCCAATCAATGATTCACCGGCGATTAAACCGGACGCGAACAATGTTCCTCTATCTACTCTTGCTTTACGTGCTTCTTTAGATTTAGAAAAACGTTCAACGAAGTAACGTACAAATCCACCGATCATGATTGGCGCACTCGTATGAACTGGCAAGTAAATCCCAACTGCCACACTAAGTGAATTCAAACCGAAGAACTCTAGAGTAATGGCAATCGCCGTTCCGATGAAGATAAGGGTCCAAGGTAAGTCTCCTCCAAGAACACCTTCAGCAAGAATTTTCATCAAGGCCGCTTTAGGTGCAGGAAGTTCTGCAGAACCCATTGTATAAGCATTATCCATTAACACTAAGGTAAAGCCAATGACAGCTGCAGATGCAACGACACCAATCATCATCGCAACTTGTTGTTTCCATGGCGTACCACCGACAATATAACCTGTTTTCAAATCTTGAGAAACGTCACCTGACACTGCAAGTGCCGTACAAACGATTGCAGCAACCGTTACTACAGCTATCATGCCATCCATGCCAGTGAAGCCTGTTGCCTTATAAATAAGCGCTACAATTAGTAGTGTCGCAATGGTCATCCCAGATGTAGGGGATGAAGAGCTTCCGACAATCCCAACAATCCTTGAAGCGACCGTCACGAATAAGAACCCAAAAATACCGATTGCAACTGCGCCTATGATACCTACTTCCGTTACAGGTGCAAAGGCAATGATCAAAAGAACAATAAGCATCCCTAACCACACGAATTTAGCAGGAATGTCTTTTTCAGTACGAATTAGCCCGGCTTTAAGCTGACCTTTATTCGCTTGCACGCCTCTCAGCGTTGCAAAAGCAGAACTGAATAGAGTGGGCAATGTCTTAATCAGTGTGATTAAGCCCCCAGTCGCAACTGCTCCAGCTCCGATGTACCGAATATAATTATCCCAAATTCCCCAAGCGTCCAGTTCACCGATAGGAACTTCTGACGGGAATATAGGTGTAGAGCTACCACTACCAAAGAAGCTAATGGCCGGTATAAGGACGACCCAAGCCAATAGACCCCCACCGATCATTTGACCCGCAACACGTGGACCGATGATATACCCGACACCCAATAGAGAAGGAAATGCATCAAGGCCGACTACTGCATTTTTAAAACCAGTGATGCCTGTTTCCACTTCCGTTTTAAATAGCTTGAATCCATCTCCAAGCGCTTTAACCACACCACCGATTACTAAACCGACTCCGATTAATTTAGCGCTAGAACCGCCTTTTTCTCCTGATTTCAATACCTCGGCACATGCCGTACCCTCAGGATAAGGTAATGTTTCGTGCTCCCTTACTATTAAAAGCTGACGAAGGGGGACCATCATGAAGACCCCAAGGAATCCACCAGTTAAAACAATGAATAGGATTAACGCTTGACTAACATCCATCCCCCACATAAATAATGCTGGGATAGTAAAAACGGCTCCGGCCCCAATGGCCTCACCTGCTGTTGTCATCGTTTGCACAATGTTGTTTTCTAAGATGGAATCTCGTCGAAAAATCCCTCTCAGGATTGCCATTGAAATTACCGCCGCGGGTATAGATGCGGAAACCGTCAATCCAATAAGGAGACCTAAATATGCATTAGCTGCTCCAAAAACGATGGCAAGAATGATACCTAGAATAATTGCAGTGACAGTTAATTCGGGTAAAGATTTCGAAGCAGAAACGTACGGGACGAATTTGCTCTCTTTCGAATTGTTAGACAATTTAGACACTTCCTATATCTTTTTAACTTTAAAAACACAGGAATTATTATATCACTGTAATTTCTATTCATGCAATGGGAAAATTCTGCTTATTCTTAAATAAGACAATAGGGAAAATTCAGTTAAATGATATTTTATAAGAATATTATTTTGAAAGACTTTGGTTTCTAACTACAATCTTTATCATGGGCATTTGCACATTCTAATGGTAAACCACATATCCTGCTCAAACCAACACTATCGTAAAGGAAGGATACCTATGGATTATGCATCACCTTCGACTCTATTTACCTTCGATGTAAATAAAAGTACTTTAGTAAAAAAAGATAATCTGAACTATATAAATGTATTGGGCATTTCACAGTTGAACACCCTGGAGAATACTTCTTTACTCGATATATTCTTAAGTGCCAATAATATCATCGAACCTCATTACCATCAAAATGCAGCTGAGCTAGTTTATTGCATCTCCGGGGCCGCTACAGTATCCATTCTGAATCCATATACAAAGCTCATTCAGAACTACCCCATTACTCCCGGCCAAGTAGCGAACGTCCCACAAGGCTGGTGGCATTATGAAGTGGCTACCATGGACCAAACACATTTACTTGCTATTTTTAATGCACCTATCCCTGAAGTCATTCTTGGATCGGATATCTTGAAATTAACGCCAGCGGATATCATGGCCCACACTTATTCCATAGATGAAAACCAATGGAAAAAAACGGTGTCACCCGTTCAGCCCTCGACTTTCATTGGCCCACCCGTAACCTATAACAGAAATGGGAATAATCATTCCAATCAATCATGGCACTATCTAAACCAATGGTACGGTAGCCCATACTACAATCAAAATCCATCAGCTTTACCATATTATTAGTATTATTTTAATAAAATAATATAAAATCCCATAAATAACTAAAATATTATCCTTATATTTATATTAATGGTATATTTTAATTAATTAATGCATAAAATAACAGATAAATATCTATACGAATGAAAAAATACTATTTTAAAATATTTATTATCTCACTTTTCTCTTAATAACCATGATAAGATATGCTAGGGTGATATAATGATGAAAAAACTTAAAGTAATATTAGTGGCTGTTCTATGTTTAACTTTATTTACTGGAATCCAGTCAACTGAAGCTGCTGCTTCCAATGTGAAGGTACACTTTATCAATGTGGGCCAAGGCGATTCCATCCTGATTCAAACCGGTAATGAAAACATTTTAATTGATGCTGGTGGAAAAGGAAAAGGCGATGATGTCGTTGCCTATCTGAAAAAACAAAAGGTAAAAACGTTGAATGCGGTTGTCTCGACGCATCCGGATGCCGATCATATCGGTGGACTGGCCTATGTAATCAATAATCTGAAAGTCAAAGCTGTGTACGCACCGAAAGTTGCTCATAGCACACAAGCTTACACAGACTTTTTAAAAGCGGTTAAGAAAAAAGGGCTAAAAATCAAGAAAGCCAAGACCGGGATAGTTATCACGACGAAGGCAAAGAATACGTCATTGAAATTCCTTGCTCCAGTCAAGGACTATAAGACGGACTTAAATAACTGGAGTGCCGTCCTTTTACTTAAACACAATAAAAAATCGTTCTTGTTCACTGGCGATGCTGAAGAAAAATCCGAAAAAGACATGCTTGCCAAAAAGGTAGTACCAAGCGTGGATGTCCTTAAAGTTGGGCACCACGGGGCAAAAACATCTTCTAGTTCAGCTTTTATTAAGAAAGCAAAACCAAAATACGCTATAATAAGTGTAGGAAAAAATAGCTATGGGCATCCTACTTCTACCGTTGTAAAACGCTTGAATTCCATAAAAGCTAAAATCTATCGTACAGACAAATCTGGAAACATTATTTTTACTTCTACAGGTACGAAACTTACTGTAAAGACGGTGAAATAAATGAAGCAAGGAATAATTGATCGCTTTGAAGGTAAAATAGCTGTCGTGGAAATCGATGGTGGCGATATGAAGGATTTTCCGAAAAGCTCCCTTCCAAAAGGGGCCAAGGTCGGAGATATGCTGATTATCGATGGTGATACAATTACTGTCTCCAAAGAAGGAACAAGAAAGTTAAAAAAAGAAATTGATGACTTGATGGATGAGTTGTTTGAAGATTAACTACGACTAACCCCTTCTCGAAATGAGAAGGGGATTTTTTTGCATCTTTTACCTTAATAATAATGAACTAGCTGAGAAACATGAACTTACCCTGGAGGTATATTTTTTAACTTACACGTTCCCTTTCATTCTTATCACTTTTCCCTCTAATTCAAACCCTACTTCCTGCATTCCATTTTTACGATAAAAAGACAATGCGTTTCTATTAGTAGGAGAAACGCGTAGATGATATTCCTTTACCCCATATTTTTTAAAGAAATGAAGAGCATATCGGTGAAGTTCCTTCCCTAACCCCATTCCACGTTTTTCAGGAATGAGATAATAAAGATTTACGTAGCCTACTTTACTACCCTTATATTCTTTAATTGTAAGTTCAAGTTGACCGATGGGCACATCATCTTCCATAACCAAGACAAATCCACCTGGATATCGGTTCGATTTTATTTTTACCCAATCCAGATATTCCTCTACGTTTCCAAGATCCTTATCAGAACCAAAGCTTATGACGAAAGAGTCCCTACGAAATCGAATAATGAATGTTCTATGCTTCGTTACATCAATCGGTTCAAAATGCAAAGAAACTCCTCCCTTAGCATACATATTACGTATTATGTTGGTACCTATCCCAAAGAGAACCCCTTGATAACAAGGGGTTCTCTTTTCATTTTCACATCACCCTTTTAAACATCTTTTCCATTTCGTAAATTGAATAGGAGATGATGATGGGTCTTCCATGCGGACAGGTGAATGGATCGGTTGTTCGCCTTAATTCATCAAGAAGGGCTTGTATTTCATCGTTACGGAGGTGGCGGTTGGCTTTAATGGAGGCTTTGCAGCTCATCATGATGGCCGCCGCTTCACGCAGTTTTTTTATGTCCACCTTTTTCATCGACAATAATTGTTCAATCATGTCTTCAAGGATTTCCTGTTCAATTCCTTTAGGGAACCATTGTGGATGGGACCGGACGATAAAGGAATTGTAACCGAATTCCTCTAAAAAGACGCCGACCTTTTCTAGCTCATCCTTGTATTCATTGATTCGAATTGATTGATCGGTCGAAAATTCTAACGTGATCGGAACGAGCATATCCTGTAGCTCATTTTCGACACGACCAACCTTTTCTTTGAAATATTCATATTTAATCCGTTCCTGTGCAGCATGCTGATCGATGATATACAAACCTTTTTCGTTTTGGGCGAAAATATAGGTGCCATGCATTTGTCCAATTGGATACATAGGAGGTATGCGGCTTGAAGCATCTTCCTCCTCCATTTCTTCCTCATCCTCTTCGACTGTATATGTTGTATACCCTTCAGCGGATTCGAACAAGGACCTTTTTTCTTCTGGAGGTATGACAGGGATAGAGGCCTCTCCCATTTGCATTCCATCTTCACTGCTATATATTAATTCATGCATGGTATCAATATCCTGGTTATCATCGATAGATTCCACTGGAATTTCTTGCTGTTGTTTTTCTCGTATCAAGGTATTCTTTAGTAGGGATGCTTCTTTTTTTGCTTCTTCAAGAACTTGCCTTCCCCTTTCCACGACATGGTCTAAGCTGAGAGACGTCTGCTCGCTCTTAGGCTCCTCTTTCTTGTGTGACGGCGTGAAACCGCTTGGAATCAAGGAAAGTTTCTTGAAAGCCGATTTAATCGTTTCCGATACTAAGGCATATAACTCCTGTTCCTTACTAAGTCGCACCTCTAATTTGGATGGATGTACATTAACATCGACCAAGATTGGATCCATTTCAATATTCAACAAAGCAATTGGGAAACGTCCAATAGGAAGGAGTGTGTGGTATCCCTCCAGGATTGCCTTAACAAGAACATAGTTTTTTATAAATCTACCGTTAATCATAGTCGAAATGTAGTTTCTGGAGGCACGGGTGACCTCGGGCATTACGATATATCCGGTTATAGTGAAGTCCAAAGACCTCGTCTCTATCGGAATCATCTTTTTGGCAATATTCATTCCGTAGATTGCGGCCAGTACTTGCCGGACATCTCCATTACCATTCGTATGCAAAATACGTTTCTCATTATGCGTAAGGCTTATCGAAACGTCAGGGTGTGACAAAGCCAGCCTGTTCGTGACATCCGTAATGTTTCCTAGCTCCGTATGAATCGTTTTTAAATACTTCAATCGTGCCGGTGTATTATAGAAAAGCTCGGAGACCGTGATGTCCGTCCCTTTTCGGCTTGATGAAGCCTCCAATTCACGAATGATCCCCCCTTCAAGCAGAATTCGGGTTCCTGGCCCCTCTCCCGTGCTGCTTTTCATTTCAAAATGGGAAACTGATGCGATACTTGGCATGGCTTCACCACGGAACCCGAGCGTCCGAATCCGAAACAAGTCATTTTCATCTTTTATTTTACTTGTGGCATGACGTTTGAACGCCGCTTCTACATCATCGGCCGTCATTCCATCTCCATTGTCTATGATCCTGATGGACCCAAGTCCGGCCTCCACCAATTCAATTTCAATGATGGTACTGTTGGCATCTATGGCGTTCTCCACTAGCTCCTTCACGACTGAGGCAGGACGTTCAACCACTTCGCCAGCTGCTATTTTATTCGATAAAGACTCGTCTAGCTGTATGATTTTCCCCACTTTTATCGCCTCGCTTCAATTATTTATTTCAATTTCTTATGCAATTTATAGAGTATATTCATCGCATCCAGTGGTGTCATTTCTAGGATATCGAGCGATTTGATATCATCAAGCACTTTTTTTTCCTTAGCTGATGAACTGGTTTTTTCCCTTGGAACTTCTTCTCCGAAAAAGGAAAGTTGCGACGCTTCATTTACAACCGTACCATCCTTTTCTTTAGATCCTTTAGGAACATCTATATCTACTACAACAGCTGACTTTGAAGGTGTTTGCGTCACTTGTTCATTATCACTTTCAAGTTGCGCTAAAATGGCAGCTGCCCGGTCAATTAACTGTTTTGGAAGGTTGGCAAGCTTGGCAACATGAATACCATAACTTTTATCGGCTGGTCCCTCTTTTATTTTATGAAGGAAAACGACATTCCCATTCTGTTCGATTGCACTTACGTGGATATTTTTCAGTTTAGGAAGTTCCTCTGATAGCACGGTCAATTCATGATAATGTGTTGAAAAGAGTGTCTTTGCACCGATTTCTCCATGAATATATTCAATGATTGCCTGCGCTAACGCCATACCATCGTAAGTGGAAGTTCCTCGTCCGATTTCATCGAATAAAATCAAGCTGTTTTCCGTAGCATTCATGATGGCATTTTTTGCTTCGAGCATCTCGACCATGAAAGTACTTTGCCCCGAAATGAGATCATCCGCTGCACCAATTCGAGTGAACACTTTATCGAAAATCGGCAGTTCCGCTGAGGTCGCCGATACAAAACAACCGATTTGGGCCAAAATGGATGTCAACGCAATCTGACGCATATACGTACTTTTACCCGACATATTAGGTCCTGTAATCAAAAGTAGCTCACGGTCGCTATCCATAAAACAGTCATTTGGAACATACTCTTGAGAATGCAGTACTTTTTCGACAACAGGATGGCGTCCTTCCTGTAAGGCTATTTTACGATTTTCAGAAAAGACCGGCTTTACATAATGACGCTCTTCACTGATTGTTGCAAAGCATTGGAGAACATCAAGTTCACTGATGCCTTTCGCAAGCTCTTGTAAACGTGGGATATAGCTTTTCACCTGTTCACGGAGGCTGAGGAACAGATCATATTCAAGACCGATGCTTTTCTCTTCGGCTTGTAAAATCAAGGCTTCCTTTTCTTTTAGTTCAGGTGTGATATATCTTTCAGCATTGGTCAAGGTTTGCTTCCGTTCATACCGTCCCTCTTCAAGTAAATGCAAATTGGCGCGAGTCACTTCAATATAATAACCAAATACTCGGTTATAGCCGATTTTCAATGATCGTATTCCGGTACGTTCCCGTTCCTCCCGTTCCAGCTGAGCGATCCACGTTTTTCCGTTTCGGCTGGCATCTCGATATGTATCCAGTTCCGAGTGGAAACCATCTTGGATAATGTTCCCTTCCTTAACGGATAACGGTGGATTTTCCACTAATGCCGTTTCAAGTAAATCGGTCACTTCCTCACAGGGATCCAGCTTTTCGGCGAGAGCTGTTATATCACCATTGGAGCCCAAGGATTGGACGATTTCACGAATGATGGGTACTTGTTGGAGTGAACGTTTCAACTGGATTAAATCACGTGCATTGACATTTCCAAACGCCACCCGGCCCGCAAGACGCTCTAAATCATATACTTCCTTCAAGCGCTCGCGCAAATCTTGACGTTCGAAGTAGTGATCCTTCAATATTTCCACAAGGTTTTGTCTACGTTCGATTTGCAGTCGATTGATGAGTGGACGATCAATCCATTGCTTAAGCATCCTGCCTCCCATCGCTGTCTTCGTCTCATCCAAAAGCCATAATAACGACCCTTTTTTTCCTTTGGAACGGATGGTTTCCGTCAACTCCAAATTACGCTTGCTATAATAGTCGATTTTCATATAATGGGACGTTTCATATGCAAATACTGGCTGCAGGTGATCTAGGCTTCTTTTTTGGGTTCGGTATAAATAATTCAATAAACGCGCAGTCGTTTGAGCTTGCTTATCTTCTTTCAACAGTCGAAACAAAGAAACGAACGACTCACTTTGCTCTAAGTTATCCTCAAGGGAAAGTGCTGCGGCACCCCGTTCCTGCAATTGCTTTTTCCATTCATCGTTAAAATCCGTTGCAATGACAACTTCGCTGGCACCAAGGTTTGCAAACTCATTCAATACCTCTTCAAAACTTTCAATCAACGTGACCTTGTTTTCACCTGTCGACAAATCGTTGTAAGCAAAACCGAATGGCCCATCTGTAAAGGACGTGATGGATGCAATGTAATTATTTTCTTTTTCCCGAAGTCCCTTACTATCCATTTTGGTTCCCGGTGTAATCAGCTGGACAACTTCCCGGCGGACGACCCCTTTTGCTTGTTTAGGATCCTCTGTCTGTTCACAAATGGCTACCTTAAAGCCTTTTTCTATCAAAATATCAATATAATTGGGAGCCGAGTGATAGGGAATGCCACACATGGGAATTCGATTTTCCGTGCCACCCTCCCGGCTCGTTAATGTAATCTCCAGTTCCTGTGAGGCATTCAATGCATCCTCAAAAAACATTTCATAAAAATCCCCTAAACGGAAAAATAAAAAGGCATCCTGATACTCTGCCTTGATTTTTAAATATTGTTGAATCATTGGTGTATATCCAGCCATTCTTTCAAAACCTTTCCAAACTATAATCTGTTATTTATATATGTCATTTATTATACCATACGGGATAGCACCTTTCCTGTATTCGCTATTACAAGAAAACATGCATAATATACTGTTTTTTTCCTTTTTATAAGGGGATTTAGGACGCCGAGGAGCTTATGCGGGTAATAAAATATTCACTAATTTGGCCTGTCCTTCTTTTAACGTAAATAAGACCGGATGAAGGGAATGTCATCCGGTATTGACTATATTAAAGTATTTTACTCATCTTCGAATTCATCAAGGAAATCCGGATCTAAATCTTCGAACTCATCATCATCAAAATCTGAGCCCCAGTCATCTTCACAGCGGCCATCTGGGCTTACAGCGACGCAAATTTTCGTTTCGCCAACGACCTCCACAAAGAATTCTCTTTCCACATGAACAATGATCTTTTGTCCACATGGGGAGATGGATGCTTCTAAACAATTCGGCTGTTGGACAGCTTGTGCTACGATTTCATGGTCATCATGACAATCTGGATCACGGTATTTTAGCGAAATCACGTCGGTATATTGTACTTTTTCAGTGACAACTTCCGTCTTTGAATTATGGTTATATGAATACCAAACGTTGATTTCGTAGCTGCCGTGAATTTCTACCTTTTTGCCGACTTTCTTGGCATCGTATTTATGGTTGATGATCCAACAACCTAGAATGCTAGAAGGATGATGAGCCGGGCAAATGGTGTGTGAGGACTTTGTGAATTTACGTCCCTTGGCCACCACCGCTTTAGTTATTATCTCTCTATATTGTGACATGCTAGCGAACCCTCCTCATACAGTTTCCATTCATCCTATGCGTGGTAAAAGTCTAGTGTGCGTAGAATTTTTAATATCTGAAAACTGCTGTAATGTTTAAATCTAGGTTATTTTATGCACCAGTTTTGGGATATGTGTCACGAATGGGCGCTGTATAAGGGTTTTTGAAACATAAAAAAGCCCTTCTGCATCCAGAAGGGCTTCCCGAAAATATTATGAACAACCTCCGCCACCAGCCTGCACCTTTGATCCTGTCTCACCACGAAGGATATCACCTTCAGTTGATTCAATTATCAAATCCGTCACCTTATTGGATACTTGCGAAGAAACCATTTGAAGAAGGTCGTTGACATCGACTTGGGATTGCTTGAACTCCTGGACGATTGGAAGCTCATCCAACTGCTTTTCAAGGGCATCGATTTTCGCCTGAACTTGCCCGTATGCTTTTTCTTTTCCATAATGTTGGAAGTTCACAGCTTGTTTTTGTAAGCTTTTGATACTGGCAATCATTTCACGTATCTTTTGGTTTTCATTAATATGAGCCTCAGCCCGTTTAAAGAAATCCACTTCTTCCGTGCTGGCAATCATTTCAGCTAGCTCTGCCGCTTTTGTTAAGATATCGTCTTTTGTATATTTTGTCATTTTAATCCACCTCTATTGCTGTCGCTTCTTCAACCATATCCCCATTCAATGACCATGTTTTCGTGTCGGTGATTTTCACCTTGACGATTTGGCCAATCGCGGACTTTGGTCCTTTGAAGTTCACTAGCTTATTTTTCGTAGTATACCCTGCTAATACATCTGGATTTTTCTTACTTTCACCTTCCACGAGAACTTCTACAATTTGCCCATTGTACTCTTTCATTTTCAAAGCACATGTTTCGTTCACAAGAGCATTTAAGCGTTGCAGACGCTCTTTTTTCACTTCCATCGGGACATTATCCTGCATTTTTGCTGCAGGCGTTCCTTCTCGCGGAGAGTAAATATACGTATAAGCAGCATCAAATCCAACTTCCCGGTATAAAGACATCGTTTCCTCGAAATGTTCTTCCGTTTCATTTGGATAACCGACAATAATATCCGTCGTTAAAGATGCACTAGGAATTGCTTCCCTAATTTTTCTAACAAGCTCTAAATATTGTTCACGCGTGTATTTACGCGCCATGATTTTAAGCGTTTCCGTACTTCCCGATTGAACAGGAAGATGGATATGATCCACTAAGTTACCGCCTTTAGCAAGAACTTCAATCAAATGATCATCGAAGTCCCGGGGATGACTAGTAGTAAAGCGAATCCGCGGGATATCTATCTTACGGATTTCATCCATCAAGTCACCAAGGCGATACTCCATGTCTGTAAAGTCTTTTCCATATGCATTCACATTTTGACCGAGGAGGGTGACTTCCTTGTAGCCCTGTGCCGCAAGATGACGAACCTCCTGAATGATATCTTCGGGACGGCGACTCCTTTCTTTTCCTCGTGTAAAAGGCACGATGCAATACGTACAGAATTTATCACAGCCGTACATAATATTGACCCATGCTTTTGTTTTCCCTTTACGTACTTTAGGAAGATTTTCGATCACATCCCCTTCTTTGGACCAAACTTCAATGACCATCTCTTTTGAAAGATATGCCTCATTTAGGATTTGTGGTAGTCGGTGGATATTATGTGTACCAAAGATCATATCGACAAAATGATGTTTCTCAAGGATTCTTTTAACGACCGATTCTTCCTGGGACATACAGCCGCAAACGCCCAACAGTAAATCCGGTTTTTCCAATTTAAGTGATTTTAAATGCCCTAGTTCCCCGAATACTTTGTTCTCCGCATTTTCCCTTATTGCGCAAGTGTTCAGTAAAATGACATTCGCATCGTCGACTGTAGTGGTCGGTTGATATCCGAGTGCCGTAAAGATACCCGCCATGACTTCAGTATCGTGCTCATTCATTTGGCAACCGTATGTACGAATAAGAAATTTCTTACCTTCTCCCATTCCTCGGAATTGTTCAGGAATAGCAAAGTCATCATGATATTCTACATTTTCTTTTCCTCGTTTTTTAGCATCCTTCAAGGAAGGCGGTATATAAACTGCCTGAAAGTACTTACTGTAATCCTTTTCGGATTTTTTGTCCGCTGGATTTTCATTCTGTACTTGTTGTAATTCTAATCTTTGTTTCTCGTTCATGTTAATCTCCTTTCAAAATAGTTAGTTTATTTAACGTCCTAACTATTTCCAGACCCGCATGCTAACCAGGTTTTTTGTTCACTTACCTATTTCATTCACGTGTAAATATTTGCTTTTAAGTGTGATATATCCACATTAACATAGTATAAAGCTTTTACCAGGAAGAAACAATCATTCTGTCAATCCTTTAGCGTTTGTTAGAAAAAATTCACAAAATAGGGAATTAAGAGATGGTAATCAACCAGTAACTTTCTATTTACTTCTCTCCAATCCGTTATCTAGGGCTATCGTACATTTTCTCTATATAGGACATAGTCCTATAACATCCTGTCCGCTCTTGAATAAGATATCTCGTACAACAAAAACAATTTAAGGAGTGACTTATATGTCATGTTCTGGAAATAACAATAATAATCACGATCATCATCGTAATAACGACGATAATAGCAGAATCGAAAGAGATTTCTGTCGTGCGGTGAGGGGTTGTCAAAGACGCGACAATGACCGCGACGACCGCCACAACGACAACAACAATCACCATCACCACCACCATCATCATAACAACAATAACAACAATAACAACAACTGTTGTTGTAGAAGAAATCGTTGTAATTTCTTCTCTTTCGGGTGCTGTAACCGAGGAAACCGCTGCGGATGCAATAACGGTTTCTTCTAAGCCCTACTATTTAGGTAGCACCATCTTCTAGCGTGCTGTCTCCTCATTAGAACGCTTGGTTATTAACCACAAAAAAGGTTCACCCCAAATTTGGGGTGAACCTTTTCACGCTTACATAAATTCTTCAACAAGTTTATCAAAATGAGCTTGATCTAGAGTTAAATCAGACTTATTCAATGCTTCTTCTGCATAACCTGGAATTAATTCTTGATAAGAAGAACGTGAAGAATCTTGATAAATGATCCCAGTCACAAGACTGTCATGCTTCATTAACGTATGCATGGCCTGTTCTTTATTTGTGGAATCATATCCTTCAATCGTGCTTAATTTTGTTAAGTTTTGTTTGAACCAATCATACGTATTGATTTTGTTGTACGTAACGCATGGCGAGAAAACATTAATAAAGGAGAACCCTTTATGGTTGATTCCAGCTTCAATGATTGCAGTTAAGTCTTTTAAATCCGTTGAAAAACTTTGAGCGACAAAGGTAGCTCCAGCCGACAAAGCTAATTCCATCGGAGAGACTGCCCGCTCAATTGATCCTTCAGGCGTGGATTTCGTTTTAAATCCAGCAGCTGAACGTGGGGAAGTCTGTCCTTTAGTTAAACCATAAATTTGGTTATCCATAACGATATACGTTATATCGATATTACGACGTATTGCATGTATGGTATGTCCCATCCCGATTGCAAAACCATCGCCATCCCCACCGGAAGCTATAACCGTCAACTCGCGGTTAGCCATTTTCAATCCTTGGGCAATCGGTAGCGAACGACCATGAATGCCATGGAAACCATAAGATTTGATATAGCCTGAAATCCGACCTGAACAGCCGATTCCAGAAACCACAGCTAAGTTTTCCGGTTCCAAGCCTACGTTGGCTGCTGCACGCTGCATGGCAGCCTGAACGGAGAAATCCCCACAACCAGGACACCAATTAGGTTTTACATCATTTCGAAATTCTTTAAATGTTGCCATATTCGAACATCTCCTTGCATTGTGTGTGAATTTCATGCGGGAGGAATGGGTTGCCGTCATATTTTAGGATGCTTTTAATTTTATTTACATGCCCGACATTCATCTTGATAATATTAGCCAATTGTCCAGTCGCATTATTTTCAATTACTACTACTTTCTTAGCTGATTGCACTAAAGAAAGAACTTCATCAGCAGGGAATGGATGAATCAAACGAACTTGTGCATGATTCACTTTTATTCCGTCCGTTTCCAAACGGCCGATGGCTTCATCTATCGTTCCCCGGGTAGAGTTAAACCCTAGGATTAATAAGTCAGCCTCTGCGTGTGGTGCATTTTTGTAAACGGGTGTATTGAATGTGTTCGCTAAATTGCTAAGCTTACGCATCCGCTTATCCATTTGTGCTACACGATTTGCAGCTGATTCAGAAGGCTTCCCTGTTTCATCATGCTCTACACCCGTAACATGGTGAATTCCGTTTTTCATGCCTGGAACGACACGAGGAGAAACTCCATCTTCTGTTACTTCATAGCGCTTGAAATATGTTTTTTCTTGAGGGCCTTCTATTTCCGTGTCCAAAAGTTTACCACGTCTGATTTCCACTTTACTGTAATCTAGCGGTTGCACAGTCTGCTTACCCAATGATAGCTGTAAATCGGATAAAATGATAACCGGACATTGGTATTCCTCAGCAAGATTGAAGGCTTCAGCCGTATCATAAAAGGCTTCCTCAACCGTACTTGGGGCCATGACGATTTTCGGTATTTCTCCGTGCGTCCCATAAATCATAGCCATTAAGTCAGATTGTTCTTGTTTCGTTGGAAGTCCGGTAGAAGGACCGCCACGTTGTGTATCTACAATAACAATCGGAGTTTCTGTGATTCCCGCTAAACCGATTGCTTCCATTTTCAATGAAAGACCTGGTCCGGCAGAAGCTGTAATAGCACGAACACCACCGTAGTTAGCCCCGATTGCCATCGTAGCTGCAGCGATTTCGTCTTCCGTCTGAATGACGGTACCACCCACTTTAGGCAGTTTCTTGATTAAATACTCCATGATTTCTGAAGCTGGCGTAATCGGATAAGCAGCCATAAATCGACATCCACCAGCAACTGCACCTAGTGCGATTGCGTCGTTACCAATCATGAATAAACGTTTTTGACCATCCGCTTTTTCAAGTTCCATAGCGCCCACTTTTTCACCAAGCAATACTTCCATGGCCTTATAACCAGCAGTGATCGCATCCATGTTCTTTTTAACGATTTCTTCACCTTTACGGCCGAAGATTTCATCAACAACATCATTAAACACGGAGATTTCCATACCAAGTACAGCACAGGTAGCTCCGATGGCCACCATGTTTTTCATTAAAGAAGTACCCAATTCAGATGCGATTTCCGTAAATGGGACTATATATAACTCTGCCTTTGTATCTTCAGGGCAGACAGGTTTAAATTTTGCATCAGCGATAATGATGCCGCCTTCGTGTAGTTCTTTATAATTGACGTCTATTGTTTCTTGATCGAAAGCAACTAAGATGTCTAAATCATCTGAGATAGCACGAGTTTCAGAAGTACTTACACGAATCTTATTATTCGTGTGTCCTCCCTTTATTCGAGATGAGAAATGACGGTAGCCATACAAGTAATAACCTAAGCGATTGAGGGCAATACAGAATATTTCTCCTGTACTTTCAATACCTTCACCTTGTTGTCCGCCAACTTTCCATGAAAGTTGATTGATCATGTCTTACACTCCTTTAGAACGTTCGTATATAACTGCTATTTACCTGTACCTCTCTTCAGAACGTTCAATATGTAAATAATCGTTCTATGACAGAAAAGGTGTACTAAACGCTTTCAATTCTATCGGTTAAATACATAAATTGCAACCTTTTTGCTTTTATTTTTTATATTTTCAGAATATTCAATTCTATCTACAAAATCAGAATAAAAACACCATTTCGCCCTCTCCTTTTTTATCGAGGATAATGACGAACGAAATTTTCAAAAAGAATGCCTTTTACGAATTCTGTGGAATAGAGCCTATCAAGTTCATCAATTAAATTTTGGTAATTGCTATAAGAGACCAAGTCATCGACCATCTCTTCTATGCCATCGAAATCCGATCCAAAACCAATTTGTTTTTCTCCACCTAAACTACAAATATGTTCAATATGATTGATAACGTCTTTTATGGACGCGGATTTACCTTGTGATAAAAATTGAGGAACAAATGTCACCCCAATAGTCCCATTCTTTTTTAGGAGAGCCTTTATTTGGCTGTCTTTCAGATTCCTTGGATGTGGGCATAAACGATAGGCGTTCGAATGGGAAGCAATCGGAAAGTCTGCTATTTCTATGGTGTCCCAAAACCCAGATTCCGATAGGTGGGAAAGATCGCACCATATCGACTGCACATTCAATAATCCCACCACATCCGTTCCAAATCGCGTTAGCCCGCCTCCTCTTTTTTCTAAAACTCCGTCGGCTACCAGATTGGCATAATTCCATGTTAATCCTACCGAAGTAACCCCCAACTGAAGGAGGGTTTTCATCTTTAATACATCATCCCCGATGCAATCACAGCCTTCTAATGTCAGCAAAGCTCCTATCTCTTTTTCCCCCAGTGAATCGATATCTTTCTTCGACCTTATAAATTTCATTTCAGGTTCAGCCAGGACTTTTTTGTGAAAAATTTCCACCATCGCCAAGGCAGCCTGAAATCTCATATCCGAGTGGACTTGTTCAGGAATGTATATCGCAAAGCATTGGACCTTTCCACCTGAATCCATAAGTTCACGCTTTGTAATATGTAACTTATCGCTGTCCACAAAGGAAATATCCGGATCTATAAACAATTTCATCAAAACATCACAATGCGCATCAAAAATCACCATCCAATCCCCCTTCTCTACCTTTCTTATTCGTCACATACAAAAAATAACCTGCTCGCCATCCGACAAACAGGCATAAACTTATGAATTTATCTTGGTTCAACGATTAGCTTAATTGCCGTACGCTCTTCGCCATCAATGAGAATATCCGTAAAGGCAGGAATACAAATCAAGTCGACTCCACTAGGTGCGACAAATCCTCTTGCGATTGCTACTGCCTTAACGGCTTGATTTAACGCACCTGCACCAATTGCTTGAATTTCTGCGGTCCCTCTTTCTCTGAGAACCCCCGCCAGTGCGCCTGCTACAGAATTAGGATTAGATTTTGCTGAAACCTTTAATATTTCCATTCCTAGTCCTCCTTGTTTTCCCTGCCGATTATAACTTGGCTCAATAGTTATAACACTTTCCACTGCTACTATATTCAGCTAGTAAAACTTGTATGACAAAGAAAACCAGGATTGTCCAACAACAGATTTTAGATTCCCTATTAGGAGACCTTACTTAACTTTTTCCCTCATTGAATCTTTCTCGTGAAAATCACGTAGCTATTAAAGAAAAATGGACAATCAGCCACGACTGATGTCCATTTAAGTTAGTTATAAAACGGGTTATCTTCGTTTATCAGTATTCGCTCAATGTTTACCGCCTTGCCTGACTTTTCATCAATATCTATTAATACAGCACTTAATAAAGAACGGCCAGCTTTAGGTACTTCAAATCGCACAGGGAGGCTCGTCAAGAACTTATGGATAACAGCCTCTCTATCCATTCCCAGAATGCCGTCATAAGGCCCTGTCATCCCTACGTCCGATACATAAGCTGTACCTTGTGGTAAAACCCGGTTATCAGCTGTTTGGACATGTGTATGTGTGCCTACCACCGCAGTCACCTTCCCATCAAGGTACCAGCCCATCGCCTGTTTTTCACTTGTAGCTTCACCATGGAAGTCGACAAAAATGATAGGTGTCCTTTTTTGGGCTTCCAGAACGAGCTCTTCCGCTTTTCGGAAAGGACAATCCAATGCTGGCATGAATGTCCGGGCCTGTAGATTGATGATAGCGACTTCCTGTTGATCTAGCGCTATATACTTCAGACCCTCACCCGGGGCACCCATGGGAAAGTTGGCTGGACGAACAAGATATTCCGCTTCATCAATAAACGAAAAAATATCTCGATTATCCCACGTATGATTTCCCATTGTTACGGCCTGCGCGCCCCACTCCAGAAAACTGCGGTAAATCTTTTCTGTAATTCCTCGGCCTCCTGCAGCATTTTCACCATTTATTACCGTGATGTGCGGCTGATATTTTTCTTTAAGTCTTGGGAGGTATTCTTTAACCATACCACGGCCCGGTGCCCCCACTACATCTCCTATAAATAACAATCTCATACTAAAACCCTTTCCTATATACATTTCACTTGTTTGGTATAACTGTTGAATGCACAGACATCCTCAAATAAGTTCATACAAAAAATGAAAACGAAGTGGTTTTCACCACTTCGTTTTCCAAGCCAAATCATTTGGCATATTCTACCGCTCTTGTTTCACGGATTACTGTTACTTTTATATGACCTGGGTAATCAAGCTCTTCTTCAATCCGTTTCCGGATATCACGAGCAAGTTTATGAGCCGAAAGATCATCAATTTGTTCTGGTTTCACTAGAATCCGCACTTCACGTCCGGCTTGAATCGCGAAGGATTTTTCCACTCCATCATAGGATTCGGATATCTCTTCAAGTTTTTCAAGTCTTCTAATATAATTTTCCAGTGTTTCACTCCGTGCACCTGGTCTTGCAGCTGATAAGGCATCAGCGGCCGCTACAAGCACCGAAATAATGGATGTTGGTTCTGTGTCACCATGATGTGAAGCGATGCTGTTGATGACAGTTGGATGTTCCTTATACTTAGTCGCTAATTCAACGCCGATTTCAACGTGACTACCTTCCACTTCGTGGTCAATTGCTTTCCCGATATCATGTAATAAACCGGCACGGCGGGCAAGTACTTCGTCCTCACCAAGCTCAGCTGCCAATAATCCTGAAAGTTGGGCCACTTCAATAGAATGTTTCAGTACGTTTTGACCATAGCTTGTACGGAACTTCAAACGACCAAGAATCTTGATAAGATCTGGATGAAGCCCGTGAACACCCACTTCAAAAGTTGTTTGTTCACCAATTTCACGAATATGTTCATCTACCTCACGTCTTGCCTTATCAACCATTTCTTCAATACGAGCCGGATGAATCCGTCCGTCCTGAACTAGTTTTTCAAGAGCCAAACGTGCTGTTTCCCGTCGAATTGGATCAAATCCAGATAGGATGACTGCCTCAGGAGTATCATCAATGATAAGATCAATACCCGTTAGCGTTTCAAGTGTTCGGATATTTCGGCCCTCACGTCCGATTATCCGTCCCTTCATCTCATCATTTGGAAGATTCACTACAGAAACGGTGGTTTCTGCAACATGATCAGCCGCACAACGCTGAATGGCTAGAGATAAGACTTCTTTCGCCTTTTTATCAGCTTCTTCTTTGGCGCGGGTATCACTTTCTTTAATCATAACTGCTACATCATGAGCAAGCTCATTTTCTGTTCGATCTATAATGATCGATTTAGCTTCTTCACGAGTCAAACCTGAGACACGTTCAAGCTCCGTTTGTTGCTTGCGTACCGTCTCGTCCACTTTGCTTTCCATCTCTTCAATATGCTGTTGTCTTTGGTTAAGAGACTCCTCTTTTCTCTCTAAAAGGCTTTCACGTTTATCCAACGTTTCATCCTTCCGATCAAGATTCTCTTCTCTTTGCAATAATCGATTTTCTTGTTTTTGTAATTCGTTCCTTCTTTCACGGGATTCCCGATCGGACTCAGAACGAACCTTGTGAATTTCATCTTTTGCTTCCAACAAGGCTTCTTTTTTAAGCGCTTCCGCTTCACGTTTTGCATCCTCAAGGATATGTTCAGCAGAGCCCTTTGCCCCTGCTATTTTACTCTCAAATTTTGATTTGTGAATAAAATAACCAACAACTGCACCGACGATTAGGCCAAGCAAAGTGAAGATGATTGTCATGGGTTCCATCGTTTCACCTCCCCTTGCTATGAACTTTTACATAAAATGTTGAACTGTCGGCAAGTACATTGCACAATAAATTCAATATACAGCTCTTAATTTTCAAAATTTTAGTTTGAAAAATTGTAAAATATACATATTAATTGTATAGTTGAGAATTTTTATTGTCAAGCCTTTGTCCCTTATGTATCAAGGTTTATTCTCGTTTTATTACTATGCATAGCAATTATGTATCAGTTTAACATAATTGAGGACTGCAAAACCGCTTTAATTTTTGCAATTTTTCCATTTCAAAGATCTTAAGGAATATAGAAAAGGCCTAAGCATAATTAGCTTAGGTCCTTTCCTACCATCAATCAAGTAGTTCAAGATGCTCCTCTTCAGCCTCTTTCGGGAGCTCAAACTCTCCATCTAGATTATAATGGTCCCTGATTTTTTGTGAGATTTCCTTAGCGATGTCCTGATTTTCTTTCAAGAACAATTTCGCATTTTCCCTACCTTGTCCCACACGCTCATCATTGTATGAATACCACGAACCACTTTTTAGGACGATATCCAGGTCTGCACCCATATCAATGATTTCGCCTTCCTGTGAGATTCCCTGACCATACATGATATCGACTTCCGCTTGACGGAAAGGTGGAGCTACTTTATTTTTAACGACTTTAATCTTTGTTTTATTACCAACGATTTCATTACCTTGTTTTAATTGTTCAGCACGACGCACTTCAAGACGAACAGTCGAATAGAACTTCAAGGCACGACCACCAGGAGTCGTTTCTGGATTCCCAAACATAATCCCGATCTTTTCACGAATCTGGTTAATGAAAATCGCAATGGTATTTGATTTATTGATAGCACCAGAAAGTTTTCTAAGGGCCTGTGACATCATACGGGCTTGAAGACCCATATGGGAATCTCCCATTTCTCCTTCGATTTCCGCTTTAGGAACAAGTGCTGCTACGGAGTCGATAACAATGATATCCACCGCACCACTTCTCACTAACGCTTCCGCAATCTCAAGGGCTTGTTCACCAGTATCAGGCTGTGAAAGCAACAATTCATCAATATTCACGCCAAGTTTTTCAGAATATGCTGGATCCAAGGCATGCTCAGCATCAATAAATGCAGCTGTTCCGCCAGTCTTTTGTACCTCTGCTATTGCATGCAAGGCAACAGTCGTTTTACCTGAACTCTCCGGTCCGTATATCTCAATGACACGGCCTCTCGGATAGCCACCTACTCCCAATGCTACATCCAACGCTAGAGACCCACTCGAAATCGTTGAGATTCTTCGATCGGACTGTTCTCCAAGTTTCATTACAGAACCTTTACCAAATTGTTTCTCAATTTGTTTTAACGCCATATCTAAAGCCGCTTGACGATCACTACTCACTTAAGTTCCTCCTCTATATTCAAATAATCGGCAGTCCGATTAAAGATGTTCTTACGTTAGCCATTCTTTGAGGACAAGGTCAATATCTTGTCTCAAAACCTATCTTAACTATATACTCTTTTTGCTATTTTGCCAAGCAAAAAGTCGAACATTCATTCGTTTTTTTCTTTTGGTTAAATCTTCATGAAAAAGTATTTTGTCTACGTGATTTTACCTTTTTCTTTTAGATATCCGCTAATAAAATGCCTTTTTATTGAATAAACTGTTTTCTTCTTTTCCCTTATTCGATAAAACGAAAACTTCTAAAACATAAAAAAACAGAGCCTTTTAAGCTCTGCTTTTATGTCGCTTATAAACCCCGTAATAAATAATGGCAACCATATTTTACACTTCTTACTCGGTTTTGCGCCCTGCTTCCAGATAAATTCAACTCTTCAAAGCGGGTGTCTCCATCCCGTAAGGAAATACCAATGAATACAGTACCCACTGGTTTCCCTTCTTGTTCATCAGGTCCTGCTACTCCAGTAAAACTGATACCTACATCCGCATCAAGCTTCTCCCGTACCTTAGAGGCCATTTCCATGGCACACTCTCCGCTCACGACGCCATGAGTTGAAATGGTTCCTTCGCTTACGCCTAGCACATCCGCCTTTGCATCGTTTGTATAGCTGACAATACCGCCTTTGAACACTTTTCCAGCACCTGGTATGGTCGTTAACTGTTCTTGAAACATTCCACCGGTCAAACTTTCCGCCGCCGCGATCGTTAGCTTACGGACCGTTAATTCTTTAACCAGTTCTTTTATCAGCGATGTTTTATCACTTCCATAATAATATTGACCGACCCGACTAAGGATTTCCTTCTCCGCTCCCAAAATAAGCTCTTCACACTTTTCTTTAGACGATTCTTTTGCTGTAATCCTTAAAGTCACTTCCCCTTCAGCTGCAAGTGGGGCAATGGTTGGATTGGTTTGGTCTACGAGAAGATCTTCTATCACCGTTTCCAGCTCCGCTTCCCCTATTCCGTAGAAACGAAGAACCTTCGAATCAATTCGTTCATGCTTTTCAAGCCTTTTCATGATTGCTTCATATCCGTAGTTTAAGAACATTGGTTCCATTTCGCTTGGTGGACCAGGAAGCAGCATATATGTGATTCCCGATTTAGCCAAGACCATTCCGGGTGCCATGCCATGGTCGTTTGGCAATACATCACAGCCTTCCAAAACAAGAGCCTGCTTCTTATTATTTTCTGTCATTGGACGACCGCGCTTTTGAAAGTACGCTTCTATGGATTGTAGTGCATCCTCATCAAAGACGAGCTTTTTCCCAATGTGGCGAGAAATTGTCTCCTTCGTTAAATCATCCTTCGTTGGACCAAGGCCACCAGTAAAGACAATTAAGTTAGCCCGTGACTCAGCAATCTCTATGGCTTGTTGCAGACGACGGTCATTATCTCCGACGACAGTATGGTAAAAAACATTAACACCCATTTCAGCAAACTGTTGCGATAAAAACCTTCCGTTTGTATTGTTAATTTGCCCCAATAGAAGTTCAGAGCCTACTGCAATGATTTCTGCATCCATATCAACGACCCCTTCGTTACTTAGAATTAATGAAAGCTTGCTTGTTTTTCACAAAATAATCGGCCCCAGACCATATTGTAAAGATTAACGCAATCCATAGAGCGATATTGGCAAATGGAAGCGAAATAAAAGCAAAGGGCAGGTTATGAAGCAATAAAGCAGATATTGAGACAATTTGTGCCCATGTTTTAATTTTACCCAATTGGTTGGCCGCGACCACTTCACCCGTACCGGCTAAAACCAGGCGTAAACCAGTAACGGCAAATTCCCGACTGATAATGACGATGGCAATCCAGGACTGGCCATACATTAAATTTAAGTCAACTAAAACAATCAATGCTGCCGAAACAAGTAATTTATCGGCCAACGGGTCTAAAAACTTCCCTAAATCAGTAACCAAATTATATTTTCTTGCAAAATGACCATCAATCCAATCCGTAGTAGAAGCTATGATGAAAAGTATAGCCCCCGCTAGATGCGCCACCGGCAATGTATACTCTCCCCAAGTAAGTGTTCCCCAAGAAAAAGGTACGAGCATGATGATTAAAAAAACTGGAATTAGACAGATTCTTGCTACTGTAATCTTATTAGGCAGATTCAAACTTTTAACCTCCAAAATATACGCTTGCTTTTAGGCAATGCGCTTTCCATCATTGTAATGTGGCCAATGGCCAGGTTTACCTATGTATAATTTACCTCAAAATCATTGATGTATGCCGGTTTAACATGGACATTTTCCATATAGAAAAGAGAAAAATAGTCATCTAAGAGATGACTATTCCGCTTTCGTAAATTGTATCGTAACCAATTGCGTAGTCATATCATTGGGTGAAATAGTATACTCAAGCTTTTCATCATTGACAAAAATTTCCGTTTCGTTTGCTCTACCAATATTAATGACAGCTTCTTTTTCTTCAGTAAAATCTATTTCCTCACTTTCATTTTCCTTGATTGTCCCTTGGAAAAGTAATTTCCCTTCACCATTTGTAATACCTACCCATGGCGAACCTTTAGAGGAAACTTTCAATTTGAAAGTATCCGAACCTTTTAACTCATACGTACTATTTTTACCGCTAGAACTGACAACAGTCAAATCCTGCTCAATCTTTTCTTCTTCTTTTTCTTCTTCTACAGCATTGTCTTTATCCTTTTTATCAGCTGTATCTGTTTCTTTTTTCTGGTCTTTATCTACTTTTTCTTCTTTTTCGTTAAACTCATTACTTTCGTTATATCCAACCACTTCATTCGGTTTATCGCTCTTTTTATCATTGTCATTGGACTTACTCATACTATTGGAAACCAACACCCAAATCAATATAGCGACACCAATTACCACGATCACACCTAGGATTTTAGGCAACATCTCTACAAATTTGGAGTCTTTTGCCGGAATCGTCTTACGGGTTTGAACCCTTGAAAGCTGTTCAGGCAGTTCCTCGCTATAGACAGATGGCACGTCGCTCTTGAACTCCTCGAATATTTCATCAGGGTCCAGACCTACAGCTTCACAATATTGCTTGATGAATGCCCGCACATAAAACTTTCCAGGCATCATACTATAATTTCCCTCTTCAATCCCTACAAGATACCGCTTTTGAATCTTTGTCAGTTCCTGTAAATTATCAAGGGTAAGCCCTTTGGCTTCCCTAGTTTCTTTTAATCGATTACCTAATTCAGTCAAATAAAACACCTGCCATTTTAAAAGTCAAAGGATCCAAATTCCGAACCAGAAAACTGATCTTTTTGGTCCACAACTTCATATGTAATTTCTTCTTCTGGATTGTTTCTTAGTTCAATAATATAATCAAAGTCTTCGAGCGTATACTCCGTATTTTGAACAAACACATCTGGATGTTCAATGACTTTGACAGCATCAAGCCTCATTATTTCACGGATAAGCTGCCAATGTCTCTCATTGGCGCGACGGGTTGATACAATTCCGTCTAGAATAAACAAATTATCATTATTGTACTCATCCTCGATAAGTTGACTGCGAATCGTCTGCTTTAGAAGGGTAGATGACACAAACAACCATCTTTTATTCGCACAAACGCTTGATGCAACTATCGATTCGGTCTTTCCGACTCGGGGCATTCCTCGAATACCGATTAACTTGTGACCTTCTTGTTTGAATAGTTCGGCCATAAAGTCCACCAGTAAGCCCAATTCATCACGAACAAATCTGAATGTGTTTTTTTCATCGGCATCACGTTGTATATAACGGCCATGCCTGACCGCAAGCCGATCGCGTAATTTGGGTTCTCTAAGTTTAATGACCTTTATCGTATCCATCGTATGGAGAATGGACTCAAATCTCTCTATATTTCGGCTGTCGTTTGCCCTTAAAAGCAAACCTCGCCTGCCTTGGTCGACACCGTTAATAGTGATGATATTAATGGATAGCATACCCAGCAAAGATGATATGTCCCCTAATAAACCTGGACGGTTAACTTGAATTTCATATTCAAAATACCATTCTTTTTTCTCCACGATAACACTCCTTAAGCCTAGAAGCTTTTATCCAACCATCGAGTATTACTTATCCGTCATACTATTTCATCTTCTTTACTTTTAAATTATTACTGTCTAGATTCTATAATATAGTATTTCTTGATAAGTTAAAAGGAAAAACCCTATAAAAAATCTCCATTTTCATTGAAGGATAGCGGAATATTTTATATAACCAAGATAAAGGCCCCATTACAAGGGTAACGGGGCCTTTATCTTCACATATTTACTTTGTTCCGTTGTTCTCGACTAACTTGACCATTACATTTGCCATTGCTTGTTTTTCCTCATCGCTCGCAACGGACCAAAGATCAGCTAGCACTTTTTCTTGGTCGTTTTGGGGCTCAACCTGCTTAGCTAAGTAATCACCGATTTCGAAAGCCAAGCTATTTACTGTCTCATCATTCAACCCTTGGCGTTCACCCTCATTAAGACGATCTCCCAAGAAATTTTTCCATTGATCCCAATTGTCTAATACAGACATGTGTGGTCACCCTTTCCTTCAAAATAGTACAAGTATATTTTGTGAAGGAAACGATGAAATTATGCATCTTAAAAAATTTTATTCAAGTATACCAACCGCCATTTACACCAAGGATTTGCCCGGTTATATAAGAAGCCTTATCTGAAAGTAAATAGGAAACGGCTTCCGCCACTTCCTTGGCACTCCCCATCCTGCCCATTGGGATGTCGCCTTTAATGATTTCCAAATCCTCCGCACTAAAAGATTCCAGCATGGAAGTTGAAATCGCGCCAGGGGCGACGGCGTTTACACGAAGTCCATTTAATGATACTTCTTTGCTTAATGCCTTGATAAAGGCATTTTGCCCTCCCTTGACCATCGAATAAAGCACTTCACATGAAGCACCCGTCTGACCCCAGATGGATGTAACTGCGACGATGGTCGCCTTTTCTTGATACATTAATTTAGGCAACAATTCCTTGGTTAATTGAAAAGGGCTGGTCACATGTAGCTGAACCATTTCATTGACAATCTGCTCAGTCATGTCTGATATGAGTCCATAATAACTATTCCCGCTATTAAGGACGATGGCATGAAGAGCAAATATATTTTCCACCAATTTTTTGTAACCATCCCCGGTAGACAAATCTGCCTGAATCGGGATGAGTTCGACCTGAAATGGACGAAGTTGTTCAATTAGATCATGAATGGCTTCCTCATTGCTATTGTAATGTAAATAAAGTGAATAATTTTCTTCCGCAAGTTTTAAAGCAATTTCCCTGCCGATTCCTCCGCTAGCTCCCGTTATAAGGGCAAAACGCTTTTCCACTTTCATGCCCCCTCTATATGTTATTTAGGAAGTACCTCACAGACCGTCATCCGCTCAACGGAGATTAGATCCTTGGCAATCTGTTCGATGTCTTCCATTTTAAGTTTTTCCAAAACTGCTACCACATCGAATAATTTCATCTCATTGAATGCATACCGCGTAAATTGGTTGGCAATATATTCGGGTGAATTCAGTGAGCGAAGGAAAGAACCAATTTTTTTCTTAATTGTTCTTTGCAAACTTTCTTCACTTAAACCAGTACCTTTTTTAGAATTCTCCAGGATTTCCAACAAAGACTTTGTTAATTTTTCAGGATTGGCCGTGTCTCCACCAATTAAAGCGAAACCAAACCCTTGTTCCTGGGTATAATCATACGAGAAGCTTTGATCAATCAATCCCTCCTCATACAGGCCTTCATGAAGGGATGAACTTTTCCCGAACAGCATTTCTAAGTATATATTCGTTGCCAGTTCCCGCTTCAAAAGTTGTTCGCCTGTTTGAAAAACATCGGTGGCCTTGATTCCAATCATCACTTTCGGTGTTTGAACATTCATTTTTAAAATATCCTTATCCTTAGCTACTGTATCGGGCTCCTTTTCGAATCTCCGTTCGATTTCCGGTTGTTCCCGGTAGTCTTTACCGTTTTGATTATCCCGTATCTGCTTCATCGTTTTCTCCACATCCACTGGTCCTACAACGAATAATAGCATGTTGCTTGGATGATAGAACGTATTGTAACAATCATAAAGCATGTCTTTCGTAATATCTGCGATTGATTCGACTGTGCCTGCGATGTCGATCTTCACAGGATGGTGATGGTACATGTTCGCAATCGTACCAAAATATAAACGCCAATCAGGGTTGTCATCATACATATTAATTTCTTGTCCTATAATGCCTTTTTCCTTCTCGACGGTCTTCTCGGAGAAATAAGGTTCTTGGACGAAGTCTATTAATGTGGTTAAGTTCCTTTCAAAATCCGATGTGCTCGAAAAAAGATAAGCCGTCCTTGTAAACGATGTGAAGGCATTGGCGGACGCACCCTGCTTAGAGAATTGTTGAAACACGTCTCCGTCTTCTTTTTCAAATAATTTATGCTCTAAGAAATGGGCAATTCCATCCGGTACTTTTGTAAATCCTTCTTGGTTCAATGGTTTGAAATGGCTGTCAACTGAACCGTACTTTGTCGTAAACGTGGCGAATGATTTGTTAAACTCTTTTTTTGGAAGAATATATACCTCTAATCCATTCTCCATTTTTTCATGATAGAGCTCTTCTTTTAATTGGGCGAATTCAATTTTTTCCATTATTCTTGCACCTCCGTTCCAGATAGGAAGTAAATTGTATCTAGCTCAATCTTTTGGCCAACTTTGATAATATCTTCCTTGGTTGTCTGTTCCGTTTTTTCAAACCATTCATCAAGTGAGATATCTTTCCCCGATAGAACATTATGATAGAGGATTTCGACTAATCCCCTTGATACATCAATGGTTTCTAGAAGTTGATTTTTAATGACAGCTTTCGTTTGCTCCAATTCTTCTTCCGAAAAATTCCCTTGCTTCATTTCCTTCATTTGTTCATGAATGATATCTATCGCCTGCTTATAGTTAGCATTTTCGATGCCAGCCATCACCATTAGAAGTCCCTTATGACTTTCAAGTCTTGAGGCAGCATAATAAGCCAGGCTTGCTTTTTCCCTGACATTGATGAAAAGTTTTGAATGTGAAAAACCGCCAAAAATCCCATTAAACAGCTGGAGGGCATAATAGTCGGGATCTCCATATGAAATATGCGTCCGATACCCCATATTCAACTTCCCTTGTTTCACATCAGCATTCTCAATGATTTCTTGTTCTTTCTCAACTTTTCCCCCTATATTTCTTTGAAGTCGGGCCGGAACCCGTTCCGGAAGGGAAATATATCGGTCAGCCAGCTTCTCCACTTCTGACTCATCAATATCACCAATGACATACAGATCGATATCATCCTGAGCCAGCATTTTTTCATAAAAAGCATAAAGTGATTGTGGAGTAATGGTCTCCAGGTCTTCTAAATTGCCACTGGCCTCCAAAGCATATGGCTCATTTTTACACATTTCCTCGACAAGACGAGTAGCGGAGTATCTCATTTTATCATCATAGATTGACTGAATACGTTGCCTTAATGACCTGATTTCATTGGTAACAGTCTTGGCATCAAAAGCCTCTCCATTTGTTTTGGGATGAAAGATCACTTCAGAAAGCAACGCAAAAGCTTTTTCCAGAAGGGGGGTCGGGTCGCTTAAGAACTTTTCGTTGACGATATCAATGGTAAAGCTCACGACTTGATATTCCCCTTTTTTTGCCACATCGACGTAAAAGCCCGCTCCATATAGATCATCCAAATAAGACCGAAGCTCGGGCGTAGTTGGGAATTTACTTGTACTGCTTTGAAGCACATATGGCAATAAAGCACGGTATGTAACGGAATCTTTAGTCAGTGGAGCTTTCATTTTCAACACGAGCGTGTTTGTTTTATATTTATCCGTATGGACAATATGCAGCTTATATCCGCTTTTTTCTGTAACTGTGTCGGATGCAATAGACATGGATTAATCCTCCTCGATATGGAATGCATTCTTAATTAAGTTATTGTTTGTAGATACGTAATCTTTTAAACATCTCCTTAAAATATACATGTCAAAGGAAAATTCATGCAAGTTGGAGGTACTTTTTTTGTAAAAGTTCCAACTTAACTATCTTTACTCTGTCCCTGACATGAAAAAAACGGTCAGCATTATAATAGCTGACCGTCAAACTTTTATCTATTTCCTTTGATATACGGCTGACCAGATGCCTTAGGTGCATCTGCGCGACCGATGAATCCAGTTAATGCGATAATTGTTAGAACATAAGGCGCAATTAATAGATAGACAGATGGAATGTCTTTAAAGAATGGTAGGCTTGATCCCACAATACTCAAGCTTTGAGCCAGTCCAAAGAATAAGGCGGCTCCCATAGCCCCGATTGGGTGCCACTTACCAAATATCATGGCCGCAATAGCCATGAACCCTTGACCATTGATGGTCGCATGGTTGAATTCATTAGAAAAGATGGTCGCATATATTGCTCCGCCGATTCCCCCAAAAGCACCTGAAAGAAGAACGCCTGCATACCGAATTTTCGTAACGTTGACACCCATCGTATCAGCGGCCATCGGGTGCTCCCCTACAGCCCGGATTCGTAAGCCGAACGGCGTTTTATAAAGGATATACCATACGACAAATGAAATTAAAATAGCGATATAGACGATATAATATCCATTCGAGAAGAGGATTGGACCGATGAATGGGATATCGCTTAGTAATGGGACATCAATCCTCGGGAATGTTTCCGTAATACGATCTGTTTGTCCTTTATCATAAATCAGCTTGACTAAAAACATCGTGAGCCCGACTGCCAATAAGTTGATGGCGACCCCACTAACCGTTTGGTCCGCCCTGAATGTGATCGACGCAACGGCATGGAGAACCGAAAATAACAATCCGGCAACCATAGCGGCTAAAACTGCCAGCCACGGAGTCCAAGCGCCAAATGTTTCGGCAAAGGTTAAGTTAAATACAATCCCGGTGAAAGCACCAATGACCATTAATCCTTCTAACCCAATATTGATGACGCCAGCCCGTTCAGAAAATACTCCGCCGAGTGCCGTGAATATAAGCGGAGCAGCTAGAGCGATCATTGATGGTACAATAATTTGTAAAACTTGATAAAAGTCCACTTATTTCACCCCTTTCTTAAAACGATTGGCAATCCAACGAATAAAGTAACTGGATGCTACGAAGAAGATGATCAATGCAATGACAATGTCTACAATTTCACTAGGTATGCCTGTTTCAAGTGGCATGTTCAATGCCCCGGCTTTTAGTCCACCGAATAATAAGGCTGCCAACACAACACCGATGGCCGTATTCGCTCCGAGTAACGCGACTGCGATACCATCAAATCCCATACCTGTGAATCCGCCTTTTACGGCAGCATATCCGAATGTACCCAATCCTTCCATCGCTCCAGCAAGACCAGCGAATGCACCTGAAATGACCATGGATAGGATAATGTTCTTATTGACGCTCATCCCTGCGTACTCAGATGCATGCTGATTAAATCCAACCGCTTTCAATTCAAAACCGGTTTTGGTTTTTTCTAAAATGAACCACATGATGATCACACATATGATGGCTACGACAATTCCCCAGTGCATCCGGGAATAATCGGTCATGCTTTCAAAGAAAGGTGAACGAAGAGAAGCAGAATCAGCAATTCTCTCTGTTTTATCCAGCTTGTCCGTCAATACGTTCCGGATTAAATAGTTCGTTACATATAAGGCCGTATAATTTAGCATGATAGAAACGATTACTTCGTGTACACGAAATTTCGCTTTTAAATACCCCGGGATAAAGGCCCACAGAGCTCCTGCAACGGCCCCTGCTAAAATCGCTAAAGGTAAATGAATGACCCCAGGAAGTTCAAAAGCAATTCCTACCCATACTGCAGCCAGCCAGCCTACGATTAATTGTCCTTCAACACCGATATTGAATAGACCCGTACGAAAAGCAAAAGCGACCGCCAAACCGGTAAGGATATAAGGGATGATCGTCCTGACTGATTCTCCCACATAATAAGAATCCCCAACAATGCCGCCAAGCATGGAACCATATCCTGCAATTGGATCGTATCCACTGACCAACATGATGATAGCCCCTACAATTAAACCGAGGATGACGGCAATCACCGGGTTTAGTAATTTGGATAAATATTTAGATACAAACTTCATGATTTTGTCTTTAGTCATGTTGTTTCTCACCTGCTCCCGTCCGTTTACTGCCAGCCATAAGAAGCCCAAGTTCCTGTTCTGTCGTTTCTTTAGGATTGACAATGGCCACGATTTCTCCCTCGTATATAACAGCAATTCTATCGCTCACATTCATGATTTCATCCAGTTCGAATGAGATGAGAAGTACCGCCTTGCCCGCATCACGTTGTTCAATCAAACGTCTATGAATAAATTCAATCGCTCCAACATCGAGTCCTCGAGTGGGCTGTGCGGCAATCAATAAATCCGGGTTTCTATCAACTTCCCGGCCGATGATTGCTTTCTGCTGGTTTCCTCCCGATAGAGCCCTTGCAGGTGTATACTCACTTGGTGTACGAACATCATAAGATTTAATTAAAGAACGGGCTTTTTCGAATATTTTTCTTGAATTCAAGATTCCACCTTTGGAAAATGGCTGTTGATAATACGTTTGCAGGACAATGTTTTCCCCAATGCTATAATCGAGGACCAAGCCATGCTTATGACGGTCTTCCGGGATATGTCCTACCCCTGATTCCGTAATTTTCCGTGGTTTTAGATTCCGGATTTCCTTGCCATTCAATTGAATGCTACCAGCTGTCGTTTTCCTTAAACCGGCCAAAGCCTCAATGAGTTCGGATTGACCATTGCCATCCACTCCTGCGATACCGACGATTTCTCCAGCACGGACGGTTAAATCCAGGTTCCTTACGGCTGAAACTCCCCTGGCATCCTTCACTTCAAGTCCTTTTACATCTAAAACGACATCCGTTGGGGTACCTTCCGTTTTTTCCGTTTTAAATAGGACTTCCCGGCCAACCATTAAACTAGCTAGTTCATTGGGGTTTGTTTCACTGACAGTAACCGTCCCAATTCCTTGTCCTTTACGGATGACTGTCACACGATCACAAACTTCCATGATTTCCTTAAGTTTGTGGGTGATCAAAATGATAGATTTCCCTTCTCTAACGAGCGCCTTCATAATCGTTATCAGCTCTTTAATCTCTTGAGGGGTCAATACGGCCGTAGGTTCATCGAATATGAGAATCTCTGCCCCACGGTAGAGTGTTTTCAAAATTTCGACACGTTGTTGCATCCCTATCGAAATGTCGGCAATTTTCGCATGAGGGTCAACACGAAGCTGGTATTGTTCCGATAGTTTCCGAACTTCTTCACTCGCCTCTTTTAAATCAATTTTCCCAGCCTTTGAAGGTTCTTTTCCCAAAATGATATTTTCAGTGACAGTAAAAGGATCAACAAGCATAAAATGCTGATGCACCATCCCGATTCCTAAATCATTTGCAATATTTGGACTTGTGATTTTATGGGGCTCTCCATTCACTCGAATTTCCCCTTGTTCTGGTTGGTAAAGTCCAAACAGAACATTCATCAATGTCGATTTTCCGGCACCATTTTCACCCAATAATGCGTGAATCTCCCCTTTTTTCACTTGAAGGGTTACATTATCATTAGCGACGATTCCAGGAAACTCCTTTCGGATGTTCAGCATCTCAATTACATAATCCACGTATAATCAACCCCTAAATGAGTGTATATGAAACTTAACTAGAAGATTGGCTTATCCCTACCTTATTAGAAAAAACCAAATGAGAAACTATGAATCTTTCATAGTCTTTCATTCATTTTTTTCCACCAGCGTTTTTGGGGAAAAGAAGGAATAGGAAAATGTTCCCTACTCCCTCTCGATCTTTCTGATTATAATTCTTCTTGGAATTTTTTGAATTCATCATCCGTGCCAGGAACCACTAAATCACCTGACTTGATTTTCGCAGTCCATTCTTCTACTGCTTTTAAAGATTCTTCAGAAACATTGTCTTTCGATTCTGAAATGCCTACACCATTCTCTTCGATACCATATTCAATGGTTTCTCCACCAGGGAATTTTCCATCCTTCGCTTTTGTAGAAAGGTCTTTAACCGCAATATCAACGCGTTTGATCATGGATGTTAATGTAACATTTTCATCTGTTCCTGGAACATCTCCCAGTTTAACTTGATCACTATCCACACCAATTACATAAATTTCTCTCTTAGGATCTTTTTGTTTTTGTTCCACTGCTTCAGTGAATACACCTTTACCCGTACCGCCAGCAGCATGATAAATGATATCTGCTCCTGAAGAGTACATAGACCCAGCAGTAGATTTACCGATATCAGCCTTATTGAAATCACCGGCATACTTGACTTCTACTTTTGCTTTCGGGTTTACTGCCAATACACCAGCTTTGAATCCGATTTCGAATTTTTTGATTAATTCGGATTCAACTCCGCCGATAAAACCGACTTTGTTCGTTTTCGTTTGAAGTCCAGCTATAACCCCAACCAAGAAGGAACCTTGCTGTTCTTTGAAATTAATACTTGCAACATTCGGTTTATCCACAACAGTATCGACGATAGCAAAATGTGAATCAGGACGTTGGTCAGCTACTTCTTCAACTGACTCTGCTAATAAGAAACCAATGGCATAAATCAAACTGTAATCTTCACGGACAAGCGTATTCAAGTTCTTTGCATAGTCAGCATCCGATTTCGATTGCAGGTAATTGTATCCATCCTTACCTTTTTTTAAGTTATTTTCTTTCCCGAAGTCCTGAATTCCTACCCAAGCGGATTGGTTGAAAGACTCATCATCAACTCCACCCGTATCGGTCACCATCGCTACTGTGAAATTATCTTTCTTGTCTTTCCCAGTAGAAGATTCTTTATCATCGTCCTCTGAATTACCACAAGCCCCCAATAATGTACCAGCAGCAAGAACAAGCGAAAGAGCTAAACCCAATTTGCGCTTTTTCATTTTTTTTCCTCCTAAGATTGATGGTTTGAGCAGGAATGTTCTGAAAAGTCATTCATGTTTGCGTTTTCAATGGTCCACAAAAAAACTAAACGGTTAACGGTGTGCCATAGTGGAAACAAACGTTTGCATTCATCCTTATGTAAGGGACTATGCCTACACCCGTTTCCGAAGGACATGAAAACTGAACATATTGGCTTTAAAGTAGTTAACAGAATACAAGATAGGCTGGTCCCAGTCATCCAGATGCATCTGCTTTAGAACGAGCAAGGCAGCTTCAGGCGTACATTTAAGGATAGGAGAAACCTTCTCATGGTATCCGATAGGCTCTATTTCAGCTACGGCATGGGTGATTTTCCTATCAGCGTCCCTTTCCAATATATCAAAAAGAGACTCATCATTACGGTCGAAATTCACCGAGAGAATAGATTCAGGAATTTTATCGATACAGTAGATGACAGGCTCACCATTCGCTGTTCTTACACGTTCAATAATCACGATGCGTTCATCCGGTGTACATGAAAACCTGCGGATATCCTCTTCTGTTGGTTCTTGAGTCGTCGAACTTAAGAAAAACGTCCCCGGCTTCATCCCTGCCTCCTCAATCATATCCGTGACACTTTTTAGTTGCTCGATACCTGAAGTGAACCGTGGCTTAGGATTGACAAAGGTTCCGACTCCATGGCGGCGAATGATGATATTTTCTTCTTCTAAAATTCGCAGTGCTTCACGAAGCGTCGCTCTACTCACTCCTAGCTTTTTTGCAAGATCGAATTCAGAAGGGAATTTTTCATTTTCCTTGTAAACTCCTGATTCAATATCTTGCTTCAGGTAATCAATGACCTGCAAATATAAATGTCGACTATCTGATTTAATAGACATACAGTTTCCCCCAGCTTGTTTCTTAAGACATCAGACATCTGATGTTGAATCATTCCTACTAATCGAAAATAATATAACATTTTTTCAACTATAAATAAATAGAGTTTTACTAATTAACTGAAAAGAATTTAGTAGAATATACCCCCCTATTTTCTTCCACGTAGTAAAAACGTTGCAAATCTTACGATTATTTGCCCTAATCCAACTATTGGTCATGGGTAAAATTCTTATTGCGAAAATGACACTGCTTTCTTTCCAAGAATCCGTTTTGCTGTATAATAGAACTTATCTTCTTTGAAGGGATGATCGAATTATGTTAAACATTACAGAATATACCGTAGAAAAATTGACCGACCCATTCGGAATCTTATCCGGAGACCGCTTTGAATACTTTTTAGATATTGAAGTTCCGGAAGAGGACGAACTCTTTTCAGAGAACGGTTTATATATCCGGGTTTTATTTGTTGTCGAAGAACAGAATGGCAGACTTGTTAAATATGACATTCTAGAAAAAGGCAGCGATCAACTGTTTGATTTCGAGTTAGAAGATGAAGAAGTAGCCATGATTACTGCCTTCTGCCTAGAGCATCTAGACGAAGCGACAGTAAATTAAAAAATACCGGGCAGCTGCCCGGTATTTTTTTATACCTAAGATAAATGTGCTTCATCATGATCATCTTTGGAAATTAACACATTACGTGGTTTACTTCCTTCATATGGACCGACGATTCCCCTTGCTTCCATTTCATCGATTAACCTTGCAGCCCGCGTATAGCCAATCCTGAAACGGCGCTGAAGCATCGAGACAGAAGCTGTCTGCATTTCGGTAATTAAAGCCACCGCTTCCCCATATAAACTATCTTCGACTTCACCGCTTGACGTCTCCGGTATCTCATCCGGAATCATTTCTTCGTTGTACTGAGCTTTCTGTTGGGAAATGACGAAAGTGACCACTTCTTCAACTTCATGATCGGATAAGAAAGCCCCTTGGACGCGAATTGGTTTTGAAGATCCAACAGGTAAAAATAGCATATCTCCACGGCCTAGCAGTTTCTCCGCACCTCCCATATCGAGTATGGTTCTTGAATCCGTTGAGGAGGAGACACTAAAAGCGATCCTGGATGGGATGTTGGCCTTGATGACACCCGTAATAACATCTACAGAGGGTCGCTGAGTGGCTATGATTAAGTGGATGCCCGCTGCCCTTGCCATCTGTGCAAGACGTGTGATAGCATCCTCCACGTCATTTGAAGCCACCATCATCAAATCAGCCAGTTCATCGACTATCACTACTATATAAGGTAACAACGGTTGTTTGGAATCTTCCTCACTGTTAAAACGGTTTACGTAATCGTTATAGCCTTCTATATTACGCGTACCCGTATGTGAAAAGAGCTCGTAGCGTCGTTCCATTTCACTGACCACTTTTTGCAAAGCTTGGGCCGCTTTTTTCGGATTAGTCACGACTGGTGCCAGTAAATGTGGAATCCCGTTATAGACATTGAGTTCCACCATTTTCGGATCAATCATCATCATCTTCACTTCATGAGGTTTTGCCCGCATCAAGATACTTGTGATAATGCCGTTGATACAGACGGATTTACCACTTCCTGTAGCCCCCGCTACCAGTAAATGGGGCATTTTATTTAGTTCGGCCTTAACCGCTTCACCGGAAATATTTCGGCCTAGACCAATTTGCAGCTTGGCATCCGGCTTGTCCACTTCTTTTGCATCCAATACTTCTCTAAGGGAAACCATTGCCACCTCGGAATTCGGTACCTCAATCCCAATCGCCGATTTACCTGGAATCGGTGCTTCCATCCGGATATCTTTAGCTGCAAGTGCCAGTGCAAGGTCATCGGAAAGGCTCACTATTTTGCTGACTTTCACCCCTACATCCGGGTGCACTTCATATTTAGTGACAGCCGGTCCCAAATAAACTTGAGTGACTCTTGCTTTGACCCCAAAGCTCTGAAAAGTGCGTTCAAGCTTTGCCGCATTTTCATGAATTAATTGATACTCTCCACTTTGATCCGTTTTTTTCGGTTGCGATAACAAGGAAAGTGGCGGTAGAGCATATTCTTTATTTTCTACTTCCGTAAAATCGATGGCGGGAACAGGATCGTCATGTTCTTCTTCAACTTCAGCCGAAGGTAGCGTTTCAGCAGACGGTTGTTCATCCTTTTCATCATCACCGTATGCTTTATCTGCAAAGCTTGAAATAATACGCTCTGTCGCCACTTGTTGTGTCTCTTCTACCTGCTGTATGGCATGAACCTCTTCTTCCACTGGTTCTTTTTCACGTTTTTTCTTTTTGACCGGATCTTTTTTCTTCTGTTTCTTATCGTTATTCCAGGTTTTCATATCATCACTAAACGCGGTCCATTGCCTTTTAACAAAGCTACCAAGGGCGAAGGCAAATTTACCAAGAGTATCGCCTAGTGTTTTCCCAGTCAGTAATACAATCCCAATGATTATTAGGACGATGGATACGATTTTTGAACCCGCTTCATCGAACAAGAAATAAGAAGCAGCGAATAAAACAGCACCAACCATCCCACCGCCAAGATCCTTTGTGCTAGCATTTCCGGTCACTTCCATCCAGAACAATTCCCAAGTATTCGAAATGACACTTGGCTTTGCGAAAGGACCACCTTCGGCCAATAAATTAAAGAGGGTGACATGACTAAGCAGTAGCATACTCGCAACAATGAAATACAAACCAATTAACTGCCGTTTCAGCAAATATGGAACTTCTCTTTTAATCATCAAATAAAAGCCCGCCGTTATTGCCCCTAATAAAAAGAGGATATACCACTCTCCCATAAAGAAACGGACTAAAAGGACGGTACCATTTCCCACTGCCCCTAGTTTTGCAATGGCAATGACGGCCAGACTTATTATGATTAGGCCAATCAATTCATATTTAAGCGTAATCTTTAATTTTTCTGTACTTTTCTTTTTCCTTTTTTTCTTCTTCACCATAAAATCACCTGATTCTTCTTGAAACTTCTTTACATTCATATGGTACAACTCAATAGGAAACGGAAACAAACGTTCGCTCAACGATTATATCAAAAAAATATCATGTTGTCCCTTGATCGTGTCTTATCTAACATGAAAAAACAAACCAATGAATAAAGCAGCCAAAGGGCTGCTAATTTTTTCATTAGTATATCATAATTTCTCTCCGTTGGTCCTTTTTTCTAATTTCTCAACGGTTCGAATACATTGACGACTTCACCAGGCTGTACATTGGTCTTCATGTAATCCTCAGGATTCGTACTCACGATCCGATCAATGCGAAACGAACTTCCTCCTTCATGTTCCACCATAACATGAACCCCATTCACCTTCATTTCAATCATTTGTGCAATTTTCTCATGGGGATGAGGGAAGATGATTTCTTCTGGAACAATCGTATAAAGTGTCATTGCAGTAGCCCCTCTTCTCCTTTATTTGTACTTCTTTCCTCCATGAATTCATTCAGTTTCCTCATCGCCTGCCCTACTCCTCCGACACCATCAATCATTCCAACATCGACCGCTTCCACCCCGATTACATTCGTGCCTATATCCCTCGTTAAATTTCCTTTAGCGAACATTAGATCTTTAAAACTGTCTTCGGTAACATTGGAATGCCGTGTGACAAACTTTATGACCCGTTCCTGCATTTTATCTAAGTATTCAAATGTTTGCGGTACTCCAATGACCATACCTGTCAACCTAATAGGATGGATCGTCATGGTCGCCGTCTCTGCTATAAAGGAATAATCACAAGATACGGCAATCGGCACCCCAATGGAATGTCCGCCTCCTAAAACGATGGAGACGGACGGCTTAGACAAGGAAGCTAACATCTCGGCAATGGCTAGTCCCGCTTCCACGTCTCCTCCGACGGTATTTAAAATGACAAGTAACCCCTCAATATTAGGATTTTGTTCAATCGCAACAATTTGAGGAATAACATGCTCATACTTTGTCGTTTTATTTTGTGGAGGAAGTTGCATGTGACCTTCAATTTGACCAATGATCGTCAAACAATGGATTTTTGAGTCTTTCGATAATTGTGGGACACTTGTTGTTCCCAACTGCTGAATCTTCTCAATTAAAGTTGAATTTTTACCTTCCTGTCGTCCTTCATTTTCATTTGGTAATGGTGTATCCACTTATGGCAACCCCTTTCTCAAAAGCCTATGCCCTTATTATGTCTCGAGTCTTAAACTTCATTCTTCCAGTCAGATAGCCTGCATGAGAAAAAGCCTTGCCCCTTTTAAAAATCGAAATCGAAAGGAATACAAAAAGGCAGAAACGTTGTATGAACGTTGCCGCCTTTTGCATTTTCGCTTATTTTACTTGAAAAAGGGGGTATGAAAATCCCTTTTTTATTAATATTCCATGATGATGGGTAATATCATCGGACGACGCTTTGTTTTTTCATAGAAGAATTGGTTTAGCGCATCACGCATTTCCTGTTTCAGCGTGGACCAATCGAAAGGCTGACGAGAACCGTTTTTCTTCACTATCTCATTGACAATGGCTGTTGCTTCCGTCATCATTTTTTCTGATTCACGTACATATACGAATCCACGGGAGATGATTTCCGGACCTGCAGCAATGCTCTTATCTTGTCGATTCAACGTGACCACAACAATCAATATACCATCTTGTGATAACAGACGGCGATCACGGAGTACGATATTCCCGACATCACCAACACCACTGCCATCAATTAAAATATTTCCAGCAGTTACCTTGCCTGAAAGGGCAATCTTATCACCATTCATTTCAATGACGTCACCTTTTTCAGCAATCATAATGTTTTCCGGCTTGATTCCGGCAGAGATACCTACTTTTTGGTGAGAATAAAGGTGACGGTATTCCCCATGTACCGGTATGAAAAACTTAGGGTTCATCAGGTTGATCATCATTTTCAATTCTTCCTGACTACCATGGCCCGTAACATGGACCTTATATTTATTAGAAGAAACGACTTCCGCACCCACCCGGTAAAGTAAGTCGACGGTTTTTGATAGAATGAGTTCTCCACCCTGTAGTGGGGACGCACTGATCAAGACCGTATCCCCTTTCTTAATCGTAACTTGCTTATGAGTCTGCTTCGCCATTTTTTGAAGTGCCGCTATCGGCTCCCCCTGATGACCCGTTGATAGCACCACAATTTCACGGTCTTCGTATTGGCTGATTTCACTGACCGGAATGATTAAATCTTCTTCCACTTTTAAGTAACCTAGATTTAAGGCTGTTTCATATACCCGCTTCAGACTTTTTCCAACAACGGCCACTTTCCTCTTATTCGCTGCAGCCGCGTTGAAAACATGCTGAATTCGATTTACGTTCGAAGCAAAGCAGGCAACGATAATTCTTCCGGATGTGGACCGGAAAGCTTCGGTAATATCCTTGGCCACTACCGCTTCGGATGGTGTATAGCCTGGTTTCTCCGCTCCTGTGCTATCAGATAGAAGACATAGGACCCCTTCTTCTCCTATGCTTGCCATTTTGCCTATTTCCGGTTTATACAGTTCGGTCGCAGCTTGATCAAACTTGAAATCACCGGTGTAGACGATGGCCCCTTCACGAGTATGGATGACCACTCCCACAGAATCAGGGATACTATGGTTCGTACGGAAAAAGGAAACAGCAGCCTCTGGGAAACTCAAAAGGGAATCAGAGTCAATCTCAGTAAAAATTGCCCGGCCATTAAAGCCATCTTCCTTCAACTTAGTCTTAATCAGCGCTAGTGTTAACTTTGTCCCATAAACAGGAACAGGTAAATACTTCAATACATAAGCTAGGGCTCCCATATGATCTTCATGACCATGCGTTATAAAAATCCCCTGAATCCGTTCTTTGTTATCCATCAAATAAGAAATATCAGGTATAACAGCATCGATGCCAAGCATTTCTTCTTCCGGCAACATCAAACCTGCATCCAAAAGATAAAGGTCATCGTTCACCTCAACTACATACATATTTTTACCAAGTTCCCCTTGTCCCCCAAGAGAAATCACTTTAATTCCATTATTTTTATCTTTACCCAATCGAATATCCTCCTTAAAAAATAGCCGTTCATAAGTTCCAATGATTTCATTATAACTCAAGTTCAAAAAACATGACAACACATACCATTTTTAGAAAGATTTTTTCCTCTACTTGGCCATGCGTATATGTATAGGTCCCACTTCTCAATTTTTGTCTTTTTTAAAGAAAAGACTATTAGAAGTATAAGCCTTTATCCTATAACTGGAAAGAAAATAATACGGGAATCCCAAAACTAATCATTCTCTATGTAAAAACAAGCCAATCATTAAACGATCAGCTTGTTTGGTGATTATTTTTATTTATTTAAGACGGATATGAGCGTTAAGCGCTCTTTTTCAGTCAATGGTACAATTGGTAACCTGACTGAGCCTACATCTATGCCACGAATTTGAAGAGCCGTTTTGACAGGCGCAGGGCTTGGTGCTGCAAATAAGCCTTTTATGAGCGGGAGTAGCTCCTGATGAAGTCTCGCCGCTTCCGTTAAGTTCCCAGTGACGAAAGCTTCAACAATTTGCTGCATTTCATTCCCGGCTACATGGGAAGCAACCGATACGACCCCAACCCCACCGATTGCTAGTACAGGAAGGGTTAAAGCATCATCGCCACTATATAAAGCGAAATCTTCATCCGTTTCGGCAATGATTTGGGTCATGGCGTTTAAATCGCCGCTCGCCTCTTTCACAGCCACGATATTCGGTATTTCCGCAAGGCGAATAATGGTCTCCGGTTCAATATTGACCGAAGCACGTCCCGGAATGTTATAAACCATGACCGGCAATGTCGTACTTTCGGCAATCGCTTTAAAATGTTGGTATAGGCCTTCTTGATTCGTTTTACTATAATAAGGAGCTACCAACATGATTGCGTCGGCGCCATTCTTTTCTGCTTTTTTAGTCAGCTCAATGGAAGCATATGTGTTATTGCTCCCAGTTCCCATGATGATTGGCACCCGTTTTTCTACAACCTTGGTGACATGGCGAAGCAAGGCTATCTTCTCTTCCGAGGATAATGTCGGCGATTCCCCTGTTGTACCCGCAAGTACAAGCGAATCCGTTCCGTTCGATAATAAGTAATTGACTAATTTAGTTGTTTTTTGAAAATCAACGTTTCCCTTGCTATCGAAAGGGGTGACCATTGCGGTTGATACTCTACCAAATATCATTATTTAACACCTCTTTAATTTTTAAAACCTCTATATAGATTATAGATTATTCTGCTTCTATTTCATGTAAATGGAATGCATCATGAAGTGAATTTACAGCCTTGATTAAATCTTCTTCCTTCACTAGAACCCAAATAGTCGTATGGCTATCCGCGGATTGTAGAATCGAGATTTCATTTTCCGATAATGCTGTGACAATTTTTGATGCAACCCCAGGTACTCCGTTGATGCCTGCGCCCACGACTGATACCTTCGCACAATTCCGCTCAACGAGAGGCTCATGTCCCATTCCTGTAAGAATGGAAAGTGCAAGTTCGGTCATCTCTTCCGTGACCGTATACACGACACCATGCGGAGAAATATTGATAAAGTCTACGGAAATAGATGCATTTGCCATCGCTTTAAACACTTCTGCCTGTAAATTATATTGTCCTTTTTTTGCATTCACCTTAATTTGGGTAATTTTCGAAACATGAGCGATTCCTGTAACGAGTCTTTCCCTGATATCACTACCTTGGCTTCCTTTATTGACGCTGGTAACCAGGGTTCCCAACCCTTCACTGTATGTCGAACGGATCCGGATTGGTACTTTCGACTGCATAGCAATTTCGACCGCACGGGGATGGATGACTTTAGCGCCTTGATATGCCATATTGCATACCTCAGTATAAGAAACGATCGATAATGGGCGGGCATGCTCCGCAATCCGTGGATCAGCGGTCATGATGCCTTCGACATCCGTGAAAATATCAATGCGGTCAGCCTGTAAAGCCGCTCCCAATGCAGCAGCCGAAGTGTCACTTCCACCTCGTCCAATAGTTGTCATGTCCCCATTTTTAGCGGCCCCTTGGAAGCCTGCGACCACGACGACATCCTTCAATTCAAGTTCTTTCAGAAGACGGTCACATTTCATTTCAATGATTTTCGCACTCGAAAATTCATAATTCGTCTGGAACCCTGCTTGAGCACCTGTGTATGCAGTAGCCTCGATTCCATGTTCCAATAACATATTCGTAAATACGACAGAAGAGATCGTTTCCCCTACCGACATTAGTAAATCCTGTTCCCGCTTGGAGAGGCGGGCGTTGGAACCATTCACTAAAGAAAGTAACGTATCCGTCGCATATGGATCGCCCTTCCTACCCATGGCAGAAACAACGACCACCACTTTGTAGCCTTCTTTAATTGCCCTTTCGATATGATTCTTGGCATGGGCCCGGCTCTCTTCGTCCCGGACTGATGTCCCACCGAATTTCTGGACGATTATTTTCACTATTCTCACCCCAAATATAAGCCAGCTCCCCCGTTAAGGAAGCTGACCTAACTCTCTATCATGTTGACAAGGCTTAGCTGCTTGAGTTTTTACCTTACTTAACAGTCACTAACCCTAATTTTAAAAGGCTTTCAGCTATTTGGACAGAATTCCATGCTGCCCCTTTTAATAGGTTATCGGAAACTATCCATAAATGGAAGCCTTTATCTTCATCTAAATCTTTACGGATCCGGCCAACGAATACGTCATTCTTGCCGACAGATGATGCAGGCGTTGGATAAACCTGTTGTTCTGGCTCATCTTCTAATACGACTCCCGGTGCCGTTTTCATCAAATTCTTGATCTCAGACGCAGAAATGCCTTCTTTTTCGACTTCGATGTATACGGATTCCGAATGCCCCGTTACAACGGGAAGCCTTACGCAAGTTGCCGCTACAGGTAGCTCTTCCATATGCATGATTTTCTTTGTTTCATTAATCATTTTCATTTCTTCAAACGTGAATCCATTATCTTGGAACCTATCGATTTGTGGAATGACATTGAAAGCAATTTGATAATGCTTGGCATCCCCTTTTACCGGCAAGATTTTTGGTTCGATTTCTTTTTCATCCAGAAGATCACGAGCCTGATCCTTTAGTTCGTTTATCGCAGCGACTCCAGCTCCAGATACTGCCTGGTATGTTGAAACGACTACCTTTGATAAACCAAACTCTTGACGGATTGGTTCCAATGCAACAACCATCTGGATTGTTGAGCAATTCGGGTTGGCAATGATTCCGTTATGCTGTTTCAAGTCCTCTTCATTTACTTCCGGTACAACAAGCGGAACATTTTCATCCATGCGGAACGCGCTTGTATTATCTACTACTATCGCTCCTCTTTTTACTGCTTCAGGAGCCAATTCCTTAGACACACTTCCTCCTGCACTGAAAAGAGCGATATCTATGCCTTCAAAGCTTTCAGGTTTTGCTTCCTGAACTTCGATTTCTTCGCCTTTAAATGACAATTTAGTCCCTGCAGAACGAGCCGATGATAAAAAGATGATTTTCTTAATCGGTAGATCCCGTTGTTCAAGTGTTGAAATCATTTGTTGTCCTACTGCTCCAGTCGCTCCTACTACTGCAATATGCAATCCCTGTGTCCCGGTCATTTGTCCATACTCCTTTTCTATCTCTAAAAGTTGGTTTATAATTTGTCTATTCATTTCTACTTGCTCAGAATATCATATATTTTAACACATTAACATTCGAAAGAACGCACTTTAACAAAATATTCTGGTAGTATAGATTGTTTTTGGTTCTTAACGATAATTCCACCTGGTTGCAAAGCATGAACAAATGACATTTCCTGGATTTAGGCATTGTGGAACGACAATTAGATTACATCATCTTTGAACCTTTCAATAATCACTGGCTGTATTTGTTCTCCTTCTATTGCCGCCACGATGGTATCCCGAATCAAACTCATTCTCGCCACCATCGAGCTCGGTTTGCCTACCGGATTATCTTGGCCGTATGGAACAAAATAGATATCCTTTGCAGCCATCAGCCTCATTAAATTTACACCATTCAAACCAAGGGCATCGTTGGTTGAAATCGCAACCACAACTGGACGGTGATTTCTCATCGTCGCTTTTGCAGCCATAAGTACAGGCGAATCTGTAAGGGCATTTGCCATCTTACTCATCGAATTCCCGGTCAACGGAGCAATGACCATGCAGTCTAGCGGCAATTTAGGTCCTAATGGCTCTGCTTTGACGATTGTATCAACGGCTTCATTTCCCGTCAATTTTTCTATACGTGCAACCCAGTCCTCCCCATTTCCAAAGCGTGTTTCCGTATTTTGAACAGTGGATGTCACAATCGGAATGACTTCTGCCCCTTCATTTATAAGTTTTTCTATCTCGGGAAACACACTATCGTATGTGCAATGCGATCCTGTCAATCCAAAACCGATCCGTTTACCTTTCAGACTCATAATTTTTTCCCCTTTCTTTTCAAGAATTCCCCTTGGATCAAGACCCCAAGTGCATTCGCCAAAATTTGACCGGCAGTTTTCGGGGCCACTATCCCCGGTAGGCTTGGCGCCAATAACGCTTTAATTCCCCTTTTTTCCGCAAAACGAAAATCCGTCCCCCCAGGCTTTGAAGCAAGGTCAATAATCAAAGTATGAACGGGCATGTTTGCAAGAACGTCTGCTGTAATGATGGGAAAAGGGATGGTATTAATGCAAATATCAACATTTTTCATTTCGGACGCAAGATCATTTAGATGAAAAGGGATTATCGCCATTTCAGTAATTCTCGCAATATCTTCGCTTTTCCTCGCCCCTACCTTCACTTTGGCTCCAAGTGCTTGAAATGATCGTGCCACACTCATCCCAACCCTTCCTAGGCCTAGAACGGCAACATCCGATCCATGGATGGTAAAATCCGTGTGTTGAATAGCCATCATGATTGCGCCCTCTACGGTGGGAATCGAATTGTATATCGCTACATCGTCTCGTTCAAATAAGAGTACGAGTTTACGATCCGCTTCCTTGAATAGTCGATCGAGGTAATCATTACTGATTCCTGAATAAAATACACAATCCTTTGGCGTGTCATTTATCATGGACTCGGTCAAGAAAACATCTTCACTGGAGAAGATGGTTTCCACTTTACCGGTTGAATCAGTCCCTCGTACAGGCAGGATAACTGCATCCAGTTCCGTAAAATTTATATCTTCTAATTTCTCCTTAACCGCACCTGTAAACGCATGGTCAAGCTGTTCAAACCCTACTAAAAACAGCTTCGCATCTAGCTCAGTCAGTTTACGAACAACTTCAAGCTGACGCGCATCCCCACCGATTACAGCGATTTGCATGTCTGTGAGCATTAAATCGTCACCTTCTTTTTAAAAATCCAACCCACTCCTCGCCCAAGATCAACTCTTGAAGGCGTTTTGTTATCCGATATTCATTCAGTCTCCATCCATCTTATGTACTGAAATAAAGAACGGTGATTAGAAAAGTAAAAACGCCTATAGCTATTACCAGCTAAGGCGCTCATTAGTCTTTTCTCATTTTCATTCCTATCCATCCATATGTTCTCCGTCTTCCACCGAATGAGCTTCAAGTTCTTCCCTAAAATCGATGATAAGCATATCCGTTCCCACTTTTTTAATGTGATTCCATGGTACCCTGATCTCACTTCCATTTCTGAAAAGCCCAAACCATTTTACTGAAGGAATGACCAAAGTGGTAATTTGTCCAGTTTCGTCAAATTCCAAATCCGTTTGTCCCAGGACACCTAATCGTTCTGCCCTGTTCACATCGACTATCTCTTTTCCACTTAATTCACTCAGCCTCAAATCCGAATCCCCCTTTTTTTCTCCTTAATTCCATCTATATCCGAAATCAAGAGAACTTAGAAGGCATTTATTAAAATAGTCGTCCCCTTCCTTCCAAAAAAAAACCTGCCCTCCTAAACAGAAGAACAGGTCGTAGATATTTATTTATCCCAATTTTCCAAAGGGCTCACCAACGATAAAGAGTGTTCTGTGAAGATACGGTTTGCTAGTTCATTGACACTATCTTCCGTAACTTCATCAATCTTGACTATGATATCATCCAGTGAACGATGCTCACCTAGCATTAGCTCATTTTTGCCATTACGGCTCATTCGGCTGTTTGTGCTCTCAAGGCTTAGCATTAAGCTACCTTTTAGCTGTTCCTTACTATTTCGCAATTCTTTTTCTGTGATTCCGTCTCTTTTCAGCGTAGCAAGCGTCTCCTGGATCGTATCATACAAGCTGTCAAGCTGGCTTGTGCCTGTCCCACCATAAATGGTCACTAAACCCGTATCCTGGTAGCTTGAATGGTAAGAATATACCGAGTAGGCCAGCCCACGTTGCTCACGGACCTCTTGGAATAGACGGCTACTCATGCTACCTCCAAGGATATTATTCAATGTGACTAGACTATAGGTTTTATCATTTCCGATTTCCAAACCTTTGAAACCGAGGCATAGGTGTGCTTGTTCAGTCTCTTTTTTACGAGTGATTCTATTTTCATGGAATGAAGGCTTCACCAATTCAAGACGCTCTTCCCCACCTTGATAGGAACCAAAGTAACTTTCCACTTCCTGAATCAACTTCTCGTCCACATTTCCAGCAATCGAGATGACGACTTTATCAGGCGTATACATATCATGAACATATTTCTTAAGTGTTTCACTATTGAATGTTTCCAACGTACTTTCCGTACCAAGGATTGGATAGCCAAGAGGATGATTTTCATAGACAGCCTTGCTCAAAAGGTCATGGACGATATCATCGGGTGTATCTTCATACATTTTGATTTCTTCATAGACAACATTTTTTTCTTTTTTCAATTCTTCCTCATCAAATGTAGAGTTGAAGAACATATCAGCAAGAATTTCAAGAGCATAGCTTGCATGGTTATCCATTACTTTAGCATAGTAGCATGTATACTCTTTTGAAGTAAATGCATTCACTTGGCCGCCAATGCTGTCAAACGACTCGGCGATTTCACGCGCGTTCCTCGTTGTCGTCCCTTTGAAAAACATATGCTCAAGAAAATGGGATACACCATTCAGTTCCGGTGTTTCATTCCGCGAACCGGTCTTGATCCAAACTCCAATTGCCGCTGAACGCACTGTTGGAATATTTTCCAATACTATTCTTACTCCATTTTGACACGTGTATTTCTTAATCAACTAACATTCCTCCCAATCATTCTATGCTGCTATCGTAACCAAAGCCTTACGGATTCAAACGTTCCTCACTAACTGCTTCCGAAACCTTAACAACTTCCAGGTCTTTCTTTTCTATATTAATAATTAACGTCTCCAAGGATTTGGCTGTAGATTCTGTCGGATGCATTAAAATAAAAGCTCCAGGGTGAACTTTAGAAAGGACCCTTTGTTGAAGGACCTCGGGGCTGGGTTTTTGCCAGTCAATCGTATCCACACTCCACATCACGGTCCCCATTCCTAAAGAACTCGCAATTTTGACCGTTTCGTCTCGATAACTCCCACTTGGAGGGGCGAACCAATTCATCTTCACGCCCGTCACAGCTTCCACCACTTCATTCGTCTTGGTGATTTCCTCCCGTGTTGCCTGTGAGGAAATGGTTTGCATATTAGGATGCGAGTATGAATGATTGCCTATTTCATGACCACCATCCACAATCATTTTTGCGAATTCCGGATTATTTTTCGTCCATTTCCCTTCTAGAAAAAACGTCGCCTTTACATTATGCTTCTTCAACACAGCCAACATATCTTGTAGGTATTCATTTCCCCAAGCCACATTGATTAAAAATGATACAACCTGCTTTTCCGGATGTGCCCGGTAAATGGGTGCAGGCTCAAGATCTTTTAAATGGACTTTTGGGGGAACTTGTTCATACACAAGCTTATCCTTATCGAATTTATCCTCCTTCTTCATTGCTTTATACGAAGCCTGGATATTGACCGTAAGGCCATTATACCCAGGAACGGTCTTCCAAACCGAATCTATTCGTGCATCTTGGGGTGCAATCTCATATTTTTGGGCTGATCCTTTTATCTCGGTAAGCAGTTCATCTTCCTGCTTCATGGTAGCCACTGATTGATTCGTTAACTGGGTCAAATAAACTTGTGTATATGGATTTTGCACTAATAACCATGATATACCTGCAATGGCACTTATCGCAACTATCTGCTTCCATTTATTATTCATTTTTTACGCCCCCTTCATACAGAAATGTATGAAGAAAATGGACAAGGTAGAACATGACAACTTTCAATTGCTGAAATGCTTATAAATAAGGGGGCCTTTTCAAACAAAAAAAGCATGCAGGTTCATAAAGAGAACCGCATGCCGTATATTCTTTTTTCTTATGATTGAGAAGGATTAGCTGCTTCTTTTTGTTCTTTAAGTACAGCTTTACGAGAAAGGTTAACCCTACCTTGTTTGTCAATCTCAGTGACCTTTACTAATAGCTCATCGCCAAGTGAAACGACATCTTCCACTTTGCCGACTCTTTCTTCAGCCAATTCCGAAATATGGACCAAACCATCTTTACCATTGAAAATCTCCACGAAGCAACCGAATTTTTCAATGCGTTTAACTTTACCTAAGTATAGTTCGCCCACAACGACTTCACGAACGATGTCTTCAATGATTTTTTTAGCTTTTTCGATCATCGGTTCGTCCGTTGAAGAAATGAATACCGTACCATCTTGTTCGATATCGATTTTCACGCCGGTCTCTTCAATGATTTTATTGATATGTTTACCACTAGGTCCGATAACATCGCGGATTTTGTCCGGATTAATGGTCATTGTAACGATTTTAGGCGCATATTTGGACAATTTTTCACGCGGTTGATTGATTGTAGCAATCATCGATTCCAAGATATGCATGCGGCCTTTTTTAGCTTGAAGCAATGCTTCTTCAAGAATTTCTCTTGAAAGACCATCAATTTTGATATCCATTTGAAGAGCGGTAACACCTTTAGATGTTCCAGCCACTTTAAAGTCCATATCGCCAAGGTGATCTTCCATGCCTTGAATATCAGTCAGGATCGTATAATGCTCACCTGTTTTTACAAGACCCATTGCGATACCTGCAACCGGTGCTTTCAATGGAACACCCGCGTCCATCATAGCTAGCGTACTAGCACAGATACTTGCTTGAGATGTTGATCCATTAGATTCAAGTACTTCAGATACAAGTCTGATTGTATAAGGGAAGTCTTTATCATTTGGAATGACTGGTTCTAATGCTCTTTCACCAAGTGCACCGTGACCGATTTCACGACGTCCTGCCCCGCGGATCGGACCTGTTTCCCCAACACTGAAATGTGGGAAGTTATAATGATGCATAAAGCGTTTTGACTCTTCTGTTCCAAGCCCGTCCAAAATTTGTACATCTCCTAGTGCTCCCAGTGTACAAATGGATAGTGCTTGTGTTTGTCCGCGTGTGAACAATCCAGAGCCGTGGGTACGTGGTAAAATCGTAACTTCAGATGACAATGGTCTGATTTCATCAGGATTACGGCCATCCGGACGTACTTTTTCTTCCGTGATTAAACGGCGGACTTCTGATTTAACCAGTTTATTTAAAATTTCTTTAATTTGTTTTAGTTTTTCTTCATCAGTTTCTTCTTCGTATTTAGCCAACACATCATCTTTAACCTCTTTGATGGCGGCTTCACGTGCATGTTTTTCCTGAACTTGTACAGCTTTGTTAAGTTCCGCCTCACATAGGCCTTTCACTTCTGCTTCAAGTTCTTCATCCACTTTATACAAAGTGATTTGTAGCTTTTCCTTGCCAATTTCAGCAACGATTTTTTCTTGGAATGCAATGACCTTCTTGATTTCATCATGTCCAAACATGATGGCTTCAAGCATTGTTTCTTCAGGCACTTCATTCGCTCCAGCTTCAACCATGTTGATAGCGTCCTTTGTTCCAGCAACCGTTAAGTTGATATCACTTTTCGCAAGTTGGTCAACAGTAGGGTTTATGATGAATTCATTATTGATTCTTCCTACTACTACGCCCGCGATTGGTCCTTCAAACGGAATGTCAGAAACTGAAAGTGCAAGGGAAGAACCTAGCATTGCTGCCATTTCTGTAGAACAATCTTGATCAACACTCATGACCATGCTGATGATTTGAACGTCGTTCCTGAAACCATCCGCAAATAGTGGACGAATTGGACGGTCAATTAGACGGCTTGCCAAAATAGCTCTTTCACTCGGTCTACCCTCACGTTTAATGAAGCCCCCTGGAATTTTACCGACTGCATACAGTCTTTCTTCGTAGTTGACTGTCAACGGGAAGAAGTCGACGTTTCTAGGTTCTTTAGAAGCAGTTGCTGTACTTAAGACAGCTGTTTCGCCATAACGGACTAAAACGGCTCCGTTCGCTTGTTTGGCCAACTGACCGATTTCTACCGTTACATTACGGCCGGCCCAGTCAAATGAATACGTATGTTTTCCCTGTCCCATTTATTAAACCCCTCTCTGAATCTTCGCTATTAGAGGCTTAGTTTACCTAAACCTTTATTAAAATAAATCATTATATGTGAAAGTAATTGAACTCAAGTTATAACCAAACTATCACTATTATGCACGAAAAAAACAAGTGTTAACAGTAATATGACTAAATATTTATTCATTCAATTATGTATATATCTTAATCATTTATGAGTAGAAAAAAACTCGGCGGCTGCCGAGTCCAAAGGACGATGGCTTAGCCTAAAAATTGATAGCGTCCAAATCATTTGAATAACATCAAAAAAGCGGGAAATTTCCCGCTTTTTTTAAAAAAATTATCTACGTAGACCTAATGTGTTAATTAGTGTACGGTAACGAGTAACGTCTTTATTACGTAGGTAAGTTAAAAGATTACGACGTTTACCTACCATTTTAAGAAGACCGCGACGAGAATGGTGATCTTTTTTGTGTGTGCGTAAGTGACCGTTCAAGTTGTTGATTTCTTCTGTTAGTACTGCGATTTGAACTTCTGGAGATCCAGTGTCAGTATCGTGAGTTCTGAACTCAGCGATAAGTTCGTTTTTGCGTTCTTGTGTAATAGCCATGTTATTATTCCTCCTAAAATTCTGTAAAATCACCTATTACCGAGCCAGCGTCGGAGTCTCGACTAGCCAAGCAATGGTTATTTTCATACATACAATAGAATACATGTTTTCCGTCAAAATTGCAAGCCTTGTCTTCTATCCTTTTGGTTTCTTACAATGTTACCCGTTCAATTCGGCAAAATATGCTTGCGTATTTTGCTTGTCAATTTCAATCTGGTTGACTAACTCTTCAAGTCCCGAGAATTTGCGCTCGCTTCTCAACCTAATATGCCACTCGACTGACACCTGTTCTCCATAGATATCTCCTGTAAAACCTAATGCATGAACTTCTACGCTAGGATATTCGGGTTTTTCTTCATGGAATGTCGGCTTATACCCTACATTGCACACCCCATCATACCAGGATCCACTTATTTTAATCCTGACTGCATATACGCCAGGTGCGGGGAATATGTAATCATCACTCACTTCAATATTCGCGGTCGGGAATCCTAACTTTCTCCCCCGCTTTTCTCCATGGACTACATGTCCCTTTGTTACATAGCGACGACCCGCTAAATGATAGAAGTCAGAAAAATCACCATTGCTGAGCGTCTCCCTGATTCTTGTGGAACTTACCTTTCCGTCCTCGAATGTCTGCTTTGCAACGACGGTTTGACCAAATCTTCCCTTAGCATAGGCAGGTAGATCATCCATCGATCCATTACCATAGCGGCCATAAGAATAATCAAAACCTGCTACAACGTGACGGACATTCAGACCCACTATGTAATCATCCACAAACTCCTCAGGTAGCATCGAAGCGAATTCCTTACTGAAGTTGACGACAAATAGGTAATCGATTTCCATCGTTTCTATGATTTTTATCTTATCTTCCAGTGGTGTAATATAACGAATGTTTCCCACTTTCTTCCCTAATACAGCGGAAGGATGTGGATCAAATGTCATGACTGCTGACATAAGATTCATTTCATGAGCCTTTTGCTTAGCGGTTTGGATGACAGTTTGATGTCCTTTATGGATGCCATCAAAAAAACCAAGTGCCATGACAAGCTCAGGGAAGTCATCCGGTTTAAATTGATGAGGATGCTCTAATGCAATCACTTTCACCTTTCAATCTCCTCTTTCCGACGGCAAAAACGGTCTATGATTCTTGTGCGAAAACTTTGACAGGTTTAATTAACCCTTCTTTTGTGGGATGTATTTGATAAATGGCAATCGCCTTATCAGTGGGATCCATCATGACAAATGGTTGCCCCTTTTCAAAAACAACATCCTCCGTTTGTTCCAATACCGCACCGTTAAGTACTTTCTTTGCTACTTTATCATTAATCTGGAATTTCGGCAAATGTAACAATCCACGTTCTAATGGCAACAGAAAATCTCCTGTCTTTTCTGATTCCATGAATTCTTCCACCTCAGCGAACGTGAAACAATCCTCAAGCGTAAAGCCAGCCGCTTCAATCCGGACCAAGTCCGACATATGTGCCGGGTATCCCAATCTTTCGCCCATCATCACCGCTAATGTCCGAATATAGGTTCCTTTGCTACACTTGACACGAAACCGGAAGGAAATGGTTTCACCTTTGAATTCTGAACGATCATCCAGTAAAGTAATATCATGAATAGTTACTTCCCGTGTTGGACGTTCCACTTCTATCCCAGCCCGAGCATATTCATATAGCTTTTTGCCATTTACCTTGACAGCTGAGAACATTGGCGGAGTTTGTTCAATTTTTCCTGTTAGGGATTTCAATACCTCAAGGATTTGTGAACGTTGAAATGTTTCGGTTACCTTTTGTTCCGCCACTTTTTCTCCAGTCGCATCTTCGGTAGCCGTTGAAAAACCAAGCGTCACTTCCCCTTCATACGCTTTACCTGCTTCTGTTAAGTATTCGGCAATTTTCGTTGCCCTGCCGATACATATCGGTAAAACACCGGTGACTTCAGGATCTAAAGTGCCCGTATGTCCGACTTTTTTCGTTTTTAAAATCTTCCTTAATTTAAAAACACAATCATGGGATGTCATTCCCTTTGGTTTCCATAATGGGAGTATGCCGTCCATTCCTTCACCTCATTAATCTTGTCATTTCAAAAAAAAGAGGCCGAGCCAAGAAGTGCAAAGCACTTATTGAGTCAGCCTCCATTTACTGCTTGCTTATTCTTCGTCTTTTACTGAAGGTTTTTCCTCTTTTTTGATTTGAGAAATTAATGATTCGATACGGTTACCATAATCGACGGATTCATCAAATTCAAAAAACAACTCCGGAGTTTTACGCAAGCGAATTCTTTGCCCAATTTCTGAACGCATGAATCCTTTTGCCTTTTCAAGACCCTGCAAAGTTTTTTCCCGTTGTTCCTGGTCTCCCAAGACAGAGATATAAACTGTTGCTTGTTGTAAATCGCCTGTCACTTCAACATCCGTTACTGTGACGAATCCGATTCTTGGATCTTTAATTTTGCGGCCGATGATTTCACTCAGCTCTTTTTTCATTTGTTCGCCCACACGATTTGCTCGAAGGCTCATAATATCACCTCGCTAGCTTATAGCCAGTCTATATCTGTTATTGTGCGCTCAATTTCCGGAAATGAATCTAGAAATTTAAGGGCATTTTGAAGTTCCCTCTCAGTAGCTTTCCTTGAGGATGAAACGGTTACGATAGAAATCTTAGTACGCTGCCAAAGATCCTGGAAATCCGTTTCCGCTACCGAGACATTAAGCTTCTGCTTAAGCCGTGTCATGACACGTTGCAACACAGCTCGTTTTTCTTTCAAAGAATGGGTGTCATAGATTATGCACTCACATTGGACGGATCCAACGATCATTTACGCTCGATCTCTTCCATTATATAAGCCTCAATTACATCGCCCTCTTTAAGGTCATTGTAATTTTTAATGGTAATACCACATTCATAATTTGTTGCCACTTCTTTAACGTCATCTTTAAAACGTTTCAATGCGTCAATTTCACCTTCGTAAATGACAACACCTTCACGAATTAAGCGAATTCCGCTGTCACGCGTAAGTTTTCCTTCGGTAACATATGAACCAGCAATTGTACCAACTTTAGATACTTTGAAAGTTGTACGAACTTCAGCTTGACCAATGATTTTTTCTTCGAACTCAGGATCAAGCATCCCTTTCATAGCCGATTCAATCTCTTCAATTGCTTTGTATATGATACGGTGAAGGCGAACATCAACTTGTTCTGATTCAGCGGCACGCTTCGCATTCGCATCTGGACGAACATTAAAACCAATTACGATTGCATTAGAAGCGGTAGCAAGGATGATATCAGACTCTGTGATAGCACCGACGCCGATATGAATGATTTTTACTTTAGCGCCTTCTACTTCTATTTTATTCAGGGAAGCGGCTACTGCTTCAGCAGAACCTTGAACATCCGCTTTTAAGATGATGTTCAATTCCTTAATTTCCCCTTCTTTCATTTGTTCAAACAATGTATCAAGTGTTACACGTGATTTTTCATTACGTTGTGAAGCAAGTTGTCTCTGTGCACGTACTTCCCCAACTTGGCGGGCTGTTTTCTCATCTTCAAAGACGATGAAACGGTCGCCTGCTTGTGGAACTTCATTCAATCCAGTGATTTCAACCGGTGTTGATGGACCTGCATCCTTAACACGACGTCCAAGATCACTGACCATGGCACGTACACGGCCGAAAGTGTTACCGATAACGATTGGGTCTCCGACTTTCAAAGTACCGTTTTGGACTAGTAACGTCGCTACAGAGCCACGGCCTTTATCCAAACGTGCTTCTATAACCGTTCCGTTCGCTTTACGGGTTGGATTGGCTTTATATTCTTCTACTTCACTAACTAGTAGAATCATTTCCAGCAAGTTATCAATTCCTTCGCCCGTTTTGGCAGAAATAGGTACGAAGATCGTATCTCCACCCCATGCTTCAGAAACTAAACCATGCTCTGTTAATTCTTGCATGACGCGGTCAGGATTAGCTGCTTCTTTATCCATTTTATTAACAGCAACAATGATTGGAACATCCGCTGCTTTAGCATGGTTAATCGCTTCAATTGTTTGCGGCATTACACCGTCATCCGCTGCTACAACAAGAATCGTAATATCCGTGATTAAAGCTCCACGAGCACGCATTGTTGTAAACGCAGCATGTCCTGGTGTATCAAGGAATGTGATTTTCTTGTCATTGACTTTGACTTGGTAAGCACCGATATGTTGAGTGATTCCGCCCGCTTCGCCTTCTGTTACTTTCGTATGGCGAATAGAATCAAGCAATGTCGTTTTACCATGATCGACGTGACCCATGATAGTTACGACTGCTGGACGTTCGATTAAATCTTCAGAAGCATCTTCAGTCACTAATGACTCAAGATCTGTCAAGTCAACACGAATCTCTTCTTCAGCCAATACTCCGTACTCAGTACAGATTAATTCGATAGCATCTTTATCCAACGTTTGGTTGATTGTAGCCATGACTCCAAGCATGAAAAGCTTCTTAATGATTTCAGAAGGTTCACGGTGAAGTTTCTTACCAAGTTCCATGACAGTCAAAGACTCATAAAACGTAATTTTTTCTGGAAGTTCTCTTTCCTTACGTTTTGTAACTGGTGCCTGCGGCGCCGATTGTCTTTGTTTGTTATTCTTATTACGGTTATTTCTTCCCCTGCTAAACTGTCCTGATGGTTTTTTAGTGCCCAACGGTTTAACTGGTGGCTTTTTCTTTAGCTTTTCTTTATTGATCGTGCTTTTCTCATCTGCTTCAGCTTCGTATTTCGCAACCGTTGCATTTGCTTTTGGTTCAGCAGCTGCTTGGGTTGGTTCTTCGCTTTTTGGTTTAAGAGAATCGTTTAATTTGTTTACAGTTGAATCGTCTAATGCTGTCATATGGTTTGTTACCTCTATATTCATTTCTTTAAGTTTATTTATTACGTCTTTACTTGAAACGTTTTTCTGTTTTGCATATTCATATACACGCAATTTTGTCATACGTTCACCCCCGGTAAATTTAATCGAGCAGCATTCGGAGTTTTTGTGCAAAACCTTCATCAAGAACTGCGACGGCAACTCTAGCATCTTTGCCAATAGCATGGCCGAGCATAGATCTGTCTTCAACTCTTTTTAAAGGAACCTGATAAAATGCGCACTTATCAGAGATTTTTTTCTCAGTGTTTTTTGAAGCGTCCGCGGCTAAAATAACAACTTTGGCATTACCGCTTCTAATCTCTTTAACCACTAATTCTTCACCCGAAATTAGCTTGCGTGCTCGATTGGCCAAACCTAATAGAGACATCCATTGTTGTTGTTGGGTCATGGTGTTAGTCTTGCTCCTTATCCACTAATTCAAGCAATTGTTCATAAAGGGAAGAATCAATTTGAGTACTAAGGTGATTTGCCAGCACATTTTTCTTTTTGGCCAGCTCGATAATATTCCGATCAAGGGTCAAATAAGCTCCCCTTCCCGATTTTTTTCCGGTCGGATCAAGGCTGACTTCCCCTTCTTTAGATCGAACGATACGAATGAGTTCTTTCTTTGGCTTCATAACGCCAGTGGCAACACATTTACGCATCGGGATTTTTTTTCGGCTATTCATCTATTTTCACCTCTACCTTACTCGTTATCCTCTTCGAATTCTTCATCCTCTTCATTCACATAACTATCCCGGCTTAATAAGAACTCCTGTTCTTCAACAGGGTAAATACCAGCTTCGCGGGCTTCCGTTTCACTCTTGATATCAATTTTCCAGCCAGTCAGTTTGGCTGCTAAGCGTGCGTTTTGTCCACGCTTACCAATTGCTAGTGAAAGTTGGTAGTCAGGAACAATGACCGTCGTCGCTTTGTCTTCTTCTTTAACGATTACTTCAAGCACTTTTGAAGGACTTAAAGCATTCGCAACAAAGATAACAGGATTTTCTGACCATTTAACGATATCGATCTTCTCACCTTTTAATTCATTGACGATAGCCTGGACACGCTGTCCTTTTTGGCCAACACATGAACCAACTGGATCGACTTCCTCATTATCTGAGTGTACAGAAATTTTTGAGCGGTCGCCTGCTTCTCTGGCAACTGATTTGATTTCTACAGTTCCATCAAAAATCTCAGGCACTTCTATCTCAAACAAACGTTTTAAAAGACCTGGATGAGAACGGGATACAAAAATTTGTGGCCCTTTCGAAGTCTTTTCAACTTTTGTAATGAAAACCTTGATGCGGTCGTGAGGTTTATACTGTTCATTTGGCATCTGTTCATTGACAGGAAGCAATGCTTCAATTTTCCCCAAACTCACATAGATGAAACGTGAATCCTGGCGTTGCACGATACCTGTCATGATATCCTCTTCACGGTCTATGAATTCTGCGTAAATGATACCACGTTCAGCTTCACGCACTCTTTGTGTTACGACCTGCTTGGCTGTTTGTGCAGCAATACGGCCGAAATCCTTAGGCGTAACTTCCATTTCCACAATATCTTCCAACTGGTAGTTTGGATCTATTGCTCTTGCTTCTTCAACGGAAATTTCCAGACGTGAATCGAATACTTCCTCGACTACATCTTTTCTGGCAAATACTCGCATGGTGCCTTTGCCTAAATTCAAGTCGATACGTACATTTTGTGCTTGGTTAAAGTTACGGCGATATGCCGATATAAGTGCAGCCTCAATCGCGTCGATCAAAACTTCTCTCGAAATTCCTTTATCATGTTCTAAAATATAGAGAGCATCCAATAACTCATTGCTCATGGTGATCCCCCTTACGGATATTTAATTAATAATTGCTTGATTAAGAGAAGGTAATGGCAAGTCTTGCTTTCGCCACTTTTTCAAATGGAATGACGACTATTTTCTTTCTAGTCTTGATTTTGATTTCAAGCGTCACTTCATTCCCATCATAATTGGTCATGATTCCTTCGAATTCTTTTTCATTTAAAATGGGCTCGTATGTTTTTATGTAAACATTTTTACCGATAGCATTAAGGAAATCCTTCTCTTTTTTTAGAGGCCTTTCCGCTCCGGGAGATGAAACTTCGAGAAAATAAATTTGTGGAATTGGATCGACTTCATCAAGCTTTTCACTGAGCTTTTCACTCGTTTTCCCGCAATCTTCAAGATCTACGCCTGTCTCTTTATCAATGTACACTCGAAGGAACCAGTTCTTGCCTTCCTTCACATACTCCACTTCAACTAATTCAAGCTGCAATTCTTCAAGAATTGGTAGAGCTAATTCTTCTACAACTTCCGTTACCTTTTTACTCATTTGTTTCCTCCATACGTGCGTTGTGTGCGCTTGGTTTCGGATTCAAAATTAAATGGTCAATACAACACGAAAGAGTGGGTTTCCCCACTCTTGCCATTGGTTCCTCTTAGTATTTCCAATAAAAATATACCATAATCAAGATATTTTTGCAAATATCATGTCTGTTTCTTCCTTTTCATAGACAGTTCCACACTTAAAATAAGGAAAGCTGATTTTGTTCTGGAAGAGCCTCGAGACAGCCTTGTTTATCAAGGTATTCAAGAATTGTCTTGGATACTTTCCCACGTTGTTGCAAATCTTCCTTGGAGAGAAACTCTCCGTTTTTGCGCGCATTGACAATATTGATCGCCGCATTCGTACCAAGACCTGGAATCGAATTGAAAGGTGGAATTAACGTGTTACCCTCAATGATGAATTGGTCTGCACTCGATTTATACAAGTCTACCTTGGCGAAAGAGTATCCACGCTCACACATTTCCAACGCTAGCTCAAGTACCGTCAGTGTGTTTTTCTCTTTCGTGGAAGCATCCAACCCTTTTACATTTATTTCATCCATCTTGGTCTTGATTGCTTGTGACCCACGTGTCATGGCATCTATTTCGAAGTCATCGGCACGAACCGTGAAATATGCTGCATAATACAATAATGGCAAATGCACTTTGAAATAGGCAATCCGAACCGCCATCAACACATATGCGGCAGCATGTGCTTTCGGGAACATATATTTAATCTTCTTACAGGAATCTATATACCATTCCGGCACTTGATTCTTACGCATTTCCTCTTCGAATTCCTCAGACAAGCCTTTCCCTTTACGTACGGATTCCATGATTTTAAAAGCAAGGGAAGGGTCTAGTCCCTGATAAATGAGATAAACCATAATATCATCCCGGCAACCGATTACTTCGCTAAGTGTACAGATTTTATTATGAATCAGTTCTTGTGCATTGCTCAGCCATACATCAGTACCGTGGGATAAACCAGAAATCTGGACAAGCTCGGAAAATGTCGTCGGTTTAGTGTCCTCAAGCATTTGTCGAACAAAACGCGTTCCAAATTCAGGTATGCCGAGTGTCCCGGTTTTACACATGATTTGATCTTCAGTCACACCTAACGACTCCGTACTGCTGAATATCTTCATTACCTCTGGATCATCTGTCGGAATCGTTTTTGGGTCAATACCACTTAAATCCTGAAGCATCCTGATCACTGTCGGATCATCATGACCAAGTATATCCAGTTTCAAAATATTATCGTGAATGGAGTGGAAATCAAAGTGAGTCGTTTTCCACTCTGAGTTTCTGTCATCCGCAGGGAACTGTATTGGTGAGAAATCATAGATATCCATGTAATCCGGGACAACGATGATTCCCCCTGGATGCTGTCCAGTTGTCCGTTTAACACCCGTACATCCCGCGACAAGTCGATCTGTTTCTGCACCACGCATGTGGATATTATTGTCGGCTGAATAGCCTTTAACATATCCGTATGCCGTCTTTTCAGCCACCGTACCGATTGTACCGGCACGATAAACATAATCTTCTCCAAATAGGACCTTCGTATAATCATGGGCTTTCGGCTGATATTCACCAGAGAAGTTCAAGTCAATATCGGGGACCTTATCCCCTTTAAATCCAAGGAACGTTTCAAATGGAATATCATGACCGTCTTTCGTATAGGCAATGCCACAATCCGGGCAATCTTTATCAGGCAAGTCAAACCCTGAGCCTACTGACCCATCATTAAAGAATTCCGATTTCTTACATACTGGGCACACATAATGTGGCGGCAGCGGGTTCACTTCCGTAATTTCTGTCATCGTCGCAACGAATGACGATCCGACCGAACCCCGGGAACCAACGAGATAGCCATCATTCAATGATTTTTTAACCAGTTTATGAGAAATTAAATAGATAACGGCGAATCCATGGCCGATAATACTTTTTAGTTCCTTTTCAAGACGGGCCTCAACGATTTCCGGTAGATTCTCTCCATATATCTTTCTAGCCATTCCATAACTCATTGCACGCATTTCTTCTTCTGCACCCTCGATTTTAGGTGTATATAGATCGTCCTTGATTGGCTTGATGTTTTCTATCATATCTGCAATTTTATTCGTATTTGTGACTACGACTTCTTTTGCCTTCTCGGCACCAAGGAAGGAAAAATCCCTTAACATCTCATCCGTTGTACGGAAATGGACATCTGGTAGCTTATGTCGATTCAGCATATTCGCCCCACCTTGTGAATTCACAAGGATTTTACGGTATATCTTGTCATTCGGGTCCAAATAATGCACATTTCCTGTCGCTACAACAGGTTTATTAAGCTTTTCTCCGAGCTTGACAATGTTTGAAATAATCGTCTCTAACGACTTTTCATCACGGACAAATTCAAGCTCTATCAAATGTTGATAAACATCCTTTGGATGGATTTCAAGATAATCGTAAAACTCGGCTATTTCGACAACATCCTCAAAACCCTTTTGCATCATCCCTTCGAAGACTTCCCCTTTATCACATCCAGAACCAACGAGAATTCCTTCACGATATTTTTTTAGTTGAGAACGCGGAATCCGCGGAACTCTGTAAAAATAATTAATATGGGATAATGAAATCAATTTAAAGAGATTTTTCAAGCCTTCCTGTGTTTGTGCAATCAAAGTACAATGAGATGGTCGAGAACGCTGATATGCATTTCCGTTTCCCATATTGTCATTTAATTGATCATGATGGGTAATGCCTCTCGCTATCGTTTCCTTCAACATCTTCAACATCAGGTACCCCGTAGCCTCAGCATCGTATATGGCCCTATGATGTTGAGTCAAATCAATATCGAGCTTTTTACACAATGTGTTCAACCGGTGATTTTTGAACTCGGGATATAAAAATCTCCCTAATTCCAGCGTATCCAATACGGGATTGGTTGCTTTTGGATACCCAATATTTTTGTAGCCCATGTTCAAAAAGCCCATATCAAAACTTGCATTATGCGCAACAAGGATGGCATCTCCCGCCCATTCCTTGAACTTTTCCAATACGTCTGAAACTTCCGGTGCATCCACCAGCATATCATCTGTGATATGAGTCAAGTCGATGATCGTATTGGATAACGGTCGATGTGGGTTAGCGAATGATTCAAATTTATCAATGATGTCTCCATCATGAATTTTCACGGCTGCTAATTCAATGATCGTATCATAAACGGCAGACAAACCAGTCGTCTCGACATCGAAAACGATATAGGTGGCATCGGAAAGCGGTATATGTGCTTCATTATAGGCGATTGGCACACCGTCGTTCACGAGATTCACTTCGACACCATACAAAATCTTGATGTCATGTTTTTGGCCGGCGCCGTAGGCCTCTGGGAAAGATTGAGCCCCTGCATGATCGGTGATGGCTACGGCCTTATGACCCCACTTCGCGGCTTGGGCAACAAGGGCGGATGTCGGCGTCACTGCATCCATTTGGCTCATCGGTGTGTGCATATGAAGCTCGACGCGTTTTTCACCCTCAGGAGCCTTATCCTGCCGTCCCTGCTTAGAGATCTCATTAATATCGTTTGCAATCATAACTAGATCGCGAACAAACGTATCATTTTGAATGCTACCTTGGGCACGTACCCACATTCCTTTTTTAACACGGGCTAGGATGGCAGCATCCTCTTTGTCACGTGAAAACATTTTAACTAAAATAGAGCTTGTATAATCCGTAACTTTAAACGTCAATAGACTACGTCCGCTCCGGAGCTCACGGACTTCCGCGTCAAACACGAAACCTTCAATCGCTATCCTGCGCTCTTCATCAATAATTTGCTCTATGCTACGGAAATCGGCATCTTCTTTAATGGTGTACCCGATTTTAACCGGGCCTTCGTAAACACCCTCGTCTCCTTTTTCCGATTCTTTCTTCTGCATCTCTAGTAACGCGGCAAGTCCCTTTTCCTCATCTTCCTTTTGCTTCTCTGCTAAAAACTTCTTGTAATCAGTTTCCGAAACATTTTCGTTCACTTCTGCTTCAAGAGTTAATGGAGGGAAACCATACGTTTGATAAATATTCGAAATGAGACCGGAGTATTTCTGTTTTAACTGTCCAGCTTCCGCACCATTACGTGCATTGACCACGAGCTTATACCCTGTCACTTTGGGTTCTTGCTCATTTAAGAGTGATAAAAGTGCTGGCGATATGCCTTGTAGTTCACTTATGCAATTTTTCCAGTATTCTTTGACCAATTCCTCCGTCACTATCGGATTGGCAACATTCATGGTGAATGTAACCTTGGCAATATGGGCAAAAGTACTAGTTAAATGATTTGAAAATCTTGTATGAACACTGCATGGAATTAACGCAGGTATATTAAAGGCAAAATGCCATTTTTGGGACTCTCTCTCTATGGAAAGTTTATCAATTTCGGCACCGATGAAAAAATTCACAAAGGCATCCTCAGTCAAGCCCAATTGCTGGAGCAAGAGTTGAAATCTCTCTCTACCGCTGTTTGGATTTTGATCCATTTCCTCTCTCCCCTTTATCTACTATCTAAAGATATTATTCATCAGTTTCATTCTAATAACAGTGGTTATTATAACATACTAGATGCAGTTCACGGACATCTAATTATAGGGAAAAGGAAAGGCATCATCCAAATGAATGATGCCAAATCAAGCTATGATTTTACTGCTTTATCCCAATAATTCATGTAACTTCTGTGCAAGTTCCGATGTTTCCAGTTCAAGCACTTCACCTGTTTTACGGATCTTCACTTCCACGATGCCTTCGGAAGCTTTTTTACCGACCGTTACGCGGACAGGAAGTCCAATCAAGTCAGAATCGGCAAATTTCACTCCGGCACGTTCATGACGGTCATCCAACAAGACATCCATGCCTTGTTTTTTAAGTTCAGCATATAGTTTTTCTGCAAGTTCAGCTTGAGATTGATCCTTCATGTTAACCGGAATCAAATGGACCTGGAACGGAGCCAAATTCACCGGCCATACTAAACCTTTCTCATCATTGAATTGCTCAGCGACAGCTGCAAGTGTACGAGATACACCAATACCGTAACAACCCATGATCATCGGTTGCGAACGGCCGTTTTCATCTAGGAACGTCGCGTTCATCGCTTCGGAATATTTAGTCCCAAGCTTGAATACGTGACCGACTTCAATTCCTTTAGCAAACTTGATTATTCCGTTGCCATCCGGTGATGGATCTCCCTCTTGGATAAAACGAAGATCGATAAAACTTTCCACCTTAAAATCACGGTCAGGGTTTACATTCACAAAATGATAATCTTCCTCATTAGCGCCGCATACTCCATTAACCATTGCTTCAATGGCCAAATCGGCGATGACTTCTACGCTTGAGGCAATATTGATTGGTCCAAGAGAACCTACCGCACAACCTAAGACTTCTTTCGTTTCGTTAGGGTCCACTAACTCCACGACTTCAGCATTGTAGAAGTTTTTTACTTTGATATCATTCACTTCATGATCTCCTCGTACCAAGACGAGTACATATTTTTCATCCACTTTAAATAACAAGGACTTGATCAATTTTGAAGCATCGGTTTTTAAAAATGAAGCTACATCATCAATTGATTTCTGTCCAGGAGTATGAACTTTATCAAGTGTTCCCTGCTCTTCGGAATTTTTTTCATATTTTACCGCTACAGGCGCCATTTCAATATTCGCCGCATAATCGGATGTATCTGAATAGGCAATCGTGTCTTCTCCAATTTCAGAAAGCACCATGAATTCATGTGTATCCTTTCCACCCATCGCTCCTGAATCGGCGATGACTGCACGGAAATCAAGGCCACAACGGCTAAATACATTTGAATAGGCCGCATAAAGTTTTTCATATACAGCATCAAGACTTTCTTGATTTGCATGGAATGAGTAAGCATCCTTCATGATGAATTCGCGTCCGCGCAATAAACCAAAACGAGGTCTTTTTTCATCACGGAACTTCGTTTGGATTTGATAAACCGTCAATGGCAAACGCTTGTATGACTTCACTTCGTCACGGACCAAGCTTGTAACGACCTCTTCATGTGTAGCTCCAAGGGCAAATTCACGGTTGTTACGGTCTTTTAATCGCATTAATTCGGGTCCATATGTATACCAACGACCGGATTCCTGCCAAAATTCCGCTTGTTGAAGGGCTGGCATCAATAATTCTACGGCACCTGCATTGTCCATTTCTTCCCGAACAATCGCTTCAACCTTTTGAAGCACTTTATTACCAAGCGGCATAAAACTGTAAACGCCACTTGAATTCTGTCTCATGAATCCTGCTCGCAACAAAAGCTGGTGGCTTTTAATTTCTGCATCTGCAGGGACTTCCCTCAATGTAGGGATTAACGTCATACTTTGTTTCATATCTACACCTCTTCAATATTTCCTTTAAACTTCCATACGGAAATTTACGGGTCATGTAATACAAAATTACATTATTATTGTCTGATTGATTTAAATTAAGTTGATTTCATTCGCTCTTTTTCGATTATACTTACGAATTCCCGATAAAACAAACTATTTTGCCCAAACTCTTCAAAAAGTTACAAGTAGATTCAAACAGCCAACAGATAGTTCTGCTGGCTTGTTTGGTTTCATTCATATCAGCTTATAGGAAGAATCTCTGGATGTCATTCCATGTCACGACGATCATTAACAACATCAGCAAAGCAAATCCGATGAAATGCACCATTCCTTCTTTTTGGCGATCAATTGGTTTTCCTCTTAAGAACTCAACCACGAAGAATAATAATCGTCCGCCGTCCAAAGCAGGTAACGGTAAAAGATTCATGATTCCTAAATTTATGCTGAGCAACCCAGCCCATTTCATCAACGTGAACAAGCCCTGTTTTGCGACTTCCTCAGTCGATTTATATATACCTACTGGACCAGATAGACTGTCAATCGTAAAGCCACCCGTTACTAGGTCACCCAGAATGATGAAAATCTGTTTCGTCCAAAAATACGTCTCCGTCGCACCATATTGAATGGCTTTTAGTGGAGCTTTTTCAACGGGAGGGTATACCCCGATGATTCCAATTTTCTGACCTTCCCTCTCGACTTCCTGAGGAGTAACTGGAACTTCTAACGTTTTACCGTCCCTATATACAACGAATTCGATTTCTTTACCGGGACTTTTTTGGATACTCGCCTGTACATCTTCCCAGGTTGTGACTTCCGTACCTTCAATCGATTGAATGGCATCCCCGGATTTAAGTCCAGAAGTAACGGCTGCACCGTCCTTAGTTAATTCACCCAGTTTGGCTTCGTCCACCACGACGCCTTGAAATAAACCAATCAATGTAAAAATAACAAAAGCTAGAACAAAGTTCATTGCTGGGCCCGCTAAGATTGTTAAAAAGCGGTGTCCAAGAGATTTAGATGCAAACTGGCGATCATAAGGGGCAATTTGGTTCTCGACCCCATTTTCAACGATTACGGCTTCCTTATGGATCGAAAACGTTTTTAACGTGTCTTCTTCTCCCTCTTCATATCCCGTAAGTATCAGTTTATGATCTAAATCTATCACTTCCACTTCGACAAGCCGAATATCCGGGTATTTGTCTTTGTTGTTCAAGATGATTTTCGTGACGGTTTCTTCTTCATCAAACATCAATCCCACACGGTAACCAGGTTTCAATTCAATATTTTCCGCATCTTCTCCGGCCATTCGAACGTATCCACCTAGAGGAAGAAGACGTATCGTATAGACCGTTTCCTTCTTTTTATATGTGAATACTTTTGGTCCAAATCCGATTGCAAATTCGCGGCATAGAATTCCAGCACGCTTCGCAAATACTAAGTGTCCAAGCTCATGGAAAAAAACAAGAGCGCCAAAAATGATAATGAACGCTATAAGCGTTTCTAGAGTCTGCATGTTCTGGTCACCTATCTTTCACTAAGGATTCTATAAACTTCCTTGTCATTTTATCGACTTCCTGGATCGTTTCTAAGTCAGGACTCGCTATGACAGAATGTTTGTTAAGCGCTCTTTCTATCAGGGTTTCAATTTCTAGGAAAGAAACTTTTCCAGATAAAAATGCAGCTACTGCAGCTTCATTTGCAGCATTCAACACCGTTGTCATCGTGCCGCCCATTTTACCTGCTTTGTAAGCGAATTGCAAACAAGGATATCGAGTGAAGTCCATTTCACTAAAGTGGAGTTTTCCCGCTTCAGCCAAATTCAAACGCTTCCGTCCTACAAGAGGCAGTCGATCTGGATATGTAAGGGCAAATTGGATGGGTACACGCATATCAGGTGTACCTAACTGTGCCATCACACTGGAATCATGAAATTCCACCATTGAGTGGATAATGCTCTCCCTATGGAGAAGCACGTCAATCTTTTCGTATGGAAGATCAAACAACCAGTGTGCCTCGATTACTTCCAATCCCTTGTTCATCATGGATGCTGAATCGATGGTGATTTTAGCCCCCATAGACCAGTTTGGATGGTTTAAAGCCTCTTCTACCGTGACGCCTTTTAGCTCTTCACGGGTTCGATCACGGAAACTTCCACCAGAGGCAGTAATGACTAAGCGCTCGATATTTTTTTCTTGTTCACCCTGAAGTGCTTGAAAAATTGCTGAATGCTCACTATCGACCGGAAGCAGCCTTACCCCGGCTTTTTTCGCTTCATCAATGACTAAATGGCCCGCTGTTACCAAAGTCTCCTTATTGGCAATCGCAATATCCTTACCGGCTTTAATCGCTTGCAAAGTCGGATAAAGTCCTACGCTGCCGATGACCGCATTCACTAAGACTGTTGCTTGATTATACACAGCCACTGCCGTTATTCCCTCATCGCCATACATGAACTCAATATCTTTCCGGTTAGAGAACTCGCTTTTCAAAACCTCATAATCTTCTTTTGTCTGTACGGAAACTAGTTCTGGTTCAAACTCTTTTATATAGGTTCTGACCAAAGCAATATTCTTTCCGGCCGAAAGTGCCACTATCTTAAATTGATCGGGATGGGCCCTGACCACATCCGCCGTTTGCTTGCCTATCGAACCTGTTGCACCCAGAAGGCTGATATACTTCAAATCCGTTCATCTCCTAATTCATATAACCTTACCTTTTTAATTATAATACATGCAATAAATGTAAGATTGGTAAAATAAATATTAAACTATCCAGCCTGTCTAAAATCCCGCCATGACCAGGTAGGATCTTTCCTGAATCCTTTACGCCATAATGACGTTTATAAGCCGATTGAACAAGGTCTCCCAGTTGGCCGAAGATTGCTATGATTAACGATATCAACAACAATTGCCATATCGAATAGTCAAGGGATGAAAATACGTAAAAAAGCACACCTACGACTAACGCGGAAACTACGCCTCCCAAAAATCCCTCGACTGTTTTATTAGGACTGATTTCAGGCCATAACTTCCTCTTACCGATTGCTTTTCCAATGAAGTATGCTCCTGAATCGGTTGCCCATATCGTAAATAAAGTAAGAAGGATATAGACTAGACCTAGAGATTCATTGTCACGTGTTTCAAAGAAATAGTAAAAGCCGATGCCTAAGTAAAGAATCGTAATGACCAAAAATCCTGCATCATCGAAAGTGAACATATTTTTCGAAAGGACCGTATAAAGCAATAGCACTAAAACGCCGATTAAGAAAATCTGTACTTTGTCATAATTATTTTCAGTTAAAAACGTGCTATATTCATTCGGCAGTAATAATATCCAAAGTAAAACATGTGAAAGAATCGCCTCAAAGGAGAATACACGCATCTTTTTCATTTTCATCAATTCATACAAACCGATAGATGCTAGAAGGTAGATTACCAATAAAAAGGGAAGCTTCCCTATCATCACGATTGGAATGAAGATGGCGGCAGCGATGACTGCCGTAATAATTCTCTGTTTCATTATTCCTATTTCCTCGCCTTCTACATTAAACGCCACCGAACCTGCGTGAACGTTTTTGATACTCCTCGACAGCCTGTAGTAAATGACCTTCACTAAAGTCCGGCCATAACACATCCGTAAACCATAGCTCGGTATACGCTGACTGCCAAAGCATGAAGTTGCTTAACCTTTTTTCGCCGCTTGTACGGATCAACAAATCCGGATCGAGCAAATGTTGTGTCATTAAGTAGCTTGATACTATTTCCTCAGAAACATTTTCCTTTATTATACCATTTTTCACATCATGTATGATGCTGTTGACCGCCGCAACTATTTCTCCACGGCTTCCATAATTAAGGGCAAAGTTCAAAATCATCCCGTTATTATTTTTCGTATCCTCCATCGCTTGTTTAACTGCTTTCTGAGTATGTGACGGGATTAACGATAAGTCTCCCATCATCTCCACCCTTACATTTTCAGCTATAAGCTCTGGCAAAAAGGTGCCTAGGAATTCCTGTGGAAGTTTCATTAAAAAATCGACTTCACTTTTCGGACGTTTCCAATTTTCTGTGGAGAACGCATAAACGGTCAACGTTTTTATTCCCAACTCATTAGAAATCTTTGTTATTTTTCGAACGGTTTTCATTCCTTCATGGTGGCCTGCCACACGTGGCAGCGCACGTTTTTTAGCCCATCGGCCGTTTCCATCCATAATAATGGCAATATGTTGAGGAACATTAGACTCCTTAATATGCTGGATCCTACTTGCTACATCGGAAGAAGCATCTTTTTTAACGAAACGCTTCCATAGTGAATACATATGTTAGTCCCCCATTAGGTTGTACTTATCTCTACAAAGGCAATATTTACGTGCACTATGTATATTTTTTGGATTCTAAATAAGAACAGAATCTATATTATAATATCAAAAAAAAACTTGTTCTCATATTATTATTATGAAAATATTATCTTCATTAGAAGTTGGCCAGAAATAAATAATGCATATCCTTTCAAGAAGAAAAGGCAAAAAGGACCTCCTCCATCATTTTCAAGCTCTTACTAACTCAGGCGTAATCATAATCGGAGAAACCTTATTATAACAGTTTTCTCTTTTTAACACACCTATATGTTAGATCAAAGACATGACCACAATGGATTCGGCCCTTTTATTCAATGCTTTTAGAAGGGATTAGACTTCTAGAATTTCTTTTTCTTTATCTTTTGTAATATCATCGATTTTTGAGATGTTGCCATCCGTCATCTTTTGAATGTCATCTGCATAACCGCGCAAGTCATCTTCTGTGATATCGCCATTTTTCTCAAGCTTTTTCAACTCATCGTTAGCATCACGGCGAACGTTACGAACCGCGATTTTTGCTTCTTCGGCTTCTTTCTTAACGACCTTGACAAGTTCTTTCCTACGTTCTTCTGTTAACGCAGGAATGGCAATCCTGATTATAGAACCATCATTAGAAGGATTTAATCCTAAATCCGATTTCAAAATTGCTTTTTCAATCTCGCCCAAAATCGTTTTGTCATAAGGCTGGATGACTAAAAGTCTTGCTTCTGGTACAGAAATGCCCGCCATTTGATTGATAGGTGTTTGGGATCCGTAATAATCAATTGAGATTCTATCAAGCAATGAGGCATTTGCTCTTCCGGCACGGATGCTGGCTAATTCACGTGTGTAAGCGCTAATGGCTTTTTCCATTTTCGTTTTCGCATTCGAAATAACTTGTTTCGGCATCTTTTATTTCCCCCTTACAATAGTTCCAAGCGTTTCGCCTAATACAGCGCGCTTAATATTACCTTTTTCCATAATAGAGAAGACAATCAATGGAATATCATTGTCCATACATAGCGAGGACGCAGTAGAATCCATGACTTGTAATCCGTCTTTTATCACATCAAGATATGAAAGCTCATCATACTTCACTGCATTTTTGTCTTTAACAGGATCAGCATTGTATACGCCATCCACATTGTTCTTCGCCATCAAGATGACATCCGCTTCAATTTCAGCTGCACGTAATGCGGCAGTCGTATCCGTTGAGAAATATGGGTTTCCTGTTCCTGCTGCAAAAATGACTACTCTCTTTTTCTCCAGGTGTCTAATTGCACGTCGTCTAATATATGGTTCTGCCACTTGTCTCATCTCAATGGACGTTTGGACGCGCGTTTCAATCCCAAGCTGCTCGAGGCTATCTTGTAACGCCAATGAATTCATGACTGTAGCGAGCATGCCCATATAATCGGCATTTGCACGGTCCATGCCCATTTCACTACCGATTTTCCCGCGCCATATGTTTCCGCCACCGACAACCACAGCTACTTCTACATCCAATTCAGCTACTTCTTTTACTTGTTCTGCAATCGACTTTATAACTGCAGGATTAATTCCGAAACCCTCGTCTCCAGCCAATGCTTCACCACTGAGTTTCAATACGACACGTTTATATTTAGCCATGAGAACCTCCAACTATGTAATCTTTTTGTTCGTCCATCATGCTCATTCTTGCATTAATCAAAAATTCAGGACATTTTAAAAAATAGGGAACACTATAGTGTTCCCTATTTAACCATTTTCTTACAATCAATTAGTCCTTTTTAACTTGGTTCATTACTTCTTCAGCAAAGTTTTCTTGACGTTTTTCAAGACCTTCCCCTACTTCGTAACGTACGAATGAAAGGATTTTTCCGCCTAGTGCTTCAACGAATTGTCCTACTTTTTGATCTGGGTTTTTAACGAAAGCTTGTTCGTTTACACAGATTTCTTCGTAGAATTTGTTGATACGTCCTTCAACCATTTTAGCAACGATTTTTTCTGGCTTGCCTTCGTTTAGGGCTTGTTGAGTAAGAACTTCACGTTCGTGCTCTAGCTCAGTAGCGTCTACTTGGTCACGAGAAACATATTTTGGGTTAAGAGCTGCGATGTGCATAGAAACACCTTTAGCTGCTTCAGCATCAGTTGTACCTTCAAGAACTGTAAGTACGCTGATACGTCCACCCATGTGTAGGTAAGCGCCGAAAGCATCGCTGTCTGTTTTTGTAACGACTTGGAAACGGCGAAGAGTTAATTTTTCACCAATTTTAGCTACTGCTGCATTGATATGATCAGCAACTTTCACACCGTTTTCCATTGTTTGCTCAAGAGCAGCTTCTACAGTTTCAGGCTTGTTAGCCAATAAGAATGAAGCCAATTCTTTAACAAGAGTTTGGAAACCTTCGTTTTTAGCAACGAAATCAGTTTCTGAGTTCACTTCAAGGATTACTGCTTGGTTTCCGTCTACTACGATAGAAGTTAACCCTTCAGCAGCGATACGGTCGCCTTTATTGGCAGCTTTTGCAATTCCTTTTTCGCGAAGGAAGTCAATCGCTTTATCCATATTTCCTTCAGTTTGTACAAGTGCTTTTTTGCAGTCCATCATGCCAGCGCCAGTTTTTTCACGCAATTCTTTAACTAATTGTGCAGTGATTGCCATAATATAAATCCTCCTCAAATTAAGTGCGGTTTATTCAGTCTTTACCCATTTTGCTAGATAATACTTGTTTTCAACAACAAATACAACAAATCGCAGCAAATTTTTACAAAAAATATTTATTGGTCAACGTTATGACAAATAAGCTCGGTTCTCTCCAGTTTCAAAAATCAGCCGTGATAAGGCACGGGATTTATGTATGCTTATTTAGTGCAAAAAAAAGGGATAAAAGGCATTATCCTCTTATCACCTTTTTTCTCACTAGTTAAGCAGTTCTGTCAACTATTAAGCAGTAGTTGTTTCAGTTGCTGTTTCTTCGCCTTGTTTAGCTTCTAAGATAGCATCTGCCATTTTACCTGTTAATAATTTAACAGCACGGATTGCATCGTCATTCGCAGGAATAACTACGTCGATTTCGTCCGGATCACAGTTTGTATCAACGATACCAACAAGTGGAATGTTTAATTTGTGTGCTTCCGCAACAGCAATACGCTCTTTGCGAGGGTCGATAACGAAGATCGCATCTGGAAGAGTCTTCATATCTTTAATACCGCCTAAGAATTTTTCTAAGCGATCCCATTCTTTTTTAAGTTGGATTACTTCTTTTTTAGGAAGCACTTCGAAAGTTCCGTTAGCGTCCATTTTTTCGATATCTTTAAGACGATTAATACGTTTTTGGATTGTTTCAAAGTTTGTTAAAGTTCCACCTAACCAACGTTGGTTTACATAGTACATACCAGAGCGGATAGCTTCTTCTTTAACTGATTCTTGAGCTTGTTTTTTAGTACCAACGAAAAGAACAGTTCCACCGTTAGCAGCTAGTTCTTTAACGAAGTTATAAGCTTCTTCAACCTTTTTAACTGTTTTTTGAAGGTCGATGATGTAGATGCCGTTACGCTCAGTGAAGATATATTTCTTCATCTTAGGGTTCCAGCGACGTGTTTGGTGTCCGAAATGCACACCAGCTTCAAGCAATTGTTTCATAGAAATGACTGACATTTTAGTTCCTCCTAAATGGTTTTGTTTTTCCTCCGCTCCGATCATTTTCATACAGAAACTGTATAAACAGCACCATCTGCTAGAATCACGGGCGTGTGTATTAACACCATTTCATAATATATCATACTCAGGTGATACAATCAAGCATTATTTATCTATCCATACGGAACTTTAATAAAAGCTCAATTTCCGTTTGACCCCTATTTAATTTTTTGGCGATATCTTCAATTGAAAGACCTTGCTCCACTAAATAGTCTACCTGTTCATTTAATGATAATTCTTCTAAAGAATCCTGTAGCATGGCTGAAAAATCTTTTTCCACGCGTGCCTCTTGTTTGGTTAAAATGGAGGCCTCTGCCGAAAGTTCGAGCTTGTCCTTCACTTCATTGGCTGGCTTGAATTCTTCTTCTATTCCAGTCTGGTTCATATAAGCATTAGCAGCCTGCAATTTCTTCCCGTTAAAACTTGGTTCTTTATAGTCAGGGAATGATTCCTTTTCTAGTTCTGCTTCCTTTTCTATAGGTGGCCTTGTTTTTACTATTACTGACTCTTCTATCTTTTTCTCATTAGGTAAGACGTCAGTTTGTGTAAAAGCTTTTATCAAGGCTTCGTTATCTTCCTTCATTTCCATTAGATAGCCTGTTAGTAGTTCTTCCATTTCAATTATGGTGGCTTTTTGTTCCTTTTCTAGCTTACTTAATCGATTTTGTCTAAGATACAAAAGAATAACGGTGAAAATCGTGAAAATATTTAGACTAAAAAGGAGTAACATAAAAAATACTGACATGGTGCCTCCTCTTAACCGGAATAGTCGATACTCTTTCCTTTATAGGGATGGGGATCTATATTCTCTGTTGTTTGTCTCGTATTGTCTTTCTTCCTACGCTGTTTAAAAAACGGACCCTTATCCGCGCTGCCTTCCTTTTCATAAAAATGAGCTGGGAGCTTTTGTTCCTCGCCCATTACAGTCGTTTGTTTTCGTTCCTCTTCTTTTCTTCCTTGATGGGTGGCATGATCCTGTTGGATTAGATTTTTTTGTAAAAGTTGTTCTTGGATCTTTCCGGCATCTTGGGTTCTTGGAAGGGCAATTTGCATCTCGATTGCTTTTAAACTCACAGCCATCCACCCCTATATTTCTATAGTGATTCTTCTGTATAACTGCCTGTGTTACACATGTTCTTCCCATGGATTCAAAATGTTCGGAATGGTCTATCCAAAATGATAAATCCATGCATTTCTCATAGAGCATGCCTCGAAGCATGACACTAAATAAAAATATGGGTTAACTTTTTTTATCCTGCATAGCATGTCTAAGTTTAAATATCGCCCTTGAGTGAATTTGCGATATTCTTGATGTGGAAAGACTCATCACTTGTCCAATTTCCGTCAGCGTAAGTTCTTCTTTATAAAAAAGTTGCAATACCAACTGTTCTTTCTCATTTAGTGTTTCTATGACCTTTGCTAGCTCTGCATACAATTCTTGTCTTAGAACATTCTCTTCAGGCAGGTCTGCTTTATCATCTTTAATATGGAAATTCGTTTTTTCTTTGTCATCCTGTTCTTGAGGATTTTCATCCATGGATAAAACATTGGCAAAGAAATGCTCGTTAAGTGCAGCATATACTTCATCTTCCGGAATATTTAATTCAAATGCAATTTCCTTTGGTGTAAGGTTCCGCATATATTTTTGTTCCAATTTTTCAATAGCTGAATCGATTTTTTTCGCTTTATCCCTCGCACTCCGCGGTAGCCAATCCTCTTTCCTTAAACCATCCAATATGGCCCCACGGATCCGGAATGAAGCATATGTGTCAAATTTCAGATCACGCTTTGGATCAAAGCGCTCCAAGGCATCAAATAAGCCCATCATCCCTAAGCTCCTAATGTCATCACGACTGACATTCCTAGGAAGGCTGACTGAAATACGTTGGACATGGTAAGATACAAGCGGAACATATTTCTTCACCAAAACGTCCCCTGCTTGCGGGTCCCTGCAATCGACCCAATTTTTCCAGCATAACTGTTCTTCTTCGATAGTCAGTTGAGACATGGGATTTCCTCCTAACATTGTTTACGTTTTGTAATCAAAACGGTCCTCGAAGGCTCTAGGTGCAACAATATTTTGATTGCAGTGTTCCCGTCACTTTCCGGCTGCGCAAATTTCATCTTCCCAATTAAATATTTCTAGTCCCTTTATTTACTGTCCGGATATTAAGCATGCACTTTGTCACATTGAATTCTATCGTCCTACCACTGTTCCCGCCGACGTCCTCCGAAACGACCTGTATTCGTAAATCAGCCAATTCTTTCCGGACAGCTTCAACATTTCGGGGTCCTATTCTCATTAAATCCCCCCCAGAGGCAAATTGAAACATTTGTGCACCTCCAGCCAGCTTTGCTTTTAAGAAAGCAGGCCTTGCTCCTTCCTTCACCAGACGATTCACCAATTCCTTTACGGCTGTATCGGCAAACTTGGCCCGATTAATCTGACCAGACTTAGCAAGTGAAGAATCCGGCAACATGACATGCGCCAAACCGGCAATCTCTCTTTTCTCATCATAAATGACGACCCCTACGCATGAACCAAGCCCTGAAGTGCGAATCGAACAAGGAGGTTTTACAGTATTCATATCCGCTATCCCCACTTTAACAACTTGGAATTGCAATAATTCAACCATTTATTGTCACTCCCAGGGCAGCAAAAATAGTATCAAAGGAATCAGGATCGGGCAGTAAAAAGAAATGGCCATTGATAGATTCAGCAAACCTCTCATTCTGCGCTAGGACGGTATCTATCACAATAGCAGAATCACTTACTTGTGATAATTCCAGTAATCCATAACTGATAGTTGCTCCCACCATATCGATATTCAATGAAGGAACCGATGGATATATATTCAACTTAGTAAAATCCGATAAAGAAGAAAGATAGGATCCCGACAAGATATTCCCTAATTCCTGTAGACAAGAAAGAGCTAATTCAGAATGCTGTGGTTTATCAATGGAGAAGGTTTCATCCCCTATCATCTGTTGAATGAAATATTCAGCTACAGGTAATGAAAGGATAAAAATCATGCTTCCAGTGGCATCTCCTTCAATTCGCAAAAAGACACTAGCCACAACATGTTCTGCTCCCCCTGCCAATTCCATCATTTCATCAAAGGAAACTACCCGGACATTAGGAACATTCATATCTATTTTTTTATTAAGAATGGCAGAGAGTGCAGTAGCAGCATGTCCCGCCCCAATATTCCCAATTTCTTTGAGGATATCAAGGTGGATGGGGTTGATTTTATCAATAAATGACATCCCTTTATCCTTCTTTTCTCACGATTTCATTTGCTTCGAGACTTAAGGCCTTCTCCAAATTCACCAATACAAGCAAACGTTTTTCAATTTTTGCGACACCGCTGATATATTCAGAAGCTAAATGACCGACAACTTCCGGCTGAGGCTCAATGCTCTCGACAGGAATGTCAAGCACATCATTGGCTGAATCGACAATCAACCCTACTTCGATGTCATCAAGGACAACAATGATGATCCTCGTTGAATCGTTATATTCAACCTCTTCAAAACCGAAACGGACTCTTAAATCAATAATGGGGGTAATCACACCCCTTAAATTAATCACACCTTTAACAAATGGAACGGCCTTGGGCACCCTTGTTATATGCAAAAGCTTTTCTATTCCACTTACTTTATCCACCGGAATCGCATATTCTTTGTCTTTGATTTGAAACACGATTACTTTTATATCTTGAACAGGACTTGTGGTCGACATTCAATTACCCTCCTCTTTTTACCCCTCAACCATATCTACTGTTCATCCATTGACCCTTGTTTCCAAAGGGTCTCCAGTAATCAAATGGTAGGAAGGATTGTAGCGAATCTATATATTAAAATGGTCAGTGAATCAATGCATTGCAATCGACAATCAAGGCTACTTGACCATCGCCTAAAATAGTAGCTCCAGATATAGCAAATGCAGTCGATAAATAATTACCTAATGACTTCAAGACGATTTCAAGTTGCCCTATAAAGGAATCCACTACAAGTCCCGCCATTTTTTCGCCTTTCCTGACTATAACGATTGAAAGAAACTCTTCTTCTTCGTTTTGTACGGGCACTTCAAAAATGTCCTTTAGGAACAGGAGTGGCAGCACTTTTCCTCTAAAGTCGATCACTTGTTGATTATGGGCATTCATAATATCTTCTTTTCTTATAATGGCTGTCTCTATAATAGAAGAAAGAGGGATTGCATATTTCTCCTGTTGAATTTCAACTAACATGACGGAAATGATAGATAACGTCAAAGGAAGTTGTATGAGAAAAATGGACCCTTCATTCTCCTTAGAGTCGATTGTTACCGATCCGCCCAGTGATTCTATTGTGTTCTTCACGACATCCAAACCTACGCCACGGCCAGATACATCCGAAATGGTATCGGCTGTGGAGAAACCTGAAGCGAAAATCAATTCATAAATTTGCTTATCCGATAGTGTTGCGGCGGTCTCCTTCGTTAGTATTCCATTGGAAAGGGCTTTACTTAAAACCCGTTCTTTATTAATACCAGCTCCATCATCTTCAATTTCAATGAACACATGGTTACCGCTATGATAGGCCTTTAATAGAATCTTCCCTACTTCATTTTTCCCCTTAGAAAGACGCTTTTCAGGTGTCTCCACTCCATGATCCATCGCGTTTCTTAATAAATGAACGAGTGGGTCGCCAATTTCATCAATGACCGTTCGGTCCAATTCAGTTTCAGCGCCGATAATCTCTAAATCTACCTTTTTATTTAAATCCCTCGCTAATTGGCGTACCATTTTCGGAAAACGGTTGAATACCGTTTCGACAGGAACCATGCGCATGTTCAACACAATCGTTTGCAAATCGCTTGTTACGCGAGACATTCTTTCCACAGTTTCGTGCAGTTCCTGGTTATCCAAATCGCTTGAAATTTGATCTAACCTTCCTCTATCGATAACTAGTTCTTCAAATAAGTTCATTAATATATCTAGCCGCTCGATATTTACCCGAATGGTCTTGCTTGGAGCATGCTTGACCGCTTTTTTTGTTTCTTTAGCCTCATTGATTGAAGGTGACTGGTCCGTACCTTCCTGAGGCTTTTTATCGGCCGCTTTTTTTTCCTCTTTAATATTTGCAGCATGACGTAGTTCTTCCAGATTTAGGGCTGTTATTTCGACGACATCCACTTCTGAAACCTTCATGATTTTTTTCTTGGTCTCTTCAATCGATTCATTGGTCACCAATGTAACCGTGAATTTCTGATCAAATTGTTCTTCCTCCAAAAGTTCAGCGGGTGGATTCGATTTTATCACCTCACCTGACTTTTCAAGAACTTCAAACACCATAAACACTCTTGCAGCTTTTAAAAGGCAGTCGTCACGTAAGCTGATTGAAATTTCATAGCTTTTAAATCCTTGTTCCTTGGATTGCTGCAAAACAGTCATTTCGAATTCGTCATATTCGCCCATCGTTGCTTGTTCCATTGTTTCTAGAACGGGAGATGCTGCTGCCGTTTCATTAATTGTAGGGATAACCAGTGATTCACCTTTTTCGATTTGTTGCAATTTTTGCACCACGTTCGTCACATCACGTTTGCCATCTCCGCCTTCAGCAATCGACATGACAATTGCTTCTAGGTCATCCACCGCCAAGAATATTACGTCGAACAGTTCAGGAGTTAGGATAATTTTGCTGTTCCGGATCGCGTCTAGAACATTTTCCATTTTATGGGTCAAATTAGCTAAATCCTCATAGCCCATTGTAGCCGACATACCTTTTAAAGTATGTGCGGAACGAAAAATCTCATTGACTATCGAAAGATCCTCCGGGTTCTTCTCAAGTACCAACAGCTGTTCACTACACGTTTGAAGATGTTCTTTACTTTCTTCAATAAATACCTCTAAATACTGATTCATATCCATACAATCTCCACCCCCGTATGTTAGCAATAGCCAATTATGGCTTTTGCTATTTTATCTACATCCTCTATGCTATCTATTAAATTGGTAGCAATTGCCGCCTTTGGCATTCCAAAGACAATTGACGTCTCCTGTGACTCTGCTATTGCCTTTAAGGGACCAGTTCTTTTCAACTTGGTAAGTCCGCTTGAACCATCCATACCCATTCCAGTCATGACAACAGCTATTTTTGCAAATTCCGCTATTTCACTTACTGATTCGAAAAGCACATCCACCGAAGGACGGTGCCCATTTCGCTGCTCGGATTGATCCAATTCTACCGCAAGGCTCAAACCAACTTTTTTCACTTTGAAATGGAAGCCCCCCGGAGCGATATAAGCTACTCCTTTTTGAATCAACTCCCCATCTTCCGCTTCCTTTACCCGTATCCTCGATAATGAATTGAGCCTATCGGCTAAGGATTTCGTGAAGCTGGGAGGCATATGCTGGACAATCAAAATAGGGGCATCGATATTTTCCGGGAGACCCGTCAATACTGTCTGCAAAGCCCTTGGTCCTCCTGTCGATGTACCAATAACTACAATCTTTTTATTGCCATGGAACCATTTTTTCATATCATTATCAATATCGTTAATTTCTTTTGATTCTATTTTACTATATTTTTTCCAGTATGATGGGTTTCTTTCAACATTTATCGCACTTTTTTGTAGTTTGTGAACATTTGCAAGGCTGGCTGCCATAACTTTCTCACATAGTTCTTCCTTAATTTTATGCAAATCCAGTGAAATAGCCCCTGAAGGCTTAGCAATAAAGTCAATGGCGCCACTCTGCATGGCAATACATGTACTTTCCGTCCCTTCCTTCGTCGTGCTTGATAGCATGACCACTGCTGTCGGACATTCTTCCATAATCCGGTTTAACGCTTCTAATCCATCCATAACCGGCATTTCAATATCCAAGGTGACGACATCCGGTTTCAGCGATTTTATTTTTAATAAAGCATCTTTACCGTTCCTGGCCGTACCAATGATTTCCATTCTATTATCTTCTGCTAAAAGTTCAGAAATCAGCTTCCTCATAAACGCGGAATCATCCACTATCAACACTTTAACCTTTTCCATATAAGGAAACCTACTTTCCAAGAAAATATCGTTTCATATTTTGCAGGAAATTACTTTTTTGTATAATTGATTCTTCACCTAAGCCATGATTTACATATCTAGATACAACCTCGATTAGAGATTTGGAAACAGCCGCATCAGGATAAGAAAGGATAAAAGGAATCTGCTTGGAAACCGCTTTGGAAACGGACCTATCATCGGGGAGATAGCCAAGTGAAACCATCTCCGCTCCAAGGAATTTTCTCAGGGCATTTTGAAGTCTGATCATCGTTTCTTTCCCTTCCTTTTTCGTGAACACTCTATTGCAAACGAGAAAAAATGGAATCTCATCATTTACTGAATGAATGTATTTCATCGTAGAGTAAGCATCCATCACAGAAGTCGGTTCTGGGGTTGTGATGATGATTAACTCATCCACACACAAAAGGAATTTTGCGGAATCCTGTGTGATACCTGCCCCCATATCAAACAATATATAATCATAACTCTCTAGCAGAGAACCAAATTCATCAGTAAAACGTGCATATTTATCTTCATCTAAAGTAAAAAGGTGGGTCAGCCCCGTTCCACCTGTTATTACGGAAATTTGTTCCGGTCCTGTGGTCATAATCTCTTTCAAGCTTAGACCATCTTCAAAAAAATCAACGATGCTATATGGAGAATGCTGCCCAAATAAGATATCTATATTACCCATTCCAATATCCATATCGAACAACAATACCTTTTTTCCCAGTTTCGACAAGGAAATGGCAAAGTTCAAAGAAAAGTTGGATTTACCGACTCCACCTTTTCCACTCAAGATGGCAAGTGTCTTGGCCATTGAATGGTTTTTTTGCAATTCCAGTCTCCTTCTTAGGTTTTCAGCTTGATCTTTCATAATCTTTAGCTCCAAGAACCATCTTCAATAAATTGGATGAAGTTGCTTTTTCAATATCATCTGGCACATTTTGTCCATTTGTTATATAAGCTACCCCCAATTTATGAGTGTGAATAAAATTAAAGATCGAACCAAAAGTAGACGTTTCATCCGCTTTCGTAAAAATGACCTGCTTAATCGGAATCGTCGTGAACTGTCGATAAATATCTTCCATGTCCTTTTGCTTCGAAGTCAATGAAAGCACTAAGTACGTTTCCATCTCATCTGTGAAGTGGATGATTTCCCCTAGGTCTTTAACATACTGCGGATTGCGAAAATTCCTTCCAGCTGTATCGATAAAAACATAATCATAATGAGAAAAGCGTTCTGTGGCTTTTTTGAAATCTTCCAAGTTATAAGCCACTTCGATTGGAACGTTTAGAATCTTTGCATATGTCTTCAACTGATCGATAGCAGCTATCCTATACGTGTCGGTTGTAATGAAAGCTACCTTCTTATCATGCTTCAGCATGGTCTCTGCTGCTACCTTGGCTAAAGTTGTTGTCTTGCCAACACCTGTCGGACCTACAATATTAATATATTTCTTCTGTAGGCCGGGCCTTCCATTCGGTACCTGATCCACTAGTTTACATAAAGATGCTTCTAGCCAGTTTTTAATTTCTTCATCAGTAGAATCCTCTTTAGTAGCAAACCATTTATCAAGGAGCTCGTCCATGATTTGTGAGCGGATAACTGTATTGACATCCTGTTCGATAAGATACTCATAAACCTGTTGTAATTTCTCCGGATAATGAGCGTGTGATGGGATTTGTATATTTCTTATCATCCCTTTTAACCCTTCAATTTCCTTTAACAGTTCAACATCTCCCCGGTTGTTTTGTTTTGGTGCAGCCGGTTCATTGATTTTCACTATAGAACTCTCAAGTGCCGGTTTTACAGGCAGCTTTTTCTCTTTTTGTTTAGTTACAGGTTGGGAGGGCTGTGAAACGGGATCGATGGCGGCCATGACTTCAATATTCCTTTTCTTGAACAACCCTAGAAAACCACCCTTGTATACCGCTTTCGAACTTAAAATGACCGCTTCACTGCCTAACTCTTGTCGTATCTGCTTCATGGCTTCAGACATGGAAGGTGCCATATATTTCTTTATCCTCAATCAATATTCACCACCCCTACACTTTGTACTTCTACATTTGATTCGAGTTCATTGTAAGAAAGAATCGGTACATTGGGAAAATAACGTTCTGTCAATTGTCGAGCGTACATACGTACAGCTGGGGAGCAAAGCACAATCGGTTGATGATCCATCAAAGTCAGCTCCTCCAATTTACTAGCAATCGCCTCTAGAATCGACTGGGATACAGTAGGATCGAGCGATAAAAAGTTACCATGTTCAGTTTGTTGTACCGCATCTGCAATCGCCTTCTCCACTTTTCCCGATAAAGTAATGACTTTTATCCGGTTTTCCCCTGAAATAAAGGAGTTCGTAATTTGTCTCGCTAAATTCTGCCTTACATATTCAGTGAGCAAATCGGTATCAGTAGATAACTTTCCATAATCAGCAAGCGTTTCAAAAATGATTGGTAAGTTCCTTATCGAAACTTTTTCTTTCAATAGTTTTGCCAATACCTTTTGGACATCCCCAATCGATAATGGATTCGGGGTGACCTCCTCGACGAGAATCGGCGATGTTTCTCGTAGATGATCGATTAATTGTTTCGTTTCCTGCCTGCCCAAAAGTTCATGAGCATTAGCTTTGATAACTTCCGTTAAATGCGTGGAAACCACACTCGGAGGATCCACCACGGTATAGCCCATCATTTCCGCATGCTCTTTCATGTCTTCCGTAATCCATTTAGCAGGCAGACCGAATGACGGTTCAACCGTATCGATTCCTTCTATTGTATCGTCCTCTATGCCAGGACTCATGGCTAAATAGTGGTTCAAAAGTAATTCTCCGTTGGCAATTTCACTTCCCTTGATTTTCAAGCGATACTCATTAGGATTCAACTGGATATTATCCCGAATCCGAACCACTGGGATAATCAGACCCATTTCGATTGCCAGCTGTCTGCGGATCATGACAACCCGATCGAGAAGGTCTCCTCCCTGATTCGTATCGGCAAGGGGGATTAGTCCATAGCCAAACTCAAATTCTATGGGGTCGACACTCAAAAGGTTTACGACGCTTTCAGGACTTTTCATCTCGTCCGTTTCCAATACTTCTTCCATCTCCTGGATTTCACTTTCATCAGGTTGTGGTGTTTTGGAAATGACATATCCCCCCAGAACCAACAAAGCAGCAATCGGCATTGTGAATATATCCGATATGGGGGTGAATAATCCCAGGAGGAAAATTGTTGCTGCAGTCAAGTAAAGCATTTTAGGAAATTGAAATAACTGCTCAACGATATCCGCGCCTAAATTGCCATTAGAAGCCGCACGAGTCACGACAATCCCTGTAGCCGTTGAAATCAGTAATGCCGGCACTTGGCTGACGATTCCATCGCCCACCGATAACATCGAAAAATGGACGGCTGATTCGCCAAAGCTCATGTCCAATTGCATGACACCGATGATCATCCCAAAAATCAAGTTGATGATGACAATGATTATACCTGCTATGGCATCACCTTTTACGAACTTGCTCGCTCCGTCCATGGATCCATAGAAATCGGCTTCGTTGCTAATTTTTTCTCGCCTTGTACGTGCTTCGCCTTCAGAGATCATCCCAGCGTTCAAATCGGCGTCAATGGCCATCTGTTTCCCAGGCATCGCATCCAGCGTAAACCTTGCCGCTACTTCAGATACCCTTTCGGACCCTTTCGTGATGACAATGAAATTGATGATGACCAAGATTATAAATACCACTAAACCGACAAGCACATTCCCTCCAACCACAAAGGAGCCAAAGGTTTCAACGACACCGCCAGCATCTCCATACGTCAAAATGGCACGAGTCGTGGACACATTCAATCCAAGTCTGAAAAGGGTTAATAATAAGAGCAGCGACGGAAAGATTGAAAACTCAAGCGGCTCTTTCATATTCATCGTAGTCAATAGAACCAACAGCGCAAGAGATATATTTAAAAGAAGTAAAATACTTAATAACCAAGTTGGTAATGGTATGACCAACATGGCGACAATCATGATGACACTCGATATAACAACCAAATCTCTTGCTCGCATGTTTTTCTCTCCTAACTAACAGGTAACAACCTACCTTTTAAAGCTTGCCTTTCGTTTTATATACAAAGGCCAGTATTTCAGCGACTGCCTTAAAAAACTCTTCCGGTATCGCTTGTCCCACTTCGGCTTGATCATATAACGATCTTGCCAAAGGCCGATTTTCCACCATGACGACATCATTTTCTTTTGCGATATATTTAATCTTCTGAGCAACAAAATCCACACCCTTCGCCACGACAAAGGGAGCTTCCGCTTCATTTTCATCATATTTTAGAGCAATGGCAAAATGCGTGGGGTTTGTAATGACAACGTCCGCATTCGGCACTTCCTGCATCATTCTCTGGGCAGCCATCTGACGTTGCTTTTGCCTGATCTTAGATTTAATGAGCGGGTCGCCTTCAGAATTTTTATATTCATCCTTAATATCTTGCTTAGACATGCGGATGTTTTTTTCAAAGTCATATTTTTGATACATATAGTCCAATAGTGCAATGAACAATAAAGCCACGGCAGCATAATACCCTACTTTAATCGTAATATCCGCCAATGTTGCCATTGCATCTGCCACAGATATCTGTGATAAAATCATGATCTCTTCCATACGGTTCCAAAGTACATAAAAAGCAACAAAACCAACAAATGATATTTTAAGAATGGATTTCAATAATTCAACAATTGCCCTCATGGAAAAAATTCGTTTAAACCCTTTAATGGGGTCCAGCTTTTCGAGCTTGAACTGAATTGATTCCGTAGAAAACATAAAACCGATTTGCATCACATTGGCCAAAATCCCTGCTACCACTGCTGCCAGAAAAACAGGACCCAGAACAAGTCCCATCTCTACAAGAATTTCGAGCAAAATGACTTGCATCCCCTCTTCACTGAAATCAGCCATCGTGAAGTTCTGTAGGTATTTCTTCATAAGGGAGAGTAAATGATTGTACATATAGGGTCCCATCAACAGCAACACTGAGAATACAGTTATTAAATTAACTGAGGTGTTGACATCCTGGCTTTTGGCAACTTGCCCTTTTTTCTTTGAATCCTGACGTTTTTTTGGGGTTGCCTTTTCCGTTTTTTCACCGGCGAAAAACTGTAAATCCAGTTGTATCCATTCCATTGTCATAAGCCCCCGATCAGCTGCATTAACTGACGCATCGTCAGGAGCATGAAGTTAAATAACTGTGACACAACCGTCATCATCATTCCCATGACTATGATGACAATCGCTAAACCCACGATGATTTTCACAGGGATGCCGACAACAAAAACATTTAGTTGAGGAACGGTCCTTGCTAGGATACCAAGCGTGACATCCACTAAAAATATGCTCCCCACTACTGGGATTGCCATTTGAAAGGCAATCATAAATGCTTTACTAAACGCCTTGGCCAAGTACTCAATTATTGTTTGGTCGCCGAACGGGACGAACAATTGGTCAATCGGGATAAATTGATAGCTATAAAAGATTCCATCCAGTAGTAAATGATGACCATTGGTGCTTAATAGAAACAATAGGGCTATCGTGTATAAATATTGTCCCATCAAGGGACTTTGTGCTCCTGTTTGTGGATCGATGACATTTGCTATCGAAAAGCCCAGTTGAAAATCGATTAACCCACCGGCAATTTGGACCGCAGACAAGATCATATAAGCAGCAAACCCAATGAAAAGTCCTACAAGTGCTTCCTTCATGATCAATAAATAAAAAGTCACATCCAAATCCAGAACCGGGGCATCGATGGTATAGTAAATGATCCAAGCCAGGAAAACCCCTAACCCGATTCTGTGCTGTATCGGAATTGATCGATACGAAAAAATCGGCATGGCCACGAAAAAGGTGGTAACCCTGACTACTATTAATAAAAAAGCAGGAAAGTAAGGGAATATTTCCTCCATGCCCTAACCTACAAATCGATTCAAATTACCGAATATATCATTGGCGTATGATAATAGATGACTGAGCATCCATGGGGCCAATAAAATAAGCGCCAATAAAACAGCCACAATTTTCGGAACGAAGGCCAATGTCTGCTCCTGAATCTGAGTGGTCGCCTGAAAGATACTTACTAATAACCCGACCACAAGAGCTATCAACATCAACGGACCCGCAATAATCAACACCATATAAATCCCTTTTTCTGCTACATCAATCACATAATCTGCACTCATCTTTTCTCACCTGCTTAAAAACTCTGTAATAACGACTTCACTACTAAATACCAACCATCAACAAGAATGAAGAGAAGGATCTTGAATGGGAGGGAAATCATGACCGGCGGTAACATCATCATCCCCATTGACATCAGGACGCTGGCAATGACCATATCTATCACTAAAAATGGAATGAAAATCATGAATCCTATTTGAAAGGCCGTTTTAATTTCACTGATTGCAAATGCTGGAACAAAGGCAGTCAAGGGGATATCCTGTATCGTTTTTGGCTTTTCTACCTGGGCATAGTCAAGAAATAAGGCCAGGTCTTTCTGTCTCGTATGAGCGCTCATAAATTCCTTAAAAGGAATCGCTGCTTGCTCATACGCCTCTTCCAAATCAATTTCTTCATTAAATAAAGGAGTCAATGCCTTCTCATTCACTTCCTGGAAAGTGGGAGCCATGATGAAAAAAGTCATGAAAAGAGCCAAGCCGACCAGTACCTGGTTCGGCGGCATCTGTTGCGTCGCCAGCGAAGTCCTCACAAAACTGAGTACGATGATGATCCTCGTAAAACACGTCATTAAAATCAATATGCTCGGAGCAAGAGATAAAACGGTTAGCAAAAGAACTAACTTGACGGAAGTAGAGACGCTAGTGGGATCACTGTTGTTAAAGAACTCCATGAACTCATTCATTCTTTGTCTCTTCCTTTCCTATCAAGTTCTTTTAACAGCTTCTTCCTGCTTTTAGACATTTTCTCGAGCTGATTTTTGAACTCCGAGGAAAAACTATTAGTCTCATTTTCATCCTTTTTCAGCCATTTGCCTTTCATTTTTTCCACAAGATCTCTTGGCTGGATCATCTGGTCTATTTTCCCATTGTAATCTTCTATCAGCTGTTCATATTCTTTTGGATCATCTATTTCCTTTAAAAGTTGGATGTTTTCACCAACCCCTACGACTAGAATCCTTCCTCCGACTTTTACAAGCTGTACGGAGCGGTTTGCCCCGAGACTCGTACCTCCCAGATTCTCAACCGAATTGGCTTTTTGATACGTTTTGCTTTTCTTTCCTACAAATCTTAAAACTATATAAAGCAGCACGACCACAAAAATGGTCGCAAGAATCATCCTGAGGAACTCCCATCCAGTAATTCCTACTTTTTCAGGATTCGTTGCTTCATCGGTAGATTGGGAATTGGTAGAAAGAGATTCTTTTGATTTATCGGTTTTATCCGTTTTTGAATTTTCTGGCTCAAAAAAATTCTTTACTGTGTCATCCTGATCTTGTGCATGGGCCTGAATGGCCCCGCAAAACACAATGACTAGCGCTAATGAAACTTGAAGCCATTTTTTTAAAGCAAACAATATGAAGACACCCTCTTAGTTAGCTTAGTGCTTTATTTATGGCTTCCAATACGCGATCCGCTTGGAACGGTTTTACAATGAAATCTTTGGCTCCCGCTTGAATGGCATCAATGACCATCGCTTGTTGGCCCATTGCAGAGCACATGATGACCTTGGCTTGAGGATTTACCTTTTTAATTTCCTTTAATGCGGTAATTCCATCCATTTCAGGCATCGTTATATCCATCGTTACAAGATCCGGGTGCGTTTCTTTATATTTCTCAACTGCTTGGGCTCCATCTGCCGCTTCTCCGACAATCTCAAAGCCATTTTTAGAAAGGATGTCCTTGATCATCATTCTCATAAATGCTGCATCGTCTACAATTAATATTCTATTTGCCATTTTGTTTCTTCCCCCAAATTTTATCTAATTTTTTTTAATCGGTCGGTCTGACTCATAATATCAGTAACTCGAACTCCAAAGTTTTCATCAATGACAACAACTTCACCTTTTGCGATTAACCGGCTGTTTACAAGAATATCAACAGGTTCCCCAGCCAGTTTATCCAATTCAATGATAGAACCGGATGATAACTCCAGGATTTCCTTGACCGAACGCTTTGTCCTGCCAAGCTCTACCGTTACTTGAAGAGGAATGTCCATCAGCATGCTTAGGTTCTTCGTTTCCGATTCTTGAAGTTGATAAGGCTGAAAACTTGTGAAACTAGCTGGTTGGATATTTACAGGCTTTCCATTGGATGCACTTGGTGAACCAAAATGCTGAGGTTCATTGGGCATTTGATAAGTCTGTTGTTGTGCCTGATAAGGCATTTGTGCATATGGATCATGGGCTGATTGGTTCGTAATCGGCATCTGTGATTGAACAGTCGCTTGTGTCGGAATGCTCTGTGGCTGATTTTTGGCCACCTGTTCCATTTCCTTTGGAATTTCGGCAGGTTCACTATCTCCGGTACCATTCAATAGTTCATCGACCAATCCCTTAGCGAACTCTAAAGGCAATAACTGCATGATGCTGGAATCAATTAAATCACCGACGCGCAACCGGAACGAAATTTTTGCAAATAGATCTTCGTTCGGGATGGCGTCCTCGCCTTCGCCGTTCAAAAAATTGAGTAAATCTATGCTAGGTGGAGAAATATCAACCTTTTTGCTGAAAATGGTCGACATTGACGTAGCGGCGGACCCCATCATTTGATTCATTGCTTCCTGGACCGCGCTTAATTGGATTTCACCTAGCATATCCGAAGGACTTAATCCATCACCACCCAACATCAAATCGGCGATGATGGCTGCATCACTTTGCTTGATAACAAGCATATTGATACCGGAAAAACCCTCCGTATACCTTACTTGGATGGCCACATATGGCTGTGGAAACTCCTCTGCTATCTTACCCTTTTCAATGATGGTAACAGTCGGAGTCGTGATATCCACCTTTTGGTTCAATAAGGTAGATAATGCAGTTGCTGAGCTTCCGAAAGAGATATTCCCGATTTCACCGAGTGCATCCAGTTCCATTGCTGATAAATAATCAGCAATGGGAAGCGAGCTTACCTCTTCATCTGTATCGTCTGTACCTTTTAAAAGGGCATCTATTTCGTCTTGTGAAAGCATTTCGTCACTTACCATCTTCGTCTCCCCCTTTCAAAATATCAAGAATCTGGATGGCATGTTTTTTACCTACTTTGCCTGGTTGCCCACTATATTTTGGAATTCCTCCAACTTTAATTAATAAAGGTTGATCGATTGCCTGATTTAAATCGATAACATCACCTACATCAAGAAGCAGAAAATCCTGTATGGTAATATCAGTGGTTCCAAGTTCGGAAATGATTGGGAGGTCTGAATTCCTGATACGCATTTCCAAGACCTTGATTTCCTCAGGTAGTCTTTCTTTTTGGGAAGTTTCCATCCAGTAATGAGCAGATAACTTTGGTATAATCGGTTCTAAAACGACGTGCGGTATACATATATTGATCATTCCGCTTGTTTCACCAATCTGGGTATTCAACGAAATGACCACTACTGTGTCATTAGGTGAAACTAGCTGTAAGAACTGCGGATTCACTTCGAATTCCGTCATCACCGGGTCGATTTCGACAATCGTCTCCCAGGCTTCCTGTAAATTTTCAAAAGCCTTCTCAAAGAGGTTTGACATGATTTTCGTTTCGATTTCCGTTAGACTGTCAACTTTATTTGCACTGACGCCCCTGCCGCCCAACACCCGGTCCATCATGGAATACGCAATATTCGGGTTGACCTCCAGTATGATGCGACCATCCAAAGGTGGGACCTCGAATACATTCAAAATCGTCATTTTGGGGATGGACCGTATAAATTCTTCATAAGGGATTTGGTCAGCGGAAGCGACCGAAATTTGAACATAGGTTCTTAGCTGCGCTGAAAAGTAGGTTGTCAATAACCTTGCGAAATTGTCATGGATGCGTGTCAAACTCCTGATTTGGTCTTTCGAGAACCGGAGCGCTCTCTTGAAGTCGTACACTTTCACCCTTTTTTCTATTTCTTCTTTCTTTAAATCATCTGCATCCATTTCTCCTGTAGAAATCGCTGATAGTAGTGCATCAATTTCATTTTGCGATAATATTTCCCCGGACATTATCATTCACCTCCAAAACTTCCCCTTCTTATTTAATGAAGTCAGGATGTTCTTATTGAAGGATCGAGGAGGTTATATAAACCTTTTCAACTTTTCCTTCTTCCATTAATTCATTAATTTTAGTCTTTAATGTATTCTGAAGTTTTTCCTTGCCCTTTTTACCTGTCAATTCTGTTGCCTTCATTTCGGAAAGCTCGGTTATAATGATATTTTTCACTTGAAAATTCCTTTTTTCGAGTTCTTCTTTAGCCTTTTTACTATCTGTCTGGACCATAAATGATATTTTAATATAATCATTGCCCGCTAGATTCGTCGTAATCTCCGGAATTTCCACAGAAGATTTAACAATTTCATCTATACTTGGCTTGTCCTCTGCCGATGTGGGGTCAGATAACTTCGTAACAACCACTACTGCTATGACGCCAACCAGGGTTATCGCAACAAGCATAATCAATATAATCGTCAATAGCTTTTTTTTCATACTCTCTCCTCCCCATCTTTTTGAAATCCAAGAACGTTAACGGAACGGTAAAATTGAATGATAGCCTGAATCAGTTCCTCTTCTTTCTCAAGCACGACAATCTTCTTGCCATTTGTAAAAGTAATGGTCGTATCCGGTAGGGATTCGACCGTATCTATGTACAATGCATTTATATGAAATCTTTTGCCATTCAGCCTTGTCACTTTAATAATAATATGTAGGAGCCAGAGCAAATCAGCACCTGGCTCCTCCCTCCCTTAACGTTTTAAGTTTAGTAATTCCTGCAGGATTTCATCGGAAGTTGTGATAATCTTAGAATTGGACTGAAAAGAACGCTGCGCTACAATCATTTCAGTGAATTCCTCGGATAAATCGACATTGGACATTTCCAGTGTTCCCGTTGCAATAATCCCACGTCCCTCTTCTCCAGCATATCCATAAACTGGTTCACCTGAGTTTACAGACGTTTCAAAGTTACTCCCCCCAGATTTAATTAAACCGGCTGTATTAGCGAATCGTGCTATAGATAGCTGTGCAATTACATCACTAGCACCCTCTGCTGGAACTCCTATAATTTCGCCCGATTGGCTTATAGTGAAACTTACATACGTTTCACTTTCAATTTTTATATCACCGTCCTTACCTTGCACTTTTGCACCACTTGAATCTACAAGAGTCCCTTCAGCATCCAAATAAAAATTCCCAGCTCGTGTATAATATTCTCTTTCTCCTTTTTTCACTACAAAATATCCATCTCCTGATATCGCTAAATCGAGGTCTCTTCCAGTCGTTTGGATACTGGATTGACTGTGAATCGTGTCAATTGTGGAAATTGTCGACCCCAGACCAATCTGTTTAGCGTTTACGCCACCTTGGTTTGCTGTAGGACCACTTGGTCCCGAGAGTGTTTGGCTCATGGCGTCACTGAATGTAACCCGCCCTTTCTTAAAACCGTATGTGTTGACATTGGCGACATTATTACCGATAACGTCAAGTTTGGTCTGTGAATTCTTTAACCCGCTTATTCCTGCATACATTGAACGAAGCATATTAATTGTTCCCCTTTCGTATTAGGCTGCTTCAGTCATTCCGCAGCCGAGAGCTTCCTCTAAGAGGTCCGGCCCTTATTCTAAAATAATTGTTCCATTAATATTTGTGAAAATTTGAGAAGAAGCTTCCTCTCTGTCCATGACCGTAATTACTCTGTTATTCTTTGTACTAATGACGAGAGCCACATTACTGGTGATGACCAGTGATTCAGTCACACCCTTCTTTTTGGCCTCTTTTGCTTTATCGGCTATTTGGTCCCAAGTTTGCGAATTTATTTCGATTTTTCTTTGATCCATCCTCCATTTGGCATGCTTACTGAGCGTGATCTTGCTGTCAGATTCTACTGCTGTCTCAAAATGCTGCTGAAATCCTTGCTGAATTGTTTTCTTTTCTTTGAGTGGAACCTTTGTCACAGCGACCATCTGTGCAGGATTTGCTTTAAAGCTTAAGTTCTCCATCCTATCGTTCCTCAAACGCCAGCTATTTTGATCAGCTGATCCACGGACAGTTTCGTACCAGCATCATCATTCACTTCATATTGCATTTTTCCGTTATTTAAGGAAACAGAAGTGACCGTTGCTGTCTGTTCTCCATTTCTTTCATCATTCCAAGTGACTTGTTTGCCGATTAATTCGCTTGCTGATGCTAAGCCGCTTGATTCTGAAGAACCAGAACCGGGTTGTCTAAGTTCAGAAATGTTGGCGGGTACAAGTTTTGTTCCATCCTCCAAGATGAAATACACACCGCCATCCTTGAATTGTATCGTATTGACGACACCCCTTCCCTCTTCAATGGCAAGGTTGTTTTCATCACCATCATCCAACTTGTGCCATGTAACTTCTTTGCCAATGAAAGAATTGTAGTTCATCAAGCTCGATTGTTGATTCATTTCCATCATTTCATCAAGTTTGGTCCCAATATTCACCATCTGCTCAAGTGACGAGAAAGTAGCCATCTGGGCTATGAATTCCGTATTATCCATTGGGCTCGATGGATCCTGATTTTGCAGCTGGGTGATCAATAATTTAAGGAAATCGTCTTTCCCTAGTGAATCACCTGTTTTCCTTGTTTCTGTTTGATAGTTTGATAATAATAGCGACGTATCAATACTTGTCATCTCTTCACCTACACTTCTAGATTAATCAAGGCATCAGCCAGTGAGCCCGAAAATTCATTTTCCGATTCCTCGCCGCTTTCCTTTTTATTTTGCTGTTGCTTTCTGTTTTGTTCTTCAGATTCTTTTTCGTTGAATTTCTCGGAATCAAAAGCACTAAAAGCCTGCGTTATCTCGATTCTTTCAATATTCATCTGCTGGCCGCCCAAGGCTTGTTTCAGTGTATTAAGCTGGCTATCCAACATATCTTTCGCCTGTGCTGTAGTCGCTAATATTTTTGCAGTCAACAATCCATCTTTTTGAATCAATTCGATTCGAAGCGCCCCTAAATGTTCAGGATTCAGCCTGATCATTAGTTTATTGACTCCGTTTGAAGCATTGAAATTGGCTTTATTCAAAATATTTTCAAATTGCTTGATAAACTCCTCCTGGCTGACAGACTGCCCTCCCTTGGTTGCAGTGAATACTAACTGTTCCGCCTTAGGAATCATATTGGAAAAATTATTCCCTTGTTCAGGACTGTCTGTAGAGGGTAAAGTGAGCTCATTGATGGCTGCTTGCATTTCGGCTTTAACATTTTTGACAGATAATAGATTTGCCGGTTCTGGTTTTTCATTCACTTGGTTTTCCTGGCTACTTTCACTTATACTGCTTCTGCTTGTATCTAAAACTGTAAAATTATTATCCTTTCCTTTGGCTCCCTGTCCATTTTTTGCAAAGAATAAAGCAGTCTGCTCTTGTTTTCTGTTTGGTTCAACAGGAATGTTCGTACCCTGTGTAGTACTGGACTCCGAATCTAAGGTAGGAAAGGTACTGCTGATACTTTCGGTTCCTTCTGCAAGCTTCGCATTAGTCAAAGTGAAATGTCCTGGCCTGGTTAATTGTAATGGAAGGCTTAATCTCTGTTTTACACTGTCACTTTCATGGCTTATAAACTGGTTGAATGTGTTCTTCACCATTTCTTGACCTCTATCCACTATTGCCGAAAAGCTGGCAACACTGCTTGTTTTCTGATCGATATTAGAAACCCATTTTTCCAGCTTACCGTAGATGCCTTCAAGCAAATTTTTTACTTGCTTCTGTATGACCGCTTCATCCTGTGATATATCTTTATTTTCAGATAGAAGCCCTTGGAGTTTCACCAGCTTAAGCAAGTTTGCCGTACCTTCTATCGGGAGCTGTTGCCACTCTTCTTCAATCGATGTTGCAATCTGTTTTACAATTGTCAATAGACCCATGACATTAGCTCCGAGAAGACTTTGGGAATCTAGTGCCGTCTCTTCCTGAGCGTTATCCAGCTCCAATTCTTCTATGCTCGCAAAAAATTCGTCAAGAGTCCTTTCATCATTGCCGCTAAGACCTTGCAGCACCTGTAAAAGTATATTGTCTGAATAGGATGAACCGTTAATTAAGGTCTCCCCCTCCGATACAGCTGATTCTATGTCCAGGTCGCTCAAACTGGTCATTTTCAGGAAGTCCAGTAAATCTTTTATAGCGGTCAACGCATCTTCCGAAAGAATAATAGACTCTGACTCCAATGGCGGATTCATTTCTTCCCCTGCACTTACTGCCGTTTCTAAGATAGAACCAAACCTAGCATTTGATTCTTTGCTTTGACTTAACGGGACAGTTGGATTCTGCATTTTCAAAGACAGAATGGAATGAATGGACATGTTCATTATAATCACCTCCCTTCATGTACTTAGGAACTTTGATCCGTCAGTTTCTTCGTAAATCTGGCAGCATCTGAGGTTGCCATCTGTTCCAATACCTTTGCTAATGTATCAGCTTTCATACTTGCCAAAATCTTCAGGGCATCTTCATCATTCATCTCTGAAATGATTGGCGCTGACTTTTTAGGTGCCATCGTTTCATAAGTACGTATGATATCCTTCAATGCCTGTTTACTTCCATCTTGACTTTCTTTTAGTTGATTCAATTCAGCTTGTAGTTGCTGTTTCTCTGCCTCTGCCTTTTGGAAAGCTTTGTCACGCGTATCAATAATGCTTTCTAGTTTCTCAATCTCCTCTTCCTTGTCTTTAATTTCAGTTTCTAGTTTCGCCAATCTTTTTGAATCCTTCCCCATTTCCTGCGGTGGGTTTGCTTTTTCCTCTTCCTTTTGTAATAAATCAGTTAAGGGTATTTTAGCGGTCATCTCCTTAGCCTTATCCATCACATTAACGCCAGCGACAGTAAAAACAATTAGCGCAACAATTAGCGCAAAAACCAAAGGGATAAAGATGACAAGAAACCATTGAAATTTACCAATCTTATCCTCTTCTAATTCATCTATTCCAGTTTGTTTACCTTTTTTACGCATTCTATCACCTAATGCCCTTTGCTTAAGAATTGCCGGATAGATATTTCATCCATTTGTCTATTCTCATCTTCCTTGATGATATCCAAGAATTTATGAAAATCGTTTTCTTTCATTTTCTCGTACTTCTTCACTTCAATATTTCTTTCCATTAATACATCTTGCAGGACATTCATTTCATAGCGGGCTTCAATGACTTCCTCCTGGCTGATGCTTATGAGCTTTTCAAGATTGTCCATAAACAACTGGTGATGGCGAATTTCTTGAATCGACAGACCATTTTTGAGCTTTTCCTGTTGAAATGCCACCAAGTCCTCTTTTTTCTTAAAAAATTTATATAATTTACCAGCTACTTCTTCAAATTTTTTTAGAGCAGTATTATATTTAGAAAGCGCATCTCTTTTTTCTTTTTCTTTTATGGTAAGGATCTTTTCGAACTTATATTGATAAATCATAGCTACTCACCTCTTTCCATCAAATCTACAAGGTTTCCTATACTTATATCTTTAGGCGCCTTTTCATGAGTGCCCTGCTTTAAAAATGAAATGATTTCCGGGTAGCGTTTTATGGAATTATCTATTTCCTTCGAAGATCCCCTTTTATAAGCTCCTATATTAATCAAATCTTCCGAATCCATATAAGTCGATAAGTTTGCACGAAGTTCTTCTGCCGACTTTTTGTGTCTTTCTCCAACGATGTTATTCATGACTCGGCTGATACTCTTTAAAACGTTAAGCGCAGGATACTGACCCTTGTTAGCCAAATTACGGTCTAAGATGAAATGCCCATCCAATATTCCCCTGACTGCATCGGCAATTGGTTCATTCATATCGTCTCCATCAACAAGAACTGTATAAAAGGCTGTGATAGATCCCAGTTGATTTGTTCCCGTTCTTTCTAAAAGTCTTGGAAGAATGGCGAATACCGATGGTGTATACCCTTTTGTCGTAGGTGGCTCACCGACAGCTAGTCCGATTTCCCTTTGGGCCATCGCCACCCTTGTGACTGAATCCATCATCAACATTACATTCAGGCCCTTGTCCCGAAAGTATTCTGCAATTGCTGTTGCTGTCATTGCTCCTTTAATCCGCATCAATGCTGGCTGATCGGAAGTTGCCACCACCACAATGGAACGAGCCAATCCCTCTGGACCAAGATCCTTTTCAATGAACTCCCGAACCTCCCGACCACGTTCCCCAACAAGTCCAATAACATTTAAGTCAGCTGTCGTATTCCGGGCCACCATGCCTAGCAATGTACTTTTCCCTACTCCACTCCCGGCGAAAATCCCAACACGTTGCCCTTTTCCGACTGTTAGTAGACTATCTATCACCCTGACACCAACATCAATCGGTTCATCAATCGGTGGTCTTTCCATAGGATTGGGAGGATCTTGATCGACTGGTACTGTAGCTAGTCCCTTCGGAAGGAGGGAATGATCGATAGGAAAACCTAGAGGATCGACAACCTGGCCAATCAATCCGCTTCCCACTTTTATTTCAAGGCTGCGCCCACTTCCTTCAACGATGCACCCTGGTGAAATATCACTCACAGCTGTAAATGGCATGAGAATAACCATTTCATCGCGGAAACCGACGACTTCAGCCAATATCGGTTTTTTCTTTTTTTGAATACCGGTATAAATATAGCAAACGTCTCCAACCGAGCTTTCAGGGCCTTGAGATTCAATCATCAACCCTACGACACGCTTGACTCGGCCATAGTGTTTAAATGTATCGACTTCATCAATATAGGGTATGAGGTCTCTCGCTTTCATCTTTACTCCCCTTCCAACAATTCGGATAGTTTTGCCTTAATTTCTAGTAGTTGACTATCGACACTTGCATCAATTCTTCCATTCTCCGACTCTATGATACAGCTGCTTTCATCCAATTCATCATCAGGATAAATATATAATTCCGCTTCTTTTGGAAAAATCGCAATCATTTCATCCTTGTGAGAAAGAATCGATTGGTATCTGGACGGATGAATGTGCAACTGAACTTCCCGGTATTCCCTTGCTTCTTTAATCGCTCCCTTAACGAGGGATAAGAATGTTTCTTCCTTAGCCTCCAATTGCTGTCCGATGATTTTTTTGGCTACGTTCAATGCTATATCTAGAATGACTGATTCAGAGGATTCAAGATGTTGCTGATAATCAACTTTTGATGCCTCCACCACTTCTTTCGCAAAAGCGATGTCCCCGGCCATCTCGTTATAGCCCTTTTGAATTCCATCCTCAATGCCCTGTTGGTATCCTTCTTTTTGTGCTTGTTCAATGTATATTCTTTTTTCCTCTTGCTCCCAATAATCCTTTGCTTGTTGAATTTCTTCGACAATCGTTTCGGCTTGCTGTTTTGCTTCTATTAATATGGCATCCGCTTCTTGTATGGTTTGATTAAGAAATTCATTAGGTGGGAAGTGATTGGTGACTTGCCCCTCATCATTTTCTGTTACCTGGACATCAAATTGCCGGATTTTAATCGTGAATTTGTTACTTTCATCTTCCTTCGCCTGATGAGATTTAATAATTCTAGACAATAATATCATCCCCTCCGCCACGGGCGATTACAATTTCACCAGTTTCTTCAAGGCGGCGAATGACAGCAACAATTCTTGATTGTGCTTCTTCTACATCACGTAAACGAACAGGTCCCATATATTCCATTTCTTCTTCAAAGGTTTCGACCATCCGTTTGGACATATTGCGGAATACAATGTCTTTCACTTCCTCACTTGCCACTTTAAGTGCAAGTTTAAGATCTTCATTATCCGATTCCCGAACCACACGTTGAATGGCTCTACCATCAAGGGTCACGATATCTTCAAAGACAAACATCCGCTTCTTGATTTCTTCTGCAAGTTCAGGGTCTTGAATTTCAAGAGCATCCAAAATGGTTCGTTCCGTGGAGCGATCGACTCCATTCAAGACATCTACCACAGCTTCGACGCCGCCGGTTTGTGTATAGTCCTGGGTAACGGTTGCAGAAAGTTTTCTTTCTAATATCTGTTCCACTTCATTAATAATCTCTGGCGAAGTGCTATCCATCAAAGCAATCCTTCTTGCAATGTCTGCCTGCACTTCTTGAGGCAATTCTGATAAAATTTGTCCGGCCTGTGTCGGATCTAAATAAGATAAAATCAGGGCAATCGTCTGAGGGTGCTCATTTTGAATAAAGTTCAATATTTGTCCTGGATCTGCTTTACGTGCAAAGTCGAAAGGCCGAACTTGCAGGGATGAAGTTAAACGGTTAATGATGGCCGCAGCTTGATCGGTACCTAACGCCTTTTCCAAAACCTGCTTTGCGTATCCTATCCCACCTTGTGAAATATAATCCTGTGCTAAAGCGATGTTATGGAATTCCTCTAAAATCTCTTCCTTATCGTGCGAGTCCACACTTCTAACTCCTGAAATTTCCAGAGTCAACCTCTCGATTTCTTCTTCTGAAAGATGCTTATATACGGATGCAGAAACATCCGGGCCTAAGGAAATTAGGAGGATCGCCGCTTTTTGTTTTCCTGTTAATCCCGCCTTTTTCTTTCGATCTGTCACTTGAATGGCCTCCTAATCTTCTGCTATCCAGCTTCTTAATAATTTTGCGAATTCATCCGGCTTTTCTTTAGCCAATTTTTCAAGCTGTTTCCTTTTTAAAGAGGCCTCCGTTTCGGTCTCTTTATTTAAATCAGGAACTTCGAATTGGGCTTCTTCTTTCACTTCCTCGTAGTACTCCTCTTCCATATCCCGTTGACGTCTTGAACGGAAGAATAAGACTAATAGAATGATAATGACTAACAATAGGACGCTACCAACAATATAAACCCATATCGGTAGTGAGGAAGCATTCTCCTCTTCCGAAATCTTCATTTTTCCATTAAACGGTTGTACTGAAATGGCAATCTTCTGATTTAATTCATCATCTGTCAGCTCTTCCCCTACCGCTTTCTTATCAATCGTCGTTCGGATAATCGTGCTTAGGATTTGTGTGATATCATCCACACTCTGTTGAGATAATGAATTCGGATCATCAGCGGTAGGTGGTTCCACCATGACTTGAATGCCTAAATCCTTGACTTTATATGGACTTTCAACGATTTCTTTCTTGATTCGGTTCACTTCACTATTTATTGTTTCATCTGATTTTTCATAATCACCTGAACCTGTCGTACCTTCTACGTAACTAGAACCCAATGAATCAGCAGAGTCCTCGCTTTGGGGAATTCCCCCATTTCCAGCCGCGTCCCCGCTATAGGATTCGTTGATTCTTTGGGCTGAAATTTCAATACCAGCCATATTTTCCTCATCCACCGGCTCCACAAGGTTCTCTTCCCGATTTTCTTGAGTAAAATCAACGTCGGTCGTAACGGAAACGGCCACTTTATCCCGACCCATTATTGTTCCAAGCATATTTTGCACTTGTCTTTGTATATCTCGTTCTATTTCTTTTTTTATCTCATTTTGAGATTGAAAAGCAGAACCGAACGACGAATTTTCACTTTTAAGGTCATAGTACTCAAAATCTTGATTCATAATGACGATATTATCCGTAGGAAGGTTGGGAACACTTTTCGAAACAAGATGATATAGGGAATTGACTTGGCTCTCCTCGAATTTATAGCCCGATTTCGTATTCAATACTATCGATGCTGAAGCTTCACCGGCGGATTCGCTGACAAAGACTCCTTTATCAGGTAGCGTAATCATGACGCTAGCGTCCTCGACCCCATCAATTTTCTTTATTAAATTGGATAATTCTGTTTGCATCGTATCCAATTTAATTACATTAAACTCATTTTCGGTCATTCCCAATCCAGCACCCTGGCTAAAGAATGAATAATCGATGCTACCAGACTCCGGTATACCCTCAGCCGCAAGCTCGACTTTGAGTGTATCAACACTTTCTTGTGGTACTTTGATGGTTGTACCGTTATCCGCAATCTCGTTTTTTATTCCTTGACTGTCTAAATTTTCTTTTATGCTTCCCGTTTCGGATGGTTTCAGATTGGAATATAACGGAACCAATGTCGTTCGGGTTGCGAAAAATGAGGCAACCATGATGATGATGATGACTAATGCCGTTGAACCAATCATTATCATCTTTTGTTTTCTACTTCTTGTACTCCAGTAACCAGTTATTTTATTTTTAAAGTTCACTAGTGCATCATTCATTTAAATCCCCCGGTCATTCTATGAATTTATGAGAGGAGGCATTTTCCCCCCAAGCCATTTTTTCTCTCTTTATATGAGGTCTTTAAAATGAATGTTAAATGCTCATTCTCATCATTTCCTGGTAGGCTTCGACCACTTTATTCCGAACTTCTAACGTAGCCTGCATCGTAATGCTCGCCTTTTGTGAAGCAATCATCACATTATGGAGTTCTACGTCTTCTCCGTTAGCTAACTTAGCTGTAAGGCTGTCCGATGATACCTGGGCTTCGTTAACTTTATTCATAGTTTCTTTTAATACGGACGCAAAATCTTGTTGCGCTTCGTATGGTGTACTTGTGTTAGTCTGTTTACTTTTCCATGCTTTATCTACATTGCTTATGCTCGAAAGAGAAATCCCCTCCATAATGCACACGCTCCCATCAAAAATTATTTACCGATTTCTAATGCCTTCATCATCATTCCCTTTGATGCGTTCAAAACAGTGACATTGGCTTCATACGATCTAGTGACGCTCATTAAGTCGACCATTTCTCTCAGTGGATCCACGTTTGGCATCTCTACATATCCATCTTCATTTGCATCTGGATGATCTGGATTGTAATCCAGTTCAAATGGTGTTTCATCTTTTACAATCCCTGATACTTTTACACCTGTACCCGTTCCGTTCGTTTTTCCTGCTGCTGCGTCTAGAAAACTTGCAAAACTTGCTTCCTTATTTTGCAGAACAACCGATTTTCTAGAATAAGGTTTCCATTGTCCCGTCTCCGCATCAAATTCAGCTCTAGTCGTATCGGCATTGGCCATATTGGCAGAAATCACATCCATCCGAAGCCGTTGGGCAGTCAAGGCCGAGCCTGTCGTATTAATACTCTGATAAATCCCCATTACTTCCCACCCCTAATCACAGATTCCAAAGATTGAAATTTACCTGAAAGCCTATCCGTTACAGCATTATAATAAATTTGATTTGTAGCCAGGTCCGTCATTTCTTTATCGACATCCACACTGTTCCCGTTACTGTTATAATTCACATTGTTCTGTGTAACAATGGAAGAAGTCGCTTTACCGTTTGATTTAAAGGTAAAGTGCCTGTCATCGGTACGATATGATTGAATGGCCATATCAAGTTCTGTTTGAAAGGACTTTGTATTAGAAACATCTTTCGCCTTATAATTCGGCGTATCGGAATTAGCAATATTTTGCGAAATGACCTTTTGTTTCGTACTAGAAAAATTCAGAGCGTTTTCCAGTGATTGAAAAGTATTTGAAAATAATTCCATTTTATCGCTCACCTCTTTCTATCCAAGCAAATAATAACTTATGTGATAAATAAATCCATTATGTTAATATCCTTAATTTTAAAGAAATGCAAGAACGATGTCTATAATCAATATATAGACTTTAGACCTATTATAGTCGAAAAATGTCACAAATTGCTCAAATTTATAGCTTTTTTATTTAAATTTCTAGTCAATTGTGACGTCATATTACATTATTTTATGATTTTATCCATTTTTTATCTTTAAATACTTATTTATCATACAGAATCACAAACCAATATACCTGATACTTTAGAACTAAATAGTATAGAAACCATCAGGTATATATTGGTAATAGTTTAATGGTAATCTACATACTGCTTCAGTAAAGGGTGAATTAACGTGTAAAAAATCAGATTTTTTACAAATACTGACTTCCTAATTTTTTTGAAAGAATATAAAACTATTAAAGCATTCGACTTTTTTCCTCATATTAAACTTCCCGGAAATTCCGATTAATAAATGCCTCAGATATAAAGTATTCTTAAAATTAACGAAAACAATCTTTTATTGACCATAGGGGACTGTCTATTCAGATAGCTATTACAGTATAATTACCCTTTATAAGGAAAATTATACTGTATTTTGGATAAACGATTCTTTATCCTCATACTGCCTATTAGAATTTGATTCCAATTACCCTATAATGGAAAACTTCATTATAAATTGAACCTCCTACATGTTCTTATAACTACTACCTTAGTTTTACCTGATGAAGGATATATTAAATAAGTGCAATTTAATATATATACGATTATATTTCGTACCTAACCCCAAAAAGGCACGATCTCTCACCCACTAAGAGATCGTGCCATATTAGGTTGCTAGAAACCGAGATGCTAATTTTCTCCATCTACATTTAAAGATAAAAAAAGGATTCGGGAATTAAATTCCCGAACCCTTTCCTTTGGTACTATCAGCTTTATATCTAGAGCTGAATTTTAGTTATTTTTAAGTTTTTCTAACTCGTTAAGGAATTTATCGTTCAATACTTTGATGTACGTACCTTTCATCCCTAATGAACGTGACTCAATAACGCCGGCGCTTTCAAGTTTTCTAAGTGCATTCACGATTACTGAACGAGTGATACCAACCCGGTCTGCAATCTTTGATGCAACAAGTAATCCTTCGTTCCCTTTAAGTTCTTCGAAGATATGTTCAATAGCTTCTAATTCACTGTAAGAAAGGGAAGATATAGCCATTTGAACGACTGCTTTACTACGTGCCTCTTCTTCAATCTCTTCTGATTTCTCACGAAGGATTTCCATTCCAACAACAGTGGCTCCATACTCCGCCAAGATTAAGTCGTCATCATGGAACTTATCTTGTAATCGAGCAAGAATCAATGTTCCTAAACGGTCTCCCCCACCCATGATAGGAACGATGGTAGTTAGGCCATTTGAAAACAACTCTTTATTCTCAATTGGGAAAGCTGTATATTCGCTTTCAATATCGAGGTTAGAAGATGTTTCTTGGATGTTGAATAGATTCTTTGTATACACTTCAGGGAATTGCTTATCTTCTAACATTTTATACATACGTTCATTTTCGATTTGTTGGCTTACTGCGATTCCAAGTAATTTTCCGCGACGGCTAACGACGAATACATTCGCTTCAATTACTTCACTTAAACTTTCTGCCATTTCTTTGAAATTAACTGCTTTTCCTGCTGCTTTTTGGAGCATTGCATTAATTTTTCTTGTTTTTGCTAATAAGTTCATCTGACTTGTTCCTCCTAAAAATACCATGGTTCACAATTGACTATGAAGTTGTATTTCCGTAATGTGATGTAATTTGCTTAGGCAATGAATATTGCCGCTGGTTCATTCTAAAGGATAAACTGGCTTAAGTCTTTATTACGGGCAATCGAGCCCAGCTTATCTTCGACATATTGAGGAGTGATTGTAATCTTCTCCATCGTAATGTCAGGAGCTTCGAAAGATAAGTCCTCTAGAAGACGCTCCAGGATTGTATGAAGGCGCCTTGCCCCAATATTATCTGTGTTTTGATTAACCTCGAAAGCCACTTCTGCTATCTTACTTACAGCTTCGTCAGAAAATTCAATTTCTATACCTTCTGTTTCTAATAAAGCTACATATTGCTTTAACAGGGCATTATCCGGCTCGTGTAAAATTTTCACAAAGTCTTCGACGGTCAATTTGTTTAATTCCACACGGATTGGAAAACGGCCCTGCAGCTCAGGAATAAGATCCGAGGGTTTAGCCGTATGGAAAGCCCCTGCTGCAATGAAGAGTACATGATCGGTTTTAACGGATCCGTATTTTGTTACAACTGTAGACCCTTCAACAATTGGAAGGATATCCCGTTGTACACCTTCTCTTGAAACGTCCGCTGAAGAACTTCCCGACTGTTTGCTAGCGATCTTATCAATTTCATCGATGAATATTATCCCATTTTGCTCTGCACCGTATACAGCATCCGATGTTACTTCATCCATGTCGATTAATTTTGCCGCTTCCTCATTGGTCAAGACAACTCGTGCTTCGCTTACTTTCAATTTACGCTTTTTATTTTTCTTGGGCATCAAGCTTCCCAAGGCATCCTGCATATTCATCCCCATTTGTTCCATTCCCGAACCTTGTAGCATATCAAACATGGATGCGGCCTGTTCTTCCACCTCAACTGTAATCATTTCATTCTCTAACTCGCCTTTAGCCAGCTGATTGGCCACAAGCTTTCTTTTTTGCTGAAGGCTTAAATCTTCTGAGTTGTCACTCGAATCCTGTTCAGCTTGATTCGTTCCTCCTCCGAAAAATGCTTCGAGAGGGTTTTTGAAATTGCTCTGTTTTTTATTAGATGGCACTAATAAATCAATTAAACGGCGATTGGCATTTTCCTCTGCCCGTTCTCTGACACTAACCATCTTTTCTTCCTTCACGAGGCGGACGGAAGTCTCCACTAAATCACGCACCATGGATTCTACATCACGGCCGACATAACCGACTTCCGTAAATTTCGTTGCTTCCACTTTCACAAAAGGAGCACCAACCAATTTAGCCATTCTCCGAGCAATTTCTGTTTTCCCAACACCAGTCGGTCCAATCATTAATATGTTTTTCGGAACGACTTCATCACGAAGTTGTTCTGAGAGTAAAGAACGACGATATCGATTACGCAATGCTACCGCTACTGCACGTTTTGCTTCACTCTGTCCTACAATATATTGATCCAGTTTCTCTACGATTTGCCTCGGTGTTAAATTAGTTTTCTTTGACATTGTGCGCTCCTCCTTACAACTCTTCCACGATTATATTCGTATTTGTAAATACACAAATTTCCGCTGCAATTTGTAAAGATGATTGGGCTATTTCCCTTGCCGATAGGTTTTCACTAGAAAAACGCTTTAAAGCCCTGCCTGCAGCTAGAGCATAATTTCCACCAGATCCTATGGCTAGAATCCCGTCGTCAGGTTCAATTACTTCTCCAGTACCGGAAACGAGAAGCAAATCTTGTTTATTCATGACAATTAACATTGCTTCCAGCTTTCTAAGCACATTATCACTCCGCCATTGCTTCGCCATTTCGACGGCTGCACGTTGAAGATTCCCATTGTATTCCTCAAGCTTGGCTTCAAACATTTCGAAAAGAGTGAATGCGTCTGCAACAGAACCTGCAAAACCTGCCAGGACATTCCCGTTAAAGATTTTCCTCACTTTTCTTGCCGTATGCTTCATCACTACTGAATTCCCTAAAGTAACCTGCCCATCACCGGACATGGCACATTCTCCTTTATGATGCACTGCAAATATCGTTGTCATAAAGTGTCCCCTTTCAACTTTTAAGCCCGCGGATGTGATGCATTGTAGACTTTTTTTAATTGGTCCTTTGTTACATGCGTATACACTTGCGTAGATGAAATTTTTGAATGTCCAAGCAGTTCCTGAACCGTACGTATATCTGCTCCGTTATTTAAAAGGTGAGTGGCAAATGAATGCCTCAACATATGGGGATGCAGATTTCCATCAGCGGCCGACTTTTTAATCAATTCATTTAATATATAACGGATCCCCCTAGGTGTAAGGGGTTCTCCGCGAAAGTTAACAAATAAATAAGCATGCGCCTTAGCGTCAGACGATGTCATTTCCATCCTGGCTGTACGTATGTATAAATCTATCGCTTCCTGAGCATAACTGCCAACCGGGACATACCGATCTTTCTTCCCTTTTCCATGGATCAGTACGGTTCCAAGCGAGAGATCGATATCCTGTACTTTGATTTCACAGCACTCACTTACGCGAATGCCAGTAGCATACAGTAATTCCAGTAATGCAACGTTTCTGATTTCAATTGGGGTATCTTTCTTTAAAGAAGAAAACAACTGATTGACTTCTTCCTCATACAGAAAGCGAGGCAATCTCTGTTCCTTTTTGGGTAAAGATGCAAGGGAAAAAGGATTATCCTTGACTTCCCCTTCCCTCATTAGAAATTTATAAAAACTACGCAAACAAGATGTTTTTCTTGCTACAGTCCTCTTTGAAAGTTGTTTCTCATATAAATTCGTCAAATATAGCCGGACATCCATATATTCGACTGACGCGACATCGGTAATCCGTTGTTCGTTCAGGAATAAGAAAAATTCGTGAATATCCCGCTTGTAATTTTCAATCGTGTAGTGTGAACTATTTTTTTCTATTTGTAGATATTCAATGAAGGAAGATAACGCCTTATTTTGATTGATCATAGAAACACCTCGCAAAGGCTTATAAATAGTATCATACTTTAAAACAGCAGGCAAATGATTTTACAAACTTTTCACAAAGTTCTGAATTGTGTCTAAAGCGCGATTTGCATGTGCCTCATTTCGTTCCTTTTTCGACTTGATTCTGATTTCTAAATCTGGGAGGAGACCAAAATTCGCATTCATCGGCTGGAAGCTCTTCCCGTTAGTGGACGTAATATACCTTGCCATGCTCCCCATCGTCGTTTCAGCAGGGAAAACGATTGGTTCCATCCCTTGAACCAGTCTTGCTGCATTAATTCCGGCGACCAGTCCTGATGCGGCAGACTCCACATACCCTTCCACACCCGTCATCTGGCCGGCAAAGAATAAATCTTCCCGGTTTTTGAATTGATAGGTCGGCTTTAACACATTCGGAGAGTTGATGAATGTATTGCGGTGCATCACTCCATAACGGACAATTTCAGCATTCTCTAATCCTGGAATCAGCTGAAGTACCTCTTTTTGAGGTCCCCATTTTAAATGTGTCTGAAAACCAACAATGTTATAAAGGGTTCCAGCTGCATCATCTTGACGAAGTTGAACGACAGCAAATGGTCGTTTACCCGTTTTTGGATCTTCCAATCCAACCGGCTTCAACGGTCCGAATAGCATCGTCTTTTTCCCACGAGATGCCATTACTTCTATTGGCATGCACCCTTCGAAGAAGATTTCTTTTTCAAATTCCTTAAGTGGCACAGTTTCTGCAGAAATCAGCGCTTCATAAAACCGATCGAATTCTTCTTCGGTCATCGGACAGTTCAAGTAAGCAGCTTCCCCTTTATCATAGCGGGACTTTAAATAGACTTTATCCATATTGATGCTTTCTTTTTCAAGAATTGGAGCTGCAGCATCATAGAAATATAAATATTCTTCATCCATAATTTGCTTCAAGCTATCCGATAAAGATTGGCTAGTCAATGGACCCGTAGCTATGACGGTTGGACCCTCAGGAATCTCTGTCACTTCTTCATGGAACACGGTCACATTTGGATGATTTTTCACCCTCTCCGTTACAAGGTCAGCAAATTCGTGACGATCGACGGCTAATGCACCACCAGCAGGAACAGCACAAGTATCTGCTGCGGAAATAATAACGGAATCCAATGTTCGCATCTCTTCTTTTAAAACACCTACAGCATTTGTTAACGTATTTGCCCGAAGTGAATTGGAACAAACAAGTTCAGCGAATTTATCGGTATGGTGTGCAGGCGTTTGCTTAACCGGACGCATTTCGTACAAATCAACTTTTATTCCTCTTTTAGCTAATTGCCAAGCAGCTTCACTTCCTGCAAGCCCAGCACCAATTACACTTACTTTTGCTTCTTTCATATTTCGAACCTCCATGTATAGATATGATAAAACAGGAAGATTTATCATCAAAAATGTTTTTTACAAAATCTTCATTTTAACGATATGTTTATATGTATACCCCATCTTGCACATTCCTGCTGATGCACTTTTTAAGTATGTCTATTTGGATAAATGCCTTAAGTCGTGTTCTTACAGAAACAATAACTGGACACAAAGAGGAATTATAACTTTAAATGAAGGCACTTGTCCACTGAATTTTACAATACTTGAGCAAAATTAAAAAGTTTCATGCCTTTCCAATATATTCTGCGAGGAACATCCTTCTCTTTATCATGATATCATACCTTACCTAATATGAAGAAACTCAGCTCTACCCGAGTCAGTCCTTTTCTGGTGAACATGAAAAAGGTGGGCATGATTGCCCACCTTTCCTTAAGCTTGAGGTACCTCTTTGAAATCACAATCCATACATTGTACTTGTACGCCTTTTTTAAGTTTTTTCTCAACAAGGGTACCTTCACATTTTGGACAATTACGCGGCAATGGCTTATCCCATGAAATGAAATCACACCCTGGATACGTATCGCATCCATAAAACAGGCGGCGTTTTTTACTTTTCCGCTCTATGATGTTTCCTTCTTTACATTTTGGGCACTTCACACCGATTTCCTTGACGATTGGTTTCGTGTTACGGCAGTCAGGAAAATTGCTGCATGCCATGAATTTTCCGTATCTCCCCATTTTGAAGACCATTCCATGACCGCATTCTTCACAATCCTCGCCAGCAGGTTCATCTTTAATTTCAATCTTTTCCATCTCGGCTTCTGCCTTGGCCAAATCAACAGCAAAATCCTTGTAGAAGTCATCAATGACATTAACCCATTCAACACTTCCAGCCTCTACACCATCAAACTCCTGTTCCATCTTGGCTGTGAATTCAGCATCCAGGATATATGGGAAGAATTCGCGAATTAGTTCAAGGACTATTTCACCAAGTTCGGTCGGGATAAATCGTTTGTTATCAAGCGTGACGTAACCCCTTTTTTGTATCGTATCCAAAGTAGGGGCATAAGTGGATGGCCGACCTATGCCTAATTCTTCCAGCGTTTTAACAAGACGTGCCTCTGTATAGCGGGGCGGCGGTTGCGTGAAATGCTGCTTAGGCTCAACATCTTTTGAAAAGAATTGATCACCTTTTTTCACATCAGGAAGGGTATTCTCCTTTTCCTCCACCGAGTCATCCGTTCCTTCAACATAGACCTTCATAAAACCAGGAAATTTAACTTTCGATCCATTTGCTCTGAATATGACATCTCCGTTATGTAAGTCGATGCTCATTGTATCCATAACAGCAGAAGACATTTGACTTGAAACGAAACGTTCCCAGATCAATTTATATAAACGGAATTGGTCTCTGGATAAAAATTCTTTCACTAAACCTGGTTCCCGCAGTGTGCTAGTCGGTCTCACTGCTTCATGGGCATCCTGGGCATTTGTCTGTTTTTTCTCTTTACGCTGTTCCGTCTGCACATACTCTTCACCATAACTAGTTGAGATGAAGTTATGCGCTTCGAGCTTAGCCACATCGGAAATCCGGGTTGAATCCGTTCTCATGTAAGTAATCAGTCCGACTGTTCCTTCTTTTCCTAGCTCAATTCCTTCGTAAAGCTGCTGGGCAAGCATCATCGTTTTCTTGGCCCTGAAATTCAATTTACGCGCAGCTTCCTGTTGTAGGGAAGAAGTTGTGAATGGTGCAGCTGGATTACGTTTTCTTTCCTTTTTCGTCACGGTACCGATTGTAAATTCCCCACCGCTCAAAGAATCCAGAACCTTCTTCACGTCTTCTTCCGTATTCAATTCAGTACGTTCTCCCGCAAGGCTGAAAAAGGAACCCTCAAACTGTTCTTTTCCTTTTACAAAATCGGCCTTGATTGTCCAATACTCTTCAGGAACGAAGTCTTTGATTTCTTTTTCACGATCTATGATCATTCGGACTGCAACTGATTGAACCCGTCCGGCACTCAAGCCTTTTTTCACTTTTTTCCACAATAGAGGGGAAATATTGTACCCGACCAAACGATCCAATATCCTCCTTGCCTGCTGGGCATCAACCAATTGCATATTAATCGGTCTCGGAGATTTAAATGATTCTTTGATTGCTTCTTTCGTAATCTCATTGAATACGACACGGCAATCCGAGTTTATGTCGACGTCGAGGCTATGCGCTAAATGCCAGGCAATCGCTTCACCTTCTCTGTCGGGGTCAGCTGCGAGATAGATTTTTTTTGCTTTTTTTGCTGCTGTTTTCAATTCTTTTAAAACCGGGCCTTTGCCGCGGATTGTTATATATTTAGGTTCATAGCCATGTTCAACATCGACACCCGTTTGACTTTTAGGTAGATCGCGTACATGACCCATGGAAGCTTTAACTTTATATTTCTTTCCTAAGTATCGCTCTATCGTCTTTGCTTTTGCGGGCGATTCCACAATCACTAAGTAATCTGACATCCAATAAATCCTCCTCAAAGAGGTAATATAAATCTTCACTATTATTAATCATTCAAAAATCATTTGTCAACACCTCTTTACTTTTCCAATCCCGCTGATTCATCAGGATTTAGATATTTTGACAAGAGGTGCCTGTTGCAAAACTTATAACAGTTTTACAATTTTTTCAACCTTTTTGTCTAATATTTTATTCTATTCACCTAAAAAAGCACCTTTTTCGACAAAAATTGGAGGTTTCACCGTATATCTTCTATATTATATTGTTTTAATATTCCTCCTCAATCTGTTCAGCTGTCAAAACTAATTTAGCTCCCTCTTGAATTAATTGATTAGTCCCCATTGATTCAAGACTAGTTATATTACCAGGAAGTGCAAATACGTCCCTTCCCTGGTCAAGTGCAGCCTGCGCTGTGATAAGCGAACCACTTCTCTGCTTTGCCTCTACCACGAAAATCCCCTGCGATAAACCACTGATGATTCTATTGCGGAGAGGGAACATCCAAGGTTCCGATCTCCTAGTCGGAGGGGTTTCCGAAAGAAGCAATCCCTTATCGATGATCACCCTTGCGAGTGGAATATTGATTTTCGGATAAATGTGCATTAATCCCCCTCCTAAAACCCCTATCGTATGTCCACCTTCGTTCAACGTGATTTTATGGGCAATCGCGTCAATTCCAACTGCCACTCCACTAATAATCACGAATTTTCTCTTTACGAGTGGCGTTAAAATCGTTTTTAAGGCCTCTAACCCGTACGAGGTTGGATTCCGTGTACCAACGACACCTATGGTATTCTTCTTAGCTAAAAGCTGTTTATTGCCTTTTAAATAAAGCACCCAGGGGGGATCGAAAATTTGTCTTAATAGATATGGATAGTCTTCATCAAAAATCGTCATACAGTGGATTTGATTATTTTCATATTGTTTCAGTTTTTCAATCGTATTGTAAGAATGCAAGTCTGCGAGAAAGAGTTGGAGTTTGTCGTTCGGGATGGTGAGAATTTCTTTCCATTCAGCATACGTTTTTGTAAAGAGGGTGGTGAGGGATGGGTCTGCAGCCAAGATCATTTTTATCGTTTTCCAGCCTGCACCACGACAATGATGAAGGTGGATTAGCTTTTCATTTCTGTTCAATTTGGAAGCACTCCTTTGAGGATTATTCAAAAGCAGGGGATGGTCGTATGGTTTGTCAAACGAAGATGTCATGGATACTTTCGAAGGGTACTTACTATAGAAGTGAAATAAAGGCCGACCAATATCAGGTCGGCCCATCTCTTATTAATGCGTTTTACAAGGTTCGTACATGCCTTTTTCTTTTAAGACGGATATCAAGGTTTCTCCCATGACCGATGGTGTTTCAGCAACTTTAATTCCACATTCATTCATGACGCGGATTTTTTCATCGGCTGTTCCTTTTCCTCCTGAAATAATTGCACCAGCATGTCCCATACGTTTTCCAGCTGGAGCCGTACGTCCTCCAATGAATCCAACAACCGGTTTCGTCATATTTTCCTTAACCCAAATGGCCGCTTCTTCTTCTGCTGTGCCACCGATTTCCCCTATCATGATTACCGCATGGGTTTCTGGATCTTCATTGAACGCTTTAAGCACATCAATGAAATCAGTCCCATTAACAGGGTCCCCACCAATGCCGACAGCTGATGATTGCCCAATACCTTCTTGTGATAATTGATGTACGGCTTCATAAGTCAGAGTACCAGAGCGAGAAACCACGCCAATATGGCCTTTTTTGTGGATATAGCCAGGCATTATCCCGATTTTGCATTCTTCCGGGGTAATCACACCCGGACAGTTAGGTCCAATTAAGCGTGTTTTTTTGCCTTCCATATACCGCTTGACCTTAACCATATCAAGGACTGGAATATGCTCGGTAATACAGATGACGAGATCAATCTCCGCGTCAACCGCTTCTAGAATTGCATCTGCTGCAAATGGAGCCGGTACATAGATAACCGATGCATTCGCCCCTGTTTCAGTGACAGCTTCGGAAACTGTATTATATACAGGTACCCCTTCCGCTTCTGTTCCACCTTTACCCGGAGTGACCCCTGCAACGATTTTCGTACCGTATTCTAACATCTGTTTTGTATGAAATAATGCTGTTGAGCCAGTGATTCCCTGAACGATCACTTTCGTATCTTTATTAATATAAACGCTCATTATGTTCCCCCCTGCCTATTATCCTACAAGTGATACTATTTTTTGCGCTCCGTCTGCCATGGATTCAGCAGCGGTGATATTTAGACCAGAATCTTTCAAAATACTTTTCCCTAAATCAACATTCGTTCCTTCTAAGCGAACAACGAGTGGAACATCCAGGCCTAGCTCTTTTGCAGCAGCTACGACGCCTGTCGCGATGATGTCACATTTCATGATTCCTCCGAAGATATTGACAAAGATGCCCTTTACTTTTTCATCGGACAGGATGATCTTGAAGGCCTCTTTCACCTTTTCCTCTGTAGCGCCGCCCCCGACGTCAAGGAAATTGGCTGGGTCGCCCATATAGTGTTTAATGATGTCCATTGTTGCCATTGCAAGCCCGGCGCCATTAACCATACAGCCAATATTTCCGTCAAGCGATATGTAACTAAGACCATGTTTTGATGCTTCAATTTCTTTAGCATCTTCTTCATCCAAATCACGGTACTCTGAAATATCTTTCTGACGGTATATTGCATTGTCATCAAAATTCAATTTAGCATCCAAGGCCATTACATTGCCATCCCCCGTCACGACTAACGGATTGATTTCGGCAATCGAACAATCTTTTTCTACGAATGCTGTATATAAGTTGATCATCAATTTAGATGCTTTATTTATTAATGGAGCTGGAATATTAATATTAAAAGCGATTCTACGTGCCTGGAAACCCGTTAAACCGACCACAGGGTCAATTACTTCCTTGAAGATTTTCTCGGGAGTTTTCTCAGCCACTTCTTCGATTTCCGTTCCGCCTTCTTCGGAGGCCATCAATACTACACTGTTCGTTGCACGGTCCAAGACCAGACCAATGTAATATTCCTTGGTGATATCGCAGCCTTCCTCGATAAGTAAACGCTTCACTTCTTTACCTGCAGGCCCTGTTTGATGGGTCACCAACGTTTTACCAAGAATCTCTTCTGCATATGTACGCGCTTCATCAAGATTCTTCGCAACCTTAACTCCGCCGGCTTTTCCGCGGCCACCCGCATGGATTTGAGCTTTGACGACAACAACCTCTGTACCTAACTCCTTCGCCGCTTCAACTGCTTCATCAACAGTAAAGGCAACTCGGCCATTTGGAACAGATACCCCGTATTGTCTCAAAATCTCTTTCCCCTGATACTCATGGATATTCATTTCCCATCCTCCTTATCTACTAAAAAACAAAACTTAAATTTGGTGCGTGTTTTCTCTACCATATTACAACAAAATTCTCTTTCATGCATAATTTTCTTTATCGACTATGAAAAATAATTATTACAATATACCTAATTAACCTTCTATTATATGGAAGGAAATACATTATTCATTCATAGGCTCATTTTCAGGATGATCATTTTACACATACAGACTTTTTTAATTAAACACCTTATTTAAAGCCATTTTTAGGAATTTATTTGCTTCACTTTTATAAGATTTGCACCCTGATTTATTTTTTTGGACAAAAAAAATAAAAGCACGAAGCTTCTGCTTCATCCTTTTATCATTAGTTTACTATGTTTTTAATATAATGATTTTTTTCAGTACTTTTTATGGTTTCCTTCACAATCCGACCATTTTTTTAACCTGCCGAATAAAATTAGGGTTTTAACTTTTAGCATTCCGGTCCACCTTATAAACAAAAGCGAATACTTCGGCAACAGCTCCATATAATTCTTCCGGTATCGTTTGATTAATATCAAGCTGACCCAAAAGTTCCGTTAACGTTTCGTCCTTCTGTACAGGAATATTCAGTTCCCCTGCCTTTGCCAGGATATTCTCTGCCGTCTTGCCTTTTCCCTTAGCCAACACGACAGGTGCCTGCGATGACTTTGCATCATACTTTAAGGCAATCGCTTCTTTCCGTTTTTCCTGTTTCATATCCGAATGTCCACCCCACTATAAGTTCCTGTCTCTGAAAAAGGAACAGTAGTCTGCCTCACACCCGTATTTCTTGTGCGTGTTGGGTCCTGAAATAAAACTCCTGATAACTTGTAATCCATCAATCGCAAATTATCCTTCAACACGTCCAGATAATTACTCGCCACAGTTTCAATTGTTTGATTCTGCTCGTTGATGATAGTCACGTTGATGACGCGGTTTTGGATTTGCATGTCAATGATGGTTTCGTTAAGGTTCTCTAACTCTAAATAAAACAGGATACGACAGTAATCAGGATCGATCTTTCCATCCTTTGTTTTCCTTCCACTCCATTGCAACGTTAAATCCGTTTGGGACGAACCTAAGTTGAGAGGAAGGGTGAGCAATAAATTTTGCATGGGTCCGTTATCCTGTGAAAGAACCTGCTGAGCAGTGAGCCGATTCACTATTTGTTCAGCCATGTCTTTAATTGCTGGTGGATGCTGCTCATTCAACAATTTTAGGAGTAAAGGCTTGAGAGTTTCTAACTCCTCTGATAGCGCTTCCGATTCGCCTCCCGATAGATTAGCAAGAACATGCTCCAGTTGAAGCCCAAGCATTTTGGTCCATTCTTTCAGTTGTTGGGCTACAGCTGTCCCATTTGTAAAATCATTTGGTTGAAAACCTTCATCTATTAAATGGCTCAGCACTAGTTTTTCGGGATTGATAGCAACAGAGGGGGTTTCTGGAACTTGCTTAAAAGCCTGAAGTAGAAGATCCCCCACTTTCCCCTTCGACTCACCAACTTGCCCTACATCCTTATTTATTTGACTCAATAATTCATCGACTTCTAGATCGACCGGGGTGATTTTACGATTGGCAGACACCTCGGAAAAAGCACGTTCAAGTAAATGTGAAGTAAGATTAAGGACTTCTTTTGTAAACACTGGAATTTGCCGGACCGTCTGTTGCATCCCCTGCCATTGGGTATCAGCCTTAGAGCTCTTTAATGATTCTGAGATTAACTCCGGCCCTTCATTTCCGCTTTGGATTCCATTCCGTTGAATCATAGGGATAGTCCCTGGTTCCCTTGCCGAGGAGCCTTTCCCAAAAGCACGTTCAAGCAGGTTTAGATTAAGTCCAGACCTTTCATCGGTTGCGATGCTTTTATACGGTATTACATCTTTTACATCTGAAGATGCCGTCGCTCCTATATCCGAACTCCCCCATAGTTTAATAAGGTTAGATTCCATATTCCCTTGTCCAAGCGTTCCATTTGCTAGTGTTTGCAGTCCTTGCTGTAGTTTATTAGCCGTTGGGGTCTTCATGGGTTCCGGCGCCCGCACCGATTCAGCAACTATTCTTCTCAGTAATTCCGTTTCAGTTATCCCACTTGGAATGAAACCAGTCTTTTGAAGCAAGGAAAAGGCTCCTGATTTCATATCTGGTGTCGACTTGGAATCAAGCCAAGTTGCAATAAGTCTGTGCAAACCAGTTTGTTGTAATTGTTCTTGTTTAGTAATATGTAGGGACTCCAATACAGCTTTTAGCTGCACCAGCGTCTTTGTGTCAGATCCGCTTTCCTGTAATTGTTGTTGCAGACCACTTAGTAACTTATGAAAAGGTTCACCTTTTGCTAGTTCGGCCAATGCAAAAAATACCTCCTTAACAAAAGGTAGCTGCTGCGTAACCATCGTTTTAATAACGGAAAGTCCCGATTCAGTTGTACTTGCCGCTTTAACCCATTGCAATGCTGATGAGAAGAAATCTTTGGTGATGGGGAATTGATTTCTCAGTAAAAACTCGGCAAGCTTTGCAGACTCTGGTTCCGACTTAACACCAAGGTAAACAAGTAGCTGTGCCGCTGCTTCTTTTGTATTCGAGAGGTTCACATTCGGGGAATCGAGAACTTTCAAAACCACCTGTCCCTCATTTGGCTGCACTTGAAGCCAATATCTTTCCCCAACCTGTAGCGGGACGTCCAGGTGCGCAATCATTTTTTGTTGGCCAATCTGCACTTCAGCCGTTTGGTTCGGAAAGATCTTATTCACTTTTCCGAAAAGAATTTGCCCACTCTTTAGATTCGTGCTTCCTTGTATCTCAACGGGTGTAGAAACAGACTGACCATTTGTTATTGATTGCATCCCCTCATCCTCCTTTAATCCTTATTTCCTTGCCGCAATTTCCTTTACAGGTGCGAAACTTCTTCTGTGCCATGGTGTAAGCCCATGCTTATCGAGAGCTTCGAGGTGTTGGCTCGTACCATAGCCCATATGCTTTTCAAATCCATACTCCGGGTACTTTACCCCATATTCCTTCATCATCCTGTCACGTGTCACTTTAGCGACGATTGAAGCCGCAGATATGGTAATACTTCTAGCATCTCCTTTTATTAGCGAGAGCTGAGGAATGGGCATATCCAGTTCCATTGCATCAATCAATAAATGATCCGGCAATTCCGAAAGATTGTTCACCGCTGCCATCATGGCCTTTTTCGTAGCCTGATAGATATTGATTTCGTCGATTTCTTCGCTATGTACAATGCCTATCCCAATTGATATAGCCTCTTTATGAATCGCCTCATAAAATTGTTCCCTTTTGGACTCGGAAATTTTTTTCGAATCATTTAGCCCAGGCAAATAGAAAGTCTCTGGTAAAATAACCGCACTTGTCACTACCGGACCAGCCAAGGGCCCTCTTCCTACTTCATCTATACCGGCAAGAACCGAAAACCCTTGTTGGCGCAGCTCTCGCTCAAACTCTGACATTTTTAAGAAGGTATCCCTGATTTGTTGAGCTTTTTCGTAGGTTTTGTTCCATTTGCCGATTAAATCGGCGACTCCCTTGCGAGCATCCTCCCGGCATTCTTGCAAAAAAGGATCTTCCGGATTACTTATGGATTTTAATCTTGAAGAAATTTCGTTAATATTCATGGCTGTTTTCATTTTTATCACCCATCATTATAAGTATCGGCAGAAATGTTACATTCCTATAGTTCCATCAAAAATACGGAGCGGAAAAGAGATATCATTTAGGTTAAAACAACCTTCGATGCCTAAAGTCCCGCTCCGTGTTTATTCTCTTGTACAGCTTGGCCCGGACAGAGGTTAGTCGGGCGTGTTTTCTTGATCCTCTTTAGGCGGTAGCTCGAATGTGAGCGGGCCCATCTTTTCAGAACGGATTTCACGAACGACCAGTTCTGCGGTCTTATCGTAATCGATATACCCTCCAGAGGCTATACATCCTCTGAACTTCCCAACTGCATCGAAAAGTTCCAGCGTTTCTTGTGGGATGACATCAAGATTATATCGTGATTTCAACCGATCTGGATATTCTTTTTCCAAGAAGCGAAGACCATAGAGAGAGACTTCGTGCAAGTTTAAAATCGTATCCTTGATTGCTCCTGTCAAGGCCAGTCTTAAACCGACTTCCTGATCCTCGAATTTAGGCCACAGAATCCCCGGTGTATCTAAAAGTTCGAGTTCCTTACCGAACTTTATCCATTGCTGGGCCTTCGTCACACCAGGCGTGTTGCCCGTTTTGGCAATGTTCTTCCTAGCAAGCCGATTGATCAGCGTCGATTTCCCGACATTCGGAATCCCGACAATCATCGCACGAATCGCACGCGGCTTGATTCCTCTTGACTCCATCCGATCATACTTCTCTTTCAAGAGCATTTTAGAAGTCGTGGTAATCTGATGCAGCCCATTTCCCGCCTGTGAGTTAATAGCAATTGCCGTTTTACCTTGTGATTTATAATAATCAAGCCACTGATTGGTTTTTACCGGATCAGCCATATCGGCTTTATTCAACAAGATGAGCCTTGGTTTATGCTGGATGATCTCATCTATCATCGGATTCCGTGAAGATGCTGGGATACGTGCATCCACAAGTTCAAATATGATGTCCACCAGTTTTAATTTTTCTGTTACTTCCCGTCTCGCTTTGGCCATATGGCCAGGGAACCACTGTATTGTCAATGGAATCCACCTTTCTACTATTCCACCAATCGAAAGTCTTTGATTGGCCAGTAAACTAATTTAGTTTTGCCTAACACTTCCCGGTACGAAACAACCCCGATATGGCGGCTGTCCTTGCTGAATCGACGATTATCTCCCAAAACAAATAAATGTCCTTCAGGCACCGTTTCTTGTTCAATGATATCACTTAATGTAAAAGGCTCGGTCAATGGTCCACCATCAATCAATTGCTTTTTATATTCATCCAAATATGGTTCGCCATATGCTTTTCCATCCACATAAAGTATATCATCTTTATATTCCACCTTTTCACCGGGAAGACCGATGACCCGTTTAACGTAATCCTTGCCTTCCGGCGCTTTAAAGACGATGATGTCGAATCTTTTTGGTTCACCCACTGAATAAGAGAATTTATTAACGAGCATACGGTCTGTATCCTTCAAAGTCGGCATCATGGAAAAGCCGTCCACATAGATTGGGGCCAAAAGGAAATAACGAATAAGCGTTACTAAAATGACCGCAATTAGGGCTGCCTTTATCCATTCCCACAATTCATTTTTCTTTTTCGCCATCCTTACCACCCTTTTAGAAAAGCATATCATCTAATCATTTTAACATGTTACGGACGCTATAGCGAGCAGGTTTAGGACCCTCTCACTTCTTTTCCGGATGGTTTAATCGATAAAAAAAGGAGCCTGTTTAACAGGCTCCTTTTTTTGTATACGATTTGGTTTCGCACCTTATGTGGATCATGGTAAACCCGCATAGAGAGATTCGAAGAATTAACGACGAATTTCTTTAATACGTGCTTTTTTACCACGAAGTTCGCGTAGGTAATAAAGTTTCGCACGACGGACTTTACCGTGACGGATAACTTCTAATTTCGCAATTTTTGGTGTGTGAACAGGGAAAGCACGTTCTACTCCAACGCCGTAAGAAATCTTACGTACTGTGAAAGTTTCACTAACTCCGCCGCCACGACGTTTGATTACAACGCCTTCAAACAACTGAATACGTTCGCGAGTTCCTTCAATAACCTTAACGTGTACACGTACTGTGTCACCAGGTCTGAATGATGGAAGATCTGTGCGAAGTTGTTCTTTTGTAATTTCGTTAATAAGATTTTGCATGAATTCCAACTCCTCCTGGACGCTCTTGCAAATACTGAATTGTTTTGCAGCGGAACATCGATATAAGACCGGACTTTTGCCCAAGTCACAAGGTCTATCCTACCATACAATATGCATTGATGCAATAGCGATCATTCTTCTTTTTGAATCTCTGACAGCAATTTTTTCTCAAGATCGGAAAGTTCATAGCTTTCAAGCAAATCAGGTCGTCTCTGCCATGTTCTCCGTAATGATTCTTTCATCCGCCACTCATCTATTTTTTTATGATTTCCGGATATGAGTGGATCCGGGACTTTCATGCCCCGGAAATCTGCAGGTCTAGTGTAATGAGGGTGCTCTAATAAACCAGAAGAATAGGAATCAAGAATCGGGGAATCAACATTTCCAAGAACACCCGGCAACAAGCGGACAACACTATCTATAATGACCATGGCCCCCAATTCTCCACCTGTAAGTACATAGTCGCCTATTGATATCTCATCTGTGACGATATGCTCCCTGATACGCTCATCATATCCTTCATAATGGCCGCATACGAAAATGAGATGTTCTTCCTTTGCAAGTTCCTCTGCTTTTTTCTGCGTGTAGCGCTCCCCCTGCGGGCAAAGGAGTACTACCCTAGGTTTTAGGTCACCTTGGCCTTTGATCGCTTCTACAGCATCAAAAATGGGCTGTGCCTTCAACACCATGCCTGCCCCACCGCCATATGGGTAATCATCAACAGTTGAATGTTTATTATCTGCGTAATCGCGGAAATTGGTCACTCGATAGCTGACAGCCTGCTTTTCTGCCGCCTTTTTTAACATAGAGGAACCAAGCACTCCTTCGAACATTTCTGGAAAAAGAGAAAGTACATCGATTTTCATCAGTCCAATAGTCCTTCCATCGGCGTGATGATAACCTTTTTCTCCGAGATGTCGACCTCTTTTACAATCTGATCGATATACGGTATTAGAACATCCTTGCCTGCCGTCCTTTTAATGACCCAAACATCATTGGCACCTGGAGTCAATACCTCTACGATTTCTCCTATTTCCTCTTCTTCATCCGTGAAGACCTTACAGCCGATGATCTCGTGGAAGAAAAATTCCCCTTCATCCAGTTTGCCAAGCTGTGATTCCTTTATTCTCAAAATCCCGTTGCGGAAAGCTTCTACCTGACCGACGTTATAATAGTTTTCAAACGTCAATAGATTAAAGTTTTTATGAGTCCGGTGTGACCTGATTGTAAGCGGCAATGGTTTTTTCTCTGTTTCCCTGAACAAATACAGCGTATTGCCAACTTTGTACCGCTTCTCCGGGAAATCTGTTGATGAAATAACACGGACTTCTCCTAGAAGACCGTGCGTATTGACGATTTTACCTACATTAAACCAGTTTTCCATTCTTTCACCTCTAACGAATTTCCGAGACAATTCCATCTTTAATGACAATTGTCTTCGTTGTCATAAGATCGTCCCAATCTTCCCCGATTTCTACATCAATAATGCTTTGGACTTCCCGTTCCTTCAGTTCGCTTCCAATAGGAAGGATTTCCAACTGTTCCATTTGAAATTCAAGCAGTTTGATTTTTTCCTGCCTTTGGTTAATTTCTTTTTCAAAATGAGAACGAAGGCTGGCGGGCTGAAGGTTACGGGTCTTTTCAAGTTTTTTCAGTTCAAAACGAAGCTGTTCACTTTCTTTTTGAAGTTGTAGTCGTTTTGATTTGTACTTATCGAGGAGCTGATTCTTGCTGGATTCCGTTAATACTTGGTTAACGATTACATTTTGGAGAATTTTCATTCCAGCGCCTCCTATTATCTATGATTTCTTATTTCGTTCAAAAAATATGTATGATAGGGTAATCTTTTGAAAAAATGAGGGTCATTCTCTTAAGTATAACGTAAAATGGTGAAAGATGTGTCTCAAAAGAATGAAAATTAAACCCCGAATCCATGAAATTGCAAGTAGACCCGGGATTGAACTTTTCTTGAAGTACAAAAAAAGGAGGGGATTAGCCCTCCTTATTCGGAAATCTCCAAATAGATTTTCTTCTGCTGTGAAGATCCTGCTGCATATACCACAGTTCGAATCGCCTTAGCAACACGCCCTTGTTTACCGATGACCTTGCCCATGTCTTCTTTATGAACGGAGAGGACATAAACAACCCGGTCGGCTTCTTCCTTCGAAGTTACAATAACCTCTTCCGGATGATCCACAAGTGCTGAAACAATCGTTTCAATTAAAGATTTCATCAACTAGCGTCGATTACTTGCTGTTTTTTGCAACATGGAATTTTTCCATGATGCCTTGAGTTGAGAATAAGTTGCGAACTGTATCAGATGGTTTAGCTCCATCTTGTAACCATTTAAGAGCAAGCTCTTCATTGATGTCAACTTTAGCTGGTTGAGTCACCGGGTTATAAGTTCCCACTACTTCGATATAACGTCCGTCACGTGGTGAACGAGAATCTGCAACTACAATACGATAGAAAGGAGATTTTTTTGCTCCCATACGTTTTAAGCGAATTTTTACTGCCATTTTAAATAAGCACCTCCGAATAGTTTCACACAAGATAGTATAATATCAAATGTCTTGTATGTTTGTAAAGGTTTTTTTCTTAACAGGTGAAAAAAGTGTTTAAATAGGCGGTTTCAGCCTATTTTTATGCTCATTTCCCATGAAAAAAACTTACATGAACGGGAATTTAAATCCCTTTTTCTTTCCTTTTTGCATGCTTGTAACTTGTTTCATCATCTTTTTCATTTCTTCAAATTGCTTCAGTAGACGGTTCACTTCTTGGATCGATCTTCCGCTCCCTTTGGCAATCCGTTTCTTGCGGGATGCATTCATGGTTTCTGGATGTTCTTTCTCTTGCGTCGTCATTGAACGGATGATAGCCTCAACATGACCAATCTGTTTCTCATCGATCTGAAGGTTATCCATCCCTTTCATTTTATTCGCACCAGGAATCATCTTCAAAATATCATCAAGCGGTCCCATATTGCGCACTTGACCAAGCTGTTCAAGGAAATCATCAAAGGTAAAAGTAGCGGTACGCATCTTTTTCTCTAATTCTTTCGCTTTTTCTTCATCAACATTGGCTTGTGCTTTTTCGATAAGGGTCAATACATCACCCATACCAAGGATTCTTGAAGCCATCCTTTCTGGATGGAATGCTTCAAGTGCATCCAATTTTTCGCCCATACCGACAAATTTAATCGGCGTGTCCGTAACGGAACGAATAGAAAGTGCCGCACCACCACGAGTATCTCCATCTAGCTTCGTTAATACGACTCCAGTTAGACCGAGCTGTTCATTGAAACTTTGAGCCACATTGACAGCATCCTGACCTGTCATCGCATCGACAACTAGGAAGATTTCATCCGGTTTGGTCAATTCCTTGATATCTTTCAGTTCGCCCATCAGATTTTCATCAACATGGAGGCGACCTGCGGTATCAATCAACACATAATCATGATGTTCTTCCTTCGCCTTTTCAATCGCCTGTTTCGCAATTTCTACAGGACTGACCTGATCACCTAGGGAAAAAACAGGCATGCTTAATTGTTTGCCAAGTGTTTCAAGCTGCTTAATCGCCGCCGGACGGTAAATATCAGCCGCAACCAACAATGGCTTACGGTTGTATTTTTTTCTAAGAAGATTTGCCAGCTTTCCGGTAGTCGTCGTTTTACCTGCCCCTTGAAGACCTACCATCATAATGACAGTCGGTGGTTTGGAGGCAACGGCAATCTTACTCTGTTCGCCGCCCATCAGCTGAGTCAATTCTTCCTTAACTACTTTAATTACCTGTTGACCGGGGGTTAAGCTTTTTAGCACTTCCTGGCCTACCGAACGCTCACTTACACGCTTCACAAATTCCTTCACGACTTTAAAGTTAACATCCGCTTCAAGCAGGGCCAAACGAACTTCACGCATCATTTCTTTAACGTCGGCTTCGTTGACCTTCCCTTTTCCACGGATTTTTTGCATCGTGTTCTGCAGTCGGTCGGCCAATCCTTCAAATGCCATATTGCCGCCTCCTAATCTAACTTCTCAAGCGCTGTAATTGCGTCAAGCAACTTTTCTTTAGAAAAGGATTCCTTCTCTAAAAGATCCTTCACATTCGCAATCCATTGGTTACGCTCTTGAAATTTTTGAAATAACAATAGCTTCGCTTCATATTCTTCGAGCATTGCTTCTGTTCTTTTTATATTATCATAGACTGCCTGCCTACTGACTTCGTATTCATTGGCAATCTCTCCAAGAGAGTAATCATCCAGATAGTAGAGGGCCATATAGCTCTGCTGCTTTTCCGTTAACAACGATTGGTAAAAGTCATACAAATAATTAATCCGCGTTGTCTTTTCAAGCATGTTAGCAAGCCTCCCTGCTGTTAAGTGAAAACCCTTTACAAGTTTATATTGTATAGTGTCGATTATTTCATGTCAAGCTAAACTCCTTACCACAAGATAAAAATCATTATTTTTTTCGTTTTCTCGCTTCAATCAGGCGCTTCATCTGCTCTTCACGTTCCGATTCCGATAGTTTATTTACAGGTTCCTTCTTGTGGTGGCGAGCTGGCACTGATTTTACCTGCTCCTTTTTTTGCTCGATTTCTACAGGCTGCTTCTTTAATGCTTCTTCCTTACCAACTTTTTGTTTTACCTTTTTCAGTTTTGCGACTCTTTCGTTTTGCCTAGATGAAGTGGTTTCTGATTTTTCACGACTTCCCGAAAAGATACGCGAAACTCTGTGCCAACCAAACCTTCGGACCGCAATTTCGCAAAATAACAGCAAGAATGCCGATAAAAGCAGCCAAGAACTAATACTTTGTTCTTGCCTTGACGTATTTTGCAATGGCCGGAATGCCTCAGATTCATCCTTCAACTCCTGACCACCCGAAACAGCCAATAATTCCTTAATAAGCGCTTTGTTTAGGCCTTGTTGCAGGTATTCCTCTGAATAGGGCACGGTGAAACCTGTTTGATATAGATTCGTACTTCCACCCTTGGTATCTTGTTTTATGCTGAGAAAATACATCCCTGATTGCTTAGGCATGATGACTTCGTATTTTCCCGGCGCGATGAGCTTCGTATTGACGTCTACTTCCTCACCTTTTTCAGACACTACATTTGCCGATACAGGAAGGTGATTTTGTGTGGACGATTCAAGGTTGATGACCGTTTCCTCCCCACCATTATCCTGTGTGAGCATATACGGCTCACTTTCGAACTTGGGCAACGTGTTTGTGATCAATTGATTGAGAAATGTCCCCCACTTTCCCCAAGCAGGCCAATCGCCCGACCATTTCCCACTAATGTCCGAAGTGAAAGCTGCCGTCGTTCCCATTCCATATTGCCACTCGGCAAGGACGGGATCCTCTTTTTCACTGATCAGCGACTGTAATGCACGCTGCTTTGCAGTTGTCGCGATGTAGGCATTCATCTTAGGTACGCCATCCTTAAACAATCCGTTCCATTCCGGATTGTCCTTGATAGATGGATAAAATGGGGTATCCTCAATGTAAGTGCGGCTCGCCATGACGGTTTCCCTCGATAAAATGCTCGGAATAACGGAAGCATCCGTGACATCGTAATAGCGCCCCGCACCAAAGTCGGCCAAGTCCTCAAGTAGGTTCTTATCGGCATCATTTCCAATTGAAACGGTAGAGAGGGTTATGTTCTCTTCCTTTCCTTCTTCAATCAAGTGTTCATAATTACTTGAAGCGTTTGACTGTCCATCGGTCAACAAAATAATGTGCTTCCGCTGCAACCTTTCATCCCTTAACTTATCATAGGCCATTTCAAGCGAGCTGAAGATTTCAGTACCGCCACCTGAAGACAGTGTACGAATCTTCTCCACGACTTTTTCCTTATCCTTAAGTGGGGCTGCTTCGATGATTTCCCATGGTCGGTCATCGAAGGCAATGAATCCAAACGTATCCTTTTCACGCAAAAGTTCAACAGAGCGGGCAGCCGCTTCCTTTGCCAATGATAGCTTGTTTCCATCCATACTGCCTGATCGGTCGAGAACAATCATCAGTCCAAGAGATGGCATCTCTTTTTTTCCTTTGATGTCCATATCTACTGGAAGTAATCTCTCAATGGGTGTCTTGAAATACCCGCCGAGCCCGAAACTATTTTCTCCGCCGGTCATCACGAACCCATTACCGAAATCCTTAACGGACCGCTCTATCATTTTCATTTGAATTTCCGAGACTGAGGTGGCAGGAACATTATTAAACACAATCGATTGGTATTGTAAAAAACCGGATAAAGTGGTCGGCAGTTTTTCCGGTATCGTCGATTCGACAATTAGCCCGCTGCCGTTCAAAATATTTTCAAGCCGTCCTGTTGACTCACCTTCGACAATCAATACTTTGGGTGTGCCTTTTACATTCGTGATTGCCTGCAATTGGTTATTTTCCGCAAATGTATCATTTTCAGCGATGATTTCGGCCTTATATACTTGTAGTCCAGTTTTCTCGGCTGTATGAGAAACAGAGAATAAATTAGTCCCTTCTTTTACACTCACTGCCTTTTTGATGATTTCCTGATCATTCAGTGAAATGCGGACAGTCGCTTTTTTCGCTGTATTGCTAAAGACCTCCAATGAAATCTCCGTTTTTTCGCCTTGATAGATAGATGGGGGAATCGTTACATTCTTCAGGGCGACATCTTCGCCAATCGATTCGATTAGTGGCACGATGTCGAGCTCAATATTTTTATTTGCAAGTAGTTTGGCCTCCTCCACACTGCTTCCCGACGTTTCATTGCCATCCGAAAAAAGGACGATTCTCCCACTTGAATAGCTCGGAATGAGCGAGGAAGCAAATTGAATGCCTGAATCCAATTGACTTGCCTCTTCTTCCACTTCACCGCTAAATTGGCTTATGGGTGTATGTTTTGTCGACAACGCCTGCTCAGCAACGGCACTGCCCCCAAAGGCTGCCACCGCAAAGGAGTCGTCTCTACCCATGGTTTCAACACTTTTCTCAATCCAAGCAAGCGACTTTGTGTCAGAGTCTTTGACACTTGCAGAACGATCGACTAAAAAAACAACCATCGATCCCTTGATAGGTTGTAGCAATTGCGGAACGCTCAGTGCCAATACAATGAGAAAAAAAATACATGACCGCAATATGGCCACAACGACCGTCTCTACATGCTTCGTTTGATTACGTGATTTTATCACATACATATAAATAAGCGCTGCACAGGGAAGCAGCAATAAAAAAACCAGGGGATAAGTAACATCAATGCCCACGTCGATATACCTCCCATTCGGCCATTAGTAGCAGAAGGGCCATACAAGCCAGCCAGTACCATAAGATATCCTGTTTTGTATCGCTCCCCCCTTCTTTCAACTCTGATGATTTCATATTCATCTTGAACGACGGAGCTGAATCGACTCTTTTTTCCCTTTCGTCCAATAAAACCGAAAAGTAAAATGCCTGTTCTCCCGCCATTGCTTCGTATATACCGGGCTTATTTGGCGCTCGAAAGCCCTCCTTTTGCAAATCAATGGTAAAGAGATTCGTTCCGGACTCTGTAAATATAGCCAATTTTCCCGTTTCCGTTCCAAGATTCAACCACTTTTCTTCACCAGGCTGATAGTAACCTAGAAAGTTCGACTGTTGGGTCAGCCATTGATAGGAATTATATAAAAATATAGGAAATCCAGGTTGTAACGGCCAATCGCTGTCCGCAACGGAGAAGTTCAGGGCAATGATCGGCTGTCCTTGGTGCGTACCTTTTTGAATGAGCGGTATACCCTCACTTGTAGTAACATGATGCCATTGATTGCTGATCGGAGGGGATGACGATTTAATATACACTTTGTCCATATTTACGTAGTCCATGAGTGGGTCACCCGTTCCCTTTGGTTGACCTGTCAGTTTTTGTTTTCCTTTTTCAGTGGCATTGATAAAAAGAAGCGGGTACGATCCAAGTTCCTCTAAGTCCACTCCTTCGGCAATCACGATTCCATCCATTTCGACTTTTTCTTTATCCTCAAGCTGGATGATATCAAGGCCAATCGTTTCGAGCCCATTAATCAAAAATGGATTCACATCCCCCACTGCATAGACTTTCTCATATACGGCCGTTTGGATGGCCGTCATTTCATTGTCCGCTGAATAGTCATCATCCACAATGATGGAGGCCGTATAATACGGTTTTTCTTTCAGAACCGGTATATCAATTATTTTCTCGCTGCTTGCTTTCACCATTATCCTTTTTGTGAATAGAACATCTTTTCCATTCGTTACTTGAAATTTCACCGTTTCATCCTGCTTCGTTTGATTTTCAATGACCGCCACCCCAGTAATGCCTCCTTCAGAGCTTGCCGTGCCAAATGAAAGCAAGGAGAGATTGCCAGTCAGGCTGCTGAAATTATGTACACCAATGGGAATGTCTTCCGATAACCCCCTAAGGTCCTCCTCCACAACCGCATCGGAGTATAAATGAATGACCGATTCTTTTCCAGCCGCTAGCGAGTCTGCCAGTTTCAATGCCTTATCAACATGCTCATGACTGTATGTTAGCTCCATTTCTTTTATTTGTTTTTTTAACTCAGCCCGGTTTGTTTCGTGATTGGCAAGTATCACAGGCTTTTGACCAGCATCTATGATTGTCACTTCTTGATCATCCACCGCTTGAAGCATCTCCCCCACTTCTTGCTTGGCTTTTTCAAACCGGGTGAGCTCCCCTTCTTTTGCACTCATCGAAGCCGATGTGTCGACAATTAGGATTAGGTGGTCACCCGGAATGCCCTTTTGAAACCAAAAGGGTCGAACCAACGCGAACATGAGGAGGAGAAGTACGAGAAGTTGAAGCCAGAATAAGAGATTATGCTGTAATTTATGAAGCCATGGAGAAGCCTGCCATTCATTCAGCACCTGCTTCCATAATAAATTGGACGAAATCGTCGTTTTCTCATATTGCTTCCGGAAAAAATAAAACAGAATGACGGCTCCGATAAAAATGGTCAATAGAAAAAAGAGTGGGTTTGAAATATGCATATCTTCACCTCAATTCATTAGCCCGTGGCGTGGGAAGTCGTGAAATAAAATCGTTTGTATATCCGTTTCAGCAGATATGAGCATATAGCGGCTGCCAAGACTTTCACAGATAGCTTCAAGCTGCTCGTTATGGTGTGCTAGACGCCTTCGATAGTTGTCGATGAGGGTCGGATTAAGGCTAACATTGACCGCTGTTTCCATTTCACTATCCACAAACTTCAGGTCCCCATCATACATAGGTTGAAGTTCCTCTTTCCCCAGCAGTTGAATGAACCAGACTTCTTGTCTTGCCGAGCGTAGCTTTCTTAAAGTCGCCTCCACCTTTTCGATGGGCTCAAGACCATCCGAGATGATAATCGCAAGTTGCTGATTCCTCACCATCACTTTGCCAAGTTGCTCATAAAACTCCCCGCTTCTCTCCGTATCTTCCAATCCAGCTATCTCTCGAAAAACCCTTTTACGGTGAACCGCTCCTTTACGTCGAATAGGATGGGCTCCTTGATTACCGACGGGAACAAAATTCAGACGGTCTTCGCTTGCAAGGACAACAAAGCTCAATGAAGCGGCGAGCTTTCGCGCCTGTTCCCATTTTCCCGGGAGAGCTCGCATCGAAGAAGACATATCCAGGTAAACGGCCACAGATAACTCCTGTTCATCGAGGAACCTTTTTATATAATGCTTCTGGGTTCGGCCAAATACATTCCAATCGATTTGCCGGACATCGTCTCCCGGTTGATAGGCCCGAAAATCGGAGAACTCAAGCGAAGAACCAAACGCACTCGACCGTCTCGAACCTTTATGCATCCCTCGCTTCCTCGTTTTCACGAGCAATCTCTTTTTCTGTAGCCTTTCTAAAAAAGCATAAGCTACCATCAAACCGGTGTTCCTTTTCCTAATTTATACGCCGACTCAACGACTTCAGAAATAATGGAATCGATGAGAACCCCGTTTGCTTCCGCTTCAAAGTTGAGTATAATCCGATGCCTCAGCACAGGATAGGCCGTTTGCTTCAAGTCACCGGCAGAAACATGATAACGCCCGGCAAATAAAGCCCTTGCCTTTGCCATTTTGATCAAACTTTGCAACCCACGAGGTCCGCTTCCGAATTGAACGTATTGCCGGACAAGTTCCGGCGATTCCTCCACATTTGGATGAGTACTCGAAATAATCAAAACCGCGTAATCCAGCATCTCTTCTGAAATAAGGACCTCCTTTACTAGTTGCTGCAGTAACAAAACATCCTTGATGGAGGCAGCTTTTTCAATAGAAATGGTTTCCCTGCCTGTCGTTCGAAGGGCAATCTGCTTTAATTCCTGCTTTGATGGATAACGGACAAGAATCTTACAGATAAACCGGTCCATCTGGGCTTCGGGCAATGGATACGTCCCCTCCATATCGATTGGATTCTGGGTTGCAAGCACAAAGAAGGGCTGATCAAGCTGTTTCGTTTCCCCCATGACTGTTACAGTTCTCTCCCCCATTGCCTCTAAAAGCGAACTCTGTGTCTTCGGCGTCGCCCGATTGATTTCATCAGCTAAGACGATATGAGAAAAAAGAGGCCCCTCATGGAAGGTAAACTGCTGCCTTCCGTCCTCTCCAGGTTGCAATAACATGGTTCCCGTAATATCGGAAGGCATCAGATCTGGTGTAAACTGGATTCTAGAAAACTCTAAATCCAGGCATTCCGAAATCGTCCGAACGAGCATCGTCTTCCCAAGTCCCGGCAAGCCTTCAAGCAATACGTGGCCACCTGCAAAAATGCTCCATAAAACTTGATCGATCACGTCTTCCTGCCCAACTATAAAACGGGAGATTTCCTGCTTAACTCTCTCAATCATAGTCCCTGCTTCATTAAACTGCTGTTCTTTTTCCGTCATTTTCCCACTACCTTTCCGGATCAAGATTATTAAAATAATTCTTGACGATATCATTCAAATCAGAGGGTAGCCTAAGGCGATCCGTACTTTTGCGATAAGATTCCTCATACTGCTGATAGACCTCCTCATAATTCCGCAAGTTCCCCCTCAATACTGGACCCTCGGCCTCCTCCTGCTCGCCACTCCCTTCACCAAGTTTCCCATTGTCGGTTTCCATATTCTGCTTTCCATCGGTCTTTTCGGGAATCGTCAGCATTTCCCTCGACCCTTGTCCAGCACCCCCCTTCGTGCCTCCTTTTCCTCCGCCGGTTCCACTTGCTCCTTGTCCTTGTCCTTGTCCTTGACCCTGTCCTTGTCCCTGTCCTTGTCCCTGTCCTTGTCCTTTTTGGCTTCCGGGATTATTCCCAGAATTGGCGTTGGGCTGTCCATTAGGCGTAGAGGAGGGCTGACCTAGGGGCTGATTGGCGGGTTGGTTCCCTTGTGTTCCATCGCTGTTAGAAAAAGCTGTTTGAGAAGAAGGAATACCATCTTGACTCATTTTATTCTGAAGTTGGGATCCCGCTTGACGAACAGCTTGATTGGCTGATGCTAACTGCTTGGCAAGTTCTCCCGATTCCATCGCTTCCTCCAACTGCTGCATCAGTGCATCCAATTGTTCTTCCGTTAATGGAAGCTCCTGCTCTGTGTAGCTCTCTAGGGCCTGCTTCTGTTCCTTGGACAGCTCATCCCATCTTTCATTTAGTTCTTTCAGTTCTTTTTCGACCAGTCGAATGTCCTTTTGTTCAAGTGCCTTGGACAGCTCCGTAAGGCCGGTTTTTTTTGACTGATCCTTCCAGGTTTCCAGTGACTCTTGCTTTTCTCTTTGCTTCTTTTCTTTTAATTGCAGCTCGCTTGATTGTTTGGCGAGTGCCTCTAAGGCCTTCTCAGCCTCTTTCTTTAGCGCAACTTTCTCTTTTACATCTTTCAATGTCTTTTTGACATCAGGATCCTTTATTTCCTTCACTTTTTCATCAAGCTCTTTTTTGACCTCCTCGACAAGCTTCACTTCTTTTTCCGCCTGCCTGGCTTGATCCATTTTCTGATTTGGCAAAATTGCCAATAGGGAACCTCCTATTGCTAAACAAAGAGCTAGCGTCAGCCATTTCGGATGTACCCATACTTTCTTCCTTCTGAGGGCCTCCTCCTGATGGATTTTCATATGGTGGATAGCATCCCTGAGCTGGAGTGACTTAAGCTCACCAATCTCCCCTAAAAAAGCGAATCCCGTCACGACACGGTCATCAGGAACATACTGGTTAAACAGCAAAGCAGCCGTTTTATTACCGGGTTTTCCTTTAATGATTCTATAGACAAAAAAAGCAAGTAAACAGATGATTCCAATGAAAAAATAACGGAAAACGAAGGGTATGACTACTATACGTGCCATGAAAAATAGTAAAGTCGTCCATGCAGACACGGCAAGGAGTAAAAGTTGCCCCTCCCTCATCACATGCTGCATGAAAAGTTGCCGCTTAACGGGTTTAATCAACTTGAGAAACTGGAGTTCATCATGGGTAAGATCCTTGTTCATCGTTTTGTCTTCATTCCCACGCGCAGCTTTTTAACGCTTAGAAGAACGGACCCGATTAGTAGAAGTGTGTAACAAATCAAATGAGACGCCCAAAGTGGAAAATCAATCCCCGATAACTTCTGGATTTCCTCAGAGTAAGTCGGTTCAACAAAGCCGATTAATACGATTGGGGTATTTAGCATGGCCGCTAAGTAAGGCAATGGGTTAGTCGTTGGTGTGGTGACATTTACCTGATTCCCCACGGCCATGGTAGTGAATAGTAGGGTCAATAAAGCTGTGCCACCTACTAAAAACAATGTGATTCCATAAGTCGTGACCATCGCCGGAATGGTTTTTCGCACAAGTGTAGAAAAAAGCACCCCGATACTGCCATATACGATGACGGTGAAGACATTGAAGCCCAGCACCATCAAAAGCTGATTCGGCGAAATTCCGCCGAATAAAAAGACGATGCTATATAGCGGTAAACTGGCCACAACCAGTAATAGCAAGTAGGAAATGGATGAAATTAATTTCCCGAAAATGATGCCTGTCGAGCTTTGGGAAGTCGTCAATAAAATATTTAACGTCTGTCGCTCCCTCTCACTCGAGATGACGCCTGCCGTCAGTCCAGGTGTAATGAACAAGACCAAGGCCAGTTGGATAACGGATAGAAATATAAACATACTCCGGCTTGCATCCGGGTCAACGCGCCCGCCCATGCTACTAAGAGACTGAATAAAAATCATACCGATAACGATGGCACCAATCGCAAGAACATAGAATAATACACCTAAAAAACTTTTAAAAGAGCGAAAGCGTAGCTTAAACTCTTTATTCAAAACCGGATTCATCAGCCAGCTCTTCATGACAGTTCAACCCCTTTCGTGATTTCCATGAACACATCCTCCAGATCCGTCTCTATTTCCGAAAAAGAGACAATGGGCAAGTCTTGCAACATACAGGACTTCAGCAGCTGTTGTTGGGCCCCTGCATCTCCTTTGAATAGAAACTGAATCGTTTTTTCATCAACATGCGTATTGATCTGGCTAATATCCGGATTATCTTCTAGAAAAGCGATGGATCGCTCAATATCCTCATGAACCTTAATAATCAGGCTCTTTTCGCCCTGCAGCTTATGTTGGATTTCCGCGACCGACCCTTGTGCTTTCAATTTACCCTGATCGATGATGCCGAGCACATCACACATTTCCGCAAGTTCAGGTAAAATATGCGATGATATCAAAATCGTTTTACCCATATGTTTCAATTCCTTTAAAATCTCCCGCATTTCAACACGAGCCCTCGGGTCAAGCCCGGAAGCGGGTTCATCCAAAATAAGCACTTCGGGGTCGTGTATCAGACTCCTTGCAAGACAAAGCCGTTGCTTCATTCCCCGTGATAAAAGATCCACATAGGAATCCTTTTTATCCGATAAATTTACGAGCTCGAGCAGTTGTGGAATCAGTTTACTCCGTTCCGAAACGGGTATACCATAACTTGCTCCGTAAAAATCCAGGTACTCTTCAGCCTTCAATTGATCATACACACCAAAAAAGTCAGGCATATAACCGATCTGGCTACGGACTTGTTTAGGTTCCTTCGATATATTGTAGCCATTGATATAAGCCGTTCCCGATGTTGGTGCAAGCAAGGTAGCCAAAATGGAAAAAGTCGTGGATTTCCCTGCCCCATTTTGACCGACAAAACCAAACACGGTTCCTTTGTCTATTTGCAAATCCAAATGATCCAATGCGGTGAACGTGCCATATTGTTTAGTTAACTGTATAATTTCTATCATTTCTCCACCACTCCCTTCACAGTGATTTGTGGCATCCTTACACTCGGGTCATCATCATTATCTATCATGACTTTTATCTGGATGTTCCCTTGTTTTGATACATAGGATGATATATCCTTAGTCCCTTTGAAAGTAATTTCCCGTTCTCCCTTAGGTATCGATTCATACTTTTCAGTCGAAAAATTATAGAGTTCATACTTAACATCTTGTTTACTGAACTTAATCGTCATTTCTGACGCTTTGAATGTATCGTCCTTCATGATCTTTGGAACTGAACTGATATATTCATATTCTCCCCTTTCAAACCAATACGTACCATATCCTTCTTCTTCGCCAACTGAACCCCGGAGGGCATTCACAGACCCCGCGAACATTTCTTTTGACAATGTCACTTCCCCAGCCAAAATTGTTTTCGGACTGAATGTTTGGAAAATCAGATTATCTATATTTACTTTCGGTTTTTTCGATAGTCTAACGTCTACGATTGAATCGTCGGTTATACCGCCGATGACAGGTTCGGATTTTGTCGAGGCCCCTCCGAAATACGCCTCCGTCAGATAAAGAAGCTGATCCCTGCGCATTTTTTCAATATCGATTTTTTTTCCCATAGTTCCATTATTCCAAGAAGACGATGTCGTTCCATACGGTTTAAATAAGAAATCACTCTTTAACGCTTCATTTACCTTGATCTCTGCCCCCTTCTTCAACGTTCCGAGATTGATTCGTTCATTGCCGGTCAGGATCATTAATTCCTTAAGGTCATAAGGTGTCTCATTTTGAATCGTACCTGTCAAGGTCCTGTTTTCAACGGTCAAGTCATTTTTCAATTGACCTGCATTTTCTTTATAAACCTTTCCTATAAAGGACCTGGTAGACCAATATTCGACGTTTGGAAAGGTCAATTCCATATCGGTAGCTTTCTCTTCAAGCATTGGTGCTCTTTTCACGCTTCCACCTAATCCCTCCTGAGTCATTGGCATCGCAACTAACTCATTTTTCGGGAAAGTCAGGTTGTAATTGCCTCCTTTATTGGACAGGAGGACATTCGATTGGATGCCGATGATTTGGTCATCCTCAATTTGATAGATTCCCAATTGATTGAGTTGAGGTTTGGCAAGACGATCTTTCGCTCCGACGGCAAACGTTAGAATCGTCGTAATGCAGGCAATCAAAGGAATGATCCACCAAGCGTGCTCCCTTTTATCCATTTTCCTCAGAATGACAAATAAAATCGGTACAATGATCACAACGTAGACTAACAGCAACAATGCCAATTGAATCACGGATAAATTCGTATCATCAAAGTAACTATTGGGGTCATTCATTTCCCATCTTGCTTCGTCCATGAATTCACTTGAAGTGGAAAACGCATTCAACTCCACCTTCTTTAAAATCGCTTCAAACCACGTGCCGTATCCTTTCCAAGAGGCAAGTGGCTCATCTCCTAACGAAAAGGCCGTCTGGACAATCATCCCGTTTCCATATTGCTTTTTGACAACGGCCGGTGATGACCCGCTCTTCGCAATGATTTCTGTCCCTTTCTCCACTTCACCAGTAAAGCCCGGCAATTGTTCAAAGGATGGTCGATCTTTTTTCTTTTCTGTAAGAAAGGATGAATCCATCTTGATTCCTTTATCCATCTTCATCGGTAAAAGGTTATACAGGGACCCGTATGATTGAGCGGCACTTGGTGATGACCCGGAAATCAATACACCACCAGAACGGATCCAACCCTTTAGTGCTTTCTGTTGTGCCTCATCCAAAGCGGCAATTGCAAATTCATCAATGATTAAATAATCTAACATTTCATAGCCAATTGACTGTTTAGGCAAATCTTCTTTTTCCAACTCGACCATCCTGGCTTGGAGGGATGGCAAGACTCTCAATTCCGTCAAACGATCGAAATTTTCACTTAATACTCCAATCAGGTCCTCGCTTTCATCAAAGAACTTAGGTGCCAGTACCTTCGGGCCGGAATAGTCTACTTCTTTACCATTCTTCCAATCTCCCTCATAGAGATAAATCGACTTCGCCAGTGCGGTCCCATTATAATTATAATTTTCGTCGGTATACCCTGGAAGTGAAACGGAATAGGTTTTCTTGCTTTCCTTTGGCAATTCCACTTTTAGAATTTGCGACCCTCCGAAATCGTAATCGGCCTGAAATTGAAAAATCAGCGTACCGCTGAAAGCCTCCCCCTTATTTTCGATATGTACGGTCATCGGCATGGCCTTGGCCCGAGTTATGTATCCATCAAACCCTGTTTCAATCGAGATTTTTATGTCCGTGTCCGCTGCTTTTGCTTGAACTGTATATGAATGTAAAAATAGGCCTAAAAATAATAAACAAGCAGCGATTCCCTTTAATTTTCTGAACAACCGAACTCCCCCTTTTTTTCTATACTCCTAATAGACGATTAGATCACGAAAAAGTATACAGTATTTATATAAAAAGTAAAAAAAATCAAAAAAACCGGAAGGGAAAATCCCTTCCGGCTAAAACTATCCACCTTTATACTTCTTCTTTATCAATGATATCGGCAAAGAGCCCATACACATATTTTTCAGCATCGAATTCTTGAAGATCGTCCATTTTTTCACCAAGTCCGACAAATTTCACGGGAATGGAAAGCTCATTTCGGATCGCTATGACAATTCCGCCTTTTGCTGTACCATCAAGCTTCGTTAAGACGATACCCGTTACATCTGTCGCTTCCTTGAACGTTTTCGCTTGAATGAGTGCATTTTGACCCGTCGTTGCATCAAGGGCAAGGAGCACTTCATGTGGTGCACCAGGCACTTCACGTTCAATTACACGCTTCACCTTTTCCAATTCCTTCATCAAATTCACTTTATTTTGCAGACGGCCTGCTGTATCACAAATCAGGATATCGGCTTTGCGTGCCTTAGCCGCTTGAACGGCATCGAACATAACAGCAGCAGGGTCAGATCCTTCTCCTTGTTTAATGACACTGACACCGACACGTTCTCCCCACACTTCGAGTTGCTCAATCGCTCCGGCGCGGAAAGTATCACCAGCCGCCAATACGACCGATTTGCCTTCTTCCTTAAACTTATGGGCAAGTTTACCGATTGTCGTTGTTTTACCTACACCGTTCACACCGACAAAGAGAATGACCGTCAGGCCGTCTTGTTGAATGTTCAAGCTGGATATTCCTTCTTCATCACCTTGGTAAATTTCAACAAGTTTTTCAGAAATGACAGATTGCACTTCTCTCGTATCAGAGATATTGCGCAGTTTCACTTCCATTTTTAATTGGTCGATTAATTCCATAACGGTATCGAAGCCTACATCAGCCTGGATGAGAATCTCCTCAAGTTCTTCGAAAAAGTCTTCATCCACTTTCCGGTAACGGGCAACGAGTTCATTAACCCTTCCGGTAAAGGAATTCCTCGTCTTCGTTAAACCTTGCTTAAACTTTTCCCCGATTGATATTTCGGATGTTGCTTTTTTTTCAACTTCTACATCTACTTTTGTTTCTACAGCTGTTTCTTTTTCTTCTTGTGCCGTGAATTTTTCTTTTAGCTTCTTGAAGAAACTCATTGTCCCACTTCCTCTAATTCATGGATTTATATTTCAACAAAGTTCTCTGATTCCTCCATACGAACGGAAACTAATTTGGAAACACCTGACTCTTGCATCGTAATGCCATAGAGGACATCCGCTTCCTCCATCGTCCCTTTGCGATGGGTGATTACTATAAACTGAGTCTCTTGACTGAATTTCCTTAAAAATTGGCTGAAACGAACTACATTCGCTTCATCAAGTGCCGCCTCGACTTCATCGAGGATACAGAAAGGAACGGGCCGGACCTTTAAAATCGAGAATAAAAGAGCAATTGCAGTCAATGCTCGTTCTCCACCGGACAAGAGACTTAAGTTCTGTAGTTTTTTCCCCGGAGGCTGTGCGATGATATCTACTCCCGTATTCAATAAATCATTGGGATCTGTCAGTTTTAATTCAGCCCTGCCACCACCGAACAGTGATTTAAATACCTGTTCGAACTGTTCACGAATCGCATAGAATGTTTCTGAAAAGCGTCGTTTCATTTCCTCATCCATCTCGTCGATAACCTGGAATAAGGTATCCTTAGCCTGCTGCAGATCTTCTTTTTGACCGAGAAGGAACTCGTACCTTTCGGCTACACGGGCATACTCGTCTATTGCTCCTAAGTTGACCGTCCCCAATTCTTCAATGGCCAGCTTAATGAGCTTTACCTTTTTCTGAGCTTCTTCGATAGGTATCATTAATGGATACTTTTCTTTAGCCCCTTCATAGGATAATGTATATTCCTCGCGTAAATGATCCAGGCGGTTTTCCAGCGCCACATCAAGTCGGGTTAATTTGACCTCTTCATCCTTGACCACTTCAACGATACCTTTATAGAGACGACTTTCCTCTTTCAAAGCTATTTCGAGGGTTTCGAGATGAGTTTGCATTTCGGTCTTTTCCTGTTTTTTGGCGGAAATATTTTCAATGGCCGCATTCTTATCAAGCAATCTTTGTTGGGCCATGTCTTCAAGCGTTTCTTCCCCACTCGAACTGTCCGTCATTTCATTTGTTAAAAGCCCCAAGTCATCCTTGTTTTCAGTTAAGGTGCTGGTCTCTTTTGCCAAGTCCGCATCAAGCCGTTCCATTTTTTCTCTTTGATTTTGAAGCTGACCGCGTTTTGAGGCCAATGTTACCCTTAACTCGCTCGTTTCTTCGGCAAGACTTTCCTTTGATGATTGCTGTGATTGTTTTTGTTCTGTCATTTCCGCTATAAGGCGGTCAAGCCCATCGATTTCCACTTTACAGGATTTTAACAGTTCTTCCAATTCTTCGAGCCTTGCTTTCTTTTGCTGTTGCTCTTCTAAATAGGAGTTTTTATCCAAATCATAAAGGTGTAGGCGATCATTCACATTTCTTTCTTGTAGCTCGACTTCACGAAGTTCACCTTTCAGGGATTGCTCCTGTAATCGTAGCATTTCACCTGTTTTTCTCGTTTGTTCAAGCGTTTGCTCTTGAACACCGACATCCACCTTCAGCTGTTTTACCTGTTTTTCAAGCTGGTTCGTTTTTAATTCCATCCCGGCTAGCTTCTCATGTAATTCTTCAAGCTCGGTTTTCCGGGATAGTAGTGAAGTCGATTTTTGTTTGATCGTTCCACCCGTCATCGAACCACCAGGGTTGACGACATCCCCTTCAAGCGTAACAAAGCGGAAACGGTGCTGCACCATTTTTGCCAGTTCGTTGGCTCCTTTTAAGTCCTTTGTGATAATGACGGTTCCTAGCAGGTTTGCCGCGATGGAAGCATGTCTTTCATCATATTGGATCAACGAGGAACCTGTCCCGACAAAAGCAGGGTGATTCTTCAGCATCGATAGCTGCTTCGATGAAATCTCTCTTCCTTTGATGACAGATAAGGGCAGGAAAGTCGCCCGTCCAAACCTGTTTTTCTTCAAGAAGGAAATGGCTTCACGGGCATGTTCTTCTCTCTCCACAACCACATGTTGCATCGCCCCACCTAGTGCTGTTTCGATGGCGGTTTCATATTCCTTTGGGACCTTGATCAGTTCCGCCACTGCACCTTCAATGCCTTTTAGAGTACCTTTTGCTTTTAGGACTTCCTTAACACCTTGAAAGAAGCCTGCATAGTCCTCTTCCATCTCTTCAAGCAGTTCCTTTCGGGATTTTGCCTGTTGAAGGAATTGATAGGCCTTATATAGGGTCGTTTCCTGTTTATGATACGTATCTTTTGCCGTTTGTAGCTTATTCTGTTGATTTCGGAAAGAAGTGACATGGTCTTCAAGCTGCTTGCTCAGTTTTTCCATACGCTTGGAGTATTCTGACTTTTTAGCAGTGATTTCCGTTCTCTCGGTAAGGAATTTTTCATTTTCGTGATCCAGTTTGGAATTTTTATGTTCCTGCTGCGTGAGTTGCTGCAGAAGGTAATGCTTTTCATTTTTGGCGGCAGCCTGCTTGTTCAGCCACTCGATATAGTCACTTTTCTTCACTTCTATCAGGGCTTCAATGTCGGTATTGAATAGACCTAAGCTTTTTTGTTTTTCATGTAAAAGCTCTTGAAGCTGTTTTACTTCAGAACTCAATGCATGCAGAACTTCCGTTTCTCTTTCCTTTTGTAAAGAAAGACGTTCAACGGCTGCCTTGCCCTCTATAATCGCTTTTTCAAGCTGTGATTTATTTTGTGCCGCATTCTTTTTCCGTTCTTTCAATACTTCTTTACGACCCTCAAGCTTCTCAAGCTCTTCGCTGGCGTTCAATAGCACTTCTTGAAGCTCGTTAATCGATGTTTCGAGTCCGGCAATGCTTCCTCGAACCTCTTTAAGATGCTCTTCACGTTCATGAAGCCTTCCAGCCAATTGTCGCTCCATCTCATTGTGTTTTCCAAGTTCCTGGGTAAGACTTTCCCATTTTTCATTAAGTTCTTCAATTTCAAAAACGGTCAAAGCCACTTCGATTTTTTCAAGTTCCTCTTTCTTATCCAAATATTCTTTGGCCAGGGAAGATTGAATTTTCAAGGGTTCCACTTGACCTTCTAGTTCATGAAGGATGTCATGAATCCTGTTGAGATTATCTTGTGTTTCCGTCAGTTTTGATTCCGCTTTTCTTTTTCTTGTTTTATACTTCAAGACACCAGCGGCCTCTTCAAAAATAACTCGTCTTTCTTCTGCTTTGCTGCTAAGGATTTCTTCCACTTTCCCTTGGCTGATAATGGAAAATGCTTCGCGTCCAAGTCCTGAATCCATAAATAATTCAATGATATCTTTCAGGCGGCATCCTTGATTATTAATGAAGAATTCGCTTTCACCCGATCGATATACCCTTCTTGTCACACTAACTTCATGAAAGTCAATTGGAAGGGTGTTGGTCTCATTATCCAAAGTCAAGGAAACCTCTGCAAAATTCAAGGCCTTTCTTGTGTCACTTCCTGAGAAGATGATATCTTCCATTTTTGCTCCACGCAGTGATTTTGCGGATTGCTCTCCAAGAACCCAACGGACTGCATCAGTCACATTGCTTTTACCACTACCGTTCGGTCCAACCACTGCCGTGACACCAGGTACAAATTCAATCGAAATTTTATCTGCGAAAGATTTGAATCCTACAACGTCCAAGCGTTTGAGGAACATGACCTTTCCCCCTCTACTGTTCAACTATCTTGTTGAGTTTTTTTCTTTAAAACGGCCAATGCGTGTTCGGCGGCATGTTGCTCTGCCTCTTTTTTCGATTTTCCCACACCAGTTCCTAGATCTTCCCCATTCAAAGAAACCGTCGAAACGAACTCTCTATTATGGGCCGGTCCTTTTTCCTGCAGTATTTTGTATTGCAGAACCCCAATTGCATCCCGTTGGATAAGCTCTTGGAGCTGGCTCTTATAATCCATCACATGAGAAAAAGCACCCTCGTCTATCTTCGGAAACACGACATTTTTCAAGAACTGCACAACCGGCTCTAATCCTTGGTCAAGATATAAAGCGCCGATATAGGCTTCAAATACATCTGCAAGCATGGCAGGGCGTTCTCTACCGCCTGTCATTTCTTCCCCTTTACCAAGCAATACATATTCCCCATAAGAGAGGCTGTTGGCAAAGTCGACTAGTGACGGCTCACAGACAATGGCTGCCCTTAATTTCGTAAGCTCTCCTTCACTCATCATCGGGTATTTCTGATACAGATATTTCGAGATTGTCAGTTCAAGTACTGCGTCTCCTAGAAATTCTAGCCTTTCATTATCTTCGTAAGGCTTGCGGCGATGCTCATTCACATAAGATGAATGTGTAAAAGCTTTTTTCAACAAATTTTCATCTTCAAAATGAAAACCCAGATTGTCCTGTAACTCTTTAAATTTATTATCCTTACTTAATGGTTTACGATTATTTACGTTCCTACGCATCACAAAAACCCTCCACTACGGTTCAAAAACATATTTTTCCTACATATAAAAAGAAACCTGGCAGGAATTCCTGTCAAGCTTTCCTATGTACCATCATACAGTATAATCCGCTTAAAGAAAAATAGCCAGCAGCGTTGATGCTTGACACATGGAACTTAATCGGAACTGCACGTATTCGTATTTTCCAGACCCTTACATTACAAGAGAAAGCCCCGTTAAAAAACGGAGCTTTTAATCAAAAGACATTAACATTACATAGTGCTTTTTATGTAATTCACAGCATCACCCACTGTGGCGATTTTTTCAGCGTCATCGTCCGAAATTTCCATATCAAATTCGTCTTCAAACTCCATGACTAGTTCGACTACATCTAGGGAATCGGCACCAAGATCTTCTTTGAATGAAGCTTCAAGCTTTACTTCTGATTCTTCAACGTTCAAGCGATCTACAACGATTTTCGTTACTCTTTCTAATACATCTGCCAATATGTTCACCTCCCCTCAAGACATTATAAATTATATTTCAAAAAAATCAAACCTAAACTTACATCACCATACCGCCATCAATATGAAGGGTTTGACCCGTCATATAGCTGCTTGCCTCTGAAGCGAGAAACGTGGCAACTGATGCAATATCATTTGGGTCACCGAAGCGGGCTAAAGGTATTTGTGACAGCATCGCTTTTTGCACGTCTTCCGTCAGTTCACCAGTCATATCCGTGGAGATGAAACCTGGAGCGATCGCATTGACCGTGATCCCTCTTGATGCAAGCTCCTTGGCAGTGGACTTTGTCAAGCCAATCACGCCTGCCTTGGCTGCAACATAGTTTGCCTGCCCCGCATTCCCCATCACACCGACGATGGAAGCCATATTGATGATTTTGCCGCTACGTTGCTTCATCATTTGTCTTGTGACTGCCTTTGTGCAAAGGAAGACACCTTTTAAATTCGTATCGATTACCGAATCCCATTCTTCTTCCTTCATCCGCATCAATAAATTATCACGGGTAATTCCAGCATTATTGACTAAAATGTCGACCCGGCCAAATTGTTCAATGACCTCTTTAATCATGCCTGTTACTGATTCACTATCTGATACATCGCATTGAACGGCAAATGCTTTTCGCCCAAGTGCCTTGATTTCATCGACCACTTCATTAGCTTTTGTTTCGCTTCCAGCATAATTGACAGCTACGTCCGCTCCCTGCCGTGCGAGTTCCAATGCCACTTCCCTGCCGATACCGCGGGAAGCACCAGTTACTAGTGCCTTCTTACCTTCAAGAATCATGCTAGTTCCCCTTTCAATGCTTCGACCGTTTTATGTAGGGTTTCTGTATTCGATACTGAGTGAATATTGACGGATCGATCGATTTTTTTAATCAATCCTCCCAGCACCTTGCCTGGTCCCACTTCAATGAACGTGTCCACGCCTAATTCAAGCAGCTTTTTGACACTATCTTCCCAAAGAACTGGTGAATACAATTGTTCAATTAATTTATTTTTAATCTCTGATGGTTCTGTGATAGGCTCGCCCGTTACGTTTGAAATCACCGGAATGGGTGCCTGTCGGAAACTCACTTCATCAAGTACCTTTTGAAGTTGTTCAGCCGCAGGTTTCATTAATTCAGAATGAAACGGCCCGCTTACATCAAGAGGGAGAGCACGTTTTGCTCCGCTTTCCTTCGCTTTTGCGCTCGCAAGCTTGACGCCTTCTGCCGTTCCGGAAATGACGATTTGCCCCGGACAGTTAATGTTAGCCAGCTGAACGGATTCACCTGCATCAGTAATATCAGCCGTTACAAGAGCGAGTGCCGTACGGTCCATTCCCAGAATTGCGGCCATCGAGCCTTGGCCATTCGGAACAGCGGCCTCCATGAATTGACCACGTTTTCTAACAGTATAGACAGCATCCTCAAAAGAAATTGCACCTGAGGCTACCAATGCCGTATATTCCCCTAAACTATGTCCTGCAGTGTAATCAGGCTGGATGCCCGCTTCCGCCAAGGCATTGAACAAGGCATAACTTGTAGTCAATAGCGCAGGTTGAGCATTATAGGTTACCGTTAATTCCTGCTGAGTGCCATTGAATATAAGCTCGGATAGCGCAAAATCCAGTTTTTCATCCGCCGTTTGAAAAATTTTCCGTGCTTGCTCATTTACCTCAAATAAGTCTAAACCCATCCCTATTGACTGTGAACCTTGTCCTGGAAAGACAAAAGCAATCTTACCCATCCCAAACTCCCCTATCTCTATATTTATTGGACTTTTTCTATCGTCTTCGCAATGGTCGGAATCACATCATGACTCACCATATCCCGGGTCTGACGGATCGCGTTATAAATCGCATTTGCGTCGGAAGAACCGTGTGCCTTGATGACAGGTGCCTTCAAACCGAATAATCCAGCCCCACCATATTCCGAGTAATCCATTTGATTTTTAATGCCTTTTAGTTCCGGTTTCACTAGTGCTGCGGCAATCTTACTCTTCATATTGCTCATCAACGCGGATTTTAACATATGAAAGACACTCATGGCTGTTCCCTCAAGCGTTTTAAGCACCATATTTCCTGTAAAGCCATCCGTCACAACTACATCTGCCGGACCGTTCAGAAGATCCCTGGCCTCTACATTCCCTATAAAGGAGATGTCCGATGATTGCTGAAGGAGCGTGAAAGCCTGCTTCGTCAGCTCGTTCCCTTTTTTCTCTTCAGTCCCAATATTTAAAAGGCCCACACGCGGTTTTTCAATTCCACGCACCTTTTGGGCATATACGGAACCCATTATGGCAAATTGAAGCAGGTGCTCCGGTTTCGCTTCTGCATTCGCTCCCACATCAAGAAAAACAAAACCTTTACCATCTATTGTCGGCAAGGTTGGGGACAATGCTGGACGTTCGATTCCTTCGATTCTCCCGACAACGAACAAGCCGGCTGCCATCAAAGCACCTGTATTTCCTGAAGATATGCATGCATCCGCTTCTCCATCGGCCACTTGGCGGGCTGCTAATACCATCGATGCATTCTTCTTGCGACGGACCGCACGAACAGGTTCATCGGTACTTAGTATCTTTTCTTCCGTATGTATGATCTTGATCCGTTCATTTTTCGTTAAGAACTGGTTGATTTCGCCTTCGTTCCCTACTAAGGTTATTTCCACATCGGGAAAGGCCTCGACTGCTTTCATGGCTCCTAATACCTGTGCCTTTGGAGCATTGTCTCCACCCATTGCATCTAGCGTTATTTTCATGAACGTTCATCCTTTTCTAAGCAAGTTAAGAGCGATACATTTCGAACTCACCTTTGAATACCATTTCATTTCCTACGTAGCTTCTGACTTCCACTACGGAACGATCTGCTTGATACTCCACCTTTTTAACTTTCGCTTTAGCTACCACTCTTTCATTTTCCTTGACGGAACGAGTAAATAGAATGGATGCTTTTGCCGTTAAGGCCAGTTCATCATTGATGACCGCCACCGCCAATGAATTAGCTTGAGCAAAAAGGTGATGACCCCTTGCGATTCCATTGCGCTTAAAAACATGCTCTTTTTTTATATCTAAAATAGAAATTGCATTTTCATCTAAATTCAAATCTATTACTTCCCCAATGATCTCATCCAATGGCAATGCCCTTATTTCGTCACTGAATTTCTTCTCGGCTACGTTTTTTATACGTTCACGAAGCTCCGGTATTGATAATTCAAGACGATCGAGCCTAATTGTCTGGACGCTCACCGAGTACTTTTCAGCCAGCTCCTCATCCGTTACAAAAGGATTCTGTTTAATCGTTTCGATTAATAATTGCTGGCGTTCCTTCTTGTTTCTTCGCATTTGAAGGTCACCATCCATAGTATTATGACTAGGTACTAATAGTAGTATATATATTTTAAAAACAGATTGCAAGATTTTGTGGAAATTCTCACAATCTGTTTTACTGTTTCATTCAATCAAGACGATCAGTCAAGCTTTTCTCCTGTCAATACGCCTGTACCTTCCAAATGTGCCCGGAGCGACGCGTATTCTGGTGCATGCCAAAAACTATTTGAGGCTATCAATTTCGCAGAATCTTCCCTAGCAACTTCCAGCGTCCGGTAATCATGGACCATGTCCGCCACTTTGAATTCGGGAAGCCCACTTTGTTTTTTACCGAAAAAGTCCCCTGGACCTCGAAGCTCCAAATCCTTCTCTGAAAGGACAAATCCATCATTCGTCTCTGTCATGATCTTCATCCGCTCTTTGCCGACTTCCGTTTTCGGATCGGCAAGCAGGATGCAAAAAGACTGGTTGCTCCCCCTCCCCACTCGGCCACGTAACTGATGCAGCTGGGAAAGACCAAATCGTTCAGCATCATAAATGACCATCACCGTGGCATTGGGTACATTCACCCCAACTTCGACAACTGTGGTGGAAACAAGGATTTGCGCTTCGTTGGAACTGAATTCCTGCATCACTTCATCTTTTTCATCCGCAGGCAAACGCCCATGCATGAGCCCCACCTTATAACGATTCACGAAGTATTGCGTCAGCATGGCATGGACATCGAGAACATTTTGCAAGGAGTCCAGTTTTTCCGATTCCTCGATCAATGGGCAGATGACATATGCTTGTCTGCCTTTTTGAAGTTCCTTTTCTACAAAGGAGAGGATTCTATCGAGCATTTGGTGTTTCGCCCAATACGTTTCGATGGCTTTCCGTCCAGCCGGCATTTCGTCGATTGTGGAAACGTCCATCTCGCCGAACACTGTAATGGCGAGTGTACGGGGAATCGGTGTCGCCGTCATGAAAAGGACATCGGGATTTCCTCCCTTTTCACGCAGGACGCGTCGTTGTTCCACACCAAACCGATGTTGTTCATCCGTTATAACCAAACCGAGGTCCTTGAAGTTCACCTCGTCCTGAATCAGTGCGTGGGTTCCAATCAAAAGATCAAGTTCCCCTAATTCAAGTTTCTCCAATAATTCTCTACGCTTCTTCCCTTTTACCGAGGAGGTCAATAAAGCCACCTTTACTCCGACTGGTTCTAACATGGCGGTCAATGATTGAGTATGCTGCTCAGCCAGAATTTCAGTCGGGACCATTAGCGCTCCTTGGAAACCGGCCGATATGGTCGCATAAAGGCAAATCGCGGCCACTACCGTTTTTCCTGAGCCTACATCTCCTTGTAAAAGCCGGTTCATGCGGTAAGGCGATTCCATGTCAGTCAGGATTTCCTCGACAACCCTGTTCTGGGCAGTCGTTAATGGAAACGGGAGGGTATCAATGAATCCCTTCACCTGCTGCCTATCAAATTCTTGTCCAGTCCCTCTTGACTGTTCGCGCTGTATTTTACGAAGTGCCTGCATTTTCAGCTGAAACAGCAAAAACTCCTCATATACAAAACGACGGCGGGCTTGCTTAACATCAACTGCCGATATAGGAAAGTGCATCATGCGAAGCGCATCTTTACGTGGCATCAACTTATAGGTTGTCAGCAGCTGTGGTGGGAGGTTTTCCTCAATCATATTTCCATATTGGGAAAAACCATTCGTGATATGGCGACGCATACCTTTTACCGTAATGCTCCCCTTGACGGAATACACGGGTTCGAATTCCTTTTCCCGGCTATGATCTCCAACATGGCATTCCGAACCAGTGATGGTTTGGCGATGACGATCCCATTTACCTGTCACTGTCACGGTTTCCCCGATTGTAAGTTTTGATTTCAAATAAGGCTGATTGAAAAATATAACCGTAATTAAATATCTTCCAGTCAACAACTTAATCGTTAGCCTGGACTTCTTCTTCCCAAAATAGCCCAAGGTCGGCACTGTATGAATTTTCCCTTCTACAGTGACGCGTTCCTCATGTTCAACCGTTTCTAAGTCCCTTAACCGGTAGTCTTCATAGCGATAGGGAAGATGCTCTAGAAGATCATTGACGGTATGGATCTCCATTTCCTGCATCGCAGCAGCTGTCTCTCCCCCAATGCCCTTAACTGCCGTAATTGGTTCCTGTAAGCTGTTGCTCACTTGTTACTTAACGGCAAGCCAAAGATCTTCGCTTCCAACTTCCGTCCAGTCGGTGTGGCCGCTAATCCTCCTTGTGCAGTTTCCCTTAAGGCCGATGGCATCGCCTGTCCGATTTTGTACATGGCATCGATTACTTCGTCACACGGAATTCGGCTTGTAATACCTGCTAACGCCATATCAGCTGCCACCATGGCGTTAGCTGCCCCCATCGCATTCCGCTTCACACAAGGCACTTCTACGAGCCCAGCAACAGGATCACAAACCAGACCAAGCATGTTCTTTAATGTAATCGCCATGGCGTGGGCACTTTGAGATGGCGTTCCACCAGCCATTTCAACGATGGCGGCCGCGGCCATCCCTGATGCTGAACCCACTTCCGCCTGGCAACCTCCTGCGGCCCCAGAAATCGAAGCATTATTAGCAACAACGAAACCAAATGCCCCTGCAGTGAAGAGGAATTCAATTTTTTGTTCCCGATTTGGCTTTAATTTATTCTGCAAAGCGAACAAAGTTCCTGGGACAACGCCTGCCGATCCAGCAGTTGGCGTCGCACATATCGTTCCCATCGCTGCATTCACTTCATTTGTTGCCACAGCTTTACTGACCGCATCCAACAAAAGTTCACCCGATAATGAGTTTCCCGTTTTAATATAATTCTGAAGAAGCACGGCGTCCCCACCTGTCAAACCCGAAACGGAACGGACTCCTTGGAGCCCTTTTTCAACGGCCTGTTCCATGACGTCAAGGTTTACACCCATCTGGTGGATGATTTGGTCCCGGGTTTTACCCGACACCTCCATTTCCTGTTCGATCATGAGCGTCGAAATTTTCACTTGCTTTGCTTCTGCCAATTCTACTAGTTCTGCTACATTTCGAAACATGTCCTCTTTCCCTCCTTAATGAAAACGGTTGCCTCAAGTAACTCAGTCGACAATCCTTGCGACCTTGGTGATATGAGGCAATTTCGAAATTTCATCGATGACTTGCTCTTCTATATTCACATCCACTTCGATGGTCATAAGTGCCATCTTTCCCTTTTCTTTTCGTGATACTTCCATCTGTCCTATATTAATTTGATGCTTGGCCAAAACGTTAGAGACATTGGCAATAGCTCCGAAACGGTCATCATGAACGACAAGTATGGCTGGGTTGTGACCCGAAAGCCTTAATTTGAATTCATTCAATTCGATTATTTCGATTTTGCCACCTCCAATCGATATCCCAACGAGCTCCAGTTCATCCGCATCATCACCAACCGTTATCTTCACAGTATTCGGGTGTTCCGGAACGGCCTCTTCTTCTTGGAAGGCAATGTCCATGTTCTTTTGACGGGCTATATCAAGAGATTCTTTGATTCTCTCATCAAAAGTATCAAAATCAAGTAGTCCCCCTACAATGGCCACATCCGTCCCATGACCTTTATGGGTCTTTGCAAAAGACCCATAAAAAGAAATACGGGCCCATTTCGGTTCTTTGTTGAATAGATTCCTTGCCACCCTGCCTATTCTCGCAGCTCCGGCTGTATGTGAGCTCGAAGGTCCAATCATAACGGGACCGATAATATCAAATACACTCCTATATTTCACGTTCTATTCCTCCTTCATTACGCGCTGGACTTTAAGAACCTAAAGAAAAACGCTAGAGGTTATCTTCTGATTGGTCACAGTTCCTGCATGCATGCTGTTTTATAACCTTTAGTCCGCAAAAATAAACTGCATAGCCTAATGACCTATGCAGTTTATTACTTTTTATCGAGACTTCTATATCACATCTATTAAAGGGCAAAAGACGATCAGGTGATCTTACCCAAGTAGATGGTTTAGTTTATTCAATTGAGAAAATGAAAGCATATAACGGTTGTTTACCGTTATGGACTTCAACTTCAACATCTTCAAATGTTTCTTCACAAAATGCGACAAGCTCATCCACTTCTTCTGAAGTTGCATCTTCACCATAAAGAATGGTCAAGATCTCGGAATCTTCGTCAATCATTTTGGATAAAAGATCCTTTGCAGCCTGAGCCTTGTCTTTATTTTTCACTTTGATGGTGCCTTCATCAATACCCATGAAGTCGCCCTTCTCGATTGAAAGACCATCAATGCTTGTATTCCTTACAGCATATGTGATTTGACCTGTTTTAACATGAGAAAGAGCATCGGTCATCACCTTTTGGTTCTCTGTAATATCCAATGAAGGGTTGAAAGCAAGCAATGCTGCCATTCCCTGCGGTACAGTTTTGGCAGGAACGACCATCACGTTATCCCCAAGGACATCAGCAGCTTGATTGGCAGCCATAATAATATTTTTATTATTAGGCAGAATGATTACTTTTTCTGCATGGGCTTCTTCAACTGCTTTCACGATGTCTTCAGTACTAGGATTCATCGTTTGTCCGCCTTCAATGACTGATTTTGCACCGATGCTTTTGAAAAGCTCGCTGATACCGGCACCCATCGCCACAGAAACGACACCATATTTATCCTTGGCTTTCGGTTTTGTTTGAAGTGGCGTTTTAGTTTCGCCGACTATAGCTGTATGCTGTTCACGCATATTATCAACTTTCAACTTAATAAGACTACCGTATGTCTGACCATAATTAAGGCAATTACCAGGTTGTTCAGAGTGAATATGTACTTTAACTATTTCATCATCAGAGATGACTAATAATGAATCTCCAAATTCACTTAAATCATTCCGGAACTTCTCTTCATTGAACGATTGGGCAGCTGGCTTATCCTTTTCCAACCGGACCATGAATTCCGTACAATAACCAAACACGATATCTTCCGTATTAATGTGTCCTTGTACGTTAATGTGATGTTCAGCACTCACCATATCATCCATGCTTGGGCCATTGGCTGAACGAACGGGTAAAGCTTCACCCTTCAATTCTGCTAGGAATCCTTCATAAACGAAAACCAACCCTTGTCCACCGCTATCGACCACACCGACTTCTTTCAATACAGGAAGTAAATCAGGTGTCCTTTTTAAAGATGCATTTGCCTCAGTGACAATATCCTCCATTACCTGGATAAGGTCCTGATGCTTGGCAGCAGATGAAACCGCTTGCTTGGCTGCATCCTTCGCGACTGTTAAAATGGTGCCTTCAACAGGCTTCATAACGGCTTTATAAGCGGTTTTTACACCCGCCTCAAAAGCATGGGCGAATTCTTCACTATTGATGACCGCTTTATTTTCGATAGATTTTGCAAAACCACGGAAAAGCTGTGAAAGGATTACTCCAGAATTACCTCGAGCCCCCATCAAAAGACCTCTTGAAAGAGAAGTACCCACTTTTCCGATATGTTCTTGTACATTATTTTGTACTTCCTTAGCGCCGGAAGTCATAGATAAATTCATATTTGTTCCTGTATCTCCATCTGGAACCGGGAAAACGTTCAATGCATCGACCATTTGGGCGTTGGCTGCTAAATGATTAGCTCCCTGGATGATCATTTCAGCAAAGCGCTTTCCATTTAAACTTGTAATTGACACAAAACTTTCCTCCTATACTTAAGGGTTCGTAACACGAACTCCCTGTACAAAAATGTTTACAGAATCTACAGCTAATCCAACAGTTTTGTCCAGAGTGTATTTTACCTTTGATTGCACATTATGTGCAACTTCCGAGATTTTCGTTCCATAACTAACGATAATATACATATCGATATGAACTTCTTCCTCATCTTGTCGGACTATTACACCCTTAGTAAAGTTTTCTTTTCTTAGTATTTCGGCAATGCCGTCTTTAAATTGTTTTTTGGAAGCCATTCCTATTATTCCGTAGCAATCAATAGCAGCACCACCGGCTACAGTAGCGATTACATCATTAGAGATATCAATTTGTCCATATTTCGTTTGTAATTCGATAGACATTTTCTTTTTCCCTCCCAAAACTAACTCAACTAAAGACATTTTACTATAATGTCTATTGTTTTAAAAGTAAATGTCATACGGTACTTAATATAATTCAATTTTAAAGGGGGTATGTCAAGGTTTTTTTCTTGAAAGTAATTAACTGAAGTATTGCATTCTCACGGTAGGTGTGATAAATTATTAAAGTATTTCACAAAGACTTAAGACAACTTCGTAAACTTAAGCTTGTTGTAGTTAGGAGGGAATTTGACATGGCACGTAAATGTGTAATCACTGGAAGAAAAACCCGTTCTGGTAACAGCCGCTCTCACGCAATGAACGCTAGCAAGCGTACATTCGGCGCTAACCTTCAAAAAGTACGTATTTTAGTTGACGGTAAACCTAAACGTGTATACGTTTCTGCAAGAGCTCTTAAATCGGGCAAAGTAGAACGCGTATAATGTTACGGCATCCTCTAAGGATGCCTTTTTATTTGAAAATGGCTGCCGCTTTTATAATGGGTGATGATTGGACAATCTGATTCTTTCAGAAAGATCATCACCCATTAAAAGCCTGTCCAACCTATCGTTTCTTTTTATTGTCCCCAGCCAAACCAAAAAATAACACCCCCTTTATAGAAGGTGTCACGTAAATATGTTTTATTAGCCTTTTTTAAACGCTCCGAGCATGGCCCTTACCAAACTGCCCAGAACTTTTGGCAATTTAATTGTATAAAATTTCATAATGCCCCTCCTCTTTACATCCCACAAATTTAAGATGAAGTGGAACTTTTCTATTACAACATAAGCTTTTAAGCGGATATAGGATGAAAAGTATATCCGAATCTGCTCTAAGCATGAATTTTAATCTCTGCTTCTTATCACCATTAATATGCCTTCCTCAAATGAAACATTCCCACAATCAGAAATTAGTTCATTGCTGACACAGAGTGTGGAGCCCAATTCAAGCTTTGCATCAACAAGTGGATACTTAAACCCCAAGAGTGTAATGCCGGTGATCTCTTCGGTTACCGGAAGCAGGGAAATATACTTCCTCTCTTCATCCAAGGTCAAGGGGTAGGATCCTGGCGTCTTCACGGTTAAGCTATTCTGACAATCGACTATATACATATCAATATCCTTGTGATAAGGCAGGATGCTATCTTTCTGCAATAATTGGATATTGCCGAGAAAATGGTCCAGCCGCCCTCCAGTTGCACCTAGAATATGTATTTCATTTGGCTCCTGCTCCATTGCCCATTTAAATGCAATTTCCAAATCGGTTTCATCCTTCTCAGGAGGGTAAAGATGAATATTCTCCATCCTTTTTTGAATCTTGGACCATTCCTCTTCGGATACGGAATCGAAATCGCCAAACCCACACTGAGGAACAATGTCATTTTCAAGTAAGGACCAAACACCTCGATCGACCCCAACCCACAAGTCAGTACTCTCTTTATAAGTCGTTAAATCAGGCCACAAATCCTTTGGGCCTCCAGCCATAATGCTTATTTTCATATTCCGCCATCCTATTCTTAAGATTCTTTACATGTCTGATTGTTTTAAAAAAGCCGATCATCATCGTAGTATAGATACGATAATGTCGGCTTTCTCTCTTTTTAATTTCCACGAATTCTCTGAATCGCTGCCTGGCGATCTTCCTGGTTATATATGGCTGACCCGGCGACAAGTACCGTTGCTCCCCGTTCAATACAAACTTTGGCCGTTTCTTCATTTACCCCGCCATCTACTTCAATTTCAAGATTGGGATTGTACAAATCAGCCATCGCCTTCACTTCGGAAATTTTTGGCAGTACAGAAGCGATGAACTTTTGCCCCCCAAATCCTGGATTGACGGTCATCAATAAAACCATATCTATATCTTCGATGATCGGTTGGATCACGGATGCTGGAGTGGCCGGATTGAGGACTACCCCCGCTTTAACACCAAAGGACTTTATCAATTGAATCGTGCGGTGTAGGTGGGTACACGCTTCTACATGGACAGTGATATAGTCGGCCCCTGCTTTGGCAAACGCCTCGATATAGGCATCTGGACGTTCAATCATCAAATGGACGTCTAGAGGGAGTTTCGTCACCGGTCTGATAGCATCGACAATCAATGAACCAATTGTGATGTTAGGCACGAAATGGCCATCCATAACGTCTATATGGATATAGTCGGCTCCGCCCCTCTCTACATCCAAGATTTCTTCTCCCAGCTTTGCGAAATCAGCTGATAATATGGATGGTGCAATTTTAACCATACTAATACCTCGGCTTTCTATCTCTTATTTCCTCTAAAAATTGCATATAATGTTCGTACCTGTATTGTGGGATTACCCCGGTTTCTACCGCTTCTTTCACAGCACACTTCGGTTCCTTGTCATGGAGGCAGGCCCTGAACTTGCAGTCCTCACCAAGCTTATGCATCTCAGGAAAACAATACGATAGACGTTCTGCTTCCATTTCCGTGAATTCAAGTGAACTGAATCCAGGCGTATCCGCGACGAGGCCAGTGCCCATGTGAATCAGTTCCACATGACGTGTGGTATGCTTTCCGCGTCCCAAATGAGATGAAATGTCGTCTGTCTTTAGGGCCAAGCTCGGGTTGATCGCATTCAACAACGAGGATTTCCCCACTCCGGATTGACCGGCAAACACACTGGTTTTCCCTTCTATTAAAGGAATCAGCCGATTGACGCCTCCTGTGGTTATCGAAGAAGTTTCCAGCACTGTATAACCTAACTTCTGATAGTCCTTGATATGCTGAGACAATTTCTCTTTTTTATCTTCCGTTACCAAGTCCATTTTGGTCACGACAATAATGGGCTCGATCTCATTATCTTCAATGAGGACCAGGAATCGATCAAGGAGAGCTGGACTGAACTCGGGTTCGACTGCTGAAAAAACAAGAATGGCCTGATCGACATTCGCTATGGGTGGACGAACCAATTCATTCTTTCGGGGCTTGACCTCCGTTACCGTTCCGTCCGTCTTATTATCTGCCTGATATACAACGTAATCGCCAACAAGGGGCGTTACCTTATTTTTACGAAAAACGCCTCGACCCCGGCATTGGTATACTTCTTCTCCATCTAAAACATAATAAAAGCCGCTTAAGGCTTTAATGATTTTTCCTTCGGGCATAGCCACACTCCTAATTTGATTAAATTCATTCCGGATAAGTGATGGTTTTCTCCTTAATCACCTGTCCGTCACGCATGACTTTATATCCGGCTTTCTTATCTTTGGACACCAAGAATTTGATCTCTTTTTCTTCAGTTTCCAAGAGCGAAAAAGTATCATAGGGCTCTGTCATGCTATTATTGATGTCTTCAATGAAGATTTGAACTTGCTGTGGTTTACCGGGCTCTACAGGGTCATATTCGATCGTGATTTCCTCTGTCACCGTCTTTGGTGGAATCTCTTCTTTCCCTTTTGAAAGGACCACGCTTACCGTACTTCCCTTGTCCACTTTAGTAGATGGTGCAGGTTCCTGCGAAATAACAAGTCCCTCGGCCACTAAGTCCGTATACACCTTTTTTTCGACGGCAATTTTTATTCCACTTTCATTGGAGTAATCATTCAAAGCCGTCTCATTGAAACCAGTTAGGTTCTTTAATGTTAATCGATCGGCACCCTTACTGACCATGAGTTCTAGCTCCGTTTCCGAAGCAATGACTTCAAAGCCTCCTGAAGGATCTTGATCAATGATCGTCCCCGGCTCGCTTTCATCAAATACCTCTGTCACTGCAACGTCCTTGAAGCCCATCTTATTGAGCATACTCTCGATATCATCATACTTTCTTCCTTCATAGCTAGACAATGTAATCGTTTCTTTACCAATGCTTTGATAGATATCTATTTTAGCGCCTTCTTTGACCAGCTTACCTTCTTTAGGGTTGGTCTTGATGACGAGACCTTTTTCGACCTCTTCATCATTAATCTCAATCGTGTCCCCCGTGACAAGTCCTAATTCCACCAAGGTAGAAATGGCATCATCCAGCTCCTCCCCTTTTAAGTCAGGGACGGTCACTTCTTTAGTGCCAAGCATGGATGGAAAAACGGTAATGGATAAAATGGCAACCACCGCTAAAACCAAAAAGATGGTAACTAAAATCGCAGGCCATTTTATGCGCCGATTACTTTTTTGCTTCGATTTCGTTTTTTGTTTTTTCTGTTTCTTTTTAAGCTTAGTCGCTGTAGCTGGCTCATCACTTTGTTCATCTTGTTCAACTACGCTCGCATTTTTTTCCGGTCCTCTTATGATTGTCTCATCTATGCTTGACAGCTGGTCATTCGTGATGATGGGGATGGCTTTTGTTGCATCATGATCTTCCGGAATGACAAAAGGCAATTCATTTAAGCGCTCTGGATCAAGCGAAGTTCGAATGTCATCTTCCATTGAATCGACGCTTTCATAACGATAATATGAATCTTTTGCCGTTGCTTTTAGAATAATATTTTCCACACTTTGCGGTATATCAGGATTCCAACGCTTTGGCGATGGGGTTTCCGACTGGAGATGCTTTAACGCAATGGAAACTGCAGATTCACCTGAAAAAGGGAGCCTGCCAGTTAAAATCTCAAACATCACGATACCCAGAGAGTAGATATCCGATTTCTTATTGGCCATGCCGCCTCTTGCCTGTTCTGGAGACAAGTAATGAACAGAACCTAAAACTGCATTTGTCTGGGTTATATTCGTGGCACTTAGAGCAAGGGCAATTCCAAAATCAGTGATTTTAACGGTTCCTTCTTTATCAATCAGGATATTCTGAGGCTTGATGTCCCTATGGATGATTCCGTTATGGTGGGCATGGGAGATGGCAGCCGTAATTTGCTTCATGATATCTAAGGCTTTTTCAACCGGAATTGGATAGTATTTTTGTATGTATTGCTTTAAAGTAAACCCGTCCACATATTCCATGACGATATAGTAGATATCATTTTCTTCTCCGACATCATAGATACTGACAATATTCGGATGGGCTAGACTCGTTGCTGATTGCGCTTCCCGATTAAAGCGTTTAATGAATTCATCGTCATTATTAAAATCCATCCTCAGGATCTTCAAGGCAACATCACGGTCCAAAATCATATCTCTTGCAAGGTAAACATTCGCCATACCGCCACCACCGACCATCTCGATCAGTTTATAACGGCCGTTGATCCTTCTACCAATCAACATTGAGTTCACCTGCTTTCGCTTTCATCAATAAATTGAACAAGCACAAGGGTGATATTATCTTCTCCACCATAGTTATTGGCCATTTCTATTAACGACTGTGCCTTTTCTTCAAGTGAATGTCCATTGTTAACCATTTCTTCGAGTTCCACTTCACTTACTTTATTCGTTAAGCCATCAGAGCAAAGCAAAAGCATATCCTGCTCTTCGAAAATGACTGTCGTAATGTCCATTTCCACTTGCAGTTCAGTACCCAATGCACGCAACAACACATTTTTCCTTGGATGATGCTCAGCGTCTTCCTTCGTGATCTGACCAGAACGGACCAGCTCATTAACAAGCGAATGGTCTTCCGTGACCTGCTTGAATCCGCTTTCGTTATACAAATAACACCGGCTGTCCCCGATGTTTGCGATGGTTGCAAATTTATCTGTGCATATTGCCGCAACAATGGTTGTACCCATGCCCTTACATTCCAGGTTCGCTTCGGCATGTTCAAAAAGCAATTGATTGACAAGGAGGATCTGTGTTTTCAACCAATTTTCAGCATCATTTGCCGTCTCAATACCACTTGACTCTTCCCATCTTTCCTTCAAAAGGTCAATCGTCATCCCACTCGCTACATCCCCGGCACGGTGGCCGCCCATGCCATCTGCAACGATGGCAAGGCGTACGCCTTCCGGATTACTAAAAACTCCCCCATTATCTTCATTATGTTGGCGGACTTTCCCACGGTCAGTCTTGAATATTGCCCTCATAGGGTCACCTCGTCTCTTCTTTACGCTCCTTAGCCCGAAGCTGGCCACAGGCTGCGTCAATGTCACTGCCTTGTTCTCTTCGAATTGTTACATTAATGCCACGTTTTTTCAATGTTTTTTCAAACTCAAAAATCTTATCCCGAGGTGTACGTACATAGTTGCGTTCCGGTACATAGTTAACCGGAATTAAATTGACATGGCACTTGATGTCTTCTATTAAATCGGCCAGTTCTTCAGCGTGCTCTACTGAGTCATTTTCTCCACCGAATAGACCATATTCAAAGCTGACACGGCGTCCTGTTTTTTCCGTGTAGTATTTGATGGCTTCAATCAAGTCAGGAAGCTTATAAGCCTTATTTATCGGCATCAATTTACTTCTCAACTCAGTGTTCGGCGCGTGAAGTGATACAGCAAAATTGATTTGCATGCTTTCTTCGGCAAATTTATAGATTTTAGGAATGATCCCACTAGTCGAAACGGTGATATGGCGAGCACCGATGTTCAACCCTTTTTCATGGTTGATATTTTTAAGGAAAGACATCATATTATCATAGTTATCGAATGGTTCGCCGATTCCCATGATAACGACCGAGCTAACGCGTTCTTCAACTTCATCAAGTGCTTGTTGGACCTTGACGACCTGGGCAACGATTTCCCCTGATTCAAGATTACGTTTTAAACCACCAAGCGTCGATGCACAGAATGTGCAACCGATTCTACAGCCTACCTGTGTCGTTACACAGATGGAATTCCCATATTCATGGCGCATTAATACGGTTTCAATTGAGTACCCGTCATGCAATTCAAATAAGAACTTCATCGTTCCATCATTGGATGTTTGTTGGATCAATGTCTTTAACGTCGTGAAAGTGAATTGATCTTCCAATTTATCTCGCAATGTCTTAGATAGGTTAGACATATCCTCAAAACTTGAAACGCGTTTTTTATAAAGCCAGTCATAAACTTGGTCCGCACGGAAAGCTTTCTCACCGTTTTCAACCAACCATTCTTTAATTTGATGAAGCTCCAACGAATAAATCGATGGTTTTTCTGGTGTTGTGTCTTTTCTCACTCTTGATGATTTCGTAATCTCTGCCATTACAGCACCTTCTTTCTAAAACTCGCAATAAAGAAACCGTCACTGCTAAAATATTGCGGGAACACTTGCAAGGTATGACCTTCAACAAATGGTTGAACACTTTCGGGCATTCTTTCAGACAATGTTGTATCGCTTTCGAACTCCGGATGTTGTTCCAAGAACGTCGCTGCTACTCTGTCATTTTCTTCTTTGTCCACTGTGCATGTACTATATACTAACTGTCCACCTTGTTTCAGGAGCGGAGCAGCTGCTTCCAATAATTGTTTCTGTATGTTTGAAAGTTTCATTATATCATTATTTGTTTTTGTATACTTCACATCAGGCTTACGACGCATTACTCCTAATCCGGAGCAAGGAGCATCTATCAGGATTCTGTCAAACCCTTCTTTATTGAAGTGTTCCTGAACGTGTCTGCTATCTAAGACCTGCGTTTTAATGTTGTTCCTTAACTTTAGTCGCTCTGCCTGTTCCTTGATGAGCTTAACCTTATGTTCATGAAGGTCAAGAGCATATACTTGTCCCGTCGTCAGACCTTCGGCAATATGCATTGACTTGCCTCCTGGCGCTGCGCAACAGTCCAAAACTGCATCGTTATCATGTGCACCAAGCGCATGGGCGACCAGCATCGAACTTTCGTCCTGAATGGAAAGAAGACCTAATTTATAGCTTTCGGAATGTGCCAGGTTCCCTTTGTAACTGATAATGGATTCCGGCACGAATTCACTGGCTTCCACATCATATCCCTCTTCAGTCAAAATACTGATTAATTCACTGCGGGAAATCTGTTTCAAGTTAACTCGTCCCGTCTGTAATGGAGCCATTAAGTTAATTTCACACATTTCCTTTGTTTTCTCATACCCATATTGCTCAACCCAACGGTTTATCAACCATAATGGATGACTCACTTCAATTGATAGGCGTTCACGGTCGTCCTTGATATCATCAAATGATGCAACACCATTTCTTTGGATATTGCGGAGCACCCCATTGACCATTGACTGCGTTCCTTTATGCCCGCGTTTTTTCGATATCTCGACAGCTTCGAAAATAATCGCATGATCTGGCACTTTATCTAAATAAACCATTTGGTATACGGAAAGCCTAAGAAGGTTAATGACCCAGCTTTGCGTTTTTTTAGGATTTTTTATATATGGCTGTAGATAGTAATCCAATGTCATCTTCCGCTGGATCGTTCCGTAGCTGATTCCTGTTAACAATCCACTATCCACTGCAGACAATTGATGCTTTTTAATCAAATTATTAAGTAACAGGTTGCTATAAGATTGATTTTTCTCTACAGATTCCAAGATGTCGAGAGCAATATCGCGTACTCCCTTTTTAGTTTGTGTCATTAGTTTCTCCTAACTTTATACCTGCTTTAATGAATGAACCCGCACCAATCAAGTAATTCTTCGCTGGCATTTTTTTCTTACCTGATGGTTGTAGTTCGGTGATGAGAATCGCCGTTTCATTTCCAGTCGCCACGACCATTCCTTCATCAAGCACCTCAATGATCGTTCCGGGGCTTGTTTGAGCGTTACCTTTAACTTTCTTTGTCTGCCAGATTTTCAGGACAGACCCGTTTACGAGTGTATAGGCAACAGGCCAAGGATTCAAGCCGCGGACATGATTATAGATGGCCTCTCCCGTTTTCGACCAGTCGATTTTTTCCTCTGATCGTTTAATGTTGGGAGCAAAAGTTGCCTTTTCCTCGTCTTGCTTAATTGGGGATAGCTCAGCATTCAATAACTTCGGCAATGTGTCGGCAAGTAAATCCGCACCGACCTTACTCAACTTATCATGCATCGTACCGACATTATCTAGTTCTTCGATGACCACTTCTGCCTGAGTTAAAATATCTCCGGCATCTAATTTCTCAGCCATATACATGATGGTGATTCCCGTCTTTTCTTTACCTTGTAAGATGGAGTAGTGAATAGGCGCTCCGCCACGTAGTTCAGGTAGTAATGAGGCATGTACATTAATACAGCCAAATTTAGGAGCTTCCAATAACTCATTAGGAAGAATTTGTCCGAAAGCCGCCGTCACCACTAAGTCCGGTTTTAAACGGATGATCTTTTCCAATTCTTCTTTTTCACGGATTTTCTCTGGCTGGTAAACGGGTATCCCTTGTTTGATTGCTTCAACTTTAACCGGTGGTGGAGTCAAGACTCTTTTCCTGCCAACCGGACGATCCGGCTGAGTGACGACAGCAATCACTTCATACCCCTCGTCAATGATTCGCTTAAGCACCGGTACTGAAAAGTCCGGCGTCCCCATAAAAATAATTTTTGTCATTTTTCTTCAAACCTTTCTAACTCTTCCTCTGTAATATATCGGGACACTTTACTTGTAAATAGTACCCCTTGCAAATGATCCATTTCATGCTGGATGGCCCTAGCCAGGAAACCTTCAGCTTCTATTTCGAAAAAATTCCCCTTCCTGTCCTGTGCACGCACTTTGACACGGTATGGACGGGACACTTCCCCATATAGGTCTGGAAAACTTAGACAGCCTTCAACGCCTGTCTGTTCTCCCTCGACTTCCAGCACTTCCGGATTGATCAATTCAATGACACCTGATCCTTCCTCTATCTCTACGACGGCGACTTGTTTTTTCACGCCCACTTGTGGGGCTGCAAGACCCACTCCATCCGCTTCAACCATCGTTTCGTACATATTATTTAACAGCTTTGCCAATTTTTTATCAAAACTTGTTATTTTAGCGCATTTTTGTTGTAAAATTTTTTCAGGAAACATGACAATCGGTAAAATAGTCAAAGCGAAAAGTACCCTCCTAATATAAAAAAACAAAACTTACTATATAAAAACGCAAGCCTGAACAGCTCGCGATATCATAACAACTACATCATAATCTGCGGATTTAAATCAATGGAAATCTGCAGGTGATTTTGGGCCGTTTCCTTTTGATAATGCTCCAAAAGCGTTCGTAAATGGTGATAAAGCTCCGGCTCTCGTTTGTATTTTATCAGACATTGGTATCGATATCTATTGTTGATTCGACTAATTGGGGAGGCGACCGGCCCGAGGACGATAGAATCCTTATGCAGTCGCGAACTCAGGAAATTAGTAATCTTATCCGTCACACTCACGGTTTTCATCAAGTCCTCATGAGAAACCGTTACGAGGATTACATAATAATAAGGAGGATAATGGGCTTGCCTCCGGATGTACATCTCCCTTTCATAAAATGCATCGTAATCCTGCATAGCGGAAAGCTCTATACTGTAATGCTCAGGCGTATAGGTTTGGATCACCACTTCACCAGGAAGTGTATGTCGCCCTGCCCTTCCGCTGACTTGCGTCAATAGCTGGAATGTCTTTTCCGAAGAACGGAAATCAGGCAAATGCAGCATCGTATCGGCTGAAAGCACGCCAACCAACGTAATATTCGGGAAATCAAGGCCCTTGGCAATCATTTGGGTTCCAAGCAGTATATCCGCTTTCCCTTCACCGAATGCATTCAGCAGCCGCTCATGTGATCCCTTCCTACTCGTCGTATCGACATCCATCCGAATTACTCTTGCATCAGGGAGGATCTTGGCAAGTTCTTCCTCCACCTTCTGTGTACCCGTTCCAAAGAATCGGATATGGTCACTCTCACACTCGGGACACACAGAAGGCATCCCTTCCTCAAACCCGCAATAATGGCATTTCATTATATCATTAAAGCGATGGTAAGTGAGGGAAATATCACAATTTGGACAGTTGATCACCAATCCACAACTACGGCACATGACAAAGGAGGAATGCCCACGCTTATTTAACATCAGTACCGTCTGCTGTCCCTTTTCGAGCCGATCTTGCAACTTCGTGAATAGCAGTTCGGAAAACATTGAGCGGTTTCCCGATCTTAGTTCTTCCCTCATATCCACGATATCGACTGCAGGCATAGCATGTTTATTCATCCGCTGACTGAGGGTCAATAACTGATAGACATTTTTCTTGGCACGGGCAAAGGATTCTAGGGTAGGGGTGGCACTTCCGAGGATGACAGGGCATTGATAGGATTTCGCTCGTTCAATCGCAACATCCCTTGCATGATAACGCGGATTTTCTTCTTGCTTGTAACTCGCCTCATGCTCTTCATCAATGATGACGATCCCAAGATTCTCAAATGGAGCAAAAACGGCCGACCGTGCCCCTACCACTACTTTTACTTCTTTACGATGAATTTTCCTCCACTCATCATATTTTTCTCCAACGGATAAACCACTATGCATGACCGCAACCTGCTCGCCAAAGCGTTCTTTAAACCGTTTCACCGTTTGGGGAGTCAAAGAAATTTCCGGAACCAACATGATGGCTTCCTTCCCTTTCTCCATAACCGAAGCGATGGCCTGTAAATACACTTCTGTCTTCCCACTTCCCGTTACACCATATAAAAGGAAAACGTCATGTTCGTCCTGTTTAATCTTCTCCTGAATGGGCCCAAGCGCGGCAGCCTGCTCATCTGTTAATGTGAAGGGATTGGATTTATTAAATACACGGTTTTCATAAGGGTCGCGGTATACTTCTTGTTCCAGTTCGACCAATGCCCCTTTTGCCACAAGGGACTTCACCGTCCCACTAGAAGCATTAACCAATTCAAGAAGCTCCTTAAGCGGTATCGGGTCTGGGTGTTCAATGAAATATTGGATGAGCTCCTGCTGTTTTCTTGCATTTCCGGATAGCGACGAACCCATTTCTTTCAATTCCATTGGAGATACTAACGGTTTTATAACCCGTACCGTCTTTTTATTGAGACGGTTTTTCACAAAATACACTAACTCTAAATTGCCTTTTTGCAACTCTTTTTGAAGAAGGGAAGCATGTTCCCCTTCTATCGCATCTTTCCATGATAGCGAATCATGCTTGCCAAAAAGAGCTTGTATCATCGTGGACAGCTGGGCCTTTTTACCGTCTACGATATTGATGACTTTTTCATATTTTGCTTTCATTGCTGCCGGTAGCATCGCTTGCAGCGCCGAAATTTTGAAACACATGGCCTCTTTCGTCAACCAGTCACCAAGTTGCAGCAATTCATCATTTAAAACAGGCTCCAAATCCATCAGTTCTTTAATATGGCGGAGCTTAGCAAATTCACTTTTATCTTTTAGCCCCGTTACGAATCCCTGCACCATTCTGGGACCAAATGGAACAATGACTCGCATGCCAGGTTTAATGACCTGGATCCATTTCTTAGGAATTCGATAATCGAATTCCCTATCCGTTTGTTTTGCAGGTACATCCACTATGACGGATGCAATATCCATTAGACATCAATCCTTTTGCATGCAGGATACTTCTGCCAAAATACTTTTGGCGATATCCGCTTTACTCATTTTTGGAAGTTCGATGGAACGCCCATCCTTATTAAAGATCGTAACAATATTTGTATCCGTGCCGAAGCCTGCACCCGATACCGTAACATTATTGGCTACGATCATATCGGCATTCTTCTTCACCAATTTCCCTTTTGCATACTCTTCCACATTATTCGTTTCGGCTGCAAAACCGACTAAGAGCTGATGAGTCTTATTCTTGCCCAATTCCATAAGAATGTCCTTTGTCCGTTCAAATTCAATCACATTTTCACCAGGCTGTTTTTTCATTTTCTGTTCATGATAGAATTTGGGTTTATAGTCGGCAACCGCAGCCGTCATAATTACCACATCACTCGAGTCAAATTGCTCAAACACCGCTTCATACATATCTGCGGCTGATTCGACGGGAATGACCTTCACCTTCGAAGGCGGAGCCAAACTCACGGGCCCGGTGACCAAGGTCACATCGGCTCCCTGATTGGCTGCCTGCTCGGCAATGGCATAGCCCATCTTGCCACTAGAATGGTTCGTCACGAAGCGTACAGGATCGATTGCTTCACGGGTAGGCCCCGCCGTGATTAAGAATTTCTTACCCTTAAGTGGTTTCAAGCCAACTTCCCCAAAGTATTCTTGTAGATGTTGTACAATCGTTTCCGGTTCTTCCAGTCTTCCCTTTCCTACATAGCCGCAAGCCAAATACCCTTCACCGGGCTCTATGAATTGATAACCAAACGTACGAAGCGTCTCCATATTCTTCTGCACAGCCGGATGAGCGTACATATGGACATTCATAGCCGGAGCTACCCAAACAGGGGCCTCCGTTGCAAGCAACGTGGTCGTGATCATATCATCCGCGATGCCATTGGCTATCTTGCCAATAACATTCGCTGTGGCAGGCGCCACCAGGACAATATCCGCCCAATCAGCAAGGTCGATATGGGCAATGACCGAGGAATCTTTTTCATCAAATGTATCGGTATAAACATCATGTCTTGAAAGTGCCTGAAAGGTAAGAGGCGTCACGAATTGGCGCGCCGAGGCACTCATGATCACCTTAACGTGAGCCCCTGCCTGCGTCAGTTTACTGGTCAGGGCTGCAGCCTTATATACAGCAATTCCGCCAGTGACACAAAGTAGAACCTTTTTATCGATTAGCATGCAAATTTCCCCTAACTATACATTCTATTATTAACTAATTATGAAGGTTTACAGGTAAAATTTCATTATATATGCGCAAGAACCTTGGTAAGTGTCAATAAAGTCCATAACCGCTTTTTGGATTGCTGTTTGTTTGCTCCTATCCAAAATCAAAACAAACAGGCCTGACACACCTTTGCCGCAGGAAGGAAGCAAGTTCCAAAAGTAACGCATCCTGTTTGCTGTTAGGGTGTCAGGCCCGATAGGTCAAGCTTAAGTGTTCAATTATTTTACTTCAGATGAATTATCATATGATAATTTACCAGAATAGATTTCTTCAAGGGCACGACCGACTGATTTGTGAGAAACTGGTTTAGCAATCATGCAGTTATCTTTAATTTGCATTTCTCTAGCACGCTTGGCTGCCACAGATACAAGTGAGTATTTTGAATCGATTTTCAGTAATAATGAATCAATAGATGGATATAACATAGTTTATTCCGCCTCCAACATTTTTTTATAAAGAACAGCAACTCTTTCCCGACGGCAATGTTCGGCAATTACAATTGCATTAATTCTAGCACAAGCAGCATCTACATGGTCATTTTCAACGACGTAATCATACAGATCCATAAGCTCTATTTCCTCTTTAGCCACCTTCATGCGCCCTTTGATCGCTTCCTCCGTCTCGGTACCACGGGTTACGATCCGACTTTCAAGTTCACTCAAGCTTGGCGGGGCAAGGAAAATGAATAGGCCTTCAGGAAACTTTTCCCGAACCTGCCTAGCTCCTTGTACTTCGATTTCAAGAAAAACATCTTTTCCGGAATCAATCGTTTCTCGGACATAATCAACAGGTGTTCCATAATAATTGCCGACGAACTCCGCATATTCCAGGAGCTTTCCTTCTTCAATCAACGCTTCGAAATCCTCACGCTTTTTAAAGAAATAATCTACCCCATCCACCTCACCTTGCCGTGGAAGTCGTGTCGTCATCGAAATTGAATACTCGAATGCCGTACCCGGCTGAGAAAAGATTGCCTTTCTTACGGTACCCTTACCCACACCTGATGGGCCGGACAAAACAATTAATAAACCTTTTTCTCTCATAATCTTTCAGTTACCCCTCTTCTACGCTATCATCTCGATCTTGAAGCCTTGCTGCAACCGTTTCCGGTTGAACGGCGGATAAGATGACATGGTCGCTGTCTGTAATAATAACGGCCCTTGTTCTTCTGCCGTATGTAGCATCTATTAATGATCCGCGATCACGGGCATCCTGGATAATCCTTTTTATTGGAGCAGATTCAGGACTTACAATGGATACGATCCGATTTGCGGAAACGATATTACCAAAACCAATATTAATGAGCTTAATTGACATTTTTGTCCCCCATTCATATTCTATTGTCGCCTTGACAGGGTTATCATAAACCGATTATTCGATATTTTGAACCTGTTCCTTCAATTTTTCAAGCAGGCTTTTCATTTCAACCACTTCTTTTGTAATGGCTGAGTCATTTGCCTTTGAACCGATCGTATTGACTTCCCTGTTCATCTCTTGAACGAGAAAATCCAATTTCCTCCCAATCGGTTGGCCTTGCTTAAGGGTATCCGAAAACTGTTGCACATGGCTATCGAGCCTAGTCAATTCTTCATTTATATCACATTTATCCGCAAATATGGCCGCCTCTGTGACAATGCGACTATCTTCAATCATGCCATCAGTCAACTCGGAAAGCTTTATTGTCAGTCGATCCTTATATTGCTTTACAACAGAAGGCGCATAGGTTTTGACCCCCGCTACAATCTCAGCAAACTTCTTTAACTGACTTTGCAAATCACTGGCCAGCCCCTGTCCTTCCTGAACACGCATTTGTTTCAGGTTTTCTAGGGCACCCTTTACTGATTCCATAAGCAACTTTTCCAAATCACTAGGAACGGTCGCTACTTCTTCCATCAAGAAAATCGATTCGAGTTGCAGTATATCTTGAAGCGAAATGGAACCGCCAAGGTTATATTTCCCCTTCACTGCATCCATCAGGCTTACATATTGATCTGCAAGATTCCAATCGATATCAACATTTTTAGAAACCAGGCTTTTCCCTTCGACCGTTATGAAGAGTTCCACCCGTCCCCTTCTTATGTATTCACTCGCCATTTTTTTCACTTTTTCTTCCAGAACCAACAGCTGGCGCGGCATTCGAATCGTATATTCGCAGAAACGATGGTTGACGGTCTTGATTTCTGCAAAGACCTTGACCTGTTCGTTTTGTGATTCTCCTCTTCCATAGCCCGTCATACTGGTAACCATGTCTCCACTTCCAATCAAACATAATGTAGTAACTTGGTATGTTCATTCAATCTATATCAGCATTTTCACGTCATGATCAGTATAAATAAAAGGTTCTAAAAATAAAAAGGTAATAGAGAAAGACTCTATCACCTAAAAGATTATATCATATTTTATTGTGCTTTTCTTGCTAAAAAGGTTCCCGCCAGTAAAAAAGTTGGGATTGATGACATTCCTACCACTAATAGCCAATCCCTGCCCGAAATCGGAACGGTGTGAAAGATTGCCTGTAGCGGCTGTACATACATGACAGCAAGCATTAACAACAGGGAAGAGAGCACTGCTCCCACTAAATACAGATTGCCAAACGGATTTCTTGAGAAAATGGACTTTTCACTCCGACAGTCAAAAACATGGATCAACTGGGCAAGTACAAGGGTCGCAAATGCGATGGTCTGTGCATATGCAAGATTATCAGGATTCGCACGATATACCACATAAAAGGCAATTAACGTCGAGATCCCAATTAAAAAACCACGTGAGAGGATTTTCCAGCCTAGTCCCCTCCCAAAAACCCCTTCATTAGCATTTCTCGGATTCCTTTTCATCACATCTTCTTCAGGATCATCGAGACCCAAAGCCATCGCCGGGAGTCCGTCCGTCACCAAGTTGACGAATAGGATTTGAATGGGAATCAATGGTAAAGGCAAGGCACAAAGCATGGCGAAAAACATGACAAGAATTTCACCAACATTCGATGCCAACAAATACCGGATAAACTTCCGAATGTTTTCATAGATGTTCCTTCCTTCTTTAATAGCCGATTTAATCGTGGCGAAATTATCATCGACCAAAATCAAGGAAGAAGCCTCCTTTGCGACGTCTGTACCCGTGATGCCCATTGATATACCGATATCGGCCGACTTTATTGCCGGAGCGTCATTGACGCCATCTCCCGTCATCGCAACAACATGTCCTTTATTCTGTAAAGCCTTCACGATTTTCAACTTATGTTCCGGGGAAACACGGGCGAACACAGACACTCCTTCAACGATTTCTTCGAGCTCGTCAACTTCCATCGCCGATAATTGATGACCTTCGAGTACACGGTCTTTCCCTCTTAAAATACCAAGATCTTTAGCAATAGCCCTGGCTGTTATAACATGGTCGCCCGTTATCATGACCGTTTTAATTCCCGCATCCCGGCATTCCTTAACTGCTTGTTTCACTTCAGGACGAGGTGGGTCTATCATGCCCTGCAGCCCCATGAAGGTCAAATTCCGTTCGGCCTCTGTCTCATGGAGTAGAATGGTTCCCTTTGAAAGTGGTTTGTAACCCACTGCAATCATCCGAAGTGCACTTGATGCAAGCTCATTCATTTTCAGTTGAACCCGTTCCTTGTTTTCCCGATTTAGCGGGTCCGTTCTACCGTCCACTAAAATCGTATCACTCTGGGCTAGCAAAACATCTGGTGCCCCTTTTACTACGACAAAATGGTTTTCTTTATCATCCTTGACTACAACACTCATCATCTTCCTTTCAGAATCGAATGGAAACTCCCTCACGATCGTGAACTGGTTTGACAAATGCTCCCTCGTCAAACCCGCCTTCATCGCCGCTACTACCATCGCGCCTTCTGTCGGATCTCCGTCAAGGACATATCCTTTTCCTCTCTCATTTACCTCGGCTTTGTTGCAAAGAATCCCAAATGTCACCATTTGGAGGAGAGCCTTTTCATTTTTTGGAGCGACCGAAACTCCTCCTGAAGAAAACTCCCCAGTCGGATGATATCCTGTCCCACTTACATCCCATGTCTTCCCGCCACTCCAAATTTTCGTAACCGTCATTTTATTCTGGGTCAATGTTCCAGTTTTGTCGGAACATATCACTGTGGCACATCCAAGCGTTTCAACCGCAGGCAACTTCCTAACAATGGCCTTTTGTTTAATCATCCGTTGAACGCCAAGAGACAAGGCTACTGTCACAATGGCAGGCAAGCCTTCCGGGATGGCCGCAACAGCCAAGGAAACACCGGCTAAAAACATGGTATAAAGATCATGCCCTTGAAGGACACCCGTTAATACGACGACTCCAGTTAAGATCAACGCGGTAATGATTAAGATTTTTCCCAATTGTTCCAATCGTCGTTGTAGTGGCGTTTCCTTGGTTTCTGCTGTTTGAAGAAGGTCCGCTATCTTCCCCATTGCTGTGTTCATTCCTGTCGCGACAACAATTCCAATACCATTTCCTCTAGTGACCATCGTTCCCATGAACGCCATATTTTCCTGATCCCCGATGCTTTCCGCCTCGCCCATTAATGGATCGGAGCATTTCACGGCTGGAATGGACTCGCCAGTTAGAGCTGATTCTTCAATTTCAAGGCTGGAATGGTCGACGATCCGTAAATCTGCCCCTATTCGGTCCCCGCTTGCAAATTTCAAGATATCCCCTACTACCACTTCCCTTGAAGGGATCTTCAGCCATTGCCCGTTCCTTAATGCCTGAACCTGTGGGGCTGTCATTTCCTTTAAGGCATCCAATGATTTTTCAGCCTTACGTTCTTGAAAAAACCCAAGTACCCCATTTAAAAAAACAATGGCAATGATGGCAATCGCATCGATATATTCACCCAAGATGCCAGAGACCAAGGTTGCCGCAAGCAAGACAATGACCATAAAATCTTTAAATTGAGCGAAGAACAGTAAAATGGCAGATTGCTTTTCCCCTTCTTTCAGTTCATTGAATCCTTGCTTGTTCAGCCTGTCCTTTACTTCTTTCTCATTCAAACCAGCTTTCACGTCCGTTTGAAGCGCCTTCTCCATTTCTTGCTTATTCATTTCCTTGAACTCCATCGAGTATCACACATCCCTTTGAATAGAATGAAATAGGCCCCAGTATACATGCTCAAAACAGGCACTTAGCGTTGCTCACCCTCATCCGCCTGCATACTAAACTACATAAAACAACTGCTCTTCTTCCATGATTATTCAGACTCGTCCAAAAAAATGCTATAATTAATCTGAAATTGCACAAACGGATTATCCGACCTACCGATGGATTAATGAATGTCAGGAATAGACTCATTCCCATGTTTATTCCAGTAATATAGGCAACCATTTTAAAACGGCTATTGAAAGAGCCTTATAGAAAATCTTATGTAAAGGAAGTAAAATGAATGTCATTCGATGGATTATTCACGAAAGCGATAACGGAAGAAATCGCTTCTTTATTAAAAGGCGGGCGCATCAATAAAGTGCATCAGCCCTATAAAAACGAAATCATACTGGTGGTTCGGGCTGGAGGTAAAAATCAAAAGCTACTATTATCTGCACACCCGAGCTATTCAAGGGTACAGCTGACAGAAGAAAGCTATGAAAATCCGAAAGAGGCACCAATGTTCTGCATGCTGCTCAGGAAGCATCTGGAAGGATATACAATCGAGGACATCTATCAACATGAGCTAGATCGGATGATCATCCTCGAAGTGAAAGGTAGAAATGAACTGGGCGATGTTTCCCAGAAACAGCTAATCATCGAAATTATGGGTCGTCACAGCAATATCATCTTAGTTGATAAAGAGCGGAATATGATTTTAGACAGCATCAAACATGTATCACACGCTGTGAACAGCCACCGGGCGATATTACCTGGCCAGGAATACATTCTCCCCCCAGAACAGGAGAAGCAAAATCCATTTGACTCCACTGACGATGATATAAGGAAATCGCTGGACTTTAATGCTGGAAAGCTTGACCGTCAGCTAGTAGCCCATTTCTCAGGAGTTTCACCCCTAGCGGCTAAAGAGGCCGTTTACCGTGCTGGTTTGGCGAACAGTTCGACACTTCCACCTGCTTTCTCTAGCCTCATAAAAGAGATTGCAGATCGAGAGTATGTCCCGACCATCAAACAAGATGGCAGTAAAGAAGTTTTCTATATGCTTTCCCTGAATCACCTGACGGGTAAAGAAAGGTCATTTCCATCCTTAAGCGAGATGCTTGACCGCTATTACTTTGGGAAAGCCGAACGGGACCGCGTCAAGCAAAAGGGCCAGGATATAGAACGCTTCATTACGAATGAAATAGAAAAAAACTCAAAAAAAATCGGCAAATTGGAACGTACGCTAAAGGAAACGGAACGCGGGGAACAATACCAACTGTTCGGTGAATTGCTGACAGCCAACTTATATCAAATGAAAAAAGGCATGAAGGAAATCGAGGTCATCAATTATTACAATGAAGATCAAGAGACTGTCGTTATCCCGCTTAATCCATTAAAAAACCCATCTGATAATGCACAGAAGTACTTTTCAAAGTATCAAAAGTCCAAAAATGCGGTCGTTGTCGTCCAAGAGCAAATCGAAAAAGCCCAACTGGAATTGGCTTACTTTGAAGCCTTGCATCAGCAATTGCAGTCTGCCTCACCAAAAGATATCGAGGAAATACGCGAAGAACTACAAGAAGAAGGGTACATCCGCCAGAAAAAGAAAAAGGGCATGAAAAAACCTGCCAATGCCAAACCGCAGCTTGAGACTTATTACAGTAGTGATGGAGACCTCATATTTGTCGGGAAAAATAATAAGCAAAATGATTACTTGACGAATAAATTTGCCCGTCGTGATGAAATCTGGCTTCATACGAAGGATATTCCCGGCTCACATGTCGTGATTCGGAATGAATCACCAAGTGAAAATACGATAAAGGAAGCGGCCGCTTTAGCTGCATTCTTCAGCAAAGCCAAGCAATCAAGCTCGGTGCCTGTCGATTTCACCCAAGTTCGCCATGTGAAGAAACCAAATGGATCGAAACCTGGGTTTGTCATCTATGAACAACAGCAAACCGTTTATGTTACCCCTGATGCCGATACGGTCATTTCTTTAAAAGAAGTGACACACGTAAAAGGATAAGTATTAATAAAAACAATACCCTGTGAACTGCACCCCGCTTGTTAGACATGACCTAACAAGCGGGGTGCAGTTTTTATTTTGGTTGAAGCATCATCTTAGAGATGGTAAAAGTGAATAATATACTAATAGAAATCGTAAAGAGAAGGGCCCTTTTGTCTCATGAAAAAACGATGCCTTGAATGTCACCAGGTCGAAAGTCTTGTTAAATAGTAAAACAAAAAAATAAATACATATTTTAGAAATCAAGATAGAATAAATACCTATTCAAAGATCTATGCTTCTCTAGTCCATCATTTGTAAAGCACTGAAGGTTTGATTTTTTCAACCAAATCCTTAAAAACTATGGTAATATAGTTCCTGTTGTAAAAGGGAGGAATTATTTCAATGAAAAAAATATGGAGTATGAGTCTTTTGTTGGTGGTTTTACTATTGACTGCCTGTTCAGGTGAGGAACAAACTGTTTCAACTGAGAAAGGTTCTTCTACCAATACAAAAGCTGAACAAAAAGATAAAAAAGAAGCGAAAGTAGAAATAATGCAAGAAACATTCGGTGCTTGGAAAGATTCTATTGATTCTGTTTGGGTGAACTATTCTGCCGAAGTGAAAAATACCGGAAATGCCCCTGCTTCGTTAAGTGATATCCAAATTAATTTTGAAGGGGAAGACGGAAGCGTCCTTGGTACGGCCAGTATGATAACGGCTACACCTGATGTCATCATGCCAGGTGAAACGGCGTATATTGGTGAATCCACTATTTTAGATTCTGTGAAAGACCCTAAATTGGTCAATAAAGCGTATTCTAATATAGATTTCGATACAACAGATGAGGAACCAGCCTATTTAAAAACGGAAAATGTTAAGTTGAACGCTTTGAGCGGTGATTTTTCAGATAATCCTTATTCTGTCACAGGGAATGTGATAAATGACGGGGATGAAAAAGCGGATGACATTCGTTTGGCATCTGGTTTATATGATGGAGAAGGGAAATTGGTAGGCGTATTGAATGGTTCATTAGATATTGGGTTGAATTCAGGTGGAAAAACGGCATTCGAACTGAACTATCCAGAACTTCCACCTACCGTCAAAGGAAAAGCGAAAGAAGTAAAAACTGTTGCTTACAGTTGGAAGTGGTAATTTAATAGTATAAAAAAGGTATTTTTTTTAAAAAGTGATAACTAGAATGTTTCCACATGAAACAAACTTTGGTACACCGCTTGTATTAGTGGTGTGCTTTTTTATGTTAATACGAACCCTGATCACCCTCCTTTTTACTTCCACCATAGCCAAAACTGCAATGGCATAGTATATGTGTCATGGGGGTACGGTACCAAAAAAGTATAAACAACACCCCATATTCAGTAGAGAATACGTGGTGCTGTTTAAGCGTACCTATCAAACATCAACCCATTAGCTCTATTTATGCAGAAATCCAGGCGGAGTCTTCGGGATTTTCACGCCATTTTTTTAGCTTTTCCAGTTCCCCTGCAGTAATATAGCCTTTTTCATTAGCCACTTTAATCAATGAGGAATAATCACTTAAGGAGTAGTTCGTAATGTTTTCAGCAGTAAACTTTTCTTTTCCCTTTTCTAATTCGTATGTAAAGATGGAAACGACCCCAAGGACCTCGCATCCTGCTTTTCTAAGAGCGTCTACTGCCGTGATGACGCTACCGCCTGTAGATATTAAATCTTCAACGACAACCACTTTTTGACCTGACAAAGCACGCCCCTCAATTTGATTGCCCTTTCCGTGTTCCTTCGCTTTCGAGCGGACATAACACATCGACAAATCCATTTTATCACTCACCCAAGCGGCATGCGGTATTCCAGCCGTGGCGGTGCCAGCGATTAGCTCAGTATCCGGGAAGTTCTGTTCAATCAATCCTTTCAATCCCTCGGCGATTTCATTCCGAACCGCTGGATAGGAAAGGGTTAAACGATTATCGCAATAAATGGGTGACTTGATTCCAGATGCCCACGTGAATGGTTCATTTGGCTGTAGGAATACCGCTTTGATTTCTAAAAGTCGTTCTGCAATTAATTGGTTTAACATCGAATTCCCTCCCAAGATGCCTTCATGTCTAAATATGTTTGTAATGGATCTTTTGCAGATGTGATTGCTCTACCTACCACGATTGCATCGGACCCTATGATCCTTGCCTGCTCAGGAGTTGCTATTCTGTGTTGATCATGTGTTGGTCCACCTGCATTACGGATACCTGGCGTAACCGTCATAAATTGGTCGCTGATATGTTCATGGATCCTTCTAACTTCATGCGTCGAGCAGACAACACCATCAAGGCCGGCCTGGCCTGAGAGCTTTGCATAGTGCAGTACTGCATCTTCAAGTGTTCCGTTGATGTTTTGTTCGAGATTCATTTGTTCCTGTGACGTACTTGTCAGTTGGGTCACCCCTATGCATAATGGGCGTTTTTTTCCGGTAGCCGTTCCACTATCAAGGCCTTCAAGTGCCGCTTCCATCATTCTGCTTCCGCCGGCCGCATGGACATTCACCATATCCACATTCAATGTAGCAAGCCCCCTCATTGCCATTTTGACCGTATTAGGGATATCATGAAGCTTCAAATCCAGAAAAATATCATGCCCTTGTTCTTTTACAAATGAAATGATTCCCGGTCCGTTCTGATAAAACAACTCCATCCCGACTTTAACTGCTAGTTTCTCCGATTGAAAATGTTGTAAAAATTGCTTCGTTTGAATCAGGCTAGGAAAATCAAGCGCGATTATTAACGATTGCTTCATTCTGCTTCCAACTCCTTCCGGTACATTGCGAAATATGCTCAAATCCTAACTCATCCAATAATTTGGGCAATTCTTCAATAATCGTCGGGCACACAAAGGGATCCACAAAGTTTGCTGTTCCCACCGCAACTGCGCTTGCACCTGCATAGAAAAATTCAATGACATCCTCCGCAGAAGAGATGCCGCCCATACCAATGATTGGAATCGAAACTTGCTGACTCACTTCATAAATCATCCTAAGTGCGACTGGTTTAATGGCAGGACCAGACAATCCACCAGTCTTGTTTGAAAGGATCGGCTGACCCGTTTTTAAATCCAACCGCATGCCGACTAGCGTATTGATCATTGTCAGACCGTCGGCCCCTCCCTCTTCAACCGCTTTGGCCATGGCTACAATATCGCTGACATTGGGAGAAAGCTTCACATAAACAGGGACCGAGGAAACTTCCTTTACTGCCTTAGTTACTTCCTTTGCAACTTCGGGAATCGTCCCAAAAGCGATGCCGCCTTCTTTCACATTCGGGCAGGAGATATTCAATTCAAGTGCCACAACATTCTCTGCCTTGCTTATGTCCCGGGCAACTTTCACATAATCGGCTATATGGGATCCGGCAATGTTTGCGATGATCGGCACATCATATTTATCGAGCCACGCCAATTCTTCATTGATGACTTTATCCAGACCCGGGTTTTGCAATCCGATTGCATTCAGCATCCCTGAGGAGGTTTCGGCGACACGCGGTGTCGGATTGCCAAAACGAGGCTCTGGTGTGGTCGCTTTAATCATGATGGCTCCCAATATATCCAAATCAAAGAACTGGCTGTATTCACGCCCGAATCCAAAACAGCCCGAAGCTGGCATGACCGGATTTTTTAAGTGTAAACCGGGTAGTTCTACCGATAATCTGCTCATAGTACCACCTCTCCTGAACGAAATACGGGTCCGTCACTGCATACCTTCTTATAACTAAAGCCTTCCGGATCGTCTGCAGTGTGACATACGCAGGCAAAACAAGCACCGATGCCACACCCCATCCTTTCCTCTAGCGATAGATAAAGCTTCTTGTCGCTATACCCCGCTTCCAGCGCCTTCAACATCGGCGTTGGCCCGCAGGAAAAGACCGTTTCAAATTCCGCACCCAGCTTCTCGATTACCGTCGTAACGAATCCTTTTGTCCCATATGATCCATCCACCGTTGCAATATATGTATCTCCTAATTCACTAAACTCTTCTTCATAAAAAACGGCAGCCATCGTTTGGAAACCAAGCACATGAATAACCCGAACGCCTCTGGCAACCAGCATTTTTGAGAGCTGGAACAGGGGAGGGACGCCTATCCCCCCACCGACCAACAATGCAATCTCCCCAGCTTTCGCTTCATCAACCGGAAAGCCGTTGCCAAGTGGGCCGAGAATATCTACCCCTTCCATCTGCTTCCGCTGGGACAATAATGTTGTTCCCTTCCCTTCAGCCCGGTAAATCATCGTGAATTCCTTTTTGCTTTTATTGTAAGAAGAAATCGAAATCGGGCGTCTTAGCAGCGGCTCGGTACCTTCCGTCGGTTTAATTTGGACAAATTGCCCCGGCTGCTTCATTTCAGAAACTAACTCACCTTGTAGGGTTAGCTCAAAGATAGATGGAGCCAGCTCTTTATGTGTCAACACCTTCATTGTTTCCTTCTTGATCATGTATAGCTCACCTCACGACTTTTTTTCGTCTTTCCCATGGCTTCCGTCGAGAATGTCATGGATTCGATCACTCTTAAAATGGCTTCTGCTGTATCCAATGATGTCAAGCAGGTAACTCCATTTTCAACCGATTCACGTCGAATCCTGAACCCATCCCGCTCCGGTTGCTTCCCTTTTGTCAATGTATTGATGACGAACTGGGCTTCGCCATGACGGATGACATCCAACAGATTCCTGCCTTCTTCTCCGATTTTTCCTACGACAGCAGTTGGGATGCCCGACTCTTCCAGCATATTCGCCGTTCCACTTGTGGCAATTAGCTTGAAGCCGATGTTATGGAAGCGTCTGGCTAATTGAAGTGCTTCCTGCTTATCTTTATCCGATATGGTTAACAAGACCGTTCCATGGCTTTGTATGGTGAAGCCGGAAGCGACAAGTCCTTTGTATAGGGCCTTTTCAAGTGTGCTATCTTTCCCCATGACTTCCCCAGTCGATTTCATTTCAGGCCCGAGTGATATGTCCACTCCTCTCAATTTAGCAAAAGAGAAGACAGGCACTTTTACATAGACCCCGGTTTGTTCGGGAACCATTCCTGACTGATACCCATGACTTTCAAGGCTTTGTCCCAGAATCACCTTTGTTGCGAGGTTCGCCATGGGTACATTTGTAATTTTACTTAAGAATGGAACCGTACGACTTGAACGTGGATTCACTTCAATGACATACACTTCGTCATTACTGATGACATATTGGATGTTCAGCAAACCAATGATTTTCAATCCTTTTGCCAATCTGGTGGTGTAATCGATGATCACTTCTTTTTGCTTATCCGTCAGGCTTTGGGGCGGATAGACGGCAATCGAATCGCCCGAGTGAACCCCTGCCCGTTCGATGTGTTCCATGATTCCAGGGATGACCACGGTCTTGCCATCCGAAATGCCGTCGACCTCCACTTCTTTACCCGTTAGATACCGATCAATCAGTACCGGGTGTTCCGGATTGATTTTCACCGCATTTTTCATGTAATGAAGCAACTCTTCTTGTTTGTAGACAATTTCCATCGCCCTTCCTCCGAGTACATAGGAAGGCCTTACTAAAACCGGGTATCCGATATCTTCAGCAATGATGATCGCTTCTTCGACGGACGTGGCCGTTTTCCCTTTAGGCTGTGGAATGCCCATTTCTTGGAGAGCTGTCTCGAATTTGTTTCGATTTTCCGCACGGTCCAGGTCTTCTAAAGAGGTACCGAGTATTTTCACACCCCGATGAACTAACCCCTCTGCAAGATTGATGGCGGTCTGCCCGCCAAATTGGACGATGACCCCTTCTGGTTTCTCCAAGTCGATGACATGCATCACATCTTCAAGTGTCAACGGCTCGAAGTAAAGCTTATCGGAAATACTGAAATCTGTTGATACCGTTTCAGGATTATTATTGATGATGATTGCTTCATAGCCCGCTTCCTTAATGGCCCACACGGAATGTACGGTCGCATAGTCGAATTCAACACCTTGACCAATTCGGATCGGACCAGACCCCAGTACGATGACGCTTTTTTTATCCGTTACCACCGATTCGTTTTCCTCTTCATACGTTCCGTAAAAATACGGCGTTTCTGATTCGAATTCTGCGGCACACGTATCAACCATTTTATAAACTGGTATGATTCCATGCTGTTTTCGATATTCATATACATTGATTTCAGCGACTTCCCAGATTTCCGAAATGGTTTTGTCGGAAAAGCCAAGCTCTTTAGCCTTCTGCAGGACTTCCGTGTCATAAATATGAGTACGTAACTCTTGTTCAAAGTCGATGATTTTCTTCAGTTTATGAAGGAAGAATAAATCGATTTGACTCCATTCGTGAATGGTTTCTATCGTTTTTCCTCTTCTTAATGCCTCACCGATATAGAATAACCGTTCATCTCCCGCTTTCCGGATTCTTTTTTCAATTAATTCATCATTGAAATTCTCACTCAACTCGAGGTGATATACCCCGGCTTCAAGGGAACGAACAGCTTTAAGTATCGATTCCTCGAATGTTCGGCCAATCGCCATGACTTCTCCAGTTGCCTTCATTTGCGTGCCGAGTCTACGGTTGGCACTTTCAAATTTATCGAACGGCCACCGAGGGATTTTCGTGACGACATAATCTAGCGCCGGTTCGAAGCTCGCATACGTTTTGCCCGTAACCGGGTTCATCATTTCATCTAGCGTCAAACCGACTGCAATCTTAGCCGCAAGTTTGGCTATCGGGTATCCTGTCGCTTTCGATGCGAGTGCCGATGAACGGCTTACCCGTGGATTGACTTCAATCACATAGTATTGGTAGCTATCTGGGTCAAGGGCCAGCTGAACATTACAACCACCCTCGATTTTCAAGGCACGAATGATTTTCAATGAAGTGTTCCTAAGCATTTGGTACTCTCGGTCACTTAGCGTTTGACTTGGTGCCGCAACAATCGAATCACCTGTATGTACACCGACTGGATCGAAGTTCTCCATATTACATACGACTATCGCATTATCATTGGAGTCTCGCATCACTTCATATTCCACTTCTTTAAAACCGGCAATGCTTTTCTCAAGAAGGCATTGATGGACAGGGCTGCTTTTCAAGCCGCCTTCAACAATCTCAATCAATTGCTCTTCGTCTTCACAGATCCCGCCTCCTGTCCCCCCCAATGTGAACGCGGGACGAACGATGACTGGATAGCCGACTCGTTCCACGAACGCATAGGCCTCATCCAAATTATGTATAATGTCGCTATCCGGAACCGGCTCATCGAGTTCATTCATTAACGTGCGGAACAAATCCCTATCTTCCGCTTGTTGGATGGCAGAAAGTTTCGTGCCCAGAATCTGGACGTTGCATTCTTCCAATATCCCCGCATTGGCCAATTCTACGGCCATATTCAATCCCGTCTGTCCGCCCAAAGTCGGAAGCAAGGCATCCGGACGCTCTTTGCGGATGATTTTACTAACAAATTCCAGGGTGATCGGTTCGATATAAACCGCATCAGCCATTTCACTGTCGGTCATGATCGTCGCGGGGTTTGAGTTGATCAGAATTACCCGGTAGCCCTCTTCTTTTAATGCGATGCATGCTTGAGTTCCTGCATAATCGAACTCAGCGGCCTGGCCGATTACGATTGGACCAGAACCAATAACTAAGATGCTTTTTATATCTGTGCGTTTTGGCATGTTTCTTCCCCCTTTGTAGTGGCAACTTCAATGTTCCGTAAAAATTCATCGAAAAGATAATTGGCGTCTTCCGGTCCTGGTGACGCCTCCGGATGGTACTGAACCGTAAAGGCCGGGTAATGTTTATGGCGTAAACCTTCGATGGTATCATCATTCAAGGCAGTATGTGTAACGGTAAGGTCGGTATGTTCGATTGAATCCGTTTCGACTGTGTAACCGTGATTTTGCGAAGTAATGGACACTTTTCCCGTACGAAGATCCTTTACTGGATGGTTGGATCCGCGATGACCGAATTTTAGTTTGTCTGTATCTGCCCCGTTTGCAAGCGCGAACAGCTGATGGCCCAGGCAAATTCCGAATAGTGGGACTTCTTTTTGGATTGTCCGAATCATTTCTAACGTTTCCCGAACGCTTTTTGGGTCTCCAGGTCCATTGGACAGCATCACTCCATCCGGATGATAGTTCATGATCTCCTGTGCCGTGATGTTATAAGGAACGACCACGACGTCACACCCACGTTTCGTCAACTCTCGTAAAATACCATGCTTCATTCCGTAATCGACTAGAACCACTCGCGGTCCCCTACCTGGACTTGAGTAGGCCGTTTTAGTAGATACCTGTTTCACTTGAGTGGTCGGGAGTACCGTTGCTTTAAGCTGGGCAATAACCTCATCGGCCTTCTTATTCATATTACAGAGCGCCCCTTTAAGAGCACCTGTCTTTCTGATGATCCTTGTCAGCTTTCTCGTGTCAATCCCGGAGATTCCAGGGATATTCTTCATTTTCAAATAGTCATCAAGTGATAATTGGTTGCGCCAGTTAGAAGGAAATTCTGCAGTTTCCTTCACGACGAATCCCGCTATGGCTGGATTGATCGATTCAAAATCGTCTCGGTTGATTCCATAGTTCCCAATTAGCGGATATGTCAAAGTAACAATTTGACCACAATAAGATGGATCAGATAAAATTTCTTGATAGCCTGTCATCCCTGTGTTAAATACGACTTCCCCGATTTTCTCCACGTCTCCACCGAATGCTTCGCCAATGAAAACCGTACCATCTTCTAAAATAAGCTGTCTTTTCATCCCTGAACACGTCCTTTTTCCCAAGATAACTTTCCTTCTGAAATCGTCATGACCGGCCACCCCTGACATTTCTTGTCATGGAAAGGTGTGTTTTTTCCCTTTGAAGCGAATTCTTCTTTATTGATCGCCTGTTTTGCATTCAAATCGATTAACGTGATATCCGCCACAACCCCTTCTTTTAGCTGGCCGAATGGAAGCGAGAAGCAATCAGCTGGTTTGATGGTCAGGAAGTCTACCAACTGTTTCAGAGTGATGATTTCTTTTTTGACCAATTCCGTATAAAGCAGCGGGAAGGCCGTTTCTAGACCTACAATTCCGAATGGAGCAAGCTGCATGCTTTGCTCTTTTTCCTCAACGCTATGAGGGGCATGGTCTGTTGCGATAAAATCGATGGTTCCATCAAGCAAGCCTTCGATTAAAGCATCACGATCTTCGCGTCCCCTTAAAGGAGGGTTCATTTTATAATTCGTATCAAGCCCTGGTATATCATCTTCTGAAAGTAATAGATGATGTGGGGTCACTTCCGCAGTGACTTTGATACCGGCACGTTTAGCGTCTCTTACGGTTCTTACCGATTCTTTCGTTGATATATGGCAGACGTGGTAATGGCAGCCTGCCGCTTCCGCAAGCAATATGTCACGGGCAATATGTACAGCTTCGCATACAGAAGGAATTCCATTGATTCCATTTTCTTTGGAGAATCTCCCCTCATGAACGGAGCCTTTATTGATTAAGCTATTATCTTCACAATGGGCGACCACAGCCATATCAATGGCAGCTGCCCGCTTCATCGCTTCAAGCATCATTCCTGCCTCTTGAATGCCAACACCATCATCCGTAAAGGCGAATGCCCCTGTCTTCTTCAGTGCTGAAAAATCAGTCAGCTCCTTGCCAGCTTCTCTAATCGTGATCGAAGCATAGGGCAACACGCGAACATGTGCCGTTTCTTCAATTTTTTTATTCAACGCCCCAAGGTGCTCCACAGTATCAGGTACAGGTCTTGTATTGGGCATGGCTGCTACTGTCGTAAAGCCACCTCTGGCCGCCGCCAAGGTTCCCGTTTCAATGGTTTCTTTATGTTCTCCCCCCGGCTCACGTAAATGTACATGTAGATCTATGAATCCTGCTGTAACAAGCAGCCCATCAGCATCTACTACTTTACTATCTTCCGTAGCCAGGTTCTCCCCTATTTTCGTGATGAACCTTCCCTCTATTTCTATATCTGCTTTCTTGAATTGATTTTGATTATCTAGCAATACTCCATTTTTGATGACAGTTTTCATGAGTGTTTCCTCCCTTATTTTTTTCAAGCACATTTTTTAACACAGCCATTCTGATAAAAACGCCATTTTGCATTTGTTTGAAGATTCTTGAGCGGCTGCATTCGACCAAATCACTGTCAATCTCAACTCCGCGGTTAATGGGGGCTGGATGCATGATGATGGCACATGGTTTCATCGTTTTTTCACGAATCTTATTCAAGCCAAACCTTTTCAAATACTCCCCATTTTCCACGTCATATTTATCACTATGCCTTTCATGTTGGATTCGGAGCAACATGACCACATCCGCTGTCGCTACAGCTTGATCGATATCTTCGTATTTCGCCAATCCATTGTTTACGTCAAACCATTCGGGAGGACCTGAGAATACAACTTCTGCACCTAGGCGGGTGAGTGCGTCTGCATTGGATTTAGCCACACGGCTATGCCTCACATCTCCAATAATCGAAATTTTCAGACCTTTAAAACTAGTAAACTCTTGCTTTATCGTCAATAAATCGAGCAGAGACTGTGTCGGATGATTTCCGCAACCATCACCCGCATTGATGATGGGGATATGTAATTTGCCTCTCAACTCATCAAAATAGTTGTCCTGCTCATGACGGATGATGAGAGCTTTGACTCCAATCGATTCAAATGTTTTCGCTGTGTCGTATAAGGTTTCTCCTTTTAACACGGATGATGTCCCCGCATCAAAAGGAATGACCTCAAGTCCTAATTTCCTTTCAGCCATTTCAAAACTTGATTTGGTTCGCGTGCTTGGCTCAAAGAACAGATTGGCGACCATCGTCTGCTGCATAGGCATCCAGCTCGTTCCATTGGCAAACCCCTCTGCCTCGTATAAGATCGTTTCGATTTCAGTTAAAGATAGCTCATTCATCGTCAATAATTTTTTCATCATTCCTGCTCCTTTCACAATCTTTTTTTGTGATGCGGGGCATAAAAAAAGCCCCGTCATTTAAGGACAGGGTGAAGGTCATAAAGACTTGGAGTACTCGGGAAATTCCCCCTTTCCTTTCCTCTTCCGTCTTTACTGCAACACCCTTCTAAGTCTCTCTGGACTTCTTTTAAAAGGTGATTTATTTAATGTTTATTTTTCAAAGATGTTTCCGGTCACTTTTTCTCTGTCCGGCAATACCAAGTTAAGTACAATCCCCACTATTGCTGATAGCGCCATTCCGGATAAAGAAACATTTGCGGATAATTGTACGAATGCTCCACCAATCCCAATTACTAAGATGACCGAAGCAATCATCAAATTACGTTTTTTATCAAAATCCACTTTATTATCAATCAACATCCTTAAACCGCTTGAAGCGATGATACCAAAGAGAAGAATGGAAATCCCCCCCATGACGGCCGTTGGTATTGATCCGATCACCGCTGAAATCTTCCCGTTGAAACCGAAGATCATAGCAGTCAAAGCCGCACCACCGATGATGTAGACGCTAAATGCCTTTGTCATCGTCAGGACCCCGATATTTTCTCCATACGATGTAAGTGGCGGTCCCCCGATAATGGAACCGATCATGATGCCTGCGCCGTCACCAAGGATGGATCGATGTAAACCCGGCTTTTCCAAAAAGTTTCTACCTACCACTTTACTTAATACCATTTGGTGTCCGATATGTTCAGATAAGGTGACGATGGCGACCGGGACCATGATGGCGATGACTTCCCATGAAAAGGTGGGTGTATAGGTTATTCCAGGAATCATGAATTCCGGCATTTCCCACCATTTTGCCGTTTCAATCGGTCCATAATCGATAATGCCTGCAATTGCCGAGCAGCCATATCCGACTATGATCCCCATCAATATTGGAATCAGGTTAAGGAAGCCTTTAAAAAACACGTTACAGATAATCGTAGCTGCCAGGGTGATGAGTGCTATGATGATGTAAGTAACGCTGTACTTGTCTTGCGGATCATACATGGCCATGTCAACTGCTGTCCCAGCGAGGCTCAGCCCGATTACTATGATGACGGGACCGACGACCACCGGTGGCAATAGAACCATCAACCAGCGTAAACCGACTTTATGAATGACCAACGCCACTATTCCATATATGAGTCCTGCTACAAAACAGCCGATCATGGCCGCTTCCGGTCCACCAAGTGACTTGGCCGCGATTATGGGTGCTATGAAAGCAAATGATGAACCAAGATAAGCAGGGATTTGGCCTCTCGTAATCAATAAGTATGATAATGTCCCTACCCCACTGGAAACCAATGCTACTGCAGGGCTCAGACCGACCAGGAATGGCACTAGCACCGTTGAACCAAACATCGCAAACAAGTGCTGGATGCTTAATGTCACCCATTGACCAAACCTTGGTACGTCTTCCACGTCGAGGATGATGTCTTTTCTTTCGTCTTCCATTTCTTTTCCCCCTATGAACATTGCATCTAAGCCACAAAAAAAAACCTCTTTGCAGCATATACAAAGAGGGTTTCACGGATGGGCCTGCCCTATACCTGTCAGGCTAAGGTCCCTTTCCATTTCACTCCCTTTGCCGGCCTCTCTGGACCGTTTTTAAAAGGGCAATATTTAATTTATCATTTCGCTAGTATGGTGACTTGATCGAGCTCGTCAACTTCCGTTAAAGTGACCGTAATCTTCTCGGATTGTGAAGTTGGAATATTTTTACCGACATAATCGGCACGGATTGGAAGTTCCCTATGGCCTCTATCAACTAATACAGCAAGTTGGATTTGCGAAGGTCTTCCCATATCCACCAAAGCATCCATAGCAGCTCTTACGGTTCTTCCCGTAAATAGTACATCGTCCACTAAGATGATTTTCTTATCAGTTATTGGGACCGGAATGTCCGAGCCTTTTACAACCGGTTCACCATCGTTCGTCTTTTTCGATAAATCATCACGATAAAGCGTTATGTCTAATTCACCTAATTGAATTACTTTATTTTCTATTTCACCGATGCGCTTGGCAAGTCGATCAGCAAGGAAGATCCCCCGGGTCCTAATCCCGATTAAGACACAATCCTCAATCCCTTTATTCTTTTCAATAATCTCATGTGCAATTCTCGTCAAGGCTCTGCTGATGGCCTTTTCATCGAGCACGATTGCTTTCTCATTCAAATGGACCACCTCAATTTCTTTTGAACTGTGAGAGCTCTCCTTCAACAAAAAATCCTCACACCAAGAAGGTGTGAGGATTTTCCTACAAAAGGGTATATGTTCCCCTTTTGCTATCCGTTTCCTTCTCAGTCTCTCTGGACTGTGTTAAAGGTTCTCATTAAGTTAATATAATACTATCTCATAAAAATGGTCTTGTCAAATACTACTTCTACGTAGTTGTTCGATTAGCTCCGTAAATTCTTTAGGAGCTGGCGCTTCAAACTCCATATATTCATTCGTCCGTGGATGAACAAAACCAAGAAGACCTGCGTGTAACGCTTGTCCGTCCAATTTCAACGTCTTTTTAGGACCATATTTAGGATCTCCCGCAAGAGGGAATCCGATATATTTCATATGAACACGGATTTGATGGGTCCGTCCTGTTTCAAGCTGACACTCTACTAATGTAAACGCGGTGAAACGTTCAACCACACGGAAATGAGTTACCGCATTTTTAGAGTTTGAATCCGTAACCGTCATGCTCTGACGGTCTTTTTTATCACGGCCTATCGGGGCATCAACCGTTCCAAAATCATGGGGAATCACTCCATGGACCACAGCTTGATACTTACGGGTTACTGTTTTATCAACAAGTTGCTGAACAAGTTTCTCGTGTGCCATGTCATTTTTCGCAACCATCAATAAACCTGATGTATCCTTATCAATACGGTGGACAATACCTGGACGCATAACGCCATTGATTCCAGAAAGATCCTTACAATGGGCCATCAACCCATTAACAAGAGTACCTGTTACATGCCCCGGTGCAGGGTGGACAACCATACCACTCGGTTTATTGACAACCAGTACGTCTTCATCTTCGTAATAGATATCCAAATCCATTTCTTCTGCGACTGCATCCAATTCCACAAGTTCCGGAATCAGCACTTCAATTTCGTCACCTATGCTACATTTATAATTGGACTTAATGGCAGCCCCGTTCACTAACACATGATCATCTTTGATCCATTGTGCAACTTGAGTGCGTGACCATTCCTCATTTAAAGTAGATAGAGCCTTGTCAATCCTTGTACCTTTTAGTGTTTCGTCGATGCTGTATAGCTTTTTATCCATTATCTTTCTCCTTAGCGTTTTTTTCTTCCAAGAACATGTGAATCACGAGCAGCACGACACCAATCGAAAGGGCGGCATCGGCAATATTAAATACCGGGAAACTATAGCTGAAAATATAAGTATGGACAAAGTCGACTACTTCCTGGCGAGCAACACGGTCAATGAAGTTTCCTATTGCCCCACCTAGCATAAGACCTAGGGAAACTCCAAGCAGACGGCTGTTCTTCGCCATTTTCTGAATATAATAGACGACTCCAATAATGACAGCGATGGTGATGATGTAGAAAAACCACATTTGACCTTGTAGAATTCCCCATGCTGCCCCACGGTTACGATGCGAGGTAATATATAGAAGGTTTTCAATAATTTCAATGCTTTCTCCGTACTCCATTTTTTTCACAATCATCCATTTTGTCAGCTGATCGAAAGCTATGACCAAAAGGGCAATTAAGTAATAAAACACATTTCTTCCCCCAAACTAATCAAATCTTCACTTTTGAATTGTAGCATAAACTAGAAATAATGACTAATACCAAAAGCATTACATCTAGCAGTTGGTGAAGAATATTAGAATAGAAAGGAACTTTATTCCGGTCTTTATTCAAATACGCTCTCATTTCAAATAAAAAACCGGCTCCCATATTAACTGGGAACCGGTCGTTCTAAAATGATTAATTCGTATAATGCTCTTTCACGACTGTTGCACAGCGTGGGCAAAGTGTTGGATGTTCTTCCACTTGACCTACATCTTGAGAAACATTCCAGCAACGTTCACAAGTTTCTCCTTCTGCTTTAGTTACCAGGATGGCCATATCCTCAAGTTTGACAGCTTCGGATGGGGCACTGGCCACATCGCCCGCGATATCAAATTCGGATACGATGAATAACTGTTCAAAGCTCTCCTCGATACTATCAAGAAGATTCCTTGTCTCTTCGTTTACATAAACGGTCACTTTTGCGTTCAGTGATTTCCCGATTACTTTTTGGTTACGTGCTTCTTCCAATGCTTTCAGGACATTATCACGAACATGCATGAATGCCGTCCATTTTTCCTCAATCGCTTCGTCATTATCCACAGAGATTTCCTCAGGCATCAATGTCAACTGTACACTCTCTTCCGTTACACCCGGAATGAACGTCCATACTTCATCCGCAGTATGAGACAGGATTGGAGACACTAATTTCGTTAAGCTGATTAAGGACTCATAAAGGACAGTTTGGATTGCTAAACGGTCTTTCCCGTTTGGCGCTTCACAATAAAGAATGTCTTTAGCATAATCAAGATAGAACGAACTTAAATCCTGCGTACAGAAATTGTTGACCATATTATAAATGGTAGCAAATTCATAATTTTCATAGCCTTGTTTTGATTGAGTGATCAGCTTATTCAATCTTACTAGCATATATTGATCCACTTCACGCAAATCTTCTACCGCCACTTTATCCGTTTCCGGATTAAAGCCATCCAGATTTCCTAGTAGGAAGCGGAATGTATTACGGATTTTACGATACACTTCGGAAACTTGTTTTAAGATAGGATCTGAAACCCGAACGTCAGATTGATAATCAACAGAAGCAACCCAAAGACGTAAAATATCAGCACCAAGCTGGTTCATAACTTTAGATGGAAGGACCACGTTACCAATAGATTTACTCATTTTACGTCCTTCGCCGTCTAATGCGAACCCATGGCTAAGTACACCTTTATATGGTGCTTTTCCTGTCACGGCAACACCTGTTGAAAGTGATGAGTTGAACCAACCGCGATATTGATCGGACCCTTCAAGATAAAGGTCAGCCGGACGTTGAAGTTCTTCTCTTTCTTCAAGAACCGCTTGATGGGAAGAACCGGAGTCGAACCATACATCCATGATATCCGTTTCTTTAGTGAAGATACCGTTTGGACTTCCTTCATGTGTAAAGCCTTGTGGTAGAAGATCTTTTGCTTCTTTTTCAAACCAGATATTTGAACCGTGCTCACGGAATAATTCTGAAATATGATTGATTGTTTCGTCCGTGATGATTGGTTCGCCATTTTCTGCGTAAAATACTGGAATTGGCACACCCCATGCACGTTGTCGGGAGATACACCAATCTCCTCGGTCACGGACCATATTGAATAGGCGTGTTTCACCCCATGCCGGTACCCATTTCGTTTCTTCGACTGCCTTCAGCAAATCATCACGGAAGTCCTTGATTGAAGCGAACCACTGTGCAGTTGCACGGAAGATCGTCGGCTTCTTCGTCCGCCAGTCATGTGGGAATGAATGTGTGATGAATGTAAGATTCAACAGGGCTCCCACTTCAGTTAATTTTTCGGAAATCGCTTTATTTGCTTTATCATAGAATAATCCAGCAAACTCCCCTGCTTCTTCAGTCATGACACCTTTTTCATCGACTGGGCAAAGAACATCCAAGCCATATTTCTGACCGATGATAAAGTCATCTTCCCCGTGTCCTGGAGCTGTATGAACACAACCTGTTCCAGCTTCAGTCGTTACATGCTCACCTAACATCACTAGTGATTCACGATCATATAGAGGATGCTTCGCTACAGCACGATCCAACTCACTGCCTTTTACCGTTTTCACGATAGTTGGGTTTTCCCATCCAAGCGTTTCTTTAACAGATTCCAATAAGGCTTCTGCCACTAAGTATTTTTCATTTTCCACTGCAACAACCACATAATTCAATTGTGGATGTAGGGAAATTCCAAGGTTGGCCGGAATCGTCCATGGTGTTGTCGTCCAAATGATGATTTTTACACCTTCATCAATGACACCTTTACCATCAGTCACTTCAAATGCTACATAGATTGAAGCCGAACGTTTATCTTGGTATTCAATCTCCGCTTCAGCAAGAGCCGATTCACTCGAAGGGGACCAGTAAACAGGTTTCTTCCCTTTATAGATATAGCCTTTTTTCGCCATTTCACCAAAAACCTTGATCTGTTGTGCTTCATATTCAGGCTTTAACGTAATATAAGGATTATCCCAATCCCCGCGAACACCAATCCGCTTGAATTGCTCACGTTGATTGTTAATCTGTACGTATGCATATTCTTCACATAGCTTTCTGAATTCAGCGACGCTCATTTCTTTACGGTTCACGCCTTTTTTAGTCAAAGCCGTTTCAATTGGGAGACCGTGCGTATCCCAGCCTGGAACATACGGTGCATGGTAACCGCTCATGGACTTAAAACGGACGATGAAATCTTTTAAAACTTTATTCAAGGCATGACCCATATGGATATCACCGTTTGCATATGGAGGTCCATCATGTAAAATGAATAACGGTCGCCCTTCAGTGTGCTCTTGCACTTTTTTATAGATGTCCATCTCTTTCCACTTTTCCTGAATTTCAGGCTCGCGCTTCGGAAGGTTGCCCCTCATTGGAAATTCAGTTTTAGGCATTAATAAAGTATCTTTATATTCCATTATAAAATTCCTCCATCCATCTATCCATAACTTCATTTGAGTTGATTGACCCGATTCGCAGACAAAATAAAAAGCCTTCTCATCCCTGAAAAAGGGACGAGAAAGCTTTGCTTCCCGCGGTACCACCCTGGTTAGAAAGATTCACAAAACGGCTGAATCCTTTCCTCTCGAGCATTCGTAACGTGAATGATACGCATCGTTTACTTGCTGCATAAGCAGGTTCAATTCAGAACTCAAGGGTGATGTTCAATTCCTTCTCTTATCCCGGGCTTACACCGTCCCCGGGTCGCTACATATAAGGTTATGAGGAATTTACTGTCCCTGTCATCGTCTAATGTCATCATGAATAGTATTGTTAAAAAATTATATGCGAAAAAAGTGCTTGAAGTCAAGGAAACGTTTAATTTTCCTCATCTACTCCATCATTTAATTCTATTTCAGATGCATCCACTTCGTATTCAAGCAGATGATCCCAGTCGTCATTATCCAACAAATCGAGCTGTGCTCCGACAAGCATTTTAAAGCGAGTACGGAAAACCTTCGATTGTTTTTTCAAGTCTTCTATATCCATCGCTATTTTTCTTGCTTTCACAAGCGACTCATTGACAATCCGGTCAGCATTCTTTTCTGCTTCCTTGATGATCAGTTTGGCTTCTTTTTGGGCATTGCGCTTTAATTCTTCTGCAGCTTCCTGCGCGACAATGATAGACTTATTAAGCGTGCCCTCGATAGTCGTGAAATGACCTAAACGATCGAACGTCTCGTTCAATTTTTCTTCCATTTCTTTCTTTTCTCTTAGAATCAATTCATAATCTTTAATGACTTGGTCTAGAAATTCGTTAACCTCATCTTCATCATACCCTCGAAATACTTTACTAAATTCCTTGTTATGTATATCTATCGGGGTTAAGGGCATTGTTGCACCTCCAGAACAATTTCTACTCTATTACATTAAAACTCTATATTCGACAAAAAATATGTGAATCCTGCTAACAACTAAATTATTTTTTCCTACCTAATGAGATTCTCCACTTATCCTTTTTCGTTTTCCCATCGATTGAAGTGATTTTACATCGACCGAAACCCCTGATGGATAGAGTATCCCCCTCACGGCATTCTTCAGAAACGCTCTCCGTTTGCTTGAAATTAACCTTGGTTTTCCCCGACGATATCAACGTCTGGGCTTTTTGCCGGGAAATATTCAAAACAGCAGAAAGTACGCTATCAAGCCTTAATGAGCTAACGGTACTGACCTGCTCTTCCCAGTTGTCCTTCACCACAAGGATATCCTCAATCGGAATCCTTTTAATGGTTACGGAAGCATTGCCTATCTTATCCAGGTTTCCCGTAAGGTATGAATCCATTTCCCCTGTTGCAATAAATTGGACTTGCTCCTCTGTCACTATAATATCACCGAATTTTTCACGTTTTACCCCCAGTGACATCAAGGTTCCAAGTATTTGCCTGTGTTCAAGTGTAACAAATTTTTTTGGATAGGAGATATCATATAAGGAGATATTGAAATCAGATGATTCAGGAGAGTAGTAATCAGGATAAATGAGGGCACGTTTCCGTTCAACGAAATCACTCCCGCCGTGAAATTGCAGTAGCACATCCTGTTTGTTTCCTAATAGGGATGTGAGGATTTCCTGCTGACGCGGATCCAGAAAGTCAGAAAGTTTAGGAGCATAAGAATCTCTAACCTGGTCAATCCAATTCATTGCCTGGTCGATAAATTCCTTTTCCTCCGGCCTGAAATGTTGATATATACTCATGTAGAATGCATGCTCCTTACATATGGATAAATGGTTGTACACAAGAATGAATCGTAACATACACCTTCGTTACTACTACACAGCCAAGAATTCACCTAGCTGTGTAGTTACTGGCCATTCTATTATTTTACGTCTTTAGTATGAACTACAAATCATCCGAATAAGCTTTGTAGATAAAAAATCCCATAATTCTTCGCAAAATTTAAAACCAACAAGGCTACAAGTGGTGATATGTCGATCATGCCGAGTGGTGGGATGAATTTTCTGAACGGTTCTAAATATGGTTCGCAAATCTTTACCAGGAATTGGCCAATCGATGTTTCCCGGGCATTAGGGAACCAAGACATTAATATGTAAACAATTAATGCCATTGAATAAATTTCAACTAAATAATATAAACCTTGAAGCACTAGAGCCATTAACCATTACCACCTCGCTTCTTCGTACTCCTTATCCACTTCAAAACCGGTAATATTACCGGAAACATCAACGTTATCCGGAGTACACAAGAATATGTCTGTACCGATTTTTTGGATATCCCCACTGATTGCATATACAGTGCCGCTTAAAAAGTCGATAATCCGCTTTCCTTGGTCATGCGGGATTCGCTGAAGATTTACAACGACTGCACGACGGTTTTTCAAATGGTCAGCGACATCCTGAGCTTCTGCATAAGCACGAGGCTCCAATAATACTACTTTAGAAGATTTTTGCACGCTTTGCAAACTTACTATATTTTGATTTGGATTATTTCCTGTAGAAGCAGGTGGGGTCTGCTGTTTTGCAGGCTTTACCGCTTTACGCTCCATCTCCTCTTCCTCCACCACTTCGTCCTTATATTCATACTCATCATCCAGCGCGAAATAGGATTTAAACTTTGATACGAATGACATCTTTTACGTACCTCCTTATAATTCTTCGCCTACCAGTGCAGTACCAATCCGAATCATGGTAGAACCTTCCTCGATGGCAATCATAAAATCATTGGACATCCCCATGGATAATTCCGAGCATGGAGCATGAGTCAATTCCGCTTTTTGAATTTCCAGTTGGAGGTTTTTTAATGTACGGAAGCAACCTCGGAGTACCTGTTCGTCCTCTGTAAAAGGTGCCATTGTCATCAACCCAACGACCTTCACCTTGTCAAAAGCCCCTAGTTCTTTAATAAATTCAAGCGTCGACTCTGGATTCAGACCGTGTTTAGACTCTTCACCAGAAACATTGACCTGCACTAAACAGTTTATCGGCTCTTTTGAACGTTTTTGTATTTCTTCTGCCAACGATATACGATCCAAAGAATGAATATAAGCAACTTTATCAATGACATTCTTAACCTTACGTGTCTGCATGGAACCGATATAATGCCAGTTCGGTGTATCCTTCAACACTTCATATTTATTCAATAAACCTTGATCGCGATTTTCACCTAAATCAGTGACACCGGCTTCCAATGCCTCTTTTGCCCTCTCGATGGAAACATATTTTGTAACCCCGATTAATTTGACATCTTCCCGATGCCTGCCACTATTTTTACACGCTTCATTTATTTTTTCTTCGATGTTTTTTAGATTTTCTGCAACTTTCATCGCTTTTCAAGATCCTCCTTCCAACCAATAAAGCTCATCAACCTACCACTTTTCCCATTATCCCGGCGATGGGAAAAAAATAAATCCTCATCACAGCTTGTACAATATGAAGTCACAGCAATCTGCTCCCTCGGGATTCCAGATTTATCCATGATCATGGCGTTCAGTTCTTTAAGATCTAGTTGATATTGTCCTTCACTAATTAAATTATAGGGCTTCTCGTCATTTTCTTCCAGCAAATTCCGCACTAAATCTATGACTTTATCATCTACAACATAACATTTCGAACAAATAGAGGGCCCAACTACGGCAAATATTTCTGATGGTTTTATACCTTCATGTATCCACGCCTCTACCATATTGTGCGCAATGCCATTAACGGTTCCCTTCCAGCCGGCATGTGCCACCCCAACCATTCCATGTGTAGGAGCATAAAAATATAAAGGCACACAATCCGCATAACAAAGGGTCAGTAGGACATTTTTATCTCTCGTATAAAAACCGTCTGTCGCCCTAAAACCAGAAGGATAGTCAGTGGCGCCTTTCCCACAATCCCGAGTCGTTACTTGCTGGATATGAGTTTCATGAGTCTGCTCGGCCCCTACCCAATGATTAAGCGGAAAAGATAGTTTTTCAGCAAGAAATCGGCGGTTTGCCTGTACATCCCCTATCTTGTCCCCAACATGAAAGCCGGTATTCAATGATGTAAAGCAGCCAGAACTGACTCCTCCGTTTTTCGTTGTAAAGCCCGCCACAAGCTGGAGATTTTGTTGTCTCCAGCTATCAACAAGCAAATATTGATCTTCGACTAAAACAAAAGGTTCTTTCATGCTTTCATTCCTCTTTATTTTTAGTTTAGTGTATCATAAATATCCTTCTAATACCCTCTAAAGGTACCCCTATAACCGTTCATCTTTCAGCTCTGTTTGAAATATCGTCTGATGTTCGACAAGGATGACATCCGCCCCAATTTTTTTTATTTTTCGCCAAGGAATCACGATATCTTGCTCCCTCCCAAAAAAGCCCATTAGCCTGGTACTATTCGAAACAATGATTGCTTCAATCATTCCCGTCCCCGTATTGATTTCTAAGTCTGTCATATTCCCCAATTTCTTTCCATCTGCTATATTGACGATATCCTTAATTTGAAATTCAGAAATTCTAGTCACGCCATTCAGCTCCTCCTGAAATGTGTTTCTCCAGATAAAAAACCTTTTTTTATGTATATGACTGGTTTTGTTCAAGAATGAAGGAATCGGGAAATAAAGGTCTTTATGCAGTGGCTTGAGCAAACTAAAAAAAAGCCGCTACGGCTAGGTTGCTGATTGGCGGGCATGAGAATCATCCCTTACCCGCTTCAGTCAACTGTTACTCGTGCTCAGCTTTTACTGTTGAATGTTTTTATTCATTTGCTTGATTGCCGCTTTTTCCAAGCGGGAGACTTGAGCTTGTGAAATGCCGATTTCCTCGGCTACCTCCATTTGGGTCTTCCCTTGGAAAAATCGTTTACGAAGGATCATTTTTTCACGGTCATTCAACCGTCTCATCCCTTCGTTTATGGCTATCTCATCAATCCAGGTACTATCCTTATTTTTTTCATCACTTAATTGGTCGAGTACATAAATCGGATCCCCGCCATCATTATAAATCGGTTCGAAAAGGGATACTGGATCTTGGATTGCATCTAACGCGAAAACAATTTCTTCGTGCGGTAATCCTAACACTTTGGCGATTTCTTCAGCTGTGGGCTCACGTAGAGTCTGGCTGATAAGTTTTTCCTTAACCTGCAATGCTTTATAAGCAATGTCCCTTAAAGACCGGGAAACACGTATTGGATTATTATCACGAAGATACCTTCTGATTTCTCCAATAATCATTGGTACAGCATACGTTGAAAACTTTACGTTCTGACCCAAGTCAAAATTATCTATCGATTTCATCAACCCTATACAGCCTACCTGAAATAGATCATCTACATATTCTCCTCGATTGTTAAAGCGTTGAATGACGCTCAAAACGAGTCGAAGATTCCCGTTTACCAGTTTCTCTCTTGCTGAAAGCTCGCCACCTTGCAATTCTTTAAAGAGTTTTCTCATTTCATCATTTTTCAAAACCGGTAATTTCGATGTATCCACACCGCAGATTTCAACCTTGTTACGAGACAAAATTCTTCCCTCCTCACAGGAGTGCTGTACAAAAAACAGTATTTCCGCGGGAGGGAAAAATATGCATAGGGTATTTTTGAAAAATCAAAACATCTCTTCATCCAAGCACAAGAAAGTACGGTCTCAAAAGCTTTATACTCGAAATATTTTTTTACACCATTTTATTAAATTCTTTTCTTAGCCGTTTAATAATTCTTTTCTCCAACCTTGAAATATAGGATTGGGAAATCCCGAGCATATCCGCAACATCCTTTTGCGTCTTTTCTTCTCCGCCAGCAAGTCCAAATCGAAGTTCCATTATTTGTTTTTCACGATCAGAGAGCTGCGTCAGGGCTTTCGTTAGTAGCTTCCGATCCACATTCGCCTCTAGATCCTTAGTGATGATGTCATCATCAGTCCCCAGAACATCTGAGAGCAGGAGTTCATTTCCATCCCAATCGATATTCAAGGGCTCATCAAAAGAAACTTCCGAACGGATTTTATTATTTCTCCTTAAATACATTAATATTTCATTCTCGATGCATCTCGAAGCATATGTAGCAAGTTTGATTTTTTTCTCGGGATTGAATGTATTGACTGCCTTAATCAAGCCAATGGTCCCAATGCTAATTAAATCTTCGATATTGATTCCCGTATTCTCAAATTTCCTTGCAATATAGACGACAAGCCTTAGATTCCTCTCGATTAAGATAGAGCGGGCAGCTTCATCGCCTTTTGGTAACTTATTGATCAATATTGCCTCTTCTTCTTTTGAAAGTGGGGGCGGGAGCGCCTCACTTCCTCCTATATAAAATATTTCGTCCGTCTTCAATCCGAGCTTGAACAAGAGTTTGTACCAAAAATAGGTGAGCCGAAGAATAAATTTCTTCAAAATAATTCTCCCTTCTAAAATAGACGAATTGTGGAGCAAAATTGAAAGAGCAAAATGTTATGAGGCATTTTTCACCGGAATCCCGGTTAACATTTTTGGATGGACGATAGATTGATAGCTATTGTCCGCAGAAAGTTGCTGAAAGGTAAACGACACAAGGCCCTGCTTGACTTGATACTCGTTTTCCCCTTGGGATATTTTAATGAAGTCCGGCTTGATGGCCGTTAGCAATTGATGTTCATGCCCCACCACTTTATATGGAATTACGCGCATACGGCCCGTCCATGTATATTCAGGCTGTTCTTCCTGTCGGACCAGGATGTCCGGATTCTTGAACAATTCAACCATATCCGAAGGGATTCCAGCTTCATCTCCAGAAAGTGAAATGATCATAACAGGCGAACGGGTTATTGGATCATATAATTGATTCCCACTGTCCACAAGCCCCTGAAAAGTCCCTTCAAACTCTGATACTTTCACCGTGACTGACACCAGTTGCTCATGCGTTAGTTTTGTCATCTCCATTCCTTCTAGAGTACGCTTGGAAAATTGCCAGGCAAGCGGGAAGCCAACCATCACAAAAATCCAGCTGACGGGGTCACCAAAACGATTGATTCCGGCATATTGACCAGGGTTTTTGGAAACGATTTGATATTCGAATAGATAGTGAAGGCCAAGGAGGATCCCACCTGATAAAAACGTGACAAAGTATAAAGTGGCTAATGACTTCAGGAAATGGTTGAATCTGATGAACCCAAAGGTGGCCAGGACCATAAAAAGAGAAAATGCGATTTTTATATAAAATTGGTCAGCCATTGCGTAAAAAGGGGTAAATGCCAATACGATGATTAGAGAACCTATCAGCCCGCCCGCACAAACCCGCCAAAGGGCGACTCGCCGTTTGAGAATGATTGCAGTCCAATATAAGAGGAGGCAGTCAAATAACCAATTCAATAACCAAATCACATCTAAATATAAGGTCAAACACTCACCCCTCCTTTTAGAATCTAACCTTCCACTAGCAAAAAGTATAACGCACCTGATAATAGAAAGTGTGTCACTTTTTGTACAGGAAACTTAAGAGTTTTTCAGTCTTTTTTAGCCTTTTTGTAGAAAAACAGCTATTGATTTTTTCAATACTGCTTCATACCAGTTACGCTCCCTCATTTAAAGCTGTCGATTTATGGGTTGTAGAAGATAGAATTTCTTTCAGCTTCTCTTCTCAGAGTTCCATTGTTATAAAGGACCTTCTCCAAATTCAAGTTGGAAATCCATTATCCATTCCAGCCGCCTTTACGTCCTTTCATGAATTTTATGGATCAGGGCATAGCCCAACTGTTCAAACAGGTGGAGAGCAGCTCTTAGGGCCTTAAAAGTCCATATGGCGATTAACCAGTAATAATCAATCGAAACATCTTTCCGAAAAAAGCAAAAAAAGGGCCGCTCCCATAGGGAACGACCTTTTCTCTTTCAAATTAACGCCTTCTATTACGATTGCGTAGGAAGGTTGGAATATCCAAAGCTTCCTCACCTTGTCCTTGATTATTATTCCTTGTAGGCTGTTCGTTCACTTCTTCTCTCTTCACTTCACGATTTACACTAGGTGTAGGCGCTTGTGTTTGAGGTCTCGTTTGCTGTTGTTGCTGTCCAAGTGTTGAACGACCCGGAGCTCGCATGGACGTTTCAGCTTCGGTAAAGCCCGTCGCAATAACTGTAACAACAATTTCGTCCTTTAAGTTTTCATTGATGACAGAACCGAAAATCATATTTACCTCTTGATCAGAAGCGGTGGCCACAATATCGGCTGCCTCTTGGACCTCGAATAAACTTAGGTTCGTTCCACCAGTAATGTTCAATAGAACCCCTTGAGCCCCATCGATGGACGTTTCAAGCAACGGACTGGAAATCGCTTTTTTAGCTGCTTCAGCGGCGCGGTTTTCTCCAGAGGAGATCCCGATACCCATCAGGGCCGATCCACGATTTGACATGATGGTCTTAACATCGGCAAAATCCAAATTAATAAGACCAGGAACAGCGATCAAATCTGAAATCCCCTGTACCCCTTGACGAAGGACATTATCCGCTTCCCGGAATGCTTCAAGCATAGGTGTGCTTTTATCAACAATTTCAAGAAGTCGGTCATTCGGAATGACGATAAGCGTATCGACCGATTCTTTCATGGAGGCAATGCCACCTTGCGCCTGGGTTGCACGTTTGCGTCCTTCAAACGTGAAAGGACGTGTAACGACACCAACTGTCAGTGCACCAAGATCTTTAGCGATACCCGCGATAACTGGGGCAGCACCCGTACCAGTTCCGCCGCCCATTCCAGCCGTTACGAAAACCATATCAGCGCCTTTTAGCGCTTCTTCGATTTGTTCTTTACTTTCTTCCGCCGCTTTTTTACCTACCTCAGGATTCGCACCAGCACCCAATCCTCTAGTAAGCTTACCGCCGATTTGCATTTTAACTTCTGCTTTTGATAAATTAAGTGCCTGCGCATCAGTATTGACAGAAATAAATTCGACACCTTGTACACCATGTTCGATCATTCTGTTTACCGCATTGTTACCGCCGCCGCCAACACCTATAACCTTTATCGTTGCTAATTGTTCTAAATTAGAATCAAACTCCAACATGACAATCCTCCTATTTTGACGAAATTCCCGATTTTTTGTTTTTATTCAAAAAAGTAACCCAAGATTTTTTTGAATTTCGATTCACCTTTTTCACCTTGTTTTTTAGCCGTGTTCTCTTTATGTTTCTGAGAGGACTTCTGGCTCCGCTGGTCATTATTCTCTTGTGCCTGACCAGCTGGTACAGGAGTTTTATTTGTGGTGTTCTTTTGCATTCTCTCTTTCTTGCACGCATGTTTAATTAGACCGACAGCTGTCGTATATTGCGGTTCTCTGACACCAATATAATTTGGTTCGGCTGTCCTGACACGATTTTGGAATACATACTGAGCAAGTTCCAGTACTCCTGGCATCTTAACGGCCCCACCGGTCAATACGAACCCTCCCGGTACTTCCTGAAAACCAAGTCTTCTCAAATCATCTTGTATTAACTCGAAAATTTCGGTCAACCTCGCCTCAATTATATCTGAGAGCATCAGCTGGTTACATGGTTGTTGCTGGTCGCTGCCGATGATTGGTATCTGGAATACTTCGTCTTCTGACGCATCATCATAAAAGGCATGGCCATGCTTAATTTTAATTTTTTCAGCTTCCTCCATGGTAGTCCTTAGTACAATGGAGAGATCCTTTGTAAGCGTCTCCCCGCCTATAGGAATCACGGAAGTATATTGTAGATAGCCTTGCTCGAAAATCGCTAGAGTGGTAGAACCTCCCCCAATATCGACAAGCGCTACTCCAAGTTCCTTTTCATCCTTCGATAAAACCAGCCCACCTGCTGCCAATGGCTGAAGGGCAATATCCGTTATTTCTAACCCTGCTCGTTCCACACACCGCAAGGAATTATGTAAAATTGTCCGCAGACCTGTTATTAATATGCCTCTCATTTCCAGACGGACGCCAATCATGCCCCTTGGATCGCTAATTTCATCCAACTCATCAACTTTATAATGAATCGGCACCACATCGATAATTTCCCGGTCCGATGGTATGGTAATTAACTCAGCGGCTTCTCTAACACGGAATACATCGTGTTCATTAATCTCTTTATTTTCACTAGATACGGCTACTACCCCATGGCAAGGCTGAAGCGTTACGTGGTTCCCGCTGATACCGACGATCACTTTTTTGATTTCCATTCCTATCATTCGTTCAGCTTGCTCTACGGCCTTTTGAATGGATTGGACTGTTTCATCTATATCGACGATGGAGCCTTTCTTTAGCCCTTCTGATTTTACATTTCCTACGCCTATGATATTTAATGTGTCATTGACCATTTCCCCAATGATTACTTTTACACTGGATGTACCGATGTCAAGACTTACGTAGATTTCGTTGCTGTTCATTCCATGGCACCTCCTTCAGTTTATACATATATTAGTAGAATAGCATTATCCTATCAAAAGACCTATTCATTTTAGAATAACAGACCTAATTACAACTCGCTAATATTATAATAAAGTGTCATCTCGTATTATTAAGAGAAAACTCGTAGGTTTACAATCTTTATAATAGTTATCGTTCGTCTCTTGGTATCTAAATGTCTTACCTAAACTTAATACTGACTTAATCTATTCGGCATTTATACCGCAATTCCCTCTAATAATATAGATTTTTTCCATTTTTTTCAGAAAAAAATCTCTTATCCAACTGTGCCCTTTGAATTTCACCCGTATTTTGAAAGTTTCACACGTAAATACAAAGATTCCAGCTAAATACAAGTCTACACCAAGATGTACACCTAGAAAAGTCAAACTTGCAGATAAAACTATTATTAAATAAGAATACAACGGCCAATACCACATCTTCACGGAAAGTTTGAAACGTCCCCGCAACTCCCCACATTAAAAATTCCGCATGCAACAAAGACTACAAAATGAATATCAGGTCCAACTAAAATCCATGGATTTTAGCACTCAAGAGAATCAACCAGTTGGGGCATGGTCCCCTATCCCATTAAAGGCGGAGAAGGCCCCATATATGTATAGTTCTTGGAGTCTCATTTTTACTGGCACTATCAGCAAAATCACTGCAGACCCACATTACTCACTTCCATTTTTAGCTAAAAACGGATTACATTCGGTCATCCTGTACTTGCCTTTTCTATGTTGGTCAAACACTTATTCTTTTCCGAAAATGTACGCTAACTTTAGTTCAATCATTGTTGTTAAAGCAACGGATTCACTCCGGCCCGTCTTCCTTTTGTTCAGACTCATCAAAGGCTTTAAAGTAGGAACCGACCTCTAGATCGATGACTCCCTTTACCTCGGGATCCAATTGGCTGATAATGGATGGATAGTGTATCATTTTCTCAGATAGAGTACGACTTGTCGCACTAACTTCAAATCCATCATTCATGTACATAACAATATGGTATTTATCCGTTTTAGTCGGGTCATGGTGAATTTCGGAAATAGCATTTTGTATGGCCACAGGAAGCTTGTCCAGTTCCTCCAAAAGTAACTTTAATGCTTTACCCTCTTTGAAACCAATTAAAACAGGGGCAAATACTGGATTTTCACCACTCTCTAACTCTTTTAGGATGTCACCGTTTTCCAATATCGGAGCGAATTTACCATTCATGGATAAATAGGCAATTCTAGTATGCTCAGAAACCATTATTTTAACGGAATTAGGAAAAACAGGTACAACACTGGCACTTTTTATATCCGGATTTTTTTTTATGTTGGCGGCAGTCTCTCCCGTGTCAACTTTCCAGATGCTTCGGTCTTTCTTGATGTTACTTAATTTAATAATTTGCTTGGAAGTAATATACTGGTTTCCCTCTACCTTTATGGACTTCACATAGCTTAGCGGGGATAAAAAATATAATACACAAGCAACCAAAATGAAGAAAAGGGAAAGCAATAGAACAAGTCGTCTATTTGCTTTGCTCTTTCTAATTTGCTTTAGCTTAGGAATGCGGTCCTCAATGGAAACGATTTTCCCCTTTTCCACCTATTTCACCTCTTCCTAAAATGGATGATTGGTGACACTCACCAAAAAATAAGAAATAGAATTTTTCAAGTAACACATTATACCACAATATTTGGATATGAAGAATGAATATCCTATTGTTTTCTCCCGATGATTTCTACTTCTGTTTCCAATTCAATTTCATACTTGCTATATACCGTATCCTTCGCGTGTTGAATCAGAGCTTCCACGTCTGCCGCACTTCCATTACCAGTGTTGACGATGAAGTTTCCATGCATAGGGGAAATTTGGGCCCCGCCTATCGAATGCCCCTTAAGGCCAGCATCCTCCACTAACCTTCCTGCATGTCTTGGCAGTGGATTCCTGAAAATGCTTCCAGCACATGGCAAGTTATATGGTTGGGTATCTTTACGATAGTTTTTGTTATTCTGCATTCTCTCGACGATTTCACTTCGGTTACCCTCTTCTAATTGAAAGATGGCCTCCAGCACGATACCAGGTTTTTTCTTTTGAAGGAGAGATGTTCGATACGAAAACTCCATTTCCTCCTTAGAAAGCCAAGCCAAGGTTCCATCTTCAAATAGGACATGCACTTGCTTAAGGATGGCACTCATATCCGAATCGTGTGCACCTGCATTCATATACACAGCACCACCAACGGAACCTGGAATTCCACTGGCAAACTCCAGCCCGGCATATCCCTTTTTACTAATCTTCACTGATAAACTTACAAGGGAAACACCAGCTCCAGCCTTCACTTCCGTCCCATTGATTTCAAGATGATCCAGACCTTTACCTAACTTCAGTACCACACCTTCGATTCCATCATCGCTGACAAGGAGGTTTGAACCTCTTCCTATTGCTCTCCATGGCAAATTATTATCTTTGATGACCTTCATCGCTTTTTCAATATTTTCAATGGAGGATGGCTCGATGAATAGATCCGCGGGTCCACCAATTTTCATTGTCGTATGATTAGCAAGTGGCTCATGTTCCAGTATCTTGCCGATTTGCATGTCGGTTAATTGTTGTATCGCTTTATCCATGATTAACCTCCTTGTGCACCTAGATTTTAACATTATAAGTTTCATTTCCCCACCGTAATGAGGCCTCTAATTATGCAATATCAAAAACACTATTTGTTTAACTTGAAAATGAGCAAGAGTAAGCGCCTCTTCGGTCGAACCCTCTTATACTATAGTCTAAACAAGGCCGTATTGCCAATATTTATTGTAGATATCCCCACATTCCTCTTTGGTAATATTTAAGCACCATTTCATTTTTTTCAAAATCTTCTCATACGGGGCCTGGCAAATCACCGGCAACCATTCCAATCCATCCATTCCACCAAAAAAGAAGCCCGATTTTATGACGGGCTTCCTCTTTAAGAAATGTATATCATCTTGCTTTAAAACCTTGAATACCGACTGATATTCAGCAGTACGCCAATGGCCATCAACATGAGTGTCAGGGAGGAGCCACCATAACTTAATAGCGGCAAGGTGATACCTGTAACCGGCATTAAACCAGTGACCACGCCAATATTGATCATGACTTGAATAGCTACCATTGCAATGATCCCGACCGCTACCAGGCTACCATATAAGTCTGGCGCACCAAGGGCGATCCGTATTCCACGCCATAGCATGAGAGCGAATAATAAAATCACAAGTGAACCTCCAATGAACCCTAATTCTTCAGATAGTATCGCGAATATAAAGTCGGTTTGCGGTTCTGGTAAATAGAAAAACTTTTGACGACTTTGTCCTAATCCGAGGCCGAACAACCCACCGGGGCCGATTGCATAAAATGATTGGATCATTTGAAATCCACTTCCGAGCGGGTCTTCCCAAGGATCGAGGAAGGAGGTAATCCGTTTTATCCTATATGGGGCCGATAAAATAAGGCCGACAAAACCAGCTACTCCGAGTAGGGCTAGGCCAACAAAATGACTGATTCTCGCACCTGAAATAAAAATCATCACGATACATGTTCCAACCATCACTGTTCCTGTACCGAGATCAGGCTGTAACATGATAAGCCCAAATGCTAAAAATACAATGCCCAACGATGGCATCATCCCTTTTTTAAAGGAAGTGATCAGTTTTTGTCTTTCCGATAAGAATTTAGCTAAAAAAGCAATCATCGCTAACTTCATGAATTCGGACGGCTGTACGGAGAAAGCTCCCACGCCAATCCAACTCCGGGACCCGTTTCTTGCCATCCCGATACCTGGTACCAAAACGGCCAACAGTAAGATGAAGCAGATAATAATTAGCAATTTGGCCCAAGTGCGCCATGTCCAGTAATCGACATTCATGATAAAAAACATGGCTACGACACCTACACAGGCAAACAGCAACTGTCTTTTAGCAAAATAAAAGGAGTCATCGAATTTATAGTCTGCCCAAATTGCACTGGCGCTGTAAACCATAACTAAACCAATTGTCAAAAGGCTTAAGGTGACGATAATGAGAATAAGATCAGGATTGGATTTTTTTAATGGCACGGACATCCACCTCTAGGAAGTTTTTCGAGCCTGTACGAATATAAAACACTACCTGATATGCCACTTTTTTAGTGGCACTTAAGTCAAAAAAAAGCGATAACGGCTCATTATCGCTTTTTTTTCAAGGTGTCAACGTAGAAGCAGGTTCACTTCCTTCTGCGAAAGCTCTTACTTAAGTTTATGCACAGCCTCCATAAACATGTCTCCTCTTTGTTCAAAAGTTTTATATTGATCCCAGCTTGCACAAGCAGGAGAGAGGAGGATGCAGTCGCCTTCATTCGATAAATCAAAAGCAACAGGTACGGCCTTTACTACATTATCGACACGTTTTATATGGGTTATTCCTAATTCTTTAGCTATCCGTTCAATTTTCTCTGCCGTTTCACCAAATGTGATGACCGCTTTGACGTGTTTCATAGCCGGTTTCAACTCGTCGAATTCATTACCTCGGTCCAATCCGCCAGCCAACAAAATAACCGGTTCAGTGAATGAAGTAAGCGCCTTGGATGCTGCAAGGATATTCGTCGCTTTGGAATCATTATAAAATTTACGTTTTTCAATCGTTGCAACATATTGCAGACGGTGCTCCACACCGCCGAAAGTCGTCAAAACGGTATGAATGGCCTCATTAGACACACCTTTCAATTTCACTGCAGAAATAGCAGCCAGCACATTTTCCAAGTTGTGTTTTCCCGGGAGGGCAATATCCGAAACGGCAATCACTTTTTCACCGCGAAAATACACCGCTCCGTCTTCTACATAGGCCCCATTCTCATGCTTCACTTCTGTAGAAAATGGTACAAGTTCTGCCTTCGTCTTCTTGGTCATGTTTTTAACATCCACTTGATCTGCATTGAAAATCATGAAATCAGAAGCCGTTTGATTTCTTGCAATCGCCGCTTTTGCCTCAGCATATTCTTGTTTGGAACTATGATAATCCAAATGGGCATCATACAAATTCGTCACGATTGAGATTTCTGGCCGGAATTCTTCAATTCCCATCAATTGGAAGGATGACAATTCAATGACGATCGTATCTGCAGCTGTTGCCTTTTCAGCAACACCGGATGCTACCGTTCCAATATTTCCAGCAATAAGTGGTGACTTCTTACCAGCTTGCATCATTTCGAATATTAACGTAGTAGTGGTCGTTTTCCCATTTGTACCCGTGATTCCCAAAAATGGTGCTTCACTTATTTGGTAAGCGAGTTCTACCTCTGTGATGACCGGAATGCCTTTCTCCAATGCACCCTTAACAAGCGGGTTGCTATAAGGAATGCCTGGGTTCTTCACAATGAATTCGAATCCCTCATCCAATAGCTCAATCGGGTGGCTGCCACAAATGACTTTTATCCCTTGTTCAAGAAGCCCTTGTGCTTCCGGATTTTCCGATAGTGGCTTCATATCATTGACTGTTACGAACGCACCTAATTTATGTAGAAGCGAAGCTGCCGTGACTCCGCTTTTTGCCAAACCTAATACCAATACTTTTTTCTCTGAATATTTTTCTGTCTCTTTCAATTTATATCCACACCTCTAAATAGATTCCGAGTACCGCACACAATAATCCAACTGTCCAAAACGTCACGACCACGCGCCATTCAGACCAGCCAGAAAGCTCATAATGATGATGAAGCGGGCTCATTTTAAATATACGCTTACCTCTAAGCTTAAACGATCCTACTTGTAAAATGACGGATAGAGTTTCAATGACGAAGACTCCACCAATAATGACCAACAGCAATTCAAGTTTGGTTAATAGAGCAATCGTAGCAATCGCTCCCCCTAAGGCTAGCGATCCTGTATCCCCCATAAACACCTTTGCTGGGTGGGCATTAAAAACTAGAAAGCCTAAGACTGCGCCGACGATTGCCACTGAGAATATCGCCACATCGTATTGTGACTGGCTCCAAGCAAGTATGGCAAAAGCACCGAAAGCAATCGCGGACGTTCCTGAAACGAGACCATCCAATCCATCAGTCAAATTGACGGCATTAGAAAAACCTACCAACCAGAAAATCACGATAATTAGGTACGCCCAACCAAAATTAATGGAAAAATCAGTACCTGGAATCGTCAATTCAGGGTTAAAGCCGTCAGTCTGTTTGAAAACGAAGTAAAAAATGACGGATATCACGATTTGGCCTAGAAGTTTTTGCTTTGAAGTCAAGCCTAGGTTCCGTTTCATGACGACTTTGATAAAATCATCCAAGAACCCTAGTAAACCAAATCCTAAGGTAACGAATAATAATAAGTACGTTTCAGTGGATGGTTCTGAAAATTTAAATGTCATAACTAATGTGGCGATGGTGACTGATAATAGAATCACCAAACCGCCCATAGTAGGCGTTCCTGTCTTCTTTAGATGGGATTGTGGGCCTTCCTCCCTGATACTTTGCCCAAATTTCAGCCTTCTTAAAAACGGTATGAAGATTGGTGATAGAAGAACCGTTACTAAAAATGCCATCAAAATTGTATAAAAAATTACTTGTTCCAACATTCCTACTCCCTCATTCCTAACACAATTCAAATATACATTATCATTGTTGCTATTTCTTTGTTTGTCGGGCGTGAATTAATTTGCACCCAATTTTGTTTGAATTGCTTTTTCTGCTTCTTCACGATCATCAAAGTGAAGGATGGCATCTCCGACCAATTGGTAAGTTTCATGCCCTTTTCCTGCAATTAAAATGACGTCTCCCGCTTCGGCTTTTGAAACGGCATACTCAATCGCTTCTCTTCGGTCCACTATCACCGTATATTCTTCTCCTTCAACTCCCGCTTCCATATCACGAAGGATTTGCAGTGCATCCTCGCTGCGCGGATTGTCGGAAGTGAAAATTGGGTCAGTTGCCAATCTGCAGGCAATCGCTGCCATGATGGGCCGTTTTGTCTTATCCCGATCTCCACCACAACCTACAATCACAAAAATTTTACTTTTTGCAAACTCCGCTACGGTCTTCAAGACATTTTCAAGACTATCTGGTGTATGCGCATAATCAACTATGACGGGGAAATCCTGATTCGCCATAATAAGCTCAAAACGACCGGTAACACCCTTTATTGATTCAATTGATGCTATGGTCTCATCTAGGTTAATTCCCCCGCATAAAGCCGCGCCAATGGCAGCAAGGACGTTATAAACGCTGAATTTCCCAATTAACTGCAACTTAACGTTACGCGTATCCTTGCCAGCTTTTAGAGTGAAAGTAGTGCCTTGAGCGCCAATCTGTATATCACTCGCCCTAATGTCAGCATCTTTATCAATTCCGTATGTAACAACTGTAGCGGCAGTCGCCTTAATAAAATCGGCTGTTGCTTCATCATCCGCATTTAGGACTGCATATTTAGGGCGATTTTCCAATTGCGCATTGCCCAGCTGGGAAAATAACAATGATTTCGCATGTTTATATCGCTCCATCGTTTTATGGAAATCTAAATGATCTTGCGTTAAGTTAGTGAATACTGCTATATCATAGTCACATCCATGAACACGGCCAAGTTCAAGAGCATGCGAAGAGACCTCCATGATGGCCGTTGAGACACCAGCTTCAGCCATATCATGAAAAGCCTTCTGAAGCGTGACACTGTCTGGCGTCGTATTCTTCGTTTCAAATACTTTATCGACGATTTTTGTATACATCGTACCGATCAAGCCCGTTTTTTTCTTTTGATCTTCGTAAATCTTTTCAAGCAAATGGCTTGTGGTCGTTTTTCCGTTCGTACCGGTGATTCCTATCAGGTTCATCCTTTGGGTTGGGTGACCGTAAAATGCATCAGCGAGAACGGCCATGGCCCTACTTGAGTCACGGACAACAATCACAGGTACATTTAAGTTAAGCTGTCGTTCAGCAATGACAGCTGCAGCCCCATTTTCTACGGCTGATTGGGCAAAATCATGACCATCCACTGTATAACCTTTTATGCAAACGAATAAACTTCCGTCTTTAACTTTACGGTTATCATTTTCAATGGAGGTAATCTCCGGATTTTCTCCTTCATGCGCATCCAAGGAGTGTAAATAAGTTAGTAATGCGTGAAGCTTCATTTTTCCATCCCTCTCAACTTAATTTGAGGATTAATTATATGTGATTAATTTTGGCTTGTCGAGAAACCAGCTTTTATTATACGGGGTTTAATCGACTCCGTAAACAAAGCGGCTGATTTTTTTCAGCCGCTTTTCACTATTCTTATTTTATACTTATTCTGTTTGTTCGCCAAGATAAATTCTAATTGTTGAACCTTCTTTTAATTTCACTCCTGCATCCGGAGCTTGTTTTATGACTTTATCCCCCTTACCGGCCATGTCTATCTTAAGGTCCAGAAGTTGGGTTTGTAACTCTTTTTTGCTCATTCCAACAACATTTGGTACCTCGATCATCACCGGATCGGTCCAGACTTTTTCTTTTTCAATCTGGTTTTTCCTTGGTTTGACACCCATCGCCCTTAGTGAATCCTCCATGATGTTCCCAACAATCGGGGCAGCGACCACACCACCAAATTGAACGGTCCCTTTCGGATTATCCACAGCGATATACACGACGATTTGGGGATCATCCGCTGGGGCGACACCAATAAATGAGAGTATATAATTATTGTCTAAATATCTCCCATTCTCGGCTTTTTGGGCTGTTCCTGTTTTCCCCCCGACCCGATACGATTCCACGAAAGCTCCCTTACCGCTTCCTTTTGCCACAACGGATTCAAGTGCTTCCCGAACTTTCTTCGAGGTTTCTTCAGAAATCACCTTTTTTTTCGCCTGTGGGGTTTTCCGCATGACCACTTCCCCCGTTTTCGGGTCGACCAATTCTTTTGCAATATAAGGGGTATATAGTGTCCCTCCATTCACAGCTGCCGATACAGCCGTGACCTGCTGGATGGGCGTGACGGCAACACCTTGTCCAAAAGCCGTGGTTGCCTGTTCAACGGGACCAACACGATCCATATTGAACATGATCCCCCTACCTTCCCCAGATAAATCAATGCCCGTTTTTTGACCGAAACCAAAATCATTTATATATTGGAACAATTTATCTTTACCAAGCCGGTTCCCTAGCTCAACGAAACCCGGGTTGCATGAGTTTTCTACGACTTCCAGAAAAGTTTGGTCACCATGACCTCCGCTTTTCCAGCAATGCAATGTAGAACCTGCAACCTCCACATGGCCGGGATCATAAAAATGGTCGTTTTGTAGATTCACCTTTCCTTCCTCTAGAGCAGCGGCAAGGGTGATGATTTTAAAAGTTGAACCTGGCTCATAAATGCTCCATACCGGCAAGTTACGGTTATATACTTCTGCAGGTACATCTTGGAATTTCGCTGGATCGAAGGTGGGCCTGCTTGACATGGCCAGTATTTCGCCCGTCTTCGGATCCATTGCAATGGCTATGAGTCCATCTGGATCATAAGTGGCCTCCGCATTATCCAGTTCCCGTTCCACAATGGTCTGAATTCGGCTATCAATCGTCAGTTTCAAATTATCTCCGTCTACTGGAGCCTTGAAATCATCCGCCATATTCTCAAGTCTTTTCCCTTTTGCATCCGAATAAAATTTCACGAACCCTCTTTCTCCATTAAGTTCCTTATCATACGATAGTTCGATTCCCATCAATCCCTGGTTATCCGAGCCTGTGAACCCCAGTACATGTGATAAGTACTCACCGAATGGGTAATGCCGCTTGGAGTCTTCCGCGATATATATACCTTTTATGCCGAGGGCCTTGATTTCCTTTGCCTTTTCATGAGAAATTTTCCTCCCCTCGGGAATCCTGGCGCTCATCGCCGGTTTGGTTAACCATTCAAAGGCTTTCTCCTTCGTGATATTCAATATGGAAGCTAGCTGTTCCGAGGTTTCACTTGGATTCTCTATTTGTCGTGGGATGACATATACTGTCGGTGCTGAGATGTTCGTTGCCAACTCGACTCCATTTCGATCCAATATTTCACCACGTTTGGCTTCAAAGGGGATATTCCTACTCCACGAATCCTTAGCTAAGCTTGTCAAATCATTTCCTAGATAAAACTGAACGATCCCTAGGCGAATGTCAATGATAAAAAAGACGACTAATCCTATTGCCAATGCGATTGCGAGCCGTTTTCGGACGGTAACATTTGAAACACGCAAAAACAGGCACCTCCATTTCATACATGCTCAATATATATGCTTGTCTACTTGGTGGTAGAATAAAAACATGCAAGAAAAAGAGTGACCCATATGAGCCACTCTTTTTCTTGCATGCTTATTTTACTCTACAGTCGTCTCTTTTGTTGGCGAATCCTTCGGTGGCTTTTCCGGCTGCCTTAATTCGACTTTGAAAGAGTCTCCTTCTTTAACCTTTGTGCCACCTTTAGGACTCTGTTTACCCACATATCCTGTGCCTGACGTATTCAGATTAAGCTTGGCAATGCTAGCTACCTTCATAACATCACGCAGTGACCAACCAGCCATGTCCGGAACCTTCATTGCCCCTTCAGGACGGAGAATAATTTTTTCCCCTTGAAGAAGGGAACTACCCGATTTAGGGGATTGGTCGAGAACTTTCCGTCCCGTTCCGATTACTTCCACTTCATATCCTAACTCCTCGAGTTCTTTAACGGACGAATTAATAGGTTGATCCGTATAGTCTTCAATCTTGTTAGTTTCCTGCTTTTTCAAATCGGATGGCTTTATGTTTAAATACATGAGGCTGTTTTGCATGACCGGGTTAAATATTTCAGAAAGAGGATCAGCTCCTACATAGGAAACACCTAATTTCGGTTGTTTGACAGCCACATATACGACAAGTTGCGGGTCATCGGCTGGAGCCATTCCCAAGAAGGAAAAGAAATAGTTGTCCTTACCTTCAAGATATCGACCAGTCGGCCCAGGAATCTGCGCAGTCCCCGTTTTTCCGGCTACGTCATACCCATCGATCGCGTACTTCTTGCCCGTTCCTTTTTTTGCCGAGACGACCGTTTCTAAATATTTACGAACTTGTTTTGCCGTCTCTGCCGAAATCGGTTCCCCCGCCACTTTCGGTTTGGTCGTTTTCAACACTTTTCCGGTATCTTGATTGGAAATGCTTTTAATGACATAGGGTTGCATCATCTTTCCGTCATTAGCTACCGCTGAAGCCGCTTGTATCTGTTGGATTGGTGTCACCGTTGTCCCTTGCCCAAACGCGGTAGTGACTTTTTCCATTTTATACTTATATTGAATCTTGCCTGTAATCTCATTCGGCAGGTCTATTCCCGTCTTTTTATCAAAGCCAAACTTCGTCAAATAGTCGCGGAATGTATCCGCACCTATTTTATCCATGGCTAAGGTTGCAAAAGCGACATTGGAAGACCGTTGAACCCCTTCAAGAAAGGACATGGTCTTGCCTGGCTCGATCCCGCTATGGTCGCCTATGGAACCTGTTGCAGCCTTGTATCTACCTGTTGTAAAACTATCATTGGGATTAAAGACCCCTTCTTCTACAGCCGCTGCTAGAGTAAATGTTTTAAAGGTGGATCCGGGTTCATAGGTTTCTTCAATGGCCAGGTTGCGCCAAGTATCCGTAAGCCCTTCCTTCGTCGTCGGATGGAATGTCGGCCTTTGGCCCATCGCCAATATTTCGCCTGTTTTAGGATTGGAAACGATGGCGATGATTTGTTCCGGTTTATATTTCCCCTGGACTTTATTCATGGAATCTTCCAGGAATGTTTGTATTTTCTTATCGATTGTCAGCGAAACATTATTCCCATTATGGGGAGCTGATACCTTTTCCTCCGCCCCTGGCAAGATCAATCCCCAAAAGTCACTTTCATAGGTCAGCTTTCCATCCGTTTCCTGCAATTCTTTATTAAGGTACTTTTCGATACCGAATTTCCCTGTCATCTCTTCTGTTTCTTCATCCTTTTCTACATATCCAATCAAATGAGAAGCAAAGACCCCATTTGGATAGAAGCGTTTGTTCGTTCTTCCAAACGTGATTCCTGGCAACTCTAATTTTTCGATTTTCTGTTTGGTGTCCTGCGTCAAGTCTTTTCCAGCACTCCCAAACTCCACTTGATACGCCCCTTTTTTTGATAGGCGTTCATAAATGGCCTGTTCATCCATATCTATATATTTAGCAAGCTTACTCGCGGTCATTTCTGGGTCTTTCACCCGTTCGCTTTCTTTTTCGCTCAAGATGGCACGTAAGATATAGGAGGAAGTATCCACAGCGATGACGTCTCCCTTAGTATCTAGAATACTGCCACGTTTCGCTTCAATAACCTGCTCTTTCTCATATTTCTTATCGATTTTTGAAGCAAGTACCTCTCCCCCGGCTGTACCCGTCACACCAATATATAAAAAGCGGCAGATTAATACAAAGAAGAGCAGGCTGAATACGAAGAATAATCCAGCTGCTCCAAGCTTCATATTTTTTTGTTTCTGCATCAGTTCTGCACAACCTTCACGTTATTATCATCCAATCCAAGGCCTAATTTGGCAGCGATTGCCCAAATGCGCTCATATCTACTAAGTTCGTCGACCTGCACCATTAAATCATCATTCAATTTACCTTGTTCTTCAATGGTCGCTTCAACCTGCTGGATTTCTTTATTCGTTTCATAAATGGCAGCTTGATTGGAAACTATCTTCACACACGCAAAGGTAATCATGATAGCAATGGCGCATAGTAATAACACTTCACCAATCGATATTTTCGCTTTACGGATGACAACAGTTTGCTGGGATTGTTGCTGTTGATCTTCATATTGCTTTTCTTGTATTTTTTTTGCTATGGCACTCATTCATGCTCCCCCTTACTGTTTTTTTCTGTAGTTTACTGTTTTTCGGCAATCCTTAATTTCGCCGAGCGTGATCGGTTATTACCTTCCAGCTCTTCTTCCGAAGGTAAAATCGGTTTTCTTGTAATTAATTTCAGAGTCGGTTTGAATTCATCAGGGATGATCGGTAGGCCATGCGGAAGATCTGGTAGGGCGCTGGCTTTTTTAAATACCGTCTTACATATCCGATCTTCCAATGAATGGAAAGTGATGACAGATATTCTTCCCTCGGGATTCAACAGGGATATCGCTTGTTCAAGGGAATCCTCAAATACGCCCAATTCATCATTTACAGCGATTCTGATTGCCTGGAATACTCGTTTTGCAGGGTGTCCACCTTTACGTCGGGCCGGGGCAGGAATTCCTTCTTTAATTAATTCCACTAACTCAAATGTCGTTTCAATCGGTTTTATTTCACGGGCCGCTTCTATTTTCCGGGCAATTTGCTTGGAGAATTTCTCTTCCCCATACTGGAAGAAAATCCTGAGCAAGTCATGGTAAGACCATGAATTCACCACATCATAAGCTGAAGTCGCCGCACTTTGATCCATCCTCATATCCAGTGGAGCATCGTGATTGTAGCTGAATCCACGTTCAGGTGTATCTAGTTGTGGAGAGGACACACCTAAATCATAAAGGATCCCATCTACCTTATTGACTCCACGAGCATTCAACTCTTCTTGAAGATATTTAAAATTATTAGGAACAAGTACGACACGGTCCCCATAGCTTTCTAATTTAGCTTTAGCATTCTGAATCGCCGTTTCATCCTGATCAAAAGCATACAATCTGCCTTTGTCAGAGAGCTGTGACAGCAAGTATTCGCTGTGACCTGCTCCTCCTAAAGTACAATCTACATAAATTCCATCAGGTTTGATGTTCAAGCCATCAACCGTCTCTTTTAATAACACTGTTGTATGTTGAAACATGTTAGACATCCTTCCAATCGGTAATTGAGTCACTCTATTCGAGGGCAGCCTTAAATTTCAAAGCCAATCATATTTTCTGCTATCTCAGCGAAAGAATCCTCTGAAGCTGAAAAATAGTTTTCCCAAAGGGATTTGCTCCAAATCTCAATTCGATTGGTAACACCAAGAATTACACATTCTTTTTCCAATTGGCCATATGAAGTAAGCGGCGTGGGAATATTAATTCGCCCTTGCTTATCAATTTCGCATTCTGTTGCAGCGGAAAAGAAAAAACGGGTAAAGGCACGAGCGTCTTTTTTGGTTATGGGCAGGGCTTTCAGCTTCTCTTCCAATAGCTTCCACTCATTCATAGGATAACCAAATAGGCATTGATCGAGTCCGCGGGTAAGCACAAATTGTTCCCCTAGGTTGTCCCTGAATTTCACCGGGACAATCAGACGGCCTTTTATATCGATGTTATGATGGTACTCTCCCATGAACATACCCACTACCCCCACATTCTAATCTCAATGTACCACATTCCCCCACCTTTCTCCACTTGTTTTTACTTTCGCCTTTATTGTAAAAATCCCCTTCTTTTACATAGAAGTTTATTTAGCCAATATTCTTATCGAAAACCTCTCTTCTTCTCGAATGGGCACAAACTAAGAGAGTGTTCCTCTTTTCCTGTCGAAAGTTTTCGGAAAACAAAAAGAAGACAGGCGAATCACCTGTCTTTAATCTTCTTTATATCCTCCACTTTTCTCCACCGCGGAGACCTTACAAGTAAATCAGTTTATGCTGGTTATTAAACTGATAGTCCAGTTTCATGATTTCCTTTATAAAATCGGGTCCATATTGATTCAAGTAATAAAAAACATTCCAGGTTCTCTCTTGGGGAGATTCCAAAGGATATAATGAATTGGCGATACGTTCGTATTTTTTCAAGACGAACGAGTGACGTTCTTTTGTCCGTTCCCCAATCTTACCGTTCATGAATGCCAATTGTTTCTGGATGAATTCTATATTTTTATTTAGAATCGGTTCAAGCCCCTTATCCAATGAAACAGCATGCATCGATAACTTTTGATGGTTCTCTTCAAGTTGGGATTTCATCGTCTGGAATAAGTGATCGACCGTTTCATCTTTCACAGAATCGAGATAACGCTGTACGGTTTTTGCCGTCCCTTCGGTCAGCACTGTCTTCAACGTTATTTCCGTTTCATCTAAGTCAGTCTGGATACCCCGCTCAACGATTGTTATATTCAATCTTGGGATGATGGGTGGCATCTTCATAGCAAATAGTTCAAATGCTCGTTTCAATTCTGCCCAATAGGCAATTTCACCCGGTCCAGAAATGAAGGCTAGAACGGGAAAGAGCATTTCCTGCATGAGTGGGCGCGTAACGACATTATTACTTAATTGCTCTGGATGGGTTTTCGCCATTTGCAAGAGTTCCTGCTCCGAGAAAGAGAGCTCACCATTTCTGGCAGTGAACCTGCCCTCCGACCGTTTAAGTAAGCAGCGATCTTTTTTGGCAGTATCGTAATAAAACAGATTGGCTGGCTGTTCTCCCATTTCAATCATTTTGGAATAACCTTGTTCTTGCATGAAAGTTTGTTGCTTTCCAACCTCTTCCGCAATCTTTTCGCTTTTTCCTATCAACGACTCAAAAAAGCCTGTTTCTAATTTTCTAAGGGCTGGATCACCTGCGTCAACAAGCAAGAGGCCATATTCTTGGAACCATTCGTGAATCAAACGAGCAAAAAAGTCGACGAATGTATTCGATTGCTTAACGGTTTCCTTCATATCAATAAGGAGTTTATTCGTAAAGGCGGTTTCCCCATATGTTTCAATGATTTCTTCGAACCATTGCTCCATCTTTTTTTCATCGATTTCTATATCTGTGATCATGGTCTTGAAAGGCTGATATGAAGGATAAGATTTTTTATCCGGTTTACCATTTTTCATGACATACACATGGTTGACCTCAGCTAGGTCATGATCTTCTCCAGCTATCCAAAACACAGGAATGACCGGTTTTCCCAGTGACTTCCTTTGTTCTAGTGCAAGCTTGATGATTGAAATCACTTTATGTATCGTATAAAGGGGACCAGACAACAAGCCCGCCTGCTGTCCTCCAACGACAACGACCGAATCATCACGTCGTAATTCTTCAATGTTTTTATTAACAGCCTCACTGCTTGAAAAACGAGACATATATGTCTGTATGTAATTCGATAATGCTTCTCGTGAAAAAGTCCTGTTCATCAGCTCTTGATATCTATTGCGATAGATGTCCGGGTTGGACAAGTCATAGTGAAAATAATCTTCCGTTTCAAGCTCGCCCTGTAAATAGTCCGATGCGAAACGGTTTAATGATGGTAACGCGAGATCTTTCATCTCCATGTATGTTCTCCCTTTCTCTGCAACTACAATTCTTTTTAGAGTATAACATTCTGTTTTAAGAAAACAAAAAATGTTGCCCAGGAGCAGAAAATTGATGCTTTGCCATTCATTATGCAGTAAAGATTCTAGTAATTCTCGTAAAAAATCCTATAGAAAATAAAAGAAGGTACGCGCAAAAAAAGAATGCGAAGTTCACTCTCCAAAATCCTTTCAATACTTTTTGAAAAATGATTTCTCCTTTAACTTGATAATGGACAAGAACAACAACGAATGCATTGGCTATCATGATGAGCATGATCACCCAAAAAATATGTATGTCCCAAATTGTCACTATTAAATAATGGACCGATAATACAAAAAACAAAGTACTCATATCCATGGCAAATTGAACGGAACGCTTATGGTTCCTTGTGAATTGCTTGGCACTAATAAAAAATATGACATAACCTATAAATGGAAGTGTAATGAAAATCGCGGCAAGACTTGAAACAAAGTTTGGCATACCCTCATCCCCCTTGGAACTCTTTTCCTTTGATCATTGCATAAAGAGAAGACGTTAAACATGCCTTTTTCTCTTTTCGTATTGCCTCCGAAATGATATAACCTAAGATTGCGTCGATTTCCGTTTTTCTTCCAAGTTCAATATCTTTCAGCATGGAAGATCTATTTTCTGAGGTCTTCGAACACACGGATTTTACGTGGTTAAAAGATTCCTCTGCATCTGGTAATTCCAGTACAGACGATATTTCAACAAATAGTTCCTGGAATAATCGGTAATAAAACGGATTACTGATCAAACGCCCATTTTCCACTTCCAATAACGCGGTCAGAGGGTTGATTACAGCGTTAACGATTAACTTGTCCATTAGCATGGCATGGTAGTCCTCACACTTACGGAATGGAAAGTAGTCGTTGTTCGCATCCAGAAATGGAAGTACATTCAAGTCCCCCCTGAAAGACGCAACTCTGGTTATACCAAACCCGGTATGTTCCACTGTATTCGGGTCGAGCTTCAACGCCCCATGTTCCACCACACCAACACAAACGGTCGCTGACTTCAACTCCTTTAAATAAGAAATGTGCCCATAGCCGTTCTGCAAAAACAACAAAGGTACATCCATCCCCTCGATCACTGGCAGGACTTGCGGTATATGATACTGTTTAACCGCGACTAGGATTATCTCTTCTCCCCTTATTCCACTTTCGATTGCGTTGGATGTTATATTTCTTTTCCTGGTCACTCCATTCACGATGCAACGGAGACCCTCACTATTAATACATGATGCCTGTTCCTCTGTACGTGTATAAATCGTTACAATGTGCCTCTCACTTAAATAAGAGGCGAATAACAATCCGACGGAGCCGCCTCCAATTACGCCGATTTTCATATTACCCTTCCTAACTTTTCTCATATACTGACTATTTTAACACATATTCTTTTTTCACTACCTTGCTTTTTCCATATCAAGGTGGACCAACAAAATGCTACAAACAAATCGTTATCACATTTCCGTCTTTCAACAGCTAATTGCACAAAAACATAGAGAAGTATAAATACGCCAGCCATGGGTATAACTCCTTCTTCACGAGCTAAATTAATGGTATATTATATATGAAAAGTCGTGGATTCCTTAAAGTTTTTAAACATGAACGAATGATACCCTATCTTTATTCTTTGATGATCGATATAAAGAAAAGGAAAGGGATAATGATCAAACGGCTTGTTAGACTCGATTTAGTGAGGAAAGGTTTTAATGGTGACTGTAGTTAGGGTTACTTGTTGATTTAAAAGCATGACGGGAGTAGTTTATCAAAATGAGGGGGAGTTTTATATGGAATACAAGGTGGAACGGTTACTTGTGAATTTTAAGACGCTTGAGGAGTTCAAGAAGTTCAAGGAATATGGGATGCAAGAATTATCCATGCTCGATGATTTAGAGGGGAATATCATTGAGAACGACAGTCAATCGCCTTTCTACGGCATCTTTTATGGTGACATGTTGGTTGCTAGAATGAGCCTATACAAAAAAGATGCTAAATTCGACCGATATTTTGATAAAACAAAAGACTTTCTTGTCCTCTGGAAGCTCGAAGTTCTTCCCAACTACCAAAACAAAGGGTACGGCAAAGCTTTAGTCGACTTCGCCAAAAGCTTTAATATGCCAATCAAAACGAATTCCAGGGTACACTCCCAAGCTTTCTGGGAAAAGATGGGCTTCTCTCCCGCATCCTATGAAATGGATCGTGACTACGGAGAAAATCCTTTGATTTGGACCCCCATTGAAAAACAAGATGAAATCATAGATATACAAGAATAAATGAAAAATGCGGGCGGATTTTTTCCACCCGCATTTTTCATTTATTTACCCTTTCCAAGTTACCGTTCTTATCCATTTGAAAACTCACCTTTGGATTTAACTTTTCATCTTCTAGGACACTGAGTTTTCTAGCCCGCTCCATAATTTGCATGAGAGCCCGATAATCTTCTTCCACTACTCTTAAATTATCCCGTAATAACTCATTCTCTTCCCGCAGCCTTTCATTTTCCTGTTCAAGATTATAAGAATGCCGGGCATTCCTTTCCATTTCTTCCCTATCAATTTTAAAGGTTTCATCCACCTTCGTTAAATATGAAATAACGTCTTGGAGAGGAGTAGATGGCGATGATGGCAATTCCCTTTTCCACTCAGCTGCTACCTCTTGTTCGTTCGGGACTTCTTCATTCTCAACAGCTTCCCCTTCGAAACCATTATCCCGCATGGCCTGTTCTTTTCTCTGCTTTTTAGCCAACTCAATTCCTGACTTATATTGCTTTCTGACAAAAGAATTCCAACGAAAACCGCAGGCTGCAGACGTTCTTGTTAACTGTTTCCCCACCTCTTCAAATGCCTTCAGTTGCGTACTGCCTTCCCTAATATGCCTTAGCACCACTTCAGCCAACAATAAATCCTCGTCCTGTGTCCATGCATCTTGTCTCGCAATCGTCATCTCTCTACCTCCAAGCAAGTTTTACTTCATGATATGCACTTGATAGGAAAGATAGACGGAATATAGAAGCGATAAAGATTTATTTTTTTTTATTTAAAAAACGGCTGACTGCGTCATGATGGGCTTCCGTTGCCCATAGTTTGGAACATTCACGGATTTCCGCATCCATTCTTTCTTTCAGGCCTCCATCTTCCCATTTCTTAACCAGTATTTTTTTATAAGCCATTAAAACCCCGGGTTCATGGCGTAGGAAATGTTGGGGAAATCCTTCCCAGTCTTCCATATCAATTATCTCGTCTATGAAACCAAATTCCTTTGCATCCTCGGAGCTATGTACTTTAGCATCAAGCAGTAACTTCATCGCTTTTTGTTCCGGAATTTTTTCAAACAAGAGTGACGCTGCCCCCCAGCCTGTTGTTATCCCTAGCGTTCCCTGAACAAACCCTAACTTTATCCCCTTTTTCGCCAATCTGAAATCACAAGCCGTGGCAATTTCACACCCGCCTCCGACAGCGCTTCCGTTGAGTAGGGCAATTGTAGGTTTCGGAAAGATCGCCAGTTCATACAGGATTTTCCCCATCCTCGATAGCATGGCAAAAGCCTCTCCCTCTGTATAAAGATTTTGAAATTCACTTAAATCGCCCCCCGAGCAGAAAGCCTGGGAGCCCTCTCCCGTCAAGAGTAATACTTTGACATCCTTATCACTAGCCGCTTGTGATAAAGCTATTCCTAGTTCATCCATCAACTGAAAATTAACCGCATTTCTTTTCTCAGGTCTATTAAATGAAATCTTCAAGTATCCTTTTGCATTCTTTTCAACGATTAATGTGTTATACACGTGAACACCTTCTCCATGTCTCTATTTATTCTAAATATTCAATTAAATTAATTTGTAAAAAAAGCGCAGAGATTTATCTCTGCGCTTTGATTAGCGTGTTGCATAATCAAGAAAGCAATGCTTTCGAGTAGGTCAAGAAATTATTTTGCGACAACTTCTTTTCCTTTATATGTTCCACATTCTTTACACACGTGATGTGAAAGAGTCATTCCACCACAGCTCGGGCATTCTACCATACCAGGTACTTGAAGCTTGAAGTGCGTACGACGTTTTCTTTTTGCAGTTTTCGACGTTCTTCTAAAAGGTACAGCCATTATTCCCACCTCCTTAAAAAATATAAAAAAGCTGGAAAAATCGGATTAGCGATTTTTCGTTCCAATTAAGATTCTTTATTGTTGTCAAAAAAGTCGGCAAGCTTTGCAAATCTAGGATCAACCTTATGTTTAGTTTCTTCTTCAGAAATAACAGCCCAGTCTTTCCCGGATTGAGGAGCAGCTTCATTAGGATCGACATCCTCACAAAAAACCTGCATCGGAATTTCTAGCAATAAATTTTCTTTAATTACCGGTATAAGATCTACAACATCGCCTTCCACCACAGTAACGTCTTCTCCGTAGAAATGATCGCCATCTGCTTTTAAAAGAAAGGTTTCCTTTGTATCAATATCAATCGGATATTTCACGTCTACCAGTGTACGGGAACAAGGTAATGTTAATTCACCTGTAAGATGTAAGTGAAAAGTAATCTCGGTCGAGTTGATATCAGCTCTTCCTGTTACTCTAATTGGAGAAACGTCGCGTATTTGCTTGTCTCTTTCCTTAATGTCTAAGACATCCACCAATTCATCTAACTGCAAATTTTTGTCCCGAATTTTTTGAAGTTGACTAATTGTCCATTTCATATGAAATCACCTCAAGGCAACAAAAATAATTATAGCTTTCAATTATAAGTTTGTCAATATTTTTTCTTTACACTATAATGTAGTCATCCTAACTGATTTGCCAAGTTTAAAATCATTTCAAACAAAAAATCAGGACGAAACATTCTAGTTCTCTTACTTGAAATACTATTTTAGCACTAAGTTGGAAAAATACAAAGTTTTTCTCTGAGGTGATTGAATGAAATCTTGCGGTTTAGTAGTCGAATATAATCCATTTCATAATGGCCATGCACTCCATGCCAGAGAAAGCAGACAAAAGACAGAGTCGGATATAGTGGTTGCTGTGATGAGCGGACCGTTTTTACAGCGAGGTGAACCGGCGCTTGTCAGTAAGTGGTCACGAACGGAAATGGCCCTACTGGGTGGCATTGACCTTGTCATTGAACTTCCCTATCCCTTTGCTGTCCAAAAAGCGGAACTATTCGCGAAAGGTTCCATATCCCTTCTCGAATATTTGGGCTGTGACTCCTTCTGTTTCGGCAGTGAAGATGGCCGAATCGAACCCTTCATCGAGGCCCATGGCATTCTATCTGAAAATGCCGAAACATATAACGAAACTCTTAAATCTTTGATGGAAAAGGGAAACAGTTACCCTGCAAGTGCATCAAAGGCATTCCAAGCGATAAGCAAGAACACGGAGATGTTGGATTTAACAAAGCCAAATAATATCCTTGGTAAAGAGTATGTTAGTACGGCCCTATCCAATGGATTCTCGATTGAACCCTATACGATACAACGGGTGGCCGCTGGCTACCATGATGTCCAGCTATCTTCAAGCCCCATCGCGAGCGCAACAGGGATCCGCAAGGCGCTACTAGAACAAAAACAGGAATTAGAGGCAGTGGGGACTTATATCCCCCCTTCAACCTTGCATGGGCTTCAACATTACCTAGCCACCTATCATGCTTTACATGAATGGAATATGTATTGGCCTTTATTGAAGTATCGGATTCTCGCATCCTCCCTGACAGAGTTGGCCGACATCTATGAAATAGAGGAAGGAATCGAGTATCGGATGAAGGAAATGGCAAAGGAAGCTATGAACTTTCATGACTTCATGACCGCCATGAAAACAAAACGCTATACCTGGACCCGAATTCAACGGATGTGTGTCCATATTTTGACCAATACGTTAAAAGAAGATATGATTCATGCCGAGGAACCTTCTTATATCAGGTTGCTTGGCATGAATCATAGGGGGCAAGCTTACCTTCGGAAAGTAAAAAAAGAGTTGCCGGTCCCGCTCATATCCAGGCTTTCAGCCTATCAAGATCGTCATATCGATACGGACATGCGAGCTGCACAGGTATATGCAATGGGGCTACGCGAACCTTATCAAACGGCGTTAATGAAGAGGGAGTTTGAAGCTCCAATCATAAAAACCAATTCGTTGGACACATGAAAGGCAGATCCTCTCCCTATCACACAAAAAAGCGCAAAACAGTTAGACTGCTTGCGCTTTTTTTCATTTTTTCGTTTCCTTGATCTTGGATAAATACTCTAATGCGTCATCAAAACTATCCACGGGGATGATTTTCATTTTCGTTTTAATGTCCTTCGCTGCTATCATCGCCTCTTCATAGTTCGACCCTGACGCGCCATTTTCATTAGGGGCAAAAAAGATTTCGGCTCCGGAATTATCAGCTGCGACAATCTTCTGCTGGATTCCGCCGATTGGACCAACTGTCCCATCATCCGTTATGGTTCCTGTCCCCGCTATATCGTAGCCTTTTGTAATATCCCCCTCTGTTAATTGGTTGTAAATTTCAAGGGAGAACATCAATCCAGCTGAGGGCCCACCAATTTGATCCGTATCGATCGTAACGGTCGGCTTCGTGATAACCTTACGATAATCATCAAGGGAGATGCCTATTCCTACCCTACTGGAATCATCCTTGAATGTTTTTAAAGGAATCGTGACCTTTTTCTCTTCACCTTCCCTTTTAAACACCAAATCAATCTCGTCTCCAGCTTTCTTACCATTGATATAGTCCATGAACTCTTGGGCTGACTTGAATCTCACACGATCGACTTGTATAATCTGATCTCCCGCCTTCAATTCCTTCGCTGCCGGCATTTCTTCGAGTACATCCAGAACATATACACCTAAGTATTGATAATCTACCTCTTTGCCCGCTTTATCATAAGCAATCTTAATTGCGTTATTTTTAGACCCGTCCATTAAATGCAACTGCCTGACATTATATTCTTCGTCTGTTTCATCTTGACTACGAATCGAGGTCTCCGGATAAATTTCCTGGTACTTACTCCACTTAGCTAATAAATAGGAGTAAATATTCGCCTTCCCCATCCTTACGGTAGTCAACATGAAGCTCCCTTGCTCTTCGTCCGCACCCGATACTTGAATAATCGGCTCCAATTCTTTAGCCATTCCTGGTTTCGTCACATAATATGGGAGAGAATATAACGCCGAGGCTATAAGGAGTATAGCGGCCACCAGGATAGTGCGTACAAACATTTTACGATTCATCTACATAAGACTCCTTCCAAGCACTGATACTTTGCTTAATCTGATCTACCTTATCCCTAGCAGCATCTTCTCCAATACTAATTATTTCCTGTATATTTGTAAATGCCTTTGAACTGTATTTTTCCACTCTTGGTCGGATGATGACATCCGAGGCAACTACTCTACTTTCCACCAATTCCATTTGCAAGATGTCGAGACTTTGCATGATAACGTCATATATCGAATTTATTTCTACGTCCTGTTTCACATGTGCAACATCCACAGCAATGATAATATCCGCTCCCATTTCCTTTACGACCGAAACCGGGACCCTATCTATTACCCCTCCATCGACAAGGAGTCGATCTCCAATTTTCTCAGGAACGAAAATTCCCGGGACCGAGATACTGGCTCTTACCGCAGGGGCTAGCGGTCCTTCACGAAATACGACCTTTTCCCCCGTCCTGATATCCGTGGCAACAACAGCCACCGGTATATCCAAATCTTCAAGATTCTTGCCGTATGTGAAAACCCGGATTAAATCCTTCGTTCGTTTACCTGAAATAAAGCCCATTTTTGGTATCGTAAAATCCAAGTAATATTTACGTTTAAATGCTCGCGAAAGTGTATAAAGCCTCTCAATATCTGAACCCGCGCCATAAAAGGTAGCCACCATCGCTCCCATACTGCTTCCGGCGATCATATCTATTGGAATGCCTTCTTTTTGCAACACCTTAATTACTCCAATATGTGCAAAACCTCTCGCTCCCCCCGACCCGAGTGCTAACCCGATCTTTGGATGCGGCATAAAAATCTCCCCTCACTATAAAAGTTCAATTCTTTTCAAAATCGTACTCATACAAAGTTATGGTCTTAAACAGTTTTATAGAAGCATATTGTTTATATTGACAGTAAAACAAGCCAAACAACAGAAGATTCAGATAACTTTCCGAAGCATATAGCCTTTCACTGTATCTATTATCTACATTTTATCATGTTTTACCAGTAGACCCTACGCTATTCGTAACCCTTTTAGGAGGAGGCTCAGAACTTGCTTAAATCAAAATCTAAAACAATAGTATTAGCCATCACGGTTACCATGATGGCAGTTGGCTTAGTCATCTTCCCCCAGGAATCCTTTGACGCTTCTAAAGGTGGATTAAATATGTGGTGGAAAATTGTTTTTCCCTCCCTCCTTCCTTTCTTGATTTTTTCGGAGTTATTAATTAGCTTTGGCGTAGTCAAGTTCATCGGTGTGATACTCGAACCTTTCATGCGACCCTTATTCCGCGTACCCGGTGTTGGAGGGTTTGTATGGGCTATGGGGCTTGCATCAGGTTTTCCGGCAGGAGCCAAATTCACGGTAAGGCTCCGTCAAGAGAAACAAGTCAGCCAAATTGAAGCGGAAAGACTCGTTTGCTTCACTAATTCATCCAACCCTCTGTTCCTATTCGTTGCAGTTGCCGTAGGATTTTTCCACAATCCCCACTTGGGCATCATCCTGGCACTTGCCCATTATTTAGGCAATCTGTGTGTAGGGATTTTGATGCGCTTTTATCGGAGAAAAGAGGAAAAGGGGAAACTCCAGCCCAAAAGCACAGCTAAACTGCCTTCCATCAGACAAGCCTTTAGTCAAATGCACCGCACACGCTTAAAAGAAACCCGGCCGTTTGGAACGTTGCTTGGTGATGCCGTTCTATCCTCCATTCAAACGCTCCTTATGATAGGTGGATTCATCATCCTATTTTCTGTTGTCAATCGACTTTTATTTCATATGAATATAACCAGCCTGCTTGCGACAGGAATCGGAGGGATATTGCATCTCATGAAATTTCCCGATTCTTTAAGCCTTCCATTCATCTCAGGCATGTTTGAAATGACACTTGGATCTAAATTAACCAGCAAGATAGAAAATGCGACCCTCCTGCAACAGACAATCATGACTAGTTTCATCCTTGCTTTCAATGGATTTAGTATTCAAGCCCAAGTGGCCAGTATCATCGCAACGACCGATATTCGTTTTATGCCATTTTTCCTGGCCAGAATTGCACATGGCTTCTTTGCCGCCATTATTACCGTTATACTCTGGGAACCCTTCTATAGAGGCACTGATTACAATGGAAATGTAATTAATGATTTCCCGGTCAATGGATTTACAGGAGAACGTGCACATTCTCTTTACCAATACATGTTGGATTTTGGTCCGCTTCTCACACTCGCTTTTCTCATGATTTACATCATCTTATTCGCTAAACGTCTCATCAGCGACTTTCATAAATAAAAAAGAGCACAGTCCACGAAGCGGGCCATGCTCTCTTTCCTATGCTTTTTGTTCTTCGTACTTTTGTGTCAAAGCTTTCTGAACAACAGGCGGTACTAATTCTGTTATATCCCCACCATATTTCGCTACCTCTTTTACGATACTGGAACTTAAGAATGAATATTGATTTTTCGTCATGATGAAAAATGACTCAATATTGTTGTTCAAAAATCTATTCATCGAGGTTCCTTGCATCTCATATTCAAAATCTGAAGTCGCCCTCAAGCCCCTGATAATTGCATTGGCGGAAACGCTTTCAGCATAATCGACCGTCAATCCCTGGTAGGAATCCACCTTAACATTCGGCATATGAGCCGTTGCTTCAGTGATTAACTTCAATCTCTCTTCTACAGTAAACAGTGAATGTTTTGCTGAATTGTTCACAACAACTACATAGACCTCATCAAATACGTTAGCTCCCCTTTGAATGATATCAAGATGGCCAAAAGTAATCGGATCAAAACTTCCCGGACAAATCGCTATTTTCGACATTCATCGTTCCCCCTATTCGTGTACGTTCCCCCACTGATAAATCGTTACCGCAATACTCCCATATACTTCTTTTCTCTTGATTGTAAAGTCGCCAATTTGTTCTGGCAACGAAACATCATCGCCATGCTCACAAACAATATACCCCATATCGCTGAGCAAGCGGTTTTTATGTATCTCTTCCAATAAATCCACGAGCTTTTGCTTTTTATAAGGTGGATCAAGAAAAATCAAATCAAAGATCATTTCTCTTTTCACCAACGCCTTTAATGCACGTTCTGAATCATTTTTATAAACCTCAGCACAGTCCGTGAATTTACATAGTTCCAAGTTCGCCTTGACAGTTTGGTTAGCTTTAAAATCGCGGTCTACAAAGATAGCTCGATCCATCCCCCTGCTCAAGGACTCGATTCCCAATCCACCACTGCCGGCAAACAAGTCTAAAACAATCCCGCCCTCAAAATAAGGACCAATCATGTTAAAAATGGATTCCTTGACTTTATCCGTAGTCGGCCGGGTTCCTGTACCCGGTACAGCCTTAAGTGGTCTTCCTTTGCAACTTCCGGAAACGACCCTCATCATTCTCACCACATTTTATGACAAATTTCTGTTACTTTCCTATCCTAACATATTAGAAATTACTAGCCAATAACAAAAGCCAAATACACCCGTTTAAGCGAGAACAATTTAAATACATTCCCCCTTTAAATAAAAAGGGCATATCCTCCTCATTAAAATCTCTAATAGTTTGAATAGATAAGCTGATTTTGGTCATAATGAAAATAACAACATGACTTATTAAGTGTTGTTGCCAACCGCGGAGAAGGCTTACGTTTCCCCATAAGTCTTCCTCCGGTTTCTCCTCTCCCTTTGCCTTCTGGTCCTTAATTAGACATAGAAGGACCCTGCATGAAAGTGCAGGGTTTTTTTTATGAAACTGCCGTTATCATGGGCTTTTTAGAACCGATTCAGCTTTAAGTTGGCTCTTCTCTTTTACGGGATAAAATGATAAAGTAATGAAAGATAAGTTAGTGAGGAGAGGTTTAATTGATTCAACGTTTTATAGAACTTGGACAAGGTTATTCAGATATATATGAACTGATCGAGGTAGGGCGCAATCAGCAACACCGTGTAGCTAGGATGCTGGCCATGCATACTACGCTTGATGATAAAAAGGTAACTTCATTGGTTATCGTCATGCAACCAACAGATCCGGGAAAATTCCAACCTCTATATATTTGCCGTGAGGGGATCCCAAACCCTCATTTTACCGCCAATAAACGATATCAACTATTTGAAGATCTGGCTAAAGAACTAGACAGACCAATTATAGAAATAGATGTGAAGTCTTCAAAACTTTTCGCCGAAATAGAATTGTACTATCAGCACTTGATAGGTATTTTGCGTATGAATAGATACCTACCGCCATTGGGCTGAAGAGATGAAAAAAAGTGCTGACTCCTCGAGTCAGCACTTTTTAGATACCCATTTTATAATCGTATTCCTTAGCCTTATCCGGTTTAGAATTTTCGAATTCCATTTTAAGGAAAGGTTTATAAGAAAGATCAACCTTTTTGACAAAGGAGTAATTATTCAGCTTTTCAACCAATGGTTCAACTTCATCCATGTTCGTATAAAGGACGACATATTTCAGCTTCTTTGAAACGTAATGGATATTTCCAAACTTCCTAAGCATTTTGGCTTGTTTTAATGTATGTAAATAGACGATAATTCCTTGTCTTGCTCCAAGCATATCAATAACTCCCTTTTATAAAGGCTTTAACTAATTTTAGCATAGCAGAATCCTTTCTTTCAACCAAGAAAAATGATTATAAACAAAATTCTCTTACTATTATGAATCATTTCGGGGTCATGAGTAAAAGGGGATGAAAACCATTGAGTGACTAAGAAGTAATGATTGTCCAGACTGTATCTTGCTCGTGAGTGAAATGAACATTTGCCGAAAAAAAAAGCCTGGTGAAATGTCCAGGCTTTCATCATCTTATGCAGAACAACCACAGCTTCCACCTGTTCCGCAACTTCCTGACGAGCAGCCGCCTGAAGATACGAAAAATGGATTTCCTGCAGGTGTTTTCACTTGTTCCGAAACAGCATGGCCGATTAAGCCACTAATTTCATCTAGGATACTCTGCAATTCCGTTTCTGCCATCTTGAACTCAGCAATGGTAGGGTGCATATCCATATCCCGTTTTGCCTCTCGGGTCTCCATATTGATGCGCTTATAGTCCGGATGATACTTACCGAACCTTTGTACATCTTCAAAAAGATCCTTTAGAGAAGTAAACTTGGAGATTTTTGTTTGCGCCTCTTTATCGCTTTGTAATTTATATAAACTAAGAAGATAATTTTCCCCTATATCAGAATGAAGGATCGTTTCTGCTAATCCGTCTGCATGTTGTAAAATATCAACAATTTCCATAGTAGCAAGCATAAATAAGCTCACCTCCACCATCATTTTACCATTTATTCTTTTCATATGCCATTGCTATGATTACATAGTGGACGTGATATGTACTTCGATCTCTTTATTCAGACCCGTTTTTTGACCCGAGTCATTCAATATCTCCAGCCTGATCTTATGCGCGCCATGTGGAATATCTTTTAGGATAAAGGCTGCCGTATGCTTATTGATTCTCTTTTTATCATCTAAAAGGACAGAAACAGTGGCCAACTGTTTTGAAGTATCTCCTGAAAAACTATAGTCGTTCAGGTAACATTCCACATATACAGAGTTTCCTTTGACAAAAGTCTTCACTTTAAAATCCTCATCCATCGTTTGGGCGCTTTGTACAGTGGTGGCAGCCTTAAGGTCAGAAACACTAGCAGCCGAGACATTTTTGGGTTCAGGGATTTTCTTTCCACAACCTGTTGCTGCCATCAGCACTGTTAGAACTATAATCATTCTCTTCATGACATCGTCCCCCTTTTGTCAATATTATTTGCCAAAAGGAGTAATTTACTCTTTTTTTCTTCATTCGCTTGGTACATTCATCGCTTGGAACATATGGAGCATCATCGAAGCAACCTGAACACTATCGGAGAATTTAGAGATTCGATGGGGAATTGATTTTTCAAAAAAGTACTTTGCTTCTGTTTCAAATTTATCCAACTCATGGGGATTACGCATTAACCTTTTATACCAAGCAGGCTGAATCCTTAAATACTTTTTCATATCCTCATTAGTCTGGATGAAGTCATACACATTTTGACGCATGGAATCCTTCCTCCCTCCCGCTACTTAATCCTTGTTAAATAAAAATGGATTACTTCTCTGCTCAGGTGCTTTTGGCGGAGGAGTGGAGTCCCCGCCCGATTTATTTCCCTGGAAAGCCGATAGCACACCTTGAATGGCTCCAATTGCTTGGTTGGCACTTGAAATATATTGTTGTATTTGTCCGATATCCATGTTTTTAACGGCACTCATGACCGTACCCAGTAACTCAGAGCTCTGCTCTCCCTTTTCTGTGGCGGTTACCACCGGTTCAGTCTTTCCTACAGAAGCTTGCACACTGTCCTCAGCCTGCCAGCGTGGATGATCTTCACCGAGTAGGTACCATTCTTCAAAAAGCTCCTGCCATGTTGCTTGCTTATTTCTCACTTCATTCACTAAATATGGATGCACCTTGACAAACTCCCTAAATCCATCAATGGAGGGGCGTTTTTTTTTTGCCATTACTCTTCACCTCACACTAAGACATCGCCTATTTTACGATATGCCTCTATGTATGAAAAAGTGCATGGATCTTATTCATTCATCCGGCTACATATAGTATAATATTGGAAAAAAGGATGTTTTTTATGAGTATAGAAGCACTTGTCGAGGATTTCAAGAACTTGGCAATCACGGCCGATGAAGCAGATCTACGCGTATTATCAGGAATCATCTCCAGCCTGAAGGAGAAAAGAAAAAATGATAAATACTCCTATATCTCCAATCTCCTTAAGCTTAACAAACAGGTTAGCCACGACGGCACATCTCTTTCGATGGTGATGCCTATCACCCCTTTATCCCATAATGAATTGAACATCACTCACGGAGGAATCATCGCCACACTAATTGACTCAGCAATGGGCACTCTTGCCGGCTCGACAGTCCCAGAGGGTTATGCTACTTTGACAACGGACATTCAGGTACGATATGTAAAACCTGCTATCGGTGAACAGTTGACTTGTACGTGTAACATTATGCATACAGGCAATAAAACCATCATTCTTGAAGGAAAGGTTTATCGAGATGACGGATTACTTTGTGCCGTTTCCACTGGTAGTTTTTTCATCGTGAATATGAAAGGACAATAAAACGGATCCCAGAAGGATCCGTTTATTTCTTCGCAATAAAGTTCTGTGTGTAATACTTTTTATAAACCCCTACACCTAAATCGGTAAACTCTTCACTCAACATCGTTTCCCGATGACCCTCGCTATTCAGCCAGCCTTCCATAACAGCCGCTGCATCCACATAATTTGCTGCAATATTTTCGCCTGCCGCACTATACTGGATATTCCCCGCTTTTAATCGGTCAGCTAAATCCCCTTTGGTTTCAGAGACTTGTGTTTCTTCCTGAGTGCCTTTCATCTCTTGGCTATTAAGGTAAGCAATCTTTGCAATTGAATCATTCCAATTTAATGGCTTCAAATCAAACCTACTACGCATGATATTCGCAATATCAAATATTTGCCGTTCATTCCCTACTCTCACATTAGTCCATTCCTCTTCGGAAAGATCCTTAACAGGCACTAGCGAACCATGATAGGTCAGCTCATATGGCTGCTGTTTTAAAAGAGTGGAATCATCCAAAAACCGGACACTCGAAACGGTTCCAGAAAACTTATCTAAATACAACTGAACATGAATATCCCCAAGTTCTATCAATGGTCTCATATTCATATCCTCTTCAGACAATTCGAAACGGTAGACGCTATCGCCAGCCTCTATATCAACCGTTGGTTCTATATATAAGCTAGAATAGATAGCATCAATGGATTGGCCGATTTTAAAAGGGGAAATATTCACATTGTCCCCAATTCCGTATGCAGAAACGACTTTCCCATTTTCCATGGCCAATTGAAAATAGTCATTATAATCTTTATTATATATCCACCAATCATATCCATATGCGGACATATCAATTCGATCCGGTTCACCGAATTCCTTTTTGACCTCTTTTATATTCTTCCCAATTGTAATCGCTAATCCTTCTTTAGCCATTACTTCATCTTTCTCCATATGCGGATTCTTTTCATTTATCGTATCGTTAGGATTAACATCTTTGTTTCCATCTATGAGAGGATTCAGCTTTTCCTCCAGACCGATATTCGTATAAATGCCGATTATGAAAAAAACAATACTTAACAGCATCACCTTTCCGAACCTGCGCAGAGGACACACCCTCTCTCTATGCTTATGTATCTAATACTAGCTTTCTTTCCTGATTATAACATTGTTCCATCATAATTTTCTATTTAACGATAGATTACATCATTTTTTAATTTTGCAAAAATGGAACTTTTGTGAATCATAAAAATACAATGTCGAGTTCATTGCAACTTCCATCATTTCATACTATTATAAAATATAGGATAAAATGGTATATTATAAATATGCTTGGGGAATTTTCGTTACTTTCACTACATAATATTTTCCTTGTATGTCATTTTAATTCCCAAATGCAAAAATAGGAGGTACTACTCGTGAAATTTGAAAGCTTTGGAATTGAGAACATCACAGCCGACTTAAACCGATTAGATGACCTAATGCCGGAATACGGTTTAATACGTGCCGAACAATGGGACTATGAGAGAGTAAGTTATGACCGTAAATTCGAATTGAGAGAAGGCACTTTTTATCTGCGTATACTAGGCTATGCCGTCGAAGGTGATGTGGGGGCTCATAGGGCCACAATGAAACTAATGGTTCCACTTTTAGGAAAACACTATTATCCACATGGCATTGAATATGGAGAAGGAGAGTTCTTCCCCCCTTCATTAGTGAAACAGTGTGAAAAAATCCTGGCTCAGGTTAAAGAGGAACTTACACAATTTAATGGACTGTAAAAGTGACTGGAAACTGAACAAACAGAAGAGAGGAATCTCTGAACATCCCTCTTTTCTTGTATCAAAAAGGCCTGATGTTTTTACACATCAGGCCTTTTTTAGTTTTATGATCCAAGAATCGCTTTAATCAGTGATGTTGTCTCTCCACCGTGATAAATGACATATAGTAAAAGATAAACGGCCAAACCAGTGATTCCAGTGAAAAACCAAATAATGCTAGTCGTAGGACCGATTTTTCTATGAATCGCATACTTACCTTTTAAACCTGTTGTCAGCATAATGATTCCAAGTACTGCCCCGGTAGTCGCAAGTGTGATATGGAAAATCAAAAAGATCGTGTAATAAATTTTAATATCATCCGGTCCTCCGAAAGATGTATTACCAACGAAAATCGTACGAGAAAGGTAGATAGTGAAGAAAATTATCGCAAAAATCGCGGCCACTATCATGGTCTTTTTATGTGTCTCTGTTCTGCGCTGTTTAATTTGGTACCAGCCTATTGCAACCGTGATTGAACTTAATACAATGAAAGCTGTGCTAATTGTTGGAAGAATCGGTAAAGACATAAGATGTAGTCCTCTCTATATTTATTAATCATCTATTATTCTATAAGAGGTATTCATAAAATTCAATAAAAGCAAGCAAACTTAACACAATGCTCACTTTTATCAAAAAACCAAGTCAAATAACTAGCCTTTCCTTGGGTTTCATGTTTAGCCTATATTTTGAAGTAAGACTACCGGAAACCCCTAACAAGGCAAATGAAAGACTTGTCCACTCAGTAGACAAGTCTTTCACGAAATGATCATTCTACAGTCTGGAAATCTGTAGGAATAGGGTCAATTTCGCTTTCACCGCCATTCTCCTTCTTGAACCAAGCAAAGAAAATGACACCTAGAACATATCCTAAAACGATTTCTTGAATGACCTTCATCAATACTCCACCTAGCTGTTGGTCTTCAAGCAAAGGCAGCCCATTAAACATTTCTGGACCACTGAGCGTCAGGCCTGACAATGCCGATGCAGGCACGCACAGTTCCATGGCACTAGCCCAAGATTCAGCATTAGTGAACGTATCATACATTGGATAATCGGCAAAAATGATCAATGCACACGCAGGGGTCATTAAAATGCCACTACCAAAAATATATGCTACTTTTTTAACCCCCGAAAGGCTTTCATATTCAGGAAGCTGATTAACCAAAGGAAACCACATCAAAACAGCTGCCACAAATAAAATCACCGTATAGCCTGCATGGACCAACATGCCAGTTTTGATGAAATCGAATACCAATGGGATATGATACAGCGAAAAAAGAACATTAAATAGCATAAGTGCAAAGAGAGGCTTCGTGAAGAAGCGAAACAGCGACTTCATTCCCCTTATATCTATTAAAGATCTCCACACCCATGTGGGTATCGCAATGATAAATAAGGGAGGTATCACCAAGTAAAGCAGTGCCATTTGAAACATATGTGCACTGAACATGATATGACTGAGCAAATCGATAGGCGACCCCTTGACCACATAAAGAAGAATCATGGCCATTAAGAAATAGACTACCTGTTTCAAGGGAACCGGTGAACTATCCTCAAATCTATTCCTGTACTTTGTCACCATCAAAAAATAGCCAATGGTAATAAGTACGAGGGCGGCAAAGTAAAATGGACTCCATAAAGCACGAAAGCCAAAAATATCAATAGACATAAAATCACCTCGTTCGTAAACTTTTTTCCATTACTATCCTTCTATTATACCTAAAATAAACCACAGTAACAAATATAGATAAACCTGGATTTTACTGGGCGATAATTATAAGAAAACCGGCTATTTTAAAAATAGCCGGTCCCTATCTATCATATCCAGACAATCGTGATAAAAGCTAGCACTGTAATCAATCCGACTGCAAGGCCGGAAAAGAGAAACAATGTAATAGTGCCATGACCTTTATGCTTCATATGCATAAAATAATAAAGCTGGAAAATGACTTGTATAACTGCCAGCAATAAAATGACTGGCTTAATGAACCAATGTGAAAAACCTTCTATTCCTACAGCGGCAAATGCCACTAAAGTTAAGAAAATCATAAGACTAAAAGTAATTACTTGATGCTTCATCTCTTCAGCATTTTTCTTACGACGATATTTTAAATCGACATTCGGGTTTGCTGAATTTGACTGTTCATTCGCCATCAGTTATCCCACCATTCCCATTAAATATACGACTGTAAAGATAAATACCCAAACAACGTCAATGAAATGCCAGTAAAGACTTGCCACATAAAATTTAGGGGCATTATATAAATTCAATCCCCTTTTCGCATTTCGGAGCATCAGGGATATGAACCACATTAAACCGAAGGCAACGTGTCCTCCATGAAATCCGACTAACGTATAGAACGCCGAACCGAATGCACTACTAGTAAAAGTATGCTTAAATTCATGAACATAGTGGTTAAATTCATAAATCTCAAGACCGAGGAAACCAAAACCTAATGCCACAGTGATAACGATCCAAGCTTGCATTTGTTTAAAATGATTATTTTTCATGTGATACATTGCGTACACGCTTGTTAATGAACTAGTCAGCAAAAGCATGGTCGCAACAAACGTAAGAGGTAATTCGAATAGATCTTTTGCCAGTGCTGCATTTTCATTAGGAACTTTATCCTTTAATGCAAGATACGTAGCAAAAAGTGAAGCGAATAATACCGTCTCTCCACCAAGAAACAACCAGAATCCTAAATATTTATTTTTACCTTCTAAAGTCGCTTTCTCAGGAGAAGCAGGCCAAGTAGCATCCGTGAATTTTTCATCTGCTTGCATTATGCCTTAACCTCCTTATCATCATCGTCCATAAGGTCTTCTTTATGAATATGATATCCATGGTCGTCTTTGACAGAACGTATGAACATGGAACCAAATGTAATCAAAAGCCCGATTATGATTACAGGCAAGGTCCAATTTTTATCATCCATATTATATAAAGCACCAAATGCGGCTACAAATAAACCGAATGAAATTACTACAGGAAGGATAGAATTATTAGGCATATGAATATCACCAAGTGGCTCTGCTGGCGTCATTTCCTTTTTACCTTCCATTTTCTCGACCCAATATGGATCTAACCCGCGGACAAGCGGAAGTTGCTTGAAATTGTAGAATGGCGGCGGTGATGGGATGGCCCATTCAAGAGTACGGCCATCTCCCCAAGGATCATTGCCGACCTTGACGTTTTTAACAGACGTAATGATAACATTTATGACTAAAACGATGACAGCAAATGCCATTAGGAAAGCCCCTACTGTACTAATCATATTTCCTGTATTAAGTCCTTGGTTATCCAAGAATGTGAATACACGACGTGGCATCCCCATTAGACCAAGGAAATGTTGAATAAAGAATGTTAAATGGAAACCAATCAAGAAAGTCCAAAAAGTGATTTTCCCTAAGCCTTCATTTAACATCGTTCCAAACATTTTCGGCCAATAGAACGTAATCCCCGCCAATAAACCCAATACAACCCCACCGACGATTACATAGTGGAAATGGGCAACGACGAAATAACTATCATGAAACTGGTAATCAGCTGGTGCAGCTGCATTCATGATACCTGTCACGCCACCCATTGTGAAGGAAGGGATAAAGGCGACGGCATAAAGCATTGGAACCGTGAATTTCACACTTCCGCCCCACATCGTGAAGATCCAGTTGAAAATCTTAATACCGGTAGGTACCGCAATTGCCATAGTGGCAACGGCAAAGATTGCATTTGCAATAGGTCCTAAACCAGTGGTGAACATATGATGTGCCCATACCATGAAACCTAAGAAACCAATTAAGACGGTTGCAAACACCATGGATGAATAACCGAATAATCTTTTTCTCGAAAAAGTTGCAAAGATTTCAGAGAATATACCGAAAGCAGGCAAGATCAAGATATACACTTCCGGGTGACCGAATATCCAGAATAAATGCTCCCAAATAATCGTATTACCCCCGGCTGCGACATCGAAGAAGTTGGCTCCGAACATCCTGTCAAACATCATTAATACTAGCCCGACAGTAAGTGGTGGGAAGGCAAATAATATTAATGCAGAAACAACAAATGTTGACCATGTAAATAGTGGCATACGCATATAGGTCATTCCTGGCGTACGCATATTGATTATGGTCACAAGGAAGTTAATCCCTGCAATTAAGGTTCCCAAACCGGAAATCTGTAGTCCCAGTACATAAAAATCAATACCATGCCCTTCAGAGTGAAGGGATAAAGATGCATAAGATGTCCAGCCTGCATCAGGGGCTCCACCTAAAAACCATGAAAGATTTAAAAAGATACCCCCGAAGAAAAACAACCAGAAACCTAATGAGTTTAAAAATGGGAACGCAACATCACGTGCCCCAATTTGTAGCGGCACAACTGCATTCATTACCGCAAATACCAACGGCATGGCCGCCAGGAAAATCATCGTCGTGCCGTGCATGGTCAATATTTCGTTATAAAACCCGGCACTTACAAAATCATTATTCGGGATTGCCAGCTGGATACGGATGAACATTGCTTCCAAACCGCCGATCACAAAGAATAATCCGCCTGCAATTAGATATAAAATGGCGATTTTCTTATGGTCTACCGTTGTTAGGTAATCCCAAATCGTAGCGCCAAAACCTTTTTTATTAGCGTGCGTACTCACGATTTAACCTCCTTAATCAATGTTCTATTTTTCTTCCACCTTGAGCTCTAAAAGGTAAGCTGTCAGTGCATTAATTTCTGAATCAGAAAGCTCGCCGTAAGTACCGGTCATTGTGTTACCCGGTTTATACTTTTCAGGATTTTTGATCCATTTTTTCACGTTTTCTTCCGTGTGATCCAATACTCCCGCCACTCGTTCACGTTCGCCGAATGTAGCCAGGTTTGGAGCTTGACGGGCTGCTTCAGGTCTACTGTCATTTGGGGTAACCGCATGACATCCGATACAGCTTTTATTGAAGACCTCTTCCCCTTGCTTAGCAACATCCCCTTTTGCCACAGTTGCTTTTGCAGTCTTCATATCTTTAGTCCAAGCTTCGAAGTCAGCTTTTGATTTCGTAACGACCTTAAAATCCATCAATGCATGGGATGGCCCGCAAAGCTCAGCACATTTCCCATAGAATAAATCGTTAGAATTTTCTGCCTTTTCGCTATCGAATTCTAAGAAAAATGAATTGACTCCATCAGTGTTCGTATCCATTTTCCCTCCGGCAGCCGGAATCCAAAATGAATGTTTAACATCTGAAGCTGTCAAATTGAAATAAACTTTCTGATCAGTCGGAACGACCAAATCCTGACTGGTAATTACACCTAGGTCTGGATATTCAAATTCCCACCAATAAAGGTTTGCCCTAACGTTGACCACCAAAGCATCCTTCGTTTTTCCATCTTTATCTTTCTTATCCATTGCACTAGTGTCAGCTAAGTCAAAAGTGGTAACGACAGTCGGAACAGCCAGAACAATCAAAAGAAGGATAGGAATAACAGTCCAAATAATTTCGAGTTTGTGACTTCCTTCAATTTGTTTCGGTATTGTCTCGTCGCCTTTCTTTCGGCGGAAGCGGAATAAAACTACAACGAATAAAATGATTACTACAATAATCACCAGTACCATGATTAATGTGCTCAATACCAGTAAATCAAACTGTGTTTGCGCAACATCGCCAGCTGGCTTCAGCGTGGATAGGAATGGTTCACCGCAGCCCGAAAGGACAAGTCCTACTATACCCAGCAAAGCAATTAGGCGCCATTTGTGCAGCCTTTTTTTCATAGCTTCAGAAACCCCTCTTTCATCAAAATTTTCTCACAAAATTCAAAATGGGCGCTATTGCGAATATTCTCTCTATGTCAATTTCTTTAAAAGAAAGAATCCCTAAACTAAGGATTACTCTAGTGAATCAAACCGCTCTAAGGATGGAATCTCATGATGTTTTTCTGAATAATATGTATAGCGGTCAGTGTCCAATTTATTATCAAGTAAGGTGCAGCCCATTAACAAACGGGCTACAACCCTATGATATATACTAAGTTTAAATAAGTGTAACGATAACCATCGCTACAAATAATATAGTCATATAATTAAGCGAATATACAAACATGGAAGTTGCCCACTTAATATCATCTTTCTTTTTATACCCCTTCAATCCCAAAATAAGCCAGCCGGTACTTAATAGTGCGGCCAAGACAACTAATGGAGTGCCTAAGGGAGTTAAAAAGAATGGAATGAACATTAAAGCAATGATCCATACTATAATTGATTTTTTTGCCCTTTTAAAGCCTTTTACAACAGGAAGCATTGGAACCCCAGCTGCCCGATATTCCTCAACCCGCCTCATTGCAAGGGCGTAAAAATGTGGGGGCTGCCAAAGGAACATGATAGCGAATAAAACCCACGCAATCGCATCAAGGTTTGGATCGATCGCTGCCCATCCAATCAGGGGTGGGACCGCTCCCGAGATACTGCCTATTATGGTATTCGAAACAAATCTTCTTTTGAAAATCATCGTATAAAGAACCACATAGGCGAATACGCCAAACGCCCCAATCAATAGCGTCGTCATATTAGTCAAGGCAAGTAAAATAAGTCCTGTAATAATCAAGCCAAAACTTAGGAACAACACCCTGGAAGGTTGTGCTTTTCCAGTTACAGTAGGACGGTTTTTTGTTCGTTCCATCAAATGATCGATATCCCGATCATAGTAATTATTAAAACTGCAAGATCCAGCCATGATAAGAGCCGAGCCTGCAAGAGTATAGAACACCACATCAAGATTACTAAAAAAGCTAAGTCCTGCAAAGTGAATCGCTAACCACACCCCAGTAAAAGCCGTGATTATATTTGAATTGACAATCCCCACTTTAATAAGTGCCAGAAAGTCTTTCCAGGCTGTAGTTTTTGGTATATCCGATTGAAGGGTGGCTTTACTGTCCTTCAAGACAGCTTCTGACATACCCCTTGTTTCTGACATTTGTTTTCCTCCTTTGAATCACTCAAAAACATGCAAAAGTAAAAGGTAGCACACTTAGTACATAACTATAAATCATTATTTCATACTTTTCTATATTTGTAACCAAGGAAGCGCAAACAAAAAGTAAATAATTTACTTTTTGCCTATATCATTGACAATTTAAGAAACCATTCAAAGCAACTATACTATATAGTGTTCATCCATAACAGTAAAAATTAGTAAAATCATTTCTTCAATATATTAAAACACATTTTTGGAAGCTTTTGTGAAATTTTTTCGAATAATTTTTGACCAAATTGTGTCGAGTTATTTTTCGATGAAAATACTGTAAACATCATGAATTTCACTTAAATCGCCATGTGGCGATCATTTTGGAAATATCCTACATATTCCCCCATTTCACTCTTTTTTACCATCCCCACTTCTTCAATTTTTATCAAATTCCCTTCTGAGTTTCAATCCATATTGATGGTAGCATTTAGGGATGCACTTTTTTTCGAACTTGTAAAATCATACTATTTTGTGTAATATCGAGGAGGTTCTACAAATATTTATCAATTACATTATGATATGATAATATGGTATGGATTTAATAAAACTAACTAATATGACTCCAAGAAAAAGGTGGGACTACTGGTGAAATCGTCACTTAAATGGTTTGCTGTTTTAACTACGATTGTAATGCTCTTTATCTTAATAGGGGGAGCCTTAGTCACAAAGACCGATTCCGGCATGGGCTGTGGTAGATCATGGCCATTATGTAATGGTCAATTAATCCCCGAAAAAATTACGTTCGCATTGGTTATTGAACTCTCCCATCGGGTTGTCTCAGGTGTAGGCGGATTCATGGTGCTGCTTTTATCAGTTATGTCTTGGCGAAAAATAGGTCATATTCGCGAAGCCCGCTTTCTATCGATTCTTTCATTCGGCTTCCTAGTTCTTCAAGGATTAATAGGAGCTGCTGCAGTTCTTTGGTCTCAATCTGATTTTGTTTTGGCTCTCCACTTTGGTATTTCCCTTATATCCTTTGCTTCCGTATTTTTATTAACCCTATTGATTTTCGAAGTGGACAAGAAGTTTGAGGCTGATAAACTGATTGTTGACAAAAGAATGGGATTTCACATTACCGGCATTTTGATTTTTTGTTTACTGGTCGTATATACCGGTGCTCTCGTAAGACATACTGAATCTAGTCTTATATGTAAAGATTGGCCTCTATGTGGGAATGGAACCTTCCTACCTACTAACACCTATGAATGGATACAAATGGGTCATAGGGCGATAGCAGGGATGATTTTCTTATGGGTTTCCTACGCTACCTTTTTGGCACATAAACACTATAAACATCAACGGGTCATATATGGTGGTTGGAATGCAGCATTCATTTTAGTCTTTTTACAAGTAACCGCCGGAGCTTTCATTATCTTTTCTAAACAAAATCTATATATTGCATTGGCACATGCTTTATTTATAGCCTGTTTTTTCGGGGTGATGAGCTATTTGCTTCTTCTCACTACAAGAAGCAAGAAAAACGCATTACTTATTGAAAAGGAGAATCAAGTTTCTTCTATTAATGAACGAGATGAGGGAATTGTATCACCGACCATTCCTGCCAGATGACGTCTGACTTTTCAAACAATAGCAGGTATACAAAAAGCCATCATTCAAAATGATGGCTTTTTGTATACCTGTTAAAAGGATAGCCTGAAAGAGGGCACTCCAGATGTTATCCCATCCGTGCGCCCTCTTTCAAAGCTAGTCTCTGACTCTCTTAGAGTTACTTAGTTATTTCAATCAATAGATCACCTGTACTGATGGCTTCTCCGTCTTTAACATAAATGTCTTTAATTGTACCAGAGAAAGGTGCTTGTACAGTTGTTTCCATTTTCATGGCTTCTGTAATGATCAGGTGATCACCCTGCTTGACTTGATCGCCTTTTTCGACGACAACGCGGATGACCGTACCAGGCATCGTAGCCCCAATATGTTCTTTATTTTTGGTGTCAGCCTTGATTTTGGTTTGCACGGACGATTTAATATTCTCATCCTTGATGATGACTTCACGAGATTGACCATTCAATTCAAAATACACAACCCGTGTGCCATCAGGCAATGGCTGTCCAATTGACACTAATTTAACGATAAGGGTTTTCCCCTTTTCTATTTCGACTTCGATTTCTTCTCCTAATCTCATGCCATATAAGAAAGTGGCTGTGTCTAGGTTGGATACATCGCCGAATAACTCTTTCGTTTTATTATAATCCAAGAATACTTTAGGATATAGGGCATATGCAAGCACATCGAAGTCTGTGACAGGACGTCCCACTTCTCGGAACAACTCTTCTCTTAATGCATCAAAATCTACAGCTTCCAGTAGTTCACCTGGTCTAACTGTAATCGGTTTTTTCCCTTTCAGGATAACTTCCTGAAGTTCCTTTGGAAAACCTCCTGTTGGTTGTCCCAAGTACCCCTCGAATAATTCAATAACGGAATCAGGAAAATCAATGGCTTGACCCTTTGTAAGAACATCCTCTTCCGAAAGGCTATTTTGTACCATGAATAAGGCCATGTCGCCTACAACTTTTGAAGATGGTGTCACTTTAACGATATCTCCGAACATGACATTGACGCGTCGATACATTTCCTTCACTTCATGCCAACGATCTCCAAGACCTACTGCTTTAGCCTGCTGTTGTAGATTACTATACTGTCCACCTGGCATTTCATGCTTATAAACTTCCGTGTGGGGTGCATTCATGCCACTTTCGAAGTCTTTATAGAACTTCCGTACCTCTCCCCAATACTCTCCTAGACGTTCAAGTGAATCCACTTCAAGTTTAGGCTGTCTACCCGATCCCTCCAGTGCATAATGAAGGGTTTGAATACTTGGCTGCGAAGTTAAGCCTGCAAGCGAGCCAATCGCCGTATCCACAATATCCACTCCTGCTTCAATGGCTTTTGAGTACGTAAAGATACCATTTCCGCTCGTATCATGCGAATGCAAATGAATAGGTAGAGAAGTCGTTTCCTTCAATTCCGATACAAGACGGTAAGCCGCATCCGGTTTCAAAAGACCTGCCATATCTTTGATAGCTAGAATATGAGCACCTGCATGCTCCAATTCCTTCGCCATGTTTTTATAGTATTCTATATTATATTTGCTGCGCGATGAATCATTCAAATCACCTGTGTAACAAATGGCCGCTTCGGCAATTTTACCAGATTGGCGGACAGCATCAATAGCCACTTCCATCCCTTTTACCCAGTTTAAGCTGTCGAAGATCCGGAAGACATCAATACCCGCCGCCGCTGATTTCTCAACGAATTCCTGTATGACATTGTCGGGATAGTTTTTATAACCCACTGCATTGGAAGCTCTTAAAAGCATTTGTAACAGGACATTAGGCGCTTTTTTCCTGAAACTTAACAAACGCTCCCATGGATCTTCTTTCAAGAAGCGATAGGCTACATCAAACGTTGCCCCGCCCCACATTTCCATGGAAAATAGGTTTGGAAGTAATTTTGCTGTAGGCTCTGCAATGTCCAGTATATCCTTTGATCTAATTCTTGTAGCCAATAATGATTGATGTGCATCACGGAAAGTCGTATCCGTAATTAATACTTCTTTCTGTTCCTTAATCCAGTTAACCAGGCCTTCTGCTCCTCGTTCGTCTAGAATATTCTTCGTACCTGGAGTAAGCGGCAGATTCTTGACATCCGGAATCGGTGCTGGGTCAAAGACCGGTTTTTTCTTCGTTTCCACACCTGGAAAACCATTCACCGTTACATTGCCGATATATGAAAGCATTTTTGTTCCACGGTCTTTTCTGACTGGGAAGTTAAACAATTCAGGCGTTGAATCGATAAATGAAGTATCGTACTCGCCCGTAATGAAATTCTTATGTTTGACAACATTCTCAAGGAATGGGATGTTTGTTTTAATTCCTCGAATCCTAAATTCCTTCAGGTTACGCACCATTTTGGAAGCAGCCTGCTCAAATGATAGTGCATGTGTTGAAAGCTTGACTAGCAAGGAATCATAATATGGGGTAATCACTGCACCTTGGAATCCATTACCTGCATCCAGACGTACGCCAAATCCTCCACCCGAACGGTAAACCATCATTTTTCCAGTGTCAGGCATAAAATTATTCAACGGATCTTCGGTTGTTACCCTTGATTGGATTGCATACCCATTTGTTTTAATGCCCGCTTGTTCTGGAATGGCGATCTTTTTACCATGTAGTTCATGGCCTTCGGCAATCATGATTTGCGATTGGACAATATCGATTCCTGTAATCATTTCGGTAATGGTATGCTCTACCTGAACCCTTGGATTGACTTCAATGAAATAAAATTCACCATTTGCCACAAGGAACTCCACTGTCCCAGCATTGACATAGTCGATATTTTTGGCCAATTTGACGGCAGCCTCGCAAATCTCTTCTCTAAGGCTCTCCGGAAGCGAAACTGAAGGAGCAACTTCAACGACTTTTTGATGACGTCTTTGCACCGAGCAGTCACGTTCATATAAATGAACGGTATTACCATGAGAATCTGCCAAGATTTGAACTTCGATATGCTTTGGATTTTTAATGTATCTCTCTACGTATACTTCATCATTCCCAAAGGCTGCTTTCGCTTCAGATTTACAGCGATTGTATGCTTCTTCGGTTTCTTCAAGTTTTTCGACAATACGCATGCCGCGTCCGCCTCCACCAAGTGAGGCTTTTATAATAATGGGGAAGCCATACTTCTTACCGAATTCTTTTACTTCTTCCACGCTTGTTACTGGTCCATCACTGCCTGGAATGACCGGAATACCAGCCAGTTCAGCTTGTGTTCTAGCTTTTACCTTGTCCCCAAACATATCTAAATGCCTTGATTCAGGTCCGATGAAGATAATTCCCTCTTCTTCGCAACGTTTAGCAAAATCTATATTTTCTGAAAGGAAGCCATAACCAGGATGAATAGCGTCAACTCCACTCATTTTGGCAATTGAAATAATCCCTTCAATATCCAAATATGCATCGATTGGCTTTTTACCTTCACCAACCAGATATGCTTCATCAGCCTTATAGCGGTGATAGGATCCGTAATCTTCCTTGGAATAGATTGCAACTGTACAAATGTCTAATTCCGTACATGCCCGAAAAATTCGAATCGCAATTTCCCCGCGATTTGCCGCAAGTACCTTTTCTATACGTTTAACCATTGCTACCACCCTAATCAATATGTATTTTTATAAATATATAGAAAAAAAGTGTGAGAGATATCACAACTTTTCATTCTCCATTAATAGAGATAACTTAAACGTCCATTTCATTAAGTGAATAATGAAAAAGAATAAAGCAAAATTTTTAAATAATTACTATTATTATGATATACCAACTTTTCGTACTTTTCACTTTAATAAGTAATTAATATAACCATAATACTAAAATAAACTGAATACAATAAAAAAATAAAAAATTCTTTCGTTTATATTTAAAAGTATTTTTCAATCCACTTTTTGTCTTAGTGCCATTGGATCAGCAACCGTATTCAAGTTTTGTATAATATTAAATGTTGTGAATGAATTTGATACATCATTACTAATATAAAAACATAAAAAGGACTAAACAAAGAATGTTCCGTCCTATTAGTATAACACTTTTAAAATAAGTATAACCTATTCATTTGATTATGTATACAAATAAAAAACTCAAACAATCATCGAGATTTGTTTGAGTTAGTATGTGCTATATATTATTTTTTTAATGATGCTTCATGTAATACTGACAATTCCCTTTCGAGTGTCTCTAAAAGAGATTTGCCTTCCAATTCCTCTATTAGGTCTAATCGTACAGCAAAATCAATTTCCCGTGATAGACCAAACATTTGAGTATCCAGTACCTCTTCATATAAAGGACATTGAGGCATAGTGAGATTCTCCATTTGAACTTTTATCAATTTTAGAATCTTGTCAGCATCTGCCTTTAATAAAGCAAAAGCTTTTTCTCGATGATTGACAAGCATTTCAGATGCCATGTTAAATCCCCCCGCTCAGAGCGATTAAATCTTATCTTTAAATTCTACCTTTAGTTGTCTTAAAAAGCAAGGATATTGACAAACTAAATGAATAACGAAACCTGGAAGAATTGTGCCGATGCATGCTCGATAATGTGACAATTCTCCTGTAATTGATTATAATTGTACATGTATGTGAGCAAAGGAAGGAATGAGATATTTGGAATCCATCGTGTTTATTAACGGAAATGTGAAATATCCTCTTACAATAGACCCTGGAGTATGGATCTTCGATGACCGTAAAATTGAGATTGATACATATTTCAGTGAAGAAAGAGTACAGATCAATGAACTAGAAGATTATACTAAGAAAGCTTCTAGACATTGGCAAAAAGAAATTCAAGAGGGAGCGGTTCTACCCCCTACAATAAAAACAGAACGGAAATTTGAGAAACAACGATTGCTTGAAGGTTCTTTTGGCATTCTGTTTGAACCTTTTTTAAAAAATGCCGAACCCGCTGATGATGCAACCGAAGTTATCGTTACTTCAGAAGGCAAAGAATTGGCGTTTCCGCTAGAAGATGCCATGAAATTTTTCATCGGGTTTTCAAAGGATGGACAACCACTTAAAGTGTCTGAAGGTGGTCCCATGGAAATTTATTTTGGTGATGGAAGTAATATCAATAATCCAATCAAGTATGTCACGTCTTTTACAGTCAAATAAGCTCGCCAATAGCAATACTCTAGAAAATGGCAGGGGATTTTCCCCGTGCCATTTTTTTATTTATAAAAGCGTTGCAGCAAGCTGTGCCAATGTAGATCTTTCCCCTTTTATCAGCTTGACATGCCCAGCAATCCGTTCCGTCTTGAATTTTTCGACTACATACGTCAAGCCATTATTATATTCATCTAAATATGGATGATCAATTTGTTCTGGATCTCCCATCAACACGATTTTGCTTCGTTCCCCTACCCTTGTTAAGATAGTCTTTACCTCATGTTTCGTCAGATTCTGTGCTTCATCAATGATGATGAATTGATCCGGTATGCTCCTTCCCCTGATATACGTCAGGGCTTCTACTTCAATCGAACTCATCCCTGCTAGAATGGCATCCAATTCTCCTGGTTTCTTGGTATTGAACAAGTATTGCAGATTATCGAATATAGGCTGCATCCACGGCTTCAATTTTTCTTCCTTTTCTCCAGGCAGATAACCAATATCTTTACCGACCGGTACAATTGGCCTTGCGACAAGAAGCTTCTTATAATGGGCTAAATCCTCTGTTTGCAACAAGCCTGTTGCCAAAGCAAGTAACGTTTTCCCAGTGCCCGCCTTACCAATTAGTGTCACAAGCTGTACATCTGAACGAAGCAACAAATCCAAAGCCATCGTTTGTTGAACATTCCTAGGCTTAATTCCCCATATATGTTCCCCTTCATACATCAACTTCTTAACAGTCTTACAGTTTTCATTGATGATCCCAATCGCCGAGGCTGAGCTTCCTAATGTATCCTTCATGAGGAGAAATTGATTGGGATAGTATTGATCTTCTGACAACTCTTCAAGTTCTAAATAACTTTTTTCATAAAATTTATTTAGGTTGTCAATTGAAACAAATATCTCTTTATATCCACCATAGACATGGTCCAATTCAACGACACGGTCATTTAAAAAGTCTTCTGCCTCAAGTCCGATAGCATCTGCCTTTACACGCACTAGTGTATCTTTGCTAACGAGGATGACCGTCTTCCCCTCTTCCTTCGTCTCTTCTTCCAATGACAAATTTTTAGCAACCGCCAATATTCGATTATCATTTGTTTTCTCGACAAAAATTTCCTGTAGTTCATGAAAAGAACGATGATTAAGTTCTATTCGTAAACTTCCTCCATTATGAAGCGGGATACTCTGGTGTAGTTTCCCTTTTTCCCGAAAATGATCAATTAATTTCGAAACCTGCCTTGCATTCCTTCCGATTTCATCCATATACCTTTTCTTAGAATCCAATTCTTCTAATACAACTGCTGGAATGACGATTTCATTAACCCCGAATGAATAAATAGAATACGGATCCTGCAACAGGACATTCGTATCTAAAACATAGATTTTGTCCAATATGACGCCTCCTGCCTGCTCTTTATCGGATATACCTAACAATGACTGCTCTTAGCAGTTATGTAGCGGACGAGACTGTTGATAAAATATATGTTCCTTTGTATAAAGATAGAAGAACAATTACAGACTATAAAGAAATCTTCCTTGATATAAAGATGCCAAATACACAATATGATCAATGAATTCTACGAGTAAAAAGGAGACGGAACTCTTGCGCAAACAAATTTTTTCATTGGCTGCACTCTTACTGATGTCAGGTTGTTCGACGGATCATGCAAGTGACGATTCAAAAGACCAGGCTAAAAACGGCTTAACCCAAGTTCATAACTCGACCATTCAGGAAAGCGATCGCAGGACCGGACAAGAAACATCCAAAAGGCTAACGAATCTGGCTCAATCAGTACCTGAAGTGAATGATGCCACCGCAGTTGTAATTGGGAAATACGCCCTGGTGGGGATTGATATCGACGCGGACATCGAACGCTCACAAGTCGGAACCGTTAAATACTCGGTTGGAGAGACATTAAAGAATGATCCTCATGGTGCCTATGCGATTGTCGTAGCCGATCCAGATTTAAATGCACGAATCAAAGAAGTTGCAGCAGACATTAAAAATGGCGAACCAGTAAGGGGGATATTAAATGAGTTGGCAGATATCACAAGCAGAGTCATACCTGAGGTACCTGGTGACACCTTGACACCTACCCCTGCAAAGGTTACGGATGATCAAGGGAACTCGCCCCATAATCAAGATGACAGAAAACAATTAGAAAAAGAACAAAACGAACAGTCCAATCATCATAAAGATTAACCTTTTCACCCCGTGGAATCTTCTTCGGGTTTTTTCTTATGTACAATTGCAAATCCCACACGGGAGACTTGTACTTTATCCTCGTTTTGGCATGAAATTATTGGTATACTTAAACACATACTGAAATCGAAGTGAGGTTCAATAATTATGAAGGTAAAATGCGTAATATGCGATCAAATCGAAGACATACCAGATGATAGTCCAGAAGCTAAGAAGCTACGTAACCGTCCTATACATACCTACATGTGCGATATATGTAAACAACGCATTGAAGAACGTACGAATGAACGGATTGCCACAGGCAATTTTCATCTCTACCGCACGATAAAAAAAGAAGATGAATGGTAAATCGTTCAATCGGATACTCCTGATTGGTCTGTTCAATGGATTATTACTTGGCTTTATAACGAAATGGATTGAAGTGTCCTCAGGAATAAAAGTGTATCAGCTTTTATTGAACGTGGATTTCATTCCTATTTTTGGGGAAATCCCTTGGAATGAAGCATGGCTATTTTCTTTTCATTTATTTATATCAATCTTCCTTACTTATGGCTATGCCTATATTATTCAAAAAAGAAAGATTGTGAAGCGATTTGCCTTTGCTAATTTATTCATCATTCCTGCCATCCTGCTTTATTTTCCATTGGCTTTCCTTTCTAAAACCATGGTTATTCCTTCTTTTGACTTGTTCACATTCTTATTGTGGGCACTTGCACATTTTATTTATTCTCTGTTCCTTCCATTGTCCATACAAAAATGACCGTGCGGAAAACCGCACGGTCATTTTTGTATTACTCGATATTTTTATACTTATCTGGCTCAAGTTGTATCTGATCCAACATGATATCAATTAATTCAATCGGGAAACGTTGCTTTTTCATTTCGTCTCCTACTTTATATTCAACAAAATAAAAAGGTTCTGTTTTTGTAACGGAATCAATCCTCACCTGGTGGTCGTTCTGAAGCATCTGCATAAAAAACATTTCTGTTTCTCGTGCGGCTGTATCATCGGGCATTTCATCACAAACAACTCTTATCGTCAGCCAATTGTATAAAGCATCTTGTAATGATTTCATAGCTCACTCAAGCCTGTTCTTCTTTTTTCGAATTATGAAGACGAATCTTATAAATTCCAAGGACAAGAGATGCTATGACTAACGCTTCCCCCATTGGGAGAAACACAGCGAAGAAAGAAAGAAGGGTACATCCAAGTGCCATTACCGCATAGATAATCACATTTTTGAGCAAAGGTAGCTTTTTGGCGAAACCTAGCTGATAGACAAGGATGCATAATCCAAAGATTGTTAAATACAAATACCACATTCCCGCTTCAGGGTTCTCATCCACTCTGTACAACGCTGCAAAAAATGATAATCGCTCTTGGATATCCAATCTTTACTCCTCCTCTAGCTAATTATTTTTCTTCAACAGCCACTTTTTTTCTTTTAGCTGCTCTTTCACGTTCGTTTTTATCAAGAATTTTCTTACGAAGACGGATTGATTCAGGAGTTACTTCACAATACTCATCATCGTTCAAATACTCAAGTGCTTCTTCAAGAGACATGATTCTTGGTTTCTTCATTGAAGAAGTTTGATCCTTATTTGCTGAACGCATGTTTGTCATTTGTTTTGCTTTAACGATATTAACTGTTAAATCTGCATCACGATTATGTTCGCCGACAATCATACCTTCATAAATGTCAGTACCTGGTTCAACAAAAATGACACCACGGTCTTCTACTTGCATAGTACCGTATTGTGTTGTTTTTCCTGATTCCATAGATACTAATACACCTTGACGTCTTCCGCCAACTTGGCCTTGTGCCATTGGTTGGTAGCTGTCAAATGAATGGTTCATGATACCGTAACCACGAGTGATTGTTAAGAACTCAGTAGAATAACCGATAAGTCCACGGGCTGGAATCGTGAATAGTAAACGAACTTGACCGCTTCCGCTATTGACCATGTCTAACAATTCGCCTTTACGTGCACCCATGGATTCCATGATAGCACCAGTATGCTCTTCTGGAACATCGATTTGAACACGTTCAACTGGCTCGCAACGTACGCCATCAATAAGACGAACGATAACTTCCGGTTTCGAAACTTGAAGCTCATAGCCTTCACGTCTCATGTTTTCAATCAGGATAGAAAGGTGAAGCTCTCCACGACCAGAAACAATCCATACGTCCGGAGAATCAGTATTTTCTACTCTTAAGCTTACATCTGTTTGCAATTGGCTTTTCAAACGCTCTTCGATTTTACGAGCCGTTACGAATTTACCTTCACGTCCTGCGAATGGGCTGTTGTTTACAAGGAAAGTCATTTGTAATGTTGGCTCATCGATACGTAGGATTGGAAGCGCATCAGGATGCTCTACTGGGCAAACCGTTTCACCGACGTTGATATCTTCCATACCGGAAACGGCGATTAGGTCACCAGCAACAGCTTCCTGGATTTCAACTTTTTTCAAGCCGATATAACCAAAGATTTTCGTTACACGGAATTGCTTAACTGATCCATCAAGCTTCATCAATGAAACTTGTTGTCCCACGTGCATTTTTCCGCGGAATACACGACCAACACCGATACGTCCTACATAGTCGTTGTAATCAAGTAAAGCCACTTGGAATTGCAGTGGTTCTTCTGAGTTATCGACTGGAGCAGGAATCGTTTCGATAATTGTTTCGAATAATGGAGTCATGTCTTTTTCTTGTTTAGTAGGATCTGAATCCAAGCTTGCTGTTCCAGCAATACCTGAAGTGAAGACTACTGGGAAGTCTAATTGTTCTTCTTCAGCGCCAAGTTCGATGAACAAGTCGATAACTTCGTCGACAACTTCATCTGGACGAGCAGAGTCTTTATCAATTTTATTCACGACAACGATAGGCGTGATTTTTTGTTCCAAAGCTTTTTTCAACACGAAACGTGTTTGAGGCATACAACCTTCATAAGCATCGACAACAAGTAAAACGCCATCGACCATTTTCATGATCCGTTCTACTTCACCACCAAAGTCAGCATGACCAGGTGTATCCAAGATATTAATTCTTGTGTCTTGATATTGAACTGCTGTATTTTTCGCAAGAATCGTAATTCCGCGTTCTTTTTCAATAGCATTAGAATCCATCGCACGTTCTTCAACGTGTTCGTTTTCACGGAAAGTACCAGATTGCTTAAGCAACTGATCCACTAAAGTTGTTTTACCATGATCGACGTGGGCAATGATGGCTATATTACGAATATTTTCTCTTAATTTCAAAAAATTCACTCCTAAAAAAATTTGGTGTTTAACGTATCACTAGTATTAACTTACATATTATATCACAAACATGGTAGAAACAAATAACGAAATTATGTACAATAGAATTATTAGGGGTGATTTTAATGAATATTAAATGGAATTTCTTAATTTTAGCGATACTGGCTACAGCAAGTATTGGCTCCATTGGCATCTTTATCGCGATAAAGAGCATACTCGGAATAGTAGCTGCAATCGTTGTGCTATGCGGAATAATGGGGTATGGCTTCTCTCAAAAGAAAAAACTGCGTGAAGCAGGAAAGTTATAAATAAAAAAACTCGCTGCTGATAGCGAGTTTTTTTATTTATAACTTTATACTCCGAAAATTTATTTTCCATTAAAGGTTTTTCCTGCATATCGTTCACTACTTTCTTGAATTATCCGACAAGTATCGTTCGAATACTTCCTTATGTAGACCAGGTTTAGAAACAAAAAGAGAATCTCCTGATAGGAAGTTCAATTCCTCCCCTTTAATGTTGGTCACTTCCCCACCAACCTCTTCAATAAGTAACGCCCCTCCAGCAAAGTCCCATGGCATAAGGCGCATCGTTATATAAGCATCCAGGCGTCCAGCAGCTACGAAAGCAAGTTCCAGTGCAGCTGATCCGTATGATCGTGTTCCCCTGACATCACGGACAAGCGGGGCAAGGAGGTTTGGATCGATTCGGCGGTTTTCCGTTACCCAACTCGCATTCATCGATAGAATGGATGTACTGACAGAACCTTCCTCTAACGGGGCAAGCCTTTGTTCATTCATAAAAGCTCCCTGCCCTTTAACAGCATGGTATAATTCATCATGCACAACATCATAGACCATGCCGATTTTCCCGATGCCATCCTGGTATACACCGAGAGAAATGGCAAAATTCCGCTGTTGGTGGATAAAGTTCAATGTACCATCGATGGGATCAATAATCCACACCGTCCCCTTTAAATCCTTTATCTGATTCCCCATACCCTCTTCTCCAAAAATACGATGGTCAGGAAATGTTTCATTTATATGTTCAACAAAGAATTTTTCTATTGCCTTATCCATATTCGTTACCAAATCATTAGGATTCGTTTTTTCCTCGATATTCAGCTTGGTTTCAAAGGACGCCCGAAGCTTGACCCCCGCTTCCCTCATCCATACCTTCGCATATGTATCCATTTCTTTAACCGATGCCATCATAATATCCCGTCCTTTGTCATCAAAACTACATTAAATAGATATTCTAAAGAGTAATGCAAATATACCATGACTTCAAGTTTTTAACATCTTCATATTTTAAGCTTTTTAAAAATTTAAAATTCAATCCACTTAAATGAACAGTCCACCACATCAAGACTTCTTTCCTTTATTCCTCAATAGAAATATTCAAATCCGCTATTGGGAACACTTCAGGTATATAATGAAAAACGGACACATTATTTTCTAAAAAAATAAGTGTCCGTTCAACTATTATAGATTTCATTATCCATTTAATTCATATGCTCCTTATTGATCTTTACAACTATTCATTTACAAAGCCTTAAGCTTTAGCAACTCCAAACGGATACGCTCTAATCTTTGCTTGCATAGTGACCTCATCTGATCGTTTTCTTCACTGATCGCTTCAAAAAGGGTTGCTAATTCATAGTCCATTTCCATTCTTAACACTGCAGCTCTATGTCTTTCTACTTCTTTAGCTTTTAATGCTTGGTTCATGACTTGTTTCATAATTAACATTCTCCCTTCATCAATAAACTTAATTTTCAGAATTTAATTTTATTTTATCATATGTCTTCCACCAACAAATAGCAACTAATTTGTGTTCTTACCCATCAATTTATTTGAAATCAAGTTACAAAACGCTATTTTCGAAATTACCTTATACTTATGCTACAATATGTGCAGATATTTACGGTAGGAGAGATAAATGATGAAATTATTAAGTTTCACTTCTGATGATTTTAACGTATTTAAAATTGATGGATTAGAACCGCGAATGGAAGCTTTAAAAGAAAAGATACAACCTAAGCTTCATGCATTGGGCGAACATTTTTCACATCAGCTATCTATCATGACTGGTGAAGAAATGTTTCCTCATGTAGCAAGGCATGCCAGACGGAAAGTGAACCCTCCTAACGATACATGGGTTGCTTTTGCCGCAAATAGCCGGGGCTATAAAATGATGCCCCATTTTCAGATAGGTTTATGGGAGACACATTTGTTCATATGGTACGCCGTCATTTATGAGGCCCCCAATAAGGTAGAAATAGGACAGCATCTTGAGAAAAACATTAACCGGTTAAAAGAAAATATCCCTTCTGACTACGTTTGGTCAATGGACCACACAAAGCCTGAAGTCATTCCACATGAAGGGCTTTCTAGTGAAGATTTACACTCCATGTTTTCCCGTTTGCAAACGGTCAAGAAGGCCGAGATCCTTTGCGGAATACAAATCCCCCGCGAAGAGGCCATTCAATTAAAAGAAGATGAATTCATCCAAATCATTCAAGATGCGTTTGAACATCTTTTACCCCTATATCAATTAAAATAAACGCTTATGTCGTAATATGACGTATATCTACAAAATATAGACAAAACGATGGAAGCACGGAGGTGCCTTTATAGGTACCTCCGTGCTTTTATTTTTGAACCAATATTTTACTTGCGCTGATGAGCTCGGTGATGTGCTCCTCTTTTCCCGTTTCAAAGCATTCTATGACCTTGCTTCCGACGATGACCCCATCACAGGATTGAATCGCATTCCTTACATGCTCGGGCGTTGAGATGCCAAACCCGGCAAGAACCGGGACAGGGCTCAGTTCTTTTACCTGTTTAAGATATTCACCGACATCGCCCCCGAAGGTATCACGGGTACCCGTGATACCCTTTACCGTAACTGCGTAGATAAAGCCTTCAGCTCCTGCTGTAATCTCCGTGATTCGATCCCTTGAAGACGTGAGGGTCACAAGTCGAATCAGTGTGATCCCCGCTGTTTTGATGGATGAAAACACCGTTTCTTCTTCAATCGGCAAATCAGGAATGATACATCCTGCAATTCCAGCATGAAGGCAATCCTCTATAAACTCCTTTAGACCATATGCCATGATGGAATTGGTGTACCCCATTAGTATAATCGGGATATTCACATCGTTTTTGATTTCCGTTACCTTTTTCAAAATATCCTTCAAAGTCGTGCCCTTCTCCAAAGAACGAATCCCGGCCTGTTGAATAACCGGCCCATCAGCAACTGGATCAGAAAATGGTATGCCCAATTCAACAGCGGTTGCCCCGTTTTTTTCTAGGAACATCAGCTGGCCTTTTAATCGATCCAAACCTCCATCGCCTGCCATGATATAGGGGATGAACGCCTTTTCTCCCTTGTTCACACAATCTTGCATCACTTTCGTTAACTTATTCATGATCGCTGCCCCCTAAAATGGATTGGACTTGTTCAACATCCTTATCACCACGACCAGAGAGGCAAATGACCAACCCTGTCCCTTTTTCCATTTCTTTTGCCAGTTTTAACCCATAAGAAAGGGCATGAGAGCTTTCTAAAGCTGGAATAATCCCTTCTTCCCTTGAAAGCAATACAAGGGCATCCAAGGCTTCCTGATCAGTAACGGAAGTATATGTGACCCGATTCGTATCCTTTAGGTAACTGTGTTCCGGTCCTACTCCGGGATAATCCAACCCCGCTGAGACCGAATGGGCCTCCTGGATTTGGCCGTCTTCGTTTTGCAAGACATACATGAATGCCCCGTGAAGCACGCCGGGCCTTCCCTTAGTCAAACTTGAAGCATGTAATGGTGTATGGAGACCATGACCTGCAGCTTCCACTCCATATAACTTCACCGTTTCATCCTCTATGAAAGGGTAAAACATGCCCATTGCATTACTGCCACCCCCAATACAAGCGACCACTGCATCAGGAAGCCCATTTACCAAGTCTGAATACTGGCGCTTTGTTTCATTGCCAATGACGCTTTGATAATCGCGAACAATGACGGGAAACGGATGTGGACCGAGGACAGAACCCATAATGTAGTGAGTGTCCTCTACATTTGCAACCCAGTATCGTAATGCTTCATTTACTGCATCCTTCAAAGTGGAGCTCCCTTGTGTAACGGAAACAACCTTTGCCCCTAACAATTCCATTCTGAATACGTTCAATTTCTGCCTTCTGATATCTTCTGCACCCATGAAGATGATGCATTCGAGCTTCAATAAAGCACAGACTGTCGCCGTCGCTACGCCATGCTGTCCTGCACCTGTTTCGGCTATGACCTTTTTCTTGCCCATTTTTTGAGTCAATAAAGCCTGGCCTATCGTATTATTTATTTTGTGGGCACCTGTATGGTTCAAATCCTCACGTTTCAGGTAGATATCGGCACCACCTGCAAGTTTCGTCAGGTTCTCAGCAAAATAAAGAGGTGTTTCCCGACCAACGTATTGAGTCAGGTAATAGGATAGCTGCTTTTGGAAATCCGGATCATTTTTTGATTGTTCATAGACCTCTTCAAGTTCAGTGATTGCAGCCATCAAGGTTTCAGGGACAAAACGGCCACCATATGCCCCGAAGTGTCCAGTTTGGTCAGGTTGTGTATACGTACTCATCTATTCATTCCTCTTCTCCTGTATATTTTTTGCCTTCCTTATAAATGCCTTTATTTTTGTTGCGTCCTTCACCCCATCAATCTCCACACCACTAGCGACATCAACCCCGAATGGGGATACGGCCAAAATCGCTTTATCCACATTATCCGGATTTAAGCCACCTGCAAGAATAACCTTGTCCAGTGGAAGCTTGGCTTTTTGGAGCATATCCCAATCTAATGTCATTCCTTTTCCCGAGGAACCTTTCGGCAAATCGACCAGAAGATACTCAGCGGGATAATCGTTAAGGTTTTCAAGGTCCTCTTCTGAATGTATGGCGAATGCCTTAATGACAGGTAGCGGCATCCTTTCGGCAAAACTAGTAGACTCGTTTCCGTGCAGCTGAATATAATCCAATCCAGCGATGCCAGCCGTCCTAATCACATCCCGTTCGGCCTGATTAGAAAACACCCCTACTTTTTTCACATGTCCAGGAAGGTTTCGTCCAATTTCACGCACCACCTCAGGTTGGACTTTCCGGCTGCTTTCTGCAAAAATGAACCCGATGAAATCAGCACCTGCCCCTACAGCCGATTGGACATCCTCCAATGTTTTCAATCCACAAATTTTGACGAACATATTTTTCTCCTTACCTCTTAAAAGTTCACTTGAAGTTCATTCATCGTATCCGAAAGGTTGGTGGAAGTCATCAAGGTTTCACCCACTAAAATCCCCCTGGCACCCGCTTTTTTCACACGCAGGACATCTGCTTTCGTTTTGATTCCACTTTCACTGATAATCATATGAATGTTCGGATCAAGCAGTTTCGCAAGCCGTTCCGTTACAGCCAGGTCCACTTCGAATGTTTTTAAATTTCTATTGTTGATCCCAATCAATTCTGCTCCGAGGTCCACCGCCTGTTTTAGCTCTGATTCATCATGGACTTCAGTTAATACTTCGAGCCCTTTACTTTTTGCATATTGATACAACTCATGTAGGCGCTCTTTCGAAAGAGCTGCCACAATTAAAAGAATAATGGTCGCACCTGCATGGTAGGCCCGGTCAATCTGGATTTCATCAATGATGAAGTCCTTACAGAGTCTAGGGATTTTGACAAGTTGGCTCACGTTTCGTAAATCATCGATCGTTCCTTTAAAGAAAGACTCGTCAGTCAAAACGGATATGGCAGCAGCTCCCCCTTTTTCATAAGATAGGGCTTGATTGTTGGGGTCAACATCCATGTTTATCTTACCCTTTGACGGAGAAGCACGTTTTATTTCTGCTATAACCGAAATGGAGGCGGCTGTTTTCAAAGATTCCACTAGCGATGGCCTTGTTGAACGGACCGCCTCCGACTGTGGAAAGCCGCTTCCTTCTTTATAATGGGCAACCTCCACTTTTTTCCTTTCGATGATTTTCGTTAAAATATTTTCCATTTACATTACCACCTTATTACGGTTGCCATAGGCAATTAAATTTTCTAATTTCGCAAGAGCTGAACCGCTGTCTAGGCTATCTTTGGCCAGAGAAATGCCCTTTTTAATTGTGGGCGCCGTTCCATGGGCGAATAATCCCAGCCCTGCGTTCAACAAAACGGTATCCCGGTAAGCCCCTTTCTCTCCTTTTAAGACACGTAGCATAATATCAGCATTTTCCTTAGCGTCTCCTCCACGAATTTCCTCATTTCCGTAGATGGGCAAATCCACTTCTTCCGGATTCAGGGTAAAGGGGATGATGTCCCCTTCTTCCAAAAGGACGAGAGAATTTTCTCCCTGTAGACTTGCTTCATCCATAGAACCTGCTCCATGGATGACAACCGCACGTTTTCTGCCTAATTTGTGGAGCACCTCGGCAAATAGCTCAAGCATATCCCGACGGTTAATTCCCAATAGTTGCGTTTCGAGTTGCACTGGATTTGTTAATGGACCTAAATAATTAAAGACAGTTGGGATCTTCAATTCTTTTCTCACTTTCATAATCCGGGCGCTGTTTGGATGGAGTGACGGCGCAAACAAGAAAGTGATGCCGTTTTCCTCCAGCAGTTCTTTCACCATTCCAGGTTCAAGGTATAAATTGACCCCTAGCTCTTCCAAAACATCCGCACTTCCCGTCTTACTCGAAATGCTACGATTTCCATGTTTGGCAACCTTTACTCCGGCACCGGCCAGAACAAATGCAGAAGTGGTACTGATGTTGAAGCTTTGTGAGCCATCTCCACCTGTCCCGCAATTATCCATCACGTTTAAACTAGTCGAATGTACACTTCTTGCTTTTTTTCGCATGACCCTGACCAGACTGGCGATTTCTCCCGCCGTTTCTCCTTTTGCTTTTAATGCTATAAGAAAAGCCGCCATCTCGCTTTCTGTAATATCTGTAGAAAATAACGCTTGGGCTGCTCTACTCATCTCATCTTCCGTCAATGTTTGACGCTCTGCTAACTTCACTAAATACTCCTTCACAACTGACTCCCCCACTCGTTTTAAAATTATAAAATGGATTGTTCCTTCTCTAATTGATATGCATCCGCAATCTTATAAAATTCATGTAACAGTTCTTTGCCAATCTTTGTTCCAATTGATTCAGGGTGAAATTGGAGACCATACAGCGGATAATCCCGGTGTTTCAATGCCATGATCTCTCCATCGTCCAACGCATTCGCCGTAACTAGTAACTCAGGAGGCACGCTTTCCCTCTCAACTACCAAGGAATGGTAACGCATCACTGGGAATTGATGTTCCTGATTAACAAAAACCCCCGTCCCATCATGCTCAATAACCGATGTCTTTCCATGCATGATTACTTGTGCTCCAACCACTTTCGCACCAAAAGTTGCGCCAATCGCCTGATGACCAAGACAGATTCCCAAGATAGGAAGCTTCTTATAAAAGGAACGAATGATTTCCATACTCATTCCCGCATCTTCAGGTCGTCCTGGACCTGGGGAGATGATGATTGCCGTTGGGTTCATGTCCTCAATTTCAGCAATGGTGATTTCATCGTTCCTTTTCACAATCAAATCTTTCTCGACTTCTCCTAAATATTGATACAAGTTGTAAGTAAATGAATCATAGTTATCAAGCAACAAAATCATTTTTTATTTACCTCCATCAACGCCCGAGCTTTATTCTGTGTTTCCTCATATTCGGTTTTCGGATCCGAGTCATATACAATTCCCGCTCCGGCCTGTACGTAGGCATGCCCCTCCTTGATAATCATCGTCCGTATGGCAAGGGCCATATCCAGGTCACCTCCGAAACCAATAAATCCAATTGATCCTGAATAGACGCCTCGCTTACAGTTTTCAAGTCCGTTGATCAATTCCATGGCCCTGATTTTTGGGGCACCAGATACAGTCCCAGCAGGCTGACAGACCGTTAAAGCATCTAAACTCGTAAATTCCTCCCTAAGCTTGCCGCTAATCTTGGAGGCAATATGCATCACATGCTGAAATCTCTGAATTTCCATTTCTTCCGTAAGATGAATCGAACCAATTTCACAAACCCGCCCGAGATCGTTTCTTCCCAAGTCTACAAGCATCCTATGTTCAGCCAATTCCTTCTCGTCCATCAGTAAGCTTTTTTCTAACCCCTTATCTTCCTCAACCGTTTTTCCCCTAGGTCGTGTACCCGCGATGGGATTCACATGCACCATACCGGCTGAAACACTGATTAAGCTTTCCGGCGAAGAACCCAGAACGGTGTATTCTCCAAACTCAATATAGAACATGTATGGTGATGGATTGGCTAAGCGAAGTCGTCGATATGCATCGAACGGCTCTCCATCAAAGTCAGACTGGAATCTTTGTGATAACACGATTTGGAACACTTCACCCGCTACAATCGCTTCCTTCGCTTCAAGCACCATTTTCTCGAACTCCACCTGACTGAAGTTCGAATCGAATTCCAAAAATTCCGACGATAATTCTTGTGACGGTTTACTCGGTTGATTGATTTTCTCCTTCATATCCGCTAAACTTTTTTTTCCATCGTCTTCGGCAGTCAAAAGATGAATCTTTTGCAGGACATGGTCGAATATGTACAATTCCTTAAAGAATAGAAAATGGGCATCTGGCATCTGAAGTGGATCAGGGGGTACATCACCAATCTTTTCAAATAAACGAATAACATCATACCCCAGGTACCCGACTGCACCCCCATTAAATGGGGGAATATTCACCGGGATACCCTCAAGTTCAACCAACAGTTGATCCTTCAGGAACTCGATGATGTTCGCTTCCTTCACTTCCTCTTCCCCGGATACAGAATCCTTGACGTGAACTTGATTGGCTAATGAAGTGACCTCCAAATAAGGATTGGACCCTAGATAGGAATAGCGACCATTATCATGATGTGAATTTGAGCTTTCGAGCAGGAATTTTTTCTTATCATTTAATTTGCGAAATATGGAGATTGGTGTGTGAATATCCCCTTCTATTGTTTCCATTTTAAAATGAAGTTTCTTTTTCTCATTCAAAGAATTCATGAACAATCCCTCCCTTTATGTCAATTACGTTATACGTTTATTTTTTCTCCCGCCGTCAGAATAGGAGGTGGAGCTTATCTTTTTAATCCTTCGTCATAACATCGTCAGAAATGGAACATATAAAAAAATCCCCTACAAACACAAATATTGTGCTTGCAGAGGACGGAATACCGCGGTGCCACCTCAAGTTGGAAAAATCACTCTTTTTCCCTCTTACAGCAGGATATAATCCTGCACACCCTTTAACGGAGGCAACCGAGTTTCCCTACTTCATTTCAAGAAACCACTCATAAGTCCATTCATCTTCCTACTTCGTACCGGTTTTCAGCTGATCCGGCTCTCTGTGACGATGCTAAAGAAAGATTACTACTCTTAATCAAAGATTTAATTATCCTTTTTAAAAAAACGCAAAAAAGCCCCTCATCCAAAGGACGAGGAACCCGTGGTACCACCTTAATTAGCTATAATAGCTCACTTTACGGCACAAAAAACATTACATGCCTGTCTCCATTAACGATGAGATAATCGCCAAAGCCTACTCCGTCATCCGTTTCGGTTTGGGGCTCGGAAGTCCATTCGCTTAAACTTGTTCACCAGTTTTCAGCAACCACTGGCTCTCTACAGAACAATATTAAGGTACTATTCTTCGTCACTGCCTTTATCTTTTCTTGTTTATTATGTTAAAACATAATTTTCAGGAAGTCAATAAAGTTTTCTAATAATTGAAAATTTTATTTCATTTTAATCCAATCACCATCTGCAAGAGCTTTCGCTTTCTTAATAACATGATAGGCAGAATACGTGCTGGCCGATTCGAATTCGTCCGTATACCTCTTTTCATCCGCCTTACCGGGGACAATCACCTTAAAACGGCGATAGGCATTCATGAATGCTTCTTTTTCAATTTTACTTTCATAAGCTTTCTCTACTGCTTCAAAAAATTTAATGACGTCGACGATTTCTTCCGTTGACCAATCAAGATCCATAGGATATTGATAATCCATACTTATTCACTCCTTCTAGTTAAATCCTGTTGAATGGGTAACTTTCTCACTCAGCCCACTTTGAGCGAATGGCCTCCGCCTCACTGATGATACGTTTGAATAGCTGGGCCGTCGTTGGTACATCATGGATCATCCCCATGACCTGTCCTGCCCAAGCGTAGCCTTCGTCCTCGATTCCATCATGAATATACTTTTGGTTTGCTTCTCCGCTTATGTAATCCTTCAATTGCTCGTATCCACCGTTTTCTTTTTCAATTTCAAGAATCTTATCCGTCCAGCTATTAGAAATGACGCGGGCAGGAGCACCAATTGAACGCTTAATGACAACGGTATCATTTTCTGTTCCGGAAACCAAGGCATTTTTATATAATTCATGGGCATGGACGCATTCCTCGACAGCAATGAATCTTGTACCCATCTCGATACCTTCGGCTCCAAGGGCCAATGCAGCCATTAACCCACGTCCATCCCCGAATCCACCTGAAGCGATTACGGGAATGCGCACGGAGTCAACCACTTGCGGTATCAATACGGATGTACCGATATCATCCCTTCCTAAATGACCTCCGCCTTCCTGCCCGACCACCATCACAGCATCCGCACCCAATTGTTCGGCTTTAACGGCCTGCCTCTTTGCGGCAACTAGCACAAGCTTCTTTACAGGCGTATCTTTAAGAAATTCTAGAAATGGAGCAGGGTTGCCACCAGTTACCGAGACAATGGCAATTCCTTCTTTCATCGCTGCCTCAAGCATATGTTCATAGGGCCTGCCATGCTGACCAATGGCGAAATTGACGCCAAAAGGCTTATCCGTCATAGCTTTTGTCTTTCGGATTTCCTGAACCAATTGATCCGGGTCATTCAACGACATGGCCGTTACCTGTCCCAAACCCCCAGCATTCGAAACCGCTGCAGCCAATTCCGCATAGGCAAGGTGTGCCAATCCCCCTTGCACAATTGGATACTGTATCCCCAATAAATCAGTCACGCGAGTTTTCCATTTCAAGAACATCTTCCCCCTTGTCCATTCTTTAATACTCTACACGAATCATTATGGCAAATACTGTTTATTTATTCAAATCATAAACTCACCTATATCAGGAAGTTCATTCAACAATCGCTAATACATTTCATTTGCCTAGTTTCATAGATTCTTTCGCCTTAGCTTGCTATTTTAGGGTTTAAAAGTATAACTAGGCATTTATTGTTAGACATGCTATAATTCTTTTGTTTTATGTCTACCCATAATTCGCAGCCCGATTTAATAGAGGCTGACACGCAGAATAATATACTGCAGTAAATGGAGTATTTTTATATATTATATTGAAAAGGGGCTACAAGAATTTGTCACAGAATGAAACACCCTTATATACTGCTTTGTTACAGCACTCAAAAAAGAATCCTGTTCAATTCCATATTCCAGGTCATAAAAAGGGGAAAGGGATGGATCCCGATTTTCGTGATTTCATCGGGGAAAATGCCTTATCGATAGATTTGATCAATATTGCCCCACTTGATGACCTCCATCAGCCAAAAGGAATAATCAAAAAAGCTCAAGACCTAGCAGCTGAGGCTTTCGGGGCTGACCATACATTCTTTTCGGTACAAGGAACAAGCGGTGCAATCATGACGATGGTCATGTCGGTCTGCGGACCCGGAGATAAAATCATCGTTCCGAGGAACGTACATAAATCCGTTATGTCAGCCATCGTATTTTCCGGTGCCGTTCCCATTTTCATTAATCCTGAAATCGATAAAGACCTGGGAATCTCCCATGGAATAACTATAGAAGCCGTTGAAAAAACACTAAAGGAACACAGCGATGCCAAAGGACTTTTGGTAATCAACCCGACTTACTTCGGCATTTCGGCAGACTTGCAGAGTATAGTGGAGTTGGCACATACTTACCATATGCCGGTGCTCGTTGACGAAGCACATGGGGTCCATATTCATTTTCATGAAGAACTGCCACTATCCGCCATGCAAGCTGGAGCCGATATGGCAGCTACGAGTGTTCATAAACTTGGAGGTTCGATGACGGGCAGTTCCGTTTTAAATGTAAAGGACGGACTGGTTTCCGCAAATCGGGTCCAGGCAATTTTAAGCATGCTCACAACGACCTCGACATCCTATATCCTTCTTGCATCACTTGATACAGCCAGAAGGCAACTAGCAACGAACGGAAGGGAAATGATCGATGGTGCAATAAGGCTTGCTGAATATGCAAGGAACGCAATCAATGAAATTCCTTATTTATATTGTGTAGGGAAAGAAATATTGGCGAGTAAAGCTGCCTTTAGTTATGATCCGACAAAATTAATCATTTCTATTAAAGAATTGGACATTACCGGATATGACGTGGAGAAGTGGTTGCGTGAGAAACATAATATCGAGGTGGAGCTCTCTGATTTATATAATATCCTTTGTTTGATCACCCCAGGGGATTCCATAACGGAAGTGGATATATTAATCAATGCCCTTAAAGACTTATCGGAAGAATTTAAGGAGTGGGCTGCCGATCATGGAAGAATCGAAGTCCTGCTTCCCGATACTCCGCCACTTGCCCTATCGCCAAGAGAGGCCTTCTATGCGGAAACCGAGGTGGTGCCTATCGAGGAATCCGTAGGAAAGATCAGTGCAGAATTTATTATGGTCTATCCCCCTGGGATCCCGATTTTCATACCGGGCGAACTGATCACCGAGGACAACATTGCCTATATCCAGAAAAATATCGAGGTGGGCCTTCCCGTCCAAGGTCCTGAGGATCCAGAAATTAAATACTTACGGATCATTAAACATTAAAGAAACGGTAAAAACCAGAGCAATCAGACATACGCTCTGGTTTTTACTCGTCGTTTACAATCATAATCGTTCCTTAATTGGGTCTTCCCTCATGGAAAAAGGGCGTCCAGGTTATATTTCCTGGAACACCCTCAAAATCTATTATCAGTCAATGTTGTATGTCCTATTCCTTAGAGGCAGCTGTATCACAGCTGTGGCAGTTGTGATTATGTGTATAAAGTACACTTACTTTTTCATCTTCAAAATGATCAATCGTGCTGTTGCAAGTTTGACAAACGATAGTTCCCATTTTTACAACCCCTTCCTCTATATTGTATGCATGAAACGATTAATGTAACCGCTTTATTTCATTATAATATAGCACATTTAATATTTCAAGCTATAAAGTATGTCATATATAGATTTTTCCAATTCGTTATTTCATAAATTCCAATATTAGAAATTCCCCATTGTTTTCATTGGCTTCAGGAAAACAAGTCCTGATTAGCGTTGCTATTCCCCCCTGATTTGTAGACCGCATATCATCGTCAGAAAAACAGAAGTACCCATCTGTACCGTTGCCTGGTTCAGCGTATCCCTGAGCGGGTCCAAACATACGATATCAAAAGCCCTCACCTTGTCATGGCTTCCGGCAAGAAATACAGCTTCCAGCAATTCCTCCGGATGCATCCCACCAGTAGTCGCTGCTGGAACACCAGGAGCAAACGCCATGTCGAGAACATCCATATCAATCGTCACGTAAATCATATCCACTTGATCATTTAAATGAGCTAATGCCTCTTTTATCACCTGTTCAAGACCTTGCTTCCTGGCTAATCGTAAAGGGACATACCTGACTCCTTTCTTCTTTGCATAGTCAATTAAATCCCTGTTGTTATAAAACCCATGCAAGCCAATATTGTGGATATGCTTTCCCTCGACAATGCCCGCTTCAATCAACTGACGCATGGGTGTACCATTAGTAGGACCGTTTTCTGAAGGATCCCGCAAATCAAGATGCGTATCGAATTGCAGGATACCTATTTTACTATCAGGATAGATTTGCTTCATTCCTTTCACCAGCATGGCTGTTGTAGAATGATCACCGCCAATTCCACCAATCAAGGAATTCCGGTACATATCGTGAACAGCAGCGGATGTCTCCCTAATCGACTGATGACAAAGGCTGATATCCGTTCCATGCATGGGTGCATCACCTAAATCCCATACCTGCATCCCAGAGAAATCCACATCATAATCCATGTTATAGGTAGAAAAGCCTTTCCATGAACGACGAAAATAATCAGGGAACTCCGATGCTCCCGATGGGCTGATGGATGACCTGGATAGTGGGGCCCCAAAAAAGACACAATCCGGTTCATCCATATCTCCTGCCATTCTCTGCTCATCAATTGTCCGAATCCACTGGTGGACCTTTGCTGGGTGGGCTGCCGGGAATGCTTCCTTCCTCCAAGTAAAAGTTGCCGGTTGAAGATGAACGTCACTCAACAAGCGCTCCCCCTTTCACAACGACTCTTCCTTTTTTTATGACGGTATCTGTGTGATTGACTCCATAAAAATACTGAAGTTTCGCAAAGTGATCTACGTCAAAAATCGTGATGTCCGCCTTTTTGCCGACTTCGATGCTCCCGATTTCCTCAGCACGATCAATGGCATGGGCTGCATTGATTGTGACGGCCGTTATCGCTTCAGCAGGACTCATCCCCATCTTCATACAAGCAAGATTCATCATGAAAGGTAGAGATACCGTCGGCGAAGAACCCGGATTACAATCCGTGGAAAGGGCGACCGGTACACCCAGATCAATCATCTTTCTGGCATCGGCGAATTTTTTCATTAAGAAATAGGCTGTTCCCGGTAGTAAAACACCAACCACCCCCGCTTTTGCCATCTTCTTCATCCCCGTAATCGATGCTTCTAGCAAATGATCTGCTGAAATGGCCCCTAATTCAGCCGCAAGCTCCGCTCCTTCATACGGCTCGATTTCATCCGCATGAATTTTAGCCTTCAGTCCGAATTTCTTTCCGGCCTCCAAGATTTTCTTTGCCTGTTCGGGGGTGAATACGCCTTCTTCGCAAAATACATCGTTAAACTCCGCCAATTTAGCTTGTGCAACTGCAGGGATCATTTCATTAATGATTAAATCAACAAAAACTTCAGGGTTTTCTTTAAAATGTAGGGGGACGGCATGGGCACCCATAAAGGTTGAAACAACATCAATTGGATGTTGTTCATGAAGTAACTTTGCCACTTCAAGCTGTTTTCTCTCCGTGTTCCAATCCAAGCCATAGCCACTTTTCGCCTCGACTGTCGTCACCCCTTGTAGAAGAAATCCGTTCATGCGTTCCAAGCTCTCTTCAAGCAACTGGGTGTGACTCGCTTTTTTCACAGCCTCGGTCGTCGCATATATGCCCCCGCCATGATTCATGATATCCATGTAAGTGGCACCTTCCAGGCGTTGATTAAACTCCTTTTCCCTGCTTCCGGCAAATACTAAATGGGTATGTGGATCTACCAAACCAGGCGTAACCAACTTGCCCGTTGCATCTAGGGTCTCGGCTTGAGCTAGACGATGCGTGTACTTTTCCAGTAAATCACTCGTTCTGCCTACCGCTTGAACGATTCCGGCTTCGAGCCAGACGCTTCCATTTTCGATGATTTGCAAGTCTGACATTTCTGCCTTAATCCTGGGGGCTTTCATCTTTCCGTCGAGTGTGATCAATTGGGCCGCGTTTTTTATGAAAATGGGTCTACTCATCTACTTCTCTCCCAACATCGGCATATGAATTCCCTTTTCCTTGGCTGTCATAATCGCCAGTTCGTAACCGGCATCAGCATGGCGCACCACACCCATTCCAGGATCTGATGTAAGTACCCGCTCAAGCCTTGCTTCCGCTTCCTTCGTACCGTCCGCCACTATCACCATGCCAGCATGAATCGAATAGCCCATACCGACACCGCCTCCATGATGAACCGAGACCCAACTTGCCCCGCCAACAGCATTGATTAATGCATTTAAGATTGGCCAGTCGGAAACGGCATCACTGCCATCCATCATCGCTTCTGTTTCACGATTAGGCGAAGCAACAGAACCTGCATCCAAATGATCCCTTCCTATCACAATCGGCGCTTTCAATTCCCCAGCTTTGACCAGGTCATTAATCATTTTCCCGAGCCTGGCCCTGTCTCCATATCCAAGCCAACAAATTCGGGCTGGAAGGCCTTGAAAGGGAATTTTCTCCTGCGCCAGTTTTATCCAATTGCATAGATTCTGGTTTTCTTTGAATTCTTCGAGCAAGACTGCATCAATTTTATAAATATCCTCGGGATCTCCCGATAAGGCAGCCCACCTGAATGGGCCCTTCCCTTCGCAAAAAAGCGGACGAATATAAGCCGGAACAAAGCCTGGAAAACTAAATGCCTGATCCACGCCTTCATCTTTTGCCATCTGACGAATGTTGTTTCCATAATCAAAGGTGATGGCCCCCTTTTCCTGCATACTCAACATGGATCTAACATGGCTGGCTATCGTTTGTTTAGAGGCAACAACATATGCCTTCGGATTATCTTGTCGAAAACGTCTGGCTTGTGCTACCGTCATTCCTGAAGGGATATAGCCATGTAACGGGTCATGGGCGGATGTTTGGTCCGTCAATACGTCAGGGATGAATCCACGTTCAATCAGAAGTGGCAAAATATCTGCTGCATTTCCAAGCAGACCGATGGATAAAGGTTCACCCGCCTGCCTTGCTTTTTTCACAATGGCAATCGCCTCATCCATATCGGATGTTTTACGATCGAGGTAACCATTTTTTATTCTCCGGTCGATTTTGGTTTCATCCACTTCAATGGCGAGACAGACCCCCTGATTCATGGTAACCGCTAACGGCTGCGCTCCTCCCATTCCACCAAGGCCGGAAGTCAAGGTGATGGTATGTTTTAATGACCCTTGGAAATGTTGCCTGGCAAGCTCCGAGAATGTTTCATACGTCCCCTGAATGATTCCTTGGCTACCAATATAAATCCAGCTGCCAGCAGTCATTTGTCCATACATCATCAATCCTTTTTTATCGAGTTCATGAAAGTGATCCCAATTGGCCCAGGCCGGCACGAGGTTGGAATTAGCTAACAAAACTCGAGGCGCATCCGGGTGTGTTCTGAAAACGGCCACAGGTTTCCCTGATTGAACCAATAAGGTTTCATCCGTCTCCAATTCATGTAGCGTTTTCATGATTTTGTCATAGCTTTCCCAATTTCGAGCTGCTTTGCCTATCCCTCCGTATACAACCAGTTCTTCTGGATTTTCAGCTACTTGAGGGTCAAGATTGTTCATCAGCATCCTTATCGCCGCTTCTTGAATCCATCCCTTCGCATGAAGAGTAGAGCCTTTGTAGTTCACAATTTCCCTTTGTTCCTTAGCTCCCATGTTTTTCACCCCTTATCTAAAAGTCATGCATCCATTCCGTAAAGTCATACGTTTTCAACCACGTGGTACAGGCTTCAATATCAGTGGAAAACATTCGGTCAGACTTAATGGTCGGTACAATTTCCCTGGCCTTTTCATAAAATTGAAAAGTCTTCGGACTCATATATTCTGTACCCCTATATTCAACGCCTTGCATCGCCGTAATGCATTCAATCGCCAAGACCCTCCATGTATTCTGGATTATTGCATAAGCATGTCTAGCAGCGATGGTCCCCATGCTCACATGGTCCTCTTGATTAGCTGATGAGGGAATGGAATCGACACTCGCAGGATGAGCTAGCGTCTTGTTTTCAGAGACGAGTGATGCTGCACAATATTGCATGATCATCGCACCTGACTCCAGTCCAGGTCTGGCACTTAAAAAGGGAGGGAGATCATTCAATTGGGGATTAACGAGCCGCTCAATCCTTCTTTCCGATATGCTTGCAACTTCCGCAACCCCTAACTTTAAGAAATCCATGGCAAAGGCAATCGGCTGTCCATGAAAGTTCCCCCCGGATATTACATGGTCACCTTCATCAAAAATCAGCGGATTATCGGTGGCTGCATTCATTTCAATTTGCAATTTTTCTTTTACATATCCGAATACCTGCCAGGAGGCCCCTAGGACCTGGGGGATGCACCGGAGCGAGTATGCATCTTGCACCCGAACTTCCCCTTGCCTGGAAGTAAGCCTGCTTCCTTCGAGCCACTTCCTCATTCTCTTGGCAACAGCGATCTGTTCCGGGTATCCTCTTGCAAGGTGAATCCTTTCATCAAACGTGTCTATAATCCCATTTAATGCTTCGACAGTCATCGCGGCAATCGCTTCAGACAACCATCCGATTTTTTCCGCTTCCAGAAAGGCCACCACCCCCATCGCCGTCATGGCCTGCGTACCATTGATTAGTGCGAGCCCTTCTTTGGCTTCCAACTCGATTGGTGAAATGCTTTCCAGTTTCATGGCCACGGAAGCATTCACAATCTCTCCTTTATAAAAGACCTCTCCCTCCCCCACTAATGCAAGCGCTAAATGTGAAAGTGGAGCTAAATCCCCACTTGCACCAAGAGATCCCTGCTGTGGGATAACCGGATGTATCTCTGCATGTAAAAGGGCCAATAAAGTAGAGATGACTTCAAGTCTCACGCCTGAAAAGCCTTTAGCCAGAGCATTTGCCCGAAGTAGTAGCATAGCTCTGGAAACACTTTCGGGAAATGGGCTTCCTACTCCACAGGCATGAGATTGGATGAGGTTATATTGTAGTTGTTTTACATCTTCGGTATCGATAAATACATCACTGAATTTCCCAAACCCAGTCGTAATCCCGTATATTATGCGTTTATCCAAGACAATTTTTTCGACTGCTTTCCTGCTATTCAAAACATTTTCCAGAGCATTTTGGGAGAGGGTGACCTTTTCCTTCTCAAATATGACCTTTTTTGATAGATTTACCGTTAAATCCTCACCAGTAAGAATCATGCCCTACACCCCTTTAACATAGTAAAGGGGCTGCATCACTTTAAATAAAGCGATACAGCCCCTTTTTTTGTAGCAACTACAATTGAATCGATACCATGTATAGTCATATTCATCTCACTCCTGGAAGAGTATTAATTGTTTAAATTTTACAAATAAAAAAAGCTGTTTGTCAACCTATTATTACATTTTTTACCATAAACATGTATCTGGTTTGAGAATGTGAGGAAGGAATTATCCCAATTACAGTTACATATAGATAGGTATATAAAATATCCATTTAATGTTAATCTATTATAAAGAAAACAGGGAAAAGGAGGCTGAATAATGATTGAAAATGCCTATATCAAACTAGTCCCGGAGTCTGTGAAAACCAATGTCACGATTGAGGACGTGAAGGAATTACTCACCTATTACCAAATGGTCACCTCAAAAACAGGAAAGCAACTGGATTGGGACTATGATAAAAAAGCCTTTCCTTATGATATGAAAGAGCCGGATGAAATGAAGGGGAACATGATTTATTTACAGTCCAATGTCGACCGTTATCATATGATATTAATTGGGGTCGACCAAGAAATCATTCAAGATGAGGACGGCATGGAACGGATTCAATCATATATCCAATTCACTCTTCCTGAAACAGCTACATTCGGGGATAAAGGCAAAGCTAATGAATTATGTAAATTCCTCGCAAAAAAATTGCAAGGCCAACTCCACCTCTTTAATAAACGAATCATGTATTATTATCCCAGAAAGTAATGAACACCACTTAAGGCATTCGTATAAGGATATAGACATCTATATTAAGGATAAGTCTAAAATAGTCACAATTTCCAATCATTTTTTCTTTGGTAAGGTACGTGAAAGAATCATTATTTAATGGATGGTTATACTTCTGAAATAATAATTTATGAGCATTATTTCGAATCTCAACTTATCAAAACGGGTAGATTATTCGAAAAAGGAACCAAAAGCATTCTCCTTGAATGCTTTTTTCTTTTGGTTACAATAATAATGAGTCATGATTATTGACCTATCAAGTGAATTAACTTAATGTTGATGGATGTATTATTTGTATTATTAGGAGGAAATGGTTTGAAGAAACTAATCACACTCATAATATCTTTTTGGGTTCCTGGTGCTGGGCATCTATTCTTAAGCTTACATCCTAGTTGGGAATGGGCATCAAGAGACAGAAAGCTATTTAAAAGAGGTATATTTTTTGCTTTGGCATATTTAGTGTCTTGCTTACTTGCGTTCGTTTCCATAGGGTTCATTCTTGCCCCTATTGTGATAATATGTGCAATGATTGACAGCTATAGACAAGCGAATAAGATTCTATAAAAGCAAAGTCCGGTGAACTGGTTGTTCATCATAAAAGGCATTCGGAATATTTCCCGAGTGCCTTTTTAATCGCAAAGTAATAATCAATGAGACCGATTTCGAATGATTAATAGATACTTTATGCAGGGGTTTCTATTAATCTGGGATCAAGGAATGTGTAGCCTTTCTTTTGAAAACCATTTACGATATCTTCAATCGCGTCATGCGTCCATTTCCGATCATGCATCAATAAGTTCGCTCCATTCGATAAATATGGACTATTTAACATGATATTCGTTAAAGCCTTATCATTTTGATACTCTTTTTCCCAATCATAGCCATAGGTCCAGTTCATAACCAACATTTTTTCTTTTTTCGCAATTCCTTTGGAATATTCGGTATTCGTCCCGAACGGAGCCCGGATGAATTTGGGCCGCTCCCCAACGATTTCTTCTACCAAATCATTTAATTTAACGATTTCTTTTTTTTGAACCACATCAGTCTGTTCCTTCAAGTTAACGTGAGAATATGTATGGTTCCCAATTAGGAAGCCCATATCATGGATTTCCTTCAATATTTTTTTCTTTTCATCATCTTCAATAAAATGGCCATTCACAAAAAATATAGCTGGCACTTGAAGCTCATGGAGCGTTTTTGCAATGTCTAGTGAATATTTATCAGGTGCATCATCAAATGTCAAAAGGACAACTTTCGGATCAGCATCTTTAATTGGTTCAAATGACCAATTTGCCTCATTCAAACGATATTGGACTTGAACCTTCTCCTCTTCTGCCTTCCCTTTTTCAATTGGTTTCTCCTGTTTCTCACTCAGCTCTACTTCTTTTTGTTCATTTTTGATATTGCTCGATGTTTCGACGTTTTTTTGATTTTTTACAGGGGTAACATCCATTCCATTACACCCCATCAATACAAGTGATATCATCGCAAACATGCACAAGGGTCTGTTAAGCATAATTCCTCCATTGGTATAAGTCGCATCACGGCGTAAACCTCATTCAATAAACAGGTACTAATGTTTCTAAAAGGATTTGCAATACACCATAACAGAGTAAACTGATAACGGTGACCAGCAACGTCCTTCTATTGGATTTCAGTATCATTTTTCCGATATAAATGGCTAAATAAGAAAAGACCAAAAACATGAATACTTTAAAAACAAAACGATCATTGACCGACAGCCATTCAACCACCGTATATCCACTCCAAACAATTAGTTGAAAAAGGATGACAAGATAATCTTTCAAGTGATCCACCCCATTTATATGAACAATTGGCCGTTGCTTTATTTCGGCAAACTTGTTCTCAAGTCACACCGCTCCTGCTATTTTTTTATCCTATTCTACAAATTTCAAACCTTTTTCCCTTTTAAAACGGATCATGTTCTTTTAAATATATGCCCGTCTTCACATTTCATTAAGTATTTCGGATCGGTAACATTAACTTATAACGAAAAAAAAGCACACTGCCCAGGAAGGGCAGTATGCTTTTTGGGAAAACAATTATTTGATGATATGGATAGGAGTTCCAAGGGCTACTTCAGCAGCTTCCATTGTGATTTCCCCTAAAGTTGGATGCGCATGAATTGTCATCGCGATATCTTCAGCAGTCATTCCTGCCTCGATAGCTAAACCAAGTTCTGCAATCATATCAGAAGCGTTTGGTCCTGCGATTTGTGCTCCAATTACCAATCCGTCTTCTTTACGGGTAATAAGCTTCACAAAACCGTCCGTGCTGTTCAATGAAAGAGCACGTCCATTTGCAGCGAATGGGAATTTAGAAGCTAATGCTTCGATTCCTGCTTCTTTCGCGTCTTTTTCATTATAACCTACAGAAGCAAGTTCCGGTTCAGTGAATGCCACAGCCGGAATCGCTAGGTAGTCAATTTCAGAAGACTCGCCAGCGATAGCTTCCGCTGCGATTTTTCCTTCATAAGAAGCTTTATGTGCTAATTGAGGTCCAGAAACGATATCACCAATCGCGTAAATGTTTTTCACATTTGTACGACATTGTTTATCAATTTCAATCAAGCCTCTGTCCGTCATTTTGATGCCGACTTGTTCAAGACCGATTTCAGATGTATTCGGACGGCGACCTACTGTCACTAACACATAATCCGCTTCAACTTTTTTCTCTTCGCCTTTTACTTCATAAGTAACCGTAACGCCAGTTTCAGTTTCTTCCACGCCTTTAGCAAGAGCTTTTGTAACAATTTCAGCACCTTTGTTTTTAAGGTTCTTTTTAACTAGGGCTGCCATTTGTTTTTCAAAACCTGCAGAAAGAATTTCTTCTGTACCTTCAAGGATCGTTACTTTCGTTCCAAAGCTTGCTAATGCGCCGCTAAGCTCTGTACCAATGTACCCTCCGCCGATAACGACGATTGAACCTGGTAATTCTTCCAAAGCAAGAGCACCAGTAGAATTAAGTACACGTTTAGTATATTTAAATGACGGGATTTCGATTGGTGTAGAACCAGTTGCGATAATCGCGTTTTTAAATGTATATGTTTGAGCTGAGTCTTCATTCATGACACGGATGCTATTTTCATCTACGAAGTAAGCTTCTCCTGACACGACCTCAACTTTATTTCCTTTTAATAGGCTACTTACGCCACCTGTCAATTTATTTACAACAGATTGTTTCCATGCTTGCACTTTAGAAAAGTCAACAGAAACCTTTTCCGCAAAGATCCCCATATCTTCTGAATGCTGAGCATTATGGAAACGGTGACCTGCTGAGATCATCGCTTTTGAAGGGATACAACCTACGTTCAAACAAACTCCGCCAATTGATCCTTTTTCAACAACTGTTACTTTTTGTCCAAGCTGTGCTGCGCGAATTGCGGCAACATACCCCCCAGGTCCTGAACCTATTACTAATGTATCTGTTTCGATCGGAAAATCTCCTACTACCATTGTTTACGCCTCCATTAACAATAATTCTGGGTCGTTCAATAACTTTTTGATGTGATTTAATGCATGCTGAGCAGTGGCCCCGTCAATAATACGGTGATCAAAGCTAAGTGATAATGCCAGAACTGGAGCGGCGATAATTTCCCCGTCGCGAACAATTGCTTTTTCGGCAATGCGTCCAATCCCTAGAATGGCAACTTCTGGATGATTGATTACAGGTGTGAACCATTGACCGCCTGCGGAACCGATATTCGTGATGGAGCAAGAAGCGCCTTTCATTTCATTGGAAGCCAACTTACCATCACGAGCTTTCGCAGCTAATTCATTAATTTCTTGTGAAATAGCAAAAGTTGATTTTCGATCTGCATCTTTTACAACTGGAACTAACAGACCTTTTTCTGTATCTGCCGCAATTCCGATATTGTAATAGTGTTTATGGATAATCTCACTTGTTTCATCATCAAATGATGTATTAAGCATAGGAAATTCACGTAATGCACTAGTTAAGGCTTTAACAACATAAGGTAGGAATGTAAGCTTGATTCCTTTTTCTGCAGCAATATCCTTGAATTTCTTACGATGGGCAACTAGCATCGTCACATCAATTTCATCCATTAATGTAACATGAGGAGCCGTCTGTTTCGACTTAACCATTGCCTTGGCAATCGCTTTTCTCATGCCGCTCATTTTTTCGCGTGTTTCAGGGTATTGCCCTTCTGGAATTGCCACTTTCGCATTATTTTCTTTCGTATCCGAATCTATTTGTTGTGAAGCATCATCACTTTGACGAGCTGGTTCTTTTGAAGCGGATGTGCCATTTTTGAAAGCATCTATATCTTCTTTCATGACGCGGCCATTATCTCCTGAGCCAGTAATCTCGCGAATATTTACCCCTTGTTCCCGTGCATACTTTCTAACAGAAGGCATGGCAATGATACGTCGTGTAGGATCTGCTTCAACCTGTGGCTGAGATCCCGCCTTTGGTTGAGCTCCTGCGCCCGTTTCTTCACTATTTCCCTGAACCGGTGCAGCTTCTTTATTGACTTTCTGTCCGCCTTCAGCAGTAGCTTGAACCTGAGCTTCAGTATCTTTATCACCTTCTGCTTTCGCTTCTTCCCCATGATCCCCTTTAAACTGAAGATCTTCATACCCAGGAGCATCAAAAGTGACAAGTACATCTCCGACTACAGCCACCGTTCCTTCTTGAACAAGAATTTCTTCAACGGTACCTTTCACCGGTGATGGAATTTCGACTACAGCTTTATCGTTCTGAACTTCACAAAGTACGTCATCTTCTTGAATCGTATCTCCTGGTTTAACAAACCATTTTACTATTTCACCTTCGTGTATACCTTCTCCGATATCAGGGAGTCTAAATTGGAATGCCACTGAATTCAACCTCCTATATTAAATCATACTTAGGGCTTTGAATAAAGCCCTTTGTCATGTATTTCTACTAATGAGAAAGACTCTCCAAAGCCTTTACTTTCATTCTTCTCATTAAAAGTAATTAGAATTTCAACACTTTTGTCGCTGTTTCGATAATATCTTTATAATTTGGAAGCCATACCGTTTCAGCCTGAGAAAATGGGAAAACTGTATCGGCAGCCGTCACTCGTAAAACGGGAGCATCCAGACTTAAAATAGCACGTTCGTTTATTTCTGCTACAACATGTGCTGCTACACCAGCTTGTTTTTGTGCTTCTTGAACGACGATGGCCCGTCCCGTTTTTTCAACAGAGGCAATAATCGTATCAATATCCAATGGAGAAACAGTACGAAGGTCGACCACTTCTACCGAATGTCCTTCTTTAGCCAATTCTTCCGCAGCCTTGATGGATTCCTGTACCATCGCACCATACGTAATAATGGATAAGTCCGTTCCTTCTCGTTTTACATCTGCTTTTCCTAATGGAATCGTATATTCTTCCTCAGGAACTTCCTGGCGGAAAGAGCGATATAATTTCATATGTTCAAGGAAAATGACAGGATCGTTGTCGCGAATGGCTGAAATCAACAAACCTTTTGCATCGTATGGAGTGGAAGGAATAACTACCTTTAATCCAGGTTGCTGGGCCATTAATCCTTCTAGACTATCCGCATGCATTTCAGGAGTATGAACACCACCGCCAAATGGAGAGCGAATGGTAACCGGTGCATTGTAGCGACCGCCTGAACGGTAACGCATACGAGCAAGCTGTCCACTGACTGAATCCATTACTTCATAAATGAATCCAAAGAATTGTAATTCAGGAACAGGACGGAAACCTTGTAATGAAAGACCGACTGTCAATCCACCGATGCCTGATTCTGCAAGGGGTGTATCGAAAACACGTTCTTCACCGAACTCTTTTTGAAGATTTTCAGTCGCCCGGAACACTCCTCCATTAACGCCGACATCTTCTCCAAAAACGAGTACGTTCTCATCATTTTTAAGTTCTGTACGTAATGCATCTGTAATTGCTTGAATCATCGTCATTTGAGCCATGGCTTACTTCGACTCCTTTTCTTTATAAATTTCATATTGTTCTTTTAGATTGTAAGGCATTTCTTCAAACATGATTGAAATAAGGTCTGTCACTTTTTGTTTTGGTTCTGCGTCAGCCTTTTTGATTGCTTCTTTTATATCTTCTTTTGCTTTCTCTATCGTTTCATTCTCTAAGTCTTCATTCCAAAGCTCTTTATTTTCCAAGAACTTACGAAGTCTAACAAGTGGATCCTTTTGTTCCCACTCATTATCTAAATCCGTTGTCCGGTAACGAGTTGGATCATCCCCAGCCATAGTGTGAGGTCCATAACGGTAAGTCAAGGTTTCAATCAGTGTTGGGCCTTCACCATTTATGGCGCGCTCACGTGCTTCTTTCACTGCAGTATAAACCGCTAATGCGTCCATGCCGTCTACCTGAATGCCTGGAATACCAGCAGCCACCCCTTTTTGGGCCAATGTTTTAGCTGCAGACTGCTTATCGACAGGTGTTGAGATTGCAAACCTATTATTTTGTACAATGAATATAGCTGGCGCTTTAAATGCTCCGGCAAAGTTGATTCCTTCATAGAAATCCCCTTGTGAAGTTCCTCCATCGCCCGTATATGTTATCGCGACAGCTTTTTTACCACGTTTCTTAAGACCAAGTGCTACGCCGGCAGCTTGAATATATTGGGCGCCGATAATGATCTGTGGTGAAAGGACATTCACATCTTCCGGTATTTGATTCCCTTTAAAATGTCCTCTTGAGAATAAGAAAGCTTGCCAAAGTGGCAGGCCATGCCAAACGATTTGTGGAACATCACGATACCCTGGAAGAATGAAATCCTCTTTCTCCAAAGCAAATTGAGAAGCTATCTGAGAGGCTTCCTGCCCTGCGGTAGGTGCATAAAAACCTAATCTTCCTTGTCTGTTAAGGGAAATAGAACGTTGATCCAGTATCCGTGTATATACCATACGGCGCATCAATTCCTGTAATTGTTCATTACTTAAGTCAGGCATTGCCGCTTCGTTCACGACTTCTCCCTCTTCATTTAAGATTTGAAACATTTCAAATTGTTCTTCAACTTTTTTCAGCTGATCTTGAACATTAATTTTAGCCTGTTTAGTTTTCTGAGCCATTTGGCACCTCATCCTTTCATTAAAAAGGTTAGTAATTATTATTCTATAAAGCAAAATGATTTGTCTTATAGTTTCTTCAAGTACTTATTGTTTTATTTTCCCCTTAAGCATAATCTCTCAAACAAGGGAATCATATTTATGTCTTAATCTTAAGCTGTACCAATAAAATAATCAAGAAATATGATACAAGAACTTTGGTAAATTTAGTGTACAAGATGAATTAACATCAAGTCAATCACTTATACTTCCCCATATTCAAAATTTTATTTGTTTTATTTTCCACTAGTTGACCCTCTGTTATAGTTTTCATTATATATCTGTACTATAAACTTTGCCACTTTTAGCTTCCGTAAGGTGCCAAAGGATAGTATTTCGCTTCAACTCCTATTCCTAAAGAATCAATCATGACCTTTATCTAAAGGCATTCTCAACTTTTGAATAGTATTGTAAAAAAACTTTATATACTTTCAATCGTCTCAACTGTTAGAATTTCTTTATTTATTTTTCCTTAGTACAGGTCAGTAAATATTTCCGTTGAGTTTTTTCACTTTTCAACGGAAATCCGGGCATTTTATTTTCTTACCCAAACGCACATAAGGCTATGAGCAATGCCCATAGCCTTATCCCTCTTCTTTAATTTTTGTCAGAGTCCGTTTTTTTTATGCCTGCCGTTTCATAAAAGCTATCTTTTTCTTGATTATATTTTGTTGTTACGGCATTGAATTTCTCATTGGCTTTCACAACTTTTTCATATGTTGTATTAATTTTATCAATTTGACTTTGGAGTTCATCCATTTTTAGATCCTCTTTTTTGAATAGTTCATATAGTTGCTTATCGTTCGCTAAGCTTTGTTGATAGGTTTTGTATACGTCCTCATATTTTTCATATCGTTCATTCATTGTCTTTTCCATTTTGACAGCTTCTTTTTTTACCTTTTGATCTTCAATTTTATCAGTTTGCCCTTCCATTTTGTCGAATTGCTTTTTCGAGGCATCCATACTCTCTTTTTCTTTTTCGATTAACTCTTCTCGTTTTTCGATATTTTTTAATGCTTCGTCGGAAAGTTCCACGATTTGGTCATACTCTTTCATCCCGAGTTTGATGATTTTTTCATATATTTCTTTTTCTTCTTTTTCCAAATCATTTAAAGGCTCTTGTTTCTCTGTAAAATTACTTTCTTTCTCAACTGTCTTGTCTAGAATTTTAACGACTCTTTCCTCAGGTGAACCGCTATTCATACATCCGGTCATCATTATGACAGAAACAAACAAAACGACGTATAGACGATAAAGCTTCAAAACTAACACTCCCTCTGATCCTTCTATTAGGATGTTTTTAAGAAATTCCCACATCTGAATTTAATAGCAGTCACTACACGCGTTCCACTACCGAAAACAGGATATTTTTCAAGTCTGGGTTAGAGCCTACACGATTCAACCCCTACCGCATAGGCTGTATTAAACCATTTCAAATCAAGATGGTTGAATCCCAAAATATAAAACGGAGGTATAATTATGTATTATGGAGGTTACACCCAAGATTGTTGTTATCCAGTATCCGCTGCACCAAGTTATGGTTATGGAGGTTATGGCGGTGGCGGCGGTTGTGGTTTCGGCGGCGGCTTCGCTTTAATCGTAGTCTTATTCATACTACTGATCATTGTCGGCGCATGCTTATGCTAAACAGATAATCACCCTCTCCCTTTACCCAAAATATCATGTAACTACCCTTATTAAAGAAAATTATAAATGAAAATGAAAATTAAACAGCCTATAATGCCGTAAATACTATAATGATAGGGATGGTCCTTCTTCCCTATCATTGTCTCTTATATTAACTTCCGAGCATATTTTTGTTAAAATAATCCCATACATATATTTATGAAACTTAGTGGGGTGAAAGAACTTGTTTACAATGGATGATTTTGTTGAAGAAGACAATCCAATATTAAGGAAAGTGGCTGAAGAAGTTCCATTACCTGCTTCTGAAGAGGACAAAAAGGTCTTGGCCGACTTAATGGAGTATGTACAAAATAGCCAGGATACTGAAATCGCTTTGAAATATGGTTTGAGGGCAGGAATTGGTTTGGCCGCACCACAGGTGAATATATCCAAACGCATGATCGCCGTACATCTTAAAAATGAAAAAGGCGAATTAATTAGCTATGCTCTATTCAACCCAAAACTCGTAAGCCATTCCGTTGAAAGGTCCTATCTTACCGCCGGCGAAGGCTGCCTCTCCGTTAATCGGCCCATTTCTGGTTATGTACCTCGTTATGCCCGTATAAAGGTATCCGGTACAAACATAGAAGGAGAAGATGTTCAGCTCCGGTTAAAAGGTTTGGCCTCCATCTGCTTCCAACATGAAATCGATCATTTAAATGGCATTATGTTTTATGATCACATCAATCATGACGATCCTTTCAACGTCCCAGAAAGTTACATTCCAATTGAAAGATGAGTTTCATCCCAGTAAAGGCAGCAAAGACCCCCACCGTTTATATAAGTGGGGGTCTTGCTGCCTGCCTTACATTAAATCAATTCAAGTTCTTTTAGCCCATGGAGGATGCCGTCCTTATCGACGTCCGTTGTCACGTAATCAGCTTCCTGTTTGACGAGCTGTCCTGCGTTGCCCATAGCCACTCCATACCCCACAGCTTTAAGCATTTCTATATCATTTAAGCCATCTCCAAATGCATATACATCCTCAAGGTCAAATCCGACCTTTTTCATCAAAGTCTTTATCCCTTCAGCCTTTGAACCCCCAAAAGGCAAAACATCCGTTGAATAGGTATGCCATCTAATAAAGTTAAATTTATCGTACATACCCACGTACTCCGATTCTTCATCCTCAGAGCAGAATAATAAGGCTTGATAAATGTCATTATTTTTATAAAAATCCGCCCGATGCCCCGGATGTGGGAATTTTAGAGTGCTCAAGGCTTCTTCAATCCGATTATGATACGGAACGCTTGATTGCATCGTTTCCTCATTCATGAATACGATAGGCACTTCATTTTCCTCCGCAGCCTTATGCAGCCTTCTGATTTCAGATAGATTCAACGGGTTCTTATAGATGACTTCCCCTTCAAAAACGACATATTGTCCATTAAAACTAACGAATGTATCGATACCAAGTTCTTCTCTTAAGTCTTCAAACATGAATGGTGCACGTCCCGTCGCAATGGCTACGAAGACTCCGCTATCCTGCAGTTGCTTCACTGCTTTCTTTGTTGAAGCCGGTAATTTTTTTTCATGATCCAGTAATGTTCCATCAATATCAAAGAATACGATTTTCACTGACTATTCACTTCCAATTCATTCAGTTTACCTTTTTTTAATATGTACCCATTTAATAATTGTCATTAAAATAAGTCAAGTAACTCCTTTTCAAAACACCACATTTATCCAGGTTTTTCATTCGTGGTTCAGCATATATTATATATGAGACATCTAAATCCCCCTTCGCCCTCTCCCAAGATAACCAAGCATATGGTAGAAATGACGGCCTTTTTTTCATAAATAAGCCTTTTACCTGTAAAGACGTATTTACTTTATTGAATAATCCTATACAATAATAACTAAGGGAGCGTGATCGCCATGTTAAAGAAGCTTCGTAAAAAGCTTGTAAAACAATGGAATGATCTTCTAAGAAAAAAATCAATCGCATGATGCCATTTTCATTCTGCCAATGGCCGTCATCCATTTGCGAGATTTTTTTGTACAGCCCTTCAAAAACTTGCGGAGGGCTTCTTCCTTGTTGTACAGTTCTTATTAAGCCTACTTTGAAAGATTACATGTACATACTATAATATCCATATCTTTGCACAGGTTCACACATCGGTGATCCCCTTTCTTTTAGCAAGAAACCGATTTCACCAAGCATTGATTGAAGGATTATTTTTTAAATACATAGATGTTCCTTTTAAAGAGGCCCATTCCGGAACATTTCTTTATCCAATTAAGTTTTACATGTAGTAAAAACGGAAAGGATAAAGGATAGAGGTCGGTTAAACTACGAATTCAGCTATTTATTTTTATATACTATTCCGTATTGGTATAATAAGTTAAATAAAAACCCCTCTTCCAAAAGGTAAGTTGGGTTTGTTTTTCCATGATGTTGAAAAACATGTAAAAATTGTTGTTTTTATATATAATGAAAAAAGCAATGTAAACAAGTGAGGAGAGATTAAAATGGTTTTTAAGGTATACTATCAAGTAACCATATCTGAGGTTCCCATCAGGGAGAATACGCAAACGATGTATGTGGAAGGTGAATCCGTCCGCGACGTCCGTTTAAAGCTAAAGGAAAAACCTTATAACGTAGAGTTAGTAGCACCAGTAGCTGGCGCATATTTGGAATACGAAAAACAAAGTGAAGATTTTAAAGTATTGGAGCTAGGATAATTTATGAAATTTGTGAAAAACGATCAAACTGCTGTATTCGCCTTGGGCGGTTTAGGCGAAATCGGTAAGAACACATATGCTGTTCAATTCCAAGATGAGATCATCGTCATCGATGCGGGAATTAAATTCCCGGAAGACGAACTCCTCGGAATAGACTATGTGATACCAGATTACAGCTATTTAGAAAAAAATGTAGATAAAATTAAAGGTGTCTTCATCACACATGGTCATGAAGATCACATTGGCGGAATTCCATATTTACTAAGAAAAGTGAATGTCCCTGTATACGGCGGCAAGCTGGCACTTGGACTACTTCGCAATAAATTGGAAGAACATGGTCTATTACGCCAGACAACGATGATTGAAATCAGTGAAGATGAAGTCATCAAATTCCGGAAGACTTCTGTCTCTTTCTTCCGTACGACTCACAGTATCCCGGATTCTTACGGAATCGTGGTTAAAACTCCTCCTGGACAAATTGTCCATACTGGTGATTTCAAATTCGACTTTACACCTGTAGGAGAACCGGCCAATTTGACAAAAATGGCCGAAATCGGAAAAGAAGGCGTATTGTGCTTACTATCCGACAGCACGAATAGTGAAGTGCAGAACTTTACGATGTCAGAGAGCCGCGTAGGCGATACGATTCAAGATATCTTCCGTAAAGTAGATGGTCGAATCATCTTTGCAACCTTTGCATCCAATATCCATCGCCTTCAACAAGTCGTTGAAGCAGCTGTTGAAAATGGCCGTAAAATTGCCGTCTTTGGACGTAGTATGGATTCAGCTATCGCTATCGGTCAAGAACTTGGTTATATCGTTGCACCTAAAGATACATTTATCGATGTACAGCAATTGAACCGGATGCCTGCAAACAAGGTGACCATCCTTTGTACAGGTAGCCAAGGTGAACCAATGGCAGCTCTTTCAAGAATTGCAAACGGAACTCACCGTCAAATTCAAATTATACCTGGAGATACTGTCGTTTTCTCTTCTTCACCAATTCCAGGTAACACGATCAGCGTATCAAGAACCATTAACCAATTATATCGTGCGGGCGCAGATGTCATTTCCGGTCCATTGAATAATATTCATACTTCCGGTCATGGCGGTCAACAGGAACAAAAGTTAATGCTTCGTTTAATCAAGCCAAAATTCTTCATGCCGATTCATGGTGAATACCGTATGCAAAAACTTCATGCAGGTCATGCAATGGATTGCGGTGTACCTGAGGAAAATTGCTTTATCATGGATAATGGTGAGGTACTTTCATTAAGTGAAAATACGGCTCAAATCGCCGGGAAAATCCCTTCTGGATCGGTTTATATCGATGGAAGCGGCATCGGCGATATCGGGAACATCGTTTTACGTGACCGTAGAATCCTTTCCGAAGAAGGACTTGTTGTTGTCGTTGTCAGCATCAATATGAAGGAATTCAAAATCGCTTCCGGTCCGGATATCATTTCACGTGGTTTCGTTTACATGAGAGAATCTGGAGACCTGATCAATGATGCTCAGTCCCTCATCACCAAGCACCTGAATAAAGTGATGGAGCGCAAGACCACTCAATGGTCTGAAATCAAAAATGAGATTACAGATACTCTATCACCATTCTTATATGAAAAAACAAAACGCCGCCCGATGATCCTTCCGATCATCATGGAGGTACAATAATTAAGAAACCCCAGCCGAATGGCTGGGGTTTTTTTTAGTTTAAAGGAAAGGAGGACCTGCAGAAATCGGCAGGTCCTCCTTTTTTTAATCGACGATTTTCTTTTCAAACCGATTGATGTCAGAATCGGCTCCAATGACTATCAAGATATCCCCTTTATGGATCAAATCATTGGCCTGGGGCGAAACATTAATTTCATTTTCTCTTTTAATCCCGACAATATTCAACCCGTAGTGGGCCCGGATGTCTAGATCGAATATCGATTTTCCGTTCATCTTTTGGCTTGCCACGATTTCCACAATGGAATGTTCATCGGAAAGCTCAAGATAATCCAGGATGTTATTAGAACCGATGTTATGGGCAATACGCCTTCCCATATCCCGTTCTGGATGAACCACGAAATCCGCTCCAATCTTTCGGAGCACCTTCTCATGATAGTCATTCTGGGCCTTGACCGTAACATTGCTGACACCCAGTTCTTTAAGCATGAGGGTCGTTAAAATGCTTGCCTGAATATTTTCCCCAATAGCGACAATGACGTGTTCAAAATTCCGGATACCGATATTTCTAAGTACGTTTTCATCAGTCGTATCTCCAACGACGGCATGCGAAGCTATTCTGGCATATTCATTAACGCGGTCTTCATCCACATCGATGGCCAGCACACCCATTCCCTCTTCTGCCAAGGTCCTAACAATACTGCCGCCAAAACGGCCAAGCCCTATCACTGCAAATTCCTTTTTCACAGTAAGCCCTCCAAACTCTTCCATTCGTCTTACAGGATATATCATCATTTACCATGGTCATACCCTCTACTGTTATGCTCTTTTACCTTTATACGTTATATACTTTGCTAAATGATCAATGGCAAGTTGAATGGCTTTCTCATCGGGCATTAACTTGGCATGATGCAACCCATAATCGGATGCTACACCAAGCCAGAACATGAAGCCCGGAATCTCCTTCAACATATAACCGAAGTCTTCCCCCGTCATCGCTTCTGTACAGCGATGCAATTGAACCTCTGATGATTGTTCGGTGAAATCCATGAATTCACTGGTCAACTTCTCATCATTATATACTTGATGATACATGCAGCCATAGTCTATTGTCGCTTTACACTCATATCCCACTTCAATGCCCCCTACAAGGGCTTCGATTCGTGACTTAACCTTAACCATCGTTTCAGGGTCCAGGGTCCTTATAGTGCCTTCTAAACGAGCCTTCTCCGCAATGATATTTTGAACGGTTCCTCCCGTAATCTTTCCAATGGTGATGACCGCTGAATCCAATGGGTTCACATTACGGGAAACAATGGTTTGCAATTGTCCCACAAGTGAACAGGCAGTGATGACCATATCATTAGTATTGTGCGGATAGGCTGCATGTCCACCCTTGCCTTCCAGATCGATGAATAGTTCAGATGTATTTGCAAATAAAAGCCCCTCTTTAACCGCAATCGTCCCAACCGGGTATTCAGGTGCCACATGGAGAGCAAGAATCATGTCAGGCTTCCATTTTTTCATAGTCTCGGATTTCAACATCGGTTCAGCCCCGCCAGGCCCTTCCTCAGCCGGTTGAAAAATGAATACTAAGTCATCATCGATTGGATATTCAACAAAATGTGTCAGTAGACCGAGGCCTATGCTCATGTGGAAATCATGTCCACACGCATGCATATAGTCGTCATGTGTAGAGGCAAATGGCAATCCTGTCTCTTCTATAATTGGCAAACCATCGATATCAGCTCGGTAGCCAATTACCTTATTGGGATTATTTCCTTTGATTTTCACGAAGATCCCTGTTTTCCAAGTTTCGACTTCCATTCGTTCTGAAGCCAAGTTCATTATGTATGTAAGCAAATATTGTTGCGTCTTGAATTCTTGAAAACCTATTTCCGGTATTTGATGTAAATCGCGCCGTATCGTAACAAACGGGCTCTGTTCCATATTTTTTCACTCCCTATACAGAAAGCGTGGATATAGGTATCCACGCTCTTGAACATATTTCAGGTTGGAATTAAAGTTGACGAAGCTCTTGCATGATTTCAGTTTTTGATTTTGTTTTTTCATCTATTTGTTTAATGACTTTAGCCGGTATACCAGCAGCCACTGAGTATGGAGGGACATCTTTCGTGACGATGGCTCCTGCCGCCACAACTGAACCTTTCCCGATTGTAACGCCTTCCAGAACGACTGCGTTAGCACCAATTAACACATCATCTTCCAACACGACAGGTTTTGCTGAAGGTGGCTCAATGACACCAGCAAGGACAGCTCCAGCCCCCACATGACAGTTTTTGCCCACTGTTGCACGTCCTCCAAGAGTTGCATTCATGTCGATCATTGTACCTTCACCAATAACAGAACCGATATTGATTGATGCTCCCATCATGATAACCGCATTGTCACCAATTGAAACTTGGTCACGAATCACTGCACCTGGCTCGATGCGGGCCTTGATGCCTTTTAAATCTAATAGTGGTATAGCAGAATTGCGACGATCATTTTCAATCACATAATCTTCAATCTTCGATCCAGCTGTTTCGATAGCCGTTTCAATTTCAGACCACTCACCGAATACAACGCCGGTGTTGCCTGTAATGAAAGTTTTAGCAGCAGGGCCAAAATCTACGCCATCTAATTCACCTTTGACATATACCTTTACTGGTGTTGACTTTTTACTATTGGAGATAAAAGAAATAATTTCATTTGCATCCATTTTGTTCATGCTCGGTAAAACCTCCTAATTATGTATCGTTACTCGTTTTAAATTTAACAGACAACAGCTTACAAGACAAGGAATGAATATCTTTTTATAAATGGTTTTTACTAGCGTGACACCATCTTTCGAAGACTCACAACATGCCTTGATCACGTATATGTTCTTTGACCACTTCCGTGAAGGCTTGTACCTGTTTAAGCTGAAAAGCAGATTCATATCCACAAAGCCATGTATCCCGTTCGATTGAATGGTTTTGTCCATCCAAGAGGGGAATCTTAAAGATATTCGTGTCTTTATCATGTAAAGTGATGGCAGGTAGGATCGCATAGCCAATTCCATTGAATACCATTTGCTTACATGTTTCAATTTGATCGACGACTATCGTATTTTTAGGGGTGGTCTTGAATTGACGATGCCACCAATCCTGTATTTCCTGATAATAATTCGAATCACTTTTAAACTGGATAAAAGGGCGATCCGTTTCGAATACCTGGTCCAGTTCCTTCATCTCTGTGTCCACCAGGTAAAGCATATCCGTAAACAAATGCTGTTTTACGCCTTTCCAATCTGGTGCCCCGCGGATGATGCCGATATGTACCTGCCCCTCATATAAGGACTTTAAAATTTCACTGCTCCAGCCAGTGATTAAAGAAATTTTGGCATAGGGATATTTTTGTACGAACTTTTTCAAAACTTGTGGTAACCAGTTCTGTCCGACTATTGAAGCACAAGCAATTTTCAAGGTACCATATACTTCATGATCCATTGCCTGGATACTTTCCCTCACCGTTTCTTCCTTGGCCAATATATCATTAGCCAATCGAATGACCGCTTCACCAGCAGGTGTCAAGGAAAGCCCTTTTTGCGAACGCAGGAACAACTTTGATCCCCAATCCTTCTCTATTGTTTGCAGACGTTGTGAAAGCGCAGGCTGGGAAACGAATAAACGCTCCGCAGCTTTCCTCATATTCATCTCCTGGGCCAAAACGGATAATAAATGATATTCTGAAAAAGACATACACACCAACCTCTTGATAATTAATTCTTATCACATTGATTCATTTTATATAAATTTAATTATCAACAAAGATCACCTATATTACAAGAGAAAAGAAATGGAATGATACTCATGAAGATGTTTTATTGCTCATCATCGGGTTTGCGGCGTCTAGAGTGCCATGATCTAAATTCTCGAAAGAACCCCCCCCACCCAACAGTTCAAATTTATTTTACATGGCCAACGCCTCATTGATTCATCTTGGCACTCGTGTAGGCAAGATTTGAGCATCCAAAAAAGAGGCAACCCATGTGTAGATTGCCTCTTCTTTCTAACTATTCAGTTCGCTTTTCCCTTTTCTTTAGTCTTGTCAGAGTCACTAGACTGATAACGGCAAAAAGTAGGACGATAAGATAAATGGTGTGCAGGGACGTCGTAAGTCCTTCCTGTAATACCTCTACTACATCTTTAGGCAGCATAGCACGCTCTTCACTATCCAATAATTTATTGGCTGTGTCGATCGTCACTTTTGAATCAACTGCTGCATGTTCATTCAAATAGGCTTGCAGCCTTGTATTCATGACTCCCCCGAGTAAAGCGGCTCCCACAGTATTCCCAAGATTCCGCATGAACATATTCGAGGCAGTTGCAATCCCCCGGCGTTCCCAACTGACCGTCTTTTGTATGACGACGATGAAAGATGTCGATGTCAAACCCATCCCCACCCCAACAAAGAAAGATCCCATTGCTGCAATAAGTGGACCAGCTTCTGGCTTCATCAAAACTAAAATCGCGCTTCCAAGAATCAAAGAAACCCCACCAAGGAGTGATGTAGCCTTAAACCCTATTTTTAACAAGAGTCTACCAGCAAAAACCGAAGCAATTGGCCAACCAATGGACATGGCAGTCAGTGTAAAACCTGCAACTGTCGGTGAGCGTTCCATTACCCCTTGAACAAACGTTGGAAGGAAACTCGACAATCCAATCATCATCACCCCTGTTGTCAGCGAAACAAGGTTTGCTATTAAAATTGAGCGCTCTTTCCATATTTCAAATGGCATCATCGGCTCGGAAGCCCTTTTTTCCTGAACGATGAATAAAACAAACGAAACGACGGCAATTCCAACAAGTGAAATGGCTGGAGTAGAAGCCCAGGACCATTTTACTCCACCTTGGACAAGGACCACCATCAAGGTGGATATCGATAAAGTCAGCAACGCCGCCCCTATATAGTCAATATCACGTTTTTTCTTTTCAATATTTTCATGAAGGAACATCCAGATTCCAACAAATGATAGTAAACCCAAGGGAATGTTGATCCAGAATACAAGTCTCCAAGAAAGAGACTCGACAATCAACCCGCCCAATGCCGGTCCCATGACAGCAGAAATACCCCATACGCTTGAGAGGTATCCTTGGATGCGGGCCCTCTCTTCATTCTTATAAATGTCCCCGACAATGGTTGAGGCTACTGGAGCGACCGCCCCGGCACCAAACCCCTGCAGAAATCGATAAAATATGAGCTCCGTCATCGAGTCAGCAAAGCCACATAGAACCGAACCAATCAGGAAGACGATAATGCCAAATAAAAGAACAGGCTTTCGACCGACTATGTCGGATAACTTTCCATATATCAAGACCGTCACGGCATTCATAAGTAAATAGCCGGAAAAAACCCAGCTATATAATGAAAAGCCACCCAGGTCACTGACAATGGCAGGCATGGCCGTCGACACAATGGTACCTTCAATTGCATTCATGAACATCGCCATCATGATCGCCGCAAGGATGAATGGCCGCTTTAATTTTAAGTTTTGACCGTTCGAAGTATTTATTGCTTGTACCAAGTTACGCATCCTCTCAACTAATATGATATCTATGGTTAACCCATTTTTAGTGATTTATGTAGAATAAGAAAACTCGCCACTTGGCGAGTCTGAGGTAAACTGTTCATTTACTATGGATATTTCCTCATTCAGGCAACAATTGTTCTTTAAAGACTTTCTTCAAAATCGCCCTTCTCGTAAGAATGCCTTCAAATAGATGTTCGTCATTCTCAACACAGACAAATGGATGATCAATTAACATTTCTACCCCTTTTATCAATGGATCGTCTATATTCAGACGAGGTATATCTATATTCATAATTTCGGAAACTTTTTTATTCTCCAGATTATCAAATTCAATTCTCTCAAGTCCCAAGATAGAGTCGAGAATGACTGGTGTGCTGATTAAGCCATGCAGTTTGTACATTGGATCTAACACAGGAATGGCCGTATAACCGCTCTTCGTTAATACCAATAGCGCATGTTCTAAATTATTGGTTACCTGCACGTGGGCCACGCGTTCAGAAGAAATCATTAAGTCTTTCACGCTGGATTCCAATAAATCCCCATCATGAGTACCGATCATGTTAAAACCCCTTACCATATGTTTTTATATATATATCCCTTATTCTAGTTTAACATAAACACGCAGAAAAGGCCCAATCAAACACCCCTTCAATTCCAAAAAAAGGGACCTTTTAAAAGGTCGATTACCCCTTGCTTGTTTTGATATCACCTTTTTCATAACCACATTCAGGGCATCGATAAATAACATTTTGATTGGACTGGGCGGTTAAAACATCCTCTAATATCCTCTCATCGGAACAAACAGGGCATATCGCTTTTGGTTTTTTCATCTTCATCCCTCCTCTTTATAATGTGTCATAAAGTCATTGTATTCATTCAAACCACCTGGCTCCCTAAATCACACTAATAAACAAAATAAAAAAGCTGCTTTCCTAATGGAATGCAGCTTTTACAAATTAAATTAAGATTGAAGAAGATCAAAGATTTCAATGGTAATCATATCAACATTATCGAATTGATATTTTGATGATTTCCCTTTATCACTGTATACTTCAAGCTCGAACATTTCTGTTTTGCTGAAATATGTAACCTGGCATTTTTTCACACCATCTATTTCAAAAAAACGCTGAGCAGATTCAGATTCCTTTGCTTGCTCTTGAAGACTTTTCAATCTGGTAAGAATGCCCTGTAATTGAGACATACTCCCTCTCCTTTCTGAATAAAACCTTTTCGATAGGTTTCACTATACCATACTTTTCTATACAGTAGCCACGCTGAAATAAATTCAGAATAATTAAAACCTTCATTCTTTACATGCTACTATTATCAGAATAAAATAAGGAATGAATTTTGTACACAAAAAATTTTCCGGAGGTGCATTTTATTGGTTAAGGTTAGTGATCTCGGTTATCGTGTTTCTCTCATTGACGGTTTTGATCTAGGTAGGGAGAACCGAACTGGTACGTATGTAATGGCCGATAGGGTCATTACTTTAGTTGAGACATCCGCCAGCCCCTCCATCCCTCATGTACTCAAGGGGTTGCAAGCGCTGGGGATAGCTTTAGAAGACATTACATATATCATTCTAACCCATATTCATTTGGACCATGCAGGGGGGGTTGGCCTTTTTTTACAGCATTGCCCGAACGCAAAAGTGGTTGTCCATCCAAAAGGTGCGCGCCATCTTGAAGATCCAACGCGATTGGTTGCAGGGGCAAAAGAGGTCTACGGTGCGGATTTCGACAAACTTTTCAACCCCATCCTTCCAGTTCCGCACGAAAAAATCATTATTAAGGGAAACAAGGAATCCCTTGAAACGAGCGACAACTGTACCTTGACCTTTTATGATACCCCAGGCCACGCAAACCACCATCTCAGCATATACGATTCAGTTTCAAAAGGTATGTTTTCCGGTGATACGGTCGGTGTGTACTATCGTGAACTTGAACCAGATGGCATCGAATTATATTTACCTTCTACATCACCTAATCAATTTAATCCCATAGCGATGCTTGCCGCAGCGGATTTGTATGAAAGTTTGGATGTGAATCGGATATATTTTGGCCATTACGGCGTTTCGGATAATCCAACGGAAGTATATAAACAATTGCGCTACTGGTTGCCCATTTTCGTTCAAACAGCTGAAACTGCCTTCAACGAATACAAGACGTTCAAGGAACAAGTAGATGCAACTATAGAAATGATTTTCGATAAAGTCACCACCCACCTTGCATCAATGGGCATAACGGGGGACCATCCCGTGTTCGAAATTATTAGGATGGACCTGGAAGTCTGTTCCATGGGGTTAATCGACTATTTGGTCAAACGTGATAACCCAGGATATAATCCTATCCAAAAGTAATGCCATTCTTTATAATGAATAAGAACTCAATTAAAGATTATTTGGAGGAAATCATGAAAGACATTACCCTATATACACAACCCGAATGCCCTCCCTGCAAGATAACGAAATTGTTTCTGGATGATAACAATATCGAATATAAGGAAAAAGATATTAAAGCAGATGGGCATGCCCGCAAAGAATTGACTAATAAATATGGATCATATTCCACACCTACAGTAGTCATCGATGGAAAAGCCATCATTGGTTTTAATATCGATGCCATTGAAAAGGAATTGAATCTTTAATTTTAAAAAAGTCTAAAGAAGATCATCTTAAAATGTACCCTATAGAGTAGACACTTTAAAAAAGTCTCTCTATAGGGTACTTTTATTTGTATAAAGAAAAGATAGGATTGGAGATACATCACA
>NZ_JBIWDJ010000003.1:0-540618 GCF_044761955.1 Peribacillus sp. NPDC097225
CCTGAAAGATGATCAGGTTGATAGGTCAGAGGTGGAAGCGTGGCGACATGTGGAGCTGACTGATACTAATAGATCGAGGACTTAACCAACGCTTTAAAAAGATGAACACCTTCTGATATTATCTAGTTTTGAAGGAATGAAAATTTCTTCTTGCATTTTTTAAAAAAGATGATATAATAATAGATGTCTTGAAAAAATGCTAACCAACAATGTTTGGTGACGATAGCGAAGAGGTCACACCCGTTCCCATTCCGAACACGGCAGTTAAGCTCTTCAGCGCCGATGGTAGTTGGGGGTTTCCCCCTGTGAGAGTAGGACGTCGCCAAGCTTGTATTGTTCCGCAGTAGCTCAGTGGTAGAGCATTCGGCTGTTAACCGAACGGTCGTAGGTTCGAGTCCTACCTGCGGAGCCATATTGGAGAGCTGTCCGAGTGGCCGAAGGAGCACGATTGGAAATCGTGTAGACGGGTAACCCTGTCTCAAGGGTTCAAATCCCTTGCTCTCCGCCATTTAATACCTGGCCCGTTGGTCAAGCGGTTAAGACACCGCCCTTTCACGGCGGTAACACGGGTTCGATTCCCGTACGGGTCACCATTTCGATAACTTATTGGAGGATTAGCTCAGCTGGGAGAGCATCTGCCTTACAAGCAGAGGGTCGGCGGTTCGATCCCGTCATCCTCCACCATTTCTTTTAAAAAGCATCAAGTTGTTTCTTTATGAATGGAACACTTAACACGAAAACTTGAGGCATATAGTAACATTATTATTATCGCGGGGTGGAGCAGTCCGGTAGCTCGTCGGGCTCATAACCCGAAGGTCGCAGGTTCAAATCCTGTCCCCGCAATCTATGGTCCCGTGGTGTAGCGGTTAACATGCCTGCCTGTCACGCAGGAGATCGCGGGTTCGATTCCCGTCGGGACCGCCATTTTTAATTGTTTGGCTCAGTAGCTCAGTCGGTAGAGCAAAGGACTGAAAATCCTTGTGTCGGCGGTTCGATTCCGTCCTGAGCCACCATAGTAGTGCCGGTGTAGCTCAACTGGTAGAGCAACTGACTTGTAATCAGTAGGTTGGGGGTTCAAGTCCTCTTGCCGGCACCATGTTTCATCCGTGGAGGGGTAGCGAAGTGGCTAAACGCGGCGGACTGTAAATCCGCTCCTTCGGGTTCGGCAGTTCGAATCTGCCCCCCTCCACCATCTTACAGGGGTATAGTTTAAAGGTAGAACAGAGGTCTCCAAAACCTCCGGTGTGGGTTCGAGTCCTACTACCCCTGCCAATTTTATTGTTATGGCGATTGTGGCGAAGTGGTTAACGCACCTGATTGTGGTTCAGGCATTCGTGGGTTCGATTCCCATCAGTCGCCCCATTTTCAATGAAATGATGGTATAATGAATATAATATTAATGGGCTATAGCCAAGCGGTAAGGCAACGGATTTTGATTCCGTCATGCGAAGGTTCGATCCCTTCTAGCCCAGCCATATGCGAAAGTAGTTCAGTGGTAGAATACAACCTTGCCAAGGTTGGGGTCGCGGGTTCGAATCCCGTCTTTCGCTCCAAAAATGTTGGCGGCATAGCCAAGCGGTAAGGCAGAGGTCTGCAAAACCTTTATCACCGGTTCAATTCCGGTTGCCGCCTCCAACAAATTTTGCCCGAGTGGTGGAATGGCAGACACGCTGCACTCAAAATGCAGTGCCGCAAGGCGTGCCGGTTCGACCCCGGCCTCGGGTATCATACGGTCGAAGATATTAAATACAAAAGGGATCTCAACTTAATTGTTGAGGTCCTTTTTGTATTTAATAAACATGAGATTTAGATTATACGTCAGAAAGGATGTGAAATATGTCCATTCTCAATTCAGGTTATGCAATTCTTTCTTCAAAAACTTAAGACATTCCCCTTACTTGTTATTTACTATGGTGATTGGATTATCAAAAATTCGAACCATAATGTTTTTATATGCGTTTAACAAAGCGTTAAACGCAATGCTCTTAGTGAACGAAACTTATTGAAATAGGTTGAAACGCTAGGTGGTTTGCCCTGGAATTTTCTAATGACATGATTAAATTGAAAAATAAAGAGTTCAGTATAGGCGTTCTTACCCATTATCCTGTAATATTATTACTAAACGTAATAACAGGGGGTTTTTTGATATGAGCATTTCTTTAAGGACTAACATAAGCACTCAAGTATTGGATGAAACATCCGTTTTAGCTGCACTGGAGTCAAATTTAGCAATGATAGAATTCAATCTAAATAGAGAAGTAATATGGGTAAATGAAAACTTTGCAATGACCTTGGGATATACAATTGACGAAATGAAAAATATGCAGCATCATCAATTTTGTACAACGGAATTCAGGAATACCCGAGAATATGAATCATTATGGGTTACCCTCAAAAATGGAAAAAGGTTTCAAGAAAAAATTCAAAGGGTCGGTAAAACCGGGAATCTCCTATGGCTCGAAGCCACCTATATACCCATCCTAAATGAAGAAGGTAAAGTCCATGCTGTTCTTAAAATCGCAACAGATATTACAGAGCGTGAAAACAACACAATAAAAATCATTTCTCAGCTAAAAGATATGCCTAAAAAATTAGTGAATATCGTTGTTGAGAATTCCAATGAGAAAATTCAAGCAGTGGAGTCACTAAAAAAACAAACGGGTTTAATAAGTGATGTATCTAAAATCATACAAACCATCTCTTTCCAAACAAATGTATTGGCCTTAAATGCAGCGATCGAAGCAGCTCGAGTAGGGGAACAAGGTCGAGGTTTTAAAGTTGTTGCAGACGAAGTTAGAAGATTAGCAGGAAATGTTGATAAAGCCATAAAAAATATAAATTCCAATGTAGAAAATATTACTTTAGACGTAGAGAAGGTTAGTGAGATAACAGAAGATTTACAAAAAATAATCATCGACACTCAATCCATATTCAATAAGACAATCGAAAAGTTAGAAGGGATGACTAAATAAATGAGAATGCTAGGTTTCCCTAAACTAAATATTCTTAATTTTTAAAAAAATATGGATAAAGAGAAATCATTACTTGATATCATAATGGAGTTATTGAAAATCTCTACAGATTGGCCCTCTTAGTATAGGGCTTTTTTTGTTTTCCAAGCTATGAGCTATATCAGGGCATGGGGCTGAATATTGAATCTAGGTATTAGGAATGATACTGCTAGATTTTTCGGAAAAATTATTGACAATGATAATCATTCTCGACTATGATGGTTTGGTGTGGTCCACCACATATACGGTAATGAGTAGGGAGAGAGCTTATTTTATGAGACAGAAAAAAACTTGGCTTCAAACGATGGCAGCAATTACGCTTGCCACATCTGCAATTCTACCAGTTGGTTCAATAGCTTCTGCGGAAGAGGAATCCAAAACAGGGACCGATCAATTAATAGTTAAATATAAAACGAATAAAGCCGCCTTATCAAAAAAACAAATGAAAAACATAGGTGTTGAAGATGTAGAAGAGGAAAATCAACTGGGGCTGTATGATGTAAAAGCTGAAGAAGCAAATACTGCCATTACAAAGCTTGAAAAGATGGATAACGTCGAATATGTTGAGAAAAATGTTACATATCAAACCGCTGAAACTATAGATGTAAATGATACATATTATAAAAACCAATGGAACTTAAGTGCCATCGATGCACAGGGCGCATGGGAAAACGTCAAGGATAATAGCAATCTAGTAAAAGTAGCTGTGCTTGACACAGGTGTTCAAGGTACTCATGAAGACTTAGCAGGCCGTTTACTAGAGGGGAAAACATTCGTAGAAGGATATGATGCAGCGTTTCAAGGGGATGACCAAGGTCATGGTACATTCGTATCCGGGATCATTGCCGCGAATGCTAATAATGGAAAAGGGATTTCAGGTATAGCAGGTGAGGAGAATGTCCAAATACTCCCTGTTAAGGTCATGAATAAATCAGGTGTTGGGGATGCCTTCAATATTGCACAAGGTATTGATTATGCAGTTGAGCAAGGTGCTGATGTCATCAATATGAGCATAAGCGGTGAATATAGCGAGACAATAGAAAAGGCCGTAAAGAATGCGGCGGACAAAGGTGTCGTCGTTGTAGCTGCTTCAGGTAACGGTGGCGGCAATGCAGATGCATCCTATCCTGCCGCTCTTCCGAATGTCTTATCGGTTGGTGCCATTGCTACAAAAGATCAAGTGTACGAGCGCTCGAATTATGGGAGCACGTTAGATATCGTGGCACCAGGCGTCAATGTTTTAAGTACATCATTACTTGGTGATTTAGGTACGGATGCAGGCCACTACTCCACTGGTTCTGGTACATCCTATGCTGCCCCGCATGTCGCTGCCGTTGCGGCGCTGTATAAGCTCAACCATCCAGAAGCGACTTCGAGTCAAGTGGAAGAAGCACTAACATCAACGGCAACTGATTTGAACGAAGAGGGCTGGGATGAGAAAACGGGCCATGGTAAGCTAAACGCGAAAGCGGCATTAGCGGATGATGTGGAAACTCCCGCATTAGCATTCGTTTTACCGAAAAAGAATGCGAATGTCGTTGGCACTACGACTGTACAAGTAGCGATTAATGATGCGAATACAAGTAAGACTATTTTCTATACAGATGAAGTAAAAGATGGAAATGTCATTGGGGAGGTAAAGACAGCGAGTCAAAGCTCGGTGCAATTCAAATGGGATACGACTAAGGTGACAGACGGGTCACATCAAGTAACGGCCGTTGCACTCGATTCGAATGGTAAAGAACTATCCCGTACTCAAACATCGGTGAAGGTAATGAATGCCCCGCAATCAGGCTACATGTTCACGGTTACGACACCAAGCGGTACGATTGCAAAAGGTGCATCCGTTAAACTGTATGAAAAAGTGGAACAAGAGGATGACACAAATGCTTATGGCTACAATGAATTGTGGACAGGCACGACAGATACGGAAGGAGCCGTTCGTGTACCGAGCCATGTGGGTACGGATTTGAAAAACTTACAAGTTGTTGTCCAAGGGAAATTCGATACGGCAAAAGGTAACTCGTGGTTCATGTATTCACGTGAGGTGGCTTCATCAGGAACGATTACGTTAAAAAGTGAAAATACCGTTCCAGTCGCATTGAATACGGTGGATGAAGAAGGAAAAGGTTTGCCAGGTGCACAATACTTCATCGCCATGAAAGATGCAAAGGATATGACATTAGGTTCAACGACAATGATTAATGAGGAAGGTGCGAAAGAGGCACCGACTGTCTATTTAGATAAGGGCGCATATAACATTTTCTCCTACCATAAGGCCGAGGGGAAAACGTACTTCCTATCAAATACAGCAGCCCAAGTAGGGAACGATACGAAGACTTTGAATTTTGACAGCCGTGAAGCTGGGGAAGTGGCCATTGATAATCGTGATAAGGGACTGGAAAATGGCGTGTTGTATTTATATAATGATGCCATTTCAGAAGCAATCGGTTCAGACGAAGTCATCACTGGTCAAAAATTCTTTGTCACACCGGGTGACTATGATTATATGGTTGATGCGGAAGTGAAGGATCCGGATGGCGGGGAAAACTGGGTTTACGTACTTGCGAATGATAAAACAAAAGCCGTCATCAAAAAAAATAAAAAGACGGTGATTAAAGCCGGTGGTTCAATCGATATTACAAAATTTGAACCGGATCAAGAATCACTTAAAAATTACTACAAGCAACGGGGCTTAACGTACATTGAACGTCCTTATCCAAATATTGCGTATAAACTAGATAAAGCATTTTACACGAAGCAAACATTTGGTGATGATTACGGCAATAAATTAGCGGGCATGTACCGAGGCTCCCTACATTCAGAAGATGCTTTGTATAAAAAAGATGTGAATACAGGAAAAACCGTGACCACTGTGGATGATGAAGCACAGATCGAAACGATTAACTTTGGTGATATTTATTCGAAGTACAAAGTTATGCGACTATCTGATAATAAAGTGATGCTTGATAGCCATGCGAAAAACGCAACAAACCCAGCCAACCGCCAATATTATTTCTATTCTTTCTGGGTGACGAGCAGTTCGGACGTGACGGAGGGAAAATATGAAATTTCACTGACGTTGGATGAAAATCCTTTAGCAAAAAAGGGCTTATACAAGGCAATCCATATTGACATGCAGGATTCAGGCACGACGATGCAGGTGAAAAATGAAAAAGGAGATAATGTTCCATCATACATTACGATCAATCGTTTAGAGAAAACGGAAGATGGCGATTCGGAATGGGTCCAATCTCTGGGTCAGAATACGGATACGACGAAAAGTTTATCATTACCAAGCAATCTCGAATTAAGCGATGAAGAAAATGGTAACATGGCGATTATTCGTTACATGCAGCCATCAGGTGAATACTCGTATATATTCCGCCAGTTCACCAGTTTAGAAGAATTAAAGAACATCTCCATTCCGGATAATATGCAAAAGGTTGCGGTGACGGCGATGGATGGGGACAAAAAGCTTGATGGTGTCTCTACAAGACTTTGGATGATTAAAAAGCCTGTTACAATAGGTGGTCAAACAACCTATATAACGGCGAATAACTTACAAAATTATAAGTATGATTCAGTTTATCTAGAACCAGGCAACTTCGTCATGGAAGGGAACTATGTTTCATTACCGGATGAAAACAACCAAAAGGCTAACTATTATTTCCTTGAACCAACAGTACAAGTGAAAGATGGTCAAACGAATGCAGTTATTTTCGATAAAGAGAAATTAGCCCGAGTGAAGGTCTCAGCTGACGCAACAGGCTACAGCGATGTACGAGGGGCCATTATTTATCCGTACAACGAATATAGTCAGTCCTTTATCAAAACATTACGCGTTGGTCATACCTTTTATGTACCGTCCAATTTAAAAATGGATTTACAAGTTCAACTAGGTCTTGGCGACAATGAATCAGCCAATATCATTTGGAACTACTTCCTATCAAAAGGTGAACAAACATTCCAAAAAGGGCAGCAAGTCCAGTGGCAGGTTGGAGGCGACTTCAAGGCTAATATTGCCCTCTTAAAAACTAAACTGCTACAGGGAGACAAGCTTTCCGGTCATACTTCCATCAAGGATGCATATGGGAATGCCGTATCATCGGTATTAGTCAATCAGTCGACTGACTTCAGCATAGCCGACGATGCACTCATTGCCTATGAAAAACAAGCGAACGGCCAAATTGTTGAAAAAGCAGTGAAGAGCGACTATACGATTAGTCATGGTGGAACAACGGCTTCAGCATCAAGTGTCAAGCCTGTACTGTGCATTTACGATAAAGCGGATAATAAGGTATTCGAAGACGCCAGTCTGGATTATTACGGACATATCGATGATAAGGATGTATCATTGAAGGACGGTCAATATCGTGCAGAATTGGCACTGGCCGCAAGTCCTAAAGGACCAATCGCATCAGCGAAGAATACGGGTCTATTCCAAATCGGTAAAGATGCGGAGATCGTAGCACCGGTTCCGGGTATCAAAGAGGAAGTAAAGGTACCGACTATCTCACCGGTCACCGACCAAACAACCATGGTAAAAGGAAAAACAACGCCTAAAGCGGTTGTGACCTTAAAAAATGGTAAAAAGAATATCAAATCGGCAAACTCTGATAAAAATGGGCAATACACAATGAAGATTTCCAAGCAAAAAGCGGGTACGAAGTTATCTCTTTCTGCGACACTAAAAGGCTATAAGGCTAGTAAAGTAAAAACGATTACCGTGCTCGACCGCACTGCGCCAACCGTAAAGCCCATTACAGTTACAGATAAAACGAAGGCTATCACAATCGTTACCGAAAAAAATGTGACGATGACATTCACAGCAAAAGGAATGACGTATACTAAGCCTGTTTATAAAAATGGAAAGTATACATTGAAAATCGCTAAACTCCCTGCCAAGACGAAATGGACATTGATCGTCAAGGACAAAGCCGGGAATAAAACGAAGAAAACAGGCGTTGTATTAGACCGCACTGCTCCAAAAGCAGCAACTGTGGAAAAAGTGACAACGACAACTACTGTCGTAAAGGGAAAAGCGGAGAAAAAAGCAACGGTCACCATATATAAAGGAAAAGAAAAAGTAGCATCGGGTAAAGTCAATGCGAAAGGCACATTCTCAATCAAGGTGCCAAAGCAAAAAGCCAATACGACATTGCATGTTGTCGTCCAGGATGCAGCGAAGAATAAGTCAAAAGTGGCGAAAGTTAAAGTTGGGAAATAACTACGAACCAACCTCCGATATAGGAATATCGGAGGTTGGTTTTTTTTAGCTCTAAATGATTTGGGGGTAACAAACAATTCAGGGATAGAAAAATAATCGGATTGAATGTCTTACAATTCAAATGAAGATCTGGAGTCCTATCAACATTTAATCATATTCATTTGTATGAATACCCCATGCTTCATCTGCAAGCTTTTGCAAACCTACCGGAAGGTCTTCATATGCTTGATTCGTATTCGCCCAAACCGTGTCTCCACCCACATTTGGAATGGTGACGCCTCTTAGAATGGAGTATTTGGGAACTTCGGGAACGAACGTGACGTCAGTATGCCAATGGTTGGCTTTGGCACCTTGTTCCGAATCGAGCTCGAAGATATAGTTGGTATTGTCTTTTACGGGTACGGTTGGATGAGCGTAGGGTTCACCCAATAGACTGGAAAATGCTTCTTGGCCTGCATCGTCTAAGTGGTGTTGCCCTCTGAAGAAAACCACTTTATGCTCGTTCAGTGCTTGTTTGATTTCGTTAAAAATAGCCGGGTCCAGGTCTCCGCTTAATTGAACACCTTGAATCTCCGCTCCGATTCTTCCTGCTACTGGTACCACTTTCACTTGTTTTGTCTTAACTTCAGTCATACTATATTCCTCCTCAATTTTTGAAATGAATGTCTCCTTGATATAACCTTATCAAATAAAAATATGGTAAAGTGGGGGACCACTGGAAAAACCCACTACGCTCTATAGCTGCATGATGTTTCAGAAAAATCCACTTTGAAAAATTTCTTTTTTCTTTCCACTAACTAGAAGTCCCATTTTTTAGATGGGTTGATTTTCTAGTGAGGTTTCACTGACATTTACAATACATCCCGCTAATACTAATCGAGAGACCGTACCTTTTTAACTGGTACTATTCCTTCAATAAGTCCCCTCCTTGTTTTAAATTACACTTTACCTACTCGAATAGTCGACTTTTAAGACGTAAGAAACAAAAAAGAGATCCAACAAAGAGTTTCCTCTTGTTGAATCTCTGGTAGACCAGTTGATTCCGAACGTCTAACTATATGGTCTATTCTGGAAAGTGGTTTGTGTATGAATGCATCTTACCAATGATTAGATGAGTTTGTCAATGACTTTTATATTATTCTTATAGTTTTAGTTGGAATAAAAGGCAAAATTGTTTTAACGTCCAATAGAAAAGGATGACCTTATGATAGCGGGTCACCCTTTGTACCTATAGTATCAATACACTCATCCCTTATATACAGGGAAATAAATAATAAAGGAAGTTCCTTTATTCACTTGGCTTTCAACGACGATTTTCCCCTTGTACTTTTGGGCAATGGTATAGCAGACTGTCAGACCGATACCGGTTCCTCTATCTTTCAGTGAATAAAAGGGGGTGCCGATTATTTCAAGCTGTTCTTTGGATAGACCGATGCCTGTGTCGGTTATTTTGATTTTTGCCATGTCTCGTTCCTGACTGGTCTCGACGATGATAAATCCTGGATTGTTCATGGATTCAATGCCATTTTTCATAATGTTGACCAGTAGTTGCTTGAGCTCAATGGGATTGATCTTTATGATTAAATCTTCCTTGAATAGTAGTTGGAATCCTATATTACGATTGTTTGCAAAGCTGGTCAAAAGGTCAGAGGTCTTCTGGATTTCCTGATTCAGCTGGATGACCTCAATATTATCGGTATGGGGTTTTGCCAATGATAGATAGTCATTGATAATGACCTGTGTGAATTCCAGTTCGGTAAGCATCGTTTGTACGTAGAATTTTTCCGTTTTGTTCAATTCCTTTTCTTGATCCAATAGCTGGGCAAATCCCTTTACGACCGTAATTGGGTTTCGAATCTCGTGGGCGATGGTGGCAGCAAGCTGACCGACCGAATCCAATTGCTTGGCTTGTTGTAATTCAGTATGAAAGGCATTTATGGAATTCATCCTGTTGTTTGTACTGATGAACACAAAGGCCAAGATGATCTGGATCGCGATGAAATTCAAGATGTTTCCGAAACTATCAAGCGAGACGTACTTATATGTATATTGTAAATCTGTATGAGAAATAAGATGGATGGAAATTGGACCAAGTATGGCATTTGATGCAGCTACAATGTAAAATCCGATTTTATCAAATAAAAATATGGGGATTAAGGGTGCCATAGCAAAGATGGCCATCATGATGGCGGTATCTGGATACAACCAGAATTTCAGGTAAAGGTAAATCGTCATGAGAAGAATGAAAATCGTTTTCCATTTGTTTTCGTCTTTTTTTATGAAAAAAAACAAAGAGATTATGATGCTGGATATCAGGATAACTTGTATAGACATATCGATAGGGTCATGATTCCAGCTTATTGGCGATACGGAAATGCCTACCACTAGTAATAAAGACAACACAATCATGAAACTCTTAAGAATGAATCGTTGTTGGTTTTGAAAATACTGATGGTTTTTTAACATACATCACCTTATTCTAAAAATTCTATTTAACTAATAGTAATCTTTTCCTGGTTCTTTGTAAATCAGAAAAGATAGGGTGTGTGTTCAGCTTTTGATTTCCTGTCTATTACTAGAGTATGAAAGGCAGGTCTGTAAGGAAGTTGTTAGGCGGCAATAGGAATAGGTAGGAATGTATGCCCTGATTGAATCGTGGAAGTTTATTTTTTTACAAAATTTTCTTTGAAAATTTGCAAATGGGGACATATTAGTAAGATGGACGGGTATAAAAAAAGTAATAAGAATCCATTAGGAGGTTGAATATGAAGGCGGTAACTTTTCAAGGTGCAAAGGATATAAAAGTAAAAGAAGTGGAGGATCCGAAATTACAGCAGAAGGATGATATCATCGTACGGGTGACATCGACGGCGATTTGTGGGTCCGATCTTCATATTTATCAGGGAGCGCTCCCGACACATAAGGATTACGTCATTGGCCATGAGCCGATGGGAATCGTGGAGGAAGTCGGACCGGAAGTCACGAAGGTAAAGAAAGGGGACAGGGTCGTCCTTCCTTTCAATATTTCGTGTGGACATTGTTATTATTGTGAACATGATATGGAAAGCCAATGTGATAATTCGAACCGTAATGAAGAAATCGATACGGGTGGATATTTCGGCTTTACGGAACGTTATGGGAACTATCCAGGCGGACAGGCTGAATATTTGCGGGTACCATACGGAAACTTCATGCCATTCGTGATCCCGGAGTCGTGTGAACTAGAGGATGAGGCGCTTCTGTTCATGTCGGACGTGCTCCCGACCGCTTATTGGAGTGTGGAGAATGCGGGTGTGAAGGAAGGCAGCACGGTCGCCATTCTAGGGTGTGGACCAATCGGTTTGATGGCCCAGAAGTTTGCCTGGATGAAAGGCGCCAAGCGTGTGATTGCCATCGATAACCTTCCCTACAGGCTGAACCGGGCAAAACAGATGAACAAGGTGGAGACGTATAATTTCGATGAGTATAATAATATGGGTGCCTATATTAAGGAAATCACTTCAGGCGGAGTGGATATCGTCATTGACTGCGTCGGAATGGACGGAAAAAAATCAACCATTGAAGCCATCGAGCAAAAACTAAAGCTTCAGGGCGGAACATTAAGTGCCATCGAGATTGCGATGAACTCAGTCAAGAAATTCGGTACGATCCAACTGACCGGTGTATACGGATCCAAATATAATATGTTCCCGCTTGGTAATTTATTCGAACGGAACATTAACCTGAAAATGGGACAAGCCCCGGTCATTCACTACATGCCGATGCTTTTTGATAAGATTACAAAAGGTGAGTTCGATCCGACAGAAATCATCTCACATAAAGTCCCGCTCGACCAAGCGAGTGCTGCTTATCAAATATTTAACGACCATGAAGATGAATGCATCAAAGTCGTGTTAAAACCATAAAAATGCTTCATGCATGCCAAAAGCCAATGCGTCTATCCATTGGCTTTTTTTGTGCAGAGGATGAAAATACGAGTATACGAGGTCCGGTTATTCCAGTATGGTCGATATGGGAAATGGACATTTTGGTATGTTGTCTGGCAGATCGGGGCCAGGTGAGGAAGAGACTATCAATATTCACTTTTATGCTAAAGAGAAAAATGTACTGTTATTAAGAAAGAATCGCTTCGAAGGGAGATTGAATAGACGCGTCAGGGGGAGAAAATGTTATATAATAATAGCAAAAGTAAGGGGGAGAGTGAATGATAGTGAATACTGTAGCAGAATTGTGTGCAGAAGTTGAGAAGGTGTACCAGCCGTTACATGTTACATTAACGATTGACATCCTAGATAAGAGATTCGGTCCTGTAAAGGCGGAAGCGGAGATTACCGTTTGCCCCGTTGAATCCAAGGGGTATTTCGAGATCCTGGTCGAGGAACTTGAATCGGAGCATATCTATGCTGCTGAAAATGGGTCCATTTATGGCAGCTTTGGCATTGACCAAAGTATCCAGGTTTATGATGAGGTATTGAACACGGTTCCATTCGATGCATTAATCGGAACGGGAAACTGGAAAGAAAAGATGGATTCATATTTGGCGGAAGATACATTAAAGAGTCAACTTGAAACCGTGCTGAAGAATTACCAGTTCAGCGATATGAGCGGGAAATATAAATTCAGAAAAATATGCACGATAACGGACTTTCACCTTGAAAAGTGAACAAAATAATAGAGAAGGCGATGTCGCCTTCTCTTTATTCTTTAATTAATTTAAATCCATTGGTATCCAAGATATATTGAATGCCTTGCCTAAAGGAATTGAAGGGACGAAAATCGATATCTATCCGAGTTCGGAGGATCGACTGAGCAAGTTTTGGTCCGATGCCGACCACGACGGGTTCCACACCCATTAAGGACAGGGCCTTGAATATTTTATTGATACCATCCAATTCGAACATATCAAAGTCATGTTTAAACGAAGTGAAATCCAGGATGATATACTCGATTTGGTGATCTCTACAATAGTTCAGGATTTTAGATTGAATCGTTTCTAAACGGTCGGGCGTCATTTTTCCTATGATAGGCACTAAAGCCGTTGAATCGTGGACGGTTGGGATTATCGGCGTATCGATTTCCATAAGCAGTTTTTTGCCTTCCTTGATCGTTTCCTCATATTCCGTTACATCTTGCCATGAGAGGATAAAGCCTGTTCGCTTTCCACTTTCATTCAGTATTTCATCCACCATGATATTGGCACTGAATTTTTTGAAAAGAACGATTTGTGCCGAGTGTGGAAAAGGACCATCCCGAAGAATTTTTTCCTGTCGTTCCCCGTGAAAGGAACTGACGTTTAGTCCAATGAAATCATCGGGATTTGTTATTCTCACATAGGGACCGATGGTTACTAAAAGATCCCTCGCATATTGGTTAAACCAAACAATGGTATGGTCGGAATCCGTTAAAAAGATGTTTTCTTCTATTTTATCCAACAGTTGGTACGTGTTGACGTTATTTAATATATCTGACATGGAGATACCCCTTTATGCGATTTCTTATGATGCTCGCTCGCCAAAAATCGTAACAGATTGAGATGGATCTGTCTATTCTTTATCATATGTTAGCGAGAATGAATAAAGGGTAGTAAAAAGGCATAGGAGTTAAAGCCAATCCCCATGCCAAACTACATCATTTATAAACCGACCCCGGGATTTTTACGGATGGGTTTCCGGAAGAATAGGGAGCTACTTCGTATTCCTGGAATATTAGATAAATTCCGTCTTTAGTGTAATAAAACTGGGAATGTTTGTTTACGGGAACATCACTTTGTTTATCGACAAAAAAGTCTTCATGTTTGCTCATGTATTTGTAAGCGTACTTCTGTACTTTCTTATATTTCTGTTTCGATGTGAGGATGTCGGCAATTTTCATTTGCTTGCCGGAAGATATTTTGAAATTATATGATGTTACAGCGCCGATTCCGTGTGCCCCGCCCTCATATACATAATTGTAGAGCAGGATACTTAGCTTTCCGTCTTGGTTGTACTTCACTTTATATTGGGTCGCATACATATAGTTACACGTTTTCCCATTGCACCACTCTTCATTTTTATCATCCTTATCCGCTTGTTTCACTTTTAAATAGGATGTATAAGCTTCTTTGGCATGTTTAGTGAATGTTCGGTTGATTTTTTCCTGGGCTGTTTTACTTTTTAGTCCGGATACTTGAGGATACGATAAGTCACTGATACTTTTATACTTCTTCTTGGTAATCTTCACGGGGCTGAACGCTAAATATTTAGTAGATACATAGGATTTTTTGTCTTTGTAACGAATTTCCGACCATCCCGATTTGGTTCTGGAATAGACGGTCACTGATTTTCCTTTCTTTAGGGAGCCGACTTTTTTATAGTTGGTCCCAGGACCGCTCCTGACGGTCAAATCACTGTTCTTCGTATTGACCAAGGCATTTTCGGTAGTGGCAGCGGAAGCAGAGTCAGTTGATAGCAGAAAGTATGAAATAGTTGAAAAAGCTAGTATGGTAGCGAGGACGATTTTTGAGAGGTTTTTGATTGGCCACATGCGCATTCCTCCTAGTGCTATATTTTTACAGTTCCATTATATAAGGGTATTGATTAACTAGATAGTGTTATTTACGTATCAATTATATTACACAGATAATGAGGGGAATAGGATGAAAATTGGACTTGTACGACATTTTAAGGTCAATCATGATTTTCCAACCGGAAAGTATGTGACGGCCGATTTCATGGACCAATGGTTCAAGGATTATGATGAAGCGGATATTGTTTATGGGGAAACTCCACTATTGGATGTGGAGTGGAAGGCTTGCTACACAAGCGATATGTCGAGGGCACTGAAGACCGCCGAGCATATTTATCCCGATAAAATCATTCAAATGAAGGAACTGCGTGAAATTCCTTCGCCCCCTCTTAAAGGGAAAGTGAAACTGCCCTTCATTCTATGGGCCATCTGGATTCGGTGCTCCTCATTCTTGAACAAGCAAACGAGACTGGAAATCAAGAAAGCTGAAAAGCGGATCAATCAAGCACTGGATCAAATCTTGGCAAATGGGGAGCAAGATACCCTGATCGTGAGTCATGCGGCTCTCATGGTGTATATAAGGAAAGAGTTGATCCGAAGGGGGTTCTCTGGTCCGAAGTATGCAGTCGCCAGCAATGGGAGGTTATATATGTTCGAAAAGGTCCCCTTTCCTAAATAAGTGGAAAATAGTTTGTAAGGGGCCACAATGATAGTGGTATGGGTGGTTTGTATCCGTGTAAGTAATGCGAAAATCTTTTTATTATTCCAGAAAAAGATGTAGGTAATTTCCCCAATAGTTATTCTTTTTCCAACCGTTGTGGTTTATTATTGTAATAGTGCAATTTTTTCGAATATAACGAATGGAAAAGAGGGTGAACGTCTTGGTGAAAGCTATATTTTTTGATTTGGATGATACATTACTCTGGGATCAGAAAAGTGTGAAAGAAGCTTTTGTAGCAACATGTGAAGTGGCAAAGGCGAAGTATGACGTGAATATTGGCGAGTTTGAGGAAGCGGTGCGCAAGGAAGCACGTGAGCTTTATTCTTCTTATGATACATACGAGTTTACGAAAATGATTGGAATCAATCCTTTCGAAGGGCTTTGGGGAGATTTTCAGGATGACCATGATGAGTTCCGGAAAATGGCCAAGATTGTGCCGACATACCGGAAAGAGGCATGGACCAGAGGGTTGAAGGCCCTAGGTATTGATGATCCGGCATTCGGGGCGGAACTTGCAGAACGCTTTCCGGCTGAGAGACGGAAAAAGCCGTTCATCTATGAAGAGTCCTTCCGCGTGTTGGATGAGTTAAAAGGAAAGTACAAATTGTTATTGCTGACGAATGGTTCACCCCAGCTTCAAAATACGAAGCTTGAAATCACGCCTGAACTTGTCCCATATTTTGATCAGATTGTCATTTCCGGTGCGTTTGGACGCGGAAAACCGGATGCTTCCATTTTTGAGCATGCACTTGAACTCATGAATCTTGATAAGGATGAAGTGCTCATGGTCGGTGATAATTTAATGACGGATATTCTTGGTGCCACACGTGCCGGCATTCAGTCGGTATGGATCAATCGTCATGACAAGGAACGGAATGAAGTCATCCCTTCCTATGAAATCAAACATCTAGAAGAACTATATCCCATTCTTGAGGGGTTAAAAGAATAAAACAGAAATCCCCCTTTATCTGGGGGATTCATTTTATTTCGTTTTATTAAAATGGAGGGGTGGCGCGACCAACCATCCTTTTTTCTTGTTCAAATGAAGGAAATTGGCACCCATAGCTGCATGTTCAGTATGGAATTGTTCGAACATCCCTGCAATGTCCTCCCGTATGGATTGGGCTATCATATTGCTGCAAGCTATTAAACCGGCGGCAATATCCATGGATATGGAAGCGGCGATTTCCGGGTCCTGAAAGCGGGCGCCAACGGGGATTTCTTCAATATCGACTTTTGATCGATCAGGTGGCGTTGGAGGTAATCCGATACCATTTTCCTTTCAATAGTGCCTCCACTTTGGCGATTTCCTGTTTCCCTCTTTCGATTTTTTCTTCAATCAATTTACGCAGATCTTCATCACCAGCATGGTTGAGCAAGGTTTGATGACAAGCGATACAAGCCCTTTGTGGTTGCTAAATAGGTCCACGTTCCAAATACTTCTCCGTAGTGCATCGGTTCTTCTTTTGGATTTCCACTTAATATTCCCATCGTCAACCTCCTTATGAAATAGGCAATCATACTGTAATGTACTCTGTTTCCACACCGTTATTAATCGCAACGAAGAACGATATTTCAATGAGAAATTTGGTCAATGGAAGGGAACAGGCATGAATATTCCCTATCGGTTTACCCATACTAATATTGGTTCCAACATCATACAAGGAGGGGATGTAAGTGCAAAATCAAAATCAACAACAGGGTCAAACACATCAAAATATGCAAACAGGCGCGGTACCTCCGCAAATGAATCATGGTGGTCATGAACTATTTGATGCACACGAAGTGCTAGCGGGGACGATTAGTGTTTTGGATACCTATATGTTGCTCCGTCAACATGTACAGGACCCAGAATTATTGGATATCCTTGATCGTCAATATCAGTTCATCCAACAGGAATATAATACTTCCTTAGAGGCTTTCCAGACGGGGCAAAAACCTTCCGTACCAACCCAAACCTACAATATGAACCAAGGCAATGATTTTATTTATGGCCTAAAGCCATCACACCCGAAGAAACCTATCCAATCCGTGTCAGAGATTAATGACCAAGGGGTATCGGCCTTGATGCTAGGGGCTGTGAAATCCAGTGCAACATTAAAAGCCATGTCCGCACTTGAGATGACAAATCCAGTACTGCGTCGGGTCATCGCTGATTCCGTTCCGAATTGCATAGAGATGGCCTATGAGATTTCGCTTTATCAAAACAAACATCATTATTACCAAGTACCACAGCTTCAACAGCAGGATATGCAACAAATGATAAACTCATTTGCTCCTGCAAGCGGGAATCCAACCAATACCAACAACAATATGACCCATTGATCATAATCATTAAAGAAGGCGAGCATGTAATATGCTCGCCTTTCTTTGTTTCGATTGTTATTGTTTGAGCTGGTTCAAATCATCAATGCACGTTTGGATGAGCGTGACTGCCTGGCTCATCGCTGCACCACCACCAAATGCAACGGTTACGCCTATTGTTTCAAGTATTTCCTGTTCCGAGCAACCTTGATCGAGGCAGCCTTTCGTATGATAGATAATGCAATATTCATCCTGGGAATATAAGCTTATCCCTAAAGCTATCAGTTGTTTCTGCTTCTTCGATAAGATGCCTTCTTTAAAGCATTCTTCCGTTAAAGAATTGAACTTTGTTGCAAGTTTAGGCATCTTTTCCGTAAAAGAGCCGATTCCAGCTTTATATTCATGAAGAGCGGCTTCTGTCGTATTCTTCGTTTCAAATTCCAAGTTTAGTTCAGCTCCATCCTAATATTCTTTTCCTAGAAATTAGTATGAGCCAAATAGGGATGATTAAACATAAAATTATAGAGATTAAAATTCCGTATTTAGCGGCGGACGGGGTCTGGCGGTTTTATACCATTGAAAGCAAAGCAAACCAATGAGTACGAGGTCGATGGCATCCCCGGCATAGTACATGAGGACGGCTCCGGATTCCGCCTGGTGAGACATGACCCCGATTGGAGGGTTTGCATAGATGTATTTGGATAGGATTCCATGACCGGCTAAAGCAAGGACGAAGATAATGCATCGGAATACGAAACTGAACCGGTGCGGGGCCGGATCGATATAAACCATGGAAGCCGTGAAAAGATAGCCGGCAAGGAATACATGGATATGCACCAACAGATAGAGAGAGGCATGTTGATGCATGGCCGCATACAATTCCGTCGTATAAAGCACCCAAAGCCCTCCGATATTCAAGGTGGATGCTGTGATGGGGTTACTCAAAATGCGTACTGGCCAGGTTTTCAACAGACGTGAAAGACGCCTTGCGTGAGGCACTTTTAATGTGCGGAGCAGAAGAGTCATGGGTGCTGCAAGGACCATCAGCAGTGGAGCAAGCATGCCAAGGAGCAAATGGCTGACCATATGTGCGGTGAAACTCATATGACCCCGGTCCGCTATGGGTCCAATCACTGAAGCGGCAGCACAAGTCACTCCGAACACCCAAAAGAACATTCGGTGAAGTGGCCACTTTTTATGCTTTCGGTTGGAAAGGATCATCGCTGCTATATATAGGACCAAAATGATGGCGAGTAGTATCACCAGAGGGATTCCGGTAGAAGGCCCACTCGTGATATGATGCATATGTTCATCCTTCGTCATGATGATTTAGATTCTTTCGCTCTTATTATCGTACTTCGTCTTGTACGATAGATGAGGTAGACACCGACTACAATCAAAGCCGCAGCAATTATGTTCCAAATCAAATCGTACGGGAGGATATCCACATCATAACGAATTTGATGCAGCCTCATCAGCTTATGTTGGATGATCCCGTCATATAATTGGAAGCCACCAGCCCCTAGAAATACACCGCCTTGCCATCTTTTCAACCATAAGGCATTCCGTCTGCGAAGGTCAGCGAACATGAATAAAGAACCGATGGTCGCAAACCAGCTCAAAGCATGAAATAAACCATCAGAAACGAGTCCGATATTGGTCGTCGACTTATCATAAAAATGATGCCAATGCAGGAGTTGATGAAAGACCATTTCATCTATGAATGCGACAAGGCCGATGCCGAATAAGATGCCCGACCAAATATTGCGGGACGAGTAGATATAGCGATTTTCCGACATGGATTTATTTTTATGGTGCCGTGGTCTAACGTCCATATATGTATCCTCCTTCAATGAATCGTAGGTATACTATACCGTGAATCCTCTCAGTTTTTTTGAAACTATAATCCCCCCTACAGTTAAGTATCTTCCATATATTGATAATATCCATTGTTTCTACTATACCACCCAAAGGACAAAATGAACCTCTTATTCAACCAGTATTCACAAATTTTTTTGTGAAGATTTTTGTGGTTTTGGGGCAGGAAATCCGGGTAATAAAATAAACGTGACAGTAATTAGTAACCTTCCATTCGGAAAAAGGAAGGGACGATGTCAACCTAACAGCAAAGAAAGATTCATATAATAGCACGGATGAAAACTCTAGAAAATTAAAGGAGGAATCATTATGTTTCGTCATCAAAAAGAATTGCAATTTGAAGTAAAACCAGATCGTCCGGATCCTATGCTTGCCCGTCAAATCCAAGAGGTATTGGGTGGACAGTTCGGGGAAATGACAGTCATGATGCAATATTTATTCCAAGGCTTTAACTGTCGTGGAGAAGAAAAGTATAAGGACATGTTGATGGACATTGGTACGGAGGAAATTGGACACGTTGAAATGCTTTGTTCCTTGATTAGTCAATTGCTGGATGGAGCTTCACCCGAAGATCAAGCAGAAGCAGCCAAAGACCCGGTAACAGCAGCCATCATGGGCGGCATCAATCCACAGCATCTGCTTGTAAGCGGACTTGGAGGACTGCCAACGAACTCAAATGGTGTTCCTTGGAACGGTTCCTACATCGTAGCAAGTGGTAATTTATTAGCGGACATGCGTTCAAACCTGCATGCTGAGAGTCAAGGACGTCTGCAGGTAGCGCGTTTGTACCATATGACAAAAGATGAGGGTGTACGTGCGACCTTCCGTAAAATGCTTGCACGCGACCGTTATCACCAATATCAATGGATGGCGGCCATTGCAGAGTTAGAAGAGAAAAATGGTGTAGTCGTGCCGGCTTCCTTCCCACCTGAAGCCGAATTGGAATCACAGAAGGAAGCCTATGAATTCTGGAACCTTTCAGAAGGACAAGAATCAGCAGAAGGTCTATGGGCGACAGGAAGCGCTCCGGATGGAACAGGAGATTTTGTCTATGTAGCCGAGCCCGTTGCAAAAGGTCAAATCCCTAATCCAAAGGTTCCCGCTACTCAATTGCATCATGATCTGGATGGTAAGGCCGTATTGAAATAAGACCTTTTAATTATCAGGTTTTGTAACCTGTCCCTTGGGGGGCAGGTTTTTTCTGATTAGGAAGCAAGGGAATCATGCTTATTTTAACGCTTTCCTAGTTTTGACATTCAATGATTTGCCTGATGCTTTTATTTAGAGTAGCATATAGCTCACAAAAAGGACTGGGGGAGATTATAAATGAAAGCAGTGACAGTGAAGCAACCTGGAGGTGCGGATCAATTAGAATTTGAGGAATTTTCCATTCCACGTATAGGTCCTGGTGATTTGTTGATCAAGGTGCAGGCCTCTGCAATCAACAGAACGGATATCATAGCCAGGGAAGGAAAAGCAGGATACATGACCAATCCCATTTTAGGCATCGAAGTGGCCGGTGAAGTAGTGGAAGCAGCACCTGGAACTCGTATCGATTTAGGAACAAGGGTAATGGGACTCGTTAATGGTGGGGGATATGCAGAATACGCCGTCATGCCCGCGGACCGGGCAATGTTGGTACCGGAAAACCTGACATTTGAAGAAGCTGCAGCCATTCCCGAAGTATTTCTGACAGCTTATCAAACTCTGTTCTGGTTAGGACAAATAAAAGATCAGGATACCGTGTTGATTCATGCCGGAGGAAGCGGAGTCGGTACGGCCGCTATCCAATTGGCTAAACAAATGACCCAAGCAAAGATCATCACAACCGCCGGTTCGGAAGAAAAACTGGAGTTTTGCCAATCCCTTGGGGCGGATGTATGCATCAATTATAAAAAACAATCGTTCGACGAAGAAGTACTGAAGGCTACTGATAATAAAGGCGTGGATGTAATTCTTGATTTCGTCGGTGCTTCATACTGGGAGAAAAATCTTAGAAGTATAGCCACGGATGGACGCTGGGTGTTAATCGGCATCCTGGGCGGAACCGTGGTGAATCAAGTGAACCTGATGGATCTGCTGCTTAAGAGGGTCCATTTGAAGGGTACCTTATTGACTCCAAGAAGCGATGCGTATAAAAAAGAGCTGACAGAAGAATTCGTCCAAAAAGCGATGCCGTTATTCAAACAAGGAAAAATCAGGGCGATAGTGGATCGAGCCTTCCCGTTTGAAGGCGTCCAAGAGGCCCACCGACATATGGAACAGAATAAGAATACAGGGAAAATAGTCATGAAGGTACATGAATAGAAGCAAAGGGGCTGACCAGGAGTTTTCTTGGTCAGCCCCTTTTTCATGATCATCAGAATGTCGATGCAAGCTTTTGAAGGATGCGTTCGATCACTTCATGGATCTGTTCATCCACTTCGCCGTCAATTGCCTCAGGTTTTAGCACTTGTACTGTCTTCGCTTGATAATGATCATAAAGGACATGCTTCAAGGAAAGTCCTTCTTTTAATAAAAAGTAGGAGTCCGTCATGACTTTCAGTGCAGCTTCATCCTGAATGATCAGGATTGTGGGATTCAGCTCATGGAAAATTCCATCTGCCATTCCCTGTGAATAGAACGAGTGGACGGTAGCCAGCCGTTCTTTTCTCGCCTCCATCTTTCTTGAATAGAGTGCGGGACAGCCAATCTTTAAGTCACTCATGAATATGTCAGAGGCATAAAGCGCCGATAAGACCGTTTGCTCATACACCTTTTGAAGCCGGATCTGATACGATAAGGACTCATCGGCAATCATCTGATCGGCTTCATGGATGTAGGCAAGGTAGTATTCGATCACTTCTAAAAGGATTTCTTCTTTTGAGGAAAAGTAATTATATAAAGAAGCCCGGCTTATATTCATCAATTTGGCCATATCTGAAATGGTCAGGGATAGGAACCCTTTCGTACGTACCACGTTCATGATTCTTTTTACATAGGATTTTCTCAATAATTGTTTTTCTTCAGGTGCGATTTTTCGCAAAAACGACACCCCCTTCAATACGAAAATTATATCATACTCCCATTTTCCATGCCTTGAGGCGGATAAGTTTACAAAAAGACGTAAGAGGTTTAAAGTATGAATATAAACACTTTAGACACTATCTATCTATTTTGTCTAAAGTGTTGGGCGGTTGCTTAAGCACATGAACAATCCCCTCGAAGTGAATGACACAATAGATACATGTAAAGGAGAAAACATAAATGATGAATATAGATTTTACTCGTATGTATATAGATGGAGAATGGCAAACAGGGAATAGTGACAAGTCGATGACGAACGTCAATCCTTTTACAGGTGAAGAACTTTTCACCATCCAGGCCGCTACAAAAGAAGATCTGAACAGGGCCTATGAAGCAGCAAGCCTTGCACAGGAAAAGTGGGCTAACGAACTTCCGCAAGTTAAACGGGCAGTGTTGGAAAAAGCCATCCTTGTCATGCAGGATAATAGGGACCTGATCACCGATTGGATTATTAAAGAATCAGGAAGTACCTTCATGAAGGCTCAGTCTGAATTCCAAGCTTCCCTCAACATCTTGAAAGAGGCTACCACTTATCCATATCGCATGGAGGGGAAAATCCTTCCTTCACAAGTACCAGGAAAAGAAAATCGTGTGTACCGAAATCCATTAGGCGTAATCGGCATCATTAGCCCATGGAATTTCCCTTTCCATCTGGCGATTCGATCTATAGCCCCGGCACTAGCTACCGGAAATGCGGTCGTCATCAAACCTGCTACAGATACACCGGTCACTGGCGGTTTGATCTTTGCCAGCATTTTTGAAGCGGCAGGCCTTCCAAAAGGCTTGTTGAATGTCATTGTCGGGCGCGGATCTGAAATCGGTGATGATATCGTTACCCATCCGACCCCACGCCTGATTTCCTTTACGGGCTCCACGGAAGTGGGCAGGCATATTGGAGAGCTTGCAGGTCGGGGACTTAAGAAAACAGCATTGGAATTGGGCGGAAATAATGCCTTCATCGTGCTTGATGACGCAAATATCGAGCAAGCCGTCGATTCCGCATTATTCGGGAAATTCTATCACCAAGGACAAATCTGTATGGCAATCAATCGGATTTTTGTCCATAAAGACATTTATGACGAATTTGCTGAACGATTCACCCAACTTGCAGGAAAACTTAAATACGGAAATCCTGCGAATGAGGATACCAATGTAGGACCGCTCATCAACCGAGATCAGGTCGATCGTATCTTAAAAGATATAGAAGGAAGCGTTGAGCAAGGAGCCAAGATTCGCTTGGGCGGACAAGCAAATGGCAATGTTCTTCAGCCGACCGTGATCACTGGAGTGACAAATACGATGCCACTTGCTGAGAACGAAATCTTTGGACCGGTTGCCATCTTGATACCTTTTGAAAATGATGAAGACGTAATCCAAATGGTCAATGCGTATCCATACGGCCTAAGCGGATCCGTTCATTCTTCAAATCTTGAACGTGGCACACAAGTCGCTCATAAAATCCACACGGGCATGATTCATGTTAATGATCAATCCGTTAACGATGAGCCACACATGCCTTTCGGAGGAGAAAAAGACTCAGGTCTTGGCCGCTTCAATGGAGAATGGGTACTTGAAGAATTCACGACGTTAAAATGGCTGTCCGTTCAACATAACAGCCGTAATTATGGTCCATTCATCAATAGATTAAAATGAATGGGATAAACCGAAAACATCCAAAGAGAACGTTCTTTGGATGTTTTTTGCGCGTATACATTTTTAGAATGATTAAAGGAATGAATTTTCCAGCGTTTATAAAAAGTGTGGATATTCATATTTAATATTTTTCGATTTCACGGGGGATATGATAAGGTACAAGACATATACCACATATCTTATCAAAACATTGAATAAGGAGAGTCGAACATGGGACAAATCAATGAATTGTTTCGAAAAAGAATTGGAATCTCGGAAAGTGAAAAAGTAACGTTTGGAAATATTCCCAATATACTTGAGAAAACGGCCAACACGATTCCCTTTGAAAACTCATCGGTCCTTGCCAAACAATCAAGTGATATCTCCGAAGAAAACATTATGGAGAAAGTCTTGATGAGGAATGAGGGGGGCGTTTGCTATGAACTGAATGCGGCCCTCTATTTTTTCTTCCTCGAAAATGGATTGGAGGTCTCCTTGGTTCGCGGAGTGATATACAACCAAGGATGGTCGATAACCGGAAGAACACATGTAGCCATACTATTAATGCATGAAGGGGAACCCTATTTAGTGGATACGGGTTTTGGAGGCAACTTACCATTAAGGCCAGTACCGTTAAACGGGGAAACCGTTCATTCTAACAATGGGGAATTCCGGGTGAAACGGATGGATACCGATCATGGCAATCATATCCTGGAACTGAAGCTGAAGCATAAAGATCCTGAATGGAGAATAGGATATGCCTTTGATACGGCACATCCTGTAGAACATATGAGGGAATTGAATGAGGTACAAACCATCATCAGGCAACATCCGAATTCACCTTTTAACAAAAGCCGACTGATCACACGACTTACCGACAATGGGAGTATCACGTTGACGGAAACCTCCTTTACCCGATGGGCAGACGGGAAAGTAGAAAAAGAGGAAGTCGATGAGAAACGTTTTAAAGAGATACTGAACCAATACTTCGGATAATGATGCAAATGGTGATAGGCTAACATGACCTGCGTATCACCATGTCTGATTTAATTTGTCACTATAAAAAACGATGGCTTCTTTATACTGTAATATGGATTCGTCAGATGTCGTTTCGACTAAAGTGTTTAGAAGGACTGCCATCGCTTTTTCATATTGCTTTAAATTATATAAGGTCATGGAATAAAAAACTTTTATTTGCTCAGAGTCTGGGAATAATAATAGCGCCTCTTCAAAAAGGTTCTGTGCCTCTACATATCTTCCTATTGATCGATAAGTACTTCCCAATCCTAAATAGGCTCCTTCTAAGTCTTTAGGAGGGAGTCCTAATTGAATGGCTTTTTCGTAATGAGGGACTGCCTCAGTTTCCAATCCCAAATTATCGTAGCACCAAGCCATTTGATACTGAAATATGGCATGGTCAGGTTCTTTATTTATTAATGTTTTCATTACGTTTTTAGCATCTTCAAATCTTCTCGCTTTTCGATATGTGAAAACTTTCATCAGTAAATCATTCATAGTAAAAATCCTCCTGCCTCAGGTTGATTTGGTATAAATTGAAATATGATCATTTATATCAAACTCCATAAAAACCCGCAAGAGAAAAAGAGACCAGGAATAAACGTTTTTATTTTTATATTCACCATATAAGCAGGACTATCATGTATCTCTGTCGAATAAAGTACGTTAGGTGAAAAGAGGATGATGAAAAATGAGTAAAGAGAAATATAAGTTTTATTATGTAAATGGAGTAACGGAAGAGTTAGAGGCAAATGAGCCATTAACTGATCATGCGAGCATCATTAACCTTCAGTTAATTCAGAATGCGACGTGGCTTCAAGTCGGCGGCAAACATATAAATTTGGCAAATGTCATTAGTATTGAGTTTGTTGGGGAACAAGATAGACTGAAACAAGACCCAATCCAGTATAGACCCAATAAATAAAGCGCAAATGTTTTTATTATGGAGTGAAAACTTTACGAAAAAGAATAATCCAGGGATGGTCATTTATGATCGTCCTTTTTCTTATGGGGATGAATTTCTGGAAGAAGGGACAAGGCATATAGGTATCTACCCGTCTAGTAGGGGTATCGTACTATTCACAGGTACGAGTGTACTCCTCCCTAGTAAATAAAAACTTTTCATAAGAAATCTAGCCCATCATCGAAAAGATTCTACTGAACCAGTAATGGATGATCCAGCGGATGTTTTATATTTATCCAGACTACAAATATAACATTTTTTTATATTTATGTTATATTATAGGATATAAGTAGTTAGTGAGAAAATACCTAAAAAGGTATATCGGAGGGATTTTATGAAGAAGCTTGGTTTACTTAGTTTGTTTTTCATTCTTACTCTTGTAATCTCAGCATGTGGAACCAATGACACAACAGCTGTAAAAGAGAAAGGGAATGGTACCGGAACAGAAGAGAAAAATGAAAAGGTTTACAAAGTGGGTGTGGATACAACCTACCCACCATTTGAATTTAAAGATGGAAATGATTATAAGGGTATTGATATTGATTTAATCCAGGCGATAGCGAAAGACCAAGGCTTTACGATTGAACTTTCCCCAATGGATTTTGGTGGAATCATCCCGGCACTGCAAGCGAATCAGCTTGACGTGGCCATTGCAGGAATGAGCATCACCGATGAAAGAAAAAAGGTAGTGGATTTCTCGGAGCCATATTTCGATGCCGGATTGACGGTGGTCGTCAATAAGGATAATACGGCCGTTAAATCTGTTGATGACCTTAAAGGAAAAACCGTGGCCGTGAAAAAAGGAACGACGGGTGCCAAATATGCACAAGATAATTCTAAGAAACTAGGAATTAAAGTCGTTCAATTCAATGACAGCCCAGCTATGTTTCAGGAAGTGTCGAACGGAAATGCAGAAGCGCTTATCGAAGATTACCCGGTTATCTCCTATGCAATCACTCAGAAGGACCTAGGCCTACAAATCGTGGGAGATCGTTTGAATGGTGATCAGTATGGCATTGCCGTATTGAAAGGGAAGAATCAGGAGTTGCTGGAACAAATCAATAAAGGGCTTGCCAACCTTAAAGAAGACGGAACATACGATGAGATTTTAAAAACATATCTTGGTGAATAAAGGATGCTTAAGGCGCGCTTAAAGCGCGCCTTCTTTTTTGAAAGGAGATGAAAAGAATGGATATCATTGTTTCGGCGTTACCCTATTTATTACAAGGACTGCAAGTGACGCTATATATATTTGTGATTGCCATCATATTAGGTTTTTTAATCGGTTTAGTCGTGGCCATGCTGCGCCTGGCCCCACTCAAGATATTGAATTGGATAGCGAAGATCTATGTAGACGCGATTCGGGGAACTCCTTTTATCGTTCAATTGTTTTTCATCTACTTCGGGATAAACTCCCTGCAATGGATCTCCCTGAACAATACAACGGCTGGGATCATCACCGTTGCAATCAATGCAGGGGCATACTTTGCCGAGATAATAAGAGCGGGCATACAATCCATTGATAAAGGACAAACGGAAGCGGCGAGATCCATCGGATTCACCAGTCCACAAACGATGCGCTACATCGTTCTTCCGCAAGCTTTCAGGAGAATGCTCCCTACTATCACGAACCAATCGATCATTAGTTTAAAAGACACCTCGCTTCTATCGATCATAGGCATTGCGGATTTGACCCAGCAAGGGCAGATTCAGGCGTCGGCGACATTTGAAGCGTTCAAGATTTGGCTGACTGTCGGTGTAGTCTACTTTATCATCATTTACCTGTTAACCTTGCTTGCTAATTTCATAGAGAGGAGGGTCCAATTAAGATGAGCATGATCACGGTGAAAAATTTGAAGAAATCCTTCGGTCAGGTGGAAGTCCTGAAAGATATCAATGCAGTTGTGCAGGAAAAAGAAGTGATTTGCGTTATTGGTCCTTCGGGTTCTGGAAAGAGTACATTCCTTCGTTGCCTTAACCTCCTTGAGGATGTTACGGGTGGGGAGGTAGTGATTAACGGGCATGAGATAACGAATAAAAAAACGAAAATCAATATAAATAAAGTGAGACAAGAGGTAGGGATGGTTTTTCAGCATTTCAATCTATTCCCGCATAAAACCGTTTTGGAGAACATTACATTGGGGCCCATTAAAATAAAGGATATCGAGAAAGGAAAGGCGGAAGAATTCGCATATGGATTACTGGATAAGGTAGGGCTTAGAGAGAAAGCGAAAAGTTATCCCGGAGAGCTATCAGGCGGCCAAAAACAACGGGTGGCCATTGCGAGGGCACTAGCCATGAATCCAAAAATCATGCTTTTCGATGAACCGACTTCCGCACTTGACCCTGAAATGGTGGGGGATGTTCTAGAAGTCATGAAACAGCTGGCCAAAGAGGGGATGACCATGGTTGTGGTCACCCATGAAATGGGCTTTGCCCGGGAAGTCGGGGACCGTGTCCTATTCATGGACGGTGGGTATATAGTCGAAGAAAACGAACCAAATGAATTATTTGGAAATCCTCGGCATGAGCGCACCCAATCCTTCCTAAGCAAGGTGCTTTAATAGAAAGGGCTTCGTTTAGGGGGCTGATGTCGATGTGTAGCGAAAACGATGCGTTTTAAGGAAGGCAACTTACCCTCAAGGGAAGTTGCCGTTTTTGCGATGGAGAACTTTTTTATGAAGCCTTTTGCATCAACAGATAACCTCTTCTCTACCATGACAAATTCCGAGTTTTTTTGCCTTATTATTTTTGATTTTTATTGATTTACGCTATACTTTATAACAGAACAATAAAAAATGTTATCGTTAAAAGCCACTTGCACCATGGGCTGGAGACTGAAAAATAAGTAGGAACGAAGCGAAATGAAACGGGGAAATCAAATGCATAGTAGAAAGAAAAGAAGTAATAAACTGAAGGTCGTTTCCAAAGTAATCCTTATCATAATCGGTGCGCTTATTGCAGCATACGGATTGGAAGCCGTATTGATCCCGAATAACGTATCGGATGGAGGCGTAACAGGGTTAAGCATCGTTGGTTCCCAATTGTTTGGATTACCGTTAGGCGTTCTGATTGGAATCATTAACATTCCTTTTGTTTGGTTAGGGTATAAGCAAATCGGTAAGAGTTTTGCTTTTTATTCCGTTATCGGCATTGCCTCGTTGGCAGTCGGTACGGTCCTGATGCATCATGTCCCTACAATCATTGAGGGTGATACATTGCTCGTTACCGTTGTCGGAGGGATCATCATCGGTTTTGGTATGGGTCTAGCATTGCGTAATGGTGGGGCATTGGATGGAATCGATATGTTGGCCGTATTGCTTTCTAGAAAATTACCTTTCGGAACAAGTGACCTTATCCTATTCTTGAACACGTTCGTGTTTATTGTCGTTTCCACAGTATTCGGACTACAAGGGGCTATTCTATCGGCAATCGCATACTTTATTGCATCTAAAGTCATTCATATCGTGGAAGAGGGTTTAAGTGGTTCAAAAACTTTCAAAATCATTACGAAACAACCAGAATTAATGGTAGAGACGATTCGCGATCGCTTAGGTCGTGGTGCTACTTATAATGATGCTTATGGCGGTTATTCAAATGAGCTATTCAAGGAAATCACTTGTGTCATTAACCGTTTGGAAGAAAGTAAAATGAAAGAAATCATTTATGAAATCGATAAGAATGCCTTTGTGACCGTATATGACGTAGCTGAAGTCAAAGGCGGCAGTTTCAGGAAGCAAGATATTCATTAAAAGTATCTATACAAGGCAACAAGAAGATGACCTCCGTGCTTTATACGGAGTGTCATCTTTTTTTCTTTCTTATGAATCATGAAGGATTAAGTATATTGCTAGTATTAAAATAATATCTTAGAACATACACTCTTATTAGGATGGAAAGGAAAGAAGGGAAGGGGAAATATGAATTTCGAGATGCAAATGGCGAGAATGCTGGCTGAAAATATAGATGGTTTTGTGAAGTTTGTCCAAGAACAGTACCAAGACGAACGTAATTGCTTTACATTGAATCGGGATAAACTGTATCAGGTGAAGCTTCTAATAGAAGAGTATAAGTTTCAAATATTAGCGGATGAGCTCCAAAGAATAAATCGATTCACTTGGGATGAAACGTACACATATTTATTGGTTGATAGATTTAGGGAAGGAATGGCCATCATCGATGAATATGTTGAAAATAACTATCAAGATTTATTCATCTTAACCGCTAGAATCTATACCTTGACTAACTTCAGCCTATCCATAGGCAGGAAGGAATCATTCAAGGAAAGTTGAAAAGGGCCCTGATAGGCCCTTATGTTATTTATATGATTTCATCTTCCTTTTTGGATTTAATTTTTCCTAATTTCTTTCGTTATGCTAGCCTCTTGAGCTTAATGGAGTCCATATTCATCCTCTGCAGCCTTCGATTTTACCTTATTTAGGTTTAAGGACTTTAGGTAAAGTGATGTTCACTTCCGTTCCTTTCCCTACCTCACTTTTAAAATCAATGATTCCCTGGTGTAGCTCGATAATGCGTCTATCAATCATCAGGCCTAATCCTGTTCCTTTTTCCTTCGTCGTATAAAAAGGTTCAAATAGCCTTTTTAACCTTTCTTTCGTCATGCCTGAGCCCTTATCCGTTATTTGGATTAAATAGTGCTGTTGGTTGATGTCTTTCAATGATACTTCTATGTCCCCACTATTTTCGTTGGTTGCTTCCAAAGCGTTTTGGATAAGATTCTTCAAAACCTTTGCGATGAGGCTTTGATCACATTCTGCTGTAATCATCGTTTGGTTATGAAAGTTGAGCTTAATGCCCTTTATAGCAACCTGACTTTCCAGACTTTTTATAACAGAAGCGATGATAGAGTTAATGGAGCATTCACTAATATTCATAGTTTTATCAGGTTGTGCTATAAACATGAATTTATTGACAATGTCGTCGATTCTATCTAATTCGTTCCTCATGATATCCAGATAATCTTGGATGGAATCATCCTTCACATGTTCTTTAATGACTTGGGTGAACCCGAATAGTGAAGTTAATGGATTTCTGATTTCATGAGCGATTCCCGCTGCCAACTCACTGACTACTGATAGTTTCTCTAATTCTTGTATTTTTGTTTCACTTCTTTTCTGATCTGATATATCGATGGCTGTCCCGATGACCTCCATGACTTGTCCATCCCTCATCATTGGATTTAACGAGGCAACATATTGTACGTCATCGATTTGCCCTTCATATGTAACGCTTTCCCCATTCCACGCCCTTTCATAGTATGTTAGCTTCTCTAAGGCTTGTTTCTGGGGTAAGAAGTCCTCTAAGGTATGACCCACAACCGTGGCAGAAGGGGTTATCGCATCTGTAATGAACGAACCTTCAACGAAAGTATGAACGAAGCGGTTATCTTTTTTTCTGAATTTAAATATAAACCCATTCCTTGGGATGAGTTCGCGGTAGTCAAGCGTATCGAAATTATGTAAGTCTTTATTTTTCATGTTTTTTCATCCTTAAAGGTGTTTTGTAATAAATTCCACATAATTCATAGCAATCCTTCATTAGGGAGAATTTTAATCTAATTGTAACAAACAAGGAAAATAATAGTGAGTAAGGGTGAAACCCTTAAGAGGGATGTGGTGACTTACAATCCGAAAAAATAAAGAGAATTCTTCAGAGTCAGGGTGAGCAGTTGACTGATAGTAAAGTCCCTTTAAACAAAATCCCCTGACAATGTAAAATTGTCAAGGGATTTTATGGTAGAGATTTTAATTAAAAGGGAAATTCACGATAATTTGTTTGAAGGGAAATCCATTTCGTCACAGTGAATTCTTCGACAATCCATGGGTTACCGAACCTTCCTAAGCCACTCATTTTGTTTCCGCCAAATGGTACATTCGTGCCATCATTAACCGTTTGGTCATTGATGTGTGTCATGCCACTGTCGATTTGAAGACCTAACCGTTCCGCTTTCTCCAAATCCGAAGAGAAGATGGCAGAGCTTAGTCCATACTTTGTGTCATTGGCAATCTCGATGGCGTCTTCATCTGTTTCTGCTTCAATGATGGAAACGACAGGAGAGAACAATTCCGTTTGGGCAATGGAATCTGAATTTTTAACATCTCGGAAAATGGTTGGAGTCAATACATTGCCAACGCGTTCTCCTTCTAATGCTACATTCACGCCGGCTGCTTTAGCATCTGCGATGACTTGTTGAACCTTTTCTAATTGGCGTTCGTTCACAAGTGGTCCAATCACGGTTTTAGGATCTAATTGATCACCATATGGAAGAGCTTTTGCCCGCTCTACGAATTTAGTGATGAATTCTTCGTAAAGGTCTTTGTGGACAATCAGGCGGTTGATGGCCATGCAAATTTGCCCTTGGTGAATGTATTTTCCAAAGATCGCAGCATCAACAGCACGATCCACATCCGCATCGGACAAGACGACGAATGGGTTGTTCCCACCAAGTTCTAGTGCAACTCGTTTCAGGTTTTGTCCAGCGATGGCCCCGATATGTTTTCCGACAGGAGTAGAACCTGTAAAACTGATTAGTCTAGGAATCGGATTTGTCAGCATACCGTCACCGATTTCCTCTAAATCCGTAAGAATCATATTGAAGATTCCTTTTGGTAGTCCAGCATATTCGAAGGCTGCGGCAATGAAGATTCCGCCTGCAAATGCAACTTGAACATCGGGTTTATGAACGATTGCGTTTCCTAATGCAATCGCTGGAGCAATGGTTCTCATTGATAAATTCATAGGGAAGTTAAATGGTGAAATAGAAGAAATAACTCCCAAAGGCAAACGATGTATATGATTGACCTTTCCATCGATGGCTGATGGCACTTCATGCATTTGATGAATTTCATCGACCATATTGACCGAAGCTTCTACTATTTCTGCAGTCAATTGAAACTCTACAGTCGCTTTGATAAGTGATCCACCCGTTTCGCGAGCGATCATCTCGATGATTTCTTCACGATTTTCCTGTAGGTATTCCCCGACTTTCATCATAACCTGGCGACGTGTGTCTGCAGAAGCTTTTGCCCAGTCTTTTTGAGCTTGTTTCGCTATTTCAAAAGTATCTTCCAGTTGCTTTGCTGTAGCCAAGCTAACGTTCGAGATTACTGAATTGTCATATGGGTTTAAGATATCATATCTACGTGAACTTAATCCTTCTACCCATTCTCCATTAATGAAGCTTTTGTTTAAATCTTTGATAGTTTTCATTCCATCCACCCCTTTTTTATTGAAACGTAATGAGTTTATCATGGTTTGCAACTAATTAAAAATACCTATATTATTACTTTTATATATGTTTGTCATATATAAAAATTCGAGGTGAAATATGGATATTAGACAGTTACGCTATTTTCTTGCCCTTTCGGAGGAGGGGCAAGTTTCTCGTGCGGCCAAAAGATTGAATATGTCTCAGCCACCGTTAAGCCAGCAACTTAATCTTATGGAAGAAGAACTGGGCGTGACGTTGCTTGATCGGAAAAGAAATGGAAAAAGGATGGAGTTAACCGAGGCTGGAAGAGCGCTATATGAGAAGTCTAAGGTGCTGTTGGAATTATTCGATGACTCCATGCTCGAAGTGAAGGAGACAGGTGAGGGGATACAAGGTACTTTAGCCATTGGGGCAGTACTTGCTTATATGTCTTACTTACCAAGCAAAGTCAAACAATTTAACGATAAATATCCTTCTGTTACTTTTAAATTATTTGCAGGAGATCCCTATGAGATCAACAATTATATGGAGAATCAGGATATCGAGCTCGCAATTGTTTATTTACCTGTGGATAGTAATCAAGTTTTCATCAAGAATATAGGGGAGGTACCGAACGTTTTTGTTGTTCCTGAAGAATGGGAGGACTTTCATTTTAAGGATAAAATTTCGTTGAACGATTTGGAAAATACGCCTTTGCTATTAGTACATAGGGAAAAAGGGTTGGGGATCTATGAAGAGATTATTGAGGAGTTTAAGAAAAATGAATTGAAGCCCAATATTCTGTGCGAGTGCCATGATGTAAATGTACTGCTTTCTTTGGTTTCAGCGGGTATCGGCGCAAGCATCGTCCCGAAATCTGCCGTCTCACCACACGGTATAAAAGGCGTAAGGATGCTTGAAATTATCGATTCGGCGATTCAATCGAAAATCGCATTGATCTGGCGGAAAGACCGCTACCTTTCTAAGACGGCTAAACACTTCATTGATTTGTTTTAATTATAGAGTAAAAGGCATTCACCCGATCGTTACTTGCAATACCCGCAAATTTAATCTTCGAAGTATCTTCAATAGGGCATATTCCCTGGCATCGATTTGATTGAAGGACTTATTAAGTGAATGGTTAGGATCCTTACGAAAGCAGACTCCAAATGGGTTTGCTTTTTTTCTTTATTTTGTATAGGACAATCTTATATCCGTAAATGCTGAAAGAAAGGAGGCGATGAAGGAATGGGCACTTTTGAAGTTCTGTCTCTCATGCTTGGTTTTGGGATGTTTGTCATTGCGATTCTTGATTTTAAAAATCATGATAAGAATTCTTGAATGGGTGGCTATAGATCATGGGCCCTGTGTGATAGGCTTGGCCATGGATTCTTTATATAACGGCACCTCACTCTGGATTGACAAAGCACAGGGCTACCCTTATTGTACTAGTAGACCGGTTGTTATAATTTTCAAGGAGTGATTCAGTATTGTCTGAAAAACCAACTTCCAAAGACATCCTTATTGAAGCGGCTTCTCGTCTTTTCAGAATCCGGGGTTATTATGGTGTAGGGCTAAAGGAAATCATTGAGGAAAGCAGTATTCCCAAGGGTTCACTTTATCATTATTTTCCAAAGGGGAAAGAAGAACTGGCTATTGAAGCGATTAACCATGCTAAGGATCTTGTCTTACGGGAGATAAAACATGTATTCGACAGCAATGATGATCCTGTTAAAGCACTTCAAGATCATGTTTATGAATTATCGAAGTTATTCGGTGAGAATGGGGATCTCGTTGGCTTGCCGATAGGTACGATAGCGGGCGAGACATATTCCACGAGTGAGCCAATAAGATTGGCCTGTCAAGATGCGTTTACACAGTGGCAATCCATTTATGTGAATGAGTTTCTGGATGCGGGATATAGTAGAGAGCGGTCGAAGGAGCTAAGTTTTGCCATTAACGCTTTGATCGAAGGGGGCATCCTGTTATCGTTAACAGCGAAAAGCGCAGAACCCCTACAAGCAATTTCCAAGCTTATTCCGTCATTATTCATGAACAAGTAAGAGATACAGAAAAACTATGATTAGCTAGGTCTATTCAGTTAGTAATTGGAGGGAATTATTTTTATGTCAGATGCAACACAGCAACAAAATTCGACACCCGTCATTAGAACGACCCCTATTTTGATCGCTTTCCTAATAGCGGGATTCATCGGATTATTTAGTGAAACAGCTTTAAATATGGCATTGGGCGATTTAATACAAGAATTCAGTGTCAGCCCTTCCACGATCCAGTGGTTAACGACAGGCTATCTGTTGACCCTTGGAATATTAGTTCCGGTTTCAGGGCTTTTGATCCAGTGGTTCAGTACTCGCCAATTATTCTTTGCTTCATTGGTGTTCTCCATCATTGGAACGCTCATCGCCGCATTAGCGCCAGGTTTTGGTCTTTTGCTACTAGCCCGTGTGATTCAGGCAATTGGAACAGCGCTGTTATTGCCTCTTATGTTCAATACGATATTATTGATATTCCCAGTTCATAAACGGGGAGCAACGATGGGTCTAATGGGGCTCGTCATAATGTTCGCACCAGCGATCGGACCAACGGTTTCTGGCTTGATTCTTGAACATCTTACTTGGAATTGGATTTTCTGGATTTCGTTACCTTTCCTTGTGTTCGCATTATTATTTGGCTTGATATATATGCAAAATGTCTCTCCAATCACTAAACCAAAAATTGACGTGCCATCGATTATTTTATCGACGATTGGTTTTGGCGGAATCGTATATGGCTTCAGTATGGCCGGGGACAAAGGATGGGGTAGTGCCATCGTCTTGATTACACTCATTGTCGGATTGATTGGCCTGCTCTTATTCTCCTTAAGACAATTGAAAATGGAAAAGCCGATGATCGATTTAAGCGTGATGAAATACCCTATGTTCACGTTAGGGCTCATTACCGTTTTCCTTGCTTTCATGGTCATCCTATCTTCCATGATTCTTTTACCGATGTACTTGCAAACGGGTATGGCATTGGCTGCATTCACGGCGGGTCTTGTACTCTTGCCTGGTGGTGTCTTGAACGGGATCATGTCGCCAATAACGGGACGTATCTTTGATAAGTATGGTCCTAGAGGGTTGGTCACTCCAGGATTCATCATCATGATTATCGTGTTATGGTTCTTATCGAACGTCACGACAGAAACGACGATCACCATGATCATCATCCTGCATTCTTTATTGATGGTAGGGGTTTCCCTAGTCATGATGCCAGCACAGACGAATGGTCTTAATCAACTTCCGAAAGAACTGTACCCTGATGGAACGGCTCTAATGAATACATTACAGCAAGTGTCGGGTGCAATTGGTACGACAGTGGCGATCACCATCATGTCTGCTTCCCAAAAATCTTATATGATGAAATTGGAAAATCCATTAGACCCAGCTGCCATAGGAGCTTCATTGACAGCAGGTGTTCAAGATGCTTTCATTTTCGGTCTGCTTCTTGCGGTCGCCGGACTGGTTGTTTCCCTCTTCATTAAAAACGCACGTGAAAAGTAAATAAAAAAAATTAGCCAGAGAGAGAGTGATTCTCCTCTGGCTAATTTTTTTTATATCGGTAGTAATCAAGCTAGCTTGGATTTCTTAAGTTCTTCCATGGCGGCATGTTCTTTTTTACCATGTAAGAAGTAGTATAGGACGGTAGTGACAAGGACGGTAATACCCAGGATGACGTACAATGTACTGTATCCCGTTTTTGGAATGATGTATCCAAGAAGGTAAGGCCCAAATCCGAGCCCTGCATCAAGTGCAATGAAGAACGTTGATGTGGCTAACCCCATCCGGTGAGGCGGTGTCAGTTTGACTGCAATGGCCTGTGTGCTTGATTGCATGTTCCCAAATCCGAGTCCAATCAAGATACCGGACAATAGTAATGTAAAGCTATTTGTTGCTGTACTTAGGAGTAACATTCCCCCGGCAAAAATGATGAATGTCGGATACATAATGTAGTTTGCACCTTTGGAGTCCATCAATCGGCCTGTGAAAGGACGCGATACCAATACGGCAACAGCGTAGACAAGGAAGAAGAAGCTGGCTGTGCTGACCAGGTCGATTTCAATCGCATAGAAGTTAATATAAGAAAGGACGCTGGAATAACAGAATGCCACTAACAAAGTGATGATTGCAACTGGGACGGCATTCGGTTCAATAAAGCTAGAAAGCTTAAAGCCTTTCACCTCAGCTGTTTTAGTTGAGATCTCTAATTTCGGTACATATATGAAAAGAGCCGTCAGTACCCCGATGATGCCCAAGGCTACACAGAAAATCAATATCACTTGGAAGCTTGTATGCTGACTTAAAGATAGCCCGATGAAAGGTCCGATTGCTGTGGCTAATGTTGCACTCATGCTGAAATAGCCGATTCCCTCCGCTTTACGCGTAATCGGTATGATTTGGGCGACGATCGTTCCAGATGCAGTTCCGGCCATCCCCATTGTAAAACCATGAATTAAGCGGTTGGCGAGGAGGAAAGGAACCCCGAAATCCACAAAGTATAAAAGGGTAGCCAAGGTGAAGAAGACTAATCCGATCAATAATGTATTCTTCCGGCCAATGGCGTTGATGAAGCGACCGATCAAAAGCCGTCCAATCAATGAACCGATGATGAAAATTCCGGTAATGAGTCCTGCCTGGCTCGTGGTGGCACCATATTCTTCTACGGCATAGACCCCGATCGTGACCATTAATAAATAAAAGATTAACGTAATGAAAAAGTTGACGGAAGAAACGATGATAAAATCTTTCGTCCATAATTTTGGTTTAGCAGCTTGTTGCAATTTTTTGTCTCCTCACTTTATAAGTTTATTTCTTATGCTTTCCATGACGCGTATAGCTTCTTGTTGCTCAGCCTCCGAAACGCCTATCAGGATATCCTGTTCGAATCGGTCAATCGTTACACGCACTTCCAGATAAACGGTTCTCCCCAGCTCAGTAAGATGCATGATTTTTTCACGCTTATCCTTACCAGGAATCTGTTCAACGTACCCGAGTTCTTCTAAGCGGTTAATCGTCCTTGTGACGGTCGGTTTTTCCACACCTTGATAATTGGATAACTCTACAAGCGTCGAAGGTCCGTCATTAAATAGGCGATATAAGATTGTCCATTGGGCCCTGTATAGATGGTGTTTACCAAGCTGTATATTGAGGTTGTTTTCAAAGGGTCTATATAACAACATTAGTTGATGGAAGAATTTACGATATGTCTCGATTTTTATTGCCTCCTCACCGATAATAGTTACCCTTGGTAACTATAGTAGTGTACCAGATATGGTAATGGTCTGTATAGTGCTATTTTTCTTGTTTTGTGGATTGGGAAATTCATTTGATGCAAAATAAGAAAGTTTAAGATTTACAAATAGGGCTACATATAGAATAGTATTGGAAAAAGTAAGCAGAAACTTTGACCGTTAATCTGCATCAATGCTACGCTAACTTTTCTATAGTATGTAATAAAAATCAAGGAGGAACATGCATGACACAATCAACGCAACAAACGATCACACTGGCAAACCGTCCAAAAGGGATGCCTTCCAAAGAAGATTTCAAATTTGTGGAGAGTGAAGTTCCCTCACCGAAAGAAAATCAGATTTTAGTACGGACGCTTTATTTATCCGTTGATCCTTATATGCGTGGAAGAATGCAAGATACTAAATCCTATATTGCCCCATTTGAGTTGAATAAAGTCATCACTGGTGGCGTCGTGGCTGAAGTGGTGGAATCCAAATCGTCCAGCTTCAAGCAAGGCGATGTCGTTGTGGGAAATATCGATTGGGCCGAATATACGGTCGTGAATGAAAAGCAAGTCAGGGTGATTGATCCTAAAGTGGCACCAATCACGACTCATTTAGGCATACTGGGCATGACGGGATTGACTGCATACTTTGGGTTACTGGATATCGGTAAACCGCAAGAAGGCGAAACGGTCGTCGTTTCCGGAGCGGCTGGAGCCGTCGGTTCTGTCGTTGGACAGATCGCAAAAATCAAAGTTGCCAAGGTAGTGGGGATTGCCGGTTCTGATGAGAAAATAGAGTATTTAACAAAAGAACTGGGCTTTGACGGAGCTGTTAATTATAAGAAGGAAAGTTTTGAAACGGATTTGAAGAATGCAGTCCCTGATGGAGTCGATGTGTATTACGATAATGTTGGCGGCCAAGTAACGGATGCCGTTTTCAAACTGTTAAATATGAATGCGCGTATCCCATTATGTGGTGCAATCTCTTCTTATAATGCAGAAGGTAAAGATTTTGGGCCACGCCTGCAATCGGCCATGATCAAAACAAGCGCACTTATGAAAGGCTTCACGGTCGGGAATTATGCAGATCGTTTCCAAGAAGGAGCTTCAGATTTGGGGCAGTGGCTGCAACAAGGTAAACTGAAGTACGAAGAAACCATTGTGGAAGGGTTCGAAAACACCCCTGAGGCATTCTTGGACTTATTTAAAGGAAAGAACCTAGGGAAGCAGCTTGTCAAAGTTGCCGATCCGGAATACGCAGTTCTTTAAGTTTTTATACTGGGCATAGTGGAGGGAGACCTTTACTATGCTTTTTTTATGGTCCATGAAAGGGAACGCGTTAACTATTTTATAGGGAATGCACGAAATATGTGTAAAAATGCCATATTTCGTTATAAAATGTACATACAGACAGAAAGGGTGATGAATGATGTCAAATGTTGTGAAATTTCGAGATTTTTTAATGCGTGAAAAAATCCATATGAATGAGTTCAAAGAGGAAGATATCACCTTTTTCAGAGTGGAACAGAAGTTGAAGGATGGATGGAAGGTCCTGTTAGTCTTTTCATTTAATCAAGATGAAAAAGTGGCGGATTTATTTTGTTTTAATGTAACAGAGCTAAAGAATCCCGATAAGAAGGCAGCCGTTCATACGTTATTGAATGAATATAATGCTCAATTCCGATTTTCAAAGTTATATGAGGAAAATGGGACGATTTCGATTCGCTATTCGTATTCCCTTGATGGTGAATTTTTACCGGACTTGGCATTCCGAAAGCTGATCATGTTGCTTGAAACAGCGGAACAAGTTTATCCAAGGCTTATGGAAGTGATCTGGTCATAATGTTTGGAAGAATCCTTTTGCCGGGAACTTTTTAACATCTTTATTGGGTCGAAACATATACTAATTCTATCTCCAGGAATTATTATTATTTTTTTCGAAAAGACTATTGCACTTTTGTGAAATTAGCTATATAATTATTTTTGTTGTTAGTAATTCGACAAAATTCTACAAGGATATGCGGGTGTAGTTTAGTGGTAAAACCTCAGCCTTCCAAGCTGATGATGAGGGTTCGATTCCCTTCACCCGCTCCAACTATACATACTCATAACGCAGGGTTTCGTTACCTGGAGAACGAAGCTTTGCGTTTTTTATTTTCAAACAACAAGCGGGTATGAAAAAATTTCATTTAACGGTTGCATATTTTTCTATTAAGCTATATAATTATTTTATTAGTTGATTCGACAAAATTCTACAAGGATATGCGGGTGTAGTTTAGTGGTAAAACCTCAGCCTTCCAAGCTGATGATGAGGGTTCGATTCCCTTCACCCGCTCCAATCATACATACTCATAACGCAGGGTTTCGTTACTTGGAGAACGAAGCTTTGCGTTTTTTATATTTTCGAACAGAAATCCTACTGATTACAGCAGGATTTCTTTTTATTGTACAAATTTGTAAGTATCTGTTCTCTTGCCTATAATTTAGGTAAGCGAAAATGGAGGAATGAGGTTGTACATGGATAAGAAGCTGAATGTGAAATCATTTTTTTCCTTGTTAAGATCGGAAAAACTGCCAATGGGAATGGTGTTATTTGTCGTAGTGTTAAGTTTGGTGGAAACGGTGGCGAGTCTCGTCGTCCCGTTGGTTACGAAGAATCTGGTCGATATGATATCTGGAAGCGGGATCGAGCGAACAACGATATTCCTTTTGCTAGGGGCTTTTATTGTCCAGACCGTTGCAGGAGGTTTTTCCTTCTACTTTCTGAGCTATATCGGTGAAAATGTTGTAGCTGGAATCCGTCGGAAATTATGGGATCATATTTTACAATTGCCCGTATCGTTTTTTGATAACCACCAGTCCGGTGAAACGCTTAGCCGGATCACTCAGGATACGAATACGATTAAGACGATCATCACGAATCATTTCGTGACATTCATTTCAGGGATCATATCGATCATCGGGTCAATCATCATCTTATTCCTGTTGGACTGGCGGATGACGGTCATCATGATCAGCATCGTACCATTATCCATGCTGATCCTGATTCCGCTTGGGCGGAAGATGTATAAAGTCTCTAAGCAGACGCAGGATGAAATGGCCACCTTCAGCGGAAATCTAGGGAGGGTCCTAGGCGAGGTCCGTCTAGTGAAGTCGCATAATGGCGAAGAGTTGGAACGTGAAAAAGGCAATCGTGGCGTTAGGGAGCTCTTTCGTTTTGGATTGAAGGAGGCTAGGATCCAAGCCATCATTTCCCCCTTCATGACGACAATCATGATGGTGATTCTCGTAATCCTTATTGGATATGGGGGAGTTCGGGTGGCTTCTGGTGCACTGACAGCGGGGACACTTGTTGCCATCATTATTTATATGATCCAAATCATCGTGCCCTTTAGTCAGATGGCCTCATTTTTTACGGCATTTCAAAAGGCGATGGGAGCGACGGAACGAATCCAGGGCGTCCTTTCGATACCTGGTGAAACCTATGAAGGGAAGCATGACACATTGGTCACAGCTGATTTGACGTTTAAGGATGTATCATTTTCCTATCAAGCGTCTAAGCCCATTTTGAATGATTTATCGTTTACGGTTCCTGCCAATAAGACGGTCGCCCTGGTGGGACCAAGCGGTGGTGGGAAGACGACGATATTTTCGTTGATTGAACGTTTTTATGAACCCACGAATGGGATGGTCTCGTTGGGAACGGTGCCAATTAAGGATATTGAACTTTCCATATGGCGGTCGCAAATTGGGTATGTGTCACAAGAAAGTCCAATCATGACGGGGACGATAAAAGAAAATATAGCGTACGGGCTAGGCCGTCAAGTTGAAATGGATGAAATCATCGACGCAGCAAAGATGGCAAATGCCAACCAGTTTATCGAAAGGCTTCCGGATGGCTTTGATACGGAGGTAGGGGAAAGAGGCGTGAAGTTATCGGGTGGTCAACGGCAGCGGATTGCCATTGCCCGGGCTGTGTTGCGCAATCCGAAAATCCTGCTATTGGACGAAGCGACATCCAATCTCGATAGTGAATCGGAACTTCTTGTTCAGCATGCTATCAAGAACCTGATGGCAGGCAGGACGACCCTGATCATTGCCCATCGGCTGTCGACGGTCATTGATGCGGATCGATTACTGGTTGTGGAAGAAGGACGGATTACTGGGGCGGGGACACATGAAGAATTGCTTGCAAGTCATGGCTTGTATCGAAAGCTCGCCACGCAGCAATTGCAACTGCAGAATTGAGCACTTCAGGGGAGTAGCCTCCGAATCTGTTAAAAAATACACAAAAAAAACATGAGCCATTATCTCGATATGACTCATGTTTTTGCATTATCCTTCTAGGACGGAAAAAGATCCTTCTCCGCCGTGAATCTCGAGGAACATATCCATCAATGACTTTGTGAGCTGTTCGGCTTCTTTGATGGGTGTCTTTGCTTGTAAATAGATGATCTGGATGGCATGTTTGGTGTCTTCGGTGACCTTCGTCCGTTCCGAATCGACGTAGGGACTCCCGAATGCGCCGTCACCATCAGCTGAAACGATCATGTTTTCCATCGAGTTCACCCGCCCATTCAATCCAGGATATTGGTCCGGACTTCCACCAATTTTAATGGAGAGATCACCTGATAATGCATCTGCATCATAGATGCCAATCGGGACCTCGTATAAAAGCGAGAAGAAGTTATTCAAGTCGATGGCTGAATGGATAGGGGATAAGTAATTCTGCTTTTTGACTCGGCGGTATAGGGCCTCGACGGAAGGGCGATAGCGTGAAGGGTTCGTCCCGGTCATTTTGAAAATCTCCCGCCATTCTTTGATACCCGGAAAATCCGTGAGTTCCTTTTCTTCAAGATCAAAAAATAAAGCTTCTTGAAATAATTGAAGTCTCCCTTTTACCATTTGCGGCGAGGGGCCGACTTCGATGTTTTCGTATGTAATGAAACCAATCTTGAAATCGGGAACTTTGCTTGCGAGATTAGAGGAAATCTTAATTTCCAAGTGATACACCTCCAAAAATGATTGAAATTAGTTTATCATAGATACCAATGGTTTGATATGTTACAAGCATCATTGGGTAGAATGAAGAGAACGAAGGTGATAGAAATGGATATGCATGCACTCAAGCAAGAAGTGATTTTATATAGTAAGGAAATAGGCATCGATAAAATCGGTTTTACGTCAGCCACGACGTTCACGGAGTTGAAAAGCAGGCTGATCCGACAGCAGGAGCTGGATTATCAGTCCGGCTTTGAAGAAAAGGATATCGAAAAAAGGGTCAGGCCCGAATTGATCTTCGATAAACCGCAATCGATCATATCAATTGCGCTTGCCTACCCTTCGAAATTGAAGGATGCCCCTCAAAGCAAGAAAGGAGAGCGCCGCGGGATTTTTTGCCGGGCCTCCTGGGGAACGGATTACCATACCGTGCTCCGTAATAAACTGCAACTACTTGAAGATTTTATAAAAGGGAAAGTCCCTGGAGCCATGGCGAAATCAATGGTGGATACGGGCGAACTTTCGGACCGGGCCGTTGCAGAGCGGGCAGGAATCGGATGGAGCGCTAAAAACAGCATGATCATCACTCCGGAATTTGGTTCGTATGTGTATTTGGGTGACATGATTACCAACTTGCCGTTCGAGCCGGATCAGCCGATGGAGGATCAGTGCGGCACATGCAATAAGTGTGTGGATGTATGCCCAACAGGTGCCCTTGTGCAAGGTGGACAGTTGAATGCCAAACGCTGTATTGCATTTTTGACGCAGACGAAAGATTTCCTTCCAGATGAATTCAGGACGAAAATAGGCAACCGGTTATATGGATGTGATACGTGTCAGACTGTCTGTCCAAAAAATAAAGGGATGGATTTTCATTTTCATGAAGAGATGGAGCCGGATCCCGAGCTTGCCAAACCGCTGCTAAAGCCATTGCTCACCATCTCCAATCGTGATTTTAAAGAGACATACGGACATGTATCTGGATCATGGCGTGGCAAAAAGCCGATTCAGCGGAATGCCATCTTGGCATTGGCTCACTTTAAGGATGAAACCGCCATGCCCGAACTGATCCAAATCATGCAAGAAGACCCGCGCCCCGTTTTGCGTGGCACGGCTGCCTGGGCGATCGGGAAAATCGGTCGGGAACGGTCGACCTCCATTTTGGAAGAAGCCAGGTTGAAGGAAAAAGACGAAGAAGTGCTCGCGGAAATTGAAAAAGGATTACAGTTCACTTACCATAATGAATAAAAAGGAAGGCCCCGAATGCAACCATTCGGGGCCTTTCCATTTTTAGCAGTTTGACCGATAAATAGTGTGATTTGACCGATAAAAGTGGCAAAACGACCGATAAAAAGCCGAATTGACTGATAAAACCACCCCATCGACCGATAATTGCTCCTCAGTTGAGCAATGGACCGAATGAAGTTGTGTTTTTAACCAAGCCCTCCTTCATACACATTAGAAGAGGCGCTATGAAGGAGGGCTTGATTTTGAGGGAACAGTTGAAACGGCTTTTACAGGAAAGGGTTGAACTTTACACTTCCAATGAGCATGTACGGGGAGAGGGTAAGATCTATCTGAAAAAGGAAGCACTGAAGAAGCATGATACGGAAATTGTCCGTGTGAATGCTGCTGGAAAGGTTGACTCGGAACGGCAGGAAGGGGATTTGAAAATCCTGACCTATCAAGTGCATCTGCAGTATTTAATGAAGCAGGAGGATGGCTTCTATATAGAAGAGGAGATGGAAGAGAGGGAGGCGCGGTTTCGGGATGAATACTTAATAGAAGAACGGGAGCTTGAACCTGATTTAGAACCTGACGAGGATCCGGAAAATTGGGAAGTGGGTTTGGATCGGCTTTCTTATAAGTATGACCGGATGAAGGCGGTTCAGTATGCGGAGCGATGGTGGAATGAGTTCAATCCACAGTATTATAAATTCACGGATGACTGCACCAACTTTATTTCCCAGTGCTTGCATGCCGGGAACATCCCGATGTGGGGCGAGCCGAACAAGAATAAAGGGTGGTGGATCAGAGGAAAGAATTGGAGCTATACCTGGACGACAGCTCATTCTTTGTATCATCTGCTTAAGGGAGGGAAAGGGATCAGGACAAAAGAAGTGGAGACGGCACAGGAATTGAACCTGGGTGACATCCTGTGCATTGACTTTGAAGGTGACGGGCGGTTCGATCATAACTTGATTGTGACGGCAAAGGACCAAAAAGGCATGCCCCTTGTGAATGCCCATACGATGAATAGTCGCCATCGATATTGGACGTATGAGGATTCGACTCGATATACACCGAACATCGTCTATAAATTTTTCGTGATATTAGATGGAGTGTGATTGTTTTTAGTCTGTTTGTTTAATGCTATAATTAGTTGAAGTTTAAACTAGAGGTGAAAATGAAGTGGCAATACATGTAGTTTTATATCAACCACAGATTCCAGCAAATACAGGAAATATCGCAAGAACATGCGCAGGAACGGATTCACACCTGCACCTTATCCGTCCGCTTGGTTTTTCAACGGATGATAAACAGCTTAAACGGGCTGGGCTCGATTATTGGGAACATGTGAAGATTCATTATTATGATTCATTGGAAGAGTTTTTTGAGAAGAATGCCGGCGGTGCATTTTATTACTTAACCAAATTTGGTGAACAGCCGCATACAACCTTCGATTACAGTGATCAAGAAAGTGAAATTTATTTTATTTTCGGACGCGAAACGACAGGACTGCCAAAAGAGTTGATCAAAGAGAATATGGACAGATGTCTCCGTATTCCAATGACGGATAAAATCCGGTCACTGAACCTTTCCAATACGGCCGCCATCTTGATTTATGAGGCGTTAAGACAACAGGATTACCGTGACTTGGAATTAAAAAGAGAATATTAAGGAGTTATTCGTCAGCGGGGTGGGGATGCTTTGCTGACGAATGCTTATACATAATTAGGGGGTAAAGCAATGAATAACATCATCGAGAAAATTCTGGACCACCGTTCCGTCCGTTCTTTTGAGGACAAGCTATTGTCTGCGGAACAAATTTCCACGATTGTTGAGTGTGCACAGGCTGCATCAACTTCAAGCTATATCCAGGCCTATTCGATCATCGGGGTGACCGACCCGGAAAAGAAAGCCAAGCTTGCTGAATTGGCTGGACCTCAATCATATGTAGAGAATAATGGACATTTATTCGTGTTTTGTGCCGATTTACATCGTATGGACATAGTAGCCGAGATGGAAAACGAAGATCTTACTGTACCAATTGAAAGTACGGAAAAATTCATGGTGGCCTGCATCGATGCCGCACTCGCTGCTCAAAATGCGGCGCTTGCTGCTGAATCAATGGACCTCGGCATTTGCTATATTGGTGGTATTCGTAATGACCTTCAACAAGTTTCGGAAATCCTGGACATCCCACATCGTGTCGTTCCTCTATTCGGCCTTGTTGTCGGGTATCCAAAAAAACATTCAGACAAAAAGCCAAGGCTTCCTCAAGCCAATGTATATCATGAAAATGGCTATCAAACGGATAAACAGACCTTCATCGGTCAGCTAGAAGCATACAATGAAACGATTTCCGACTATTATGAGCAACGGACCAAAGGAAAACGGAAAGAAACCTGGACGCAACAAATGGCTGACATGGCCGGCAAGAAAAGCCGGATGTATATGAAGGACTTTGTGGAAAAACAAGGATTGAAAAAACAATAATTATAGGTGGATGATTCTCTACTTCATGTTCGAGCATCCATTTAAAAGGATTACATCCCATTAATTATATAGAGCTTAAAAATAAGAGCCTGACACTAAGTGTTGGGCTCTTATTTCTTGTATAAATTAAAATAATGCAGATATTCTTTTTCTGATAGGATGTAAAAAAAATTTCCGATGAATTATTTCGAAGGTTCAAGGAGGCATGTCATAAATCAAGTAAAAGGAGATTATCCGCTTTTTAACAAAGTAAATATTAACAAAGGCAATAGTGAGAAAACTTCACAGCCTAATTAAGTATATAATAAACATTTGTACTGATAACTTCATAATAAGAAAGGAAGTAACAATTTGCAGGTATTAGGTGGTATTTTATTTTTTTGTAGCTTCATATCTATCTTTGTATTTATCATTTTAGGTATAGTAGCACTACTCAAAAAGAACGGAAAGGCAAAATCACGTTTTATTGGAGTGGGTGGTTCATTTATTGTAGCCATCATTTCATTTATTATTATAGGAGCAAGCGGGGAATCTGAAGAAACCACAACAGATAAAGAGAAGCCAGCTCAAGAACAGAAAACAGAAAAGGCAGAAACACCTGAAGAGAAAGCAGAGAGAGAGGCCAAGGAGAAGGCCATTGTTGAGGAGAAAGCGAAACAGGCTGCTGAAGAAAAAGCTAAGGATGAAGCAGAGGCTAAGAAGAAGGCTGAAGCTGAGAAGAAAGCTAAAGAAGAAGCTGAAAAGAAAGCTAAAGAAGAAGCGGCTGCTAAAAAAGCAAATGCAAAACCTATTGAATATAATAGGTTGAAGAAAAATCCAGATAAAATGATTGGTGAGTATACGAAATATACTGGTGAGGTTATTCAGATCCAGGAAGAAGAGGACTTTACGGCCATCCGTTTAGCTGTTACAAAAACATCATATGGATATGATCCTAATGACATTATAATGGTCATGTATGCAGGTACGACCGATTATATAGAAGATGATGTTATTACTGTGTACGGAACTATTTCTGGCGAATACAGCTACACTTCCCAAGCCGGTTGGGAAATCTCTATTCCAAGCATGCTTGCTGAAGAGTTTGAAAAGTAAAAGGAAAGTCACTCTTAGTGGAGGCACTTATTTGGTGTCTCTTTTTTATATGCTTTTCTTCCAAAAAAAAGGGGCTTCCCCCACAAGTCATTTTCATGACTTGTGGGATAGCTCCCTTTTTCGTATGCTCTTATTTATTTTTCACACCTGGTTTGTCGGCATATCCACCAGTGAAGATGGCAGCTAAAAACGCAATTGTTACGGCAATGACAATAACTGTTCCCATGATGTAACCTCCCTTTACCCATATTGTCCCACTTAAGTATAGGCTTAGTATACCCCAATTTTTAGTAGATGTGCACGTAAATTTTCTTGCCTCGTGATTTGTCACCAAATATTCAAGACTTTAAAGGAAAACCTTGGATTGGGCAGCCGGACAAGATGAACCTCTTTGGAAAGTCTGACATGTTTGTCAAACTCGGCGCATAGATTTAAGTATTCTCTGAAAGTGATAGGGGGAGGTTCCTAGATGGATATTTTAAAGAAAATCGAAAAATTTAGAGAAGATGAACAGAAGCTGAAGTGGGAAGGCACCTTCGCAGAATACTTAGAGATACTGAAAGAAAAGCCATTAGTTGCACAATCTGCTCATTCGCGTGTATACAACATGATCAGAGATGCTGGGATAGAGGAAGTAGATGGAACGAAGAAGTACAACTTTTTCAGTGGTCAGCTGTTTGGACTTGAGGATTCATTGGAGAGGCTCATCGAGGAGTATTTTCATCCCGCCGCTAAGCGGTTGGATGTCCGAAAGAGGATTTTGCTTTTGATGGGACCGGTATCAGGCGGGAAGTCTACATTGGTTTCACTCCTTAAGAGGGGGCTTGAAAGTTATTCGTTAAATGACTCAGGGGCGATCTATGCGATAAAAGGATGTCCGATGCATGAAGATCCACTGCATCTCATTCCTCAAAACTTGCGGCAGGATTTCTTTGAGGAGTATGGCATCCGGATTGAGGGGAATCTGTCACCGCTGAATGTGATGAGATTGGAACAGGAATATGGCAGCCGGATTGAAGACGTGATGGTTGAGCGTATCTTCCTTTCAGAAGACAAACGTGTGGGGATTGGTACATTCAGTCCGTCCGACCCTAAATCACAGGATATTGCCGACTTGACCGGAAGCATCGACTTTTCGACGATCGCCGAATTTGGATCTGAATCAGATCCGCGAGCCTATCGCTTTGATGGTGAGCTCAATAAGGCAAATCGCGGAATGATGGAGTTCCAGGAAATGCTGAAATGTGATGAGAAGTTTTTATGGCATTTGCTCTCACTGACCCAGGAGGGGAATTTCAAAGCAGGAAGGTTCGCATTAATCAGTGCAGATGAACTGATCGTTGCCCATACGAATGAAACGGAGTACAAGGCATTCATATCCAACAAAAAAAATGAAGCCCTACATTCCCGGATTATCGTCATGCCGATCCCGTATAACTTAAAGGTGAGCGAAGAAGAGAAGATTTATGAAAAAATGATCCATGAAAGCGATGTTTCCGATGTCCACATTGCTCCGCATACCTTGCGGGTGGCAGCCATTTTCAGTATCATGACCCGTTTAAAGGATCCGAAAAAAGGTGATATCGATTTATTGAAAAAGATGAGACTGTACGATGGGGAAAATGTTGAAGGATTCAACTCCGCGGACATCAATGAGCTGAAGAAGGAATACCAAGATGAAGGCATGAGCGGGATAGATCCACGGTATGTCATTAACCGGATATCCTCCACTATCATTCGGAAGGAAAACCCGTCTATCAACGCACTTGACGTATTGATGTCGTTGAAGGCAGGCCTTGACCAGCATCCGTCGATAACGAACGAGCTAAGGGAACGATATTTGAACTTCATTTCGCTTGCACGTAAGGAATATGATTCGATTGCCAAAAATGAAGTGCAAAAAGCGTTTGTGTATTCCTATGAAGAGTCGGCGAAGATCCTTATGGACAATTACCTAGATAACGTCGAAGCATACTGCAATAAATCAAGACTGCGCGATCCACTGACTGGGGAGGAAATCAATCCAGACGAGAAATTGATGCGCTCGATTGAAGAACAAATCGGCATTTCTGAAAATGCCAAAAAAGCCTTCCGTGAAGAAATCCTGATCCGTATCTCGGCCTATGCAAGGAAAGGAAAACGATTTGATTATAATTCCCATGACCGCCTACGTGAAGCCATTCAGAAAAAGCTGTTTGCTGATTTGAAGGATGTTGTCAAAATCACGACTTCAACCAAGACACCGGATGAAAGACAACTGAAGAAAGTGAATGAAGTCATCAAGAGACTTATTGACGAACATGGGTATAACTCGACTTCCGCCAATGACTTACTTCGCTACGTAGGAAGCTTGTTAAACCGCTAAAAACAAGAAGACCCCTGCCTTAAAAGGTGGGGGTATTTATTGAAAGAAAATATTGTAAAAAATACCAATTCGTGATATCTTTTAGCTGAAGCAGTTATTCTCCGATGTTAATAATACAACCTATTAAAATCCTCTGAAATACTTCGCGCTTCGGATATTTTCACATGATCGTCCAACATGTACATGAAGAAACGTTGTCGTTGTCATGGATCAGTAAGGTTTTTTCTGTTTTGTAAGCGTAATCATAAAAAGGTTGATGGAGGGATTTCAAATGAGTGTAATCGCTGAATTGAATGAATTGGCTGGTAAAATCAACAGTAATCCGGAGCATATCCAAAACGAGGAAAATCGTGTGTATCAATTCAACATTGAAGAGATTGGACCGGTTCAGCTGTTGATTAATAATGGACAAGTTGAAGTGATCGAAGGTACGACAAATGATCCAGAAGTGACATTGAAATTATCAGAGAAGAATTTCTCCAAGTTATTAAAGGACGATTTAAATACAACGGTCGCTTTCATGACAGGTGGCCTAAAGGTAGATGGAAACATCGCTTTGGCATTGAAACTGCAGGAAATTGTAAAACGTTATAAATGAAAATACCGAACTCTGCCGTTCTTGGGAGAGTTCGGTATTTTTTGTGTTGTGGGTTCTTTTATTCAGTGACATTTAATCCGTATTGTTCGATGAGTGTGACGAGCTGGCTTGGTGATAATTTGTCTTCGCTGTATTCGATTTTGATTTCGCCGTCATCCACATCGATGATGGCACGCTCGACGCCTTCCGTACTCAATAGGATGGACTCTAGATTTAAAATCGGGCCCTCGGTTGTCGCTTCCCTCACATAGAGTGTAGTGGTTTCCATGCTCCATTCACCTCCTGGATTTTTTCCATATAGATTATCTATACCCTTTACCCGTTGGACATATGTACGGTTTGGAAATTGGAAATATAGGGTATCAATAGGGTAGAGGTGATATAAAATGAGTAAAGAAGAATTGAAAAGAGAACATGTTCCAGAGAACAGTTCGATGGCGAAAGACTTAGATGAGATGAAAGAACTTGGTAAGCAAATGGAACGGCAGAGAACGAATAAAGAACTGAAGGAATGGGATAAACGACCAGGTACCGTCCAACATGAAGTCGAGGAAAAAAAAGAGTGAAAAGGCGTGCCATTGAAATCGTTTCATCCATGTAAAAAAGGGTATCCAAGGAAATTACAGGATGCCCTTTTATTTGTGTCAATGCCTATCGAAAAACCGCATTGATCGGGATGGGAGACCGACATCCCCTGCAACTCCTCCTTTTATAGATCCTTCAAATCTTAATAACCCGTAACGTAATTACTTCATTCTCTTTGTTTTCTCTCTAAAACAACGATTCCGCCCGCTTATATCATTTCATTAGCACCGGTCACTCACTGAGGATATTCCACGCAGTGAGTTTCTTGATGTTCAGGTTATCCTTCACTGTCGGCCTGGGCCAGCCGCAAAGCATGTCCAATTTATTTTATCGCGTAGGAACCCGTCTTATTTTTTGGGCAAAACAACCATTAATGAATTTTTGTGTAAATTATCCTTCGCCGCTGCATAGGATAGAGTAATACTTTTATTTTTATCCGATTTTTCTCGAATTGTATATTTGAATAGCTAAACCTGTGTTGCTGTGGGCTTTCTCACACTAATTTATTATATGAAGGAATGATGAAAAGCGTGCAAACATTTTTAAGGGGGGAAGAGAATGTCAGAAGAGAATAATAAACAATACGTGATCTCAGAGGAAAACTGGTCCCTCCATCGGAAAGGCTATGATGATCAACAACGCCATCAGGAAAAGGTGCAAGAGGCTATCAAGAATAATCTGCCTGATTTGATTTCTGAAGAAAGCATCGTGATGTCCAATGGTAAGGATGTTATCAAAATCCCGATTCGCTCCTTGGATGAATATAAAATCCGCTATAACTATGATAAAAACAAACATGTCGGTCAGGGGGACGGGGATAGTAAAGTCGGGGATGTCATTGCAAGAGATGGATCGCCATCGAATGCCGGTTCCGGAAAAGGGCAAGGTGCTGGGGACAAGGCGGGCGAGGATTATTATGAAGCCGAAGTGTCGATGATGGAGTTGGAGGAAGCATTGTTTAGCCAATTGGAGCTGCCGAACCTTCAGAAAAAGGAACATGCGGAGCATACGCTTGAGCATATTGAATTCAATGATATCCGGAAAACCGGCTTGATGGGGAATATCGACAAAAAGAAAACGATGATATCGGCCTTCAAAAGGAATGCCTTAAGCGGCGATCCAGGCTTTCATCCCATTTATAAGGAAGACTTCAAATTCAAGACATGGAATGAGGTCGAAAAGCCGGATTCCAAAGCAGTCGTGCTGGCGATGATGGATACATCAGGAAGCATGGGTCTGTGGGAAAAATATATGGCAAGGAGCTTTTTCTTTTGGATGAACCGCTTTTTACGGACAAAATATGAAACCGTCGAGATAGAATTCATTGCCCATCACACTGAAGCGAAAGTTGTGCCTGAGGAGGATTTCTTTTCAAAAGGGGAAAGCGGTGGAACGATTTGTTCATCCGTCTACCGTAAAGCATTAGAACTTATCGATCATAAATATGACCCTGTGAAATTCAATATCTACCCGTTCCATTTTTCCGATGGTGACAACCTCACATCCGATAATGCCAGGTGCGTCAAGCTCGTGGAAGAACTCATGAAGGTCTCCAATATGTTCGGTTACGGCGAAGTCAACCAGTATAACCGCCATTCCACCCTCATGACTGCCTATAAGAACATTGACAATGAAAAATTCAGGCATTATATCCTTAAGCAAAAGGCCGATGTATTCCATGCGATGAAGAGCTTTTTCAAGGAAGAAGAAAGTAAGAAATACGCATAAAACAAAGAAAAAGAAGCCTGTGATGGCTTCTTTTTCTTTGTTGGCTTTAGGCCTCTACGAGAGAGGGTTCCAGTTTAGCTTTTGAAGAATCTTTCTTATGGGTGGTAAGTGTTACAACTAAACAAATGCCTAGGAATACAACAAACAAGCTGGAGATGACCCATAATGCCGTACCAAGGCTGGCTTGCATATTACCACCATAGTAAAGCAACGACCTCATTCCATCGACCATGTACCTTGTTGGAAGGAAGATGCTTGCGATACGGTGGAAATCCGGTAGGTTTGCGATAGGAACCGCCCCACCACTGCCGAAAATACCCATGATGTTGAGCGGGAACATTATAAGCATTCCCCATTTGCCGAAGAATAGGCTGATTACTTTAAACATGAGGAACATCGTCATACTGCTTAACAAGGTAAACCAGAATATTGGCCATATGCCAATGGAATGCACACTCCCGAAAAATCCGAACACCGCGAGTTGAAGCATGGCTGAAACCAGTAGTGTTACGATTAAACCGAAGAGCAATTCTGTAATGAGAATCTTTGTGTTGCTGATCGTGTGTCCCTTTGAGTTAAGAGTTTCACTGATTTTATTAATATAGCCATTTATCATTTGTACACCCAGCAGTCCTGTTATTGATGTAATCAGCACAATCATGAAGGGGGTCATCCCTTTATTTAAATTGGCTGGCAATCCAAGGACATTGGTTGATGTATAGTGGATGGGTTGATCTAATACAGAAGTTGAAAGTGGAGATACTTGCATATTTTTTGAAACCAATGCGGATTTAATTTGGCCGCTTAGGCCATCGGATGCTGATGATGCCATCGTTTGTAGCACATTAGAAGCAACTGCAGTAGCCATCTGACCACCAGCTTCATTGATCAAGATTTCCACTTCGGCCGCTTTTCCATCCGTCTCCCCTGAAATGAAGCCACCCTTCAATTCGTTAATGGAAGCTGAGAAGTTTTCAGGTATAACGATGGCTCCATAAGCATTATCATCCTTAATTTGATCGATTGCTTTTTCTTTGCTTGTCACCACAGACCATTGTAAGGAATGCCCGTCTACTTCTTTGGAAAGGTTACTTAGCAGACTTTTACCGAATTCTGAAGAGGTGAACTGTTCATCTTCATTCACGATGATTAACGGAAAGTTGGACAATTTTGGATCGGCTCCACTGAATACGGGCAAATAGATGCAAATCATGCTTAGCATTAGCAAGGGTACCGCCCAGATGGGAAACCAGGTCATTTTAATTTTTAATAATTTCTTCAAATCAATCATTCTCCTCAAACTAGTGAAACGGGTCAGTCATCAAGTCGGTCATTTGATTCTGCCTTTGAAAATACCTTTTTATTCATGATTTTTACCATTAAGTACAGCACTTCCCTGTCTTCCTGATCCATTTCCTCAAATATCTTAGAAGCATGGGAGTTATCTACAGAGTAAGAAACGACGCTATATCCAGCATCCGTTAATTGGATGAGTTGACTCCTTTTATCCAAAGGGTTTTCCACCCGTATAACCAATTCTTTTTTCTCAAGAGAATCGACTAAATAAGTGATCGATGCTGCTTTTAAGTTTAAATGCTGTGCCAATTGAATCGATAAGCAAGCGTTCTTCCGTTCGATATAGCTTAATATGGAATATTGATTGAGCGTCAACTCTTGTTTCCTCAAATGGCTGGCGAATGCCTTTAACCGATTGTTTGCCATTTTCTTGGCCAAATCATTATAAACACTTATTAACATGTCGACTGTAATCCCTTTATTCTCCTCCAAAAAAACACAACTCCTTAAAAGCGATAAAGTCAATAATACTTTAAATATTCTAAGTTGTAAAGGAGTTAAATCCGCTGATAATAAGGAAAATATTATAAAGTGCTTTGAATCATCAAAGTTTATTGTGTGAGCGTTCACAAACTCTCCTAAGAAATGATGGGTAATGGTCTTTTCCTAGGAGCAGTTATAAATAAAATTATAATGTGAGTGTGCTGGTTGCATTAACTAATTTCTTGAAGTGCCGATATAAGAAGAGAATGAAGGACTTTATACCTAAAAGGGGAGAGCTTTAAGAATAAAAATAGTATACGGAGGGAAATAAAGTGAAGATGTATAGGAACTTGAAGATAAAAGTAAAATTGATTGTGGCATTTTTGTTAATGAGCATGATTCTAGGAGCTGTCGGAATATACGGATTAACGAATCTAAGTCATTCTAACGATGATCTTGAATCCATGTATCATGACCAGCTTGTGCCCCAGCAATATCTTAATGAAATCGAGGTTGGGTATCAAGATATTCGAATCGGTGTCCGTAATTTGGCATTTGTCGCAAAAACGCCTGCAGAAAAAGAAGCGGGTGAGCAGGTAATCCTTGAAAAGATGGACGAAATTGATGCATTAACGAAGAAATTTGAAAGCAGTAATATGAATGCTTCTGAAAGAAGCCTTGTTGAAGAATACAAGATAGCCCTGGCGGATTTTTATGTCCTGACGGAAAAAAATATGGCATTAGGGAAGGCGAATGATATAGAAGGATTCCTCCGAACATTAAAAGAAAACAAAGGGAAGGGCGACCAATTGGAAATAAAGATTGAGGAGCTAAATATCATGACGGATGAATTGGCCCGTGATGCTTATAAAAGCGCCAATGATTCCTTCACCCATACTAAGAGCACTACATATATCCTTATCATTTTTTCAGTATTGCTTAGTATTGCTTTAGGCTATTTTATTTCTCAGGTGATATCGAAACCGTTGAATAAGGTCATGCAATTGGTCGTGGATATCTCAAAAGGAGATTTAACCCAAACATCGGATATTGATACGAAAGATGAAGTGGGGGTTCTTGCCAAATCGATGAATGAAATGGTAAGCAATCTTAGAAATATGATGAAGGGGGCATTCCAAACATCCGATCAGGTGGCTGCCTCGTCAGAAGAGCTGACAGCAAGTGCTGAACAAACAAGTAAGGCAACGGCGGATATCTCCAGTGCCATCCAAATGATAGCGGATGGAGCCGGCAGCTCTGCAGCAAGCCTTGAGGAAAGTTCGACGGAGTTAGGGGAAGTATCGCTTTCCATTCATCATATGGCAGAAAGTTCCCATGCCATTGCGAAGTCTGGATTACATGTCGCTGAGCAAGCGAAATTGGGTGGCGAATTCGTTGATAAAACGGCGCTACAGATTCAGACGATTTCCCAATCAGTTGATAAAAGTGGAGAAGCGATTCAATCACTGGATAAAAGGTCTCAGGAAATAGGCGAAATAACAAAAGCGATTACAGAGATAGCGAATCAGACGAACCTGTTAGCATTGAATGCGGCCATCGAAGCAGCTAGGGCAGGAGAACACGGGAAAGGGTTTGCCGTGGTCGCTGATGAGGTCCGTAAGCTGGCTGAACAGTCTCAGCACTCTTCGACTCAAATCGCTGAACTTATTAAAGAAATTCAAGAAGACATGATGAAATCCAATCAATCCATCAACCAAGTCAAATTGGACGTGAAAGAGGGACTTGGTATCGTCTCGAAAACAGAGGAAAGTTTCAAAGTCATCTTGGATTCGATTAAGGATTCGAGTGATCAAATCGAAGAAATGGTCGCAACTTCCGAGCAAATGTCAGATAGTGCTCAAGAGGTTTTAACCAATTTAACGAGCATCACGACCATTGCAAGAAATGCAACAGGTCATAGTCAAAACGTTGCAGCTGCCACGGAAGAACAATTGGCATCCATGGAAGAAATAGCTTCTGCCTCCAATAATCTTTCGAGGATGGCCAGTGATTTACAGGAACTATTAGGAACGTTCAAACTATAAAAACGTTCAGCTCCGCCATCCCTACACTTCATAGGGATGGCATTTCTATTAGCGGTTTGTTTTCAAGTACGAAGCTCGGCAGGGAATAGATAAATAAAAACAATAAACAGCCGATATTATGGAATAAATTGATAACGAATGGACCTTGGGATGAAGAATGTCATTGAGAAAATCACGGAAAGAATCATAGATATAGAGGTGAAATCCACTCTTTTAATATATGTAATGAAAATTCGGCCAGATGAAAGGATCAAAAATGAGTGAAGAAACTAGGTATATGGAAAATGAATTATTAAATCTTTTAGATGCTTTCAAGGAGTTGAATTCAGATTTAGATGTGAAGGTTGTCTTTCAGAATATCATTCTCCAGATGGCCAAGCTTTTGGATGCAGAAGCAGGTACGTTATGGGTGACAGATCCCGATCGTGATGTGATAAAGGCCACTGCCGTATATGGGCCGACTTCCTCTAACATTCTCAAAGTAGAATTGAAAATGGATGAGGGAATCGTCGGAAAAGTGATCTGTTCAGGAAAACTACAGTTGATTTCTGATGTATCAACAGATCCGGCTTGGGCACCGAGAGTGGACAAGGATAGCGGTTTTACCACCAAGTCCATGCTTACGGTTCCGTTAATTGCAAAAGGGAAAGCGATTGGTGCCATGCAGCTTCTTAATAAAAAGAACGGCCAAAATTTCACTAGGAAAGATGCCCAAATGGCCCTCGTCTTAGCCAACCAGTCAGCATTGGCACTGTACAATAGCCAAATGTTCGAGGAAATTCAAAATATTAATCTAAGCATGATCCGCACGCTTGCCAAAACCCTGGATAAGAGAGACCCATATACTGCCGGTCACTCGGAAAGGGTGGCCACTTATTCTAAATGGATGGCTCTAAAAATCGGCTTGGATACCAAAACATGTGAGGAATTGTATAAAGCGGCCTTGCTTCATGACATTGGGAAAATCGGTATCCCCGATGAAATTCTACGAAAGCCTACTGAACTGTCGTATGAAGAATACGAGATCATAAAAAAGCATCCTGAAATCGGCGCGGATATTTTGTCGACCATGGAGCCAAAAAGAACAATCTTGAATGCGGTGGAAACGGCAAGATACCATCATGAAAGGCTGAATGGAAGTGGATACCCTGATCAATTGGCAGGAAAGGAAATCCCTCTCTTTGCGAAAATCGTCGGAATTGCCGATACATTCGATGCGATGACGACGGATCGACCATATAACAAGGGACTTAGTTACCATGAAGCGGCAAAAGAGCTGATGACATGCAAGGATACACATTTCGATGAAGCATTGGTTATTGCTTTTCTGAACGCCTTGGAAGAGCGGAAATACATAACGATAGAAGAGGGACATGCATTGGAGGGAAGGTAAATGAATCCATTTGATTTCATGCTGATTGGGCATTTCGTGGGGGACTTTCTGTTTTTAGACCCGGTGGATGGCTAGCAACAAAGCCACAAAGTGGATTCTTCTATTCACGCATGTGACTGTCTATACTTCATCGTTTTTTTATTCGGTCTATTGGCAGGAGGAATCTTACTTTGGTGGCTCACAGTCATCTATTTCGGACATATCGTATTGGATCGGCAAACCTTCGTCTCTTTCTGGGGGAGGAATATCCAAATGGCCGATGAAGATCCAGGGGTGGTTATCGATCATGGTCGATGAAATCTTCCATATCATTCTACTGGCCATAGCGATTTATCTTTCATAAAGGGGGAACAGGGAATGGAACGTTTTATAAGAAAATATAGCATCGAAAAAGATTTTCCTTTATCTAGATCCTTCGTTTGGAAGGTGTTGGGGGACAATGATCGCTTAAACCGGTTCATTGGTTTATTCCCTGTCGAATTCGGTAAAGTGGAAAACAAGCAAGGTGGGATTTTTTATCGAGATGCAATAGCAAAGGTAGCTGGATTCGTCGATATCTTGTGGAAGGAATATCCCTTTCAGTGGGTGAAAAATGAACAATATACCTTTGAACGCATATACGAAAAAGGTCCTTTTACTAAGTTGGTAACCACTTTTGAATTTTTGGAATCAATGATATACGAAAATGGATGCAAGGTCTCAATCAAGAGTGAATTTACTCCTCGTAATCTATTGGGGTTGGCGGCAATCCCCCTCATAGGAATCAAATCAATGAAAAACACGATCCGGTATGTGGACGAGCAGATGCTAGTGGCCAACGGTACCATTGAAAAAATCCACTATCAGAAAAAAACAGTAGGACAAGTAAATCTTGAGGAATTGAATCGCTTAGAAACGCTGCTTGATGAAGCACCCGTTAACCCGGATTATAGGATAAAGTTGCATGGATTATTGAGGGATGGCGAAAGCAATGATGTAGTCAAGATGAATCCTTATAAAGTTGCAAGCGAATGGGGAGCGGAGCCACTAGAGGTCTTGCGTCTTTTTCTCTACGCAACAAAAGCGGGCCTCTTAAATTTAAGCTGGAACCTGATTTGCCCGAATTGCCGTGTCTCCAAGGTGGAATATACGACTTTATCAAAGCTGAAAGGTCAATTTCATTGTGATTTATGCGGAATTGACTATAACGCGGACTTCGGTAAATATGTGGAACTGAATTTTTCCGTGCATCCATCCATAAGGAAAGCATATGACCAGGTTTTTTGTGTAGGCGGGCCGATGATCACCCCGCATGTACACATGCAAAGGGTAATACAAAAGGGGAATTCCTTTGCCTTCCCTCTTCCCGATGGTTTTGTGAAAATGAGGATACGCGTGTTGCAGGCGAATCATATTGTTACATTCGATGAATGGCCGGAAGATAAAAATATTAAGGGGATGGCCTATACATATGAGGACAACGGTTGGCATAGAAGCGGAGAACAATATAATCTAAAGAACGATGAAATGATGATATCCAATGAAAGTTCGTCGGATATCGTCGTTGTCATGGAAAAAGCCGAATGGAACCAAGAAGTCGTAACAGCTGCTTGGGTCACCTCTTTGCAGGAATTCCGGGACCTGTTTTCGTCTGAAGTATTATCCCCCGGGCAGCAGGTTGGCATCGAGAGCGTGACCATTTTATTTAGCGACCTTCAAGGATCGACATCCTTATACGAAAGCATAGGGGATGCAGACGCCTACGGGCAGGTTCGCAGGCATTTCGAATTTCTGAGCCATTGGATTTCAAAGAATTCCGGTGGTGTCGTCAAGACGATTGGAGATGCCGTGATGGCGGTATTTCATCTGCCGGAGGATGCCCTGAAAGCCGCCATTCAAATACAAGAACATGTGTCAGAGTTCAATGCCACGGTAGGTGATCCCATTGTCTTGAAACTAGGTTTATATAGTGGCCCAGCGATTGCCGTGAATTCGAATGATCGATTGGATTACTTCGGAAGGACTGTGAATATGGCTGCACGCGTACAAGGTCAAAGTGCCGGTCATGATTTAGTGCTTAGTGAAGATGCCCTTCAAAATGAAAAAATGCAAGCAATCATCATGGGGCTCGAAAGGTTTGAGATAATTTCATTCAAGGCTTCTCTAAAAGGAATCAATGATGATGTGGCGTTAATTCAGCTAAAAAAAAGAGTACCAGGCTCCCTTATCGTACAGAATGAAGAAGTGAGTGATATATAACAAATACAAAAAAATCCCAGTAAAATGAAGACTACTGGGATTTTCAGGCTGAGTATTACCGATTATGATGGTTAAACCAAGTAATGAAATTTTCGACGACCATATCCAAAAACTGTACAGTCGGTTCATGGGTCAGGTTGCCTTCTTGATCGACTTTTTCATGCACGGCCCCTACATACACTTCATTTCCAGGAAGAAGCGGAGACGAGACGCCTGCGGCAAATAAGATATCCCGTAAATGCAATTGGGCCTTAACCGTCCCCAAATTCCCCATGGAAGCCCCGACGATCCACGATGGTTTACCAATCAAGACTTTATCCACACGAGACATCCAATCAATCGCATTGACTAACACGCCTGGCACTGTCCCGTTGTATTCAGGGGTCACCCACAAGACCGCATCCGCATGGGCCACTTTGTTTTTAAACTCTTTCACAACGACTGGCGGGTCGTTTTCGATATCCTGGTCGAAAAATGGTAGATCCCGAATGTTCAAGATTTCAAGTTCGAATTTATCTTGATACCGCTTTTGAATGTATTTAGCGAGTTTCAGGTTATAAGATTCCTTTCGAATGCTTCCAACGATGGCAACAACTTTCATCATAAAACCTCCTATTATTTATTTGCACGAGCTGATTCTTCATTAATAGTATAATTGTTATTTTATTGAAAGGGAAAAGAGACGCTCATATGCTTTGCTCGAATGTCTCCATTCAAGAGATAAAAAATCTATGCCTCGTTTACCCTTCGATGGTAATACTTATCAAGGAAATAGCCGAAAACGGATGCAAGCATTTGTTGAAAGAGCATCCCGAGAATCACGGGCACGGCAACGGCTGCAGGGAAATAGGTGGTGGCAAGGACTGCACCGGCACTGATATTGCGCATCCCCCCGGTAAAGGTCAAGGTAATGACGTCTTCTTTTTCCCAGTGTAGTAGTTTACCAATCCACCAGGAAAATGCATAGCCTGAAGCGGCGATGAAGAGTACCAAGAGTGCCATGACCAGTAGTTTCTCGTTGAAATGGGTCAGGTAGGGTGCGATTTTTGAACTGTTCAAGATTACGACAATCCCTACGCTTAGTTTGGAAAAAGGAGCCAGACGGGGGGCAAGCCCCTCTTTTATTTTCCCTTTTGTGGCCTGGTTCAAGAACATCGCAAGCATCGAAGGTATAACGATCATCCCGATCAGGCCTTTCACCATGGGCCATATCTCCATTTCAATCGTGCCTCCCCCAAAAAGTGAAACGCTATAAGGCACAATGAAGGGGGAAAGAAGGGTGTCGATAAGGATAATCGTCAAAGCAAGCGCGGCATTCCCTTTATAAATGGTGATCCAGATGATGCTGGTGACTCCGGTTGGAATGACGACACCAAGGACCAATCCGGTAATCGTGAAAGCGTCCCCTTGAAACACCAGGTGCCCGAGGGCCCAGGCCCAAATCGGCATGATGATATGCAGGATCATTAATACTATGAAAATGGGTAAAGGATGATAGATTGCTCGTTTCAAGGATTTGAAATTGGAGCCTAGGCTACCTGTAAAGGTAATGAAAGCAAAAATCCATGGAACCAAAAATGTATAATCGGTTAGCCGTTCGGCCAACAAGACACCGATGACAACGCTTATCGGTGTGATGAATGGCATGGCTCTATTTAAATATGTATTGATTGACTGCAGCGACATCCATCCACTTCCTACCGTTTAATTTCTTCGTTTTTAAGTGTACCATATTCCAAACAATGAATATCGGAACAAAAATCCTTAGCTTATCACACTTGTGTATATACAAAAATAAACCAGTTTAGTAAAATATTTTTAATGACTAATATTTTGGAGAGAAAGGGGATTTCATGAAAAAAGAACTTTTTTCTTGGGTAAAATCGGTACTTATTGCATTAATCGTCGTTTTCATTTGTCGTCAGTTTTTATTTGTTCCAGTGACTGTAAAAGGTGAGTCCATGGAGCCCACTTACGAAAATAATGACCGGATTGTCGTTACGAAAGTCGGAAACATCGAGCATTTTGATATGGTTGTATTTCACGCTCCGGATGCAGAAAAAGATTATATTAAAAGAGTCATCGGACTTGCGGGCGATAGTGTGGAAATGAAGGATGACGTGCTTTACATAAATGGGAAACAATATAAGGAACCATATGTGGAATCAAAAAAAGAGGAAATCCAATCTGATGAAAACTTGACTGAGAATTTCGACGTGAAAGTTCCAAAAGGGACTTTATTCGTAATGGGAGATAATCGCAGGCATAGTTGGGATAGCAGAAGGTTCGGTGTCATCCGCGAAGATTCACTTGTAGGGAAAGTGGAGTTTCGTTTCTTCCCTTTGAATGAACTGGGTGCCCCTCAATGACATGATATTTTGTTGGTTAAAAAGAATCCTATTGATAGTATAGACTAATTCGAACTTTTAGAAGATGATAGGTAAAGGGCTTTTCCATTGGGTAAGGTCTTTTATTTGATATGTGGAGGTTTTTTGAATGATGAAGAATGGGCTAGCCACTCTATCCATCCCAGAGTTGGATGAAGAGATGGGAAGGCAAGTGAAAGGGTACGTGGATTCGCTGACTGTTCCGCAGGGAAGTTTGGGAAGGCTTGAGGAATTGGTTATCGAACTGGCGAAGATGACAGGCGAGGCCTTTCCGGAGGTGTCTAAACCTGGCGTGATCGTGTTTGCGGCAGATCATGGGATTACGGATGAAGGGGTATCCGCTTATCCAAAAGAAGTGACCGAACAAATGGCGCTCAATTTCCTTAATAACGGAGCGGCAATCAATGTATTCAGCCGTGCGATATCCGCTTACTTTGACATTGTTGATATCGGGATTGATGCGGATATTGAAGCCCCTGAATTGACGTCAAGGAAAGTTCGTCGCGGAACTCGAAACTTTTATAAAGAGGACGCGATGACGCTAGAAGAAGTAAACCAAGCGCTTGAAGTAGGGTATGAACGGGCAGAGGCCATGATCGAGCAAGGTGCGAAATGTCTGATCCTTGGCGAAATGGGAATTGGCAATACGACGGCGAGTTCTGCCATCATCTCGGTCGTTAGTGGAAAAAGCGTGGAATCGCTAGTGGGTCAGGGGACCGGCCTGAAAAGTGAAGGAATCATACATAAACAAAGAATCATTGAAGAGGCCATTTCGTTAAGAAATCCTAATCCGAAAGATCCAATCGATATTTTAATGAAAATCGGTGGACTCGAGATTGCCGGTATGGCAGGGGCGATGCTTGCAGCAGCCAACAAACGAATACCGATTTTGCTTGATGGGTTCATTACGACAACGGCTGGTGTGATTGCAAACTTGATTTCGAATCGTTGCGCTGATTATATGTTCGTTGGCCATCAATCGGCAGAACCCGGCCACAGAACGGCCATAGAATGGCTTGGTAAAGAGTCGATTCTCCAATTGGACATGAGAATTGGGGAAGGAACCGGTGCTGCGGTTGCATTTCCCATTCTTCAGGCAGCGACGTTGGTCGTAAAAGAAATGGCAACATTTGAATCAGCAGGGGTATCCAATAAATAATGAAAACAAAGAGGCCTTCTTGATGGGGGCCTCTTATTTTTCATGTGAAAAATCCAGCTAAACGAAGCATAAGCCAGATGATCAGGGGGTAGGAAAGTAGGCTTCCAGTAAGCGTTATACACAAACTCCATACTCGGCCTACCTTATTTTTTAATACGTGTGCAAGCAGAATCATAGAAAAGAGACAGATGAAAAAGGCTGTAATAGCTCCTGGATTATACGAGCCAAAGTAAAAGAATAAAGCAAGATGTTGTACCGCATTGAAGAAAATGGCACCCTGTGTGAAGATGACCCAATGAATGGATGATAAGACCTGAATCTGATAAAGACAAATGATGAGGAAAACTAGAACAGTCAAGATAGAAGCGGCAAGGATGAATTGAGATTGACTGATAAAAGGTATATGAAAGTGTTTTGTTAAGTATTCGGTCATACTTAATGATTCTTCCGAGTTGTGGAGGAGAAATAATAAAGGAATGAGCCATAACGTTTTGTTAATAGAAACACCTCCTTTAGGATGGGGAAGAAAATAAAATGGTTAGAAAGAAACCCGGACGATGAACATGTGAATGTCCATGAGTCCGGGCGGGTTGATCATCTACAGATTATAAGCGTCTACGTTGAATCCTTTTGCTTTGTAATAATCAAGTGTACCTTGATAGATCGCTTTGGCAGCCTGTTGTTTGTAATAAGTTTGTTTCAGTTTGGCTGCATCGCTTGCATTATCGATGAATCCTGCTTCCACAAGCGTTGCTGGCATGGAATTATATTTGAGAACATAGAAGTTAGCTTCTTTTGTCCCTCTATTTTTAAAGTCCATATAATCTATCAATCTTGCTTGTATTTTTTGGGCTAGAAGTTTGCTATCGGCATTGTATGGATTGACCGTAGCCCTGCTATACGAACTATAATAGTACGTTTCGCCGCCAGTGCCACCGCCGGCATTAATATGGACGCTGACAAAGACATCATCGTCTGACTTCTTGTTCGCTGAAGCAAAGTCCATGCGTTTTTGCAGGGATTGGCTGGTTGTTATTTTGTTGTCATTTGCCGTAACGCTACTTGTCTTTGCAGTTCTGGTCATGATTGTTTGGATGGGCGTTTTATCAAATAATTTTTGAGCTCTCTCACTTATATCTAGAGTGAGTTCGGCTTCTTTCAGACCATTACCCACTGCACCGGGGTCCGTACCGCCATGACCAGGATCGATAATGATGGTAAGCCCACCTAATTGGGAGATGGAGGAGAGGGCTTCATCCTCAACCCAGCCTTGAAGATTACCAGCCTGGATGTAGGTCCATCCATTTTTCTTTCCAAAGTAGGTCACAGTCGACCCTTTTGGTATGGAACCAATCGACCCCAAAGATGTTGTTGCAGAGATGTAGACATCTACCTTAGATGTTGTTTGAGAAATGCCTTCTGATTTGGATGAGATTTTCATCGTCTCATTCAGGTATTTCTCTTCGATCCAACCAGTTGTACTGCTGCTTTGTATGGAACGCCAGCCATTACTCTGTTCTGAAATGGCTACCATTTTATTTTTTGCAAGGGCTGAACCAGTTGTACCACTGCTCTTGTTAGCCGATTTATAGATTTTGGTTGAACTGATTCCAGTGATTTTTGCAGTGGAAGTAGTATCTACGAGAAAGTCGGTCCAAATCCATCCTTCCTTGGATACCGTCTGTACATATGTCCAATTCCCCATTGTCGCTAATGAAACAACAGATGTGCCGTTATTGATTTTTGCCTTAGCTCCAGAGCTTTTGGCTGGTCCTTTGTATAGGTTGGCATAACTTTTCGCAATGACGCCTTCTTGAGAAACGGTGTCATAATCGGTATTAGTTAAATGTGCGTTCCAAATCCAATAGCTCTTTCCATTTAGAAACACATGACGCCAACTATTTTTCACTTCTGCATAAGCGACAACACTACCGTTGCTCAGTTTTCCAGAGGTACCGTATTTCTTGCCGGCTCCATTATATAGATTGACATAACTAGCTTTGACCTTTCCTACACCGTATGTAGGCTGAATGTATTTCTCAGCTACCCATGCTTCCTGACCATTAACGTAAATATGACGCCAAGATCCGGACTTCTCGAATAGGATCGCGGTAGTGCCCGCTAAAGCGGAACCGCCTTTTCCATAGCTCTTGGCTGGTCCTTTATATAGATTATAAGACGCTTTTCCGTTTGTCAGAACAGCTTCGCCAAAAGAAGACTGTACATATTTGGACGCAATCCAGCCAAAATCATCGTTGCTTTGAAAGTATGTCCAGGCGCCTGAGGTTTTTATGATGGTAACCATTTCACCCTTTAGCACTTTTCCGCCAGTTGTCCCATAAGCCTTACCAGGCCCTTTATAGACATTGGCACTTTTTATTGTATGGATTATTCCCGTGTCATTGGATTCTGCAGCATTGACCTTAAGCGAAGGGCTGAGTGAAGTGGTCGTTATGAAGAATACGGCCATTGTAAGTAGTAGGATTTTTTTAAACATAATGGGTGACCTCCTTAGTTATAAGGACGCACAAAGAAAATGACTAATAATAACAGTCAGTTATGGATTGATCGTTATTATAAAAATGGCAACAAAGATTATGATTGTTCGAAAGGCACCTCCATTTATTTCAGCCGATATTTTTTCCATTTAAAGCACGTCTCGACATAATATAACATATTTAAGAGGTTTTGTTCAAAAAAATGTTAAATTGTGAGTTCTAAAGTTTCATGGATTTTAAGAATTGCTAGTCTAAAAGACTGGTTGCCTTACAAACATTTCCTTGAGACAGTGAAAACCGGTCAATTGAACGCATCGGGAATAAAAAAGGGAGGTGAATGGGTGGATGGGGATATAAATGGTAAAGGAGGAGGGAAGAGGAAGGGATTAGCCAATGTACTTTTAGCAGGTAGACACTGGCTTTGCTTGAGAATGTCTCTTTCAATAAAGAATGACTGCTATTTAATGGGTAAGAGAGGCAAAAAAAGCGTGGGGAAGCCAGCAGGCGAAAAGAAATGTGTGCCGTACCGTTTTTTGTGCTAATCGGGACATTTCAAGTTTTTAAAAGCTTAGCTTTCACCCGCAATTTCTCTGCATTCGCTTTTGACATGCTAGCGTGAAATAAAAGGACTGCCGGTCACCCAAAAGCGCCAAGGATAGTCTTTTGCTTCACCCGAGTTCCCGATGCCGATACGGGGTCCGCTTGAAATGTGATCGGGTCGTTTGCCGGAAGCAAGATAAAGTGGGGGTTCTGTAAACATATGTCCGTAATCTGACATCGTGATGCCAAGTGCCTTGGATAACTTCCCGGGTCCGTTCGTCAGTTTGCGGACATCAGGAAGACCACGCCTTTCATGCATTAATTCCACTCCCACATAGGGCTCCACTGCCCGAATCAAGATGGCTTCCGGAATTTCGGGACCGCCACTCACGACATTCACAAGGGTATGGGTATGCATGGAATATGTATAAATCATGCCGGACTCACCGAACATGACTTCCGTCCGCTTCGTCCTTCTATTGCCAAAGCTATGAGCTGCCCTGTCTATGGCCCCCATATAGGCTTCGGTTTCGACGATAAAACCAGCAGCCGTTCCTTCCGGGGTCTCTTTCACAAGCAGGCAACCCAAAAGGGATTGGGCCAGCTCAATCGTCGGCTGGTTGTAAAATTCCGGTGGCAAAATGGATGGGATGGTAGGTTCTTTTTGCATCGTATCACTCCAATAAGTAGGTTACAGTTAAAATTCCCTTATCGAAGAAAAAGAAACCTCAGGATACAAAATGAAAAAATCGACTACGCATGCAGCCGATCCATTAGCTTATAGGCTCCTATCGCTTTGCATTTCCTGATCCCGCTTGATTTTACCCGGCCCCACGGAAAGAGCGACCAATATTCCGGCAAAAATAAAAAAGACACCGGTAATGAAGACACTGGAAAAGGCATCGATCCAAGCATGTTCAATCGTCTTGATCAGGACTTGGCGGGCTTCTTCCGGCAGTTTCAGGTTTTCAGGATAAAGCATGATATTGAATAGCTTATCTGTCTGATTGGCTAGCCCTTTCAAGGCTTCATGCAGTACAAGGTTCTTTTCGCTCAGCACGGCATCATCCATATTTTGTTGAAGATGATGGTTCATGACGGCATTCAAGATCGTAATCCCCATCGTTCCGCCAATGGAACGAAAGAAGGTAGAGGCTGCGGTGACCGAACCAAGCTGCGACTTTGGGAATTCATTCTGAACGGCAATCATCAACGTCGGCATGACTAGCCCCATTCCCACTCCAAGGACTGCCATGAAAATAAAGGCGGTCAGGATATTGGTTTCACCATCCATCGTACTCATGAGGATGAATCCAAGCGTTGCAAAAAACATTCCGGAGGTAAGCACCGTACGAAAGCGGAAGGTTAACAGCAGCCGGCCCCCGACGATACTGGCGAGAATAATGCCGATCATCATCGGGGTCATGGTCGAACCCGCTTTAGTCGGTGACACGCCAAGCACGCCCTGCATGAAAAGCGGAACGAACATGATGGCCCCGAACATGCCAAGGCCCAGTAGAAACCCTAAAATATTCGTGGTGGCAAATACCCTATTTTTAAATAGGGATAAATCAAGGATCGGTTCAACGGCCCTTCTTTCAAACACCACAAAAAGGGCAAGGAAAACTAGGGTGCTCCCAAAGATGGAAATAGAGTCGATCGACATCCACTCGAACTTATCACCCCCGAAGGTCAAGCCCAACAATAGCAACACGATGCCAGGGATTAAGGTGAAAATCCCTAGATAATCGATGTGAACGTTCTCTTTTTTCATGATGGTTTCATGCTTTAATCCGACGTAAATCATTCCTGCTGATAATAAACCGGTTGGTACATTGATGAGGAAAATCCAATGCCAGCTAATATGGTCTACAATCAGTCCACCCAAAAATGGACCGATAACGGCGCTTAATCCAAAAATGGCCCCGAAAACACCTTGCCATTTAGCTCTCTGTTCAGCTGTGAAAATGTCTCCGATAATGGTCTGGGATAAGGGCATGATCATCCCGCCCCCGATTCCTTGAAGGCCACGGTAAATGATGAGCTGCTCCATTGAAGTGGCGGTGGCGCATAAAAAGGAGCCAATCGTAAAGATAATCGTTCCCAGCAGGTAAAGGGAACGCCTGCCATATAAATCCGATAATTTCCCGACGATAGGAACGACGGTGGTGGAGGCAATTAAATAGGCGGTCGTCACCCAAGCGAAGATGGTGAAGCCATTCAATTCCCCGATGATCGTCGGCATTGCTGTACCGACAATCGTTTGCTCCAATGAGCTGAAAAACATCCCGATGATCAATCCGGTCAAGACAAGCTTGGTATTGATTGACTTTTTCTCCATGTCCATTTCGCGTCTCCATTCTTGTAAAGTTCAATCTACATTGTAAGATATTGACTAAGTGGCCAAAATTATAAACTTTTTCTGACTATATAGTCAATCCATATTTTTCGCTAAAAAAATCACTTGATTGGGATGGAATCTTAAAGGAATGGATCCCGTGATATTTTTCTTTTACACACACTAGGAAGTCTTGGGCATGTTTCTCATTTCTGAATCCGTTATAATAAGATACTAAATGAAGTTATGATTGGAAGTGGGAAATATGAATAAAAAAATTGGATTCATTGGATGCGGTAAAATGGGAGAGGCGATGCTGGGAGGCATGCTTCGTTCTGGCGTCGTATCTTCAGAAATGATCATGGTCAGTACGGCAAGTGTAGGGACCTTGACTAAAGTCACTTCAAAATATGGAGTGCAAGGGTGTTTGGACAATAAGGAAGTGGCAGGATTTGCCGATATGCTTTTCCTTGCTATTCCACCGTCCATGCACGAGCGGGTGCTATCTGAAGTGAAGGATTATATAAAAGAAGATGTTGTGATCGTTACGATGGCCGCTGGAATCAACACGTCACAAATCGAAGAGGGCATCGGAAAACGGGTGAAGGTCGCAAGGACGATGCCCAACACTCCATCACTAGTAGGGGAAGGCATGACAGTAATCAGTATGAATGATGAAATCGATACTGCCGACATAAGGGAAGTCACAACACTATTGAACAGCTTTGGAAAAACGGAGCTCATCCAAGAACATCTGATGGATGCGGTGCCGGCAATCAGTGGATCTTCACCCGCCTATGTATACATGTTCATCGAAGCCATCGCGGATGGCGGTGTACGTGATGGTATCCCGAGGAAGCAAGCTTATCGGATGGCTGCCCAAGCTGTTTTAGGCGCGGCTAAAATGGTACTTGAAACGGAGAAGCATCCTGGAGCGTTGAAGGATGATGTGTGTACCCCGGGTGGTTCAACGATTGCGGCCGTTGCCACTTTGGAAGAGAATCGGTTCAGGGCAAGCGTTTTGGAGGCGATGAAGGCCTGCACGGATAAAACAAAGGGAATCAATCACTGAGAGAAGGGAATTTGCCTGACAAATGGGTAATTTCCCCGGGAACTTTAATCAGAATATTTCGTTAAAAAACAGGGGGAAAAGACATGAAGGAACATATTGAACAATTAAGAAGCATTTTACCGGCAGGACAAATATCCGTGAATGAAACGATACTGGAACAACATAGTCATGATGAATCGTATCATGCGCCAAGGTTACCGGATGTGGTCGTTTATCCGAGAAATGCCTTAGAAACGAGTGCTGTCGTACGGTACGCCAATGAGCAAGGGATCCCAATCATTCCTTTTGGTTTGGGGTCGAGTTTGGAAGGGCATGTAGTCCCTGTAAACGGAGGGATCTCACTTGATTTTTCCTTGATGAATAAGGTGCTTGAAATCAGCGCAGGCGATTTTTTAGTGAAGGTCCAACCGGGAGTAACACGGACACAATTGAATAAAGAACTGAAAAAATACGGGCTCTTTTTCTCGGTTGACCCAGGTGCCGACGCAACATTAGGTGGGATGGCGGCAACGAATGCAAGTGGGACGACTTCTGTTAAATACGGGATCATGAGGGATCAGGTTAGGGATTTGGAAGTGGTGCTTGCGAATGGGGAAATCATACATACCGGAAGTTCAGCGGCAAAATCTTCATCCGGGATTCACTTGAATGGTTTATTTGTCGGTTCGGAAGGCACGCTAGGGGTATTTACCGAATTAACGTTAAAGGTCTACGGGATCCCGGAAGTGACGATGGCGGGGAGGGCCTCATTTCCAACCGTCGAAGCTGCGGTGACAGCCGTGAATGGCATCATGGTTGCCGGCATTCCCATCGCACGAATCGAGCTAGTGGACTCGGAATCTATGAAAAAGGTAAATCAGTTCTTGGATAAGTCCTATGATGTAAAACCTACATTATTCTTGGAGTTTCACGGGAATGCAGCCGGGCTTGAGCAGGATGTGACATTCGCAAAGGAAATTGTCCGGGATTTAGGGTGTGAAGATATCCAGTTTGAAACGGATTCGAAAGCGCGTAACGAATTGTGGGAAGCCCGCCATAATCTTGCTTATGCATTCATCCATAGTGCACCAGGCAAAAAATTGATGGTGACTGATGTAAGCGTGCCTTTGAACGAATTGTCTCATGCCATTTTGGATTCGAGGGAAAAGATCGAACAATCGAAAGTGGAAGGTGCGATCGTCGGTCACGTGGGTGATGGGAATTATCATGTCTTGTTCATGGTGGACCTTAGTAACCCAGAGGAAGTGGTGGAAGCAAAGCGGATAAATGAGGAGATTGTCGAATACGCACTAACTAAAGGCGGTACGTGTACGGGGGAACATGGAGTAGGACTTGGGAAAAGAAAATATCAGCGGAGAGAGCATGGCACTGCATACGAAGTGATGAAAACGATCAAGCAGGCTTTGGACCCGAAAGGCATCATGAATCCTGGCAAAGTATTTGAAGACTGATTACACATAACGGTGGGTCGAAAATGATCATGTTCTTGTGCGTGTAGAAAAATACAAATACAAAAAAGGCTCCAGGACGTCATGAACGTCACTGGAGCTTATCATTTTAGGCATTAATATTATTTTGATCCAAGGCACTTACTACATTGACGTAATTATATCCAAGGTCCGTCGCAACAGCCTCAAACGTGATTTCGCCGTTGGCCACGTTTACCCCTTTTGCAAGGGCTTCATTTTCAAGAATGGCTTTAACAGCCCCCTTATTGGCAATTTGCAATGCGTAAGGAACGGTTACGTTCGTCAACGCTGTGGTCGATGTTTGAGGGACCGCACCAGGCATGTTCGCCACTGCATAGTGGACAACTCCGTGTTTTACGTAAGTAGGGTTGTCATGTGTTGTGATATGGTCAACCGTTTCAAAGATACCACCTTGGTCAATGGCTACATCGACAATGACTGAACCCGGCGACATGGATTTGACCATTTCTTCCGTGACAAGTTTTGGAGCTTTTGCACCTGGAATCAGGACAGCCCCGATGACTAGGTCCGCATCTTTAACGGCTTCCGCTACATTGAATGGATTGGAAATGAGAGTGGTCAACTGATTTCCAAAAATATCATCCAGTTGGCGCAGACGGTCGGGACTTAAGTCAAGGATGGTTACATCCGCTCCCAGACCGATGGCGATTTTGGCTGCATTCGTTCCAACCATACCACCCCCGATGACCGCTACTTTACCGCGTTTGACACCAGGTACACCGCTTAGGAGGATACCTTTACCCCCGTTGTTTTTCTCAAGGAATTGAGCCCCGATTTGTGAGGCCATGCGTCCAGCGACTTCGCTCATTGGCGTTAATAATGGAAGTGTGCGATTTACGGAAACGGTTTCATAGGCAATGGCCAGTACACCATTTTCCTTTAATGCTTTTGCCAATTCCGGTTCGGCGGCAAGGTGAAGATATGTGAAAAGAATCAAGTCTTTACGGAAATATTTATATTCAGATGGGATAGGTTCTTTTACCTTCATGATCATGTCCGTGCTTTCCCAAACGCTTGCAGCATCTTCGACCATGATGGCGCCGGCTTCCTGGTAGGATTCATTGGTGAAACTGCTTCCTAAGCCTGCGTTTACTTCTATAAAAACTTCATGTCCGGCATTGGCTAATGCCATAACACCAGCGGGAGTGATAGCTACACGGTTTTCGTTGTTCTTGATTTCTTTCGGAATGCCTATTCTCATCTAAAATACCTCCAATGGTTTCTTTTAAGTATTACCTAAAGTATAAACGCGATTGGAAAAGGTTAGTATGTGGAAATCAGAAAAGTGGAAAAGAGGCCTTTGTGGAATTCCACAAAGGCAGAGTCAAAAGGTATGGGTAACTATTGGATACGAGCCTGGATGACCAAGGTGTACGTAAGAAAATCTGACATGGAACTAATCAGTGGAACCGATTTCCTTCATTCGTTCTATAATTCTTCTTTTCTTATAAAGCATCATGCCTGTATCGGCCATATCGGAGATCATGGAACGATTGGTGAATGCACCAAAGATGATGCCTGCGACGGGAACCATCTGCAAAAGTTTCTTCCAACCGAATTGATCGCGATATGTATAGACCACTTCCCGCCAGCCTTGAAGCTCGGAAGCAATTTCTCTTTTAGATTCGGACCCAGGAAGGACCATGTTCTCCATTTCCTTTAAAAGCGTCTTTTTCCCGATGACATCAGATGTAGTGAACTGTAGGCATTTGACGATGAAAACCCGTTCCTGCTTGTCCCGTGGATTGTAACCATAGGCTACGGCCATGTCTTGCAGGGTTTTAATGGACATGCCAAGGAGGAGGGGGATATCGATGGCTAAAGTGAAAACCCCGCCTATTCCTGTACTGGCCCCCTGGACCGTCGCTAAATGACTACCCGATTTTTTAATATCTTGACCAACTTTGTCCATCACTTGGAGTGGCACATCCCTGGAGATATCTTCGATGGTAGTGATGTTCAAATTTGGGCTATGAACCTCCACCTTTCTGATGATGGCCGATTCCTTCGTTAGGTATTTGCCGCCTGTTTGTATGTAGCTACCTATTTCATCGAGCAGGGCACCCAACCTTTTTTGAATGAAGGACGGGGTCACTTTGTCGAGTATCTTAAAGGGGAGGCGACCGATCCGGTCCCAAAACCATAGACCTTTCTGTTCCTTTTCCCACTTATTTATGATTTGCAATTCTTTCTCAAGTTCTTCTCTTGGTTCCAGATTCATGGTGGTCATTCTCCTTTCCGTCTTCCTATCTTTACCCGTAATGTAAGATTCATCGTGCTTTTTTTAGAAATTCTTTATATTGTTCGATCTTGATGTCTAGAAAGAGGGACATCTTTTGAATCGGGTCCTTTAGGCGGATATTCCCGATTTCACTTATCCGTTTTAATCGGTAGTTCAACGTATTCACATGGATATGGAGAGTCCTTGAAGCTTCATTGGGATTGCCGTCTTTTTCGAGATAGACGGTCAGTGTGTGCAATAATTCGGTCTGATTTTTCATATCGTATGCTTTGAGCTTTAAAACAGAAGGATGGACCGTTCGCTGTTTGTTGTTTGCAAAGACATCAAGCATTTGAAACATGCCGAGCTCTTCATAATGCAGGATGTGATTCATATCGTTTGGAAAAATCGACTTCATTTTCAGGGTATATAGCGCTTCCTCATAACTTGATTTCACGTCGGTCAGGTTTTTATACAAGTTCCCGGATGTTCCAAGGATATGTTCGACACCAAACCGTCGTTGCATTTCCAATATGAAGTAAGGGATGAATTCATAAGTGGAGAAGGCAGATTCATTCTCCTGATTGAATCCAGTAAAAAGGATGAGCCTATTCTGGTCTATGGCAAAAAGGAAACTATGAATCTTTTGGGTGGTCGTTAGCATATAGGAAATGAAACGTTCGACTTCACGGTTGATTTCGTTTGGGAATTCAAATACCAATATGGAAAAGACGACTGGGACATGGATGGAAAACTTAGTGAAATGCTCGAGTATTTCCGATTCTTCCTGATAGTGTCCCGTCAACATGCGCCAAAGAAACTCCTGGTGTCCCGCTTCTTTCCTTTTCTTTTTCAATTGCAGTTGTTGTAGTTGATTTTTGGCTTCCTTGGCAGAGAAGTGGAGAAAGTCCATATCCTCTTCAGAGAAAGGTTCGTTTACTTCCAATGCCCAGATGAAGCCCAGGACTTCATTGTTTTTCCGGATGGAAACCGCTGCCCGATTGCCAAGCCCGACGTCATGCTTGGCATCTATTTTTATCGGCATCCCATCTTTCAACAAGGAAGGGATGATGCCGTCTTTCCATAAGCTATTGATGACTTTTTCGGGTACCCGTCTGCCAATAATGGTCATGATCCGGGCTTGGTCTGTTGTATCATCATGGGTACTATAGGCAAGGAGACGATGGTTTCCGTCTTCTATTGTAATCGGACAACCTAAAACGGAACTGATTCTATCAGCAAACTCCATCATATCCCCATAAAGGTCTTTAAAAATATCTCTATTTTTCGTAAATTCCTTCATACTGCTAAGGCACCTCGCTTAAAAAATTCCTTCTTATACAAATTTTAAACGATTATCCTTATTTAACATAGTGATAGGATAGAAGAATTCCAGAAAATGAAAAAACCTGCTGAATCAGCAGGTTTTTGGAAACGTTAGAAAAAGAAATTAATAACCATGTAAATCAACCCTGCTAATGTAGCAGAAATAGGCAAGGTAATGAACCAAGTGATTAGCATTCTTTTTGCCGTTCCCCATTTAACACCCTTAACCCGGTGGGATGCACCGACTCCTAGGATGGAAGATGAAATAACATGAGTCGTACTTACTGGCATATGAATCAAAGTGGCACCGAAGATGATGAAGGCACCCGTTAAATCAGCGGCAACCCCATTGATAGGGCGAATCTTCATGATCTTACCACCGACGGTCTTGATGATTTTCCATCCACCGATCGATGTTCCAAGACCCATTGCCAAGGCACAACTGAATTGAACCCATAAAGCGATATCCGTGCTTGATGCATATCCATTGGCGATCAGGGCCAGTGTAATGATCCCCATCGCCTTTTGAGCATCATTCGTTCCATGTGTATACGATTGAAGGGCTGCTGTAGCAATCTGGATCGTACGGAACCTTTGATTCGTTTTCGTCAGGTTGTTGTTTTTGAAAACAACTTTAAAGATGCTATAAACGATATACCCTATCACGAAAGCGATGATAGGAGAGAAAATCAACGCTTCGAGAATTTTCAAGAACCCTTCCCACTTAATGGAGGAGAATCCGGCTGCTGCAATTGCGGCACCTGCAATCGAACCTATCAATGCATGGGAGGAACTGCTTGGTATTCCGTAATACCAAGTAAGAAGATTCCATATGATGGCCGAAAGTAGGGCAGCCATGATTACATAAGAACCATTCGGGAGGGTGAACGGATCCACAATATCCTTCGTGATCGTCTTCGCCACGCCTGTGAAAGTCATGGCTCCAACAAAATTCATGATAGCTGCTAAGATGATAGCATGCCTTGGTTTTAACGCTTTTGTTGAAACAGATGTAGCAATGGCATTCGCTGTATCATGGAAACCATTGATGAAGTCGAATGCAAGTGCTAGGAAAACAATGATAATCGTTAAAATCAATAAAGTATCCATTTTTGGGGGTACTCCTTAGGCGTTTTTCATTATGATTGTTTCAAGTGTATTGGCAACGGCTTGACAGTTGTCGGCAATTTCTTCAAGGCTCTCGTAAATCTCTTTATATTGGATGATTCTGATTGGATCTTTCTCAACCGTAAACAGGTTTTTGATGGATTGGCGTTGGATGCCATCACAAACAGATTCAAGTTCTTTAATCTTAATCGCGTTTTCACGGATCATTGGTAATTTTTTAGTAGATAGCGTATCGACAGCTGTTTCGATTTCATAGGTGCATTCTTTAATGGCATCGACGAATTTAAGCATGTACTCATCGGCATTAACGATAGAATACATTTCGAATAGAGCGGAACAATGTTCCAAACCGTCTATGACATCATCCATTCTCATGGTTAATTCAAGAATATCTTCACGCTCTATAGGAGTAATGAAGGCGTTGTTTAATTCTTTAATGATGGTGTGAACCATTTCATCGCCCTTGTGCTCATAATCTTTCATCGTATCTGAAAAAACTTTTAAGTCGCTGATATTTTTAAGCTTATAATCTGCGAAATAGTCCGCACTTTCTTTGATGTTTTGAGCAATATTTAATAACATCACTGCAAATTTGTCTTTTTTAGATTTAAAAGCCATGGTTAATGCCTCCCAATTAGTCAAGCGTAATTTTACGTATAGATGTGTACGCTTTAGTATTAACAACTTGATTGTAACGAATTCATCTAGCAATAGGGAAGGTTTTTCGACGAAAATTTACAAAATCTTAATAAAACTTTACAAAAAGATAAAGGAAAAGTGAAATTTGGGAATATCTACAATGATGAAGAGAGAAAAGAGAAGAAAAAAACCTTTCCGGATTGGAAAGGTTCAAGTGTTGGATTATAAAAATAATGAAATAATATAGTATATGGTTGCAGCCAATCCTGCGGAAATTGGTAACGTGATGAACCATGTCACCAGCATGCTTTTGGCGGTTGTCCATTTTACCCCTTTGATTCGGTGAGCTGAGCCTACACCAAGTATTGAAGAGGAGATGACATGGGTTGTACTTACAGGCATATGAATGAAGGTAGCCCCTAAGATGATGGCGGCACCCGACATATCAGCGGCCACTCCGTTTATCGGACGGATCTTCATGATTTTCCCACCGACCGTCTTGATGATTTTCCATCCGCCGATTGAAGTACCTAAGGCCATGGCAATCGCACAGGAAAGTTGTACCCAGAATGGGATGTCGGAGCTATGAGCAAATCCATTAGCCATTAAAGCCAATGTGATGATCCCCATCGACTTTTGCGCATCATTTGTTCCGTGTGTATAGGATTGAATCGCAGCCGTAAGAATTTGAATCCTCCGGAAACGTTTATTGGTCTTGCCTAAGTTATTATTTTTAAAGATGATCTTGAAGATGCTATACACGATAAAACCGACTGCAAATGCAATGATAGGAGATAAGATCAAGGCTTGGACGATCTTAGAAAACCCACTCCACTTGATGGAATCGAAACCACCTGATATTATGGCAGCTCCAGCAATGGATCCGATGATGGCATGGGAAGAACTGCTTGGAATGCCAACGTACCAGGTGACCAAATTCCAAATAATTGCAGATAGTAGGGCAGCAAGAATGACATAAGAACCATTATTTAAGGTAAATGGATCAACAATGTCCTTTGTTATGGTTTGGGCTACCCCTGTAAAGGTCAATGCTCCCAATAAGTTCATGATCGCAGCCATGATGATGGCGTGCCGAGGTTGTAGTGCCTTAGTTGAAACAGCGGTAGCGATTGCATTGGCCGTATCATGGAACCCATTGATAAAGTCAAAAACTAAAGCAAAGAAGATAATTGCAGCTGTTAAAATGAATAGACTACTCATGCATGTAAGACTCCCTTAATGTTCAAGTATGTAAATATAAAACCTAGTTTGCGGATACAAAGTGGACGAGAGATTAGTCTTGAAACTCCTACTATTTAGAATGGGAGTTATATCGATTGATTATACTTTTGAAAAGGTGGCACCTACTTTTAACATTTTTTTGCCCAACTATTCAATTGTAACGAATTTCTTATCTATAAGGATAGATGTTTCGTCATTTTTTTACAAAATATTTTATTCATTCGATGAAAAATTACCTATTCATTCTTTTTTTAAATAATAATGGATAGTTTACCAAAGGATTTGGTGGATTGAAAGCTGAAAATTCCGAGGTGAATGGTTAGAAATGCAAGGTATCTGATGCTATAATTGGAAAATAAAACTAAGGGGGAATGTCACGTGATTTCAAGTGTTGGTGAGAAGATAACTTTACATAATGGAGTGCAAATGCCGCAGCTGGGCTTCGGTGTCTTTAAGGTGAAAAACGGTAAGGAAACGGTTGAATCAGTCAAGAAGGCGATTGAGGTAGGTTACCGTGCAATCGATACGGCCGCCATCTACGAAAATGAAGAAGGTGTGGGGCAGGCGATTCGGGAAAGTGGCATCCCACGTGAAGAACTGTTCATTACGTCGAAAGTATGGAATACGGAACAAGGATATGAAACGACCCTTCAAGCTTTCGAGGATAGCATGGAACGTCTAGGTTTGGAGTATTTGGACTTATATTTGATCCATTGGCCAGGTCAGGATAAATACCTGGAAACATGGAAGGCACTTGAGAAACTTTATCATGATGGAAAAGTGAAAGCGATCGGCGTAAGTAATTTCCATGTTCACCATCTGGAAAACTTATTGGCAAACAGTGAGGTTAAGCCTGTCGTCAATCAAATTGAATTACATCCATTGTTAACTCAAACCGAAATTCGTGATTACTGCAAAAAACATGATATCAAGGTAGAGGCGTGGAGTCCGCTTGGACGCGGGCATTTAATCGATGAACCTACAATCAACCATATTGCGAAAAAGCATGGGAAAAGCGCTGCACAGGTATTGATCAGATGGCACCTACAACATGATATCGTAGTTATTCCAAAGTCGATTACACCTTCGCGTATCGTAGAAAATGCTCAAGTGTTCGACTTTTCATTGAGCCTTAATGAGATGAACCAAATCGACGCCTTGAATAAAAATGAACGATTCGGTAGCAACCCGGATGAACTGATTTTTTAACCAGTTTCACGAACCCTAAAAAGAGTGCCCAGAGAAATTCTGGACACTCTTTTTTTTAACATATTATAGATGGAAACTGTCTATACTAACAGTGGAAGACGAAATGAAAAATAGTATATACCCCTTTCTCTACATCGATAATCTCTTTTTCGGTTCCAAAAAAATTAAAATAAAATAAGGTTTTAGATTTAGAATAAGGGGAAAATACTTAGTACAACAGCAAACAAGAAGAAAACACACACAGACATTAAGCGGTGTCCAATCAACTTCATTTTAAAATGACAATTACCTTTTTAAATAACCAAAAACATTCGCATTATTAAGATATGCGTACCAGGCATTATACCTTTTGAGTGTAAAGGTTATGGTGTTGATCGGACACGAATAATGAAAGTGATGAGTATTTCTTCAAGTCTGTTGAATAAAATTCATTTACTCAAGGAGGAAATATATTATGGGATTCTTATGGTCATTAATTATCGGTGGTATTATCGGTTGGTTAGCAGGTATGATTATCGGACGTGACGTACCATTCGGTATCGTTGGTAACATCATTGCAGGTTTTGTTGGTGCATGGTTAGGTTCATTAATTCTTGGAACTTGGGGACCCTCAGTAGCAGATTTCGCTATCATTCCAGCATTAATCGGTGCTATCGTATTTGTCTTCATCTTAAGCTTAATCTTAAGAGGAACAAGAAAAGCTTCATAAATAAAGAAAATGTAGCTGGCCTAAACGGCCAGCTTATTTTTTTGGGGGAATTTCAAGGCAATCGCTTTTAGCAGTTGCCTTATTTCCGTTAATTAGTATGGAAAAAAGTAATATTTGCTATTTAAATATATAAAAATTATTGTCATTTACTTAAGAAAAAGGATAAATAATCAATATATAGGATGAATGTAAAATTATGATGTTTTTAAAATAATAATAATTGTATACTGAAAAATGGGGAGGGAGAATGAGAATGATGAAAATGATGGGGATGCTTCTTGCAGTCACGGGCTTATTATTAGTGGCTGGCTGCGGTAGTGAAGAGAAAGTTCAAGAACAGACGATTAAAGTGGGCGTTTCCGCGGGCCCTTTTGAAGAGGTGGCCAAAAAGGTGAAAGAGGTGGCCAAGGAAGAGGGAATCAAAATGGAGATTGTCCCATTCAATGATTTCGTCACGCCTAACCGCGCTCTTGAAAATGGGAACTTGGATGTAAATGTATTCCAAACCAAACCATATTTAGAACAATATAACGAGAATCACAAAGCCAATATCGCAACTGTGGGGAAGGTTTTCACCACGAATATGGCTTTTTATTCGAAAAAATACAAAACGATCGAGGAAATTCCTGAAGGGGCCACTCTAGGAATCATGAATGATCCTCTTAATCTGTGGCGTGGTCTTTTGTTATATGAAGAAGCGGGTTTAATTAAATTGAAGCCGGGTCTTGAAAACTACGCAACCATCCAGGACATCGCAGAAAATCCAAAAAAATTGAAATTCAAGGAGTTAGAAGGCGGCATGCTTGCTCCAGCGATGAATAGCCTGGACGTAGCGATTATCCCTAGTAATTTTGCAATCCAGAATGGATACGACCCGAAGGAAGATCCATTATATATCGAACAAGGGGACAAGTTCCCGATTTACTTGGCAACCGCAGAAGAAAATAAAGATAATGAAGACTATAAAAAATTAACTGAATTATATAGTTCCAAAGAAGTGAAAGCATTCATTAAAGAAAAGTACGATGGTGTGTTCAAAACGGTCGATCATCCTTTTGAATAAAAGGAGAGAAAGGCACAGTAAAGAAGGCTCTTTGCTGGTCCAAACCTGGAAATGAAGGATAAGTAGGGGGGCTAGAATGATCCAGCTGACTGATATACACAAAACATATGTAGAGGGAAAAAAAAGCATTCATGCCTTAAAGGGTGTATCCCTTTCCATGAATAGGGGAGAGATTTTCGGTGTGATTGGTTTTAGCGGAGCCGGAAAGAGTACGTTGCTTCGTACGGTCAATCTACTGGAAAAGCCGACTAGCGGAAAAGTCATGGTGAATGGAGTCGATTTACTGCAATTGAGTGAACGGGAATTGCGGTCATCCCGAAAGAAAATAGGGATGATCTTTCAGCATTTTAATTTGCTGGATTCCTATAATGTGTTTGATAATGTCGCAGAAATCTTAAGAATGAATAAGATGTCCAAACGAGAAATCAAGCAAAAAGTTGACGGTTTGCTTTCGTTAGTGGGCTTGCAGGATAAAGCGGGGGAATATCCTGCTCAGCTGTCAGGAGGACAAAAGCAAAGGGTGGGGATCGCTCGAGCCTTGGCGATGGACCCCGAACTTCTTTTATGTGATGAGGCCACCTCCGCGTTAGATCCACAAACCACGGAATCCATTCTTGAACTTTTGCTTGATATTAATGAAAAGATGGGGTTGACGATCATGCTGATCACCCATGAGATGGATGTCATTAAAAAAATCTGTGATCGGGTGGCTGTCATGGAGCAGGGGGAAATCATCGAACAGGGGTCAGTTCATGATATTTTCAGTACACCTCAAGCCCCGACGACGAAAAACTTCATCCGAACCGTTTTTGATGATACGGTTCCAAAAGACTTGTTGAATAAAATGCAGGGAAGTTCGTCCTATAAAGTTGTCAGGATCTCATTCAGGGGAGACGATGCACTTAATCCTGTGCTACATTCCCTTGCCATACGGTTTTCCGTGGTCACCAATGTGCTAAGCGGTTCGATGATTTCAGTGAAAGGAATGCCACTTGGGATGATGGTGCTACATATTTCAGGTAAGGAAGAATCGATTTTACAGGCCATCGATTTTCTCAAACAGGCGGTTCATCATGTGGAAATAAAACAGGATCCCGAGGTGATGATGTCATGATGGAGAGATTGGTAGAGATGTCGCCGTTATTTACACAGTCGCTTTACGAAACATTAATGATGGTTGGGGTCGCTCTTTTCGTTGCCACCATCATTGGCATTCCGCTTGGGGTGTTATTGGTGATAACAAGAAAAGATCATCTTGCACCTAATAAAATGGTCTTTCTTATATTGAATATACTTGTTAACATCATCCGGTCCGTGCCGTTCATCATCTTGATCGTGGCCATCATCCCTTTCACTGAATGGGTGGCAGGCACGGCGATAGGCGTTAAGGGTGCGATTGTCCCGCTGATCGTATTTACCGCCCCGTATATCGCACGATTGATAGAAACGGCTTTGCTTGAAGTGGACCGCGGCATCATTGAAGCCTACTTGGCCATGGGAGCGACACGGACACAAATCATCTTTCGAATCATGTTACGTGAAGCTAGACCGGGGATCGTCCTTTGTTTGACGATTGCAACGATAGGGTTGATCGGAGCAACAGCAATGGCCGGGGCTGTGGGAGCGGGGGGACTCGGTGATCTGGCACTACGGTATGGGTACCAACAATGGGATCTTCCTGTCATGTTCCTGACGGTCCTCCTATTGATCTGCCTCGTTCAGCTAATCCAATCTTTTGGGAATTGGGCGGCCGCTACATTAAAAAAAGGATCATAATCAAAAAAAGCTGGCTCAAAGACGATGAGCCAGCTTTTTTATGGTTTATAACGTATCAAAGATACTGGGCTTATCCAGGAAAGGCGCTTCGATGGCGATTTTTTCTTCGGAGATAGGATGGATGAATTCCATTTTCCTGGCATGAAGGGCCTGACGTGGAAAGGACCTCTTTCCGCCATACAGAGTATCCCCGGCCAATGGATGATTCAAGTGGCTGAAGTGCACCCGGATTTGGTGGGTCCTGCCACTTTCTAATGTGCAGCTGACAAGTGTCCGATTTTCTTTAGGGTACCGTTCAAGGACTTGATAATGAGTGATGGCTGTCTGTCCGGATGGAGATACTCTTCGTCTCGTCGCATGATGCCGGTCCCGCCCAATCTTTTCTTCGATTTTTCCTGCGTTTTTTTGAAGGATCCCTTCCACTAAAGCATAATAGGTTCTCTTGATGTTCCGTTCTTCAAGCATTCTATCGAGCATGGAGCCGGTCAGTCGCTCTTTAGCAAAAAGGACGGCGCCGGTGGTATCTTTATCGAGTCTATGAATATGTTTTATCATGCAGGTTTGGCCGGTTACCTGAAGGTGGTGGGCCACCCCGTTGATCAGCGAATTCCTATCACCGGAATGAGAGGGGTGGGTATCCATTCCTGCCGGTTTGTTTGCGATCAATAACAAATCATCTTCATATAAGATGGTGATTCCCAAATCTGTAGCGGGTACTCGATCATCATCAACGTGAAGCAACGGAATCCGGATCGTATCCCCTTCAGAAATTTGACTTGTCCAAGGAGTGATGACATCATTCACTTTTACTTCCTTACTCATTCTCCATTCATGAACAAGTTTCTTTGGAGCCTTCCAATGGTCTCTAAAAAGACCTTCTAATGTAAAACCATCCAATTGTTTATGTACAGTGATGAATAATTCATCGTTTTTTACTGTGAAATGTTTCAAATTTATTCCTACTTTCGTTGGATTAGATTGTATTTTTAAGAAAAAAATATATAATAATTACAATGAACTGTGAAAAAAGAATCATTAGACCTATTGAAAATGAGTCGGTGGGTTAAATTACCACATTATTTTTACAGTTTTTATGTTATTCTATAAAAAAAAGGATGATCCTCTAAGATTAAGCAAACAAAGATAGGACCAAAGTATTTGAAAAAGGTGGTTTTGTTGTGAAGGTTGTCTCTCCATCAACGGAAGAACAAGAGCAAGAAATTGCTGATCTTGTTGAACGTTTCTACGAATCTGTATTTCCGAGTTACTTCACAAAAGATGAAATCCTTCATTTTAAAGAAATAGGCGTTTTACAGCCTAATAAAGACCGTTTCACCTACAATGGTACACTTAGGGAAGCGTATCAGGTGATGACATGCCTTCAAGTCCTCCTAACCATTATGGACAAGGAGGAGAAGGTGGATTCAAAGGCAACTGAACGTAAATCAGATGAATTGTTCAAGCGCAACATTACACTTTTGAATGAATGCGGGATATTCTTCCCCTTCGATTCTAATCATTTTAACCGAATGAGCGAACATGTGGGAATGGAAGGTTTGTCCATGTACAATGTTCAAGTGGCGAATTCATACTTAGTATAAGGCAAATAAAAAGAACCGGCTATAACGGACTGTTCCCGTTATAGCCGGTTCTTTTTATTAATTGATGTCGTTTTCCTCGAACCATTCTTTAAAGTCTGACTTTTCATGGTAGCCAACTAACCGGGCTTTTTCTTTTCCATCAACATAATGGACAATGGTCGGCGTGCTCTCTATCCCATAATCGCTCCATCCTTGCTCGAATTCCAATAAATTGTATTGAACAAGGTCAATGCCCATCTCTTCGGCCAGGGGTGCGACGACTGGGGTGGTTTTTTGGCAATGCACGCATGTAGGGCTATAATAGTAAACCGTCACTGCTTCTTTTTCCTGCAGGTCATTCTCTAACTCGGCGGGGAGAATCAGATTTTGATAATTGGGATCATCCAATTGATCGACGGTGGCGGATTTAAGACTATCTTTTCCGTAAGGATTGCCCTTTGCCTTTTCTTCTTTTTTCATATTGGTCACAACGCCCAATACGATAAATAGGGCGACGATTATTACTAAGAATATCGCAATCTTTTTCATTAAGCTGAAGCCTCCTTGGATCTTGTCCATACGATGTAGCTGCATAGGAATATAATGATGAATGCAACGAGAGCTAAGGCAGGGATCGTAATAAATCCAAACCAGTTAATATATTGACCTGTACATGGGACCCTTCCGCACGCAAGGGAATGGTCGGAAAATAATGAAACCTTTTGAATCAAATAGTGATAGGTTGAAATGAGTGCACCGATACCGGACAATATCATGGTATAAAAGCTGATCCAATGGTCCTTACGAATGATGGCTATACCTAAAATGACTGTAAAAGGATACATGATGATCCGTTGATACCAGCAAAGGGTACAAGGTTCGTATTGCTTAATTTCAGAAAAATATAAGCTTCCAAACATGGCAATGATGGAAGCAGCCCATGCAATAAATAGCCAGTTTTCTTTACTGTCTTTTGTCTTGTTCATCGCTTCCCTACTCCACCTTCTTTTTCTTTAATAAAAGTATAGTCTGTATCGATGGCGTCTGTAAAATATATGTTCTTAAAATATGCTTCAGACGGGGTTTTTTCCAGGTACATAACAAGGGAATTAGGAGTTTCAAGTGTTATATTTTTAAAATTAGGGGTATAATCTTCGATGAAGAGAATAAAGGAGCCTGAGAAAAATGCCTAATTTAGACCTGCATAAATTTGAGAAAATCATGGAAATACGAAATATGAAGCTAGGGGACATAGACGAAATCATTGCTATGCAAGCGTCTTGTTTTCCAGGGATGGATCCATGGAAACGAGATCAGCTCGAGAGCCATTTGGAAATCTTTCCGGAGGGCCAATTCGTAGCTGAGTACGATGGCAGAGTGATTGGTTCTTGTTCAAGCCTCATTATCAATTTTGACGAATATGATGATCGCCATACTTGGGATGATGTAACGGATAATGGCTACATCACGAATCACAATCCAGACGGTTATAATCTATATGGAATTGAAGTCATGGTTCATCCAAAATTCCGCAGGATGAAAATAGGACAACGACTATATGATTCAAGAAAAGAACTAGCTGCACAAATGAACCTGAAAAGTATCATTATCGGCGGCAGAATTCCAAACTACCATAAGTATGCGGATGAATTGCTACCGAGAGAATATGTCAAGGAAGTGCAACTGCATAAAATATATGATCCAGTCTTATCGTTCCAGCTTTTAAATGGGTTCACCCTTATGAGGATCAATCCCAACTATTTGCCTGATGATCTGGCTTCCAATAAATACGCGACACTCATGGAATGGAATAATTGGGATTACCAACCGAAATCGAAGCGTTATTACAAGACGTCCGAACCTGTTCGGATATGCGTCGTGCAATACATGCTCCGTCGTATCGAATCATTTGAAGATTTCGCGAACCAAGTGGAGTATTTTACGGATGTAGCGTCCGACGCCAATGCTGATTTCGCTGTATTCCCAGAGCTGTTCACAACCCAGTTGATGTCGTTCTTAAATGAACGGTCTCCAAGTCTGGCAGTCAGGAAGCTTTCGGAATTCACGGAACAGTACATTGAATTGTTCACGAAGCTTGCAGTAAGATATAACGTCAATATCATCGGTGGTTCTCATTTCGTTAAAGAGGAAGATGACAATATTTATAATATTGCCTACTTGTTCCGTCGCGACGGAACCATTGAGAAACAATATAAAATTCATATTACACCAAATGAAAGAAAATGGTGGGGGATTAATGCGGGAGACCGCGTACGTGTCTTTGATACGGATTGCGGAAAGATCGCCATTCAAATCTGTTATGACATCGAATTCCCGGAACTTGCTCGTATAGCGACAGATATGGGTGCCAAGATCATTTTCACACCTTTCTGTACGGAAGATCGACAAGGTTATCTGAGGGTTCGCTATTGTGCCCAGGCACGTGCTGTGGAGAATCAGGTCTACACAGTCATCTCCGGAACTGTCGGGAACTTGCCACAAACGGAAAACATGGATATCCAATATGCACAGTCTGGAATTTTTGCCCCTTCAGACTTCGAGTTTGCCCGTGATGGTATCGTAGGGGAAACGAGCCCTAACCTTGAGATGGTGCTTATCGGCGATGTCGATCTGGAAATCTTACGACGGGAGCGTCAATCCGGTACGGTAAGACAATTAAAAGATCGTCGCCATGACATTTACAAATTGCAATACCAAAAAGGAGATAAATAAGGATTTACATGTGCTCGTGACGAAAAAGCAACAGTTGCTTTTTCGTCACGAGCCTTTACTTCATTTATGGGGAAAAATATGTTAATTTTATAATAGGGTTAATACATAAAATTCAAAATATGGGCGTTGAGAGGAGATGTTGGAGATGGAATGGAAATCTTTCTACACCGCTTGGGCAGGTTACCAGAATTTAAATGGGGAATTACGTGTCCTGCTCGAGGAAATGCAACGGGATGAAGCAAAACTCGAAGATGCCTTTTATAAGAACTTGGAATTTGGGACAGGTGGCATGCGTGGGGAAATTGGAGCTGGAACGAACCGGATGAACCTGTATACGGTTCGAAAGGCAACGGTGGGACTGGCACAATATATTTCATCATTCGGGGAAGAGGCAAAAAGTAGAGGGACGGTCATCGCCTATGATTCGAGGCACAAGTCACCGGAATTCGCACTGGAAGCGGCTAAAACATTGGCGACTTTCGGTGTGAAAGCCTACTTATTCGATGAGCTGCGACCAACGCCTGAATTATCGTTTGCCGTCCGGGAGCTGAATGCCTTTGCTGGAATCGTGATTACAGCAAGCCATAACCCTCCTGAATATAACGGATACAAAGTTTACGGGCCGGATGGTGCACAGTTGCCTCCAAAAGCCGCTGACCAGGTCATTCAGTACGTGAATGCCATTGAAAGTGAACTTGATATACAAATTAAAGAAGTGGAAGCGTTAAAAGAGAAGGGGCTTATCGAGATCATTGGGGAAGAGTTGGATATCGCTTATAATCAACAGCTTTTGACGGTTCCTGAGAATCCGCAATTAGCCGAAGAAATGGATGTGTCACTTGTCTTCACCCCTCTTCATGGAACAGCCAATAAATCGGTTAGGCGCGCACTTAAGGACCTGGGGTATCACAATGTCCATGTCGTCAAGGAACAGGAATTGCCCGATCCGGACTTTTCGACGGTGAAATCTCCTAATCCTGAGGAGTCAGCCGCATTTGAAATGGCCATCGAACTTGGCAATCAGGTGGAAGCCGATCTATTGATTGCAACGGACCCTGATGCCGACCGGTTAGGGATTGCCGTGAAAAACGAAGCGAATCAATATGTCGTTTTAACTGGTAATCAAACGGGAGCCTTGTTCTTGGATTACTTATTGAGTCAGCAAAAGGAAAAAGGGACGATTCCTCAGAATGGAGTGGTCTTGAAAACAATTGTGACTTCGGAAATCGGGAGGACGATTGCAAAGTCCTACGGGTTGGAGACGGTGGATGTTCTGACTGGCTTCAAGTTCATTGCCGAGAAAATAAATGAGTATCAGAAAACCGGGGCACATAGCTTCGTTTTCGGGTATGAAGAAAGTTACGGCTATCTAATCAAGGATTTCGCCCGTGATAAAGATGCCATCCAAGCAGCGGTTCTTGCTGTTGAAGTATGTGCTTATTACAAAAAGCAGGGCTTGACCCTTTACCAAGGCTTGATGAATGTCTTTGAAAAATACGGATTCTATTTGGAAGGGCTACGTTCATTAACCCTAAAAGGAATGGAAGGGGCAAAACAGATCCAAGGAATATTGGATCGATTCAGGCAAAACCCACCTACCCAAATAGGGGGTATCCCCGTAGTCATCGCCGAAGATTATCAGAACGGTAAAAAGTACGATTTGAGAACGACTGTTGAGGAAGTGATTGAACTTCCGACATCCAACGTTTTAAAATATTTCCTCGATGATGGAACGTGGGTATGCCTCCGTCCTTCAGGTACCGAACCGAAAATTAAATTCTATTTCGGGGTCCAAGGAAGTTCCCTGCAGGAATCGGAAGATAAGCTTTCCGCCGTCATTAACGATTTCATGAGTGAAATAGAAGCTTTGGTGTAATAAATAAAGGGAGAGCGAAGGCAAGTTCTTCGCTCTTTGTTCCGAAATAGGATAGAAATGGAATGTCTCAAATTCAAGGAAATTACGCATGGACTTTGGTATACTGATTGAGGATAATGGGATATTTTGATGAAATATATTTCAGACCTATCATTTCAAACTTACCAAGGAGGGGAATATCCATGAAATTAGTCATCATTAATGGTTCACCACGTAAACAAGGACGTACAGGGATTGCTTCACGCTTCATATCTAAACAATACGGAGCAGAATTAATCGATTTAAGCAATAGTGAAATTCCTTTATATACCGGGGAAGGCGAGCAATACCAATTGAAAGTGATTCAAGATCTTCGCACAAGCATCGAAGAAGCGGATGGTGTCATTTTAACGACGCCGGAATATCACGGTTCTATGAGTGGTGCTTTGAAAAATGCGTTGGATTTCCTAAGCAGCGATCAATTCACACATAAACCAGTCGCGCTTCTTGCCGTTTCAGGCGGAGGTAAAGGTGGAATCAACGCGTTGAATTCCGTGAGAACGGTAGGCCGCAGCCTTTATGCGAACGTGATTCCAAAACAACTAGTACTTGATCCGCACTGCTTCGATTACGAAAATGACGGATTGAATGAAGAATCCGCATTGCTTGTCGACGCTTTGATGGATGAATTGAAAATGTATGCAAGTGCATATGCGACAATAAAGAAATAATGGAAAAAGGGGTCAGGTATTTTCATACCTGACCCTTCCTTGTTTCCATTAGGGTTTCACCAGCCATAGTTTAATCCCTGATAAGCAACTTGCATAATATTTCCCATTTTGTACAAACTATTGTTGAACTTCCGTTACATATTCATATTCACTCGTCTGTTCAGCAGCATGATCGAGATAACGAAATAGGGCATACAGCTGAGATTGAACGATTTGGTAATCATGCTCAAACCGATATGCGTGTAAAAAATGCTCAATTTTCTTCGAAAGAATGTGATCTTTCGTTCGTACCATCAAAACTAAAAGGCTGTCCCAATCCGATCGGTGAGTATGAAACAACGCCTGATCATAATCCGCTATCCTCATCATCATTCTCCTCCTTACTAAGGAGCTATTTGTATTTTGTACAGAATGGGCAGAAGCTCTCCTTACAATAAGTGGTGATATAGAAAAACCGCGTTTGTTGTTTTTTACCTGAATAATAATCAAAGGTGAGTTCATGAAAAAAATCATTTTGCTTTGGTGGATCTGTTTTCTGCTTTATCCTTCATCCGCATTCTCTGAACAGCTATATTCACCCGAAACAATGGAAAAAGATCTTCTGGAAATGGAAAAAAAGTATCAACTAAAAACGGTAACAATCGGTGAAACTGAAAAAGGAAAACCGATAAAGGCCGTTAAACTTGGTAGGGGGCAGAATTCGATTTTAATGGTCGGTGCCCATCATGGACGGGAATGGCTTAGTACGATGATTCTGATGAAGATGCTACAAGATTATGCCTCCGCCTATCAAACGGGTAAGCCAATCGGTGAAATCCCCTCGGATTTATTGGATGAGGTCAGCATCTGGTTCATCCCGATGTTAAATCCTGACGGGGTCAGGATCCAGCAGGGTGATTTCTCTCACTTAAATGTATGGGAGCGAGTGGCGGTCTGGAAAATGAATGACTATAGCACAGAGTGGTCCCGGTGGAAAGCCAATGCGAATGGCATCGATTTAAACAGGCAATATCCAAGTGGTTGGGATGACATAATCAATGAAGCGAAACAACCCACGTATCAGTTTTATAAAGGAAAACGTCCACTGATGGCATCGGAGGCAAAAGCACTTGTGTCCTTCACGAAGAAGCTCGACCCCCTTATTGCTGTTTCCTACCATACGTCTGGACGGGAAATATTTTGGCACTATCACAATAAACCTAAGAACATGGCAAGGGATTACGGCATAGCGAAGAAAACGGCAGAGCTAACCGGTTATGAACTGACCATCCCGGAAAAGGAAGCAATAGGCAGTGGATTTACGGATTGGTTCATTACCGAATTCGAACGGCCGGCGCTGACCATTGAACTTAGTTATTTAGTGGAGGAAACGAATCCACCCTTGTCCGTATTTCCCGAAGAATGGGACCGGAACCGTCAAGTGGGGATGATGCTTGTTCAAGAAGCGAATCGATTGAATAACTATTGAGATGTTATACATAATAAGACTAATAAGTGAGAAATGGTGGGAGGTAAAGGGATGAAAAAACTTCTGATGCTGGTCATGGGGCTCATGATACTAACGCAAATGGCTCCAAGTGCACCACTTGCTGCAACCCCGGATTATGAGAAATACGGGAAGATTGCCATCACTGTCGTTCAGGCAGATTATCCTGGAGACGATGTGACCGACTATCAATATAAAGGCCGTAAAAATTTGGGCAATAAACAAGTGGAAGACGACTTTGTATTCGTAGTGGTGGAAAATGGCAAGGAATTCAACGTCATCGTTACCGTCCAGCATGATCTGGAGAATAAAAAGCTTTTGAGCTTGAAGGTCATGGAACAGAAAAGAAAATGAATGCAAAGGAATCAGCACCTTCTTTTTAAACATTACCGAAACGAAATGACATTCATTTCTGAGCATAGGAAGGAATGGACGTAAATCCTGGTCCTCTAAAGGGACATAATGGAAGAAAGAAGGGAACTTCTAAATGTGGAAGTTCCCTTCATTTTGTTCGGAAATCCATTTTTCCATTGCATTTATAAGGAAGGAACAAGTATAGTTAATAACAGATTAAATACAGCAAGATTTTAGGGGAATTATAATGAGAAAGTTTAAAAAAGTATATGTCGAAATAACGAACATATGTAATCTGAAGTGTAATTTTTGTCCGAGTTCTAGCTTGCAAAGGACATTGAAATTTATGAATCCAGAAGGTTTTACGCACGTGATTGAAAAGATAAAACCACATACGGACCATATATATTTCCATCTAATGGGTGAACCATTTTTGAATAAAGATTTGGGCACGTTCCTGGATATTAGCGCCGAGAATGATTTGAAAGTGAATATTACGACAAACGGCACACTGATCCAAAAGGTGAAGGATAAGCTTCTGTCCAAAAAAGCGCTTCGTCAGGTGAATATTTCCCTTCATAGTTTTGAAGCGAATGATACGAGCAATAGCCTGGAAAGTTACGTAAGTAATATAACGGATTTCATTAATGAGGCAAATGCAACGAGTGAAGTGATCTGTGCCATACGACTATGGAATATGGATTCAGATGAACTTAAAGCGAGTAATGGGTTGAATGATGATATTCTTTCGATGTTGGAAGAGAAGCTTTCACTGGACATTCGTTTAAGTGAAGCCCTTCAGGAAAAGAATAATATCAAACTGAAGGATCGGGTTTACATCAATATGGCGGAAAAATTCGAGTGGCCGGAACTTGACCGCGATATCATTGATGAAAATATTTTCTGCTATGCATTGAGAGATCAACTCGGAATCTTGGTGGATGGAACGGTGGTCCCTTGTTGCTTGGATAGTGAAGGGAAGATACCACTTGGGAATATATTCGATTCATCCCTAGAAGAAATCCTGGATGGCGAACGGGCGAAGAATATGTATGATGGCTTCTCGAGAAGATGCGCCGTTGAAGAACTCTGTAAACGATGTGGCTACGCAAAGCGCCACAAAAAATAAAAGATGGATGTAACCCACGGAGATACTCTTCGTGGTTTTTTTTGAATTCATTTTGATTATTTTATTAAAATATTCAGAATATTATTGATTTATGGAAAGGCTGGTGTTAGAATGTTCTCTATTATCAGTGAAGTTAAAACTTCAAATCTATTTAAAAAAAGTATACGATTCATTTTTGTTACTGAAGGGAAGGATTTTATGGATGTTCAGCAAAAAGCAAAAGAGATATTCCCGGCATTAACGACTGGGCAAAAAAAAGTGGCCAAGTACTTGTTGACTCATGCCCATACATTTGCCGTCAGTTCAGCTCAAGCGTTAGGGAAAGAAATTGGCGTGAGTGAGACCACGATCATTCGCTTTTGTTATTCGCTAGGGCTAAGTGGTTTTGCTGAACTTCAAAAACTGATTCGCAATCAGCTGATTTTCGAGAGCAGTAGCTTGAATGAATACCATACTTCTAAACTCGAAGTCGCAAACGAGCCAAACTTCATGGCACAAGTGATGGAACAAGATATCGAGAGCATCAAAAAGACCATACATAATCTATCAAATGACGATTTCACAAAAGCGGTGGACAAAATTACGTCAGCCGATAGTATTTTAATTTCCGGACATCGTTTATCCTTTTCGGCCGCACATTGGCTGACGTTCACACTAAGGCTTGTGAAGGAGGATGTTCATTTATACCGGCCGGATACAGACGATATCTTTTTACAATTGGATAAAATGACGGAACGTTCCGTTTTCATAGCGATATCCTTTCACCGTTATGTGAAAGAAACGGTGAAAATTACGGAGATGGCTAAACAGGCAGGGGCCTTTGTGATCGGGATTACCGACTCCGAACTTGCCCCTCTTGCAGATTTCGCGGATGTATTATTACCGGTATCAACGCCGAAGACTTCGACCATCGATACAGCACCTGTTTTATTTTCCTTATTGAATAGTTTAGTAGCGGGTGTCTCAATAAAAGACGAACAAGGATTCAAAGATAGAAAGTCTAAATACGACACATTTAAACAGGATGATTTTTTCTTCTGAAGGGGAGTTGGAAATGGATATAACACAATCGCTTGTAAAGTTAAGACCACGGATCATCGAGATATTTGACCATCTGCACGCTCATCCAGAAACGAGTTGGAATGAAGTGAAGACAACAGACTTCATTGCGGACATTTTAACGGAAAACCAATGTACCGTGACAAGATTTTCCGACTGTACCGGCGTGATTGGTGAGATGGGGGAAGGCCGGTTCACGGTGGGCCTACGATCGGATATCGATGCATTATGGCAAGAAGTGAATGACACATTCCAGGCCAACCATTCATGTGGCCACGATGGGCATATGACTCTGGCTCTTGGCGTTTTCCTTGTATTGAAGGAAATGAACTTTCAACCAAAAGGGAAACTCAAATTCCTTTTTCAGCCTGCAGAAGAAAAAGGAACGGGTGCCTTGAAGATGATTGAGGAAAAAGTCGTCGATGATATAGATTTTCTGTATGGCGTGCATGTAAGGCCTGCGGAGGAAGTGAGCGATGGCCAGGCGGCACCAGCCATCGTTCATGGTTCAGCACAGTTCATAAAGGGCGAAATCCTAGGAACGGATGCACATGGTGCAAGGCCCCATCAAGGTCAAAATGCAATCGAGATCGGGGCCTCTTTCATCACATTGTTGAACAGCATCCATCTTAATCCTTCCATCCCTTATTCCGTGAAAATGACGCAGTTTTCTGCAGGCGGGGAAAGTTCGAATATCATTCCAGGGAAGGCTACTTTTTCGCTGGACTTGCGCGCCCAGGATAATGATGTCATGAAGGAATTGACCATGAAGGTGAAGAAAATCGCACAAGCTCTGGCCATTGCCAATGGCGTTGAAATTACCCTTGAACCAAGTGCATATGTAGCCGCTGCACATGTTGACGAACAAGCCCAAGCCATCATGGCAGAAGCCATAACAGATACACTCGGTAAAGAAAATTTGGTGCCTCCCGTCATTACGACTGGTGGAGAGGATTTTCATTTTTATACGTTGAAGAAACCGACCATTAAAGCGACGATGCTTGGATTGGGTTGTGGCTTAACGCCAGGCCTGCATCATCCACTTATGACCTTTAATAAAGAAGCGCTGCTTTCGGGGATCGAGATTCTGACGAAAGCCATCCTTCTTACTTTCGATAAATATGGAGAAGGGGATCGCCATGACTCATGAATTACACATCAAATCATTATCGACATTAGAAGAGTTACAAGAGGTGCAACAATTGGAGACGCTTGTATGGGGGATGGATTCCATACCAACCCACCAGACGCTGACGGCAGTTAAAAACGGGGGGCTTGTCATAGGCGGTTACCTCGATGAGCAGTTAGTGGGCTTTCAATACAGCTTCCCTGGTTTTAAGGATGGAAAGGTCTTTCTTTGCTCACACTTGTTGGCGATCCATCCGGAACATCAAAAGAAGGGATACGGAAGATTGCTTAAATTGGCACAAAAAGAAGAAGCACTGAAAAAGGGCTACGACTTGATTTGCTGGACATACGATCCATTGGAAAGCGTGAATGCGAATTTAAATATCGGAAAACTTAAAGCAGTTTGCCGTACCTATATGGAAGATTGCTACGGAAAGCTTGAAGGCTCACTTAATGAAGGGCTGTCGACGGATCGCTTCATGGTGGAATGGACGATCAATCAAGATTTGCAGGCAGATGCGAATCTCCCTAGTGAAGCGGCACAACTAGTGACGGTAGAAAAGGATGAACAAGGTTTTCCAGTCATCACGGAATATAGGCTGGATACATATGCAGACATCATTGCCATTCCGATACCAACGGAGATACAAAAAATGAAGAAGGAAAATCTTTCGTTGGCGATTGATTGGCGTTCGAAAACAAGAGAGATATTCAAAAACCTCTTTGCCCAGGGATATGCTGTAGTGGGAATTGAACGGATCAAAGAGGACAACATTCAACATTACATCTTACAAAAACAGAAATAAGTGGGGGAATTAAACATGAAAATAAAAGAAGTGCGTTTACGTCATCTGAATATGGATTTGATTGCTCCATTCACAACTAGCTTTGGTACATTCGTGGATAAAGAGTTTATTTTAGTAGAGGTGAAAAATGAAGCGGGATTATCAGGATGGGCTGAATCTGTAGCTTTTGCCGCGCCATGGTATAACGAAGAAACCATCAAAACGAACTGGACGATGCTGGAGGATTTCCTGATTCCGCTCGTGCTTGATAAAGAAATAGAGCACCCAGGTGAAGTAGCGGAACTGTTCGCTCATATTAGGAAAAATAATATGGCGAAATCGGCAATCGAAGGAGCTATTTGGGATCTGTACGCGAAAGAAAAGAACATTCCACTGAGCACGGCACTAGGTGGAGAGCTGGATAAAATCGATGTCGGCATCAGTATCGGTATCCAAAAAACCGTTCCAGATTTATTGAAAAAAATCGAGAATGGACTGAAAGATGGTTATAAACGAATCAAGATAAAGATTCAGCCGGGCTGGGACGTCGATGTTATCAGGGAAGTACGTAATCGTTATCCGGATGTACCGATCATGGCGGATGCTAACTCGGCTTACCGTTTGAAGGATATCGAATTATTGAAACAGCTGGATCAATTCGATTTAATGATGATCGAGCAGCCTTTGTCATCGGATGATATTGTCGATCATGCGACATTGCAAGCGAGCATCACAACACCGATTTGCTTGGATGAAAGCATCCATTCCGTCGAAGATGCCAGAAAGGCGCTGGATTTGGGAAGCTGTAAAATAATCAATATCAAGATTGGTAGAGTGGGTGGCTTAACGGAAGCTAAGAAAATTCATGATTTATGTAAAGAGCGAAACGTGCCAGTATGGTGCGGTGGCATGTTGGAATCTGGGGTCGGTCGTGCACATAATATCGCATTGACCACACTTGATAATTTTACAATGCCTGGTGATACGGCCGCTTCTGCGAATTATTGGCATAAAGACATCATTAAACCGGAAGTGACGGTGGAAGATGGGGTCATCACCGTGCCAAAGACGGCAGGTATTGGATACGAAGTAGATACGACCATTGTCGATGAATTTACCTCCTATAGTAAACGATACAAAAATTGAGCAGGTTGAGTCCGCCAAGCTTTGGTATTTTCTTACTGAAGATTGGCGGAGCTTTAAACGTGAGGTAGCCAAAAGCTACCCATGCACAAAATTGTCAGAATTATCTTTAAAATGGGGTGGATTTCCATGAAGAACAGTATCAATCTAGCAGGTGCATATATCGGAATCATCATAGGGGCAGGTTTTGCTTCAGGACAAGAAGTATTGCAGTTTTTCACGAGCTTTGGAATCTACAGTGTATTGGGAATTGTCGTGGCGACTGCATTATTCGCTTTCCTTGGAATGCAAGTTACGGAGTTAGGGAGCTCGCTTCAAACACGCTCACATAAAAGCATAATCGATCACCTTTGTGGTCGTCATCTAGGCAGGGTTGTCGATGTGATCATTACCTTTTTCTTATTCGGCGTAACGGTGATCATGATTGCAGGTTCCGGATCCATTTTCGAAGAACAATTTGGCATTCCAAGTATCGTGGGTGCCGCGATCATGACGATCCTCACCATTGGAACGCTTTTGCTTAAAGTCGATAAAATCATGTCGATTATTAGTGCCGTAACGCCATTCTTATTCATCATCATGATTGTCATTGCGGGTTATTCATTCTTTACATCAAATCTTAGCTTCAGTGAAATCATTGCCTCATCCAGTAAAGAAACGGCCGCAACGGGAAATTGGCTAATGGGTTCATTGCTATATGTTTCTTATAATATGACGGCTGGAATCGCGATGCTGGCCGTAATGGGAGGTACAATGAAAAGCAAGAAAGAAGCAGGAATGGGAGGCATTTTAGGCGGGATAGGTTTAGGGGTTTTATTACTTCTAATCAATATGGGGATGATGTCCGACCTTAAATCGATTGAGGGAGTAAGCATGCCCACTCTTTATTTAGCAAATGAAATCTCGCCTTGGTTGGGAAATATTCTGTCCGTAGTGCTGTTAGGCATGATTTATAATACGTCAGTTGGTATGCTGTACGCATTTACTGCTAGACTTGTACCTTCCGAAACAAAGAATTTTAAAATCTCGGTCATCGTCGTAGGGATGTTAGCTTTCCTTGCCAGCTTTGTTGGCTTCATTAAATTGGTTGGTACGGTATATCCTCTTACAGGATATTTAGGTTTTGTCATCATTGCAGCTCTTATCATTTCGTGGGTTCGCTCAAAAACGAAAAAACGGGCATTACATGCAGAAATAGCCAAGTAATAGTAAGAAAGAGTGCCTGTTCTACTGATTCCTGACATCTTCCCTTTTGGAGGATGTCTTTTTTCTATGTACGATTGCCCTTTAAGAAGGAACAAAGCATTTTTCCGCCCTTTTTTCATACATTAGACTAAAGACAAAAGACTAGGGGGATATAAGATGAATGGATCGGAGCAGAAGGCTCTGGAATATGCCATCAGTGAAATCACAGAAATAGCCACTGGATTCGGATTGGATTTTTACCCGATGCGTTATGAAATTTGTCCATCGGAAATCATTTATACATTTGGTGCGTATGGAATGCCGACCCGCTTTTCACATTGGAGCTTCGGGAAACAATTTCATAAAATGAAGCTGCAATATGATTTCGGATTAAGCAAAATCTATGAATTGGTCATTAACTCTGACCCATGTTATGCGTTCTTGCTGGATTCCAATTCACTTGTGCAAAACAAATTGATTGTGGCGCATGTTTTGGCGCATTGTGATTTCTTCAAGAATAATGTCCGTTTCCGGAACACCAAGAGGGATATGGTAGAAAGCATGTCGGCCACGGCAGAAAGAATCCGGGAATACGAAGTGTTGCATGGCAAGCGGGAAGTGGAAACATTCCTTGATGCCCTTCTTGCCATCGAGGAACATATCGACCCATCACTGATGAGGCCGAAGCTTGCCTGGACGATGGAGGATGAGGAAGAGGAGGAGGAAATCAAGCCGGCAGCGACGGAGTATGATGATTTATGGAATCTCGAAGACAGAGATGTGAAGAAGCATCCGACCGCTAAAAGGCGTAAGAAGTTCCCGCCACGTCCTGAAAAAGATATCATGCTATTCATTGAACAATACAGCAGGGATTTAACCGATTGGCAAAGAGATATCATGACCATGATCCGAGAGGAAATGCTCTATTTCTGGCCGCAGCTCGAAACGAAAATCATGAACGAAGGCTGGGCATCGTACTGGCATCAAAGGATCATGCGTGAACTGGATTTGACCTCTGGCGAATCGATTGAATTTGCAAAACTGAATGCCGGAGTCGTGCAGCCATCACGAACGAGCATCAATCCTTATTATCTAGGGCTGAAGGTGTTTGAAGATATCGAAGAACGCTATGATAACCCGACAGAGGAAATGCTCAAGCTCGGCATCAAGCCAGGAACGGGCCGGGAAAAAATGTTCGAAGTCAGGGAAATAGAATCGGATATTTCCTTCCTCCGTAACTATTTGACCAAAGATCTTGTCATGCGTGAGGATATGTATTTATTCCAAAAGCAAGGCAAAGACTACAAAATCGTTGATAAGGCATGGGAACAGGTGCGCGATCAGCTCGTCAGCATGCGGGTGAATGGCGGGTTCCCGTATATCACGGTCAATGACGGCGACTATATGCGAAATGGCGAGCTGTATTTGAAACACTGGTACGAAGATATTGAACTCGACCTGAAATACCTTGAAAAAGTCATGCCCTATATCCACCAGCTCTGGGGACGTCCCGTGCACATGGAATCGGTCATGGAAGGCAAAGAAGTCATGTTTTCTTATGACGGAAAAGGGATTCACCGCAAGTATTTATAAGGAATGGAGGCTGCCGGGAGATCGGCAGTCTTTTTTTATGAAGGCAATTCGAGAAGTACTCTGATAAAATCTCTCCAAGCCAAAACCCTTGCAACGGCCAAACCAATCGTGATAACATAAGTAATATATTATATAAGCATTTAGTTATGTATGATAGGAGGACACTAGATGAACCAAATCGAGGAGATGTCTCGTCAATTAAAGGCTGTGAGCGACCCGAACCGGTTAAAGTTGCTGGCATGTCTGAAACAAGGTGAAGTTTGTGTATGTGATTTTGTGGATATCCTGCAGATTTCCCAGCCAGCAGTCAGTCAACAAGTGAAAAAATTAAAAGATGCAGGAATCATTTTAGAAAGAAAAAAGGGAACATGGAAACATTTTCGATTGAATGAGGTTCAACAGCCCTATATTCAAGCCATCATCGATTCTTTAGAACATGTTCAGGCTCCATGTTGTTCAACGGAATGTAATTCTTCATCATGTTAGGGGAGAAGCGGATGGAAAATAAAAGTGTAACAAAGCGATTATCCTTCTTGGATCGCTATCTTACTCTATGGATATTTGTGGCGATGTTCGTCGGAGTCATGATTGCGGTATGGGTACCCGATTTCAAAAATGTATTAGATACCTTTTCGGTAGGGACTACTTCAATACCAATCGCAATTGGGTTAATCGTCATGATGTATCCACCGCTTGCAAAAGTGAAATACGAAGAAATGTGGCGCGTGTTCAAAGATTGGATAGTGCTTCTGCTCTCCTTGTTTCAAAACTGGCTGTTAGGGCCGGTTTTAATGTTTTTCCTTGCAATTATCTTTTTACACGATTATCCGGAGTATATGGCCGGGTTGATTATGATTGGCTTGGCCCGTTGCATTGCGATGGTCATTGTATGGAATGATCTGGCTCGGGGAGATAGGGAGTATGTCGCGGGACTCGTGGCGTTCAACTCGATATTCCAGATCCTATTCTATTCCGTATTCGCCTACTTTTTCTTGAATGTGTTGCCTGGCGTATTCGGCATGGAAAACCTATCTGTCGTGATATCAATGTGGGAAATCACGAAAAGCGTCATGATATATCTTGGTATTCCATTCGTAGCAGGGATGTTGACTCGATTCATTGGGTTGAAAATTAAGGGGAATGAGTGGTATGAAAATAAGTTCTTACCCAAGATTTCGCCGTTAACTTTGTTTGCTTTATTGTTTACGATCGTCATGATGTTCTCTTTAAAAGGGGACACCATCATTGCCTTGCCCCTTGATGCAGTGCGGATTGCGATACCGCTTTTCATCTATTTTTTAATCATGTTTGCCGTATCGTTTTTTGCATCAAGAAAGGCGGGTGCATCCTATCCGGTTACCGCTTCCCTTTCCTTTACGGCAGCAAGCAATAACTTTGAACTGGCGATTGCCGTGGCTGTTTCCGTATTCGGAATCAACAGCGGTGCGGCGTTTGCGGCGGTCATTGGACCACTCGTGGAAGTGCCGGTACTGATTGCTCTCGTCCATGTCGCTCTACGTTGGGATAAGAAATATTTCCGGACCATTAAATTATAACTGTTTGTTTTCAATACAGGAGGAAACCTTCATGACACATAGAAAAACCATCTACTTCTTATGCACAGGCAATTCATGCCGCAGCCAAATGGCGGAAGGCTGGGCGAAAAGGCTCTTACCGGATTGGATTGTGAAAAGCGCAGGCCTTGAAGCTCACGGATTGAATCCCAATGCTGTTAAGGCGATGAGGGAAGTAAACATCGATATTTCCGATCAAACATCGGATGTGATTGATAGGGGAACCTTGAATCATGCAGATTTAGTGGTTACATTGTGTGGGCATGCAGACGAGCATTGCCCAATCACGCCTCCACAAGTAAAGCGAGTCCACTGGGGTTTTGATGATCCAGCCAAAGCGGAAGGAACCGATGAGGAAAAGTGGTCCTTCTTCCAACGCGTGCGTGATGAAATTGGCGAACGGATCGAAGAATTCGCTGAAATGGGAGAATGAGCCCGCAAATAGCCAAGGAAAATTACTTGGCTATTGATTTATCCGTAATATAGGCATCTGCTTATTTATATAAAAAGGAGTGACTTCAATGAAAGAAATACAGATTTTTGACCCTGCCATGTGTTGCCCTACAGGTGTATGCGGTCCTTCAATCGACCCTGAGCTATTAAGGATGTCTTTTGTGACAAGTAATCTGAAGAAAAAGGATTATCCGATCGAACGATATAATTTAACCAATGATACCGAACAGTTCATGCAACATGAACAAGTGAGTGCGTTATTGAACGAAAAGGGTCCGGATGTCTTACCGATTGTTTTCGTTGATGGAAACGTGGTACGAACAGGGAGCTATCCAAGTAATGAGGAGTTGGGAAGGTGGACGGGGTTCTCTGTTGAGGAACTGATCCAAAAGCCGAAAGTGCGATTGTCACTGAAGACGCAAAAAGATGGGGAGAGCTGACATGAAGTTATTCACTGATGAATTCTTCCCACAAACGCGATTTATATTTTTCACAGGCAAAGGTGGAGTGGGGAAAACATCCGTGGCAAGTTCGCTTTCCCTTTCTTTATCGAAGCAAGGACAAAAAGTTCTGTTGATCAGTACAGATCCCGCTTCGAACTTACAAGATGTATTCGGGCAACCGTTAACCAATCATCCCCAATTGATCAAGGGCACATCGAACCTGTATGCCCTGAACTTGGACCCTGTCCAAGCGGCAACCGAATACAAGGAACGGATGGTTGCCCCGTATAGAGGAAAGTTACCAGATGCGGTGCTTGCCACGATGGAAGAGCAAATGTCAGGGGCTTGCACCGTAGAAATTGCGGCATTCAACCAATTCTCGACCCTTTTGACGAATTCAACAATTACGGAGGAATATGACCGGATTGTATTTGATACCGCACCAACTGGTCATACGCTGAGGTTATTGCAACTACCAACTGCATGGTCCGGTTTTTTAGATGTAAATACAAACGGGGCATCTTGCCTGGGTCCGTTAGCGGGATTGGAAAGTCAGAAGCAGATGTATCAGAAGGCCGTCAAGGTGTTGGCGGACAAAGGGCAGACTACACTAGTCCTTGTGAGCCGACCTGAAGAGGGGCCATTGAGGGAAGCGGCACGTGCCTCGGATGAGTTGAAGGAAATCGGGATTGCCAATCAACTCTTGATCGTGAACGGTGTCTTCGAACAGACGGATCGAGGTGATCGTTATGCAAATGCCTTGCATGACCGACAACAGCGGGCATTGGAAGACATTCCGAATCCATTGAAAAAACATCCGACTTTTTATTTGCCTCTTGTTTCATTTGCCATCACAGGAATCAATCACATGGAGAAATGGTTCACTCAAACATATGGGGAGTCTGAAAACTTATTAGATGAAATAGAAACGATCCCTCATCACTCTATTAAAGATTTGGTGGATTATTATGAATCAAACTCCCATCGGGTCATCCTTACGATGGGAAAAGGCGGGGTAGGAAAAACGACAGTAGCGTCACTTGTCGCCTTGGGACTCGCCGAAAAAGGGAAAAAGGTCCACTTAACGACCACGGATCCAGCCGCTCACATTGCTTGGACTTTTGATGATAACACCTTATATGACAATCTAACGATAAGCAGCATCGATCCGAAGAAAGTCGTGGAAGAGTATAAAGATGAAGTGCTTTCCAAAGCAAGTGAAACGATGGATGAAGAAGGCTTGGCCTTCATAAAAGAAGACTTGGAATCTCCTTGTACCGAGGAAATCGCCGTTTTCCGGGCACTCGCCAATGTTGTGGCGCAGTCCAAAGATAGCATGGTCGTAATTGATACGGCACCAACAGGTCATACCCTTCTATTATTGGATGCATCTGAAGCCTATCATAAAGAAATTTCCCGTTCTTCTGGTGATATACCAGAGCCGGTACGCGATTTGTTGCCAAAATTAAGAGACGGGTCCTATACGAGCATCATCATTACGACACTTCCTGAGATGACACCTGTTTTGGAAGCAAAACGATTGGCAGCAGATTTGAAACGGGCGAATATATCCATCCATTGGTGGCTCATCAACCAAAGTTTTTTCGTCACGGATACAATGGAACCGATGCTTACCAGGAAAGCAAAGGGAGAGAAGAAATGGATCGAGAAAGTGAAAGAGCTATCCGGCAACCAAACTGTCATTCTCCCTTGGAGCCGGGAAGAGCCAAAGGGAATCAAGCAATTGCATCAAATTCTGGACATGTAAAAATGACATGCGAAACCTATTGGAGGAATAGAACATGAAAATGACCAATCAAGCAAAAGAGTATTTACAAGAAGCGATGAAGGCAAATGACGTATCCACTCTACGATTTTATGGAATTGCAGGGTGTTGCGGAATGAACCTTGGCGTTGCCTTACAAGAAGCAGAAACAAATGATAGGGTGGTAGAAGTGAATGGGGTGAACATTGCCATTCAATCTGAGATGAAGGAACAGTTATCAGATGTAACCATAGATGTAGAAGAGGAAAATGGTGAAATGGGCATAGTGCTTACAGGATATAATGAAAACTCTTGCTGCTAAATATGAATGGGAAGGATATGGAGAGAATGAGTGAAATGAAAAAAGATGAAATTCGCGAAAGCGTACGAAGCAATTATAAAAAAATCGCCCTTAAAGTCGTGAACTCTGACAGCTGTTGTGCGCCAAGCTGCTGTACACCCGAAGAAAACCAAAATATTTCCGTCGAAGAGATTTCTAAAAAGATGGGATATACCACAGCAGAGCTTCAAAATATCCCGAATGGCGCAAACATGGGATTAGGCTGTGGAAATCCTCAGGCGATCGCGGACTTAAAAGAGGGGGAGACCGTCCTTGACCTTGGGAGCGGGGGAGGGTTCGATGCTTTCTTGGCTTCTCCTAAAGTGGGGGAAAAAGGAAAAGTCATAGGCGTTGACATGACACCGGAAATGATTAGCAAAGCTCGGAGCAATGCCGAAAAAAATCAATTCGTAAATGTCGAATTTCGTTTAGGGGAAATCGAACATCTGCCTGTTGCGGATCAATTCGTTGATGTGATTATGTCGAATTGCGTCATCAACCTATCCCCGGATAAAGGAAGAGTCTTTCAGGAAGCCTATCGTGTTCTGAAAAAAGGCGGGAGATTAGCGATTTCCGATATCGTGTTGACTGCGAATCTGCCTGAAGCATTGCAAACGGATATGAACCTCTACTCCGGATGCATCGCCGGGGCATCTTCAATTGAAGAATTGTCCGAGACGATGAAACAAGCTGGATTTAAGAACATCTCCATTATCCCTAAAGATGAATCCAAAGAATTCATCAAGGAATGGGCACCGGAACATAAGGTAGAAGAATATATTGTCTCAGCGATTATCCAGGCGGAGAAGTAGAGTGGCTGAATACTAGAAGTTAGTTATATGTAAGCAGTTAAGAAGAACATGACCAACTGCATATAGTCTATTATTGTCGAGGAAGGAACTGATATGCAGTTCCTTGGGCGTGAGTTCGGTATTGTACCGGGCTCATGCCTTTTATTTTTCCCGGTTCGTTCAAGAAATGGTATTCTATCTATTTGAATCTCTAATATCCGTAACCTCATCGCATTTGTAGCAATCTAGCCCACAGACTTCCATGTAGATACTTGGTTTTTTTGAACGCGTTTCTACTATTATATGGTAATTGATTTCACCGATTCATCAGATTCGAAAAACGCCCCACTGAATGAATTTCAATCATCGGAGCGTCTTATCCATAGGTATATAGATTTTAACATGAACCATGATCGGTACTTTACTACATGGCTCTTTTGATGCTAGGCAATTTCTTTTTTCCTTGCCAACGATAATACATTTTCATCAAAGGCATAATTAAAATAAAAATGAACAGGAGCCTGAACGTTTGGAACATTGAAACAAGCGAGACATCTGCATGCACTGCATTCGCTAATAACACCATTTGATCTAAGCCCCCTGGGGCGGTGCTTAGGAAACTTGTAGCGAAGGTTGTATCCAACGCAAATGACATGAAAAAGCTTGATCCAAATGTTAGCGCGATCAGTGCGAAGGCACTGAAAATGCCCCCTATAAGTACACGTACCGGCAGTTTGATCATATGCGGCTTGAGCATGAGTCCGATATGGGCACCGATTAGTAACTGAGCGATATCCATGATTATGCCAGGTATTTGAGGCATTGCCAGTGGTGTTGTGAGTTGCAATGTAATGAATAAAAGAATGGGTGTAATGAAAAATGCGACCGGCAAATGGATGCGTTTCATTAAATGAGAGCAACCCCAAGCAAGTGCAATTAGTAGTACTAAACTGATTGTTAGCTTAGCGTCAGTTGGTGGCTTGCTCATTACTTGGCCAGCGACGATAAATGGTACGAAAACAACGACCAGTAAAAGTCGAATTACTTGAAAATAAGAAATAACGCCGATTTCTTTAACTTTTTCTTCCTCGGCAAAGACGACAATTTGTCCTAAACCGCCTGGGATGGCGCCTAATATGGCAGCTTTCACCGGGATTTTTGTCCATTTGCTCGTTAAGTAGGCGATGCCGATTGAACCGCCGATCAAAATGACGTTTAGGGTTATCATGTAAAGTAAAATGGAGCTCATCATGCCGAATAAATCGGTGTTGAATTGTACACCAATCGCGGTCCCGACCATGACGACACCTAAATCACGCATTTGGCTGGACCATCTAAGCGGTCCTTTATAAACAAATTGAGCTAACATGACGACAACAATTGGGCCAAGCATCCAGGGAATAGGGATGTGCAGCAAGCTAAAAATATAACCGCCAATGAAAGATAAGATTAACACTTTTAACATTGCCTTCAATAGAGACACCCCTTCCTATATAACATTCATCGCATAAGAACCACCAGCATCCTTCATCATGAATGGCTGGTGGTCAATTTATTATGAATTCGCTAATTCCTTAACTTGTGCTTCACGATCTACGTCATCGCGGCGACGGTCGCCCCAGTAGGCAGATCCGTTTTTCAAGTATTCTTCATACGTCCATTTCACTGGCTCCCAGTCTGGCTCGAAGATTAAATAGCTGTTTGTAAAGATTTCAAGACGTAAGCCACTTCCTGGATCTTTTACGTAAATGTACATGGCTTGAGAAATACCGTGTTTACCAGGGCCTACGAATTGTACATCAGCTTCGCATAAAATATCAGCAGCACGTAGTAAGTCTTGGGAGTTGTCTAACCAATAAGCGATATGATGCATTTCGTTTGGTTCTTTTGAACGGGATGTAGACATGATTGCCACGTCATGAACTAAGTTTGTTACGGATAACCAGCTTGCGACTTGTACATCGTCTGGATTTACGAAATATTCACGTAGCTTGAAGCCTAATGCTTGTTGTAAGTAATTTACGATCACAGCGTTATCTTGTGAAGTTTGTAAGTTAACATGGTCGATGCGACGTGGTGATACACCTTTGGCCCAAGATTTATACGTTTGGTTTTTAAGCACTGATTTACGAGATTCATCAGCAGGTGTTTTTTCCATATCGTAATACAGTTCAAAGCGGTGACCACTTGGTAATTCGAAGCGGACTGCTTCCCCTTGGGCTACTTCTTCGCCTGCTTCTATCCAACGTACTTCTGTACCAGCATCTTCTAATAATTTAGCGAAAGTTGCTACGTCCTCACGACGTTTTGTACGCCAGCCAATGTGATCGATGTAAGAAGTTTCACCAGCTGTAATGGATAATGTATGGTGTTCGAAATCGCCCCAAGCGCGCAAGTAATGTACACCATCTATCACTTCGGTTTCTTCTAACCCGATTGTGTCGCGGAAGAACCATAAAGATTTTTCAAGATCTGCTGATACTAAAGCTACGTGTCCTAATTTTGCAATTTCCGGTGCGTAAAGAAATTTTTCCATTTATATTCACCTCATAGTCATGTTTTTTTAATAAGAGGACAAGGAAAATATGATTTCAATCTTTATCCATCATACTTTCCGATGCTGAAATTACCCTTGAATGTTTGTTTGAACGCCGAATAAATTTCTACCGTATCCTAATATGCCGTCTTCATATAAAGAAGTAATGTGTGTGGCGATTGCCATCAGGTCACGAGTGTGCATTTCTACCGGATGACCTTTTAATAATGCGTGCCCACCTAAAGTCAGTAGGGCCTTAACACCGATTTGTGTACACTTATCGATGATTTTTGCACGAATCGCTTTATATTTTGCTCCTTCGTATGGACCACCTTTATCTTCTTCCATCATCCGGATGTATTCGTTCAATAAGCTTTTTGCAGAAATCATTTCTAGCTTTAACTCCGAAAGCACGCGTTGGCTTGTGGGAGAATCCTTTTCGTTTATGCCAGAGAAGCGGACGCGGCCGGCTGTATGCTTTTCGAACTCGTCAACTACACGTTCTGCACCACCAACAGCCATTGCGGCGAACCCTACATAGAAGCCAGGATAGAATGGTGTATTGTAATATAAATAGTCTTGATCGAAATCTTCATATGGCGGTTGGCTCTTTTCGATTATTTTGCTGAAGCGTAAAATGGCATCAGGCTTAACGAAAACATTATCAATGATCAATGTATTACTGCCTGATCCACGAAGACCAAGGGAATCCCAAGTTTTTACCACTTCCAAGTCAGAAACCTTCAATAAAATGCCGACACGTTCGGGCTTGTCATTGTCTTCGAATTTCATCATGGCGCCAACGCCAACCCAATCACAGTAATTGATACCGCTTACAAAATTGTACTTTCCGGAAACGACATAGCCATCTTCAACTGGTTCCACTTTACCGATGGGAGCAAATACGTCAGCTACAAAGCCACCTTGGTTAATGACTTCATCACGAATGTGCTTAGGATAGTAGCAAACCCAAGAGTTATGCACGGAGAAGAAGTAGGTTAACCATGAAGCTGATAAGTTATGGTAACCAACTGTGCTTACCATATCAACGAATGTATGCCAATCGAGTTGTGGATAACCAAACTCTTTCGGTAAAATCAAACGGTGAATGCCTTCCTCACGAATAATTTCCGCGATGCGTGGGGACACGGTCGAATTTCGATCAGCTTCGATTGCTTCTAACTCTGCGGCTTCACCGATGCGCTTTGCCTTTTGCATAATTTCTTCATACAGCCCTTTACTTTCAACTACTGTTACCATTTGATCATTCCTTTCAAAAATAGTTTATTGTGCTGTAACGGCTTGATCTTTTTCCACTGCCAAAAAGTCAATGACAAGTTTGTTCACGATTTCCGGTTGGTCCGTTTGAGCTTGATGACCGCAGTTTTCTATATATTCAAATGATATGTTCGGTAATAGTTTCTCGAGTTTATAACCTGTCTCCACTGGTGCAACGGCGTCTTGCTTACCCCAAATGAATAGGCCTGGAATTTTCAATTTTGGTAAGGTATCTTTCATGCAGTAACGATCCCAAAGCTTAGGCTCTTCGTTCATTCTCGCTAAGTAGGCATCGAACGCCTGATTGGATTCTTTAACGCCTGGGCGGGTTGCCGCTTGATGACGTAGTTGAATCAGTTCTTCAGGAATGACCGTGTCTTCGCTTGAATTACGGTACATGAATTTACGTAAGGATTCTTCTGTATAGTCATAACCAATCACTTCTAAGAATGACCGCAGCTTTCTCTCAGGTACTTCATGCATCGCTTGATAGATGGTATTACTACCGATGTAAACAATTTTATTTACTTTTTCTGGGTGGTCTATGGCATATTTAGCTGCAACGTAAGCACCTTGTGAATTGCCGACAAGTGATACTTCGTCGAGGCATAATGCTTCAATGAAATCATGTACATGATCCACTAGGCTTTGATGACCATTTACAGGCCATGCGTGAGGGCGGGCGTCGGTAAAGCCCATTGAAAGTTGGTCTACTGCATATGCTCGGAAGCCAGCTTTAGCTAATGCAGGTAACATAAAACGCCAACCTGCTGCGCCGCATGCTCCAGGTCCTGCACCGTGCAGTAAAATTACAGCTGGTCCTTCTGTTCCAGCCCAGGAATAATGTGTACGTACACCGTTTGCCAATATGTAACTATTATGAAACCCTTCAAGAATTGTCATCGCTTTGCCTCCTCATACTGATGTGCTTTTATTTTCTGTTTTGAGTATACCTGTTAATAATTTCAAACGTTATACTGATTTTTATTGAAAGAATAGTGTTAATCTTTAAAATTTATTGAAAAATCAATTTCGCTTTTGTAATATGAGGAATAGATAGTCAAAGGGGATGTGATTTTAATGAGCGAAATTGCATTTGATTCCAGCGAAACGAAAAATATTTTAATGTCGGCAAATGCCTTCCATACATTAAAGAACAGCTTGTTTAACAACATTGGTTCTCATAAAACAAAAGGCTTTTTATTTCGATTTGGGAAAGAGTTCGGGATGGAATCAGCAAGAAAGATGCTTCAAAATAAAGACTCGATAGATCCAGTCGGTAAGAGACATTCACGCTTAGGTCACGTGAAGGATGTAATTTTCATGGGGGAAATTGTGCGACATCCAGATGGCACGGTTGAATGCATCGATACGTGGGGACAATGGGTAGAATCATTCGAAGCCGCGTTACACCTAAAAAATTATGGTGTAGCAAACGAATGTGTTTGTCATATGTTATGTGGGTTTGCAAGTGGTGCATTGACCTATGAGTATGGTGAATCCATTATTGCCGTTGAGTACAAGTGCGTCGCAAAAGGTGATCCGTGCTGTGAGTTTAAAGTGCGCTTGGAGAGCGATTGGCTCGAAGATGAGGAAGAGCTTATCCACCTTTATCAAAACGACAACATTTTATCTGAACTTGAAATGACTTATGATGCACTTTTACACCATAAGCAAGTGCTCGAGAAAATTTCATTGTTTAATAGTCAGCTCACACAAAAAGTAACAGATAAACATTCGATGGATGAAATTGTTCAGGTTGCGTCCGAGCTGTTGAACATCTCGATTTTGATTGAGGATATCCATGGCAATGCGTTAAGCCATTTTGGTTTAACGGAAGAACAGCAACTAGCAATAAAAAAAGATAAGGTGAAATTATCGCATTTCGACGATACGCATAACGTTTCGCATTACAAAGGCGAAACATTCAGGAAGTTGACGGCACCTGTTCTTATTAACAAAAGGAATTATGCCACTTGTTCATTTTTCTACTTTGATGAAAAGGATATGGATGAAAACGACCACTTATTTTTAGAGCGGATTTCTACGGTCGTGGCCTTATGTATTTTATATGAGGAGGCGCAGTTTGAAGAGCAACAAAGGATGCGTAGCTCACTATTGGAGCGCTTAATTCATAATCGGAAAATTAAAGATATCGAATCTTACTATAAATTTTTACCATTTAAATTTCAGCCGCCGTTCTCTACAGGTATTATCAGTGTCAAAAAGAAAAAGAAAAATAAAGAAATCATCGACATTCATGACCAGTTGACACAGCTGTCCAAGTTGGCAAAAGAGTGGGATTTGCCTTGTATTTTTGCAGTGCTTGGTGAGGAAATTGCGCTCCTCAATTCGCTAAATAGTGATAAGCAAGGCTGGAATAAGAAAATCACGAAAATTTTTCAAAAGATGGAGAAGCAAAATGCCAATTATAAATATTCAATCGGGCTTAGCGGAACATTTAGTAACTTCAAAGATTTCGAGCGTTCGCTACAAGAGGCTCGTGTTGCACAGCGCTTTCCCAACGATAAGCTGCTAACGGATTACGAAGATTTAGGAATGCTTGGGGATATCGTAAAGAACATGAGCATGGAGCATCTTCACGAAATGGCGAAGAAGACGTTAAAAGACTTATACAATTTTGATGATCCCCGTAAAAAGGAATTATTGCATACGCTTTACGTCTATTTATTAAATAGTCAGCGCTTGAAGGAAACGATGGACGAGTTGACGTTATCTATCGGCGGTATCCAATATCGTATCAAGCAAATCGAAGAGCAACTACAAATTTCACTGAAAGACGCATCGACTGCAGCGTATACCTTATTAGTCATTCAGGTACTGATCTTGTCGGATAGCTTAAGCTTCGAGGAATTTGCAAGATAAGAGCGGAGTCTATCAACCATTAGGCTCGAGATGGATGGAAGAGTTACGTAAACCGCTTTTATAAACAAAACAGACTGAAGACAAACTCATTCTTTGAGTTTGTCTTCAGTCTGTTTACATGTGATGAACCCATGGTTGAGTATTATCGCCCTGGGGCGATGTCAAGGTTTATCTGCTCTTCTTCTGTAGCACGACGAGCATCTTCTTTTTCAGTTGCGGTGATTTTCAATTTACGTGTGGCTACTAACACGATGGCCGTAACAACATATAAACTAACGATGACCAACACACCTAAGTTGAAGCCTGACCGCACGTTATCGCCTGCTTGTGTAATCAAGTACCCGGTAATCCATGGCCCGATTACTCCAGCCATACTTGAAATGGATAATGAGACACCCGTTACGCTACCTACTAGATTTTTCGGAATGATCAATGTTTTAATCGCTGTATTTAACGGTAATAAGCAAGTGTTTATGATTAAGCCCATCCCTAGGAACAAACAGGCTAGAACCGGTGAAGCGACAATCGTGGTCATCGCATAAGAAGCAGCGCCGACCAGCAATACTGTAATTAATACACGATCATAAGATTTGATAAGGCTTTTATTTTTCTTGAATAAGTAGTCTGTGAATTTACCTATACAAATTGCGAACACTGTTCCTGAAATGCCCATTGCAGCGAAGATTAAGCCCATACGCTGTGGCTCAAGACCCACGATTTGTGTTAGGTAAGTTGGTGCCCATGTAAGGACCCAAGTTGTAATCCACATGGATACGAAACCTACAACTAAAATCGATAATACATAAGGGTTGATGAATACTTTAAAGATATGTTTGAACGGTACTTCCTTGTTGGAGGCTAAACTTTTTACGTCTTCGATGAGGGGTTGCTTTGGCTCGTCTCTCATGAAGAAGAAGAGGATCGCCCATGCAAAGCTTGCTATCCCTAATAATGCGAAAGTGTGCTGCCAACCAAAATTCGTGATGCCTTTAACTAAAAGTGGTGCAGCCAAGTACGTTCCAACTGTTGTACCAGAAGTCATGATAGCTGCAGCGACACCACGTTGTGAGCTAGTGAACCATCGTGCTAAGTGCACGATGCACAGACCGAGCGTACCACCTTCGAAGAAACCTAAGACAACACGCAGTAAAATTAAGTGTGTTAACGTTTCTACAAAATAAGCGCTTGCTAATGAAATGGTCCATCCAGTAGCAATCATCATTAATAAGTATTTTGTGTTGAAGCGATACGTTAAGGTACCTAAAACGATACTTCCGACAGCGTAAGCAGCGAAGAAACTACTTCCTACTAAACCAAACTGATCATAAGATAGATTCAGTTCAGTCATGATTGGTTCTGCGGCTAATCCTAAAACCGATTTATCCGTATAATTTAAAACAGATAGTAAGAATAGAAAAGCTAATACAACCCAACGCATGAAAATCCCCCTTGTATTACCGTATTTTCCCCATCCACAATTGTTTTTCAAAAAAGTATTGGTGGTCTGATACTTCTGTCTTTTTCTGAAAAGTAGTGATAGCGCTTTCAATTTGGCATTGGAATCATCAAACACCTCCATTATTGTAAGTAAAGGCACACATTTCACCATTATTTTCACTTTTCTCTACAAGAATAATAGTGAATGGTGGGAAAATTCGGAAATTTTTCTTCCATGAACAGAATTCTATTTGAAAAAAAAGAGATTTACAAGCAAAAAAATAAGGATACTAATTTGTGTTTTGAAAGAGAACAAAAATGAAAAAGAAAAATTTCCGATTTACAATGTGGAATTTTTAATGGAAGGATATATGATACAGCTGATTTTTTGTAAAAATAATTCACAAAGAATTCAAATTTATTTTCATGTGCAATTTTATTGTTTTTATCTGAATTTTCAATAAAAAATACAATGATAATTTTAAATGGACTGATTTATGATTGAATTATTCAGTTACGAATGGAGGAATTAGGATGGATGATCGTTTATTTAGAGATGCAATGGGAAAGTTTGCGACAGGTGTAACCGTTCTTTTAACAGAAAACGAAGGTGAAACACATGGAATGACGGCAAATGGTTTCGTGTCAATATCATTGGATCCTAAGCTTGTCTTAATTTCCGTTGGACATAAAGCAAAATTCTTAGAGAAAGTTTCACAATCCAAAAAATACACAGTTAATATTTTAGCCGAAGACCAAGAGCATTATTCACGTCATTTCGCTGGGAGACCTGGTGATGCAGTAGAATTCGAAGCATTGGCTGAACAACCTGTATTAAAAGGGGCCATCGCCCAAATTGCATGTGAAGTCGTATCGGAACATGTAGAAGGTGACCATACATTATTCATTGGTAAAGTAATCGACTTACATCTTGAAGATAAAAATCCGTTATTGTTCTTCAGTGGTAAATATCATCAGTTGAATGCGGTAGAAACAGTCAATTCATAAAAGGAGAATGGTCTATGAATACACAAAAAATGGCGGAAGCATTGCTTGAAGCGGAACGTACGAAACAGCCCATTGCACCATTAACTGAAACTTATGAAAAGATTACCCCTGCTGATGCCTATGCCGTGCAATTGGCGCAAATTCGTCAAAAGACGGACAACGGGGCGTCTGTAAAAGGGCTGAAAATTGGGTTGACGAGTAAAGCGATGCAAGAAATGTTGAATGTCTATACACCGGATTACGGCTTCATTTTAGATACGATGGTTTACGACGAGGCTGATGGTTTAAGGACTGAGTCCTTCATTCAACCAAAGGTGGAATTTGAAATCGCATTTGTTTTCAATAAAGAGTTAAAAGGACCTGACGTGACGGTGCAGGATGTAATCGATGCCACGGCATATGTTGTGCCAGCAGTGGAAGTGATCGATAGCCGGATTGCGAATTGGGAAATAAAGTTCGAGGATACAGTGGCGGACAATGGCTCTTCGGCAGGTGCCATTTTAGGAGAAAAGCGGACCCTGCTTGAAGAGATTGAAGACATCACGAATATACCAATGACCGTGCATAAAAATGGTGAATTCTTAGATGAAGCAACGAGCGCGGCCGTGTTAGGCAACCCGCTCCAAGCGGTGGTATGGTTAGCAAATGAAGTGAGTACATATGGGATCTCCATCGAGCCTGGCATGTTTGTTTTATCAGGAGCCCTATCAAAAGCCGTGACCTTTGAAACAGGCGATAAATTCGAAGTGGACTTCGGTCAGCTCGGAAAAGTAAGCGTTAACATTTCTAAGGAAGTGGTGAAAAAATGACGAAGCTTAAAGTGGGAATCATCGGGTCAGGAAATATAGGCACCGACTTAATGTACAAAATCGAGCGCAGCCCCGTATTGGAAATGAGTGTGATGGTAGGCATCGACCCGAATTCCGATGGTTTAAAACGTGCAAAGAAGCGCGGATATGAAATAATTTCAAATGGGATTGACGGACTCATGGAACGTGTTGATTTAGTGGATATCGTTTATGACGCGACAAGTGCGTATGCACATAAGCATAATAGCGATCGATTAACGGCTGCCAATAAAAAAGTAATTGATTTAACACCAGCTGCAATCGGACCATTTACAGTTCCACCAGTAAATTTAAAAGAGCATATCGATAAACCGAATGTGAATATGGTTACGTGTGGCGGTCAGGCGACAATTCCCATCATTCATGCCATAAATCGGATTGTTTCCGTAGAGTATGCTGAAATTGTCGCAACCATTTCAAGCCTTTCTGCCGGTCCTGGTACACGCGCAAATATCGATGAATTCACAAGTACAACTTCTAAAGCGATCGAAGTGGTAGGAGGTGCGAAAAAAGGGAAAGCCATTATCATTTTGAATCCTGCGGACCCACCAGTTATTATGCGTGATACCATCCATGCTTTGGTCGAAGAAGAAGGTCATGAAGAAGCGATCACCAAGTCGATTCACGACATGGTAGCGGAAGTGCAAGCTTACGTACCAGGTTATACATTAAAAGTGTCGCCGATTTTTGAAGGTAGGAAAGTATCCGTATTTGTCGAAGTGAATGGGGCAGCAGACTATCTACCGGCTTACGCTGGTAACTTGGATATTATGACGGCAGCTGCCGTGCAAGTCGGCAATGAAATGGCACGTCATTTACAAAGAGGGAAGGAGGAGGTCATCTCATGACATTAAATATTTTAGATGTATCGTTACGTGATGGAAGTCACTCTGTCCGCCATATGTTTACAGAGGAACAAGTACGTGCTGCAGCAAAAGGTTTAAATGCGGCGGGTGTTCGCTATTTTGAAGTATCACATGGAGATGGCTTGGGTGGTTCTTCCTTACAATATGGTTTGTCAGCAACCGATGAACTGAAACTGATTGAAGTGGCTGTATCAGAATGTACGACTTCAGAAGTCGCTGTATTATTGATTCCTGGAATCGGTACAAAACATGACTTGGAAAATGCAGCGAACTTAGGGGCGAAAATGGTTCGTGTAGCAACGCACGTAACAGAAGCCGATGTAGCAGCCCAACATATTGAATTAGCACGCAAACTCGACTTGAAAACAGCTGGATTCTTAATGATGAGCCATATGGCGCCTGTTGAAAAAATCGTGGAGCAGGCAAAATTATTTGAAAGTTACGGAGCAGAGATCGTATATGTAACAGATTCGGCTGGAGCCATGTTACCAAAAGATGTAACCGAGCGAATTACAGCGCTTAAACAAACTTTACAATGTGATATCGGTTTTCATGCCCATAACAATTTATCGATGGCCATGGCTAATACAGTTGCAGCGGTGGAGGCTGGAGCCACTTATATTGATGGAAGCATGCGTGCATTAGGTGCAGGGGCCGGTAATACACAAACAGAAGTAATGGTCGCTGTTTTAGAAAAACTAGGTTTTGAAACGGGCATCGATTTATATACATTAATGGACACGGCGAATGATGTAATTGCGCCCATCATGCAACAATCACAAGAAATAACTGGCGGTAGCTTAACCTTAGGGTATGCTGGCGTGTACTCAAGCTTCTTATTGCATGCACAAAAGGCCGCAAAACAATTTGGTGTCGACGAACGGGACCTTTTAATGAAAATCGGCCAAATGAAAGCGGTTGGTGGGCAAGAAGATTTAATTTATGAAGTGGCACAAAATCTAGCAAGATAAAGAAAAAGGAGAGAATCGCAATGAAGGTAATCTATGTGAATGCGAATAATTTACAAGAGATTAAGCAAACCGCTCCCCATGTAGCGATGGCCCTTGGTTATTTTGATGGTGTGCATTTAGGGCATCAAAAAGTTATTCGAACCGCTAAAGAAAAAGCAAAAGCACAAAACTTATCTCTAGCGGTTCTCTCTTTTTTTCCGCATCCTAAAAGTGTGCTATTTTCGGATAAAGAAGTTTCCTATCTTGAGCCGCTAGAACAAAAGGTTGAGAAACTAGAAAGGCTTGAAGTGGATATTTTTTATATCGTGGAATTCACAAAGGAATTAGCTAAAGTAGAAGCGAACGATTTTTTAGATGATTATATTATTGGGTTGAATGCTAAGGAAATCATTTGCGGTTTCGATTACACATATGGGGCAAAAGCGAGTGGAACTGTTCATACCCTGGCAACTTATGCAGCAATCCAGCAAGTAGGCCTCTCAGTTGTCGAAGAGCTAAAGTGGAATGATCAAAAAATCAGTTCGACCTTGATTCGGAGGTATTTATCAGAACGAAAGCTTAGTGAATTACCGAGGCTATTGGGACGCTTTTATAAAACGAAATATTGTCAGAAAAATGGTCTACTACCTAATTATTCGTTACCGAATGTAGGTAGCTATAAAGTATTGATAGAAGATCAACATTCTATTATTGAGTGTGTTGCGACAGTGAAGTGCAAAAAATATATTCAGATTCATCATGAACTGTCGACTCTGCCGAATTTATTAACGATACAATGGGTTGATCAAGTTGATCGACTAGAAACAATACCTAGCTAGCTGAATACTCTTTGAATCATGTGGCAGAACCATTACTGAAATTGTTCTGCTTTTAGTTTTTTTGAATGCAGATCCCCTAAAAACACTTATTTCAAATCTTTCCTCATGGACGACTTTCTTCTATTATATATTAACTGCAAACGCTTCCGATTTTCCCATATGAACTTTCCCTTTCAAGAATTCAGCAGACTCTAACCATCTCGGAATAGGGGCTGGAAACTATTGAGATTGCTATAAACAAACGAATCAATTTTAGTCCGAACAATCGGGTTAAGGAATCAATATAAAGAGATAGTGTTGTTCATCATGTCATATAATCCATGTTTATGGTGATTCTAATGGGGTAAAAATATAAGAGAGACAGGATACTTACACATGTAGTAAGGGTGAGCAGAGTACATACATATATTTTAGGCTAGCATTCTGTTTCGACTTATTAAATAATCTATTAGGAGTGACTACAACTATGAAAAGCAAAAAATTAGCAATTGGTTTGGTTTCTTTGGCATCAGCTTTCGCATTATCCGCATGTAATGATGATAATGAGGAGAAAAGCACGGATCAAACACCGAAAACGGAACAAAGTACGGATACAGATACGACTAAAGAGGAAACGAATCATATGGACCATGCTAAAGATACTTCCAATGAGGCAGAGGTTCCTGATGGTTTGAAAGCTGCAGAGAATCCAAAGTATGAAGTGGGAAGTAAAGCAACGATTAAATCAGATCATATGGAAGGCATGGATGGAGCCGAAGCAACAATTGTCGGAGCCTATGATACGACAGCTTATTCCGTTACGTATACACCTACAACAGAGGATAAAAAAGTTGAAAATCATAAATGGGTGATTCATGAAGAAATCGAGGATGCTGGGGAAGTTCCGTTAGAACCAGGTACTGAAGTGACTCTTGATACCGATCATATGGAGGGTATGGAAGGCGCAAAAGGTGTCATTGAGGAAGCCGATACCACTACCGTTTATATGGTTGATTACAAACCTACCGATGGTGGGATTGAAGTGAAAAACCATCAATGGGTAACAGAAAGTGAACTATCATCTAAATAATGATGATGAGCTGTCAAAAGACCTTATCCCTTTACCGGTAAGGTCTTTTTGGCGTTGAGTTCATTTAGTCATTCATGATATTTAAAAAAACATGTCCTGCTAATGGAGGACATGTTTTTTTATTTTATCTCATTCATGATCAATATTCGCTGCTTTCTGTAGTCATTTCGAAAATTTCGCCTTGTGAAGGGGGAGGATGATTGACTGATTCTGTAGAATACCAGTGAAATTCAGCGGTTTATTTCCCTGTTTTTATAATAGTTAAGGGGATTTTGTCGATATAAGTAGAGGCGTCTTTTAGGAGAGTAGAATCTTCTTAAAAGCTCTCTAAAAGACCGAGGACTAGTAAAAGGATGATCCTTGTATTTTCAAAAGATATCAGCATATGTAGGGGGACAAACGTAAATGGTGCAAATAAAATCCGCTTATAGTAGTAAAAAAACTGCATTAGAAGCCTTTCGCGAATTGAAGAGCGGTATACATAGTGAACCAAAATTACTTCTTTTTTTTGCAAGTACCACTCAAAACTTCGAGGAATTAACGGGGCTTTTTCATGAGTCGTTCCCACACTCCGAGATATTGGGATTAACCACTGTTGGTGAAATAGGTCCCAATGGGATTACGGAACATGGGGTTTCGGCCATGAGTTTTAATGGAAGTAATTTCTCGGCAAAAGGTGTGATGATCAAAGATATCATCAAATATCCGATTTTTTATCGCGATCATTTAATTCAAGGGTTAAGTGAGGTTGGGATTGATCGAAATAGTAGGAATATCGAGACGGAAGGCATCGGCCTTGTCTTTCCCAATGGGTTAGTGGGGGCGGAGGAAAAGATGCTTTCCGTTGTGAACTCGGTATTTAAACAAGAAGGGTTTCCACTGTTTGGCGGTACGGCAGGGGATGATGAAAAGTTTCTAGAGACAATGGTTTCTTATAACGGGGAAACTTCGAATACGGCCGGTCTGGTTGCTTTCATTAAAACGGATGATGAGTTTGTCATTCTTAAGGAGAATATCTTTAAGACGACTGGCAAGGAAATGAAGATTACTAAGTCGGATACGGAAAGTCGCACGGTTTATGAAATGAATGGAAAAAGGGCAACGAGTGAATATGCCCGATTATTGGGAGTTCCTGAGAATCAGCTCTCCAAACATTTTATGTCCAATCCTTTAGGTCGTGCGGTCAACGAGGAAATCTATATAGCATCTCCTTTCCAAACACAGCCGGACGGATCCATACAGTTCTACTGCCAAATATTCCAGGACTCGGTTGTAGAGATATTGGAGCCGAAAAATCCAGTGGAAACGCTGAAAAGTACAGTGGCTGATTTCAAAGAAGAGTTTTCTCAATTGGATGGCGTACTGGGCATCAATTGCATATTACGAAAACTACAATTTAAAAGTCAAGGAATCGTCGCCACGTTAAATAAGGAATTAGAGAAACTTCCTCATTTGGGTGGGTTTTGCAGTTACGGGGAGCAATTAAATAACATGCAATTAAATCAGACCCTTATATTACTGGGGTTCGGGAAACGCAAACGAGGAGATAGAAAATGAGTATTCTAGATTTGCTTCGTAAGGACAACGTCGAGAAAGTGACGAAGAAAGAAATCATCGAGCTTGCGACCACGATGGATAAACAAGACTTCGATCAAGTTGTAAAGGGATTAGAAGACTTGGTCGGACTGTTACGGGATACCAGTAGCGACAATTCCAAGCAGGATAGCCAGTTGAATCATTTCGTCCATGATTTGAAATCTAGTATCGAAGTTCAGAATCTGGCCTTGGGAGAGACGGTTTCTAATATTCGTCATGTAGTAGGCAGTACGGAAAACATCGAGACGATTACGGATGAAGTATCTATACAAACAAAAGAAAGTATGGAAATGGTCTTGGCTGGTAGTGATAATATCGATAACTTGGTCAACCAAATGACGAATGTTAATGCGATGTTCCAACAATTCGAAGAAACCATCATGAGTTTACAAGAAGAAATCAAAGAGATTTCAAGCTTTGTCGTGGTGATTGAATCGATCGCCGATCAAACGAATCTTCTCGCCTTGAATGCTTCGATTGAGGCAGCTAGAGCCGGGGAGCACGGACGAGGTTTTGCTTTAGTGGCACAGGAAGTAAGGAAATTGGCAGATAAAAGCAAAGCCTCCCTGACGGAAATCAATCTGAAGGTAAATAGTATCGTGAAGAATGTGGACACTTTTTCAAGTAGTGTTTCAGAGAAAACGAAAGAAATTGAAGCGGTTATCCTGACCACTGAAAATACGAAAAAGTACTTTATTGATATTTCCAGCAATGAGAAGAAATTATCCGAGAAAATGAACGAAATCAAAAAGGCCACGGGTATTACCCTTCATGAAATGATCGGTTTCTCAGAGGGACTGGATGACGTGCTGAATGGTTTTATCGACAATAACGATAAAATCAAGGCACTCCATGCTCTATCACAGGAAAAGTTCATTTTTTCTACAGAAGCTTTTTCCTATATTACACAAATGAAAGACTTGGTTCATTCTTTGAAGCAGGGGAAGCTGTAGACCCTGCAACTAATTGTGAAAGATAGAGGAAAACTGCCATTCCAAGGGCAGTTTTTTTATTTTAGTTTATACAAATTATTTTGCCTCAAGGAAACATTTTGTCGGAATTGCATAGATTATAAAAAAGGAGAGGATTCATATGAATTTTACGAACCGTACCCAAAAGAAAATCATTGGATATTCCACCTTGTTCAAGAAGTTGGGAATTATCAATGATAAGGAATATAAAAATATAATGAATACTGTTCAATCGAAGGATTAAGCTGTGGATACCTATAACCGCGGTTTTCAATAAAAGGTAAGACCCCATCTTTATTACTAAGTAAGGTGGGGGAGGCTGCGGTTACAAAAGAGATGGGATATGGTAGAGTGATTATATTACATTTAATAGGTAAACATCCGTTAAGTGGTGGGAGGATGAGTTGAAAATGAAGCAGAACGTGTTTGTACATATGCCCTCTTTTATTCTATTAGTCTTCAGTTATTTACTTATTGCCCTACTATTCTTTGTTGTTTACAAAAAACAACAGAATCCGCCAAAGGTATGGAAAGGGCTCCTAGTTATGCTCATTGGGATTTTTTCTTTCAGTATTCATTTTAATTTATCAAGTGAAGTGACAAAGATACCAATATTGCCATTAGGGGTCGTCTTTTTATATTGGTTTTTGAGAAGAAAGGGAAATACAGAGCGTTGGTCGCGGTACCGTCGTTATGCTTGGTTAGGGTTTTGGGTGAACTTCATTTTTTTGGCTTTTTCATTCTTAAACTCGCCGCTTGAACATCTAATGTTCCCAAAAGATCAACCCTCGACCTATATGCAGGACGTTGAAAAAGCTTCCCTGATTATCACTCACCCGGCTGGCAAGGATGTCACATTGAATAATGAGGTGTTGCAAGTACAGGTGGACAAGATGAAACAAAATCAAATCAAATATGAATCTTGGTATTATAAAATTAATGAAAAGAACGGGTATAAAGAACGGTTCCCTTATCTTTTGACAGGAACGGTTCCTGAAAAGGGCAGCGGACTTGAAACAGTCATTTATGTAGAAGATGATGGAAAGGGTTTCCTCATTACACCGAATAATGGAGGCCAGGTTTACTTCCGGTCGGAAGAATCTGTGTTGACCGGAGGTGCTGAAAAAAGTGAATAAAAAAACGAAAACCATCATTTTAGTGATGGTGATTGTCCTTATAGTGGGAGTCCTTTTGATCATTCGAGCTCCAAGAGAACCTGAAGCATTTCTTACAGATAAACAAGTGATTAAACGAATCAATTCTTTTTTTCCTGAATCAGAGCCTAAAATCATTCAAGACGTTCTTTATTTAGATGAAACCCATGTTTTTGTCCCTTTCATCAATGAAAGCAAAGAATACGGGATGAGTTTCTGGGTATGGAAGGACAATAAATGGAGAGCAGCTTCCGTAGATAATGGGGGTGAGCCAAAAGCCTGGAATGGAGAAGGAGATTCATTTTTTATGTGGAATCTGGATCCAAAGGATGAAGTGTCTGAAATTAAGGCGTTTATGAAAAAAGATAGGAATTTCAGTGTATCAGGGGATGAAGCGACCTACGAACCTGGTTTAGAAATGATGCACAGTATCACGGTGGAGGATAAATCATATGGAGTGGAAAAATATCCGGATAGCTGGCGGACTCTTATGGATCAGTATGCAGAAGTACAGAAAGAATCCAGTTTTGATGGGTTCTTTGAGTATGGACAAACATTTAAAATAGGTAATAGATTCTATGACAAGGACGGCAAGGAAGTTCTTCCGACGGTGCCTACCGATGGAATCGGGTATTCAACAGGGAATGATTATGTGGATGTGCCTTATCTAATGGATTTGGTAGATGATGAATTGGAAGGCTCATATTAACAGGGGGCTGCCAAGAAATTGGTGGCCTTTGTGCGTTGTGTGAAAACTAGTATTCTTATATAGTTAAGGGAAGAAAGTTTTATAGAAGGAGTGGCTTAGAGGTGCTGGCATCATGAGTTCGACGTTTTTAGCTCTACTTATTTTTATGATTACATTAGTGTTGGTCATCTGGCAGCCAAAGGGTCTGGGAATTGGCTGGAGTGCCTGCGGAGGGGCGATCATCGCTCTTTTGTTCGGTGTTGTTTCATTCCAGGATGTAAGTGATGTGACGCAGATTGTTTGGAATGCGACATTGACGTTCGTGGCCCTGATTATCATTTCGTTAATTTTAGATGAAATTGGATTTTTTGAATGGGCTGCGCTTCATATGGCCCGATATGCAGATGGTAAAGGCTTCCGTCTCTTCATTTTGGTGATGATTCTAGGAGCCATCGTTTCGGCGCTTTTTGCAAACGATGGGGCGGCATTGATCTTGACGCCGATTGTGCTAGCGATGGTGCGAGCATTGAAGTTCGACGATAAGATGGTGCTCCCATTCATCATGGCGAGCGGATTCATTGCCGATACGACTTCCTTGCCATTCGTCATCAGTAATCTGGTGAATATTGTGTCAGCGGACTTTTTCGGGATCGGTTTTGGTGAATATGCCAGCCGGATGATCGTTCCGACTTTATTCAGTTTAGGAGCTAGCATTCTCGTATTGTATTTGTTTTTCAAAAAGGATCTACCTGTAACCTATGATTCCTCTCATTTGAAGCGTCCTGCCGAAGCGGTAAAGGATCCACGTATGTTCAAGATTTCCTGGTTCGTCCTGGCTATTCTTCTAGTCGGCTATTTTTCAAGTGAGTTTGTAGGTTTACCCGTTTCGTTTGTGGCTGGTGCAATTGCCATTGTCCTTTTGATTTTGGCAAGAAGAAGTCCAGCCGTGAAAATCCGTACCGTTTTAAACGGTGCCCCATGGAATATCGTATTCTTCTCGATTGGGATGTATGTGGTCGTATATGGACTGCGAAATGTAGGACTGACTAGTCTGTTAGCTGACGTCATTAAGGCAACGGCCAATCAAGGTTTGTTTTCGGCGACGATTATCATGGGATTCATTGCGGCTATTCTATCTTCATTCATGAATAATCTGCCAACGGTCATGATTAATGCCTTGGCCATTGCGGAAGTTCAAACAACGGCGCCTATTAAGGATGCTCTGATTTATGCCAACGTCATCGGTTCCGATTTAGGACCAAAGATCACGCCAATCGGCTCTTTGGCCACACTTTTATGGCTCCATGTATTAAAGCTAAAAGGTGTCCGGATCACATGGGGATATTATTTTAAAGTAGGAATTATCCTGACTGTTCCAACACTATTCATCACTCTGTTTGGACTATATATTTGGCTATTGATTCTTCATTAACGAAACTGCCGGTTTTCTGGCAGTTTTTCTTTTGCATGAAAATAATTGGTGAAGGGCCCTATCCTTTGAGATAATAGAATAAATGATTCGAAAAGGAGTTACATAGATGGCAGAGGACTTTAGCATTCCAAGCACCAAGGTGGATGAAATCGATAAGAAAATCATTTCAATCTTGCATGAAGATGCGCGGATTTCGTATACGGATTTAGCAAAGCAAGTGGAACTGTCGAGAGTGGCGGTTCAGACGAGAATCAATCATTTAGTGGAAAAAGGGGTGATTGAACGTTTTACCGCTGTCATCAATCCGGCTAAGATAGGCATTCATGTTTCTGCATTTTTCAATGTCGAGGTGGAGCCTAAATATTTGGAATCGGTGGCACAACAACTGGAGGATGAGCCTGCAGTAACGAGTTTGTATCATATGACGGGGCCTAGTAAGCTGCATATGCATGGAATCTTCACGGATAATCAGGAGATGGAACGCTTCCTCAATGAAAAGTTATATCCGGTCGTCGGGGTTGTCAGCGTCGATTGCCAACTCCTTATTAAACGCTATAAGAGCCGGATGGGAATGAAGCTCTAGGAAAAGCTCCATGTAGAGATAAAAAAAGATTGTCGAGAAGATATAGTTATCTCGGCAATCTTTTTTTGTCGGCAAAATGCCTACAATTCTATTACTATTCCATTTCTTCCACAATTCCTTTGACCAATCCAACGAATTGCGTTCTAACTTTACTTGCAACTTCAATCACTTCATCATGACTTAATGGTTGATCTAAAATCCCGCAAGCCATATTCGTTAAGCAGGAAATCCCTAGCACTTTCATCTTGCCATGGACGGCTACAATGGCTTCCGGAACGGTTGACATCCCTACAGCGTCTGCCCCCAGCGTACGAATCATTCGAATTTCCGCTGGTGTTTCATATGCGGGACCACTCCACCAAGCATAGACGCCCTGTTGCAAGGAAATGTTCTTTTCCTTAGCTACTTTGGACGCAATGTTTCGCAAGTCAGGATGATAAGTTTGGGAAAGGTCAGGGAAGCGAGTACCCAATTCATCATTATTAGGTCCTATGAGAGGATTTGTACCAACTAAATTGATATGGTCGGTAATGAGCATTAAATCACCTGGATTAAAGTCTGTATTAACTGCGCCACAAGCATTGGTAATGATCAATTGCTCCACCCCTAATGCCTTCATGACACGTACGGGAAATGTCACTTCATCTAGTGTATATCCTTCATAATAATGAAAGCGTCCTTTCATAGCCACTACAGTCTTACCTTTCAATTGCCCGATTACTAGTTCGTTTGCGTGTCCGATTGCTTCGGATTTTGCAAAGTGAGGAATTTCACTATATGGGATTTTGAACGGGTTCTCAATTTCATCAGCAAGAGATCCTAACCCCGATCCTAAAATCATACCGATTGTTGGCTGATTGTCCGTTTTACTCATAATAAAATCTCTGGTCTCTAAAATTTCTTGTAATCTTTGCATACAAAATTCCTCCTCGATAAATGAAAATCCAAGTACTCTATTTGAATATGGATGGTAACCAAAAGTTTAAGGGCTTTACTGGCTAATGTAAATAAAATATTTAGATAAATGGTAATATTAAAATAACTTTTTTAAATGAACGGGGGAGTTGTTGATCATAATTGCTAAAGAATAACTAGAAATTATTAGTGAAATTAAAACTGAACAAGCAGATCAAATCTAAAACTCAATGGCTATCAACTAATTTATAAGGAGACAATTTAATGTTTGGATTTTTCCGTATGTATCGATTTACATTATCAATTTTACTATTATCAATTATTGTATTAAGTGGTTGTGGAACCACTAATAAAATGGATTTCTATGAAAATACTGATAGCACAAGTTTGTCAGAGGAAGTAAATACAATTTCTTTAAATTCAACAGAAGATAAGATTAAAGAAATTTTAGGAGAACCAGACTTTGTTGAAGAGGTAGAAAAGTCAAAATCCACCTATTTAATATATGGGAAAGATAGAGATAATAGTGATATAGAGTTTCAAATAGTTAATGGGCAAGTTGCTAGTTATTTTTTTTCAAACAATACATATAAAACATCAAAGAAAATAACAAAGGGCAGTTCAAAGGAAGATGTTATACAAGAATATGGAGAAAATTACTACGAAAGAGATGATTCTGGTGCTAAAATAATTGGTTACTTTGATAAAACCCAAAAGGTTAATATGGAATTTTCTTTTAATGAAACGATAGAGGGGATAATCATATCAAAAATTAATTAATTTAGTAGTTTAGTTATTGTATCAAATGGTTTTCTTGCCACCTTAATAAAAAAAACCACCTTTAAGGTGGATTTTTTTATGTAATCGGGAGGATGAACCCTCCATAGGCAAAGGCAAAAATGATGACGAAGGCAGGGTGAATCTTGAATTTCCCCAATGCTAGGAAGGCAATTCCAGCAATGATTAAGGAATGAATATACCCGATGGAGCCGACAGCGTCAGCAGCCATCTGCCATGTAAGCAATAGCATCATGATGGCGATCACGGGCTGAACGAGTAAGGACATGCCTTTTACGATGGGCGACTGCTTGTATTTTCGCAAGATTTTCAATAAATAAATCAAGGCCACGGCAGAAGGAATGATCGTCCCCGCCAAAGCGACGAAGAACCCGGGCCATCCGTAAACATCGTAACCGACATAGGCGGCGATTTTTGTGGCAATCGGTCCTGGAAGGGAGTTTCCAAGCGCAAGCATTTGTGAGAATTCCGTATTAGAAAGCCAACCATAGCGGGTGACAATTTGGTCGTACATAAGCGGAATCGAAGCTGGACCTCCTCCATAGCCAAGGATATTCGCTATGAAAAATGCCAAGAACACAGCTACACCAATCGGGATGAAAATGGCACCCATTATGCTGATTCCTCCTTCTTATCCTGTTTCTTATTTTTCAATCTGTTCTTCAATTTAAAATGAAAGGCACCATATAAAAGGAAAATCATGATGACGATACCAGGATGCAGGGAAACGACCTGAAGAAGTAAGAAGGAGATGGAAAAAAATAAGATGCCAAGCACTTTCCCTAACCCTTTAACGGCCTTTTCACCAAACTCATATGCCATTTGTCCAAGCATGACAGCAACGACTGGCATCACGGCAGCAATCATATTGCTAATCATCGCCGAATTACTGAGGACGTTTATGAAGGCGATCAAGAATACCATGGCAAAGGCAGATGGTAAGATATGCGCCGCCACACTTACGATGGCACCAGGCCATCCTTTCAGTTTGTACCCCAGATAGGCGGCCATCTTTGTGGCAATCGGACCAGGGAGTGTATTGGCAATGGCCAATGTATCACCGAATTCGTCATCATCTAGCCAATGATAACGGGAAACTGCTTCATGCCGGATGAGTGGAATGACCGAGGGACCACCACCGAACCCTAAAATCCCCGTCCGCATCATTCCCACGGTTAATTCGCCATATGGATTGTTCACATTGGTTCCTCCTCTGTTCGAATAATAATTTCCATGATTATCTATTAATCATAACAAAATAGGTTTCGAAATGCTCATAAAATTTTAATAAAAGTATCGAATTGTATGTAATTATATAACTTATTAGTTCAATAGATGATTTAAAGATGAAAATGATTTCTATTTGTTAATAAAAACAAAAAAGTGGATTACGTATTGTGAGTTAATGGTTTATAATACAAATATAGTTAATTTTCAGAAAAAATAAAATAAATGAAAGGAGCAACTGTATGACACAATCGATTATCGGAACGAAGAGCATGGTAGTGAGCCCCCACTATTTAGCATCGATGGCGGGAAATCATATTCTCGAAAAAGGAGGCAATGCTTTTGATGCAGCGGTGGCTGTCAGCGCCTGCCTGGGTGTTGTTTATCCGCATATGACGGGACTTGGCGGTGATATGTTCTGGCTGAATTATGAAAACAGTGACGGGAAAATAAGTGTTTATAATGGTAGCGGACGATCTGGGGCAAATGTCAGCCGTGAAACGTATGCAGGGGAAGCGGCCATTCCCTTTCGTGGCATAAGGAGTGCCATCACCGTTCCGGGAATGGTAGATAGCTGGGATGCTATATTAAAAGAATTAGGTACCTTATCATTGGCTGAGGTTCTTGTACCGGCAATCGAGTATGCGGAAAATGGTTTTCCCATTACGAAGAACCAAGTGGACTATACAAAGCAGAACTGGGACTGGCTTTCAAAGATGCCGATCACGGCCGATATTTATACGCCAGGAGGAAGAATTCCGGAAGTGGGGGAACGTTTTTTTCAAAAAGACTTGGCCCGTAGTTTAACCTTGATTGCTGAACGGGGGAGGGATGTTTTTTATCATGGCGAACTTGGTCAATCCATCGTTACTTATTTGCAGGAACAAGGTGGACTGTTAACCGCTGCTGACTTTGCCAACCATGAAGGTAACTGGGTCGAACCTATATCCACTACCTACCGCGACTATACCATTTATCAAGTCCCACCCAACTCTCAAGGGTTCGTCGGTTTGCTGGCATTGAATATTCTAGAGAACTTTGACTTGGAAAACATGGAGCATGGATCTGCCGATTATTATCATCTATTGGCGGAGGCGTTAAAAGCAGGGTTTCGTGATAGAAACGAGGTATTAACGGATCCTGAATTCTTTGAGATTCCCCTGGGTAAGCTCCTTGATAAGCGATATGCTGCCAAGATCGGGGCAGCCATTCAACGAACGAAGGCAGAAAGGGTAGCCAGCCCGCCGATGGGCAGTGACACCGCTTATGCCGCCGTTGTAGATAAGGATGGAAATTCCGTATCATTCATTCAGAGCCTGTACTTCGAGTTCGGATCGGGTGTCGTTGCCGGGGATACAGGAGTGATTCTTCAAAACCGGGGGTCCTTTTTCTCGCTAGATTCCAACCATGTCAATACTTTGGAACCTAACAAGCGTTCCTTCCATACCCTGATGCCGGCAATGGCCTGTAAGGATGGAAAACCTAGCATTATTTACGGAACGCAAGGTGGGGAAGGTCAACCGCAGACGCAAACCGCGATCATTACCCGGATGATCGATTATGGGATGGATCCCCAAACGGCCATCAATGAGCCTCGTTTTGTCTGGGGCAGGACCTGGGGAGAATCTAGTGAGGCGTTACGCATCGAAAGTCGTGTCGAGAAAGATACCATTAAGGAACTCCAAGAAAAAGGGCATCTTGTCGAAGTCGTGGATGAGTTTGATGGGGCAATGGGACATGCGCAGGCCATCCGGATCGATGAGCATGGATTCCTTAAAGGTGGAGTCGACCCTCGGGGAGACGGTGCAGCCGTCGGATCTTGAAAAGAGTACGAATGTGCCCTCGATATAACCTGATTTCATTTCATGAAAAACGTAGGGTCCCGGCTTAAAAGCCGGGGCCCTACGTTTTTTTACTACTGCTTTTAATAGTCGCCAACTTTGTTCATACGAACGGCGTATATCTCGAATCTCTGGAAATACTATTGTGGTCCAATAAGTTATTTTAATATAGAGAATGTCACACCTGTGATACGAAAGTTTCGAAGAAATCCAGAATTTCACTCGCCTTCTCATGTCATTTTAAGTCGTCAATTAAAAATAAACTTTAAGTATTTGTCAACTGTAATTTAGGATTATATACGCGAGAAGATAGGAAAAATAAGATAAAATGACCGATTATATAGAACTAGTTTTCATTTGAGTATAAATCTATATGACTATTTACAATAATATGTAAATGTAGGTATGATTATGTCAACGCATTCTTTATAGAGAACTTACCAATCTTAATAAAGAATACAGTGGGTCTAAAGTTCTACTAATATAGTTTTGGAGTGGTAGCCTCATGAGGTTCCATCTGTATGTGAAATAAAAAGAGAGGAGATTATTTTTAATTTACTTAATATTTAGTCAATTAAAATTAATTTGTAACCATTTAAAAGAGTAAAGAACGCTGGAAGTAGCTCAGCAAGTTTCATGGTATTTTAAAAAATAGAGATGCGGGGGGAAATGAAGTGGGTATTAAGAAAAAATTAGGTTTAGGCATTGCATCAGCAGCATTAGGACTATCACTGATTGGTGGGGGTACATATGCTTATTTCAGCGATCAAGAAGTGACGAATAATACGTTCGCAGCCGGTACATTGGATTTGTCCATTAATCCACAAACAATCGTCAATCTTGAGAATATGAAACCCGGTGACTCGAAAACAACTGAATTTAAATTAGCGAATAATGGTTCGTTGAAAATAAAAAACGTCAATCTTAAATCGGCCTATACAGTCATAGATGCTAAGGGTGACAATGGTTCTGAAGACTTCGGGAAGCATATCCGGGTGAATTTCTTATGGAACTGGGACAAAGAGAATGAACCTATTTTTGAAACAACTCTACTAGAATTAAAAAATATGGATCCAGACGTTGTTGAAAAAAATGTTTTCGATCCTTTCTTTGCGAAAAATGGAGGACTTGAGCCGGGTGCTGAAAATGATCTTTGGGTACAGTTTGAATTTATCGATAATGGTGAGGATCAAAATGTATTACAAGGAGATCAACTTAAACTTGACTGGACATTTATCGCCAATCAAGCGGATGGTGAAGCTAAGTAAAATTTTTCATATACCTATGAGAATTAATTTGAAAACTATTTATCAGGGAGATGAGATAATTGAAAGTAAATAAGAAAATGATTTCTTCTACTTTAGCTCTATCCGTTTTTTTAGGGACGTTCGGTACAGCTGGATCACTTGTAGGTGCTCAGGACACTATTAAATATAATGATGAATATAAAACTCCTTCTTTTATCGGGGAAACTTGGTCCCCAAAAGGGAAAAGTGGCTTAAGCAAGAAGGAAATCGCCTATTCTTTCCTTAACGAGAATAGTAAGAAGTTTAAATTAAAAGGTGATATGAAAAAAAACTTTAAAGTAATAGACGAACAAGCTGATAAAGAGGTCGGAACCCATCACTTTAGACTGGTTGAACAGTATAAAGGAGTTCCTATATTCGGATCGGATTCGACGATAGCGATTGACGAGGATAATAATGTTACGTCGTTCTTCGGTGAAGTAGTACCCGATCTAGAGAACGAAAATATCAAGACAGAGGTTGCCATTTCTGAAACAGAGGCGATTGAAGTAGCCAAACAGGATCTTGAAAAGAAAATTGGCAAGGTAGATCAGTACGATGGTGACATTGCTGTTGAACAGTATATTTATGAATTCGATGGAGCATTCCATAATACTTTTCTAGTTAAAGCCTCTACTATTGAACCCGAGGTTGGATACTGGCATTATTTCATTGATTCTACCAATGGAAAAGTTGTAGATAACTATAATGCTTCCCATGAAGTTACGGCATTTGGTAATGGCGTATTTAATAACAAGCAGATGTTTGAAGCGCAATATGCTAACGGGGTGTATGGACTCACTGATGTGACGCGAGGAAAAGGTGTAGTCACCAATGATGCAAAGAACGGCAATCAACTAGTCACAAGTCTTATTAAAATGTTTAAAGACGGTGCTGCTGTAGATGCACATGCAAATGCACAAAAGACCTATGATTATTTCAAAGGCACATTTGGCCGTAATTCGGTGGATGATAATGGCCAACAGTTAATTTCTTCGGTCCATGTGAATAATAATTGGAATAACGCATCCTGGAATGGAAGAACGATGTCATATGGTGATGGTGATGGCATCGCCTATCATAATTTCGCTGGAGGTTTGGATGTTGCTGCGCATGAGATGGCTCATGGTGTGACTCAACATACGGCAAATCTAATCTATCGAAATGAATCCGGGGCTTTAAACGAATCCATGTCCGATATATTTGCTGCCATGGTAGACAGAAGTGATGAAGAATGGCTAATTGGAGAAATGATCGTTAAAGATGGAAGAAAGGGTTTGCGTTCGATGAGTAATCCGGCAGAAATCGTTGACGTCAGAACGGATAGTGGCTATTCTCCAGATCATTGGAGTAAAAGGTATACAGGTTCTTTAGATAGTGGTGGCGTTCATATCAACAGTAGTATCAATAACAAGGCCGCTTACCTGATCTCAGAGGGTGGAACTCATTATGGAGTTACCGTGAGTGGGGTTGGACGTGAAGCGACGGAACAAATTTATTACCGCGCCCTTTCAAAATACCTGACAGCCAGTTCAAACTTTACAATGATGAAAGAAGCGGCCATTCAGGCTGCAACGGATTTATATGGAGCTAGCTCAAAAGAAGTAAGAGCTGTAAAAGCTGCATATATCGCTGTTGGTGTGAACTAAGAGTTTAAGAAGTGGAGGTGTCCCAAAAGTGTTCTTTTGGGCACTTCTTTTATATCGAATATCTCTTGAAATAAATTCTATACATAAGAGTTCCAAGAGAATATAAGTCTAAGAATCGTTAATCTGTAAGGCAGCAAGCACTATAAAGAATGAAGCCTAGGGAGAAGGGGTTTCCAATACTAAATAAAAAGGGAAATGAGAAGAGAAAAAAACGATTATGGACATTAACCAAGCTTGTGGCTATATGGTATTTATTTTTAGGAACAGTGGTGGTTGTTACGGGTCAAACGAATGCCTATTACACAGACATTGAACTAGTAAACCAAGAGATTCAAATTGGGATTTGGGAGATAGCCGAGGACATGGAGGACATGGATTGTTCTAACGCGAAAAAGAATGAAGATCATGAAGAATGTGAAGAAAAGAAGGAACCAATCGAAGATGAGCCAGATCCAAATGAAAATCAGGAGAATGAGAGTGATGAGCCTGAAACTGAAGAGAATGAAGAAGCAAAGGACTCTGATGAAAAAGTAGATGATTCCACTAAAGACGAAATTGAAAATATGCCTGAAGAAAATAAGGCTATCGATAAAGAACAAGAAAAAGAAGAAAGTGAGTTACCGATTGAAAAGGATTCTAGTACAAAGGATGAGAACACGGAGGGTAAGGGAGATAATAAGTCAGGAGGCGAAGAGTTTGAAAAGAACGCTGAAAATAATAAGTAATTTGATTACACTGGTACTATTTCTGAACTTAATGGTAATGGTATTTCTTATCATATCTTCAAAAGCGTCTGGGGGGGAACCCCAGGTTTTGGGGTATCAGCTTAAAACTGTTTTGTCCGGATCGATGGAACCTACCTTTCAAACCGGGTCAGTTATTGCTGTCAAGCCGCTAAGTTCAGACGAGAAACTAGCCCTTAAAAAAGGGGACATCATCACATTCCAAACAAGTGAGGAAATACTCATAACGCATAGGATTGCCAAGGTGAACAGTAGCGGAGAGCACGTTCTTTACGATACGAAAGGTGATAATAATAAAATGATAGATGCCGATCCGGTTCTATCCGATAATATTGTAGCTCTATACTCTGGATTCACTATTCCTTATGTAGGATATTTCATCGATTTCACCCAATCAAAAGAAGGTGCTGCTCTCTTATTGATTGGTCCGGGTTTATTGCTCTTAGCTTACTCAGGTTTTTGTATCTATCAAGGATTAAGAGAAATGGAATCAACTGAAAAACTAACACCCAAGAAAAAAATAGTGTGATGGTGTATGGGCTTAAAAAGACTAATGAATCAATAAGCAGGAAACCCCCGGCAAAGGGACAATGTATATGCCTCTTTGCCGGGGGTTTGTTTGTAGTATTCCTAAATTCATTAACTTCCCCGGTATACCTGATAGCCCCATGGGGAGACGAGTAAAGGCACATGATAGTGGGAAGCGGGGGACGCTAGACCGAAGCGGATAGGAACTTGGTCCAAAAAGGGAGGGTCAGGTAGCTCAATTGATTGACCGCGGAAGTAATCGCCGATATGAAAGACGATTTCGTACTGTCCGGTTTTTGCCTCTTCCCCGGTGAGGAGAGGGGCATCGAGCCGCCCATCCGCGTTCGTGACAGCTGTTTGGAGTAGCTGCCAGGTAGAGGATGATGATTCGGAGTAATATAATTCAATCGTGACGTTTGCAGCGGGTTTCCCGTGTGTTAAGTCCAAGATATGCGTTGTTAAACCAGACATATATGTCTCCTTATCCCTTGCATTCTTCGGCCAAGGCCGAGACTATTTAGCTTTTGATTTTTTCCTGTAAACGAAAGAACGCTATTTGATAAATCTCTGCTAAGGCCGTTTCAAACTCGGTTTCTTCTGTATGGTGAATCCTCAATTCCATTGCTTCATATATGTCATGCTTATCCTTGCCGCGTACTGCGAGGATGAAGGGGAAGTTAAACTTTTTTTGATAACGCCTATTTAATGAAAGGAAATTTTCGTATTCCAAAACGGTAAGGTCCTTTAATCCCGCTCCTCGTTGTTCCTTGGTCGAGTCAGCTGTCATTTCGACTTTGTCACCCAGGTTTGGGTGCTTCCTTATTAAATCCATTTGCATTTCCTTAGGTGCGTGGTTCACGATATCGACCATGCATTGATGAAGGCTTAATAAGGAAGAAAACGGCCTGGACGCTGAGGCTTGCTCTGGAATCCAAGGCGAGTCCTCGAAAATATCCCCGAGAATCTCCGTGAATTCCTTATGGCTTTTTTTCTGTAACATCTCCAATGTGATCATGTTCTAGACTCCTTTTATACGCTTTTGGCTAAGAGTTGGTCCGTTTCAGGCACCACTCTAGGATCTGATTTTTTATTCCGGGGAGTTAAAATTAAGTTCAGGATGATGGCTGTCAGGCTACCGGTAATGATTCCATCGCCGACAACAATACGAATCGCTTCCGGCAGGCTCGAGAACAATTCGGGAACGACCGTTGCGCCGAGACCCAATGATACCGAACATGCGATGACCAATAAATTCGAGTTATCGGAAAAGTCTACATCGCCTAACATCTTGATTCCTGAGGATACAACCATCCCGAACATGACGACAGTGGCTCCACCAAGAACGGCTGTAGGAATCAATGTAGCGAGTGCTGCAATTTTTGGAACCACTCCAAGCCCGATTAAAATGAAACCTGCCGCGATGGTGATGGATCGTTTTTTCACGCCGGACAATTGAACCAGTCCGACATTTTGTGCGAATGTGCTATAGGGAAAGGCGTTGAAGATTCCTCCTAAAGTGAAGGCAAGCCCTTCTGCGCGATAGCCCCGTACAATATCCCGTTCCTTTAAGTCACGCCCGGTTATTTTTCCAAGGGCAAGGAAGGCACCGGTCGATTCGATTAGGATGACCGTTCCGACTAGCATCATCGTCAGGATAGGCGCGATTTCAAAGGTGGGTACGCCGAAGTAGAATGGAGCAGGGACATGAAACCACGAGGCTTCCATGACGGTGGAAAAATCCATTTTTCCTGTAAATGCGGAAACGACCGTTCCTGCGATGATGCCGACCAATACGGAAATGGCACGGATGAATCCAGTGAAATACCGATTCATCAGTAAAATGATGGAAAGGACACCGAATGAGAGCATGAGGTTTTCAGCTGAACCAAAGTCTTTGCTTCCTGCACCGCCAGCCATGTTTTTAATGCCGGTGGGAACTAAGGATAATCCAATGATGATGACGACTGTCCCAGTCACGACAGGAGGAAATAACTTTAGTAGCTTGCCAAAAATATTGGAGAAAAAAATAATGAACAGACCTGCTGCGATGATCGATCCATATATGGCGGAAATGCCATAGTTACTTCCTATGGAAATCATGGGAGTGACCGCTACGAAGGAAGTCCCTAAAACAATCGGAAGCCCAATGCCGAAGAATTTGTTTTTCCATGCTTGGAGTAACGTCGCGATTCCACAGGTTAATAAGTCAATGGCAATGAGGTAAGCAAGCTGTTGAGGAGTGAAGCCTAAGGAGCCTCCGACGATGATGGGCACCAGGATTGCCCCTGCATACATGGCGAGGACATGCTGTAGGCCTAAGGAGAAAACCTTGGACTTGCCAACTTTTTCATTCATATAAGTAAAACTCCCTTCTTGAAAAAAATGTCATATAATATAACGCATGCTTGTTATGATTAATATCATCATAATAAATATTCTGATAATTGTCATTGGGTATTGTAACTAATTTTCAGAGGGGATTATGGACAAACTATATAAAGAGAGAAGAAGGTAGTCCAAAGGATGATAGAGTATTTTCCTGCTGGCTTACTTGAAAAGTGGGGATTTGTCGTAATATGCGAAATATATTGACAGATTCATAATGAACATATTAGTATATATGTAATCATTTGGTTGGAATTTAGATATCTCCATATATACCTGTTGGATGTCTGTAATGACAGGAGGCCACTAAGGATGTTTCAGGAAAATACAGTGTACATAGTGGGCGAGTCAAAGGCGGCGTCCAATAATCCGATTACTCAGCAGTTTAACTGCTTTTTTATTGGATTGGTCATTGATAGTGATACACATGAGATCGTGGATGTGGAATGTTCGACTACAATATCGCTTACATCCAAGTTCATTCGCTCCATGTTGAATGGACATTCCATTCTTCAATCTGATGTGTTGGAGAAGGAAATTGAGAAACGGTATTTTGGTTCTTCTCAGAAAGCTCTGACCGTTGCCATAAGGAATGCAAGTATTAAATATCTTCAACTTAATAAGGTATAGCTGCTTCTTTTGTTAGACGCAATTGAAATCCAGCTGTTAAAGAGTGTATTCGTGCGCTCTTTGGCAGCTGGATTTTTTTATTAGGGACATGTTGACTAAATCATAGTTTAGTAGAACGGAATCCCTTGAATATAAGGAGGTATGGGAAATGATTCAAGATGGTGTGATGTTTGTCTGTTTTTTATTGGCATTTACTGCTGCGATTGCCGTAGTGGAGAAGAAAGTAGGAGGAAAGTTCTTCAAGTATGTACCTGGTATTGTCCTCATTTATATTGGAGCGGCCTTGATGAAGACATTTGGGCTCTTTTCAGACAGTGAATCAGTCGAAAATGCATATGGTACTGTCAGGGGTCTCCTGCTTCCAGCCATGCTAATGCTTATGTTGTTGCAATGTGATATGCGTAAAATACTGAGACTTGGACCGAAGATGCTTTTAACTTTTTTTGCGGCATCTATTAGTATCATAGGAGGGTTCACTCTAACTTACGTCTTGATGAATGGTTATTATGCGGAAGGAACTTGGAAGGCATTTTCGGCTTTGAGTGCAAGTTGGACTGGGGGATCGGCCAACATGGTGATCCTGCAAGGGATATTGGATGTACCTGAAAATATCTTTGGTTATGCGTTAATAATGGATACAGTCAATTACTCCATTTGGGTTATGTTTTTGTTCTGGTTGGTACCTCTAGCCGGGAAATTCAATTTTTGGACCAAAGCGGATACTTCTTTCATTGAACAAATGACCTCCGAGCTTGAAGCGGGGGAAACGACAAAGACGGAATTTGGCTTCGTGGAATTGATCGGTTTCTTGGCGCTCGCTTTAATCGTATCAGCAGGGGCAACGAAAATCGGGGAAAATCTGCCAGTGTTGGGTGCTGCAGTGAATGGGACGACGTGGACCATCATCATCGCGTCGACTGTAGGGTTGCTTCTGGCCGTCACGAAGGTTGGGCGCATCGCGGGCTCCATGGAAATTTCCAAAGTCATGCTGTATATAGTCATTGGTTTAATTGCCTCCCATGCCGATTTTTCACAGCTGTTTCAAGCACCTGTGTATATTCTATCCGGTTTCATGATTCTATTCTTCCATGGATTGATCATGGTCATTTTGGCAAAAGTCTTCAAGTTGGATCTATTTACAATGGGAGTTGCCTCATTGGCAAATATAGGAGGGGTTGCTTCAGCTCCGATATTGGCGGGCGCATTTAACCGGGCTCTAATACCCGTCGGAATCCTGATGGCTGTTTTGGGTAGTCTTCTGGGTACCTATTTTGGAATATTTACGTCATATATACTATCAAGCTTTTAAGGAAGGAATGTTACGATGAAGATTGAAAGTTTACAAGTATCAGTGGAAACTCTACCACTCATCAAACCATTCAAGACTGCCTTGCGCACTGCAATGGAAATTGAGAACATCATGGTTTCCGTGAAGTTGGAGGATGGTACGGAAGGATTGGGTGCAGCAGCCCCGACGGTTGCCATCACAGGAGATTCCACTAATGGAATCATGACGGTCATTGAAGAAGTGATCGCGCCTCATCTCATTGGCCGTGACATTGAGAGTATTCATGTATTGTCTCAGGTAATCCAACAATCCTGTGTAGGCAATACAAGTGCAAAAGCTGCTGTTGAAATCGCTTTGTATGATGCAGTCAGCAAAAGGTGGCAGCTCCCTTTATATCAATATCTGGGTGGGAAATCGAATGAGCTGAAAAACGATATGACAATCAGTATTGATACACCTGATGAAATGGCAAAGGCGGCCTTGTCCCTAATAGAAGGTGGATTTTCAACGATGAAAATCAAGCTGGGGAAGGATTGGAAGAGTGATGTGGAACGGGTCTCCCGCATTCGAGAAGCTGTGGGGGATCAAGTCATCATCCGGGTCGACGCGAATCAAGGATGGACAACAAAACAAGCAATCTCCATCATTCATGAAATCGAGGAGAGGAAGCTGAACGTTGATTTGGTGGAACAGCCTGTGCAAGCACATGACATCGATGGTTTGAAAGAAATAAAGAGGTCGGTGAACGTGCCGATCATGGCCGACGAAAGTCTGTTTTCCCCTCGTGATGCCTTGAGACTTTTAAGTGAACGGGCTGTTGATTTACTGAATATTAAATTAATGAAAACCGGAGGAATTCGGCGTGCACTTCAGATCGCGGATATGGCAGAAGTAGCCGGGGTTGAATGCATGATCGGAAGTATGATGGAATCAACCATAAGTGTAGCGGCCGCAGCACATCTGGCAACCGCACATCCAAACATCACGAAGATTGATCTGGATGCACCATTATGGATTAAGGATGAACCATTTGAAGGACTTCAATTTAAGAAAGACCAACTCTTCATTACCGATAAACCTGGACTAGGGGTCAAGAGGAAATCCTCTTTTACTCAATAAAACTTTTTGGAAGGGTGATTATGTAGATGGAAAGAAAAAAGGTATTGGTTTTAGTTCTATCTTTCTTTGCACTTAGTATTTTACTATTCAGTTCAAGTGAAGCAAGCGCAAAAGAAAAAGTGAGAAGTGCCTATGTAGATGTAGCGGTTGCCACTCTGTGGACGGAGCCGGACCTATTAAGACAATTGGATGCTCCTTCTGCGTCGAACCCCGTTGATTTGAATGCCTGGATCAAGTCCATGAAGTATGAGGACAAGCTGTGGCTTGTGGGTAACCTGGAAACACAGGCGTTATATGGGTCAAAAGTGACCATACTCGAAGAACGAGGAAATTGGGTGAAAGTAGCAGTAGCCAATCAGTTGACACCCCGAAATGAAGCGGGTTATCCAGGATGGATGCCAAAAGGGCAATTGAAGACAGCAAAGGCCTTTGAAAAACAACTCTCTAAAGGGTTAGTCCTTGTGGATGCTCCCAAGACTTGGCTTTATTCGGATTCGAAACAGCGGTCGAAATTCATGGAAGTCAGCTTTGATACACGCCTTCCACTTTTACAGGTGAAAAAAGATAAGGTAAAAGTTATGACACCAAGTGATGGAGCCAAATGGATAGATAAGAAAGACGTAGAGATCTATCAAAATGAAAATCAAATTCCAAAACCAACGGGTACGGACATCGTGCAATCGGGCAAAGGGTTTTTAGGTCTTCCTTATCTATGGGCCGGAATGTCCGGTTTTGGATTTGACTGTTCCGGGTTTACCTATACGATGTACCACGCTAATGGAATAACGATTCCAAGGGACTCTTCCGTTCAGGCGCAACAGGGGGAAATGGTGAAACGGGAAAACCTTGAACCAGGTGATTTACTCTTTTTTGCCTATGATAAAGGAAAAGGGAAGGTCCACCATGTAGGGATGTATATAGGAAAAGGGAAGATGATTCATTCACCAAACACCTCTACACATGTAAGGATAGATGAAATCGATACATCGGGTTACGGTGAAGAATATGCTGGGGCAAGAAGATATCTAGATTGACTTAAGGCGTTATGATAGTCAAAAGGGGTTCGAAATGAAGATTTCGAACCCCTTTTATTTTGATATTCAGTTCGTCATCCTGGGCATTATTTTATAATGACAACGGCAGGATCTTTTTTATCTTGATTAGCATGTATTTTTACCATGGCCATTCTTGCAAGGGGTTGAATGACTAAACTCTCAGCAATAAGAACGATGAAGAAGTTTCTTGGCCAATATGAAATAAAGTTGCTAAAGGTATCCGAATTAAAACCGTTACCGATGATTCCGCCAATGAAAGTCATGCACATGGACATGCCGAATACAGTGAATACGATACGGAATAAAATCTTTGCGTTAAAGCTATCTGTTGGTTGGGTGAACTTTTTAACCATGTTTTCTGCAATGCGTCCTACAAGGACTGGCTCAATGACCATGGCGATAATAAACATGATTGGCCAAATTTTGATAATATCCATTGCAATTTCCCCATTAAATTCACCAGTTACTGTAATGATACTGAATGACGACATGAATAAAGAGGTAAGAAAACAGATGATACCTCCGTATAATGCGCCCTCTTTGCCGTTTCTTGGTAATCTAGTTTCGTTTTTCAATGTTTTCTTCCTTCCGAAAATACATATTTAGACGTTGTGGCTACGTGATCAATACACGTAAAAAGTATTTACACTACTGATTCTAAGGCGTAATGAAAATCCCTCAACAAGCAAGTCGAGGGGCTTTGTATGGACTTGATTATATTACATTAATACGCCTTTAATAAATTGGGCAATCCCTTCGAAATCGTTCTTAATGGTTCGCTCGAGTTTTTTGTTAAACAAAGCATGATCCCACCTTCGATGGTAGCGGTCAGCATTAATGCCAGTGCCTGAGCTGCTTCTTTGGAAAAGCCATCTTCTATTAATTTGATTGAATAAATATCTTGAATCTTTGTGAAAGTGAGAGCACATGTGGTTCTCACTGGTTCGCTTAGTGATCCCATTTCGCTTACGATACTACTGAATGTATAACCAGTAATCGTCCCATCACGATCATACTGAACGGCCAGTTTTTCAATCATCGATTGAGTAGCCATTTGTGTAGTTGGATGTTGTTGGAAAATTTCTTTCATATCCGAAGTGATAATAGTATTCAAAGATTGAAGACAAGCGATGAGTAATTCTTCTTTTCCGTTGGGAAAGTGGTGATAAAGTGAGCCTTTTGAAATGTTACATTTCTTTAAAATCTCATTTAATCCTACGCCTAAATATCCTTTTTTCTGAAAAAGGTTTGTAGCGATGTCAATGATCAGTGATTTTGTATCCAATCGCAGGAAACCTCCTCTAAACCAACCGGTCTGTTTTTAAATATATCAAAATAATGTTTTATAAGTCAAGATAATTATAAATTCACATTTTTAAGAAATTAAAGTTTATCCCCATTCCCTGATCCTACTAGGATAACGCATATGTGGATGGTGTATACAACGGTATATTCTTTGCTTCCATAAAAAAGAGAGCCCTTAACAGGCTCCTGAATACTCCCAATCATTCTTATTCTTTGTAAGTTCTGTCTGGTCTTGGAAGGTATTTAGCTTTTGACCCGTTCAAGCAATTCCATGCGGTTACCGAAAGGGTCGGAAATGAAGAATCTTTTAACACCTGGGATTCTATCGTCCTCAGTGACATCGATTCCGTTTGTTACTAAATGCTGTTTTAAAGCTTCTATATTCTCTACTTCAAAAGCGGGATGAGCTTTTTTCGCTGGATAAAATGGTTCTTCGATTCCGATATGTATTTGGTGATTGGCGAATTCAAACCAAACGCCACCGCGTTTCTTTAGGGCTTCAGGTTTCTCGACTTCATCAAAGCCTAGCAGGTCCTTGAAAAATGTTCTTGCCTTGTCCTCACTGCCTTTAGGGGCGGCGAGCTGAATATGGTCAATGGACTTAAAAGTAAATGGCATGTAAATCAATCCCCTCTGGATCCAAATGGATAGTATGTTCTTGATTCAAACTTTACACTTATTGTAATAATAAGGAAATTACAATGTTGTTATTTAAACCGATAAGTCTTGCTTATGGTTAACGATCCTAACGTGTTTGTAATGGAAGGATATAATTGGAAAGGCGAAATCTAAGTGGTTAGCAGGGTGTTGATCCTTAGGGCAAGTCGTATTTGCAGTGTGGTTTCAGGGTCTTTCAAGCTCTTCCCAAGTAGTTCCTCGCATTTCTCGAGTCTGTATACAACGGTGTTCCGATGAACAAATAATCTCTTGGCTGTTTCGGAAATTTGGCAATGGGTCTCCAGGTAGACGGATAGTGTCTGCAATAATGGTTCTTGCTCTTCGTTCTTTATTTTCGAAAATCCTTGTAGGGCGAAGTGGTTAAAGTTCTTTAGGTCTTCTTCAGGGATGATTCGTAGCAATTCCATGATGTCTTTTGTCCGGAATGTCTGGATATATCCAGCCCTTTTTGATAGACCGCCTTCCTTGAGGGAGTCATTCGCTTCCTTGAAGGCGTGTTTGATCTGAAGAAATTTCGGGGCCATATGGCTGACTCCGAACGACATGGTACAGTCAAATTGTTTATTCACTGTTCTTTGCAAGGCATGTAAGGAGGATTCTACATATTGAAGGGAACGGTTTGAATCTTCGTTTACCTCATATAAAAGAATGCACTTCTTTCCTTTTGTAAAGAGGTGGATAGGGAGGGTTGAGTCGAGAAGTTCCTCTTCTAAAAATGCATAAACCGAATCGGCTTTTTCCTGTTGCTGTGTATAGTTTTTACTTTCATGGGTTTCGTCCATTTTCCCAACGACGCATATATATGTTTGTTCGTTATGTAAGGAGAACTCTTTTGCCCGGTTTATGATTTCCTCATGTGAGGAGAAGCTGCCATCAAGGACATGGAGGAAGAATTCATTTCGTATATTTCGATCATGCTGTTTGAGTGCGTGCTCTTTCATTAATGCGAAGGAGATGACGTTTGTGGCCTGTTCGATTGTTAAGGTAATCAAATTGTCGCTAGACTTGATTTCTCCTGAAATGGTCAAATATCCAAATGTTTTTCCATCCAGATAGATGGGGAAAACAGTATAGGTTTGCTGATTGGATAGGACTGAAAATGAGAAAAAAGGAGACTTGGTTAGTTGGAAATTGTATCCTTCACTGATCATTTTTTTGATTATTGAAAAAACTGAAGAGGTGCGATATGGATGAATCATCGGTTTAAGGTATTGATCAACCAATGTGATGGGATATTCAATCATATTGGATAAATGATCGAGTAATTTCTGAATTCCTTTTCCACGCATAATGAGATTGGTGAATTGTTTATGTGTTTCCATCGCGTGCGTTAATTCATTGGCTCGTTGATCGAGAATTTGCCGGAGTATGAGATTGGTGATTTCACCGAGAGACAAGTCTGCGGGAAGATCGATGATAGGAAGAGAGAGTTCGTTGGCAAGTTGAAGTATCTCCTCAGGTACTTCCTTCAAGTACCGTCGAGTCTTGATGCCGAGTGCGGCACAACCTTGTTTGGCCATGCCTTCGATGAGAGTCTTGAATAAGAGTGGCTGGTCCTTCAGGTGGTACGCGGTCGTTACGAGAAATTCATTAGGTTTTAGAAAATGGATGATATCCGGGGCATCCATCATGTTGACCGTTTGTACTTCCCCATCCAATCCTAATTCTCCAGCGATAACGTGCATGCCGGGTAAAAACGGCAAATGTAAAAGTTCGGCTACCTTCATCTAAACACACCTCATTCATTAAGATTTTGATTATCTAGGGGTGTGCGAGTGTAATAGTCTTTTCCTATAGAACGTGCTGTGGACTATTTCCTTATCGCCTTCATGATGTGAGTTTTTTTCTATCATATCATACAATTCCTTTGACAATCCTTACAAATTTTCCATTTTATTTTGTTGAGATAGCCAAAATTATATTTTAATGTAAGGTTTTATAACATTGGTGGTGACATAATGTCTGAATATTGGTACTATTTATAAAAAGCTATGAATGAAAAAGGGGAGATGAAGGAATGAAGGAAACCAATGTTGCTACGAAGAAGAAAAAAAGAGTGACACCCTATCCAAAAGAATGCACGTTCAGTAAAGAGGATTGGGATGTATTGACGCAGTATTGGTTTCCGGTGGCGGCGGTCGAGGAAGTGACGGAAAAGCCCCTCGGCATTAAATTGCTGGATGTCCATCTTGTACTTTACCGTGCGAGCGGAAAAATCATTGTGGCTAGGGATCTTTGTCTGCACCGGGGGGTTCCGCTAAGCATGGGGTGGGTGGAAGAAGACAATATCGTTTGTCCTTATCATGGATTTAGATACGGGCCAGAGGGGAACTGCACGGGAATTCCCGCACACCCTAATGCGAAAATATCTCCTCGTCTTTGCATTACCATCTATCCGACGGTAGAACGTTATGGATTGGTCTGGACTTCGATAGCAAGCGATGTTGAGGATATCCCGCCATTGCCGGCATGGGACGATCAGGCATACCTGAATATTCTGCCTCCGTTCATCGACATTGCTGGTTCTGCAGGAAGACAGATGGAAGGGTTTTTGGATGTATCTCATTTTGCCTGGGTTCACTCAGAAAGCTTCGCTGATCGTGATAACCCCGTTGTGCCAAGTTATAAAGTGGATAAAACGGAATACGGCTTACATGTCGAGTATAGAAGTTCGGTCAGCAATTACGGAAAAGACCTGAAACATTTGGAACCGCCGAATTTTGAGTGGCTACGCGTGTTTGACATTTATCCTCCATTAGCGGCGAGGTTGACGGTCCATTTTCCGGAAGGTGGGAAATTATTTATCCTGAATTGCGCTAGTCCGGTCTCGGCTAGGAAAACAAGAATGTTTTCCCCGATGGCGCGAAATTTTGATTTAGATGCACCTCTTGAAGACACATACGAATTCAATTTACAGATATTTAATGAAGATAAGGAAATGGTCGAAAATCAAAAGCCGGAGGAGTTGCCGCTCGATCTTCAAGCGGAAGCCCATATCGCGGCGGATAAGACTTCGATTGCCTACCGTCAACTATTGAGGGAATTGGGGTTAGGCTCAAATTATACAAGTTGATGTGTGAGGGTGTCCTTGTGGACGCTCTCGCTTTTTTTCTACCAAATAAGTTTGTCGTTTAGTGATGGTGTACAAAAATATCTTTGATTTCTAACAGAATTGTCAATGAAGTTCATCATGTAAGCAAGTAAAATAATCCATATAACATAATTTGTGAAGATTCATAACATACAATAGGGCTGAATAAGAGGAGGTAAACGTGATGGCCATGCAAATCAAGGAATCTCTTTATGAAAAAGATGATGTTGCTTCTATGATTGAATGGTTGGCTTCTTACGGGTTAACGGAGAAGCAGGGAGTAACTCGGTTATTATATTCCAAGGCATGGGTGCAGGCCCAGCGAGCATTGAAAATGGAAATGGAAAAAGTGGGTTTACGGACGCATTTTGATAGCGTAGGTAACTTGTTTGGAAGATTGGAAGGGACGAATCCCGGAAGTAAAACAATCCTGACGGGGTCTCATATTGATACGGTTGTCGAAGGAGGGAAGTATGATGGTGCATTTGGGGTCATCGCTAGTTTTCTAGCGGTACAAAGGTTGCATCAAACCTATGGGCCTCCCCAGAAAACGATCGAAGTCGTTTCCTTTTGTGAAGAAGAAGGGAGCCGTTTCCCCTTGACATTCTGGGGATCGAGGAATATCCAAGGGGTGTATGGTCTGGACCAAGTGAAAGGGCTGATGGATTCAGAGGGGTATCCATTTTTGAAAGCCATGAAGGAAGCAGGTTTTGACCCTGATACATATATAACGCCAGTCCGTGATGATATTGAGGGATTCGTCGAGATTCATATTGAACAGGGAAGTATCTTGGAAAAAAATCAAAAGACGATCGGGGTCGTCAGTCATATTGTTGGGCAGCGTCGCTATACGATTAGGGTTCTTGGTGAAAGTAATCATGCAGGCACCACCCCGATGCATGATCGAAGGGATGCAGTCAGTGCAGCTTCGGAATACATTTCTTTTTTAACGAGTAAGGCCAAAGAAATGGACCCTAATTTAGTGGCGACGGTCGGTAAAGTGGATGTGTTTCCAAACGTTCCGAACGTCGTGGCTGGTGAAGTGGCATTTAGTTTAGATATCAGGCATCACCAAGAAGATGTCCTTAATTCGTTTTGTCGGGAGATTTTCTCTACCTTCCAATCTCATGCGGATGGTAACGAGATACAGTTGGAAGTTGCACAGTGGATGGATGTCGTGCCGGTTGAATTAAGTACAGAGATGAATTCCTTGGTTCGGGAAATTACCGAAAATCATAAGATTCCTTATCAAGATATCATTAGCGGTGCGGGGCATGATGCACAGGTGTTTGGTTCGATTTGTCCGACATGCTTGCTCTTCGTTCCAAGTCGGGATGGAATCAGCCATTCACCGAGAGAATTTACGAACATTCAGGACTTAGAAAAAGGAATCGATGTGTTAAGCGACCTATTATATAAATTAGCCTATTAAAGGGGGAAGATGAAATGGCATATAAAGAATTATGGACACCGGTCAGGACCATCATGACTCCAGGGCCCGTGGAGGTGGACCCCCGGGTTTTACGGGCGATGAGCACTCCGATTTTAGGGCAGTTTGATCCTGCCTTTACGAATATTATGAATGAAGTAATGGAAATGCTTCGTCTCGTATTCCAGACGAACAATCACTGGGCTTTTCCAATCGACGGGACATCCCGATCCGGAAATGAAGCGATACTATGCAGCATTATTGAGCCTGGCGATAAGGTCCTGGTTCCGATTTTTGGGCGGTTCGGTCATTTGCTGGTTGAAATTTGTGAGCGACATGGTGCGGAAGTGCATACGATCGAATGTCCATGGGGGGAGGTTTTTGATCCAGCGGAAGTCATTGCGGAAATCAAGAAAATATCCCCGAAAATAACGGCAATTGTTCACGGGGAAACGTCCACAGGATGCATGCAGCCGTTAGCGGAAATCGGTAAGGCCTGTCGGGAGCAAGATGTTTTGCTTGTGGTCGATGCGGTTGCATCGATTGGAGGAACGGAGGTAAAGGTGGATGAATGGTATATTGATGGGTTGATAGGCGGTACGCAAAAATGCCTGTCCATTCCTTCGGGTATGGCGCCAATCACATATAATGAAAGAATTGAAAAGATCATTCAGTCCCGTAAAAAGGTGGAACGGGGGATTGAAACAGAAGAAGATCGTCAACGTATTTCTAGCCATCGTCCCATTCCCTCCAATTATTTCGATTTGGGCATGCTGCAGGATTATTGGGGACCACGTCGTTTGAACCATCATACAGAAGCAACTTCGATGATTTATGCATTACGTGAAGGACTACGCCTTGTGCTCGAAGAAGGATTGGAACAGCGATTTGCCCGCCATAGGCATCATGAGTCCGCACTTGTTGCTGGCATCAAGGCGATGGGGCTTACGTTATTTGGGGATGGGAAAAATAAATTACCATGCGTAACTTGTGTTGAAATTCCAGAAGGGGTGGATGGAGAGCAAGTCCGGTCGATGCTATTGAATGAATTTAGTATCGAAATCGCATCCTCGTTCGGTCCCCTTCACGGGAAGATTTGGAGGATTGGAACAATGGGATTCAGTTGTCGGAAAGAGAATATTCTCTTTGTGCTGGCTTCTTTGGAAGCGGTACTTTTACGCCAAGGGTTCGAGGTGAATCGGGGGGGAGCTTTGCAGGCTGCACTCGACATATACGTAGGGGAATCGGGAAAACGGATCGGAGTGAAATCATAACGGGAAGGTGACTTCCTGTATCTTTTGCCAAACGATTTGAAGGAGTGAACAAGATGTCCACATACGAACTCATTATCCGTAATGGCTACGTGGTATTGCCTGAAGAAGTGAAAAAAGCCGATGTTGCCATCCGGGATGGCATGATTGCCGAGATTGGCAATCTGATCGATGATAAAGGGCTCGAAGAATATGAAGCATCGGAACACTATGTTTTTCCTGGAATGATTGATGTTCATGTCCATTTCAGTGAGCCGGGACGTGCCCATTGGGAAGGGTTTGAAACCGGTTCGCAGATGATGGCAGCAGGCGGATGCACGACCTATTTTGACATGCCATTGAATGGGATCCCTTCCACGATTGATCAACTGGCGCTTCTTGAGAAGGCGAAAATCGGTGAAGCGAAGTCGGTTGTCGATTTTGGCTTATGGGGTGGTTTGGTACCCGGAAATATAGATGAATTGGAAGGGCTAGCTAAATCAGGGGTCATTGGTTTTAAGGCCTTTCTTTCTGCGACGGGCAATGATGAGTTTGAACGGGCGGATGATTTAACTCTGCTTCATGGTATGCGGGAAATCGCCAAGTTGGATAAGATTTTGGCACTGCATGCCGAAAGTGATTCAATTACTCGCTGGTTGAAGCAAGGGAAAGAGGAGCAAGGATTATACAGCGCTGACGACTATGCGGCGACTCGTCCCGTATTAGCAGAAGCAGAGGCAGTCGAACGAGCCATTACATATGCAGAATTGACAGGATGCCGACTGCATTTTGTCCACATCAGCAGTGCATTGGCGATAGAAAAGATAGAACGGGCCAAGCGACGTGGCCTGGATGTAACCGTCGAAACCTGTCCTCACTATCTACTATTCAATCAAGCTACACTCATCGAGAAAGGGTCGGTCGCAAAATGCGCACCTCCACTCCGTGAGAGGGACGAACAGGAAAAGTTAATTGCTTTATTAATAGAAGGAAGGTTTGACATGATTTCATCAGATCACTCCCCAAGTCCTTATGAAATGAAGGATCCTGCGGTGCATAACCTGTTCGAGGCATGGGGTGGAATAAGTGGCGGGCAGTTTTCCTTACTATCGATGATCGAACTGGCCATTACATACGATATTCCTTTACCGAAATTGGCTGATTGGATAGCGGCAGCACCTGCTGAGCGATTTGGACTTTCTTCAAGGAAGGGACAAATCAAGGAAGGAATGGATGCGGATCTTGCTGTTATTTCCCTGAGTCAAAACTATACAGTCAGTAGGGACAATTTTTATGCCAAGCATAAGCAAAGTGTCTATATGGGCCACACCTTCCCCTGTCAAATAACCGCCACCTTCAACAAGGGAAAGCTAGTCTATGATAAGGGCGAAATCAGGAAACAGGCGCGGGGAACGTGGCTAAAATAGTAGGGAAATCGAATTGCACATCTAATATTACAATATTATATGAAGTGGAAAGAAGGTGATTCTCCTATATTTGGATCGCCTTCTTTCGTTGTTTTTGCGGAAAGGGTGAAATGAAAAATCTATATAGTGTAGACTAGTATAGGTATAAGTAGCGATGAATGCAGGGAAGAGACTATCCTCCAACGGTACTAGAAAAATATCCCGGTAATAAAACGTTGACTCTTTATGAACCGTTGTTATAGGATTACGGTATGAAAAAATGTGTAATAGGTATAAAATCCACACGATAGATACCGGTAACTGTCCTTTTAGCAAACAAAGGGTGCCCGTGAACAGCGGGGGCATCCTTTTTTATATGTAATTGTCAGAAAGGGGGAAACCTCTATGGAATCTTTGATCATGGATATGATCGAAGCGTTTAAATCTTTATCTTATTTCGGGGTGTTGCTTGCGTTAACATTTGAATTCATCCCAGCTGAAGTCGTTCTGCCGCTTGCCGGCTATTGGGTATATCAAGGTGAATGGAATTTAGTCTTGACGATACTGGCTGGTTCAATTGGTGGGGTAACGGGTCCATTGACACTTTACGCCCTAGGAAAGTATGGGGGAAGGCCGCTAGTAATGAAGTTTGGGAAGTACTTCTTGGTGAAAGAGGAACAGCTGAACAAGGCTGAGTACTTCTTCGATAAGTATGGAGCGGGAATTGCATTTTTCGGAAGATTTGTTCCCGGAATCCGGACGGCCATTTCATTACCTTGTGGTATTTTGAAAATGAATATCTGGAAATTCATGCTTTATACATACTTGGCGATGCTTCCCGTGACCACGATTTATGTATATCTAGGATATAAGTTAGGGCCGCAATGGGAGCAAGCTGGAGCGATTTTCGCGCAATACGCGAATTTCTTGCTCATCCCAATCGTCCTGATCGTCATTTGGCTGTTCTTCAAAGCAAAGAAAAGAAAAACGAATCAATAACAAAGAAGGCGCCTGGTATAGGCGCCTTGTTTTATTTAATTTGTTAGCAGCATCCGCCGTAACCTCCGCCGCCATAACCTCCGCCGCCGCCGAAGCCCCAGCTACAACCAATGATGACTAGTAAGATGAACAATACGATCAATAAGGCAAAGCCGTTATCGAAACCTCCGCCACCGCACCCATCATTGCATCCATTGTTACATCCATTATTATTATTATAACCACCCATTTAACTTCCTCCTCATAACATTTATGATTTACATACCTAGCAAAACATCTTTACTGGGAATACTCCATACTATGTATTCTAGGCCGAAGTGTTTGCTTATTCATTAAAAATGGGCGTGGGTAGACAGGGGGAGATGAGCCCGAATAATTTTTCCTGGATTTTAAAGATGTTATAATATACCACATATATAGAAGGGGGCTGGTCTTCTCCGTGAAAGTTGCGATTATGACAGATATACATGGCAATGCTTCGGCATTGAAAGCCGTTCTTAAGGAAATTGATGAAAGAAATGAAGTGGAGCGAATCTATTGTTTGGGGGATATGATCGCAATAGGACCCGATACCAATGACGTCTTGGATTTGTTATTTTCGAGAGATGACCTAACGATGATCAGTGGAAATCATGATGAAGCCGTATTGGCCATTGTTAAAGGGGAGGAACATCCAACGGGACATGTCCATGTTAAAGAGCACCATGAATGGATTGCGAAAAGGATGGACCCCCTATTCGTGCCGCTCCTGGAAAAACTGCCTCGCACCCTGGAGGTTCCGGTTCATGACCGCACTCTTTTCTTCACCCATTATCATATGGAAAAGGAAAAGGGGAATGCACACATCAGTGAAAATCCCTTCAGCAAGATCGTTGAACCCAATTTAGCTAACTTGGAGGCCCTTTTTAGAAATCGGTCAGAAGATTTGATAGGATTTGGGCATCATCATCCTCTTCATCACTTTCAAAACGACCAAACGATTTTCCTGAATCCCGGATCGCTTGGGTGCAATAGTGAACCAATTGCACGGTATGCCGTGGTTACCATCGAGGACAACGGCATTCAGGTTCATCTGGGAAATGCGTCGTATGATAATGCTGCCTTTCTTTCGTCCTACAAAAAGTTACAGGTCCCGGAGCATGAATTCATTATACGTGCCTTTCATGGAAATCAGATGATATAGATCCAAGCATAAAACATCTTCCTGAGGATATGATAAAAGTCAAACTGTTACATATTCGAGGAGGAGAGTCCCATGAAGGATTCGGAACAGAACCGTCATCTTCAAGATCCCGAAAATGCAGAGCAGCAACATAGCCTCGTCTGCAATGATGAATTATTCAATAAGGACCTGCGTGCGATCGTCGATGATACCATGCAAAATGAAGGATAGCTTGTTAGGACACTGTAGGACATCGCCTGCAGTGTTTTTTTTGCCCTCCCGTACCTTTTACGCTTTAAATGGGTAAGTCAATCATTTGAAACCATTCTGAAATTATCCCATACTATATATAAGGTTATAGATACGAGAGGAGGGGAAATCATGGGACATCATGAGGGTCACTCCCATGACCACGGACACCACCATCATCATTCAGATAATAAAAAAGCTCTGTTGGCGTCGTTTGTGCTGATCTCGACATTCATGGTAATCGAAGTGATTGGAGGGTTCATGACGAATAGTCTGGCCTTGCTATCGGATGCAGGGCATATGCTGAGCGATGCAGCGGCTTTGGGGCTCAGTTATGCAGCGATTAGGCTAGGCGAGCGAAAGGCGACCCAATCTAATTCCTTTGGATACAAGCGTTTCGAAATCATTGCCGCTTGTTTAAATGGTTTGACGTTAATCGTAATCTCGGTATTCATTTTCGTAGAGGCGATTCGGAGGTTTGTAGATCCGCCTGAGGTTCAAAGTTTGGGAATGCTAATGATTTCAATCATTGGCTTGTTTGTGAATATCATTGCCGCATGGATTCTAATGAGTGGCGATAAAGATGAGAACCTGAATGTACGGAGTGCTTTCTTACATGTAATCGGCGATATGCTCGGTTCAGTGGGCGCCATTGTGGCAGCACTATTGATTTACTTTTTCGATTGGGGAATGGCGGACCCCATCGCGAGTATGATTGTCGCCATTCTAATAGTTATAAGTGGGTATAGAGTGGTGCGCGATTCTTTCCATATTCTAATGGAAGGCACACCAGAACGAATCGACATGGAAGAAGTGAAAGAGAATTTGAAGGAATTGCCGCATGTATCGGATGTCCATGACCTCCATATCTGGACGATTACCTCCGGATTTCTCTCGTTAAGCTGTCATGTCGTCATTGATGCTGGTGGAGACCACGATTCAACCCTTGTTGTTGCCCAAAAACTGCTTCATGACCGACATGGGATTGAACATAGCACGATCCAAGTGGAAAAACAGGATGTGGGGTGCCCGAACCCGCATGAGACATGTAATTGAAACAAGGCCGGCTCATCGATGAAGCCGGCTTTTTTGATGTGTCGTATTTCGGATGAAACCGAGAAGTGTCCAAAAATGTCGAGGAATGATTAGATGAACATATTCCTGACACATTAAGGGGATATGATGGGGGATAAAAGACTGATGCACAGTTAGGTTGGATAATGCAATATGATTCAACTATAATTTAAGAAGGAGGAATTCCTTTATGAAAAAAATTCTAGTCGTTGAAGATGAAATTGCCATTTCGATGGTGTTGAAAGCATATTTACAGCGTGAAGGGATGGAAGTAGTACAAGTTTTCGATGGACTCAAGGCTATTCCGACCTTCGAAGAAACGAACCCTGATCTGGTTCTACTTGATGTGATGCTGCCTGGTAAAGAGGGCTGGGACATCTTGAAAGAAATCAGGGAGAAGGATATGTGTCCTGTGATCATGCTGACGGCATTGAATGATGTGGATTACCGCCTATCCGGCTTTAAGTCGGGAGCGGATGATTATATTTCCAAGCCCTTTGTGGCGGAAGAAGTGATGGCCCGGGTGCATGCCGTTTTAAGGAGGAGCTCGACACCTGTAGTCGAAGAAAAACATGTACATCAATTTGGCAGCTTGTCCATTGATAACAAGGCCTATGCGGTGCACTTAAAAGGGGAGGAAATCAGCTTGACGCCCCGTGATTTGTCATTGCTCATTTTTTTCGCAAAGCACCCCAATCATATTTTCACGAGAGAGCAACTCCTCGATCAGGTGTGGGGCATAGACTATGACGGAAGTGACCGTGCCGTGGATTTGGCCATCAAACGAATCAGGAAAGCCCTCGATGCCTGGCCATCATCTGAAGGGGAGATTAAAACGTTGCGTGGATTGGGGTATCAATTGAGTGTCTATGAAAACTAGGAAACGGACTACCTTGCAGCTCTATTGGACAAAAAGATATGTATTGACGTTGATTTCGGGCTTATTGTTATTATCTGTCTTTTCCTTATGGTGGATGGAAAAAACGGCCCTGGAATATAGGCTGAGCCTTCTTAAGTATTTAGCGGATGAAACGTCCGACCGGGCAATGAAGGAGAATGGCCAAATTGTCGTTGGTCCCATCCTTTCCGAAATCGTGGAAGAAAGGGAAAAAATCCTTCAGCTCAATAAGCAACCGATCATTTATATCGTTGATCCTGATGGCAGTATCATCTATACGATGCCTCAATTATATCTTAATGAAGATAATAGTAAGCTTCCTCACGCCATCATGGATAGTCAGGAATTGATCCAGAAGGTCAAGATTTCCGAAAACAAGGTATTTGTCGTCAAGTCGCCGATCACATTTGAAGGCGAGACAAAGGGGTGGGTCGTCATTGCCCAGGAAGAAGGGGCATTGAAGGAAGTCAACCAGGATCACGGTTTGCTTGCATTCCTGATAGGAGGTTTGCTATGCCTTGGGACGGGCGTCATTTATTTTCTTTCAAGAAAGATATCGAGACCCATCCAAGATGTGGCTAACGCTGCTGTCCAAGTGCGGGAAGGCAACTATGATATCCATTTTAAAGAAGAAGAGGAGATACGCGAAGAAGAGATATACGAACTCGTGGAATCCTTCAAGGAAATGACAAACCGGTTGAAACTCATGGAGAAATTACGGGCCGAATTGCTTGCTGGTGTCACCCATGACCTGAAAACACCGGTCACATCCATTAGCGGGTTGATTCAAGCGGTAAGGGATGACGTGGTTACTGGCGAGCAAAGTAAGGAATTTCTTGATATATCCTTGAAGGAAACTCAACGCCTACAGGTGATGATCGAGGATTTGCTGGATTATAATGCAATGTCGGCCGGTGCCTTTAAAATTCGATTGGAAAGAGAAAATCTAAATACATTCATTCAGGAGATCGCTTATCGTTGGCAGATTACCCAGGAGGATCAGAACTTCACCCTGAATGTGCAGGTTCCGGATGAACCGATTCATGGGCAGATTGATTCACTGCGGATGCAGCAAATTATCATAAATCTGTTGAACAATGCGAAGCATTCCCTGGATGGCAATGGTCAAATCGAGATAGGTCTCTATGATCTGGAAGATTCCCGAATAGGAATCGACGTGAAGGATAGTGGACGCGGCATTCCGCAACATGAACAACAGTATGTGTTCGAACCCTTTTATCGGGGCGAAAACAAAAAACTGAAAGTGCGTGGATTAGGATTGGGCCTTCCCTTCAGCAAGATGCTTGCTAAAGCACAAAAGGGAGACCTCGTGTTGAAAGAAAGCAATGAACAAGGGACGATTTTTACCATTACAGTAGAGAAATCAGCGCGGGTATAACAAAAAAAGGGTTGTCCATTTCTAGTGGACAACCCTTTTGTCAGGTATAGTTGATTAGGCGAGTTGGCTGATGGCACGCCACAATTGAATGTGACGGACTTTTCTTGGAAGGAAGCGGCCCATTTCTTCTTCATTATAGCCAGCATGCAAATTCTTATGATCAAAAATGATCGGGCGACGTAATAAATCTGGATTTGCTTGAATGAGCGTACAAAGGTCGTTAAGTGGGGTATTGTTTATATCGATATTCAAGCTTTTGAATTTTTTGGAACGGGTTGAGATGATTTCATCTGTACCGCCTTCCGTTTTACGTAAAATCGCTTTGATTTCTTCTATAGATAAAGGTTGAGAATATAAGTTCCGTTCATTGTAGGAAATTTCATTTTTTTGAAGCCAAGCTTTTGCCTTACGACATGCTAAACTGCTTGGTGTAGTATAAATTGTAACCATTAAAATCGACTCCCTTAAGGTTTCATATTTTTTATAGGTTTTTTTTGGGTTTTTGCTTTTTTAGTTTATGGGTTAAAATTATTTTGTATTTGTTATACTCTTACTTTAACGTTTGTATGTGTCAGCAATATGTCAAGAAAAATAAACTTAAAAGTTTTTTTTGAAAAGGGAGAATTCGAATGTGGATGTTTAAATTATCGGGAGTGCCTGCATCTGAAGGAAATCCGGGGAATAGGATGAGGGTGGCTGAGCCGTTTTTAGCTAAGGAAAACTATTTCTTAGAAGAGCAACTGTTGCGTTTTCCTTCATTGATGATGTCGACTGTGGGGCAAGGGTCATGACCGCGGACTTTTGGTCACCTGTTAGACTGTCCGTTCAGATAGCCGGAATCTCGGGAATCCTCGTCTTTATTATAGGAATCATGCTTGCCCGCATCACGGCCAAAAAGCGCTTCAGAGGAAGGGTCATCCTGGAAACCGTGTTTTTGTTGCCCCTTGTATTGCCGCCTTCCGTCGTTGGTTTTTTACTGATCGTGTTTTTCGGTAAAAACGGAACGCTAGGTCAAGTCATCGAGAAGGTGTTTAGCCAACCAATCATGTTCACCTGGTGGGCGGCGGTTATTGCTTCTACCGTTGTAGCCTTCCCGCTTATGTACCAATCGGCCAAAACGGGCTTTGAGGGCATAGATGAAGAAATAGAAAATGCCGCGAGAGTGGATGGAGCGGGTGAATGGAAGTTATTCTGGTATGTATCCCTTCCATTAGCCGGCAAATCCATCCTGACCGGAGCGATATTGAGTTCAGCAAGAGCCTTGGGGGAATTTGGGGCGACACTCATGTTTGCTGGAAACATCCCGGGACAGACCCAGACGATACCGACCGCGATATATATAGCCATGGATTCAGGGAATATGACTCTAGCCTGGCTATGGGTCGGTGTGATCATCGCCATCTCTTTCATCATGCTTTTCATCGTGACGTACATAAAATGATTATTTTTCGTATAAACTAATGAAAAATTGAGGTGCGACTTCCACGTCTTTCTTATGAATAAAGCCATTTTTTTCATACAGTTTACGTGCAGGCATGTTCAAGGTACCGGTCGAAACGGATAGCTTCTTCCATGGAATCGTCAGTTGTAGGTGGGTAAGAAGGGCCTGTGCAATGCCTTTTCGGAAATGATCTGGGTGTACGACCAATCGGCAAATCTCTATCAGTCCATTTTCACTTTTATAGGAAATGGCCCCGGCAACCGTATCGTCAACAAAAAAACCGATAAATGTTTCTTTGCAGCGTAAGAATTGATTAAACGTTTCTACCAATGGGGGTATTTCGTCAAATCTAACTAATTCCGCTTCCACTGCATAGGCTTTTTTTTGAAGGGAAAACAGTTGTTGTCCATGGATGGAGCGTAATTCTGGAATATTCATCATCATGCGTAAATCATCTCCTTAAAATCCATTATAATAGAAGTAGGTAAACAGAATGATGGTTTCTTGTGTTATAATCGACAAACAAGATGAACTAATGAAATGAGGAAGAAATTTGTTAACATTTGAAGAAAAATTAAGTATCATTGAAACTTTCCCGGAATTAGAACGGAAAGATGTTTCACTAGGACGCGTCAATTTCCATTTTCCCGGCAGTGTTCAGGAGAAGAAAATTGTCGTACAGCACCTGCATCCGAATGGCAATGGCTTCGTATACGCAGGGCATTTGAAAAAGAAGGAAACAGACCGCAAAGGATTCATCAATATACGTGACTATTCCGAAGAGGAATTAAAAGCATTGATCAAAACTGCCCTATCCTATTTATCCGAACCTCCTGTTATGCAAGAAGAGGAGGCGGACGATGAGTTCGCTAGGTTGGAGGGAACTTGGATTGGCCGTGAAAAGCAGGAGCTTTCGCTTGTTAGAGAAGATCAGCTTTGGAACGTATACTCAGGACCGAACTTAGAGGAGTGTTTCGAAAGTCCAATCGAAGCGGAGCGCTACTTATTGGATGAAGGATTCCGTCAAAGCAAAAAAAGAAAAATGTAGAATTTTAGGATAATTTGTCGGCAAAATTACTCCCATTAATATTGTTTTCAGTTAATTACCCATGATATAATATGGGTAATTATTTTTGTTCGGAATAAGTTGTTTGATAGAAGGATTTACCGTTTTAGGGTTCCTCTTGAGACATTATCCAGAACCAAAAATAGTATAAAAATGGATTTTTTCCAAACACAGGAGGAACTAACATGGTACAAGGTAAAGTAAAATGGTTCAACGCAGAAAAAGGTTTCGGTTTCATCGAAGTTGAAGGACAAGACGACGTATTCGTACATTTCTCAGCTATTCAAGGTGAAGGTTTCAAAACACTTGAAGAAGGCCAAGAAGTTTCTTTCGAAATCGAGCAAGGCGCTCGTGGACCACAAGCTGCTAACGTTCAAAAATAATTGAATGTTAATAAAGACCCCAATTTGGGGTCTTTTTATTTTGTATTTACAAGCTTGGGAGTTTGTTAGTTTGTAAATAGAGAGGCGAACTTTTTTATCCTGGGTAGGTCAGCTTCTTGATACATTTGTTCGATTTTCAATGTAGCGACCAATTGGCTCTTGGCAAATAGCATGTCCCGAAATTGGTCGACGGCTCCGCAAAAATGATTGTAATTGGTTTCACCCGTTCCGAAGACTCCTGTTTTCAGGTGGGAAATCGGCATTTGCTCTAGCTCCGAATAGAAGGCGGACATTCTGGCAGGAAGCTCGCCATTTCCCCAAGTATAAGTACCGACAATCAACGAATCATACTCATGCACTGTACGTATATCAAATTCAAGAACCCGAAATAGCTCTGCTTCGGGCAAAAGGGATGCAAGGACTTCAGCAAGCGCCTTTGTATTGCCGCCTGCCGAATGATAGACGATGGCGGCTTTAAAGCTCATCGAACCCGTTGCTTGCATTTACTTGGCTATAGGTCCTTGATTTTTGCTCGAAGAAGTCGGTCTTCGTCAGCCCGATGGATTCATCGTCGAACGTTTTGATCCAGGGCATCGGGTTCTCGCTATACTCTTGATACAAGTTTTCAAGTCCAAGCATGCGTAATCGTTTGTTGGCGATATATTCAATATACTCGTTGAACTCGTCCAAATCGAGATCTGCTTTTGTTTGGATATCCTCAAGCATATATTCGGACCATTCTTTTTCAAGCTCGACGGCCTTTTCAATCGTCGTATAGATGAACTTCGTATTGTCTTCATTATTCAGTTCCGGATATTCATACATTAAAATTTGTACAAGCATGCCAATGAAATCGAAGTGGACCATTTCATCGCGATGAATATAGGAAATCATCGTTGCCGAACCGGTCATCAGATTTTGCCGGCCCAGATTGTAGTAGAAGGCGAAAGCCAGGTAAAAATAGATCCCTTCAAGGTTCGTGGAATGGATGAGCGCCTCGAATAAGTGCTGAGGGCTAGGGTCGTCCACAAATGTTTGGTAGGCATCCACGATCGGATGGTTCCGCTTGATTACTTCCGGGTGTTCTTTGATCCGGTCAAAAAGCTGTTTTTGCTTGCCGACAGGAATCAAGGAAGCAAGGATGTAAGAATACGATTCATTATGAATGGATTCCTGCTGGGCCATGTTGGCGAGGATCGCCTTTGCTGCCGGATCCTTGATGTATCGAAGGATCTCCACTAATGTTGGTGTTTGCAGGCTGTCCATCCCGGCAATCATCGTGAGGATGTCGAGGAAAGCATCCTGGATATCCTCATCCAATTCACCCCACTGCTTTTTATCCTGGATCATGTTCACGCTCGATGGCTTCCAAAAATTGTTGATGAGCTGTGTATAGGTATCATAGAATTTTTCATACTGAATGTCGTTCCAAAGGAGAAAGCCTGATGCTTCTCCTTTGAAAACGCCGGTTGCCTTGGTAGGATGGGTTGGTTCGAGCATCCTGATTTTCTTGATATGGTTTGTCATCTGTAAAATCTCCTTCAATAAAGTAAATTCCATTCCCACTCGTTAACTGGAGCAGCTCTCACAGGCATTGTCGTATTCGGATGAAGTGGAACGAAGATAATAAGTCGATTTCAATCCGCTTTCCCATGCTGTTAGGTGTATGTCCAATAACACTTTAGCCTTGATCGTGTTTTGTACATACAGGTTGAAGCTGATGGCTTGGTCGATATGACGTTGACGTGCTGCATTTTGCTTGATGCTTTCCTTTTGGTCCAAATGGAAGCGCGTTTTTTTATAGTATTCATACGTAGTGGGCGTCAATCCAGGCGCTGTCACTTTAAATTTGAAGTTTTTCTTTTCTTCATAAAACTCGATTTCATATAACGGGTCGATGCCATCCGTGGAATGACCGATTTTGGCAGTCGATGAATTGGGGGCGATTGCCATTAAATAGCCGTTTCGTGTACCATACTGCTGCACTTCTTCTTTTAATTCCAACCATTTTGGATCTCTATAGTCACGAAGGTCGAAATACTCCCCCGTTTGCCAATCGGACCCTTCGAAGTATGGGTAGGTTCCTTTTTCCTTGGCCAATTCATTGGATGTTTTAATGGTTAAATAAGCGATTTTCTCATATAAGGTATCGGCGTACTGAACGGCTTCATCGGACTCCCAGTAGATATTTTGCGTCGCGAGTAAATGATGCCACCCGAAAGTTCCTAAGCCGATTGAGCGGTAGCGCTTATTCGAAATGGAAGCTTGCTTGACCGGTAAGGTATTCACGTCAATGACGTTATCGAGCATGCGGATCTGAATCGGGATCAGTCTCTCCAATACATCGCTGTTCATCGCGCGTGGCAGGTTGATGGAAGAAAGGTTGCAGACAACGAAATCCCCGCTTTTGCGAACTACGACGACATCGCCATCTTCCGTTTCATATTCGTCGGTGATCGTTGAAGGGCTTAAGTTCTGGGCGATTTCCGTACAAAGGTTAGAACAATAGATCATCCCTTTATGCTTGTTCGGGTTCTTTCTGTTCACTTCGTCCCGGTAGAACATATAGGGTACGCCTTCTTCTAATTGTGAAATCATGATGCCTTTCATAATGTCCATCGCTTTGATTTTCTCGAAACTATAGCCTGGAAGTATGCCATTCTCCGCCGCCTCTACAGCAAGGGCGTAATGGTCCCTGAAACTGCCATCCCCTTTTTTCTCGTCATAAAAATCCTCGAGGGAGAACCCAAGGGTTTGCTTCACGGTATGCGGGTCGAAGAGATACCAATCTTTCCGGTCACGCACGGCTTCCATGAATAAATCGGGGATGCAGACACCAGTGAAGATATCATGCGCCTTTAGGCGGTCATCGCCGTTTTGCGTCTTCAAGTCAAGGAAGCTCATGATGTCCTTATGCCACGCATCCAGATAGATGGCGATTGCGCCTTTACGTTGTCCCAATTGATCGACGCTGACGGCCGTTTGGTTAAAGAGGCGAATCCAGGGAGTCGTGCCTGAACTGTTACCGGAAAAACCGCGGATATCAGAACCGAGCGAACGGATTTTTCCGACATATAGACCAACGCCGCCACCGAACTTGGAAACTTTTGCGGCATCATAGTTTGATTGATAAATTCCGTCGATGGAATCCTCGATTGCATCGATGAAGCATGAACTCAATTGCCCGTGGGTTTTGCCGGCATTTGAAAGGGTAGGGGTCGCAACCGTCATATATAGGTTCGACATTGCCCAGTAGGCCTCTTTGACAAGCTGCAGGCGGTGTTCCGTTTTTTCCAGTCTCATGATTTCCATGGCAATGATCATGAAGCGCTCCTGGGGAAGTTCATAGACCTTGTCTTTTTTTGGACGGGCCAAGTAGCGATCATTCAAAAGATAGATTCCGATATATGAAAATAGTTTATCTTTTTCCGGATCGATGACCGAACCCAATTCTTCGATTTCCGTTTTTGTGTAGGAGTCGAGAAGCTCTGCTTTATAAACAGGGTAACGTTGCCCTTCATGCTGCTGAGAGAGTTCTTGAATCAATTCATAGAAAGGTCCATAGTTCCGGCCTTCATAGCCCCGGTTCTTTTGGGCATCACGATACATGGTATTCAATAGTTCCCTTGCGGCGACGAATGTCCAGTCTGGGGCATCGATATCGACACTTTCAAGTGCAAGCTGGATCAACTTTTTCGATGTTTGTTCTTCTGAAGCATCACCTTTGCGATCGAGCCATTTAGTAAAACGCTTTTTGAACTTTTCCATATCAAGACTGCCTTCGAAATCCTTGGATAACATGTCCAGCTGGATTGAATTTGTTTCTGTGTCATTTTTTATGGTAGGGTTATATGTTTGAGTCATAAATGTTCCTCCTCTTAAATGTACGCGAATAAAAAAAAACCGCCCAATAAATTGAGCGGATCAAACGATAGGATAAAAGAGCCATGAAAAAATAGCCGTTACACTATCGTTTCATCATCTCAATCCCCGAAGAATAAGAAACTTGAAAAAACCAGGCAGGTCTCCTGACTCATGATCATCCTACTTTGAGTCCTTCCCGTATAGAGAGCTATACAGTGGTTTTCTCATTTCGTCACATTTACAGTTGCGGGGACAGTTCCGGGTTCACACCGGATTCCCTTTTCAGCCATCTCTGGCACCTTGGTTAATAATTCTATATATAGTTATTTATGTTGTTGGAAAAGTCAATATCTAGTATGTATGCTTATATTATCGTAAGCCATCCATGCTGATAATTCAACATATATATTTGTGAAAACTGATTCATATCTATTGACAAGGTCGGATAAAGGAAGAGGATGATGAAAGAATATAGGGAGGAATACAAAATTCCATCGCGGAATGTCAGGGTTTTTGTGTTAAAATAAATTGCATAGCAAAACTAGGGATTCTGGTTATGAAAAGAAAAATCCCTGCCAAATCATTTAGGAAAAAGGAGAAAAAATCGTGGAAAAAATATTAGTTTTTGGACATAAGAATCCGGATACCGACACTATCTGTTCAGCAATCGCTTATGCTGACCTAAAAAAGCAGCTGGGCATCCAAGCTGAACCTGTTCGTCTTGGTGAAGTGAATGGTGAAACACAATATGCGTTGGACCAATTTAAATTCGAAGCACCCCGCCTTGTTGAAAAAGTGGCTGGGGAAGCGGATGGCGTGATTTTAGTCGATCACAACGAACGTCAGCAGAGTGCCGAAGACATTGACCAGGTACGCGTATTGGAAGTCATCGACCATCATCGTATCGCTAATTTCGAAACAAGTGATCCTTTATATTACCGCGCAGAACCAGTTGGCTGCACGGCTACTATTTTAAATAAGATTTATAAAGAAAACGGAATTGAAGTGCCTAAAGCCATTGCAGGACTTATGCTTTCAGCCATCATTTCCGACTCTTTATTATTCAAATCGCCTACTTGCACGGAGCAAGACGTCGCAGCTGCTATGGAATTAGCGGAAATTGCTGGCGTGAATGCTGAAACATATGGCTTGGAGATGCTAAAAGCGGGTGCTGACCTGAGTGACAAAACCATCGATCAGCTCATCACACTTGATGCAAAAGAATTTTCAATGGGAACGGCAAAAGTTGAGATTGCTCAAGTGAATGCTGTTGACCCGAATGAAGTGCTTGCAAAGCAATCAGAAATTGAAGCAGCGATTCATGCAGTTATTGCCGCGAAAGAATTGGATTTATTCTTATTCGTCGTAACGGATATCTTAACGAATGATTCCGTTGCCTTGGCTCTAGGAGCATCAGCGGATGCAGTGGAGAAAGCGTATAACGTAACATTGAATAAGAACATTGCTGTATTGGAAGGCGTCGTGTCACGTAAAAAACAAATTGTACCAGTTTTAACCGACATCTTCGCTAAGTAATAAAAAAAGGACTCGAAGCCACTTTGAAAGTGGCTTCGAGTCCTTTTTTCAATTCAACGCTTCTTTCTCTTTTTCATACGCAATCACGATAAGCTCTTTGTTTGATTCCTCACGTATTTTTCCTTCAAAGAGTTTTAACTCATTGAGAAGGTCAGGTGATAAATCTGCTGCAGTATAATCCTGTTCGGATGACATGATTTTCCCTCCAATCCAGAGTATCATTCACTCTAGTTTGGCGGTTCAGCAAGAATTTATGCAGGGGAGCCATGCATCCTTTTACTTTTCATATGAGGCGAGGCTCTTTAGCAGCTGAGAACTTTCCTGATCAAGGCCAAGCACTTGAACCGTTTTCCCCTGTACTCTGTATTTTAAGATGACTTTCTCGACGGCTCCTACAGCCGAGGCATCCCATATTTTCGAATTGGAAAAATCAATGATGATGGAATCTGCTTTTTCCTTCGTATCAAACTTCGAAATGAAGTCCTGGACCGATGCAAAAAACACCTGGCCTTTTATTCGATAAGTGATTTGCCGATCCTGGTTGTCCGCTGTTTTCTCGACAGACACTTTTGAAATTTTAGCCGAGAAGAAAATCATACTCAAGAGTACCCCGGCGAATACGCCTTTGGATAAATCATGCGTATAAAGAACAACGATAACCGTTACGATCATGACTATCGCCTCGGTTTTAGGCGTGATACGGAGCCTCTTCAAGGAGGACCAATCAAACGTCCCGATGGAAACCATGATCATGACCGCAACAAGGGCGGCCATCGGAATTTTAATGAGGACATCATTCAATAACACGATCAAGATTAACAAAAAGGCCCCGGCGACGAAAGTGGACAGTCGACCTCGTCCCCCGGACTTGATGTTGATACCGGATTGTCCAATCATTGCACATCCGGCCATACCGCCGAAGAAACCGGCCACGATGTTCGCTATTCCCTGACCTTTGGCCTCCCGGTTTTTATTGCTATCCGTATCGGTCATTTCGTCAACGATTTGAGCCGTTAGTAAGGATTCAAGCAATCCGACAAACGCTAGGGCAATGGAATAAGGAAAAATGATGGCCAATGTCTCGAATGACAAAGGGATATCCGGAATCAAGAACATGGGAAGAGCCTCGCTCAATTGCCCCATGTCGCCTACGGTCCGTACAGTAGCCCCTGTTGCAACGGCCACGATGGTCATGAAGATGATTGCGACCAGCGGGGAAGGAACGACCTTGGTTATCCGTGGGAATAGGTAGATGATGGCAAGTGAACCAGCTGTCATGACATACATGACCCACGTTTCCCCTTTGAAATGAGTGAGCTGAGCCATGAAAATCATAATGGCCAAAGAATTCACAAAGCCAGTCATAACCGGCTTCGGTATAAACTTCATGAGCTTCCCAATCTTAAAGACGCCCAGTAGAATTTGAAGGATCCCAGTTAATATAGTTGCGGCAAGTAAATAGTTCAAGCCATGATCCTTTACAAGGTCAACCATCACGAGTGCCATCGCCCCGGTCGCCGCTGAAATCATGCCTGGTCTTCCACCAACAAAGGAGATGACGATGGCGATGCAGAAGGAAGCATACAATCCCACCATCGGGTCGACCCCGGCAATGATGGAGAAAGCTATTGCCTCAGGAATTAAGGCCAGGGCAACGACGATTCCGGAAAGTACGTCTCCGCGAACGTTGCAAAACCACTCCTGTTTTAATGTAGATATATTCAAAACGACACTTCCTTTTTCTCTATATAAGTATGGATTGGCTATTGTAACGTACTAGATTATAGCATGACTTCATTATTCTATCTATGGATTCATAATTGAATGGAAATTTCCTTATTTATATCAATTAGGCCAAATAGAAAGATCCAAGTGGGCCACCTTCAACAAAAAAAGACCCGTAATGGTCTTTTTTTGTTGAACTTACGAGTCATAAGTAAATTCCGGTTCCTTACACTGTGGGATGAATGAAATAATACTATGAAAGGGGTGGACTTGATTGCATGAGTATGTTGAAGCATTAGAGAGAGGAGGGGGCATGTCCTACTTATTCTTCTTTATGTATAATGCTAGATTTACATGCTGTACAGGTTACTTCTTTATAATGCTTGAAGATGATCTTTCTAAGATCTCTTCTGGTTAACATAGCGAATACATTGTATCTCGTACCACATACACAGGTATGTTTGTCTTTTACGATGTGTCTTTCATCCGTTTTGATAGTAGGAAAAAGCATTTTAACCCTCTTTTAAACTAATTTTAGGCAAAAAAAACCAAGAAGAAAGTAAATCTTGGAAATCTACCCACCGCGACAAAAGCTTGATATGTCTGGTTTGTGGATTTTCACCTTAAATAATCTTAACATAAAAAAGAATCAAATCTATAATTATCCAGAAAAACACGATAATGTTTAAAAAAACAGAAGGAGGAAAACGAGGGAACGAATAGATATTCCTAGGTCTTAGGGTTTTCGTTTAAGAACTTTTCCCGACAAGATCTGCAGGTGATATCGGAAACCGATTTAAACTTAACCTTCTTCAGGTCTTTTTTCTCGAATATTCCCCGGTAGTTATGAATAATTCCACATTCACAATAACGCTGATCCTTGATGATGTGAACTTTTGCATAATATGTGAAGGTCGGATACATGTTGACACCCCTTGTTAGGTATATATTACTAGGTATATTATATTATTTTATTATAGCTATGTAAAAAAAAATTTCTAAGAAATTGGGCAAAGAAAAGTTCTGTTACAGAGAGGGTCCAACCATCTTGTTGGGTAAGTTTGAATGAAAAAGGAGACACCCGTTAGATGGATCATCTAACGGGTGTCTTCTTTTTGCTAAAGGTCTTCTAATCAATGTGAATGCCGGGCCAACTCCGGGTTGCGATGCAACGCCAAATACAGGACCAGTCCTGCTAACAGCAGCAGGAAGCTGGTCGTTATAAAAACGGCTGAAAATCCATAAAACCCTGCAACCATCCCTCCCATTGCCGGGCCGATGATATTGCCTAAAAAACGGAGACTAGTATTATATCCAAGCACTTCCCCCTGCATGGCAACGGGAGCCTCTTGGCGGATATAGGCAATCCTTACAGGGATAATTCCCCCTATGACTATACCTAATGCAAACCGTACAAATACAAGTTGCCAAAAGTGATTGATGAAAGCTCCAGGCAAATATACGAGTGCTGTGAGGAAAAGAAGGAGCACCAGAATCTTTATATGCCCATGGTGGTCGCCTATCCTGCCCCAGTACCTGGCCATCAATAAGTTTCCGAGACCAGCTGCGGAAAAGGCGATGCCTGAGTAAAAGGCCAGATTAGTAGTTCCGTGCAGTTCCCCGACATATAAAGATAGAATGGGTTGGATGCTGAAATGAGCCACCTGGACAATCGTTGATATGAGCATGACATTCACTAGAATGGGGTTCCGTAAAATGTGCGAGAGGACCTCCCGGCTCGAATAACTGGCTTTTGTTCCTTTTTGTCGCTGAACTTGATATTCCTTGGTTGCGAATACAAGAAGTCCAGAGACGAAAATTGTGATGGAAGTGAACTTAAACGCTGTTGAGTAGCCGAGAGTATCCGCAAGTACGCCGCCAATCAATGGTCCGAAAAGGGAGCCGGTTATATTTCCCGTTTGAAGAGTACCCAAGACCCTTCCGGCAATCTCTTTAGGTGTCTGTGTGGAAATGAAAGCTTGTGACATGGAGATGAATCCAGTGAATATGCCCATGAACATTCTTAATAAGAACAACTGCAGGACATTTTCTACAAATCCCATCAAGAAAATCGATAGGCCCATACCGAAGGCGCAGGCAATCAGGATTTTCTTTCTACCATAACGGTCCCCGATTCGTCCCCAAATGGGGGAAAACAAAAAGGCTGTCACAAAGGTAATTCCGAATGTCCACCCCGACCAATGCTGGACATATTGTGCTGAATAATTGCCAAATGTACCGATGTATAACGAGATGAAGGGAAGAACCATCGTCATGCTACCACCGATGAAGAAGTTGGCAAACCACATGATGAAAAGATTCCGTTTGGCCAATTTAACATCCATATACATGTAACACTTCTTTCTACCTGATATTTACTATTCAGTATACAGATTTACCCTATTCTATTAAATGTATTTGATTCAGACATGCTTCAGGGCAAGAAAAAAATCTAGTTTGAAAAAGTTGTTTTTTAATGAAATACCCAGTGTTATACTAACTAAATACTAATTTTTCAGAAAATATAAAATATTTGATGAAAGTTAATATTTCAAATAGTAAGGGGAGAGTCTACATGTTATCGATTCTTGGATTTTGCATGATTTTTACATTTCTTATTTTGGTCATTTCAAAGCGCCTTTCTGTAGTGGTTGCCTTCATTTTCACTGCCATCCTTTTTGCATTGATCGGTGGGTTTGCGTCGGAAATGGGAGAAATGATGATGGCGGGGATTATAAAGGTAACGCCAACGGCCGTTATGATTGTATTTGCTATTTTATATTTTGGCTTGATGCTAGACGTTGGTTTATTTGAACCTATGATTACCAAGATACTAAGCCTTGTGAAGGGGGACCCACTAAAGGTTGTGTTGGCCACTGCCATCATCACGATGCTAGTAGGGTTAGATGGTGACGGGTCTTCCACCTTCATGATCACCGTAACAGCCATGTTGCCGCTCTATATAAGGTTAGGGATGAATAGGCTTATATTGGCGTGTGTGGTTGCTTTAGCTGCAGGCGTCATGAATATCATCCCTTGGGGCGGCCCGTTGGTAAGAGCAGCAGCCAGTCTACAAGTGGAAGTATCAGACTTATTCATTCCGCTCATTCCGGTCATGATTGCAGGGCTGATATGGACGCTGTTTTCCGCCTATATCCTTGGGAAGAAGGAAAGAGCCAGATTGGGCATCACTCCATTGCAGACACCAATGCCTTCAGGGTTGGGTGAACAGGCTGCTGCGGTTGAAGCTACTAATGGTACAACCATGAAGTTTTGGTTTAATTGGTTATTGACGATCGCGTTAATGGTATTTTTGGTAATGGAAGTGTTGCCTCTACAAATCTTATTCGCTTCGGCTTTTGCCATAGCATTATTCGTTAACTTTCCAAATCCAAAAGAACAGCAGGAAAGGATATTAAGCCATGCCAATAGTTTTGTTATGATCTGTACACTTATCTTTGCAGCGGGTATTTTCACGGGCGTCTTCACGGAAACGAAGATGATGGATTCGATGGCCTCTTCCATCGTGACCGTTATTCCAGATTGGCTTGGTGCACATCTACCTGTTGTTGTGGCACTTACTAGCATTCCGATGGGCTTCATTTTTTCACCTGACGCATATTACTTTGGAATTATTCCCATCATTAGCGAGGCTGCGGCGAACTTTGGAATTGCCCCAGTTGAAATCGGGAGGGCCGCTTTATTAGGTCACTCCACAACAGGTTTTCCCTTATCACCCTTGGTTCCTGCCACATTCATTCTGATTGGGCTGGTTGGTGTGGACTTTGGTGATCATCAAAAGTTTCTATTTAAATGGGCTTGTGGGACAACGATTGTTATGACGATCGTGGCTATCATTCTTGGGGTGATTCCATTATAAGAGGTGAGTCTAATAAACTAGTATGGAAAATCTTTTACTGTGAGATTAGTTAGATTTTTTATCATGCTCATAGAATCTATTTTCCCATTTATCCCTCTCTCTGTTTATCCTTTCAAAATAGTGGAAATGATTAAGAAGACTATACATAAATGAAAGAGAGAGAGAGGGTACTGATGATGAACTATAAGCAAAAGCTGCTGTTGCCAGCATGTGCCGCCTTTTTGTTGTATGGATGCAATTCAGAGGATAACTCAACGAATGCAGACAAAACCGTGGAAGATTCAAAACCGGTACAGGGAACCCAAACGGAAGTGGACCCACAAGCACAGGCGGAAGTTAAGGATACTGCGGGTAAAACTTTAGGTACTGTCAATTTTTCCGCGGAAGAGAATTCCGTCTTGATCGAAGCGGCACTGGAAGGGTTAGAACCCGGTTATCATGGGTTTCATATTCATGAAAATGCAGCATGTGAAGCGGATGCAAAGGAAGGGCCTTTTACTACAGCCGGGGGGCACTTCAATCCAACAGATGAAAAGCACTCCAATCATGCTGGGGATATGCTTCCTCTTTTTGCTAAAGAAGATGGAACGGCCAAATATACAGCCGCGTTGGATAACATGACAGTGGAACAACTGAAGCAAGAAGAGCTTTCGGTCATCGTTCATGCAAATCCGGACAACTTTGCCAATATTCCTGACCATTATGAAGCGGATGGAGAAAAGGGCCCGAATGAGGACACGTTAAAAACAGGTGATGCCGGTGACAGGCAAGCATGCGGGATTGTAGTAAGCACAGATAAGTAAGGGCATGAGCGATTCTTCTATGGAGGAATCGCTTTTTACATACTATTTGTAGCTTAGCTTGGCCTAAATCAACCACGAACGGCGATAATTCGACCGCAATCCGAATTATTTCAACCATACCAAGCAATATTTCAACCACGCAACATATTAATTCAACCATAGACAAAAAAGCTGAAAAAAAAGGATTTTTCTATCGTGATATAGAAGTAAGAGAAAAGCATGAAAAAAAACCGAATCAGGACAAGGAGTCGATTGATTCGGGTTTCATGGCTTATTCTGCTGTAGCCGTTTCTTTAATAAGTTGTAGTCGTTCTGCGACTTCTTCTTCAGACAAGTTATGCTCTACTACATAGCGATTACGTGGGTGCACCCGACATTCGTGGGAACAGCTGCGTAAGTGTTTGTGCTCGTTTTCTTCACTGCAAAGGATTTTCTTGTTGCATTCCGGGTTCGCGCAGTTCACATAACGCTCACATGGTTCTCCGGAGAAGATATCCCTGCCGACGATGACATGTTCCTTTTGATTGATCGGAACGGCAATTCTTTGATCGAATACATACATTTGACCATCCCAAAGATCGCCTTGCACTTCAGGGTCTTTTCCGTACGTTGCGATGCCTCCGTGAAGCTGGCTGACATCTTCAAAGCCTTCTTTGACAAGCCATCCGGAGAATTTCTCGCAACGGATTCCGCCTGTGCAATACGTAAGGATTTTTTTACCTTCAAACATCTCTTTATTCTCACGTACCCATTCCGGAAGTTCACGGAAATTCGTGATATCTGGCTTGATTGCGCCGCGGAAGTGACCCAAATCAAATTCATAGTCATTTCTCGCATCAAGTACGACTGTATTTTCATCTTGCATTTGCTCGTAAAATTCTTTTGGGCTTAAGTAATTCCCTGTCGTCTGGTTTGGATCGACGTCATCTTCCAATCGAAGCGTAACCAGTTCATTTTTTGGACGGACATGCATTTTTTTGAAGGCATGGCCATCGGCTTCATCGATTTTATAGACCATATCAGCAAAGCGGGGATCGCTTTTCATCATGTCCATGTATTTTTCGGTTTGTTCGATTGTACCGGATACCGTACCGTTGATCCCTTCCTGGGCAACTAAAATCCGGCCTTTCAATTCAAGTTCTTTACATGCCGCAAGATGTTCGGCAGCGAACTCTACGTGATTCTCGATTGGTGTATACAAGTAATACAATAAAACTCTATATGGTTTTGTTTCCATTTTTTAATTACCACCTATGATTTATATTTGCAAGATATAAAGGGTGATCAGTTAAGACACTTTTCTCTTACAGACAATCATTATACCAAGAAAACATAACTTTGATAAGTGAATCATGAAAAATGGAAAGGGGCCTGTTATAAATGCTTCAAGATTTAATGAAATATCCCATCATTCAAGCCCCAATGGCTGGAGGCGCATCCACACCGAAACTGGCCGCAACGGTTTCTGCTGCAGGAGGATTGGGGTTTCTCGCAGCTGGATATAAAACTGCAGAGGAAATGAGAAACGAAATGGAAGAGGTGCGCCGATTGACTGGGCGGCCTTTTGGCGTGAATGTGTTCGTGCCAAGTAAAGAGGTTGTGGATGAATCCAGACTCACCGCCTACCGGGAAAAAATACAAAAAGAGGCGGAAAGTGTAGGGGCTTCAATAGGGGAACCCATGAGCGACGATGATGACTGGGTCAATAAAATAGCCGTGTTAAAAGAACTCCGGGTCGCCGTTGTGAGTTTCACATTTGGGTGTCCAGAATCCGGTATCATCAAGGAACTCCAACATGCCGGTACGCTTGTTACGGTATCGGTGACGAACCCTACAGAGGCACAAATTGCAGTTACGGCGGGAGCGGATATCCTTTGTGTACAAGGGATTGAGGCAGGCGGCCATCGTGCCAGTTTTGATAACGAGTCAGAAAGTGACCAAGCGCTTTTGGAATTGATCAAGATCGTAAAAAAAGAAACGAACGTGCCGATAATTGCCGCAGGCGGATTGATGGATGGAAAAGACATTGCCGGTGTTCTTGCAGCAGGGGCAGTAGCGGCACAGTTGGGAACCGCTTTTCTATGTTGCCCGGAAAGTGGCGCAAGCCCAGCTCATAAGGCAGCGCTCCATAATCCACGGTTTACCGAAACGGCGATCACCCGGGCATTTAGCGGCCGCCGTGCTCGGGGGTTGGTGAATCGCTTCTTAATGGAATATGACAGGGTCGCCCCGGCAGCCTATCCTTATGTTCATCACATGACGAAACAGATGCGAAAGGTGGCGGGACAAAAAGGCGAACCTGAATTGATGGCTCTATGGGCAGGAGAAGGATACAAACGGAGTCGAACGCTTCCCGCCTCGGTATTGATGGGAGAGTTGGTTGAAGAAATGAATATAGAATCTAGGAGAGTATGTCATGAAAATTAGACCCTTGAATCCAGGCGAGGCACCACCGATGGAGTTACTGTTGCTTGCTGATCCTTCAAAAGAATTGGTTGAGACCTATTTGGAGAGGGGCACGTGTTTTGTCGCTGAATCGGATGGGCTGATAACCGGCGTGTATGTCTTGAAGGAATTGTCCGATGACACGATAGAAATCGTCAACGTTGCTGTAGCGGAACAATACCAAGGTGAAGGCCAGGGGAAAAGACTGGTCAATCATGCGGTTCATCATGCGAAGTCACTGGGGTATCACTCCATCGAAATCGGCACGGGTAATTCAGGGATGGGGCAGCTGGCCCTTTATCAAAAATGTGGATTTAGAATAACCGAAATCGATCGCGATTTTTTCACGAGGAATTATCCAGAGCCCATTTATGAAAATGGGATACAGTGCAGGGACATGATTCGTTTATCTCAAACCATCGGGAGCACCTAATGCCGTTAGGGAAATCAATCCAATGTAGGCATCCCATCTTACTGGATAGAGCATAGGAGGAAAAATCATGCTTTTCGGCGATTCCATTTATCTATTGTTTGCGTTGCTCATGCCACTTTTTTTCGCTATTGTCGTATTCATATTCATTCGTTCTATTAAAAAGCAGAATGAATCTTTACAGCAAAAGGAGAAGGAAAGTACAGCTCATAAACAATCATCCGAAAATTAATCCATGGTCAAGAGAGTGTCCAAATGAATGGGCACTCTCTTGATTCATTTCCCCAAAAACCCTTCCAACTTCTGCTTCACATTCGGCCACTCTTCTTTGAGGATGCTGAACACCATGGTGTTTCTGACTCTCCCATCTTTCAGTACTTTTTCTTTTCGTAACATCCCCTCTTCAACAGCTCCAAGCCTAGCAATGGCCGCACGTGAAGCTCTGTTCAGCTCATCTGTCCTGAATTCTACACGATTCATGTGCCACGTTTCAAAGGCATGCTGTAAAAGTAAATATTTGCATTCGGTGTTGACGGCTGTCCTCCACTTTGAAGGGTGATACCAGGTCGAGCCGATTTCCACTGTTTGATTATCGAATCGTATATCCCTTAGGCTTGTGCTGCCGATAACCGATTGAGTCGAAGAATCGATTACCGCAAAGGGATGGTGCTGATTCTTTTCCCTTGATAAGATGCCTTGCTGTACAAATTCCACAGCGTCTTGATGAGACAAAATCTTCGTCGCACTCCACACCCAGATTTCTTTGGGGAGGGAGGCTGTGTAAATCGGTTCGATATGATTTTCCATCAGGGGTACCAGTGAAACGTATTTCCCGGTTAATTCAAACGGCTTCATGTTCATTCCTCCAATCAAGTAATATCCTGATTATAAAAAAAATCTGGTACTATAATAAGAACCAGAACTGTTATAATTTATGGAACCAGTAAAGGGGTGGGCGCCATGTACGAAATCACTTTTCAACTCGAAAAAACAAAGGATCGACCATTATATGTTCAACTGTATCACTATTTGAAAAGGGAAATTCAGAATGGGCAAATAAAGGCTGGAATGAAGTTACCCTCAAAACGAAAGCTAGCCGTTCATTTAGGTATTGGCTTGAATACGGTGGATTCAGCTTATCAGCAGCTAATCGCGGAAGGGTATGTGGAGAGCCGGGTGAGAAAAGGATATTTCGCAGCGGAAATCGATCGGATTTCTTCCATTATGGAGCAAGTAACCACGACTAGTAATCCAGAGACCATTTTGCCAATTGTAACCAACATGATAGATTTTCATTATGGCCATGTGGATATCGACTCCTTCCCACATACCGTGTGGAAAAAGTGCATGAATAATACGCTGTACCTTCAGGAAAGGGACATGTTCATCAGCGGGGACCCTCAAGGGGAGCATGGTCTTAGGAACGAAATTGCGGACTACCTTTTTCAGTCAAGAGGGGTGCGGTGTGTCCCTAATCAAATCATCATCGGAGCGGGTACACAGTATTTCATTCATCTTTTGCGGCTTCTTCTTGGCAAGGAGAGAGTATTTGGGTTGGAAGACCCCGGGTTTCATCGGGTGAGAGAAGTATTGAAAGTGGAGGGAGCTGAGATGAGGTTCATTCCTTGTGATGAAAGCGGGTTGTGTGTGGAATCATTAAAGGAAAGCCAAGCTGATATCGCCTATGTTACCCCTTCTCACCAATTCCCGTTAGGAATGATCATGCCCATATCACGAAGGGTGGAATTATTGAAATGGGCAGGTAGAAAGAATGGCTATATTATTGAAGATGACTATGATGGAGAATTCCGACATACAGGCAAACCTATACCGTCTCTGCAAGGTCTGGATACAGGTGGAAGGGTAATCTATTTAGGCACGTTTTCTAAATCATTGATTCCCACGATTAGAGCGGGATATATGGTACTACCTCCTGAGTTAGCCGATCTTTACCAAAGAAAATTAAAAGGATACAAACAGACCATTTCCAAAATGATCCAAGAAACGGTCTGTCTTTTTATAAAAGATGGCCATTGGGAACGGCATCTGAATAGAATGAGAATCTTGTATCGAAAAAAGAATCAAGTGTTGCTTGCTGAACTAGAAGAAACCTTCCATGATCAAATAACGGTAATAGGAGAGAAGTCCGGACTACATATTCTAGTGCAAGTCCATAGTGATAAATCCGAAGCCGAGCTTATTCAAACCGCTGAAAGAAAGGGAGTGAAGGTGTACCCCACTTCAGTTTATCATTCAAAGAAAGACAACCATCCAACCATTTTGATGGGATATGGCGGTTTATCTGAATCAGATATCAAAGAAGGGATTCGCCTGTTAAAAAAGGCGTGGCTCTAGCTTTTGAATCGCTTATATAAAAGGGATTTAAAAGAATGATGGCAATTAATCTCTAATATTATTTAGAATTTTAAGCAGTGTTTGGAAAAATAAGTCCTGCTCCTCTTCGGAAATGCCATCTAAGGCTTTTCCTTCGATCTTATCCGCAATCTTCATGCATTTCATATGTACTTCTTTTCCTCTGGGCGTGAGTTCAATTCGCTTTTCCTCTTCATCCTTCCCAGGGACTTGTTTGATCATATGGTTCTCTTCCATGCTATTCACGGAACGGGTAATGATCACGCTATCAACGTCTAGATAATTGGATATGTCATTGATGGTAGAATAACCACAGTTCTTTAAATAATTCAAGATTGTCCATTGGTTATGATAAATATTCAGGCTTGTGATCTGTTCGTTCATATTTTTTACGATAGTTCTGGATAATTGTAAATGTTGATGGAATAGCTGATTTTGTTTGTTTTTCATATAATTCTCCTTCATAATGAGCGGCCACTTCATTATAATTTATAAATTGAAAAAGTCTAAGATAAAGAAAGATTCATATGATTCATTTTACTCATAACCGATTTTATCTTCAAGACATGTAAGGGGTATCATTTGTCGTACTTTGTGAGTAGTTGAACATAAACAAGTGCCAAAAAGAGAATGACCCTTTGTATTATACGACAAACATACAGAAATTTTAAGTAGCGTCTTGAAAATCATGGGGAACTATCTTTTTCCAATTTGCCCCTTACAAAAATATCAACTAAAAAAACCAGCATGGAAGCTGGTTTTTTGTCGTTAAATTCTTTCGCTTGCGGAGCGGTGTTTGGTTTCTTCTTTATTTCGTTCTTCTTCTTTTTCGTATTTAATGTCTTCTAGTGGCAAATCGTCGATGGGCATGACAAGCTGATCACGTTCTAGTTGTTTCTCTTGATTTTCTTTGAAAGCCTTGGATTTATCATTACGTTCCTGCAGAGTTTTATCTTTTTTTAAGTTATCCATAATCGATCCCTCCATCTCTTTCCTTATCTTTTCCCTTGAAATGAGAAAATAAAACGTATAACCGAAATATATGGGAGATTCTTTCATAAATATAGGAGAAATAGGAAAGGGCAAGGGGGTGTAGTAATTGAATTTCGCTATGTTTTTTCGCTGGTTTTGGAAGGCGGCTATCCTTTTAGGGATTATATTCTTGATTCCTTACTCGTGGGCGCTGATTTTTGCTCTAGTAACCGCCATCATATTGGATGGATTAGTGAACTTTATAAGCAAAATGTTAAACGTACATCGCCTCTGGGGCGTGTTGGTTTCCTTCATTATCTATGTAGGTGGCTTTATCGGCTTGATTTATTTCTCGCTTTCCGTTCTAATCAAACGGATTATCGTCCATTCTGAAAAGCTACCGATTTTAATTCGAGAAATTTATCTCACGGCAATTTTGCCGGTCATCAGGCAATGGGAGCAATATTCCCAAACGTTGCCGCCTAATCTCATTCAGTCAATCGAACTTACGATGGAAAAAGGGGTCATGGCTCTTGAGGGGTTTACGAAGGACTTTGTCCAGGACATGGTTCAGCTTGTTACGCTCGTACCCGCCTTTTTTATAGATTTCTTAATCTATTTAATTGCTTTATTCTTAATCAGTCTTGAGCTTCCGATGTTGAAGAGAAAGCTAGTTTCTTTTTTAAGGGAGTCAACCTACCAAAAAATCACCATGGTTTATCAAGATCTTAGTATGGCGGCTGTCGGGTTCTTTAGGGCGCAGATTGTATTGAGTTTATTCACGTTCTTGATGGCCTATGCGGGACTATGGATCCTAGATGTGAAATACACCTTGATCTTGGCTCTTTTAATCGTCATCGTCGATATTCTCCCGATATTGGGAACAGGGTCAGTGCTCGTTCCTTGGGCTGTCATTGTATGGACGCAAGGAAATCATCACCTTGGCATTGGTCTAATCATCTTGTTCCTGGTCATAACCGTTGTCAGGAGGACCATTGAGCCAAAAATCTATTCAGCAAATATGGGTTTAACCCCGCTAGCGTCGCTTGTCAGTCTTTATTTAGGATTTAAAGTGCTGGGGGTAATCGGACTTTTCCTAGGGCCGGCTATTCTCATCGTTTATAATACATTGAAGAGGGCTGGTGTCATCAAGCTTCATCATTTTAAAATATGAGCCATTGTTAGAAATTCTTAATGGAGTTTACTGAATTGGACATATCTTTAACCGTTTTACCTTTTCCTTTACAATGATTGCAGTTCCGTGAAAAGAACTGTAGATAGCGAGTTTTGCCTTTCCCTTTGCATTGCTGGCAAATGGTTATAACTTTCATCAGTCTTCACTCCTTAATTATGATGATGTTTCTTTAACAGTATGAAACAAGAAAGGTAGAACTATACCTCAATCACTATAAATAGAGGGGGATTTCTTACTATAATATGAAAGTTTTTTGTCTCATGTACCATAATGAAAGTGAAATCATGGAAGATGCCATGATGTAGGGTAGAAAAAACCCCGTCCTAATAAACTAGGGCGGGGTTTTCCATTAAGAAACGATTTCAGTCTGCGACATTAAAGGAAATTCCTTTACTTCGCTTACTGCTTTTGCAGGTTTATAAATCTCGATATAGCTGATATGGTGGTCTTCCATTTCTTTTATTTTAAAATGGTAAGGTCCATAATTCAGAATATCGCCTTGTTTGGCTTCGTAGTTCTCGGTAAGAATCCAGCCACCCATCGTATCGATATCTTCATCGTTGATATCGATGCCAAGTAAATCATTTATTTCACTGACCAATACCTTTGCATCGATAATATAATGATTTTCCTTCACTTTACGAACGTCAGGGACTTCATCTAAGTCGAACTCATCCCGGATATCACCGACAATCTCTTCCAGGATATCTTCAACGGTGACTAATCCCGATGTGCCGCCATATTCATCCATGAGGATTGCCATGTGTACACGTTCTTTTTGCATCTTTAATAGTAAATCGTGGATGGGGATGCTATCGATGACACGAATGATCGGACGAACATAACGATTGATCGTAGATGTTGCCTGATTTTTCTTGTCTATCATTTCCGTGAAAAGTTCCTTGATATTGACCAGTCCGATGATATGGTCTTTATCACCATCGATAACTGGGTATCGAGTGAAGTTTTCTTCAGCCATGATGGAAAAAAACTGCTGTATGGTATCATCTTTGGAAATCGTGGCGATTTCGGTACGAGGAACCATGATTTCCTTTGCTATGCGATCATCGAATTCAAAAATTTTATTCACATATTTAAACTCAGATTGGTTAATTTCGCCGCTTTTATAGCTTTCTGAAACAATGATGCGAAGCTCTTCTTCCGTATGAGCCAAGTCATGCTCAGAAACTGCTTTTAATCCAAACATTTTTGTTAGCACTCTTGCAGAGCCATTAAGTACCCAGATGAAAGGATACATGACTTTGTTAAATCCAATTAGCGGTTTGGCAATGAATAATGTTACTTGCTCTGCTTTTTGAATGGCCATCGTCTTTGGTGCCAGTTCTCCCACCACCACATGAATGAAGGTGATCAAAGAAAAGGCAATCGCGATTGAAAGGATATGTGAAGCAGATTCAGGGATATTTAATTGAGTGAGAAGCGGGCCCAAAATACTTTCAACTGTCGGTTCTCCCAGCCACCCAAGTCCTAATGCCGTAACTGTAATTCCCAGTTGGCATGTTGACAGGTATTCGTCGAGATTGGATGTGACCTTCTTTGCTGCTAGGGCATTCGGCTTACCTTCTTCAATTAATTGATCGATCTTCGTGCTCCTCACTTTAACAATCGCAAACTCCGAAGCTACAAAAAATGCTGTTAAAGCAATTAAAATGGCAATAAGTACCAAGTTTATTATGTCCAAAAAGTCTCCCTTACATCGCCTATGAGACGAATAAGGAGTCCACCTCCTACATTTTTAAAATATACAAGTATATTTTTTTTGTCGTGCTAAATAGCTAAATACGTACTGGAGTCGTGCATGAAGGCTGCAAGTTTACACTCCGTTTTTAAATGAATAGAGTACTAGTATATGTGTATTAGCGATACGTAGACGGGAAATAGAAGAATTTTGCAAGGAAAATGCAAGCAAGATTATTTAATACCGTGCACTTTTTCGCCAGGCAAAGCAGCGTCCGTCCGTCACAACGAACGTTCTTTAATGTCCCATCCAATCACCTCAGTTTAATTGATTTAAATACTTTCATTATAGAAAGAGTTAGTCATCCAGTCAAATTGCCTAATACTCGCAAAATGGTGGAAATGGCTTGTAAAAGGTTCATTTGTTTCACTATTTGACGGTTTTTGACCAATTCCTTTCCTATAACCATTATATAATGGAATATTCAGAAAATTAAAGGTCTATGCCTATAAAAAATAAAAAAGGCCTTTTATTAATTTTTAGCTTCTCTGTACATAGGATATAGGATTGGGACAAGATTATCCATTAAAAAGGATGTGGAAGTCATGATGATCATCGAAAAGATGGCAGCCATAATGGCCGGAAGTTTGCTTGTGGGCGTAGGAATTAATTTTTTTCTCATTCCTTATCACTTGTTGGATGGTGGCATGATTGGGATTGGTTTAATCATTCATTATTTTCTAGGGCTTCCAACTGGATTAGGCGTTATTCTGAGCAGTATTCCCCTATATATATATGCTTGGTATTACGAAAAAAAACTATTCCTCAACAGTTTGCATGGCCTACTTTTCTCTTCGTTATGTATCGATATTTTTTCCGAGGCTGTCATCGATTGGAATCTTCCCATCTATATAAGTGCCATAATCGGAGGGGGATTAATCGGGCTGGGAATCGGGCTCATGCTCCGGTATGGTACATCAACAGGCGGGACCGACATGCTTGCACAGATCATTTCCAGGAAAAGCGGGCTTAATGCCGGCATGTTAATTTTCTTCATAGATGGATGTGTCCTCATTGTGGGCTTGAGCGTGGTGGACCTGACTGTGTTTTTCTATTCATTTTTGACCATCATCGCTGTGGCGATGCTGACTTCGGTAACCGTGATGCGGACCGCAACTTAATAGAATGTATATATTTCAGTTATCTGGGAAGGATGGTGTATAAAACGACCGTCTTATCGGTTAATTATGAAAAAGAAGGAAGTTTTCGATGAAGAAATTTTATTTGTCAGCCATATTATTGTTTGCGTTAGCAGGATGTCAGGAAACCGAAAAGCCAGAAGATAAAGAAGTGAGCAATGCCATACCTGAAACCATGGATGCCACTATATCCGTTAAAGGGACATTGGTTTCCGGAAAAGAGGTCATCCTAGAAACCACAGTGAAGGAAGGAAGCCAACTTGTAAATGAAGCTGGTGAGGTTCTTTTTGAAGTGAGGAAATCCGGACAGGATAAACGGGAAATGTTAGATGCAAAGAATACGGGAAGCGGGACATATCAAGTGATGCACACCTTCAAGGAACAAGGGAAGTATCATGTAATTGCCCATGTAACAGCTAAAAATCAACATGTGATGCCGGAAAAAGAAGTGGTCATTACTGATAATGAAAGTGAAAACACCTCGGTACACCCAAGGTCGAATGTCTTGATCGAGTTTCATAACAATCCTGTGACGGCGGGGAACAGTTCCACCTTTGAAGCCAATGTGCATTTGGATGGGAAGCCTTTGACTGATGCAGATGTAAATTTTGAGGTGTGGAAAGAAGGCAGTGAAGAAAGTTATTTCACCAAGGCGAAAGAAGAGGGAAAAGGGACTTATCTAAATAAAGTGTCCTTTGACGAGGCGGGAACTTATAAGATTCAGGTGCATGTGGAAAAAGAAGAAGTGCATGAACATCAGCTACAAACGATACAGGTTAATTGATGAGAATATCTACCCTTTTTGGCGAGTATTTATCCAGATAGGTTTTAGCCTTACTTTTAATGGGAACGTAAAGGATAACGAATACAGCAGGAAGGGAGGGTAAGCATGAAAAATGAAATAATCAACAAGTACAAAAATCTCGGGGTCCATATTCAAAAAACGAAATCACGTCAGGAGATTTTCACGAATATTTCTCACACTGATTCATCCTTACTCACCTTAGAGTTCGCAACTGCTTTTTCAAACGATGTACAAAAACAGGAAATAAAAGAATATTAATCACAAGGAGACCGGGAAAGACAAGCTGGTCTTTTTTTTTGTTATCTAAAATCATATCACAATCTGACTGTTCCTTTTTTCAGGAAAATGAATAGAACGGATTTTTCCGCAATAGGATAGAAGGACAACCAAGTCAAAATTAGCGGAAAAGGGAGTCATTACATGATGTCAGAGCTGATTATGAAGATACTGAATTGGTTTGCGGAGATGGGATATATCGGTATTTTATTGGGGTTGATGGTGGAAATCATCCCCAGTGAGCTCGTACTTGGATACGGTGGCTATTTGATCGGAATGGGTAAGATGAACTTTTTGGGTGCCGTTATCGCAGGGGTGATGGGAGGTACGATTGCCCAATTATTCCTTTATTGGGCTGGTTATTATGGAGGACGGACATTCCTTTTAAAGTATGGAAAATATATATTCATTAAAGAAGCTCATATGATAATGGCCGAAGAATGGTTCCAACGGTATGGGGTGGGGGTGGTGTTCACAGCTCGCTTCATTCCTGTCGTACGACATGCCATTTCCATACCAGCTGGGATTGCCCGGATGTCCGCCTGGACATTCACTTTTTATACAGTGGCAGCCGTCATCCCTTGGACGATATTGTTCTTGTCATTGGGTCGGATTTTGGGGGAGAATTGGCAACAAATTAGAGAAATCACTGCACCTTATTTGATTCCTGTAGCAGGTTTTTCATTCGTCTTGATCATGTTGTATATCATTTGGAAGAAAAAGAGCCCGCCGCCAATCGTGACGGTCAAAAAGGTTGGGTCTGATAAAAGAATATAAAAAAATGGCCCCGGTAAGAATACTAGGGCCATTTTTCTTATTCTTAATCTTGTGGAAGGTTCTCCTCAAGTGTCAGCTGTTCTACTTTTTTTGTCACTTCAATAAAACGGATGGCGTGTTCATCCATCTCAATGACTTTGAAACAGAAACCATCTTTTTCCATGATGTCGCCAACTAGTACATCATAATTTTCCGTTAAGATCCAGCCACCGATTGTATCTACATCCTCTTCATCCAGGTGAATGCCAAGTAAGTCATTCACGTCTTTTACTAGAAGTTTGGAATCCAAGATATAGTGTCCATCCTTGATCTTACGAATGGAAGGAACTTCATCGATATCGAATTCATCACGAATTTCCCCGACGATTTCCTCAAGGATATCTTCAACGGTGACGAGACCGGAAGTACCACCATATTCATCCATCAAGATGGCCATGTGAATCCGCTCTTTTTGCATTTTTAGCAGTAATGTGTGAATGGGTATATTCTCCATGACCCGAATGATCGGGCGGGTATATTGTTCAATGGTTTTGGACTGGATATCCCGGTCCTTAATTAGGTCAGAAAAAACTTCTTTCAGATTGACCAAGCCAATCACATGATCCTTATCACCTTCGACAACGGGGTAACGCGTGTATTTTTCCGTTTTGGCAACATCGACGAAACCTTGTACGGTTTCATCTTTGGAAATGGTAAGGATTTCTGTTCTTGGAACCATGATTTCCTTGGCTACCCGGTCATCAAAATCAAATATATTGCTTACATATTTGAATTCAGATTGATTGATTTCCCCGCTTTTATAGCTGTCCGAAAGGATGAAACGCAATTCTTCCTCCGTGTGAGCAAGCTCGCTTTCCGAAGCGGATTTGAAGCCGAATAATCCAACGACAAACCGAGAGGAATGATTCAATAACCAGATGAACGGGAACGCGATCTTATGGAAAAGGATCAGAGGTTTGGCGATGGCCAAGGCCACCTCTTCCGCTTTTTGGATGGCAACCGTTTTAGGTGCGAGTTCACCTACGACGACATTCAAGAAGGTCATTAGGGAAAATGCAATGATAAAGGACAGAATACCTGCCACGTTGTTCGGAATATGTAATAGCTCGAATAAAGGTTCTATCAATTTATAGATTGTCGGTTGCCCAAGCCACCCAAGTCCAAGGGCGGTCACGGTAATGCCGAGCTGCGTTGCCGATAGGTACTCATCGAGATCTGATGTCACCTTTTTTGCAGCTAAGGCTTTCCTGTTTCCTTCTTCTATCAATTGGTCGATTCGCGAGCTTCGTACCCTAATGATTGAAAACTCGGAAGCAACAAAAAAGGCGGTTAAAGCGATTAAGATAATGACTAAGGCTAAACTAAATATGTCCAATAGTGAGGGATGTAATTGAACCGTTTACTTGCACCAAACGGGTGAATTATCCCAGTCACCTCCCAAAAACAAAAATGAATAAAATGTATAATGACTGTAAAAAAAGTAGATGGAATGATCTTGAAATGAATGTCTTCGAGCTTTTCTTTACGAATCTGTAGATTTATTCATCACGATTATACAAGTCACCTAATTATAGTATAAGGAACTATCAGGGAATCAGTCAAAAATTACACACTACTTCCCCGTGATTTGGTGACTTTTACTTATGATTTTGTTTTTACGCGTATGGAGAATGTAGTTAAGAAGTCCGTTGAATGACAAGTCAAGGTCCCTTGATGCTTGAGGATGATTTCCTTGCAAACGAATAGTCCCAACCCTGTGCCCCTTTTTTTCGTTGTGATGAAGGGTTCAAAGATGCTAGGAAGCACCTCGGAAGGTATCTTTGGACCGTTATTAGAAATATTCAAGGTTAGGAAACCTGATGCTACCGAACCGGAAATGTCTATGGATGGATTTGGCGTTTCCGTAACTACATCCAGGGCATTCAATATGATATTGAGTAACACTTGCCTGAATTCCTCCTTGGAGCCGGCCAACTGGGCTTCGCCCTCAATATTACAGGAGACGGAAGCATTTACTTCCAAGATGCTAGGGTATAGGAATTCAATCACTTCATCTACCAGGGGGGCGATTGGAAATATTTCAATTTGTGTAGTATCCGTTTCCCTCTTTGAAAGGTTAAGAAATTGTGTAATCCGATAATTAAGCTGATCCAATTCCTTTGAAATGATGTCCAGATACTTAATCTCTGGCTGTTCGGCTTGTAATAATTGAATGAAACCCATGATGGACGTAAGGGGATTCCGGAACTCATGGACAAAACTTGATGTCATCTGGCCTAAAAGGGTCAAACGGTCTTTATGATTTGGATTGATCAGCTGATATTGCTCCGCAACCTGCTTCGTCTTTAAATCGGTATAACTGGATAAAGCGAAATAAATGAGTTTATCGAAGTACGCATTTATTTGGTGGATAACCGCAGATAGTTCTCCTTTGATGGCTTCGTAAGAGAGAAATTGATCAATGATGATCGATCTTCCGGTAGAGGTTATGGAAAAGAACATATCCATATTCAAATGCTGTTTAACCCGGCCGGCTGAAATCTTTTCCCCTAAATCCTTCAGCATATCATCTATGTTAGTATCTGTATTTTTCAGTTGTTTCATCAGTGAATTTAGAATTTTTTCTATTTCTTCTTCAAAATATTCTATATAGCCATCTGACAAATGCTTTAATCGCTCTTTCCATTCGGTAAGGATAGTAGTTTTATGAGAAGATAGGAAGTGAAGAGTCATTTCTCGATTCAATACCATTTTGCCCTCCATGTGTAGGAAAATGAATTTATCTTACTTAATTATGAATGAATTAGAATATAATTCCAAAATGTAATATATGGTTTTAATAATAACAGATTGAAAGCGTTCTTTAAATACTCATTCATGCGGTAAATGATCGGTAAAAGGGGAAAGGCTTTGTTTATATTAGGTAAACATTGTATTAATAGGGGGTTTACACATATAAAAAAGGCACCGTTCATTATTGACGGGTACCTTTTTTTTGAAATGTATAGGGTTCGATATGGACAATGACATGTTTGATGTCATGTTCCTTTAATAAGTTTTCTTCAACCTTCACTGTAATGTCATGACTTTGGATGACGGTCAAGAGCGGATTGACATGCACGGTTGTTTCAACCAGAATTTCATTCCCATGCATCCGAGCTTTAATTTCACTCATGTCTTTCACCCCATCCGTCAACAGGATGGTTTGACCTATTTGTTGGAGATGCTGTTCATCGAAACCGTCGGTCAAGGAAAGTGAAGCGTCGTGGAAAATATCCCAAGCCGTTTTACAGATCATCAGACCTACCACTAAAGCCGCAACCGCATCCAACCAGTCTATGCCGATTGTGGTACCGATAATACCTACGAAAGCACCGATACTGACAAGAGCATCAGAACGGTTGTCCTGTGCGACAGCACGGATGGAGGCGCTGTTTATTTTTTTGCTTAAAGCCAAGTTGTAACGATAAACCCCGTACATGAAGATGGCGGAGAATAAAGCGACATAAGCTGTGAACATATTCGGTACAACTGTCGCATCCTGCGAAAAGAATGATTCGATGGCGCTGTATATGACCTGTAATCCGACGGTGATCATAATGAAGGCGGCAACCAGAGACGCTACGGTTTCAGCTCTCAGATGACCGTATGAATGATTATTATCAGGTGGTCGCTTTGATATTTTTAAGCCTATTAATACAGCGACAGAGGCAATGATATCGGTCGTGTTGTTTAAACCATCTGCCCAAAGTCCTTTCGAGTCTCCAAAGTAACCAAACGTTAATTTGAGGGCCGACAAGAATATGTATGCGGCTATACTGATATAGGCGCCCTTTTCAGCAGAAATTGAATGTTTATCCATGTCTTTTCCCCCTCGTGCAAAATAACCTTTATAAAGATATCAAATTGAACCCTAGTGAGTCTATAGAAAAATTGTCGTCTTTATCCATCTAACTTGGCGTATGGCATGTGTATTGAGGCCATGTAAAGAAGTTGGCTGGATGAAAAAATATAACCAGTAATAGGGAAAAACGCTCGTGGATATAATCGTGTTATTTACTTGTCAATTAGAGAAACTAGTAGTATATTCTAACCGAGGAACAAAAATTAAATACTTCCACAAGGGGAGCCAAGATGGCTGAGAGTGAACGGTTGAGTTCAGACCCTATGAACCTGTTAGTTAGTACTAGCGTAGGGATGTGGTTTTGGATAGCAATACTGGGCATCCATTACCGCCCTGGTGTTGCTTTTTTGCATGCCAAAAAAGCGACACGGGACTCATGGGCACTTTTGCACGTGGAGAAGGGTGAGAGATGATGAAACATAAAACATTATTCATGACAGAGGTCGCGATTTTTTCTGCATTGGCATTACTGCTGGATATAGTCTCCGGTTTTGTTTTTGCAAGGATATGGCCACAGGGGGGATCGATTTCCATTGCCATGGTACCGATATTCTTAATGGCCTATCGTTGGGGAATCAAGGGAGGAATGGCCACCGGTTTACTATTGGGGCTTTTGCAGATTGCCACTGGTTTGGCATTTCTGGCAACGCCGCTTCAAGGATTTATCGAATATTTTCTTGCTTTTACCGCCGTGGGATTATCCGGGTTGTTCATGAATAAATTTGTGAATAACCGTAAAGGGGGAAAACGGTTAAGAGGGGATATATATGCGGTTTGTGGCATGTTTGTGGGGAGCTTCCTGAGGTTTCTTTGCCATTTTACAGCAGGTATCGTTTTCTTTGGGGAATATGCGCCAAACGGGCAACCAGTCGTCCTCTATTCCTTGATTTACAATGGGACATATATGCTGTTTAGTTTTATTTTATCAGCAATCGTGGTAATGGTGCTTTATTCGGCTGCTTCGAATGTCTTGTTAAAGAAAGCCATCTAAGGACAGACTTATAAAAAGGGCCGGCTCAATTATGAGCCGGCCCTTTTCTCCATTATTTTGCAATAAATACCGAGCATGGTGCCTGCTTGGCTATGGAACTGCTGGTGCTTCCGAGGAAAAACTTTTCCAGGCCGCTTTTTGCACTGTTGCCGACGATGATTAAATCGGCGTTCGTCCGCTTTGCATAGTCACATATGCTATCGGTGGCATTTCCCTCTAAAATCTCGATATTTCCATTAACCTGACATTCACTGAGCAATCTCATCATATTGCTTTCAGCCATCCTCACATTGTTTTCATGAACGGTGGGAGTATCGTTCATGTGCATTTGACTTTGTTGTTCTACTTCTGTTACGGGATGCGTTTGTGAAGGGTCGACATAAAATCCTGCTGCCGGTACGAACCCAGGAGCGGATGCACTCTCGATGATGCGGCTTTCACCTTTTGGATTCAGAACTTGAACAATGGTCAATTCAGCTTCCGGAAAGGCCTTTTTTAATGAAGCTCCATATTCCACTGCGCGGTTGCTCTCTTCATTTCCATCATAAGCGGCGACGATACGTTTTAATTGTTTCATCTAAGATCATCTCTCCCCATAATTTGTCATTATAGGTTATATACCCGTTTTTATTGGTTTCATGCCTTTTTCAGGTGTATATTGATTTATAAATGTGGGTAAAGGGTATGGAAAAAGAAAAGACTAGGCATGAAAGGGAGAAATATTGTAGGCACTTTGTATGGAAAAGGATAAGGGGAAAAATGTTGTGGAATTTGTTTTCCCTTTTAGCCATTGCAAGAGTTTTCTTTCATAAAAAGGGCAAAATATTTTTAATGGAGCATGTCGCATCTGGGAAAATGGGGGTACAAATGAGAGCGTTATTGAAAATAGGTCTTATAATTATATCAATCATTGTCGTAGTGGGAGCCGGTTTGTTCATATATTTTAAACAAACTGTGGATATAAGCAATCTCCAGGATCAACTTCAGCAACCGACCAAGATTTATGACGAGGATGGGAACTTAGCCAGTACCGTCACGGCTAATAAATCGGAAGGCGTCGCGATAGAGGAGATCCCGGAACATCTCATTCAAGCGGTCGTATCCATTGAGGATCACCGTTTTTATGAACATCATGGCATAGATTATCAAGCGATCATGCGTGCGATGGTGAAAAATGTCAAGGCGAAAAGCGTTGTTGAAGGCGGGAGCACACTTACCCAACAACTTGTAAAAATCACCATGCTTGAATCAGATCGGACCTTGAAAAGAAAGATAGAAGAGTTTTTCATCGCTCAAGAATTGGAACGTACGTATACAAAGGATGAAATTTTGGAAATGTATGTGAATCAAGTTTATTTTGGACATGGAGCATGGGGACTCAAAAAGGCAGCGAACATATATTTTTCAAAAGATGTTTCTGAGTTAACCGTCGCCGAAGGGGCTTTGCTTGCTGGGGTCATTAACTTGCCTTCCAAGCTTGATCCGTACAAAAATCCAGAAGGGGCGGTTAAACGACGGGATTTGGTACTGTCTAGAATGACCGAACACGGATATTTGACCGAAGAGGAAGCGGCTTCTGCCAAAAAGGATGAAGTATCACTACAGTTAGGTGAAGATACAGATCCTTTAAAAGGGAAGTATCCTTATTATATAGACCATGTCCTATCTGAAGCCTCCACCATGTATGGATTGGAGCTCCAGCAATTACTCACTAGGGGCTATAAAATATATACCACATTAGATCAACCGATGCAGCAGGCTGCCGAATCAGTCTATAGTCAGGATGCCAATTTCCCTTCTGGGACAAGCAATGACATATTGGTGCAAAGTGGGACGGTCCTTCTTCATCCTAAAACAGGCGGCATTAAGGCACTTGTTGGGGGGAGGGGCGAGCATCAATTCATGGGATATAATCGGGCGACGCAACTGAAAAGATCTCCTGGTTCGTCGATTAAACCGCTCGCTGTTTATACACCGGCAATTGAAGAAGGATATGAAATGACCGACTCTTTAAAAGACGAGAAGATGGAGTTCGGGAATTATGAACCATCGAATTTGAGCGGCACTTATAAAGGGGAGGTCCCAATGTATGAAGCCGTGATGAATTCCTTGAATGTGCCAACCGTTTGGCTCCTGAATGAAATTGGAATCGACAAGGGGCTGGATGCGCTCAAACGGTTTGGGATTCCTTATGACAAAAAAAATGACCGAAATCTATCGATAGCCTTAGGCGGGATGGATAAAGGGGTGTCCCCACTCCAAATGGCAGGAGCTTATGCGGCGTTTGCAAATGAAGGAAAGCGAAACGAAGCGCATGCCATTATAAAAATAGAAGACACGGATGGGAAAGAAATAGCAACCTGGAAGGAAAAGAAGACAAAGGTGGCTTCGAAGGATGTCGTCGATAAGATGAATGCGATGCTTCTTGGGACAGTTAACTATGGAACGGCTAAAAATGCCGCGGTCTCTGGCTATGAAATCGCAGGAAAGACAGGATCCACACAGGTCCCGATCGAAGGCATATCAGGTGTGAAGGATCAATGGTTCGTGGGATACACCCCTTCTTTAGTAGGAGCTGTATGGGCTGGCTACGATAAAACGGATAAAGAACATTATTTAACCACTAACAGCAGCCAGGGAAGTACACTCATCTTTCAAAAAATCATGGCTCAGGCCTTACAGAACGAAACGGCTGAATCATTTCATGCAGAAGACATCGGACCATTGATAGCAGAACAGCAGGAAAAGGAAGAAGAAGAGGAAAGGAAGCAATATTGGATTGATAAGGGGAATGAAATCAAGGAGGGGCTTGGTAAGTGGAAAACATGGGATTTTCCTTGGTGATGATTGGGGATATATCCATATTCCCAGTAAATGAAAAAAAGCTGTCATTATTGACAGCTTTTTTTCCCTCATTAAAAGATGAAATTTACAACTAAACCGATTACGACGATAGCCCCGATAATCATTAAAATGGTTCTCATATCTATACACCTCATTTATATGTAATTTTTTTTCGTATATTAAATCCCAACGGTTTGGTTGGAGTGAAATCCTATTTTTTCATCATTTTCTTTACAAATGGCCTGAACCTTTTCCAGCATTGCATGTACATTTTGTCCTTCTAGGATCACTTTCATATCCACACACTCTTGTAGAATGAGAACGAATGATACAAATGTTGAAAGTTTTGTGGCATCGACCATTTTATGATTGCAGATAAAGTAGATGTTTCCTTTGAATTCTTTTGTCACTTGGTATAAGTTCATGATTTGACGCATGGATAATCGTGTATTTGTTTTAATATCAGCAGAAATTACTTTGTTCATGGTTGTTTACTCCTTTAATTTTTATATAATTAAATGTTTGTGCCGTAATACTTATAAGATAGAAAAACTAAGTTAAGTTCTTTTGAATTCATGTAATTGGGTTATGGTGTATATTTACCCGCGTATATCGTTTTGAAACCTATTAGAATATTTAAACTTGGAGGGAGTTTGGCCCTATGCTGACACTGATAAAGAATGGTGAGGTTTATACGCCGGAATACATAGGTAAGAAAGACGTTTTGTTGGTCGGAAAACAAATTGGCTTCATCGAGGATAAAATCGACGTCCCTGCCAATTTCGTTGAAATGCAAGTGATTGACGCGAACGGTCGAATCATTGTACCAGGTTTTATCGATGCACATGTTCATATCATCGGTGGCGGCGGTGAAGGGGGATTCAAAACAAGAACGCCCGAAATTCAGTTGACCGACGCGACGCTAGCCGGTATCACGACATTAGTCGGGGTCATTGGCACGGATGGAACGACAAGGACGATGCCGGACTTGCTCGCTAAAGCGAGGGCCCTAGAAGAAGAAGGGATTAGTTGCTTCGTTCAAACAGGTTCGTACCAAGTCCCGGTGAAGACCCTAATGGACAAGATTGAAGATGATTTAATCTTAGTGGATAAAATCATTGGAGTTGGTGAAATTGCCATTGCCGATCACCGTTCTTCACAGCCAACCGTGGCAGAGCTTGCAAAACTTGCGTCGCAGGCCAGGAATGGAGGACTTTTGTCCGGGAAAGCCGGTATCGTTAATATACATGTCGGGGATAGCCTGGATCATGTACAGGTAATCGAGGAAGTCGTCAGGACGACGGAAATACCGATTACACAGTTCTACCCTACACATATGAACCGGAACCCGCATTTGTTTGAGGCCGGGATACAATTTGCCAAAAAAGGCGGGTACATCGATTTCACGACAAGTACCATTCAAAAATTCCTGGATGAAGGGGAAGTAAAAGCAAGCACGGCAATAAGGAGAGCCCTCGACGAAGGTGTTGATATCCGCAACATCACGCTTACATCAGATGGACAGGCTAGCCTTCCGGAATTTGATGGCAACGGAAATATATCCGGACTGAGTATGGGGACCTGCATGTCGCTGTATGAATCGGTTGTCGATGCGATTATCGATGATGGAGTTTCGATAGAGGATTCCATCCGTGTGGTCACGGAAAATCCCGCGAATATTTTGAAGCTAACTAATAAAGGACGGGTGGAAACGGAAAGGGACGCAGATATACTGATTTTGAAAAAAGAGACCTTTGAAATAGATACCGTCATCGCAATGGGTCAGATTATGGTCAGTGAGGGCAAAGCGATGGTGAAGGGCACATTTGAAAAATAATTCATTGATTTCTCTTTCTTGAATTGGAATTTTTGGGTAAAATTAACCAGAAAGTCGGATGAAGGGGGATAGAAAGAGATCATAAAACTTTTTAACAATCGAAATTATACGAAATTATTTTTAGCGAACGTAACATCACAAATGGGCGGGACCATCGGCATGACTGCATTTATGTTTTATTTACTGGACCGCTTCACCAATCAGCCGATTTATGCGACGGTTACGGAATTAATGTATTCTTTGCCTACCCTTGCTGTTTTCTTACTGGTGGGGGTTTTTGCTGATAGATTGGACAGGCAAAAGATTGCTTTGTATTGTGATTGGATTTGCGCAGGGTTGTCTGTTTTATTCTTGCTTTCGTTAGAGCTAGATCTTCTCATGGTATCGTTTGCCGTCATTTTTCTGAGAAGTGCCGTCAGGAATTTCTTTGTGCCAGCGGAGTCAGCGTTGATTCAAGGCATTTTGCCTAAAGAGGATTATACGATGGCGGCTGGTTTAAATCAGATGGTATCGAGTCTGTTCATGCTTTTCGGAAACGGAATCGGCATTTTTATCTATTGGTCAGTCGGCATTGAGGGAGCCATTATCTTCGATGTGATCGGATTTATAATCAGTGGTTTCTTGATCCGTTCCTGTCGGATTTCAAAAGAAGTCAGACAGCCGAATGGAGTTTACAATTTGAAGGAACTGAGTGTAACAGGCGTTTGGGCAGATTTTAAAATTGGCTGGCAATATATATGGCAGTATAAGCTATTGTTCACGTTAATCAGCGGTTTTCTAGTATTTGGGATTGTGAATGGTGGATTTTCCGTGATGCAGGTTTTTATCTTGAAGTACAAACTTGAACCTGTTGATTATGAAAAGTATGCAGTCATCTTTGGTGTCATTTTCGGGACTGGAGTATTGCTGGGAAGCATCTTAGCTTCGGTACTGGCCAAAAAAATGAAGCTTCATCATATGATGGTCGTAGGCTTGCTGATATCGGGAGTGGGCACGGTGGCCAGTGGCCTTGTCGAAACAACCCTGCAATATATGATTGGATTAGCCATCGTGGCTCTATCGCTTCCCATACTTAATGTGTCCCTTGGCGGGTGGCTGCCAAGCCTCGTTGCTCCCGAAATGATGGGGAGGGTCCAAGGATGGATCAACCCCTTGGTGATGTTATCGCAATCAATCACGTTATTCTTGATAGCCGTTGGATTCCCCACCTACATAGCAGTAGAAACGTTATATTGGGTAGTGGGAGGGTGTCTGATCTTCGTAGGCTTCCTATATATGGCCATTATACCGAAGTTCATCCATGAAAAGGCGCCAGAGGCTACTGTGATGATGAAGGATCAAGCGAAGTAATTAAGCAAGTAAGGAATGGAACAAGGGAATTCTTGTTCCATTTACCTTTTCTATTTTCTAAACGGTACAGGTTCAGCCTCAATCTGAGAAAATGTCTTGCTAACAATCAGGGTTTATATAAAGAGCGCAAGGTTATGGGGGGAGACCATGAAATCGAAGCTAATCATCATACGAGGGAACTCTGGCAGTGGAAAAACAACGATAGCAAAGAGCCTTCAAAATCAGTTAGGAATAGGTACCCTATTGGTTTCTCAGGATACAGTTCGCCGGGACATGTTGAATGTTCGTGATAGAGAAGGCAACCTTTCAATTGATTTGATCCGACAAATTACGGAATACGGAAAAGGAAAATGTGAATATGTCATTTTGGAAGGAATCTTACATAAAGATCTTTATGGTGATATGCTACATCACTTAATACGGTTCTATAACGAAAAGGTTTTAATTTGTTATTTTGATTTATCCTTTGAAGAAACCGTCAAACGTCACAACTCTCGTTCAAAAAAGATGGAGTTTGGAGAAGAGTCTTTACGTGCTTGGTGGAAGCCGAATGATTATCTAGGTATCAAAAATGAAATGATATGGACTAACGAAACGTCACAGGATGATGTATTGAATCAGGTTTTTGATCATTTAGAAGATTGATTGATATAACGAGAATGAGTATAAAAGCAGAGTGAATTCACTCTGCTTTAATATTTGTATAGAGAAGCGGTGTTTACCTTCTTACACTATATTCATCACATGTACGAATCCACTGCAAGTCCTAGAAATTGTAACTGAATGCAAACGTTATTTTAGTCCCATCATGGCCCCGAAGTATTGTTGTGCAGTGGAAAAACAAATGAAGGCTATTAATTCTGATATTTCTTCGTCGCTGAATACTTCCTTTAATACTACAAAAAAACGTTCTTCTGTTTTCTCGCGTTGCACTAAAAATACCTCTGCAAAGGCGATTGCGTAGCTTTCTTTTATATCGGCCGGTTCCATTGGAATGCCTTTGGCCTGACAGTACGCACAGCCATTTCCATAGGCTAGAATTCTTCTGACATTTTCCTTCAATTGCTTTGTAAGCACTCCATCAGCAGAAATGGTTTCTGAGAGGTCATTCCAATTATGCGCAATTCCTTCGTTATGAAACAATTGCTGAAATGGACTTGTTCCAAATTGTGAACTTTTAATTCTTGGCATCGATATCTCCCCTTTGAGATAATCATAATCTAGAAGAAATGAAAAATTAATCGCATATGAAAAGTGATAGGAACAAAAAAATACTAGATGAATGGAAAATAAGGAGAATAGTATTCATATGAAATTAGACGATAAAGACCGCAGCATTTTAGCCGTACTGAAGAATGATAGCAGGGTTTCCATGAGAGAATTGGCAAAGAAAGTGGAGATGTCAGCACCCGCCGTTACAGAACGTGTCCGGCAAATGGAGTCTTTTGGTATCATCAAGGGTTATGGAGCCGAGATTGATTATAAAAAAATGGGCTTTCCGATAGAATGCATGATTGAAGCGACGGTGAAAAATGGGGAATATGACCGATTCAGAAAGTTTATCTTGGGTCAAGAAAATGTGGAATTTTGCTATCGAATCGCGGGAAAGGCTTGTTTCATGCTCAAAATTCGCTGTGAAAGCCTTCAAAGAGTGGAAGAATTCATTAATCTCGCCATTCCTTTTGCATCGACGGTGACGCATGTAATTCTTTCTGAAGTAGAGAGACTTTCTGAATGAAAAATTTTTTTACAAGTCAGTGAACGAATTCATTTCCTTAACCGTCATATAAGTAACAAGCTAAGGATCAGGGAGCAGGTGATGATAGATGGAAGAACTGGAGCTGATTAAAGCGGCGAAAAAGGGGGATGATCAGGCGTTAGCCTCACTATTTCAAAACACGTATCCTTTTCTGCTAAAATACTTGCTTAAATTGACTTATGATTTACAAACTTCAGAAGATGTAGCTCAGGAAACCTTTTCTAAGGCCATCGAGAATCTTTCAAGGTACAAAGGGACTTCCAAGTTTTCCACATGGCTGATTTCCATTGCGACTCGGGTTTACTTGGATCAGAAGCGGAAGGAGAAGCGGGAAGAGTCCTGGTTAAGGCAAGAGCAATCGGTCAGAAAGCTCAAATGGGAGACGCAGGCCAACAATCAAGCATGGGATGATGTAATGGAAGCATTGGGGAATGTAGAGGATGATCTGCGAATTCCAATCATCTTGAAGCATTATTACGGATTTTCTTACGAAGAGATTGCGAAAATCATCAAGATACCAGAAGGTACCGTGAAGTCACGTGTCCATATTGGATTAAAGAAGATTAGAAAGGAGTTGGTCAGTAACGATGAAAAAGAACCATCCGGTTTATCAAAACCACTCAGACAAGAGTGATCAAGAGACGGTTAGTCAAATCAAGAAAAGCTTGGAGGAATTTGACGATACGATTTCCATCGATGTCCCCCAAGTATCTTTTTTTGAGCAAACCATTAAACGAAAGCGTCAAAAAGCCAGAAGGGAATGGCGGAAAGAAGTGCTTATGTTTCTAGTGACGGCTGCTCTCATTCTCTGCTTCTTGTTTCTATCTTTATTTCATCAACCTGAAGTATTTCTCACATTACAAGTGTTGAGCGTGATTTTCATCGGCATATATACGTTTTATGTAAAAAGGAAGGTGGAAAGCAGTCATGGATAGAATGCAGATGTATGTATTGATTATGTGTGGGCTTATCTTGTTGGCCCAAAGCATATATTTATTCACCGATGCAAAGAAGAATGGTTTCAATCATTGGTTATGGGGCATTCTTGGTTTGATTCAAGCACCGGTTCCGCTAATTTTTTATTTAATCGTAAAAAAAATAAGAAAACGGGAAGAGGATGAGCTCAATGATTATCGTGACTACTAATGAAGTGCCGGGTAAAGAAATAAAGGAACTGAAGGGACTCGTTAAAGGGAACTCGGTCCAATCAAAGCATATCGGGAAAGATATTATGGCGGGTTTGCGGACCATTGTCGGTGGGGAAATTTCTGAGTATACGGAAATGATGAAGGAAGCTAGGCAAAAGGCCATTGGCAGAATGGTGGATGAGGCGAAGGAAAAAGGAGCGAATGCCATCGTTGCGATGCGCCTTGAAACATCCGCTATCATGCAGAACGCTTGTGAAATCATTGCCTATGGAACTGCCGTATATGTTGAATGAAGGTTTTTGTAAGCAATTAGTCATAGGTATTTAAGCTTATTTCTTTTGTTCCTTCTATTCCTATCGTATAATTCTAGATAGAAATATAAGGGGGAATGAAGAGTGGGGATTTATGAATTTTCTGCAGAGCGAATCAATGGACAGGAAGTTTCTTTAGAGAAGTATAAAGGTGAGGTCCTTATCGTCGTCAATACGGCAAGTAAATGTGGGTTTACCCCGCAATACGAGGATTTACAAAAGCTTTATGACCGATATAAAGATAAAGGATTGAACATTCTTGGTTTTCCTTGTAACCAGTTTGGAGAACAGGAACCAGGCCAAAACCAAGAAGTGGAAACATTTTGTCAGTTGAATTACGGCGTGAATTTCCCACTATTCAGTAAAGTGGATGTCAGGGGAAGTCAGGCACATCCATTATTTCACTATTTAACAATGAATGCGCCATTTACCGGTCTTGTCGACAAGCCAGGCGGAAGAATGCTGCATGCAAAATTGCAAGCGGAGCATCCAGAGTTTTTGATAGATGATTCAATTAAGTGGAACTTCACGAAGTTCCTTATCGACCGCGAAGGAAATGTCGTGAAGCGTTTTGAATCGGTAGAAGCCCCATTTGATATGGAACAGGATATTGAAGCCCTTTTATAAAACCCTAATGGAAAAACGGCAGCGCTTGGATTCTTTCAGGCGTTTTTGTCGTTTTCACGTTAAAAATATCTGCATATGGAAATAAAGAGAAGGACGATGTGCTATCCTGCGTTTTATATGGAATAGACAATCGAGATTGAGGGTACTGGTAAAAGAAACTTTAGCGGAAAGAAGGGTGATGAACGTGGAAAATGAAAAGGCAAAACCCGAATTAGCTAATCAGGCGGTGGATGCCATTGAAAAAGTCGTGGGTACGTTTCCGGGTAATCGTCGAGCTCATGCGAGGGGGAATTACTATGAGGGCGTGTTTACCCCAAATGGTCAAGCCGCATTGTTAACTGACGCACCACATCTTCAGAATCAGGCAGTTAAGGCCACCATCCGATTCTCCAATAGTTCCCCGAACCCCAATCATACGGATGCCCATTCTCCCGTAAAAGGGATGGCTGTCAAGTTCCATTTGCCTGATGGGGAGGAAACAGATCTTATTGCCGTGACGATTCCTTTGTTCTTCGCGAAAAAACCAGAAGCGTTTGTTGAGATTCTTGAGTTTGTCAAATCGGCCAAAGATGGTTTCCCGAATTTGAAAGAACTCGCAACGATTGCGATGAAATACCCTGAAAGCAAAGCGGGTCTACAGATGATTAAAGAAATGCGTTCCCCTGCCAGTTATACAATGGCACGATACTTTTCCATACACGCCTATTATTTCGTGAATGAAAATGGGAAGCGCCAGGCCATCAAATATCAGTGGGAGCCGGATGCCGGGTTAAGTATGCTGGAAAAGGATGAATTGGCCAAGCTTCCACCAGATTTCTTGACTGGAGACATGGAGGAAAGGCTGAAACGAGGACCAGCCAGCTTTAATTTAAACATACAAATCGGTAAGGAAAATGCCCCGACTGATGATCCTACCGTCGTGTGGCCGGAAGATAGTCAAATCATTACGGTTGGGAAGTTATCCATCACAGGTAAATTGGACTCGCAGAATGAGGCAATCCGGTTCGATCCAACGAATGTGACGGATGGGATTGAGTGTTCGGAAGATCCCATCTTGAATTTCCGTCATAGCGCCTATGCCGTTTCTTATGACCGACGCACACATAACCAGTGATTGGGCAGGCGAATTTGTGAATGTCCATGAAAAAAAGAGAAAATGCCAAGAAGGGATTTTCTCTTTTTTCATGATGAAACTACATCCTCCCCGATCTAAAGATGGTATAGATCATCAATAAGAACATGAGGGTTGCGACGACAAACCCGATTTCGATGGCTGGTATATTCCAAAGGATGTTTGCTTGGCCGGCAATGGCAGAGCCGACGATTAGACCGACCATGATGATGCTAAAGGCCAACAGGATTATACTGAAGGACAGCCGATTCGAGATTTGATCAAGTTTATGTAAGAAAACCTGGAGTTCGGGGATGTTGATGTCCAACCGTAACTTTCCTTTTTTGATGATATCTGAAACGTCCCTTATATCCTTAGGAAGCTCGGAAATTGCTTCTGCGGATTCAATAAATTGATTCCATGTTTTCTTTGCCAGGTTCTTAGGATGGAAACGCTCTTTCAATAGCCTTTCACCAAAAGGTTCTGCGGCTTTCATGATACTGAAGTTCGGGTCCAATTCTTCGACGATGGCTTCCATGGTGAGCAAAGCCTTACCAAGCATCGTGAACTCGGGTGGAATCATGACCTTGTGTTCATTGGCCACGGAAAACAGATCATTGACTGCACCACCCAAGCTTATCTGGCTCAAGGGGATGTCATAATATTTATTCCGCAATTCATCAATATCATATCGTAACGAAGACATATCCGTTTCGTCCGTGAGAAGTCCCATATTGGAAAGGGTATTGATCAATCCAGTGGTGCTTCCTCGCTTTAGATTTATGACAAGGGAAGCAAACTGATACTTCATCTCTTCCTCAAGACGGCCGACCATACCGAAATCCATCAGAGACACTACATTCCCAGGTAAGATGACGATATTCCCTGGATGAGGGTCACCGTGATAAAAACCATCAATCAAAATCTGCTGAAGAATGGAATTGGCTAATCTATCCGCGATTATCCTGCGATCATATCCTTCTTCATCAAGCTGTTTGTAATGATTGATCTTGATGCCTTTGATGAAGTCCATCGTCAGGACCTTTTTGGTTGAATAATCCCAGTGGATCTTCGGTATCTTGATACCTTGATTGTCGATGAATTGCTTGGCTATCCTTTCTCCGTTCCGCCCTTCTGAATTATAATCGAGTTCAGCTCGCAGGGACTTAGCGAACTCATCAATCATTTTTCTGATTTGATATCGCCTTGCCCAAGGTATCCGGGCTTCCATAAGCCTGGTCAAATCATCGAGGATCTCCAAATCCGTTTCCACGTTTGGCAAAATGTCGGGTCGTTGGACCTTGATGGCGACCACTTCCTGTGAGTGAAGCCGAGCAACGTGGACCTGACCGATTGAAGCGGTCGCAAGAGGGGTTTCTTGAAATTCAAGAAAAAGGCTTTCCAAGGAATCCCCCAATTCAGCTTCAATAATCTGGCGTGCTTTTTCAAAAGGGAAAGGTGTGACCTGATCTTGGAGCTTCTCTAGCTCGCGGACAATTTCTTCCGGTACAATGTCACGTCTGGTACTGGCAATCTGACCAAGCTTGATGAAAGTCGGGCCTAAACTTTGTAATATCTTATGTAGCCGTTCCCCGATCGACCGCAGGTTCAGGTTTTCTTCGGGTGCGACTTTCGATGTGGATTTTCCATCAGATAATCCCAATCGATAGATGAAATAACCCATGCCGTTTTTTAAAAAGGCATTCGTGATTTCCTGATACCGATGTGCATGTTTCAATCGCTTGCCAAACATTCATTTTCCTCCAGATCAAGGTTGTATGGATTGGTTTTTTTGTTCTAAAGCAGCTATCCGGCGCTCTAATGCCTGAACTTCTTCTCTTGTGGCCAAATTGAGGCCATTCAAAGCCTGGTTGACTTTCACTTTGACTGAATCATCGATTTGCTTTTGGGCCTGTTCGCCTTTTTCTACCCACTGTTTAATAAGGTCCTTTGATTCTTCTTTACTGATATCGCCTTTTTTTACCAGGGTATCCACCGTTTTCTCAATCTGCTCTTTCGTTGCTGCAGCAGCACCTATGCCTAAGGAAAATATGTTTTTTATTAAGTCCATGTTTACATTCCTCCAATATAAAGTTTTTTACACCTTAAACTCCAAGAGTAAACCATGCTTTTCTTCTATCATACATGAATCATGAACACTACTAAAATATTATGGGTCAGAGTATTCGAAATGATGGGAAGAATGTGGCTACAAGGTGAAAGGTGAACATGCACTAAAGATTTGTTAGAAACCGACTTGATACGGAGAACCATGCAATATGAAAGCCACTGACAAGATAAGTAGAATGAATGTCATTTTTTACGGTAGAGGTATTGCCATTCGGTTCCGAGCTCCCGGTTAAGCAGTCGTTCCATTTGTTCGAGTTCGTTTCTGCCAACAGGCTCATCGGCAGGTGTCCACTGAATGGTGTAAACAAAATAGTACTCTCTTATTTTTCTGAAGATGACGGGGGAGTTGGGGTATTGGTCAAAAATCGCTTTGATATTGTATCGTCTCATGTAGGACCATTTAACAAGCTGCATGTCGATTCCACCCTTTTCTGCTAGATGATATCTGTGGCCGAAAAGCCTGCCGGCCACAGACTGCATCAATTATTTATCGTTGAATAAGCCGAACAAGCCTTTTGCTATGCTCCCTTCATCGGATGACCCGCCATTTTGTGGCATCGCAGCAAACACACGGCTGGCCAGGCGGCTGAACGGAAGGGATTGAATCCAGACGGTTCCAGGACCCTTCAATGTGGCAAAGAAAAGACCTTCTCCGCCGAATAGCGCAGTTTTTACACCTTTGACGAATTCGATGTTATAATCCACTCCGCTGGTCATGGCGACTAGACAGCCGGTATCCACACGGAGTACCTCACCTGGGGCCAATTCCTTTTGGTGGATCGTACCCCCTGCATGGACAAAAGTCATTCCGTCTCCTTCGAGTTTTTGCATGATGAACCCTTCACCACCGAAAAAGCCTGTCCCAATTTTCCTCTGAAATTCGATTCCAACCGATACACCTTTCGCTGCCGCTAAAAAAGCATCTTTTTGACAAATGATTTTTCCGCCGAGCTCACTCAAGTCCATAGGGATGATCTTACCTGGATAAGGGGAGGCGAAAGAAACATGCCTTTTTTCATGACTTTCATTGGTAAAGGTGGTCATGAATAAGCTCTCGCCCGTAAGCAGCCTTTTACCGGCACCAAAAAGTTTTCCCATCATCCCTCCATCACTGCTAGATGACCCATCGCCAAAGATCGTTTCCATTTTGATTTGATCTTCCATCATCATTAAACTGCCTGCTTCGGCAATCACCGTTTCTTTGGGATCCAATTCGACCTCGACAAACTGCATGTCATCCCCGTGTAATTTGTAATCTATTTCATGATTATTCATTGTTTATCCTCCATTCTGATCTTATTTTCATTGTAAAAGAAATTCATCCAATCTTCCAATATTATTCAATGATTTGTTTTACGGAAAAAGAGGGGGCTGATTGTCCAATAAGAGGGTGGGGCAGATGAAAGTAGAAAAATTGACAAAGAATGCACAAGTACCAATGTTTTTTAATGGTATGATTAAATGGAAAGTAAGTGAAAATATAGATATTGGATATGGAACATCAACTTAATAAAAGGGGTGGTTGGATGTTAGTCAAGGATTATATGATCAAAGAGGTATATGTGGCTCGCCCGAATTTTACATTAAAGGAAATCATGGGGCTCTTTATAGAAAATAAGGTTGGTGGGGTTCCTGTGGTCGATGATCAGGATAAGCTTCTAGGGATGGTATCGGATGGAGATATTTTACGTTACCTGGCACCCGCGGAAGAATCCGTCAAGGGATATTACACGTACATCACGATTTTGCCTGGCGAAAACCTGGACGAAAAGGTCGCCTCTAAAATGAATGATAAAGTCTCGCAAATTATTAAAAATAAGAAAATCACGAAGTTATCCCCGGAAGATCCATTGTCTGATTTGATAAAGGTCATATCTAAACACCACTTCAAGAAAATCCCGGTGGTGGATGAACATAATAAGGTTGTCGGGATAATTAGCAGGGGAGATGCGCTACGGGCCCTTTATAAAGAGTTCGTCCAAAAGCTATAGTATTAAGTATGAAAATGAAATGGGGCTGTCTAATAAGTCCTTATTCCAGTGAATTTCGCAAAAATAAAGAGGCAGAAATGTTGTTAAATCAACGTTTCTGCCTTTTACTATTTATTCAATTTCGGTGTAATTACCCCTTTTGGGACAGCCCCATTTTTGTCGATTCACCCGATTTGGATCACTCGGGATTTGAATCAACCGCCTTGTCTTTCTCTGTATCTCCTTTTAATCTTTTTTCCTTTAATTTGAAATAAGCATCCATCGCCCTTTCACCAATCCGCTTGTTGATATCATCTGCGGCGGAACCTTGGTAAACCCATGGTGCTACGACGGAAAACGCCACTTCTGGTTTATTGTGTGGGGCGTAGCCTACAAGCGTTAGATTGATAGTTGGTTCGGGTTCGCTATATTCATTTCTTCGAGGCCCGTCATAAAAGGCCTGGGCCGTCCCTGTTTTCGCAGCCGGGCGGTATGACTTGCCGGCAAAAGCACTATATGCCGTTCCACCAGGTTCCTGTGCAACCTGTCTAAAGCCTTCTTGGACACGTTGAATCCAAATTTCTTCCCCGCCCAGATCGTTTAAAACTTTCGGACTCACCGATTGAAATACAGATCCCAATTCCCCATGCTTATCGGAAGGGTTCCTGATTTCCTTAACAACATGAGGCTCAAGTCTTTGTCCACCATTAGCAATCGTCGATACGTACTGTGCCAATTGCATCGGTGTATAGGTATCATACTGTCCAATGGATAAATCGAGTAGCAATCCATCTGTCGAAGTATCGACCCCTTTAAATCCCGCCGATTCATTGGGAAGGTCGATGCCCGTACGAACGCCTAAACCAAATTGGGCATAATGGTTTCTTAGTGTGGTAAAGGACCCACTCTTAAGACCCAACTTTTGATGTGGACTATAATGACCGCCGCCAATCTTGATTGCCGTCAGGAACATATAAACGTTCGATGATTTTTTTAATGCAGTTACATCTGATAGATACCCCAAGTTGCTATATGACTTTTTGGGTTTAGCCCCAGCCAGATAAAGTGGCTGGTCATACAAGGTTGTCCCGGGAGAGATGACCCCAGTTTGAAAACCCGTGTAAACCGTCGCCCCTTTTACAGAGGAACCCATCGTATAAGATGTGGTAATCGTTCCAAGGGCAAAATCGTTAATCTCGGTCGCACCGGTTTTAGCGTTGTGCCCGTATTGTTTCCCGGACATTGCCAGGACTTCGCCAGTATTAGGGTCCATTAAAACGACGAAGGCACGATCTAACAAATATGTATTACCCTTTGCTTTCGTTCTTCTTAACTCCGTTTCAATGATTTCGTCTACTATTTGCTGCAGCTCCATATCGATGGTCAGGACCAGGTCCTTTCCACTTTCACCGTCAGTGACGGGAATCGTGTCAACCACTTCGCCTTTACTTAAGATGTTTTCCACTTTCGCCTTTTTCCCACGGAGGACATCTTCATATTGTTTCTCAATATAACTTTTTCCGACTCGATCATTCCGGGTATAGTCACGGGCTAGATAATAGTCTAGATTTTCGCTAGGAAGCCCTTCTTCAGAAGAGGACACTTTTCCGAGTACCGACCGCAACGTTTCATCATATTTATAGGTCCTATCCCAATCCGTCGTAACATCGACACCAGGAAGGTCGGATAAATGCTCACTGACCCTGGCGAATTCTTTTTTGGTCACGCCTTTATTCTTAACGATGGATGGGGTAAGTGCGTATCCACTATTAAACTCTCGAAAAATTGCGAGAACTTCCAATTCATCCTTGGTGAATTCTTTGATGTTTTCTTCGGTTATTCGCTCTAATTGAAGTTCATATAACTTTTTTTCTTTCCACTTATTTTCTTCGACTTTCTTCCGTTCCGCTTTTGTAATCAAAGCCTCCGCTTTTTTAGGATTTTTTAAGATCCAGAAATCCTTCCTATCCCGCTCCGTAATTTTTTTCGTATCCTTTTTTATCAAGGTAGCGAGGATTTCGGCCGTTTCTAGCATTTCTGCTGTCTTTGTATTTGGATATTTCGTATAGGTGATCGCATTAAGAGGATCATTATCGACGACTGGGTTCAAGTACCGGTCGTACATTTTACCACGGGGAACGGGGCTGTTGACCACATCATTTTCGGTTCGATCCACCTCGCGTAAATAATTATCTCCATAAACAATTTGAACGATACCCAGCCTTATAACCAGGGCGGAAAATAATATGAATATGAAAAAGAACATAAAGTTCAGTCGGAAAGGAATTGGATTCTTTTTTTTCTTTTCTTTCTTCATTTAGGTCATTCCCTTCTTAATCAAAAGTAAAAAATTCCTAAATCTAATGATATATAAAAACAGCCTATATATCTATGGTTATTCCATAAAATTATTTAATTAGAAAAAATAGGTTGGAAGAATAAGAGAATAACCAGGAGAATTCGGGAGGACGAGAAGAAAGAAGCAGAGGATGAGGGGGAGTATGTACCCTTTTAGATGGGGGCTGGAACGCCGCCAAATTAACTGCGAATTTCCCTTCTTAAGGAATTATAAGGAATATACGGAATGCGAGCAATGCCTAATTGGCTTCTTTTCCCTTTGGTGTTAGCGAATAACTCATACGGTCGGATACGCTGATTACTTCATTGAAATATCCGCAAAGTTCAAGCCACTTTTCAGGATAAATCGTGATAAAACGTTCCATTGTTTCGATTGAATGCAGGACAAGGCAATCAATTTGCTTTACTTGTTTATTCTGCAGGTTAAAGAGAAGTACATGAGGGATGGTGTAATACGGATAGAGCTGATATGGGTTCAGTATGACCGGGGAAATATTCTTTTCTTCTATATACTTGTCCGTCATGATTTTTTGGATTGCAAAACTCTCACTCGGATGTAAGTCTCCTATGGCGTGATTCGGATTCATCAGTACAATGCCTCTCATTTGGTTTCTCCCCTTCTTTTTGGTACTCATTGTTTCCAAATGATGGGAGTTGTATTCGTAATGAGAGGCATGGATTCAAATGAAAGATTTCAGTTCATTGATGGTCTTTAAGTGTTGGACATTTTCTAACACCTTGCTTGTCAGGTCCACCTTCTGAACAAGCGGCAAGTCTTGTAAATCATAAATGAAGGCTTCTTTCGTAAACCAATCAGTCCGGGGCAAAGGGAAAACCGGACAATCACTCCAGGCGGTGGGGAGGGTTGGGCTGTATACCTTCGATTCCACGCCGGAAATGGATGTAGAGGTATACACATCATCCCAATAGTCTGCCCGGGAAGCGGTGTGGGGATGATTGGTTGCGAATTGCTCGACACCTTGGAGGATCATGGGGTGCTGAAAGAGAAGCTGGTATAGGGTCTTGCCGGTCTTGATTCGTTGAAGGGGATCAGCAAATCGCGAAACGGTCAGGCCGGTTAATGAATAGCGCTTTTTCTGGTATGCATAAGGAAAGAGCACCGTCGTAAAGCCTAAAAGTTCCTGTAGCCGGAAATCGAGCCTCCGGAGGATTTCACCATGACGGGAGCGTTTCAATACGCGTTCTTCCAGCATCCTTTGTTCATTGATAATGAGGGCGTTTGTTAAAAGTGGAGAATGGGGCTCATGGATAAAGGACTCCCATATGGGGGCCATGAAGTTGGAGATATGGAAGATCCGCAAATATTTCCTTAAGGGAATATTTTTTTGCTTGGCCTTTTCATATAAAAGGAGCTGTGGAAAGGCATCGGCAAAAATGGCCGAATTTGCCCGTTCTAGGAAAAGGAAGAATTTTTGCCGATCCTCGCTGTTGAGAAGATGGGTCATGGAAGAACTGGCCAAGTCCGTCATATGATAGCCACCGTTCCTAGAAACCATATGAGCTAAAAAAGACCAATGCACCTCGGGGTTTCGCTTGTAATAGGAAAGGTAAGCTTGAGTCCTGGTCACGTTATTCCGGTTCTGGGCCGCAGTCTCAGCCCGGATGTTTTTTATAAGGGAGGATTCTTCAGGAAAGAAAATGATGGATTCTTCCGCAGGCTGCTTAAGCTCGAGTTCCAATCTGGATTTCAATGCATCGAAATCCCCTGCATCCAAGACGGGTTGAATCTTTTGTGGGGGTCCACCTAACAGCTTCTGCACATATTGCGAGAACATACAATCACCACGAATGTTTTTCGGTTAGTATATGCAGAGCAGTCAAGAAAGGGGCGTTGCTCCTGCAGAGCCATCGTACTAGATCAACGGTTCTTTTTCTTCTTATTCAAATACATGATGATATAGTAGACGACCCAGAAAAGCCCAACTGGAATGAAAGCTAACGGACTGTATTTTTCGGGAACGACAAATGCAATGAAAATGGATAGTAATAAAAATGGAACAGCCAGTAGTATATAGCTTCTCCAATTCATAGAATGAACCTCCTTTAGGGTTACGTTATCCCTATAGGATAAATGATTATTCAATAATAATCTAGAAAAGTCACAATTGACAAAAATATACACCCGTAGTAATCTTTAAAAACAAGTTAATTATTTCCAATGTATCTTTAAAAGGAGGAGGACGTCATGACGAAATTCGATAAGCAAAAAGAAGCAATGATCGTATATTTTCATACGTCAGCCTGGCCCGAAACATTGTCTATATAAGTAATAGACTTATATGTTTCTTTGGATAGCATGTGCGCAGGTTGTGGATATTCGCGGCCTGCTTTTTGATGCGTTTTCTTACGCATATTGAAAGCTTCTGCTAAATGATGCGGGAGCTTTTCCTGTTTAGAGAGCATTGTGGGCAGGCCAGTATCCTTTCCGTATACATGTGTAAGAGGAGGAAGGTCAAGGGGGGCAAAGCTTTGGGATATCTGCTTCGAGCGGGAGAGCCAAATAGTGGCCAATCAACCTTGGTGGTGACTACATAAGGAGGAGGAATTCATGTTTGCGATATTCAAGAAGCTGAGCTGGTTCTTTAAAGAGCAGTGGCGGCGGTATACCTTGGCTATTATCTTTTTATGTTTGGTAAATGTAATGGAAGTCATCCCCCCACGGCTCATTGGGAATGCCATCGATGATATGAACAATGGCAATATGACCCAAGATGCCTTGGTGCGGTATGTTACTTATTTGCTTGTTCTTATGTGTGTCAGCTATTTATTTGGATACTTATGGAGTTACCTTTTATTTGGTGGCGGGAATTTGGTCGAAAGGAAGATCAGGTCAGGATTCATGGGGCATTTATTGAAGATGACACCGACCTTTTACGAGAAAAACCGTACTGGTGATCTGATGGCAAGGGCGACCAATGATTTAAAAGCCATCTCGCAAACGGCTGGTTTCGGAATATTGACACTGGTCGACTCGGTCGTCTTCACATTCATGGTCGTCATCATGATGGGCGTGACCGTCAGTTGGCAGCTAACGATCGCGGCTATACTGCCCCTACCCATCATGGCCCTCATGATGCAGATTTATGTGAAGAAAATTTATAAGCGATTTACGGATGCACAATCAGCATTCGGTGAGCTGAATGACAAAGTGTTGGAGTCCATTTCCGGCGTGCGTGTCATACGTGCATACGTCCAGGAAAGGGAAGATGAAAAGAGATTCGATGAGATGACGGAGAATGTTTATCGCAAAAACCTGGCAGTGGCAAAGATCGATGCCCTTTTCGATCCGACGATCACCATCATCATCGGCATTAGTTACTTAATCGGCCTTGGATACGGAGCGTACCTTGTTTTTCAACAAGCCATCACGCTTGGAGGCCTTGTATCATTCAATGTATACCTAGGCATGTTGATTTGGCCAATGATTGCCGTAGGCGAATTGATCAATGTCATGCAAAGGGGGAATGCATCTTTAGACCGTGTTCAAGAAACCCTTTCCTATGAAGCCGATGTGAAAAATCCATTGAAGCCCGGGCAATCTTTGAACGGGGATGATATCGCGTTTCATCAAGTGAGTTTTACCTACCCTTCTTCAAAAGTGGTGAATCTGTCTGATATATCGGTTCAACTGGAACAAGGTCGCACTTTAGGGATTGTCGGTAAAACAGGAAGCGGGAAAACGACGTTCGTGAAGCAATTGCTGAGGGAATACCCACTGGGAAGCGGGGAAGTCGTATTTGCGGGAATGCCGATTGAACAGCTTGAACTCGGGGATGTCCGCGGCAAAATCGGGTATGTCCCACAGGATCACTTTTTATTTTCAAGGTCCGTGAAAGATAATATCCTCTTCGGAAAACTGGACGCCTCGGAAGAAGAGCTTGCAGAAGCAATCCGACTTGCAGATTTCGAGAAGGATGTAACGATGCTACCTAACCGGCTTGAAACGCTCGTCGGTGAAAAGGGGGTCGCTCTATCAGGAGGACAGAAACAGCGGATAGCGATAGCAAGAGCCTTGATTAAAAATCCGGAAATCCTGATCCTGGATGATTCCCTTTCAGCCGTGGATGCTAAAACGGAAACGACGATCATCAAAAATATCCAAAATGAACGGGCGGGGAAAACGACAATCATCACGACCCACCGCTTATCGGCCGTTCAACATGCGGACCATATCATCGTCCTCGACAATGGGACGATTATCGAAGAGGGTACACATGCAAGTTTACTCAAGCAAGAAGGCTGGTATAAGGAGCAATATGAGCGGCAACAAGTTAATGAAGGAACGGAGGTCGGGGCATGAAGGTTGTAAAAAAACTCTTTCAATATGCTTCCCTTTACAAAAAGATAATCATCGGAGCACTGATCATGCTGGCCCTTTCCGTTGCCGCCGATTTAAGCGGTCCATTCGTCGCTAAAAAAATCATCGATTCTCATATAATGGGAATCGAATCATCTTGGCATGAAACGGAAAAAGGGCAAGATGCCGTGGAATACGAAAATCACTGGTACAAAAGGGATGCCTATTTTTCAAAAGGGGAAGAGAAAGGGAAAGAGGTCCGGGTGCTACAGGTCGGTAGCCAATTCGTCTTCGTCGATAAAGCGGTCCCGGTGGATGGGCGCCGCAGTTTAGATGGTAATACATTAGTCATTGAAAAAGGCGGAAAAGAAACGAGGACGGCATTTGAACCCTTATCAACCCAGGAATTGATGGGGTTTTATCAACCGGAAATTCCAAGGATATTGGGACTGGTCGCTTTTTATTTCGGTCTAGTCCTCATTTCCTCCGTCTTTCAATACGGACAGAGCTTTTATTTACAGAAAGCCGCCAACCGGATTATCCAGCGGATGAGAAATGATATTTTCACCCACATTTCCCGTTTGCCAATCCGCTATTTTGACAATATGCCTGCTGGTAAGGTCGTTGCCAGGGTCACAAATGATACAGAGGCCATCCGCGAATTATATGTAACCGTCCTGGCCAATTTCTTTTCGAGTACGATCAACATCATCGGTGTACTCATTGCCTTATACATTTTGGATGCACGTGCGGGTCTCATGGGTCTTCTACTTGTTCCCATCATTATTATCTGGACGAAGGTATATCGTAAATTCGCCTCGAAATATAATCATATCATTCGGGAACGAGTCAGTGATATCAATGGGATGATCAATGAATCGATTTCAGGAATGAATATCATTCAAGCATTCGGACGTGAAAAGGAAACGAAACAGTCATTTGAAACCTTGAACCGAGATCATTACTTTTATCAAAACAAGATGCTTCATTTGAATTCCTTGACGGGGGGAAACTTGATTGGAGTCATCAAGGTTATCGCACTCATCGCATTTGTATGGTATTTTGGCGGGATGTCGCTTACAGCGACCTCAGCCGTTTCACTCGGGATGATGTATGCCATCGTCGACTTGATCAGCCGACTGCTTCATCCGTTACATGGAATCGTCAATCAGTTCGCGAACCTGGAACAGGCATTGGTTGCGGGGGAGAGGGCTTTCAGTCTGTTGGATGAGCCGGGCATTCAGGTCAGCGATCGAAACATTCCCAGATATAAAGGCAATGTGGCATTCGAACATGTATCGTTTGGCTATAAGGAAAATGAATATGTCTTAAAGGACATATCCTTTTCAGCTAGTCAGGGAGAAACGGTCGCATTGGTGGGCCATACTGGTTCAGGGAAAAGTTCCATCATGAATTTACTGTTCCGTTTTTATGACAGCAATGAGGGGACCATTAAGATTGATGGAAAGGATATTTTGGATATCCCCCATCAAACCTTAAGGGAACATATGGGGATCGTCCTTCAGGATCCTTACTTATTCACGGGAACGATTGCTTCCAATATCAGTCTAGGCCAGGAAAGGATCACAAGGGCCACCATAGAAAAAGCGTTAAAGGATGTTGGTGGAGATAAAGTGTTGCGGCATTTGCCATTAGGGCTTGATGAACCGGTGATTGAAAAAGGTGGGACATTGTCCTCGGGACAACGACAGCTGATTTCCTTTGCTCGCGCCCTGGCCTTCGATCCGGCGATTTTGATCTTGGACGAAGCAACGGCGAGCATCGATACGGAAACAGAGGCCATCATCCAAGAAGGCATGGAAGTGTTGAAAAAAGGAAGAACGACTTTCATCATCGCGCATCGATTATCCACGATCAAGAATGCCGACCAGATTCTCGTATTGGATAAAGGGCGGATAGTGGAACAGGGGACACACGAAGGGTTGATGGAACAAAAGGGGAAATACTATCAAATGTATGAACTGCAGGCTGGACCTAATAAGGGGATGGCTGGATAGATTCATAATATGTAGGATGAAAAAGAAGAGGGGCATTTGCTCCTCTTCTTTCTCATTTGCTCATATAGATTACATTTCCTTGTAAACAAATTCTCGGTATTTTACAAACTCATTCTTCTTATAAAAGTTCCTTGCAATTTCGTTATCGAACCAATAATCCAGTTCAATCCTGTTAATGCCGTTTTCTTTTGCAAAATCAGTAATTCTATCCATTAACGTAGTAGCATATCCTTTTCTTCTTTGACTATCCACTATACTTATTTGATGAACATATACAGATTTATACGCTTTTTTAAAGGCATTTTCGGGAAGGTTTCTTAACTCAATCCAAGCATATCCCAAAGGTTTTCCTTCATCCTCCAACTTCAGGAAAGTGAATTCGTCTCGATGGATGATTCCTTGGAAAAAAGCTTTAACTTCTTGGAAGTTATATGGCTTAAAATAATCAGGATATAAATTCGCATGTATATCGTGCACGTATTTATTCAATCTAGCAAGTAATTCATAATCGTCTGTTCGATCGATTTTCAAATCCTTTTCTCCTTTGAAATATCCTGAATTAAAATCCTAACATTACTTGTTCCTTTTATCCTTCTCATCCGTTTATTTAGTAGAAACGGCCTGTCTTTCTGTACTTTTCTTAAGGGCTAAATCAAAGTCCCTGATCAAATCATCAGGATTTTCCAAACCGACGGACAAGCGAAGCAAGCTGTTCGTGATGCCGCGTTTTTCCCTTTCTTCTGCAGGCATGGCCGCATGGGACATTTTAGCCGGGTAAGATAGAATCGATTCGACGGCCCCGAGGCTTACAGCAAACACGGGTAACTCGACATGGTTTACGAACGAGCGGAAAATTTCTTCGCTTTCCAATTCGAATGATAGAACAGCTCCCGCTCCCCTGGCTTGATTTTCCTGGATGCCGTGTTGTGGGTGGTCGGAAAGACCAGGGTAATACACGTTTTTCACTAACGGTTGCTGTTTTAAATATTCCGCAATTCTTTCAGCACCTTTTTGAGAGTGCTCCATCCGGACGGATAGGGTTTTCAGACCTCTCATCACAAGCCAGGCATCCTGAACACCGAGCACCGCTCCAAAAGAGTTTTGGAGGGAACCAAGTCTATCGGCAAGGTCCGGGTCTTTTACGACGGCAAGGCCTGCTACGACATCACTATGTCCAGACAAAAATTTCGTTGCACTGTGCAGGACAATATCGGCCCCGAGGTTTAACGGCTTTTGGAGGGCAGGCGTCAGGAATGTATTGTCTACAAAGCTTAATGCGCCAATGCTTTTGGCGATATCACATACCGCTTTAATATCGGTTACTTTAAGCAAGGGATTGGAAGGCGTTTCAATATAGATTGCTCGCGTATTTGGCTGGATGGCCGCTTTTACACTCTCAAGATCCGTCATATCCACGAAGGTATGTTCGATGTTAAAACGGGTCAGCACGGTTGTTACCATTCGGAATGTGCCTCCGTATACATCTTCAGAGATGACGATATGGTCACCGGCAGAAAGCAGGAGGAAAGCCGTTGAAATGGCAGCCATCCCGGATGAAAAAGCGAATCCGCGCGTGCCTTCTTCCAGTTCCGCAATGATATCTTCCAGGGCTTCTCGCGTCGGATTCCCGCTCCGGCTGTAATCGTATTTGCCAAATTGATCAATGTCGGTTTGATGGAAGGTGGAAGCATGCTGGATCGGAACACTCACCCCACCTGTTGTTGGATCGAATTTATGTTGGTTGTGTAGTAATTTGGTTTCAAAACTGAATTCTTGGTTTGTCATCGTATTGCCTCCTTTTTTACTTGAGCAAATGCCTGCTGCAGGTCTTCGATTAAATCTCCGCTGTCCTCGATGCCGACAGAGAATCGAAGGAGTCGATTGCAAACTCCATTTGCCGTTCTAACTTCAAGAGGCATATCGGCATGTGTCTGTGTCGCCGGATACGTGATGAAGCTTTCGACGCCACCAAGGCTTTCGGCAAATGAAATCAATGAAAGGGACTGTAGAAATGGGTTGACCACCGCTTCATCATTGACCCGGAATGAAATCATGCCGCCACGACCTGGATAGAGAACATCCGTTACACTTTCATGTTCCGTCAAATAATCAACGATAACCTTGGCGTTCTTTTCATGACGTTCCATTCTCAGTGCCAAGGTTTTCATCCCGCGCATCAACAACCACGAATCAAATGGGCTCAAGACCGCTCCCATACCATTATGGTGGAAAGCAAGGGACTCACATAACTCGGCTCCTTTTGCCACAATCAAGCCGGCCAACACATCATTATGGCCACCAAGATATTTCGTTGCGCTGTGAATCACGATGTCAGCACCAAGTAAGAGGGGCTGTTGGATGATCGGCGTGTAAAAAGTATTGTCAACAATCAATAGTAAATTGTATTGTTTGGCAAGAGCGGCGACGGCTGGAATGTCCGTTTGCTGCATAAGAGGGTTTGTGGGAGTCTCAATAAAGATGGCCTTTGTTTGAGGGGTGATTGCTTTTTCAATATCCTCCAGGCAACATGTATTGACATATTCGCATTGTAGCCCCCATTTTTTAAAGCCATGCTCTAATAAACGATATGTACCGCCGTATAAATCTTCGCTACTGATCCATGCATCCCCTGATTTGAATAAGGAAAGGATGGTGGCAATGGCAGCCATTCCCGAACTGCATGCATATCCTTGATCGCCATGTTCTAGTTTGGCGATCGATTGCTCCAATAGCTGGCGTGTAGGGTTTCCTGTTCGTGTATAGTCGAATCCTGTTGATTGACCAATTCCTTCGTGACGGAAAGCCGTCGAGAAGTAAACGGGCGGATTGACCGTTCCTGTCGCCGTTTCACTGCGGTTTCCAAGCTGAGCAAGATAGGTTTCTGTTTTGTACATAATTTTTCACTGCTCCTTTTAGTTAAATAAAATAAAAAAAGTCTTCTTTAAGAAGAAGACTTGAATAAGTAGGATAGAGTCATTCTTCTTATCTTCCAAGTTACACAAACTTGTGGAATTAGCACCTTTTCATTGGTTTGAAACAAATGAAGGTTGCTGAGGTGTCATAGGGCCATTCCCTCTACCTCTCTCGATAAGAGTTTTGATTATTCAATTTCTTTTGAATTTACTATAAATATAGGATTCTGTCAAGGACATTCCTAATAGACGGTTATTTGGGACTAGCTATTATGGAACATGTATCATGTTTATCATTATAAAATTACGAATTCAACAGAGTAATAGAACCGGATTCAGATTAAACGGACTTTTCTGAAGGAAAAGGTCATTTGTGTTCCGTTTTTTTTGCTTTACAATAATAATGTTTGTACAATATATAGGGGATCATATAAAACGTCATTATTCATTACATATACATATTGTTTCTCAGTGGATAGTGCGAATATAGGAGGAGAACACATGGAATTTAGAATCGAACGAGATACAATGGGGGAAGTAAAAGTTCCTGCTGATAAGTACTGGGGTGCACAAACGGAAAGAAGCCGTAATAACTTCAAAATCGGTTATGAAAAAATGCCGATTGAATTAGTCCATGCATTTGCTTACGTAAAACAAGCGGCAGCAAAAGTGAACTTTGAACTTGGCGATCTTTCAGAAGTGAAGAAGGATGCCATCGTTAAAATTTGTGGTGAAATCCTTGAAGGTACGCTTGACGAACATTTCCCACTTGTCGTCTGGCAAACTGGTAGCGGCACACAAAGTAATATGAACGTGAATGAAGTGGTCGCAAACAAAGGGAATAAATGGTTAGAGGAAAAAGGCGAAACTGAGATGCTTCACCCGAATGATGATGTTAACAAAGCGCAAAGCTCTAACGATACATTCCCGACAGCCATGCATATCGCAGCTTATATGGAAGTTGCCGAAAAATTGGTACCGGCCATTAAAGTGCTTCGTGACACATTCGAAGCCAAAGAAAAAGAATTCTGGGATGTCGTGAAAATTGGACGGACCCATCTTCAAGATGCGACACCACTAACTCTTGGCCAAGAAATCTCCGGTTGGAAAGCAATGCTTGATAAAGATTTGGCGATGATCGAAGAAAGTAGCCAAAAATTATTGAACCTTGCATTGGGCGGTACGGCTGTAGGGACTGGAATCAATACGAAAAAAGAATTCCCGGCACTTTCTGCTAAACAAATCGCAGCGGATACAGGACATTCATTTGTCACATCGGATAATAAGTTCCATGCTTTAACAAGCCATAACGAAATTGTTTATGCACACGGTGCTCTTAAAGCGTTGGCTGCTGATTTAATGAAGATTGCCAATGATGTTAGATGGCTGGCAAGTGGCCCAAGAAGCGGAATCGGTGAAATCGCCATTCCTGAAAATGAGCCAGGCAGCTCCATCATGCCAGGTAAAGTGAATCCGACCCAATGTGAAGCAATGACAATGATTGCGACACAAGTTGTCGGAAATGATGCTACAATCGGTTTTGCAGCAAGCCAAGGGAACTTTGAATTGAACGTTTTCAAACCGGTCATCATTTACAACTTCCTGCAAACCGTTAAATTATTGACAGATGGCATTCATTCCTTCAATGATAACTGTGCGGTAGGAATTACAGCGAATGAAGATAAGATCAAAGAAAATGTTGATCGTTCTCTTATGCTCGTAACGGCATTGAACCCACATATCGGGTATGAAAAAGCGGCTAAAATTGCGAAAACTGCATTCAAAGACAACTCCACTTTGAAAGAAGCGGCGTTGAAACTTGAATTCCTAACGGAAGATGAATTCAAAGCATGGGTTGACCCTGCTAACATGGTCAATAAATAATCAACAGGTAAGCATCCTTCCTCGCATGTAGGGAGGATGTTTTAATGTGTTAAAATGATGGAATAAACGAATACTTAAACTAGATAAATCGAACAGGAGGAATGGTCATGTCTTTATGTCCACTATGCAATGGTCTTAGAAAAATGCATTTAGAATGCCCTAAATGCAGTAGTGACCTTGAAGATCAAGGGAAATTGATGGATTATGCCGATGATTACAGTGCTTATATGGATATTGATACATTGAAAAAAAATGACGGTTTTCCCGAATCCCTTCAAAAGGGACAATGCCCGCATATTATGAAGTGCCCCAACTGCGGACACGATGAAGTGATTTTGGTACAGGAATAGAGTTCTTGAATAATAGGGTGAGATCTAAGAATAATTAATGATCGAGACTTTTTCATGAAAATGAAGAAGTCTCTTTTTTGTGGATCGTTATTTCAAGAAGAGGAGGTTACCTAAACTCGGATTTGGAAATTCATAGTGGAAAAATAGAGGGATAGTGGGCTTGTCTCGCCGTATAATGTTATGGTAATGAGTTATTCGTCGAGAATGGAAAGTAGGGTGGTATCCTTTGGCAATGCTCTTATTGGTTATGATTTACTTGGCTTTCATAAGCCTGGGTCTTCCAGATTCCTTACTGGGTGCTGCCTGGCCGGTCATGCAGTCTGATTATGACCAGCCACTGGAGACTGCGGGCTTACTTTATATGATTGTTGCAGCAGGGACCATTTTCTCAAGCCTGGCTAGCGGCTGGCTAAATAAACGACTGGGGACGGGAAAGGTCACGTGTATAAGTGTGGCCCTGACAGCGGTGGCCTTATTTGGCATTGCCTATTCTCCCTCTCTGGATTGGCTTATTATCTGTGCGATCCCTTTGGGGCTGGGTGCAGGAGCTATCGACGCTGCGCTGAATAACTACGTGGCGTTGCATTATAAAGCCCATCATATGAACTGGCTTCATTGCTTTTGGGGAGTGGGGACAAGCATAGGACCCATCATGATGTCTTATTATATGGCTAATCAAGGCACATGGAGAGCTGGTTATGTAACCATTTCCTATATCCAGTTCACCCTAGCCCTTTTACTCGTGTTAACCCTTCCATTATGGAAGCTAGTCTCTCGGAGGGTGCCAATCGATGAAGGTAGCACAGTGAATCCGGATTACTTGGAAGAACGGGTATCCAAGGAAAGGCCGCTTAAAATCAAAGGAGTCAAGTATGCATTGTTCACGTTCTTTTTCTATTGCGGCGTTGAATCAACGTTAGGACTGTGGGGAAGCAGCTATCTTGTGAATAGCAAGGGCATGTCAGCTGCTTTGGCCGCTCAAGGAGTCTCTTTTTTCTATACGGGTATTATGCTAGGACGGCTTATAACAGGATTTATACTTTTGAAGGTCACCAACCATCAGCTGATGATCCGATTGGGACAGATTGCAGCACTTATTGGGACGGTACTCCTTATCCTGCCCTTGCCGGTTACGATGTCGCTTGTCGGTTTTATTATAGTCGGATTGGGCCTGGGCCCCATTTATCCTTGCATGATTCATGAGACCCCCGCCAGGTTCGGTAAAACCCATTCACCGTCCATCATAGGGTATCAAATGGCTGTGGCATACACGGGGACCACCCTTTTGCCGCCCTTTCTAGGGTTAATTGCTTCGTACACTACGCTTGATGTATTTCCGTACTTTGCTCTGGTTTATGTGATGGCCATGCTGTTCGGATCTGAAAAGTTGAATGGAATGTTGAAGAAGCGTTGGGCTAATTAGATCCCTACCTTGGATGGGAGGACTACCTCATGAATCTTTATGAAGTGATGAACGTGAATGCCATATTTTAAAGTCTTATTGCTTCGTGGTAGGCAGGCGATTAGACGCAGGATAATGAAGCTGAAAAAGAAACGTGGAGCGGGTCGATAGAAGTGGATGAGGTAAGTTTTTGGAATAGAATAGTTCGGCGAATCGTCCATATATCGAGGAAAAGAGGAGTATAAAGGAGCATGTAATGTGAGTTTAGCGAGCTATATTGGGTGTAACGTGGAACTCCTTCCTTGTGAAGATGGGGAGCATAACGCCTTAATTCAGATTGGAGATTGTTTTTCAAGTAAGTACGACAAACAACATGTGAAAAAGTATCAATTCACGGCAAAGTTTGTTTATGAAGTGTCATCCGACTGGGGAATTGAAATTTCAAAAGATATGAGTCCAAGCCAGTGTTTTGAATCAAAAAAGAAGCTTACAGCATTATGCGAAATGATGAATGACTATCTTGAAAAAGATCAGTATTTCGAATTGTATAGTTGCTGGGTAGGGGAGGAGAAAGAAAAACGAGTAGGTGAGTTAACGTTAAAAATGGATACATTGAATGTTGATTCGATTGAAATGCCTGAAAAGACATTGGTTCGATTTGAGAAATAAGTTGAGGGAAGCCTTGGTCGATAAGGCTTCCCTCATTTGTATGCAAATCAAAATCAAAAAGTAATTACTTAAGCCATCTTCGTTTGCTGGTTGCCTTCCATTTCTGATTCTTCGTCAAAAATGCGTTGCTCGGACTCTTTATCGAAGAAATGGGTTTTATTCATATCAAGGGCCAGGTCAATGGCATCACCAGCCTGGATGAGATGTTTGGCATCCACCCGGGCAACAAAGTCCTGTCCTGCGAATGTCGAATAGAGCATGATTTCGGCACCCATTAGCTCGGCCACATCGACTTGAGCCGTGAATGTTGAAGTGGGCGATGCGGAAATGAACGTTTCTTCGTTATGGAAATCCTCAGGCCGGATGCCAAGAATGATGTCTTTTCCGATATAGCCTTGATTACGAAGCGTATCCATTTTGAAAGGAGGCACCTCAAGTGTTTGCTCCCCAATTTGAATGAATCCATCCTGCAAGGTACCCGTAAAGAAGTTCATGGCAGGTGAGCCGATGAATCCGCCTACGAAAACATTTACAGGCTTTTCATAGACATCCTTCGGTGCGCCCACCTGCTGGATGATGCCATCCTTCATGACTACAAGCCGGGTGGCCATGGTCATGGCTTCTGTTTGGTCATGGGTGACATAAATGGTTGTTGTATTGATCCGTTTGTGCAGTTTAGCGATTTCTGCGCGCATTTGTACCCGAAGTTTTGCATCAAGGTTGGAAAGGGGCTCATCCATCAAGAAGACTTTGGCATCCCGGACAATGGCCCTTCCAAGTGCCACACGCTGGCGCTGCCCGCCAGAAAGGGCTTTAGGCTTCCGTTGTAAGAAGTCTTCAAGTCCAAGGATCTTGGCAGCATCATGGACGCGTTGCTTGATTTCCTTCTTCGGCGTTTTCCTTAGCTTCAGTCCAAAAGCCATATTGTCATAGACGGTCATATGAGGATATAAAGCGTAGTTCTGGAAAACCATCGCAATGTCCCGATCTTTTGGAGGCACATCATTGACCCGCTTGCCATCTATAAAAAGATCCCCTTGGGAGATGTCCTCAAGGCCGGCAATCATCCTTAAAGTGGTCGACTTTCCACACCCCGAGGGTCCGACGAAAACAATGAATTCCTTATCGGCCACGCTAAGGTTGAAGTCTTTAACGGCTGTCACCTTATTATCATAAATCTTGAAGATATGATCCAATACTAACTCTGCCATGAACTATTCCTCCTCTTAAACTCCTAAATTCGTAATGATATTTATAGTCTACTCTATCAATACTGAAATAAATATGGGCACACTGCACAAAAGGGATAATTATCCTTTTTGCTCATTTAAGAGAATGAGGAGGTAGGCAGCCAAAGCATGCGGAAAATTCCGTACATCCAGTCCTGTTTTTTCAGCGAATTTATCTATCCTGTATTGCAGGCTGTTCCGATGGATATAAAGTTGTTTAGCTGCCAATGAGGCGTTGGAATTACATTCGATATACGTTTTAACCGTTTTGATCAATTCATGATCCTGCCGCGTCTTGCCAAGCAATTCATTGATGTACCATCTTTTATCCATGTCAGTACAGGCATTCATGAGTGCGTAGGGGATAATAATGGGTAATTCCGTCACCTTAACATCGGATAGATGGAGCAAAGAAAGTGTGAAACATTTTCTCTCTTGTATCAGATGGTGATGAAGGTCCGCATCGACAGGGTGAAATCGACCGGCATAGACCCTGATCTTCACGTAAAAGTCACTCTCGAGTGTAGATGAGATGGCGAGAAAATCATGCGTCGATAAGGGTTCATCCATGTCTGATTCAATTAAGGTTCCCGCCGTTCCATTCTCCCAGACCAGGATGGAATCGGATGGTACGAATGAGAGAATCGCTTCCTCGAAATGATCGTGTGAAAAATCCCCATGGGCCAGGTTAAAGTAGGTGAACCGGACATTCTCCCAGTTCGTTAGGGGCTGGGAGGCACGCGGCCCAAATAAAAAATCATTCCAAGTAGTTTGGGTAGTGGAGGTGTTTGGACTTTGGAGTGATGGAGTGTCAAAGAGTAGCGTAAGCAAACGGATTTCCTCCGCCGATATGTCTGAGCGGGGAATGCCAATTGTATGGCCGAATGGATCTTCCAACCAGAAATATGCCGAGATGTCCTGTGCATCTTTTTTATCTGAAAGGGAGTTTGGGAATGTATGTTTAAGCTTATTAAGCATCATGTTCACCTTCTTTCCATTCCATTATATCCAAAAAGGGCAAAGCGGAAAAGAAAACAATGACTGCGTTCATAGGTATTGTTAATCAGTAAAGGCCTGCCCCAGACAGGAGCAGACCCATACTTGCTGTTTCCTTATTTCATCCAATCGGGTTTACCGAAGCCTTGGAACTTGTCATCAATCACCTTTTCAAATTCGGCACTTTCTACAACTGATTTGATATCTTTTGCAAATTGGGCGTCTTTATCCTTAGTGTTTACAGCCACGACATTGCGATACGTATCTGGCATGTTTTCTAAAGCAAGAGCATCTTGAAGGTCCATTTTGGCGGCAATCGCAAAATTACCAGGAACGGCCGATAGGTCAACACTGTCCGTTGCACGAGGTAATTGTGCCGATTCCAGTGGTTCGAATTGAATGTTCTTCGGATTCTTTGTTACATCTTTCTCAGATATTCTTAATGGGTCAACATCCGGATCCACTTCAATCAGGCCCTCATCCAATAAAACTTTAAGTGCACGGGAGAGGTTGACTGGGTCATTGGGAACGGCGATGGTCGCACCATCTTTAATATCGGCCAATGATTTGTATTCCGTGGAGTAAATGCCCATCGGTGCCGTTGGAACAATAATAAGGTCAGAGAGTTCTAAATCATGTTCCTTTGCGAAATTATCCATATACACTTTATGCTGAAAGAGGTTGGCATCGATCGAACCATTACCAAGTGATTTATTCGGCTGGATATAATCACTGAATTCGACGATGTCCACTTTGTAGCCAAGGTCTTCAAGTCCGGGTTGTATGGCCTCTATCACCATGTCGGCATAAGGGCCAGTCGTTGCCCCAATTTTTAATTCTTTTTTGTCCTCCGTTTTAGTTGTCGCATCGTCATTTCCGCAAGCTGACAACCCAAGGGCTAATGCACATATAGATAATAATGAAGTGATTTTTTTCACGAAAAATTCCTCCTTGTTTAATGTAGTGTCATCGTTAACATTCATGAATCTTATCGTTTGTTTACATAGTGAGAGGCCTTATCGCCTATCATTTGGATGATTTGGACAAGACAGATCAGAACGACCACCGTTGTGATCATGATCGTGTTGTCATAACGGTAATAGCCGAAACGAATCGCGAGGTCACCGATTCCTCCTCCGCCGATTGTTCCTGCCATAGCCGAGAAGCCGATGAGTGATATCGTCGTTAATGTCACGCCTTGGATGATTCCAGGCCTTGCTTCAGGAAGAAGCACATCCTTGATGATCATCCATGGGGAAGCGCCCACGGCAATCGCGGCTTCGATCACTCCCTTATCTATTTCTCTCAATGCAGATTCTACGATCCTAGCGAAAAAAGGTATGGCGGAGACTGATAGGGAAACGGAAGCCGCTAGCGGTCCAATCGTTGACCCGGTAAGGAATTCGGTTAAAGGAAGCAAAGCGACTAAAAGAATGATAAACGGAATCGAGCGGACTAGATTGACCACGAAACCGAGGGACCGATTCAACGTGATATGTTCAAAGAACAAATTCCTGGTCGTCGTAAACAGCAACACTCCTAGAGGCAGTCCAATCAGGAGGGCAACCGCAAGGGAAATTCCGACCATATAAATCGTTTCCAGAAAGGCTTTATTAAGGTCAGGCAAAATATTGATGATGGAATCAAGCAGTGACATGATTTAACACCTCCACGGATCGGGTCCGGCTTATTATGTATTCAAGGGCTACTTGCACTTCTTCAGGCTCACCAATCAATTCGATGATCAAGATTCCTAGAGGGACATCCTGGATATATTCAATTTTCCCGTGCAGGATATTCCCTCTGACAGAATAGTTTTGTAGAGTATCCGAGAGAATCGATTCACCAGCGGTTTGCCCTTCAAATTGTATTTTGATAATCGTTCCTTTGTTTTCCCTAATAAGGTGGGGAGGAAGTTCAAAATCCAATACGCTACTGATGAACTGCTTAGTCAGTTCTTGTTTGGGTTGTGAAAATATTTCATAAACAGGGCCATCTTCAATAATTCGTCCATCTTGCATGACGGAGACACGATGGCACAGTTCCTTGACCACTTCCATTTCATGGGTGATCAGCACGATGGTGATGCCCAGTTCTTTATTGATCTTTTTCAACAACTGTAAGATCGACTTCGTAGTGGTTGGATCAAGGGCTGATGTCGCTTCATCACATAATAGGACGGTAGGGTCATTCGCTAAGGCCCGTGCAATGCCTACCCGCTGTTTTTGTCCGCCACTGAGTTGAGCCGGATAAACATCTTTTTTATCCCGAAGGCCAACGATATCCAAAAGTTCCAGAACGCGGTTAGTAATGACCTCCTTTGGTTGATGGGCGGCTTTCAAGGCGAAGGAGATATTGTCAAAAACCGTTTTGGAACTGACTAGGGAAAAATGCTGAAATATCATGCCGATTTTCTGGCGTTGTTTGCGAAGCTCCTGGCTTGATAAGGTTGTTAAGTCGACGCCATCGATGATGATGCTACCATTGGTCGGACGCTCAAGAAGATTCAGACAGCGAATCAATGAACTCTTTCCCGCGCCGCTATACCCGACAATCCCATAAACCTCCCCCGTTTGAATGGTTAAAGATACATTATCCACTCCGATAACTCGGGTATTCTTCGAGATATATTCCTTTCGAACTGAACGAATTTCAATCATGATGCTATCCTCCTTATACATAAAAAAGCTACCTCTATCATTCAGAAAGAGGCAGCGAAATTATATCCCGTCTTATCTTTCAGAATGGTATTTCATTCTGCAGGAAGGGGCACCATTCCCGATGTGGGGCGGTTGCCGGACGTCATAGGGCCTGGTCCCTCAGTCACTCTTGATAAGTTAATTACTATTTTAGTATTTTATTATTTTTTTAATATAATCTATATTATTTGTTAAATACAGTAATGTCAATTATTTTTTGAATTTTATCAAGATTATGAATCAAACGATCTACTTGCCCAGATTATAGTGGCCATTTGCTAAGTTACACGGAACGTCCCGGATCTTACATGGCCTGTCTGCGTAAGAATATGGACTTTGATCACTCCCATCATTAGAAAAAATATTATACTTGTAAAAAGTATGGAGAGATAATACATTTATTGTAAGTGAATTAGAAAATAAAGGATGATGAGGTTTTCCAAAAAAATGATTGGAGTGGAAAGTCATGCTGGAAATGAAAACGATAAACGATGTGGTTTGCGTAAAAGGGACACCGGAAGGAAACAAATCAGGCATGAGCGTGAATGTGTTCTTAACCGATGGCATGTTAGTTGATACGGGGGCAAAAATCTTGTTGAAGGAACTTACTCCATTCTTTGAAACCGCTGATTATGATATGGTGGCGCTGACGCATTATCATGAAGACCATACGGGTGGGGCCGCATGGATACAGGAACATAGGAACGTCCCCATCTATATTCATCCGATGTCCCTCGATATTTGTGCAAAGGATGCCGAATATCCCGATTACCGCAGAGTTTTTTGGGGAGACAGGGATGCCTTCAAGGCAGAACCATTGGGAGGGGTCGTCCATTCACGCACTCAAACATGGGAGCCAATCTTTACACCAGGGCATTCGAGGGACCATATGGTTTACCTGAATCATAGTAATGGCATGCTGTTTTCGGGTGACCTGTTTGTAACGCCGAAAACAAAGCTCGTTTTAAGGGAGGAATCAATTCCGTTCATCATGGAATCCATCAAGAAACTGCTTCGGTATGATTTTGTAGAGGTCTTTTGCTGCCACGCCGGGTATGTCCCGAACGGGAAGGAAATGTTTGAAAGAAAGCTCAGCTACTTGGAAAATCTGCGCGGTGAAATTTTGCGTTTGCATGATCAAGGATTGGAAGTCCATGAAATTCAGCAAAACGTGTTGCCTAATCGGTATCCGCTTATCGAGATATCCGGTCATGAATGGGATTCGGAGCATATCATTACATCGATACTGAAAGAGAGTAGGTTGTATTCAGAGGAAAGGAAGAAATGATGAATAAGAGGATGGGGGATAGGGTCGAAGAACAAGGCGGGAGCCTCATTGTAATCCTAGTGAAAATTTGATACAGTTAAACTGAAAAATAGTATTTCGTCTAGAAATGGGTGCAGATAAGAACATGTAGCTTATCTGCTTAAAAGGGAAGTCGGTTAGAATCCGACGCTGTCCCGCAACTGTAAATGAGAGCGATTCGAAGGAATGCCACTGTCTTTTTTGCAAGAAAAGATGGGAAGGTTCGAAAAGCGATGATCATGAGCCAGGAGACCTGCCCGTTTTTAGCACAACGCCAGAAACCTACGAGGATAGGGGGTGTTAAGTGCGAAAAATTAGCAAGAACATGCTTTCTTATTTTTGTAGAAAAATGGGGAATCATGGTCATTTTTGTTATGTTTCGTTTGCACTCTAACAACTTCTGAATGGGAAGTTGTTTTTTGTTTTTTACAAGTCCATATTGGACAACATTCAAAAAGAATCCTGTTAATTAGACAGGACAGCTATCATAGGGGGCCATATCATTGTTTGGTACAGTTGAGCATTTTACGGACTATTTAAAAGCGCAAATCATGCGTAACTTTTGTGTGGAAGAAATGATATCTTTAGATGATTGCCGAGCAAGCTTGATTGAGGAAATCCAGGTTCATGGCAAAAACGTAGAAGATAGGAAAGAATACGAAGCAAATCTTGAAAGAGCCTTTAGCCAAGTGAATCTAGAAATATTCGGCTATCAAGAAATCAAGTAAAGAGCCGCCCATAAGGGAAGCTCTTGTTTTCAATCTTTATTGATGTTCGGTTCCGTTTCATCATGAAAGTCATGGGCTTCCTCAATGTTCAAGGTGTCCGCGGCTTCATAGACGTTTCCGCCAGCAAGTCCTTCATTGATGATACGATCGATATCGAGATATACAGAATCCTTACCGTCATACTCGGTATCCTTCAGAAATGTAATCTTTTCTTTATCCAAATGAACTCCCTCCTTGGCTTTTTATTAGTGTTAGCCAAAGAGGGATTCTTTATTCTATTTAGTCGTACACGTGGTACACCATTAAATCATGAATCATGCCCTTGAGTTTTTCTTCCTCTGACTCTACAGGCGGATTGGTTAACCACTCAATGGACCCATCTTTATGATAGAGGGCTTGGACGGCCAATTTATTGAAGTAAAAGGAAATCTTCCAGCCAGGTAAATTCTTGTGCAACGGCTTCCATTGAAAATGCGTAATCATATGTATAACCTCCATATCGCTGTTTCTCATTTCATTATAATGGAAAAAGCAGGATGGAGGTTATTTTCTTATGTGATTCGGAAAAGTTAATTCAATGAACAGGTTTTTTAAATGTAGTAGGCGGCTCGCTTCAATTTCCTCTTCATCAAATTGCATGGGTTTTGAATTGACTTCATAAATGAATAGAGCACCGGATGTATCTTCCCCGATATCAATGGAGAATTCCCCAAGAAAGCCAAACTTCCTGGAGAGGATGATTCCACATCTTTGCGCAATGTTCGCCAACTTCCTGTTTAACGGCCTCGTTTGTAGCTGCTGATAGGGAAAAAGCTTTCCCCCCCTTGGCGTATGGGTTGTGATTTCCTGGGTTTGCGACATCCTCACGCCCTTGCCGGTCACTTTATAAAACCCATTTTCATAATGAACAAGAATACGGTAATCGTATCGGTGTCCATTCAGTTTCTTTGGAATGACCGCTCGTTGGGCCAGATACCCCCTCTTTTTGAGCGACGCCTTATTGGCTTCCCAAAACGCGGAGAAATCAGGGTACAATTCCTGATGTTTCAGGCTATTGAATTGGAGGGTGCCATCAGGTTTTTCTAGCAGGGTGTAGATGCCCTTACCTTGGCTTCCTTTGCATGGTTTCAAATAAATATGTTTGTGGAAATGTAAGAAGTCCGCTAGTTGGGTAGGGTCGGATAGGTCTATGGTCGATGGAAGATGGCGGGCTAGAGATCCATCTTCCGTCAATGCTTCGTACATCAAGTACTTATCCAAAAAATGAGGGTTGAATAAAGTGATGCGATGTTCTTTAAAAAAGGAAAGGAGTTCTTGAAAACTTTCCGATGCTTCGAATCCCCTTTTGGGAATGCGATTATAAACGATATCGGGCAGTGGTAATTTTACCTCATTCCATGTGTTCGTTTGTGAAGAAAAGATGAAGCCTTTCATGTAGTTGGAAAGCAAGGATTCAACCGTGAATACATAGGCCAATATCCCATGATTCGATAAATATTGAGATAAATTCTGAAAAAGTGTCAAATTCCCCCCTATACCTGATTCCTTCTTTGGATCTAGAGAGGTCAAGATACCAACGACTAGCACCCGGTTTCCCGGAAATAAAGTAATCGGAAAAAGTGCCTGATCCTGGGTGTCCTGCTTAAAAGGGATTTCCTCATTCGCGGCTCCCGCATATAGCTGCATATCTTCCTCGTTATGGCTCCATCTCTCAGAGGGAACATCATAAAAAATGTTCATTTCTGTGTACCAATCGTTTGTGAAATCGTCTGTTCGGTAAGATAAATGGCATAATCAAGGCTGAGCTTCCTGGTTAAAAGTTCAAATTCCTTTAACTTTGGATGGGAAAAGATAGAACGGCCTGGTTTAGAATTAGCTTCGAACATCCATACTTGCCCTTTTTTATCCAATCCGAAATCGAAGCCGATTTCTCCTATGATGCCATCTAGGTGCTCCTCGATGCTTTCACTTAATATAAGAGCGGCTTCTGATAGCTTTTCCTCGATCCGTTTAGCTTCTTCGTCATCTCCGTATAGTTCGGCAACCGTCTTGATGACCCCGCCGCTTTTAATATGGGTCGTCACACTGCCAGCCCCGGAAACTTTTGCGGCGATGGCCGTCACTTGCCAAACCCCATTGCTGTCCTTGTTCGTATGGACCCTGAAATCCACTGGCCGCTTTGAAGAGCGGATTAACGGGATGCCTTGTTGAACGATCAGGTTCTCAAGCGGTCGATTATGAAATACATGTTTGAGGATGGATTCGAGTGTGGAGAACTTTTGTAATTTGTTTTCCTGTTCCTCATTTTTATACCGGCAATAGTAGACATTTTCATGCTTATCATACAGAATTTGATGAATGCCGAGGCCAAGGCTACCATGAATGGGTTTGATATAGACTTGGCGATAATGCGACAGAAGCGTCTCGACGACGGATAGAGATTGAAAAGGGTAGGTCTCCGGTAAAAATGGCAAAGCCCGATCATCCGCATTCAACCGTTCGTAAACATCCCATTTATTGAAGAAACCAGGATTGTACCAAGGAATCTTATATTCCTTTTGGAACTTTTGCTTCACTTCCTTTGGCCCCTCACGGTTTTCCGTCATTCGGTTGGGAAGCCGGTCATATACGACGTTGGGAAAAGGGAATTCGTTGATCTGCCAGTTTTCCTTCTCATATACATATCCTTTAATCGTTTCTTGATCCCAATTGATGACATTCTCACCGAAAACAAAGGGGATACAACCGGTTGTTTGACTGAGAGAAAGTAATTTCGAAAAAAAGCCGGAACGTTCCCCAAGCGGTTTATTGGAAATGCCTGTGAAGCCTGATGAGAAAATTCCAATGAGCGGGCCGATATGAAGGCTCTTCCCGTATATAAATAAATGAAGGGGAGTATCGATCTCGTTGAACATCAAAGAATCTGCAAGACTATTCGAGAGTACGATTGATTGCTTGATGGCTGGATTTGGCTTGACGGCTGCAGGGCAGGAATGCTGCCCAAAATAAATTAATTCGATATCCCCCAGTTCCCCAAGGTCAGACGGATAAAAAAGGACGTGGCCGGGGATGTTGGCAATCTCTGCAGGGTATGTCTTTCGCATGGGTCATTCACCTGCTTTCAGAAGATGTTCGGATAAATATTGGCAATATTTGAACGGGGCTTGATAAATTTCTTTCATGGACTCTGGTTGGAGTGTTTGGATGATTTTTCTTCCGGGCTTGGAGTTAATGTCCAAGATCCAAATTTTCCCCGCCTTATCGATGCCTAAATCGATTCCAAGTTCGAATAGCCTTTGAAAAGCGCCTTCCGTCTCCACAGGGAGAGTCCGGAGGATATGCTGGATGGTTTGTTCGACGGTTACCGGGATGGAATCAGGATTCTTTTTCATGAAGTCTTCAAGCGATAAGGCCTCTCCGCCAGTCGTCAGATTGGAAGTGATATGATCTTGTTTCCCAAGACGAATGCCCCGCCCCCGTTCCAGCCACTGGTTTTTTTCGTTTTTCTGAAGCAAAATCCGTAAGTCGAATGGTTCGTTCTTCTGGTTGCTCAATTCTAAATAAGGTTGACATAGGTAACTATAGCGAGTTAATAAGTGCTGTAGCCATTTATTCAGTTGCGATTTTGATTCGAATTGGCGGTCATATTTCGTTCCTTTTTTGGTCATGGACACGGTTGTGCCTTCCTTAGTTTTCGTCAGAAGGTAAATGCCAAGACCGCCTGATCCAAACTCGGGCTTAATGATGATTTTTTCCAGGCGTTCCATGTGCTCGATTATTTGCTCAGGTGTCGTGACCCGCTCCGTCTCTGGGAAAAAGGCTTGAAGCAGGGGATTGGTTTTCAATGTTCGGTAAACATCCCATTTGCCAGGGAGGCCAAGCCCAAGAAAATTCGAGTTTTCTTTTAACCAATTTATTTTCTCACGTATATCATTGTGCTCACGGGAAATGCCATGAAAACAACGGTCATATACAAAATCAGGAAGGTCAAGTGAAGCAGGAAGCCAAACTTCTTTTTCCCCATCAAAGCGCTCGCCCTTGATTTTCTTCGAATCAACGTCCATATTTTCCGGTACGAACTTACAAACATTCATGCCAAGGGTTTTAGCCGTCTTGGCTAGCTCGGTGAAATAATGATTTTCTTGTGTATCTTTCGTGGACATTAGCCCTATTAACACGTGCCAGCAACTCCTTTTATGGATGGTCTTCACTCATTTATCGCATACATAAACTCAATAATCGACTTTACAGATGGCCGGAATGTTTCATAGGTACCTTGGAATTTTTTTGAGGGCTTCGAATTCACTTCTATGATCCAAGGATGCTTGTTACTATCAAGGGCTAAATCGATACCCAGCTCCCCGAATAATTCCGGATGGTTGTCATCAAGCGCAACTGCCGTCTTCTTGGCTAAACGGATGAGGCTTTGATATAAACGTTTGGCTTCTTGGTGATCCACGATCTCTTTTAAAAAGTCGAAACCGTTCTTCATGACACCACCTTGTGCGAGGTTGGAAACGATATTTCCCGAATCCCCGATTCGTGCAACCATGGAGGTGACCTTCCATTGATGCTGTCCGTTTTTATGAAGCAGGATGCGGAAATCCACTAATTTCTGATCGATCTCGAATAAGGAAATCCCCTTTTGAAGGATGTAAGCTTGATTCCGGCAAAACTTTTTCAAGGCTGAGAATAATTTCTCCTTCGTTTCGATAGTATGGATATTGTTTTCTGTTCCGGCATGCTCGATTACCCATCTGCCCGATGATTCGGTCAGCTTGCAGATATTCCGCCCCTGACTGCCTGTCGAGGGCTTTAGATAGCTTACTGGATGCTTATCTAAAAATGTCATGAAGGGTTCCTGTTCATTAAACATCACCGTCTCGGGTAAATGTGGAAGCAGGATATAATCTGAGAGCAGAAGCTCATGCACATCATGCTTGGAAAGGAACCGCCCGTTGAACATGGGAATGGCAAGGGATTTCAATTCCGTTGAAAAGTTTTCGAATAGTGGTGTTCCTTCCACCTTCCGGGAGTGGATCCGATTGTAAAACACATCAGGAATGGGGAGCTCAAGGGTCTCCCACCCATTCGCCCCTGGCCAATATCCTGTAAGGATCCCGTCCGCAAGTGGCTGTGGTTTTGCCAAAAAGAAAGGAAAGCCTTTTTGATTACAATAGGCTATCATCTCCTGATAAAATGGTTCCATTTCACCGAATGTGCCGCTCTGCAAGGGCCCCTGGTTAATGAGGACGGCAAGGAAAGGCGCTATTTGCAACGTTCTCTCCTCTGCATGAAAGGAAACGGAGACCGGCCCCGAGAAGGGAGGCAGAGATAAGAATTGGTTCGTATCATGTGAGATCTTTATGGTGGATTCCGGTGAGGCGAATGTTTGGACAAGTACCGGGACAGAACGCCGTCCGGCAATGAGAGTAAGAGGTTCTCCATATTGAAGGTCCCATTCCTGAAATAGTTTTTCTTCGACAAACAACAGTGCCTTCTTTCTTGTAGCAGCTGAATTTACCGTAATAAAAACTTTTTGGTATTTCAAGGTCATAATAATTCCCCGTTTGCACTAAGTTTGATATCCTTTTATAATTAAATGATGGGCAAAAGTGGATATCACATTCTATGTTTTTCAAAGTAGAACGTGTCATATAGCCCCTATTTCAAGCAATAAAAGGAGAAAAACATCATGGATGAGTTGTGGGTAAAAATACTGTTTATGGTCGTTGTCGGTGCAGTCATAGGAGGGTTCACCAATTTATTGGCAATCCGCATGCTGTTCAGACCCTATAAGCCCATATTTATTTTTGGAAAGCAGGTGCCGTTGACACCGGGTTTAATTCCGAAGCGGCAGGATGAGTTAGCCAAGCAGTTAGGGAAATTGGTCGTCGAACATTTAATCACACCCGAGAGCATTCAAAGTAAGGTTATCAATGATGCCTCTATAAAGAATATGAAGATTTTCGTACAGTCAGAAGTGAAGAAGGCGTTGTCCACGGAAAAAAGTACGGCACAACTGTTGGACCAATTGGGGATGAAGAATTCTTCCCTGACAATGGAACAGCGTTTACAGACATTCGTCCTTGGTAAATACGAAACATGGGCAGCGGAAAACCGAGGAAAGAGTCTACAAGACATCATTCCTTTGAATATCCAGCAAAAAGCGGTGAAATCAATCCCGGACATTTCGAAATATATCGTAACGAAGGGGAAAGAATACTTCAACAGTGCCGATGGCAAGGGACGACTCGAAGAAATGCTTGATGATTTTTTCAAAGAGCGAGGAAAAATGATTAACTTGATTCAAATGTTTATCGGAAATGAAAAGTTAATCGATAAGATTCAGCCTGAGATCATTAAATTCTTTGATCAATCCCGGACGGTCGACTTATTATCGGTCATGATGGAAAAAGAGTTGAGAAACCTTGAAAAGTGGGATATGGAGAAAGTGGAAGGATTAATTGGAAAAGACACGATCCGCACGCTGATTACAGAAAAAACGGGAGAATGGATTCCGGTCGCTTCCATCATGGAAAAACCGGTTCGTGAACTGACGGCTAGTTTTGCGGATACCATCGTCAACAAAGGCGTTCCGATTTTTGTTGAAAAAGCCGCGGACTATTTAATTGTCCATTTCCAGCCACTCTTCCAACGACTGCATTTGGATGATATCGTGGAGGAACAGGTATCTTCCTTTTCCGTTTCACGATTGGAGCAAATGGTTGTCTCCATCACTAAGAAGGAATTATCGATGATCACATATCTAGGTGCCCTGCTTGGTGGGATCATCGGTCTATTCCAAGGATTTGTGACCGTTTTATTAGGATGACGTGTAATTAGTAAAGGGATTTGTTATAGTGGGAAAGGTGTAGGAATACAATGATTACCGGGAGGGGAAAATTTTATGAGTAACGTGTATGATGCAGCATATGAAATGGAAAAAGCGATTCGATCAAGCAATGAATATGCAGACTTGCAACGGTTATATGATTTAGTCAATTCAGACCCAGCTACGAAAGGGATGTTCGAAAACTTCCGTAACTTGCAGATGACATTGCAACAAAAGCAAATGATGGGGCAGGAAATTGATCCCGAAGAAGTGGCACAAGCTCAAAAAACTGTGCAACTTGTTCAACAGAACCCAACGATTTCTCAATTGATGGAAGCGGAACAACGGATGAGCATGGTCATTGCCGACCTTAACAAAATCATCATGAAGCCACTAGAAGATTTATACGGACCAGCTGAACAGCAATAATACCAAAAAAACTCCTTTGCCTTATGGCGAAGGAGTTTTTTTGAAAAAGAAAGACAAACTAATCCTGTTCTACTCTACAAATTTTAGTCATAAATTTGAAAGAGGATATTACAGATGGGGGAGATCTACATGGTATATCGTCTATTAGCGGTTAACATTGATGGAACATTGCTTCAGTCCAATGGCCGTTTAAATAAATCGACCAAAGAGGCCATTGAGTATGTTCACGATAAGGGTGTCCATGTTGCACTTGTAACGTCAAGAAACTACCATTCTGCCAAAAAAGTGGCCAAAGCCCTAAAAATAAATCCAATGATTGTTGCCCAACACGGAGCTTTTGTCGGTGCATCCATCGAGAAACCCATCATGGTAAAAAGAATGTCAGAAGAATTGACCGTGGAACTCGTGCAAATGCTGGAGAAGACCAATTCCCAAATAATGCTCCATCATGAAAAGTACTCCCTTGGCAATCGAGTTAATCTCCCGGAAAACTTACTCGGTAAAACGGTCATGTATACGAATGACCAAAACATTTATGCCCAAAACTATGTGGATGACATAAGCGAAGAGCTTATGGATCATCCTATGTCCCCGACAAAAGTTGATATCATATTTACTGAGCAGAAAGATCAAGTGGAAATGCACAAACTGGTAAAAGACATGTTTCCGGAAGTTGAAGTGACTACAAATCCTGGGCACAGGCTGACAATCGTTCCGAGAGGTGTTTCAAAATGGAGTGGCGTTTTGTATTTAGCGGATCATTTAGGCGTGAAGCGGACCGAAATCGTATCGATTGGGGACGGACTGGATGATATAGAGATGATCGCGGGATCAGGTTTGGGTGTTGCCATGGGAAATGCGGACCCTGAAGTCAAAAAAGCTGCCAAATGGGTCACCCGCTCGAACGATGATGACGGGATTGCCTATATGTTGAAAGAGTTCTTCCGCAAGCAGCACCCGATTGGATTCTTACAGAAGATGAATATGCTCAAGTGAAAGATGCTGCTCCCTTCCATCATGGAGGGTTCTTTTTTTGTATGATCAGGTTTATCTTTCCAATAAATAATTTCGTTCATTATCCATAAACTAAGTAAATCCCTAAGGAAAGGAAGAATGTAATGGACGTTATTAATGCAAAAGAAGTACAAGTTGGCGATGAGGTGTTTGTCATTTATAATAATCCGCACGTTCCCTCAGTTTCAAACGTAAGGGCTGCAGAAATTGTGCAGCATCCGAAAGATCCTAATGCAGTCGCTTTATTCCTGAACGATACCTTTCATACGATTGAAGATGATGATGCATTATTTTCATCAGAAGCGGCTGCGGAACAAGCCTATAGTAATTTCATTAATGATCAATTGACATGAGAAAAGTAAGAAGCCCCCGCTTAGGATAGCGGGGGCTTCTGTTTATGTCATTTTGCAGCGTGAATCACACGTAGCATCGCATGAATTTGGCCCATATGGTAAGTTTCATGGAAGAGGGCAAGGTTCACCATTTCCCCATATGTTTCGAACCCTTTGAATGGTTCTTCGAGTTTTTCGGCCAAACGCTCTTCAGGAATGGCAAGAAGACGATCAAGCTGTTCTTTAAATTGCTCAATTAATACTTCAACAGAAGGGACTTCATCCGTCCAATCAGCAGGACTGGTTCCTTGAGCAAAGAATTCAGCGTAATTGGCGGGCAAGTTACCTGCTGCCGGATGGTCAAGCAAGAACTTTTCCGTTACAAATAATGTATGGCCAAGATGCCAGTGAATATTATTATTAAATCCTTCGGGTTGAATATCTGTCAGTTCAGGGGTAATCCGGTCGATGACCCTCTCGAAGAACTTACCTCTAATTAGGGAAAAACGTTTTTGTAATGGGTTCATGTTAGTAGCTCCTTCTAGTTGTCGCAATAAAAACGTCCACCGCCAACGACAATGGTACGCTTGTCAGCTTGTAATGAGATTTCAGTCTTTCTAATGATAATCTATTTATGAATTAAATCAAGTGATGCATTAGCGTGCTTTTCTTATTTCTGATAAAAGGTGGGGCGTATCGTGCATCAATATAAATGAAAATATCCCTATCAAGGCTCGGACGAAGCCTTGATAGGGATAGGTTGAATAGCTATGAATGAACGATTAAGTAAGTACAACTTGTTTTTTGTTTTCTTGTTTCTCACCTAAATCGTTAAAATCATAAGCATATTCTATATAAATTTGATGCCAAATCATAAATACAATGATGGTCCATAACTTCCTGCTATTATCCTTTTTGCCAGCGACATGTTCCTGCATCAAGTCAAAAATCGCTTTTTTATTTAAAAGATAATCTGTGGGGCTAGTACGAATCAAATTGTTGGCCCAATCATACATTTCATCCTTTAACCAATGGCGGATAGGCACAGGGAATCCTAATTTCTTCCGATTTAATACATGGTCAGGGACGATCCCCTCGGCTGCTTTACGAAGTATATATTTAGTCGTATTGTTTTTGATCTTTTGCTCTGAATGAATCTTTGTCGCGACATTAAACACTTCTTTATCCAAGAAAGGAACGCGTAGTTCAAGAGAGTGAGCCATCGTCATTTTGTCGGCCTTCAACAGAATGTCTCCTTGCAGCCAAGTAAGAATATCTAAATGCTGCATTTTCGTAACGGCATCATATGATCTGGATTGATTGTAAATGGGATCAGTCACGGTCGTATAGCCCAAGTTTGGTTTATATTCCGAAAGCAATGATTTCTTTTCACGTTCTTCAAATATTTTTGCATTACCGATGTACCTCTCTTGCAAAGGGGTGACACCACGTTCAATGAAGTTTTTCCCCTTCACTCCATCCGGTAAAATCCTACTCATCACTTTTAACAGGTGTTTGATCGGATTCGGGATATGGTTGAACATTTTCAATGATTGAGGTTCCCTATAGATATTATAACCACCGAAAAGCTCGTCCGCCCCTTCACCGGATAATACCACTTTTACATGTTTTCTGGCTTCACGAGCCACGAAATATAAAGGGACGGCCGCTGGGTCTGCCAGTGGGTCATCCATGTGCCAAATGATTTTAGGGAGTTCAGCAAGATATTCCTCAGGCGAAATGATATAGCTGATATTCTCTAGATTAAGGGCGTGGGCTGTTTCTTTCGCCACGTCGACTTCACTGAATCCATCCCGTTCAAAACCGACAGAGAACGTTTTTAGTTTGGGGTTGACCTCCTTGGCAAGGGAAACGATGATCGAAGAATCAATGCCTCCGGATAGGAACGATCCCACCGGTACATCACTTCGCATATGCACATTCACCGAATCTATTAAAACATCACGAATTTCCTTGGAAAGTTGTGTTTCGGATAGGTCCATCGGTTTGAAAGTCGGTGCCCAATATCGGCTTATATTCATCTTGCCACCTTGCTTTTTCGTGAAGCAATGGCCTGGCGCTAGTTTTTTAATTTGGCTTGTCATCGTATCGGGTTCAGGTACATATTGAAAGCTAAGATAGTGCTGTAAGGAGTCGGAATCTATCTTTCCTTCCATCGCTAGAAGAATACTCTTCTTTTCTGAAGCAAAATAAGTTAGTTCCTCTTGTTCTGAGTAAAAGAAGGGCTTGATGCCAAACTGATCTCTGGCCCCGAATATCGATTGCTCCACTTTATCCCAGATGACAAAAGCAAACATGCCTCTTAATTTGCTCACCATACGTTCCTTTTGGTCACTGAACAGGGCAATGATGACTTCTGTGTCCGATTCGGTAGTAAATTCATAACCTTTTTGGATTAGTTCTTCGCGTAATTCTATATAGTTATAGATTTCACCATTGAAGATGATCCAATACCGATCATTTTCATAAGAAAGGGGCTGGTGTCCACTTTCGATTCCTATGATACTGAGTCGTCTGAAACCAAAATTGACATACGCATCATTATAATAACCTTCATCATCCGGACCTCTATGTGTAATAAGCGTATTCATTTTATTTATTTGATCTTTCATGTCTATATTCATTTGATTGGGTTTTTGATGCATACAACCAACAAATCCACACATTTTGGGGGTCACCTACCTACTTAATAGTATTAATCTCTGATTCTCGTTTTTTTTTAGGAATGATCCATGACTGACAGTAGTTCATCTACATTACATTCGAGGGAAGAGGAGATTGAAGAAAATTGAAAATCCATACATTTTTATCCTGATATTAAATATTATTACAAACAATCTCATCATTATAATGGAAGAAATTACATTTTTCAACCGTTTCACCATTTTTTATACATCACGTGCTGGATAAATTTCGTTTTGGTGTATACTTTTGGCTCTTTATGTCTGGAATATGAAGGAAACGTAACGAGGAGTAAGTGGATGGTCGGAGGGAGTGGATCCATCGATTTGCTTTGATGACCATAACATAAAAAAGCCAGGCACCCGGATTTTCTGGAAAATCGGTGTGCCTGGCTTTTGAGTTATCAGTTAGAAGCTTGAACGAGAAGCTTCATCGCATGAATTTGTCCGATATGATTCGTTTCGTGTAAGACGATAAAGCTAATGAAGTCCTCCACTGTTTCCATCCCCTTGAATGGATTTTCCACTTTATCAGCATATTTTTCTTCTGGAATCGCAAGAAGGCGATCGAGTTGCTCCTCTAACTGTAGCTTCAGTGTATCAGTGGATGGGACATCCTCTGGCCAGTCAGCTGGCTTTGAACCATATCCGAATAGTTGTCCATAGTTGTCAGGTAGGTTACTGCCATTTGGAGAGTCCAATAAGAATTTTTCCGCTGCACTCAATACATGACCAAGGTGCCAATGGATCGTATTGTTGAATCCTGAAGGCTGGACATCCATAAACTCTGGCGATAATCCCTTGATTTCACTTAGTAAACTGCTCCGGGTGACTTTTAACTGGTTTTTTATGTAATTCAATTTATATTCCTCCACATCTTGTTAGAAAATTTCTTCTAAATAAAAGTATAACAAGGTTATGGATATTCACCAAGTTTGAGTGAAAGGGTTTTTACGTTTTTGATTTTTCTTCTTGAAATTGTCAGAAAATTATTTATAATGAGAATATGTTATAAAATCTTACATTTCTGTGTTATATATGTGGGTTGACTCGTTTGTAAATCAGTTCTTTTAGAATGATAGAAGGAGAGAAGTCATGCGTTTAACGGCAAGGGAACAGGAGAAATTAATGGTCGTGGTTGCAGCGGATTTAGCTAGAAGAAGAAAAGAGAGAGGAGTGAAATTGAATTATCCGGAGTCCATTGCCTTGATCACGTATGAAATCATGGAAGGGGCACGGGATGGACGCTCTGTTGCGGAGCTTATGCAATTTGGCCGGATGATTCTATCCAGTGAGGATGTAATGGAGGGGATCCCGGAGATGATCCACGATATTCAAGTGGAAGCGACGTTTCCGGATGGAACAAAGCTTGTGACGGTCCATAATCCAATTCAGTAAGGAGGCTGGGGCATGATACCAGGTGAATATATCTTGAAAAGAGATTCGATTGTGTGCAATGAAGGGAAGCTTGCGACAGGCATTTCTGTCATCAATCGGGGAGATCGACCGATTCAGATTGGCTCCCATTTTCATTTTTATGAAGTGAACAGCGGGTTGGAATTTACTCGTGAAGAAGCCTATGGGAAACGGTTGAACATTCCTGCGGGAACGGCGGTCCGCTTTGAACCAGGCGATGAAAAGGAAGTGGAGCTGATTCCTTTTGGCGGCAAAAGGGAAGTGTACGGATTAAGCAATCGAACGAACGGACCGCTTGATGTGGAGGGTGAAGGATGAGTCATGAAATGTCACGGAGGCAATATGCCGACATGTTCGGTCCGACGACCGGGGATTTAGTCAGACTGGCAGATACAGAGCTTTTCATAGAAATAGAAAAAGATTTCACTAGATATGGAGATGAAGTGAAGTTCGGCGGGGGAAAGGTCATACGTGATGGGATGGGACAGCATCCAACAGCTGAAAGGGAAGGGGTCATGGACCTTGTCTTCACGAATGCAATCATCGTCGATTATACGGGCATCTATAAAGCGGATATCGGGGTGAAGGATGGGCAGATTGCGGCAATCGGTAAAGCAGGAAATCCCCTATTGATGGATGGGGTGACCATGACGATTGGTGCGGCGACTGAAATCATCGCCGCCGAAGGAAAGATCGTGACCGCGGGAGGCATTGACGCACATATTCATTTCATTGCACCCCAGCAAATTGAGACGGCGTTATCGAGTGGAATCACGACGATGATTGGCGGAGGAACAGGACCGGCAACCGGAACGAATGCCACGACGTGTACACCGGGAGCCTGGAATATCCATAAAATGCTTGAGGCGGCTGAACATTTCCCCATGAATTTCGGGTTTTTGGGAAAAGGCAATGCCTCGGCAAAAGAACCACTCATCGAGCAGGTCAAGGCTGGGGCCATCGGGCTGAAATTGCATGAAGATTGGGGGACCACGGCAGCTGCCATCGATACAAGCTTGTCCGTTGCGGATGAATATGATGTCCAGGTAGCCATCCATTCCGATACCCTTAATGAAGGCGGCTTTGTCGAGGATACGATTGAAGCCATCAAGGGCCGTGTGATTCATACCTATCATACCGAGGGAGCGGGTGGCGGACATGCCCCGGACATTATTAAGGTGGCTAGTTATCCGAATATTTTGCCTTCTTCGACGAACCCGACACGCCCGTATACCATCAATACGCTGGAAGAGCATTTAGACATGTTGATGGTATGCCATCATTTGGATCCCTCCGTACCGGAGGATATCGCCTTTGCCGATTCCCGGATAAGGAAGGAAACGATAGCTGCTGAAGACATTCTCCATGATTTAGGCGTCTTCAGCATGATCAGTTCGGATTCTCAGGCAATGGGCCGGGTGGGAGAAGTCATCCTGCGGACATGGCAGACGGCGGATAAAATGAAAAAACAACGGGGAAAGATGATGGAGGAGAAAGGGGATGGCGATAATTTCCGTGTGAAGCGATATGTCGCCAAGTATACGATTAATCCAGCCATCACCCATGGAATCTCCGATGTCGTCGGATCATTGGAAGAAGGGAAATTTGCAGATTTGGTCGTGTGGGACCCGGCCTTTTTTGGAGTGAAACCGGATATGATCGTAAAAGGGGGCATGATTGCACACAGCATCATGGGAGACCCCAATGCCTCCATTCCGACCCCACAACCGGTTTTGTATCGTCCGATGTTTGCGAGTTTTGGGCAAGCCGTTTCTGGTACATCCATCACCTTTCTATCTAAGGCTGCTTATGAAGCGGGAATCCATAAGGAAATCGGGTTGAAGAAAATTGTGAAAACCGTCTCGAATATCCGGAATCTTACAAAGAAAGACATGAAGTTAAACGGGGAAACACCCGTCATCGAAGTGGATCCACAAACATATGAAGTGACGGTCGACGGTGATTTAATTACGTGTGAGCCGGCAGAAGACCTGCCAATGGCGCAGCGATACTTTTTATTCTGAGGTGAATAGCATGATTGTCGAAAAGGTGATAGGAAACGTTGAGTCCATTCAAAATAAACCAAAACATACGGAACGGGTTTTTCTAGAAAGCGATGCTTTAAGAAAAAGAATTCAACGTGTGAAAACGGATCATGGCAATGAGATTGGAATAAGGCTCAAGGAAAACAAAGAGTTAATGGATGGCGATATTTTGTATATGGATGAAAAGAATATGATCGTGGTTCAGACGATTGATGACGATATCTTAACCATCGCGCCTACATCCGTCGGGCAGATGGGCAATATCGCACATCAATTGGGGAATCGCCATTTGCCGGCACAATTTGAGGGGGATGAAATGCTGGTTCAATATGATTATCTGGTTGAAGAGCTGCTTGCAGAGCAAGGCATTCCCTTTCGCCGTGAGAAAAGAAAGGTAAAGCAGGCATTCCGTCATATCGGACATTCTCATGAATGAACGGTTGTTTCCGCTCATCCAGCTTTGTGATTCGAATTTTCCGTCCGGTTCGTTTTCCCACTCCTTTGGGATGGAGACCTATATACAGGAAGAGAAGATTCATGATGCGCACTCTTTCAAAGAATTTTTAAAGGTCTATATCTTGAAGTCCTTATCTTATACCGATGGCCTGGGTTGCCGTATCGCCTATGAACTCATCCTGGATCAAGATGAGGAAGGGATTTGGGATTTGGATGAAAAGCTATTTGCGAGCTGTTCTGCCAAAGAATCAAGGGAAGCCTCAAGAAGGATTGGGCAGCAGATGGCAAAGCTTTGTATGACACTGTACCCATCCGATATGTTGTCGATCTATCTAATCAAAATCAAAGAAAAGAAATGTTACGGTCATCCTGCGATCGTCTTTGCACTTGTTTGTACGGAACTTGGCATTTCCGTAGACATGGCCATCACAGCTTGCCTGTATGCGGCCGTTTCTTCCCTTATTCAAAATGCAGTCAGAGGAATCCCGTTAGGACAGACCGCTGGACAATCACTGTTGTTATGGACACATGGCATCATACAAACAGCGGTGGTAGTAATCAAGGAAATGACAGAGGATGAGCTTGGGAGGACGTTACCGGGTTTGGAAATCTCCCAAATGAGGCATGAGCAATTGCATGTAAGGCTATTTATGAGTTGAATAGAAAAGAGGTGACAGGTTTGCTCTTAGAAGGGACAAACCGATTATGATGAAGCAGGTTGTGAAAATTGGTGTAGGTGGCCCGGTTGGTGCCGGGAAAACGATGCTCGTCGAAAAGTTGACGAGGGCAATGGCAAATGATTTCAGCATGGCCGTCGTCACGAATGATATTTATACGAAGGAAGATGCTCTTTTTCTCATGAAAAACGGTGTGTTGCCTGAAAATCGAATCATCGGGGTGGAAACGGGAGGCTGTCCGCATACGGCGATTCGGGAAGATGCTTCGATGAACTTCGCGGCGATTGATGAATTGGAGGACCTTCATCCTGATCTTGATTTAATTTTCGTTGAAAGCGGCGGTGATAATTTAGCAGCCACATTTAGTCCGGAGCTCGTGGATTTTTCGATTTATATCATAGATGTGGCCCAAGGGGAGAAAATCCCGCGAAAAGGCGGACAAGGGATGATCAAATCGGATTTGTTCATCATTAATAAAACGGATTTGGCCCCTTACGTTGGAGCTAGTCTTGAAGTGATGGAACGCGATACATTGGCAACACGCGGAAATAAGCCCTTCTTTTTTACGAATTTAAAAGATGAAAAAGGATTAGAGGATGTGGTGAACTGGATTAAATCCGAGGCCTTTTTCATAGGGTTAGAGCAATGAATTGGACCGGTAGCATCCGCTTGACGTCAGTACTGAAAAAGGGGCGGACGATTGTGAAGGACAGTTATCATGAGGGAGCTTTCAAACTGTCCCGTCCTGTTTTTCTGGATGAAACTTCACCCACCTACTTTCTCATTCATGTCGGGGGTGGTTATGTCGGAGGTGATTGCTACCAACAGTTTTTCTGTTTAGAAGAAGGAGCACATTTGACGTTGACGACCCAGTCTGCGACAAAGGTATATAAAACTACGGGAGAACCGGCAAGGCAGGAGACTGAAATGGTATTAAGAAAGGGAAGCTTCCTCACCTATGTTCAGGACCCGTTGATTGCATATGAAGGTGCACGGTATATACAAGATACGACCATACATATGGATAAAGGGTCAGGGCTACTGCTCACGGATATCTTCACCCCGGGATGGTCCAAGAGTGGCAAGGATTTTACATACGATTGGATTCGTTCGAAAATGAATGTGTTTTATGATGGGAAAAGGCTGATTATGGATCATGTATTATTGCAACCATCCGATCAGATGGAATCCATTTTGTTATTGGAAGGATACAGCCATTTTGGTTCATTATTGTTCATACATGATGGGCTAAGTGAGGACATGATTACGCAATTAGAAGAATCGCTATCTGATTTCGGGCAAAAGGCAAGAATCGGTTTTTCGAGATTGCCTATACGAGGACTGATGGTAAGGGTATTGGCGAATCAAACTCAGTTAATCGAGAAAATATTCGCCGTTTCCGAGAATCTTTTACGGAGCCTTGCATTGCAGAAAGATGTTGTGTTTTACCGTAAATACTAACTTATTAATAGACGGGATTGAGTGGTATGGAAATGAGTTTATTGCTAGTTTTAGGAATCGGATTTTTATTAGGCATCAAGCATGCTCTTGAACCGGATCACGTGATCGCTGTTTCGACCATTGCCAGCCGAAGCAAGAAAATCTGGAGGTCGTCGCTCGCCGGGGTGTTTTGGGGAATTGGTCATACACTGACACTCCTGGTTTTCGGTGTCGTCCTGATCCTGTTGAAAGATGAGATACCGGAAGCTTGGGCAATGTCACTCGAGTTTCTTGTGGGAATCATGTTGGTGTATCTAGGAATGACCACGATTTTTTCCTGGAAGAATGCTCATGAACATGACCATTTTGAAAGAAATACCTACCTGAAATCGATGTTCATTGGGGTCGTCCATGGACTTGCCGGAAGTGCCGCGATGGTCCTTCTTACGATGGGCACGATAGACTTTGCCTGGCAGGGAGCTTTATATATCATTGTTTTTGGGGTGGGGACCTGTTTAGGCATGCTCTTGTTTACGACCATATTGAGCATTCCGTTTGTGACTAGCGCTTCCTCAAAAAAAACGAATCGCTCTCTCGTTCGGTTGACGGGTGTCGTCAGTACGGTTTTCGGAATTTATTATATGTATAACCTTGGTGTGAATGAACAGCTATTTACGATTTGGTTTGGTTGATTTACTCAAATATTCGAGTCGGAAACTTTCAGGCAATCAGCTTGGGGGTTTTTTCCTCTTTTAGCTTAAACAATCCTATTATTTTCCATAAGTTAACGAGTATAATGACTATATGGGAAAGTAGTTTGCATAGGGGGTGGAGGTAATGAAGTGGAGATTAATTTTATTTGCACTATGCCTAGTATCATTAACGTTTGCTTCGGGTTGTTCTGATAGGGAAGAACGTATTTCAATCCAAAAACGAATAGGAAAAGATACATATAGATTTGAAGCCTATAAAGAAAACATAAATATGAAAAAGACTGTAAAAACAAAAGAAATTTTGGAAAATGTGACGTGGAAGGAAAATCCCATGGAGAAAGATGACCGGAAAGCAGACTTCATCTTCTACTTTAATGATCGCAACTTTGGGGATGAAATCCCTGTTTACTTTGTGTGGTTGGGTTCCGGTGAACATGCGCTGGAAGTTACGAAAGATGATCAAAACAAGTATGTGCAATTAAACGAAGAAGACTCTGCTGTCATCTTGGACTTACTACAATAACCGATTCTTACTATAAGAAATGGGGGAGGAAAACATGAAAAGTAAACATCCGGTTTTACATTTTCCCAAGACGGGCGTTGAGAAAATGATGGATATCGTTTCACTTCTCTTCATCGTAATCAACCTGGTTTATTTAATCAGTGTATGGAACACATTACCCGCCGAAGTCCCGATTCACTTTAATGGAAAAGGAGAAGTGGATGGATGGGGAGGAAGAGCGTTGATTTGGCTCCTTCCTACCATCAGCCTTTTTTTATGGGTTGGCTTGACGTTGTTGGAGAGGGTCCCGCACCTTTTTAATTACCCAATCGAAATAACCGAAAAAAATGCTGCATTTCAATATAGAAATGCTCGAATGATGAGTTTGTTTTTGAAGGTGGAGATCATCCTCTTTTTCCTGTATACGAGTTGGGAATCGGTTCATGTGGCGATGGGGAAGGAAGAAGGCCTCGGAACATTAGCTCTGTCCATTTTCCTGATCTTGCTTTTAGGTTCCGTCGCTTTCTTTGTAACCCAATCGGTCCGTAATGCAAAATAAACCGGGTCTGCCTTGATGAAGACCCGGTTTAAACACCCTGTTTTTAACGGAGTTCAGTGACCTTACTTTTTGAACGTAAAAGTGGCATCGTACAGCAGCGGAAAGAGCCACCGGATTTGATGATTTCACTTATATCGACTTCAATTACTTCATATCCCCGTTCTCGAAGCTGATTGTTGACCTTTTTATTGCAAGGAAGACTGAACAATTTCTTATTTCCGATGGAAAGAACATTCGTGCCCATTGTGAATTGTTCATCTCCGTTCACTTCGATCAGATCGTAACGTGAACCTAAAAAGTCTAGTTCCTTCTTGGTAAGGGCATCAGGGAAAACGAGAGCCTCGGTCGGTGAAAGAATATTGAATATGCAGTCCAAGTGGAGATACTTTTCAACGAAAGGAACCGGTATGACCTCGTATTCGGGTAATAGGCCTTGTAGTTCCTTAATGGCCTTCTCATTGGTTCTATCGCTAATTCCTATATATACCGTTTTTCCATCAAGAATAACATCACCACCCTCAATATTCCCTTTACTTACATTGAAATAACGGATTTCATTTAATTCAAGCCACAGTTTCAATAATAGTTCTTCTCCTGAACGTATCGCATTTGCCATTTCGGCAACATAAACGGTATTACCTATGGTAAAGCCGATATCCCTTGTGAAGACCTGTTCTGGATATGTAGATTGGGGTGGTAGTTTTATGACGTCTACTCCTTCATTCCTAAGTGCCGTCACAAAATTTGCATGCTGTTTCATCGCTAGTATCCTATCTATGTTTTCCTCTTTAAATTCTTTTTGAGTTTCATTGATGACTTCGCGTATTTCCATATACCTTGGTTCACAGACGATTACCTGAGAAAGGATAGAGTATTCACTTGTACAGGAAGCATCGAGTTCCTCATTAAGATTGTTAGCCATGGATTAACTCCTCTACATATCATTTATCTATACTTTACCTCTATTTTCTATAAAAAAAACAAAATAGAAGTCGATTTATAAAATAAAATGTAAAATCCTGATCAATTGAAAAAGGATTATTTTTGATGTGGTCGAATATATAAATGGAAGCGTTTTCTATATAAGGAGGAGATTGTTATGATGGACACTCCATTGATTATGACGCAAATCATTGAGAGAGCTGAAAAGTATTTTCCGAAAAAAGAAGTGGTCTCCCGTACGGACGGCGGAGTCCATACATTTACGTATGCAGAAACTGCCCAGCGGACAAGAAGGCTCACAAGCGTCTTCGAAAAAATGGGCATCAAGACCGGTGACAAAATTGGAACACTGGCATGGAATCATCACCGACACCTGGAAGCTTACTTTGCCATCCCTTGTCATGGAGCGGTCCTCCATACAATCAATATGCGTCTATCTCCTCAGCATATTTCTTATATCGTCAATAGTGCGGAAGATCGCCTTTTACTTATAGATCCAGATGTGATTCCATTACTGGAAATGATCAAGGATGAGCTGACTACGGTTGAGGGATACATCATCATGACCGATGAAGAGGTGCTTCCTGAGACTACTTTATCACCCGTCTATCATTATGAAACATTATTGGCTGAAGGAAATCCAGCACAGCCATTCATTAAGGATTTGGATGAAAACGCTCCAGCAGGTTTGTGTTACACATCGGCCACAACAGGGAACCCAAAAGGAGTCCTTTATTCACATAGAGGGATTTTATTGCACGCGATTGCATTGGGCCTGGCTGATTCGGCGGCAATAAGCGAGCGGGATGTAGCGCTTCCGGTCGTGCCGATGTTTCATGTAAATGCGTGGGGCATGCCATTTGCAAGTGTTTGGTTCGGAACGAAGATGGTCTTGCCGGGACCGAACTTCACACCGAAAATTTTGGCGGAGCTCATTGAAACCCAGAAGGTCACAATTGCGGCCGGCGTTCCGACAATCTGGCTTGGGCTGTTGAAGGAGCTTGAGACGGGAAATCATGACACAAGTAGTATGCGCACCATTTTATGCGGTGGGTCGGCTGCCCCGAAAAGCATGATCAGGACATTCGAGCAAAAATACAATATCCCATTCCTTCATGCCTATGGAATGACTGAAACAAGCCCGCTTGTATTCGTTGCGAAACCGAAGAGCTACCAGGATGACCTGCCTGAGGAAGAACTTTATGACCTGAAGGCCAAACAGGGACTTGTCGCGCCCATGATTGAAATTAAAGTCGTAGGCCAAGATGGTGAAGTGAAGCCCGATGGAAAAGAGATGGGTGAGTTACTTATAAGAGGACCTTGGATTGCCGATGAGTATTTTAAGGATGAACGATCAGAGGAAACCTTTAAAGATGGCTGGCTCTATACCGGTGATGTCGTCACAATCGATGACGAAGGGTTTGTCAAAATTGTCGATCGGACGAAGGACTTAATCAAAAGTGGAGGCGAATGGATTTCCTCGGTTGATATAGAAAACACCTTAATGGCCCATGAAGGGGTTTTCGAAGCAGCTGTCGTTGCCATGCCGCACGAAAAATGGCAGGAACGGCCAGTCGCCTGTGTCGTTTTAAAAGACGGGTACAAAGACCAAGTGACGCAGGAAGACATCCTTGAATTTTTAAAACCACAGTTTGCGAAATGGTGGCTACCGGATGAAATCATTTTTATGGATGAAATCCCAAAAACGGGTGTAGGAAAGTTCTTGAAAAGGGCGCTTCGTGAACAGCTTAAGGATACATACCTGCAAAGTTGAACGCTAAGAGAACCATGGATAGGAAAAAAATGAAGGAATGAAAAAGAGGAGGAAAATTAGTGAATATTGAATCGACTTCATCTACAGGTACTGTTTTAGTTACATGCACGGAGAGAACGGCGACGGTCACTTTGAATCGCCCGGAGTCCATGAATGCAATAAATCCAGCCATGCTAAACGACTTTATTTATGCCCTTAAGGAAGTGGGCGAGAATGAAGATATTGACGTCGTCATTTTAAAAGGGAATGGAAAGGCATTCTCTTCAGGTGGAGATATCAAGATGATGCTTGGATCCGATGAGGAAAATGGTTTTGATAGCCTCATGGATGGAATAAGTGAATTGGTTACAACCTTATATTTCATGCCTAAATTGACCATCAGTGAGATCCACGGTGCAGTGGCAGGTCTTGGCTTAAGCATTGCCCTTGCAACGGATTACCTCATTGCGGACTCACAAAGCAAGGTGGCCATGAACTTTATTGGTATCGGACTGATCCCAGATGGCGGAGGACACTTCTTCCTTGAACGCCGTCTTGGTGAAGTGGGGGCGAAGGAATTGATTTGGGAAGGAAAAGTCCTTACCGCCCATGAGGCAAAAGAAAAAGGCCTCATTCATGAAGTGGTGGAAGGGTCCTTGGAACAGGCGGTCGAGAAAAAAGTGCAGATCTGGCTGAAAAGTCCGGTACAGGCGATGATTAAAACGAAAAAGATCCTCAGTGAAAAAAATCGTCCCTTGTTAATAAAAATGCTTGAAATTGAAAAAGCGGCCCAAATGAAAATGCGTCAAACAGAAGATCATAAAGAGGGAATCCGTGCTTTTGTCGAGAAAAGGAAACCCGTTTTTATCGGGAAATGAAATCAGAGAGACCGTCAGGATGACGGTCTCTCTATTTTTATCCCATTCTTAGATTATCCAAAATATAAAAAAGCGCTTCCATTCTTCAACCGTTTAACGATGAAAGAGTAATAGTGCCCCTGCAGGTGATGTGCAGCGGTGCGTTTGATCTTGATAATTTTTTTCATTTAGAATTTTTTGACCGATTTCTTTTGCCTGTTGATCAGTTTCAGCGGTGAATGCTTCGTCTAAAAGCTTTTCCCCTGTCGGTTCAAAAACGGTTAATTTATATACTTTACTCATGTTAAAACTCCCCTTTTCTCATCAATGACCGTTCAATCATTTTTCTGTATAGCATATAACCTGTTAATGAAAATTTTATCATTTTATGTCATTTTTGACTATTATTATATAAGGACGTGGAATCTTTCCCGAGAAGGCAAGTAAATGTACCAATTTATGTGAATATCTTGGGTAACTAAATTAATCCTATAGAATATGAAGTATTTCCTTTACTAAACAAAAATTTATAAATGATATAATAATGAAGAAGTAAGTAAATGATGAATGTGAATGAGTTGAAAGGGGATTTTTAAGAAATGACTGTAAGAATCGTAAATAATGTTACTGAATTGATTGGGGATACACCAGTCGTAAAACTTAATCGTTTAACCGCGGAAGGCGATGCGGATGTATATGTCAAACTGGAATATTTCAATCCAAGCCGAAGTGTAAAAGACCGGGCAGCCTTTAATTTGATCCGTCAGGCTGAGCTGGACGGGCTAATCCAACCTGGGGCAACGATCATCGAGCCGACTTCAGGGAATACGGGGATTGGTCTTGCCATGAATGCTGCTGCCAAAGGCTACCGCGCGATCATGGTCATGCCGGATAATATGTCAAAAGAGAGAATCAATATACTGAAAGCCTATGGAGCGGAAGTGGTCCTTACTCCAGCGGCAGACCGGATGCCAGGTGCGATTCGAAAAGCGGAGGAGCTAGCCGCAGAGATTCCTAATAGCTTTATCCCACAGCAATTTGAAAACAAGGCTAATCCAGATATTCACCGGGTTACGACTGCAGTCGAGATATTGGGCCAAATGGATCGGAATCTCGATGTGTTTATCGCAACTGCTGGTACAGGTGGAACAATTACAGGAACAGGTGAAGCTTTGAAAGAAGCGCTGCCTGAGCTAAAGGTTGTTGTCGTCGAGCCTCAAGGCTCACCTGTTCTTTCAGGAGGGAAGCCAGGTCCTCATAAGCTTGTCGGAACAAGCCCAGGTTTTGTTCCAAGCATTTTAAATACGGATGTCTTCGATGAAATCCTTCAAGCAACGGATGAAAATGCCATATCGACAATGAAGGACATGGCTGCGAAGGAAGGTATTTTAATTGGGCCTTCAGGTGGGGCCGCTGTCTGGGGTGCCCTTCAGGAAGCACGCCGCCTTGGAAAAGGAAAACGCGTACTGTGTATTGCACCGGATAATGGCGAGCGATATTTAAGCATGGATATCTTCAAATAAAAACAAAGACCGAATGCAGTGCATCTAAAAAGTGCCTGCGATTCGGTCTTTTTATTTATAAAATGGTCTATACTGTTTTCACCTAAACTAACTGGAATCATTCCTGTTATTAATATGGGAAAGTATGTTCTGGATATGATAAAATAAAAGTAAATAAATGTTAGGGGACGAGGTGGTTATGGTGAGTGCCGTTACGTTCATTCATGCGGCAGATCTTCATTTGGACAGCCCTTTTTCAGGATTGAGGGATTTGCCGGCATCCATATTAAAAGACATCAGGGAAAGTCCATTTAAGTCTTTTCAAAGAATTGTGAAGAATGCGATCTGTCGTCATGTCGACTTCATGGTGATATCAGGTGATTTGTTTGATGGGGAAAATCGGAATCTTCGGACACAGGTCCGTTTTCGGAGTGAAATGGAAAGACTTCAGCAACATGGGATTCCGGTTTTCATCGTTCATGGGAACCATGATCACCTTAGTGGCTCTTGGATTAAAGTGGACTTTCCTGAAAATGTGCATATTTTTTCAGACGAAATGGAAGTCAAGCGGTTTGAAAAGATGGACGGAACAACAGTCCATTTATATGGCTTCAGTTATCCACGGCGGCATGTAACGGAACGAATGATAGAATCGTATGTAAAATCAGAAGCTGCCGATTATCATATCGGCCTTCTTCACGGGAATTTAGAAGGAAATTCGGATCATGGAAACTATGCTCCCTTTTCATTGAATGAGCTTACTGAAAAGGACTTTGATTATTGGGCATTAGGTCATATACATAAGCGCCAGGTCGTTTCAGAATATCCACTTGTCATCTATCCGGGAAATATACAAGGGAGGAATCGGAAGGAGTTGGGTGTAAAGGGCTGTGTGTTGGTCGAAATGGACGGAGAAGAAAAAAGGCACTCCTTTATCGAAACATCCGAACTGATATGGGAAAGTGTACTCTTTAAAGTCCCGGCAACCGCTGGCTTTGATGATCTTTATAAGCAGTGCAAGGAGATGATCGGGCAAATACGTTCGGATGATAAGGGTTATCTCATAGACATCCAGCTGGATGTCGAGGATCCTTTTGTCTTCTCACGTGAATTACTAGAAGATTTAACCCGGCTTTTACAGGAAGAGGAAGAGCAGGAGCAATCATTCGTGTGGGTACATAAGATCACCCTTCAGCCATCTTCCTTACGTAAAGCGGGAAAAAGGCTGACACCTTTTACAAATGAAATAGCCAAATTGACTGCTGATTTTGCCGATATAGAAAAGGTCCTAGCGCCACTTTACAAACAGGCTGCATCAAGGAGATTTCTCGATGCCTTGAGTCAGGAAGAGGAGCAAGAGCTCATGAATGAGGCTGAAAGATGGCTGTTGCAGGTATTTGAATCATAATGGTCAATTGAAGGAGGAAACCGATTTGAAAATTAAAGACCTCCATGTTTATGGCTATGGGAAACTGGAAAACCAGAGGTTCTTAGAAATGGGGCAGCTGCAGGTCTTCTTTGGGGAGAATGAGTCAGGTAAATCCACAATCATGTCATTCATACACAGTCTTTTATTTGGTTTTCCGACAAAGGTTCAAAATGTTCGGCGATATGAGCCTAAACTTCATGCCAAGTATGGCGGGAGACTCACGCTTATTACAAAAAAAGATGGTGAAGTCATCATTGAACGGGTGAAGGGGAAGGCAACGGGAGATGTGAAAATCACATTCCAGGATGGGAGAACCGGAGGCGAAGAAGAGCTCAATGAAATTCTTCATGGCATGGATAAAAACTATTATCAGTCCATCTTTTCTTTTGACCTTCAGGGGTTACAAGGCTTGTCAGCCCTTAGTGAAGGGGACATGAGTAAATATTTACTTTCGGCAGGCCTGATAGGGAATGATCGGTTGCTGGAGGCGGAAACGAAGCTACAGAAGGAGATGGATCTCCGGTTCAAACCTTCCGGGCAGAAACCACTATTAAACGTGAAAATAAAAGAGCTTAAAGAATTGGAGAAACAAGTCAAAGCTGCCGAAGTGGAACAACAGTCTTATACTGTTTTGTGCCAAGATGAAATCGAGCTGAAAAGCCAACTGGCCAGCTGTCTGGAACAAATCCAAGAGATGGAGAGAAAACTTGTTGAATCGAGTTCTTTTTTACGAATTAAGCCATTATTCGAGGAACGCCGGGAAATTGAAGCAAGATTGAATGACATTGGGGACATGAAACTTCCTTCGGATGGTTTGAGGCGGTTAGAGCAGCTGCAAGCCGTTGAAGTTCCATTAAATGCTCAACTGGCGGCCTTGAATGAGAAGGTGCTTAAAATCGAAAGGGACCTTATGCAAAATGAAAGTGGTTCGTTCCTTAGAAAGCATAAAGAAAAGGTCGAATTTGCCATCGAACAAGGGGCGATGCTGGATAAGCTAGAGCTGGAAATAAGGAAAGTAGAACATGAAATTCAGGCTGAAGCAAAAAAAATCGAAAGGATTAAGCAGGATTTATTTTGGGATGCTGCTGATCAACATATCAGTAAGCTTGATACCAGTACGTTCATGAAAGAAAAAATAAAGAGAGCGGAAAGGGAAAAGCATCATTTGCACCAAAGTGAAAATCTGCTTGATGAAAAATATAGTCGGCAAAAAGTGGGTCTGGACACGACGGAAGCACGGATGAAGGAGTTAAAGTCAAAGCTTATGCCTTCGGAAAAAAGAAACGAGTTGGAAGCCATCGTCAACAAACGACAGGATTCCAACTTTGACGAAGTGAAAAGGCAATTTCTTGATGAGCAAATTTCAGAGCTGGAGGGCCAACTAGACTCCCGGAAGAAGCGACAGGATCATCATAAGCGCTTCCACTTACTAACTGGCGGATTGATTGTCCTCATATGTGTGATTGCGATAGGAAGCTTCGTCAAAGGCCAGAGCCTAGGCGGATTTATTTTACTGAGTGCAGCCATTGTATTGGCTGTTTCTCGGTTCCTTTCCAAAGGTGACGATAGTTTGGTTGGACAGTCTGCGCAACTTGAGCAAGCGAAAAGGAAACGAGCAGCGTTGGATCGGGTCGATAAATCTCAAAGGGACATGAGTTCAGGGGCTATGAAGCAGCTCATCAACCAAGATGATGACTTTCAAAAACAGCTGGACCATGAAAGGTTTAAATATAAAGAACGGGAGGATGCCTTCGAATCCACCATCCAGGAATATGCCGCATGGGAGGAGAGAAAGGTACAGCTACTAGAAACCGTGAATGCCATCATGACTTCTTGGGGCTTCCCGCATCCAGGTTCGGACGTCAATCTAGAGTCTACCTTTGACGAGTTGGTGAAGTGGAAGGCAGCAGTTGAAAGAAAGAATGAATATATCGAGACCCATCGCTTATTAAAAGCCGATTTCCATAGTATATCGGATGCGTTATTTGATTATGCCTTACAGATTGGCAAAGAGCCATCCACATGGAAGGATGCCATCCTAACGTTGAAAAAGGAAGTTCACCTCATGGCGGATCAAACAGCCAAGTTGATGCAATGTCAGCAGGTACTCAGAGATTTAATGAGTGAAAAAGAAAGCCTGATGCTGGAAAAAGACTATCTTGAAAAGGAGAAGGCTAAGCTATTTACGAAAGCTAAGGTGGATAGTGAAGAAGCATATCGTGAAAAAGCCATTTTGGCCGATGAAAGAATCATGCTGCAAAAGCAATGGGAGTTACTCAACATTCAATTGGAGCAAGCGGATATGCAACCGGAGCGAATCCAAAGATTTTCCGAACAAGGAATCAACGTGTATTCGGTTGAAAACTTGGAACAAAGACGGAAGGATCTAGTAAAGGAAAAAACAGTTTTACTGGAGAACCAAGCTGATACTCGATATAAGATCAAACAGTTGGAGGCAAATGGCGTTTATGAGGAGTTGCTGCATCGTTTCCATGAAGCAAAAGCCGCTTTTAACGAGGAAGCAAAGGAATGGGCAAAATTGGCATTGGCTAAAGGCTTATTAAATAAAACCCTGGACCGATATAAAAGGGAACGGCTTCCAAAGGTCATCGCGGAAGCGGAGCGACATTTAGTTTTTCTAACGAATGGTCGCTACCAAAGAATCATCCTGGAGCCAAAAGGTGAAGGGTTACGTGTAGAGCGGAGCGATGGGTTGAATTTCGAGGCCGAGGAAGTCAGCCGGGGAACGGCTGAGCAGATTTATGTGTCCTTAAGGCTAGCACTTGCCGATCATACTTTTGCGGAAGATCCTTTTCCCCTTATCATCGATGACAGTTTTGTTAATTTTGATGGGAAGAGGACAAAACGGATGCTTGAGCTGTTGAATAAGGTATCCCAAAGGCGTCAAGTTTTATTTTTTACGTGTCATGATCATAATTTGCACCATTTCGAGGGAAATGACGTGATTCATCTGTCCAAGCAAGTTTTGACTCCAAAATGATCATATTTTATCCTCCCCGACATAAAATGAAAAAAACTATAATAAAGAGAGTGAACGAATTTGGACATGCATGATTTTTTGAATCGATATGATGCTTCGCTACAGTTACTCATCGAGGAAGAATTTCCTGACAGACGGTGTGTTGGAGGGAAGTATTCGGTTTCGAATCATACCATCACGTTATATAAAAAAGATATCGAAATCCAGTTGAAACGTTTACTCGGTTCCCTCGAAAGGCTTGAGGAATATGTATGGATCATCTTTGCCCATGAGATGGGCCATGCATTGGACCCGGACCTTTCCATGTTGAGCATGGAATTGGTTGGTCCAAGTAAACGGGAAACGCTCTATCAAATAGAACTCAATGCCTGGAACATTGCAGGTGAATTGATTCCGTTCATCGATCAAGGCTTATTTAGTAGAGTTAGGGATGAGTCGCTGAGCTATTGTACAAAAGACGTACTTGTTGGTTGAAAACCCTCCGGAATTGGAGGGTTTTTTGTTTTCACATCGACTCATGACTTCGAATGGAGATAGTTGAAGGGTCTTCGGGACTCCTATGGACGCGTATGTCGGTTTCCAGTATATAAGCTGAAGGATCTGAGCGTAAATGAAGCCATCGTTCTTTTTTTAAATTGACATTGAGAATCATTTTCATTAAACTAGGATTAATAGACTAAAAGGGGAGTAGTATAATGAGTCCAGCTCTTAAAACCCAGTCTTTATCATGTGGTAATGCTGAAAAATCAATTATAAATGGAATGAATATAGAAATGCCTCAACCTCATAAGGTGTCACCTTCAATCGAAGAAGAGCTGCAAACGTATCGGATTTCCTTTAAAGAGGAGATAAACAATCCAAGAAACGTGGAGGATATCGAAGAACTGATCGGTTATGCAATAATCCGCTCTGGAGCAGATACTCCTAGGGTTGCCGCTTCCATGTGGTTCAGGCGTTATGCATTTTTTATTACGGCACAACTGTACATGATCAGTAAGCATCGGCTTGTTTGGAATGGTTCGCTTTCTGATTTGGCCATTCTGGATGATCCTGCAGATGCGCAATGGTTTCCAAAATTCTGGCTGAAAGAAAATAGTTGGAGCGATGTTCCGGAGAAGGAAAGCCAACAAGCATTACATACTGTATTAAATAAATTTGGCGCTGATGTCATTGTCCCACTTTCCAAATCTACTAAAGTATCAAGACTTATACTTTGGGAAAATATATGGGGGTATACGGTCTGGATGTATTCAGAGTTGTTGAAGCAATGTGATATCAAAGAAAGAGTGGAAGCCGATATCGAAAATCTGCTGGATGATGAAATCTGGCTGGGGATGGAAAAGCGGTCACCATTCAAACGCTTCATCGGGGAAAAGACGGTACCTGAATCCATGAATTCTTATAAGCGTGTGACATGCTGTTTATATTATCAAATCGAAGGTCAAATGAAATGCCCTTATTGTCCCAATAGTAACTGTTGAATGATTTGTCTAGGAACCAGGCTGTAAGTAAAGCCTGGTTTTCTTATGTGCACTTTAATAGAAACTAAACGCACTAACCAAATTGGTATGTTATAATGTTGATATTTAATTGAACGGAGGCAGTCGCATGAACAATGGGATCATTCATTATGGAATTGGTGAAGTAGTAGATATATATATGTACATCAAAACGAGTACAAAGGCGGTTGCGAGTAATGGCAAGCCATTTTTGACGCTGATTTTGTCTGATAAAACGGGTGAAATCGAGGCTAAACTCTGGGATGTATCAGAGGCTGATGAAAAAACGTACAGTGCCGAGGCTACGGTGAAGGTACAAGGAGAGGTTCAGAATTATCGCGGTCGGAGTCAATTGAAGATTCGTCATCTTAGACTGACTACGGATGCTGATGGCGTCACAAAAGGCGATTTGATTCAAACGGCACCTCTAAGTCAGGAAGAAATGATGGAGACCATCACCCAATTCATCTTTGAAATGAGAAATCCGAATATCCAAAGAGTGACTAGGCATCTGGTCAAGAAGTATCAGGAAGAACTCTTAACATTCCCTGCTGCCACTAAGAACCATCATGAGTACATGTCGGGCCTAGCTTACCATGTCGTGTCCATGCTGGGGCTTGCAAAGGCCATTTCAGGCTTATATCCATCCCTTGATAAGGACCTTCTATATGCCGGGGTCATTTTACATGATTTAGGTAAAGTCCATGAGTTATCGGGTCCTGTGTCAACTGTTTATACGGTTGAAGGGAACCTGCTTGGCCATATCACGATCATGGTGAATGAAGTGGGCAAAGCTGCAGAAGAACTTGGGATTGATACCGAAGAAATAATGATTTTGAAACATTTAGTTTTGAGTCATCATGGAAAAGCGGAATGGGGAAGTCCGAAACCGCCTATGGTGAGGGAAGCGGAAGTCCTTCATTATATAGATAACATGGATGCCAAAATCAATATGATGGATCGGGCCCTTGAAAAAGTGAAACCAGGGGAATTCACCGAAAGAGTCTTTGCACTGGATAATCGTTCATTCTATAAACCAACCTTTAAATAATGAATATGCTTCTTTCCTAACCGGGAAAGAAGCATATTTTTTTATCTCCTGCATATGCTCTAGTAAAACGATGGGGGATCTTGAAAGGAGAATGGACATGCCAATATGGATCTGGTTCGTGTTTATTGGAATCATTGTCAGTGCCGTTATGTCAATATGGACAGCGAGGAAAGAACGCATGATAGACGAAGCGTGGATTGAAAAGGAAGGGCAGAAATATATAGACCGTATGATAGAGGAAAGAGAGAAACGAAAAGAGGCCTAAGATAATAGTAAAAAGCGACAGGGGGTGGTCCCTGTCGCTTTTTAGTGGTGTCTATTATTTTTCTGTAGCAGTTTCGGATGTGATGGAATCTTTCAATTCTTTATCCTTGACCTTCACGTCTGCTTTTTTAATTTCGGAATCTAAAATATTTTGAACTTTAGTTTGGTCAATTTTAGCCACTTTTAGTTTATATTCAAGATCCTTTTTCATATCTTTATACGATTCTTTTTCTTTCTTATCCTGCAATTGGATGATATGGTAGCCAAATTCAGATTTTACTGGCTTGGAGATTTCGTCTTTTTTCAGCTTAGCTGCAGCTGTTTCGAATTCCGGAACCATTTCACCTGTACTGAACCAACCAAGATCTCCACCCTTTGCAGCCGTTCCTGTATCAGTGGAATATTCTTTCGCAAGTGCGGCGAAGTCTCCACCCTTGTCCAATTTAGCTTTGACTTCTTCAGCCGTTTTCTTGTCTTTCACAAGAATATGTCTGGCTTTAAGGTCTGGTTTGTAGTTTTCGTAAGCTTCTTTCACTTCCGCTTCCTTCACGTTAATGTCCGCGATGGCCGCTTTTTCTTGAAGCATGCCGATTCTAAGTGCACGCTTAAGATCTGCTTCACTATTATATCCAGATGAAGCTAAAGCCGAGTCGAAGTTTTCGCCCATTTGATCTTTAAGCTCTTTTACTTTAGCTTTAACTTCTTTATCCGTTACCGTGTATTTATCTGAAAGAACCTTTTCGTATACCATTTCCTGAAGGACTTGGTCACCGTATCTGTCTTTCATCACATTGTAAAACTCTTCTTTTGATATATCTCCAGCTTTTGATTCCACTACTGCTTCTTTGTCGCTGTTGCATGCTGTAAGTCCGATCAGTCCAGCAGCTACGGCAACCGATAATGCCCACTTCTTCATTTAGTAACAACTCCTAATTTTTAAGTTTCTTTTTTTTGTAATTATTCGATTATCCACAAAACTAACTATAACATATTTTGGCTGTTTTACAAAAAATAATATATTGATGTACCTTTAAGAATTTCAAAAAAACTGGGTGTATGCCCACCCATATCCTGAATCCCTACATATGATAAATCGAAGACAACAATGGAGGTAGTTTTATGGGTAATCGATATGGCAGTGGGTTTGCTTTATTGGTTGTTTTATTCGTCTTATTAATGATTGCTGCGGTCGCATATTGTTAGCCGAACACAACATTAATATGAAAAGTGCCCACTCCTTTTGGAATGGAGATGAATAGGATAGGGTAGCCGCTCATGAAATTTACACATGGTGAATAAACCTGATGAAATGTATTTTTTTTACGGGTTATAAGAGTGTGCATGAAAGTAATCTTAATCTGGAATGGGAAGGAGGAAGATCAATGTCTGGAGGAGTTGGTGGGGGCTTTGCCCTAATAGTCGTTCTTTTCATCCTATTAGTAATCATTGGCGCATCCTGGTTATAAGAAAAGACAAAAAAGACGAAGCCGTGTGCTTCGCCTTTTTCTTTATGTGGATAGAAGCGTTGGAATACCACATTAATGCAGGTATGTAATGATTATTATCAGTATATACGCAAGGGCTTCCCTTTACACATATAAAACTTCAATATAGGAGGATAATAACAAAATAGTGATCAACACATTAATGGTCCTGAATACTTTAGGTTGCTTTTCTTCAGAGATTTCCTTTTGAATACATAAAGAGTTTGTCATTCTATTAATATTATAAAGAATCACAATAGCAAAAATAATAAACCAGAACGAGATCAAAAAATCCCTCCTTGCATAACATCATGTATAAATACGATACCAAATATTAATGAAAAAAGATACCTAAAAATCTTGGTAGCGTCGGAAGGAGGCAATATTCATTTTTGGACTAGGATATCGTATCCTTCTCCGTGCTCCTCAATGAAGGATCGCCCGGGTGATCCTATCAGGTTCTTGACATAAATGAAATCCGACACGCACAAACCTGTATGCAAAGATAGTAAAATGGTGAAATAATGGGTGTAGTGTGGGAAAGCCACGGCGCAACCGATAAAAATAAAGGACATGATGAAAAAGGGTAGAACCAAGGTGATAAGATAGAGATTTTTCCGAATCGGATGATGCACGTATACTTTGCATGTAAGTACGAGATGCCACCTGAGGGACCATGATGTTTTTACCTTTTTACATATTAATCTCATAGGTAAGTAGTGTAATAATTTGTGAACAGGATATAATAAGAGCAATAAGCTAAAAAATCCCATCGTTTGATCGTCATACAAAATGACATGGGGTGAAAATACGCTTAATAATGTATATATTAAAACAAATGACATCATTATAGTGAAAACTGTAAATAGGAGTAGACGGCAACTCCCATACTGTTTTGAAAGGTCAATTGTTTTCCATGAATTCATGTTGAAATCAGCCTCCATAGACCCTTAAATTTACTTACATACATTACGATGAATGAATGGAAAAAGCAATAGGTTTTATGGATTTTGTTTTTAGATAAAAAAGGATGGAGTTTCCAGGCTCAGGATTGGTGGGGCATTTCGTGGAGTAACGAAAATTAACTGAAAAAATAATAATGGATTTTGTATGCATATGCTAAATAATGATTGATTGGGGACTATAGAATGAGAAGTGTAAATGAGGAAATCGAAATACTCCGTTTTCACCAGCGACTGCTACTAAAGTTAATTCATAATCCACAGGCAAAATTGGATTATCTTTTCGTGGAAAAAAATTTCACGAAGAGGGAAGCCGAAGAATTACATGCCTTATGTGATGTATTGAGCAAACGCTTTGAAATAGAAAAAGCGGAAGGGTACATGAATTTTCGACCGCTTTTTAGTCAACTGGAGAAAAATTTGAATCCCAAAACAACTATAAAAGAATGCATTGAGGCTTGCCTCTCACAAGGTATATATGTATCGTTCATGAAGGAAATGGCTAAAATGTGAGATTAAACGGCCTCAGTTTCTTTCTCTATCTTTTTTTTTGTAATTTTGCCCTCCACGTCAGTAAAGTCCCGATCGATGTTAGCAAAGGATTTTTCGAATATTTCCATGAAATCTTCCCCATAGATATTACGGATGACAGCCATCATCTCAATCATTTCGGGGAACTTACCGTAAAGTTCACGAAGGGGCATCGCTCCGGAGAAAGCGGAGTTATTACTTGGTTCATAAGTCTCCATTAAATCAAGTATGACTTTTTCTCCCTCATCGGTGATTTCGATATACGTGTTTCTTTTATCATTCTCTTTTTTTGAGAACGTCAAGAATCCACGTTCTTCCAATTTCTTAGAAAAGTTAAAGGCAGTAGAAACATGCATGACCCCAAACTTGGCCACATCGGAAATGGAAGAGCCATTAAGATGATAGGCAATCCATAGAATGTGGTGCTCATTAATGTTTAAATCATGAGGCTTAATCCATTGTTGCCAGTCTTTTTCAATTGATTTCCATAAAGCTTTACTTAATTGAGCGATTCGCTGACTGAATATCATTGCTTCTTTCATAGAATAATTTTTATTCTGCATCTTATGGGCTCACCTACTTATCAGATTCTGTATATATTATTATGACAATAAAATAAAAATTAATAAAGAGAATATTAGCAAAATTTTTAGAAAATTTAATAATCGCCAATGAATTCTCCATTTTTCCCTAAAATACGATGTATTTTTATGGTAAAAATGGAGATTCGACAATGTGCTTCCTTTTGCCTTCAGTTTTTAGAAGAGGGTATGGTTGTTTCCAATTCTCTTAAAGATTCCTCTATTTCTTGAACATTCCTCAATAACTCCGTTTTATTCGGTTCGATGTCCTGCTTCCAGTTCTCTATGACGACTTGTACATCCGAAATGAAAGTTTTCACCGTTTCTTTGCTAATTTGAGTCGCTTCCATCGTGTCCTCTTTAATATTCAGCAATTTAACCTTCAACTCTTCAATCGTTGTTTTAATTTCATCGGAATTTGTTTTAATGCGACTCCGTAGGTCTTTCCCTGAAGTTGGTGTAGAAAGTAATGTGGCTGCACCCGCTACAACTGTTCCGGTAATAAAGCCGATCAATAATGATTTTGCCTTCATTTAGAATCACCTCATTTTATAATTATTCATTTCGCTTAACATGGCCTAAATCCCTGCTAGGAAAAACATCAATTGGAAATTATGTTATATAGGGATATAAATGCTATTGATAACAAAATACCATAATTTTCTTACTTATGGAAGAGGATCTACCATTTTATCTTTATATCACAAAAATATTTTTTTAAACTTCTTTCTTTCAATAATGATAGGGAAACCAAGTGTGAAGACTCTGGAAGTTTACATATAAAGGGAAGTTCAGCATATAGATAATAAAAAAACATGCTGTCGGCTCTGTTGATGGCATTGGTGGGTTTACAATGAAAATGATATTTTTATTAGGTCTACTATGCCTGTGCGGGATGGGGTATTTTTTAGCAAGAGCAAAACATCCAGGGAGTTATCCCCCTAAGAGGGTGCTTCAGTCCAATGCAGTCATGCTGGGGGTCCCAGGTGCCTTTCTGCTTTTGGTCTGGTTATTATGGGTGCTTGTTCATTAAGCGCCCGAGTGGTTTTAGGATGAGTTGGCGAGATCTAGTGGGTGTTGGTTCGAATCCATATAGGAGTGTAAAAAAAAGCACCGGGCATCCGGTGCTTTTTAAAGTATGTTAATCCTGCTGATTAAGCATGAACGGGTATCTTTGTTTTTTTTACAATGCCATTCACAATTGGATAAATAACGATGATTGCCACTGTGTTAAGCAGTACGGCAGGAAGTACGACAGCTCCGAATAGTGCAACGAAAGGTCCTGGCAAGGAAACGATGTAATAAGCCGAACCAAGGAAGACAGCACCAGATATGATGGTTCCTAAGGCAGTCAGGATACTCACGCTGATAACGGAAGTTGAAAACTTCCTAATCCCGATGAATAAAAGGTAAAACAAAAAGGCTGTGACCAACTTATCGATGATATTGGGGATTTGTCCTCCAGGGAATGTCGTTGTCATGGCAGAAATGGCTCCAGCAGCCAGGGCGACGATGAATACATTCTTTTTCTCGGGAAACAGTACAATCGCCAAAAACATCATCAGCAACATCATGTCAGGCTTCATTCCTAAGAAGAATCCAGGAATGATAAAATGGAGGGCTGCTCCAATCCCAATTAATAGGGACATCGACACAAGGGTTTTCGTTTTCATTTACTCATCTCTCCTATTCTCATCTCAACTAAATTTCTTCAACAATGCACTATTGCTTGTTGCAAGAAGTTTAAAATATTATATCATAGGACCTAGCCTTTTAGAAGTCACAATTACCTACATATCAAAGGGCTTGAGTTTCTTTTGCGCTGTAAGATTCTTGGAACTTTTTCATGAACGCAGCAAGTTCCAGACAATGGGAAAGTGGAACGGCATTATAAATGGATGCCCTGCAACCTCCGATGGAGCGATGTCCGTTAAGGCCTACGAATCCAGCTTCTTTTACTTCCTTTAGGAACTGCTTTTCAGCTTCTTCTGTTGGAAGCGTGAACGTAACATTCATATGTGAACGGCTATCAGATAGGGCGTGTCCTTTATAGAAGCCATTGCTGTTATCAATGGTATCGTAGATGGCTTTAGCCTTTTCTTCATTGATTTGTGCGAGTTTTTCTACACCGCCTTGTTCTTTTGCCCAATCCAATACAAGGGATAATAAGTAAATGGCCAATGTTGGCGGTGTATTGTATAAAGAGTTACTTTTTGAATGAATAGAATAATTAAGCATGGAAGGAATCTTGTCATTATCAGTTATTAAGTCTTTACGGATAATTACGACCGTGATTCCTGATGGTCCCAAGTTTTTTTGTGCTCCCGCATAAATGATGCCGAACTTACTAACATCAATTTTTCTGCTAAGGATATCGCTCGACATATCTGCCACGAGTGGGACGCTTCCTGTTTCAGGGAATTCCTTCCATTGAGTGCCGTAGATGGTATTGTTGCTTGTAATGTGCAAATAGGCAGCATCTTCATTCATTTCGATATCAGTAACTTTGGGAATGAACGTATATGTATCATCTTTAGAAGAGGCAACGACCGCTGTTTCCCCAACTTTCTTGGCTTCCTTTAAAGCCTTTTCCGACCAAGAACCAGTCAGGACGTAATCTGCACGTTTCCCATCTTTCAATATATTCATCGGAACCATGGAAAATTGGAGGCTGGCTCCACCTTGTAAAAGCAAGACTTCGTAATTGTCCGGAATTTCCATGATTTCTTTCAGCGTTTGGATCGCGTGATTGTGGATTTTTTCGAATTCTGCGCTTCTATGACTTAATTCCATGACAGACATGCCAGAATCCTCGATATTCAACCATTCATTTTGAGCTCTTTGTAAAACTTCCAATGGAAGGGCAGCAGGCCCCGCGTTAAAATTACGTGCACGTTTCAATGTGTGTTCCTCCTATACAGTAATGTGTGAAAGTATGTAAGACTATATATATCCTAACAGAAAACGAATTTAAATAGGAGGAAAATTTAGAATTTTTAGTGTAGGAAATCGTTATGTAAAAACCTGTAAAAAACAGGCCCCTGAAGGAATCAGGGACCTACTTGGTCTTGGTTTTCCCTAATATGAACATAAAAGGGAAATGTTATTTGATGTGTTGCGAAATGGAATCGGCAATTCCTTTTAAAGCTTCAGGAGTATACTCGCTTGTATGGGTTTTCCAAACGGCACCGAATCCATCATGCTCACCATGGCGTGGAATCAAGTGCATATGGAAATGGAAGACGGATTGTCCGGCGGCCTCTCCGTTGTTGTTTAGGATATTCAATCCTACAGGCTCGAATTCCTGTTTCATGGCACGGGCAATTTCCGGTACGACTTCAAACAGATTCTTGGCGATCTCAGGTGTTAACTCATAAATGTTTTCCTTATGTACTTTCGGAATCACCAGTGTATGTCCTTTTGTTACTTGGCTGATATCAAGAAAGGCAAGTACATGTTCATTTTCATATACTTTCGTACTTGGAATCTCTCCATTGATGATTTTGCAGAAAATGCAATCGCTCATATAAAACACTCCATTCACTATTTTGGTTAATCGTACCATAGCATGATTCCCCAGGAAAAGAAAAAACATAAAAACAGGATGCAACGAAAACGTTGCACCCTGCCGGTTTGAAAAAGGGGAAGTGGGCTTCGATTATATATTCGCATTAGCATCTAAATTCTCTGCGACAAACACCTCATCTACAATAGAGTAAAATTTTGGTCATCTGATTAGAGATTCTGCATTCAAACCAACCATCTCCTATATCTTTAAAGTTTTTTCAACTTCCAAAGTATATTCGATAATGAATGAATGATTTTTCAGCTTTTACGTGCAAGAGAACCATCTCCTTGCTCGAAACGATTTTAATAATGAAGCTTCTGGTATCGTTCAGTTATACGTCTTTGACTGACACCTCATTTACAATTTTGAATGTGAATAAATTGTAATGGAACTTCTGGGTATTTCAGTGTTATACGTCTTTAACTGACACCTCATTTACAATATGACGTGAATCACTTGCAATGACTAGCCCCTTCTTCCTTAATTATGATGGCCCAGAAGTAAGAAAAATATAATTGGTTATTTTAGGAAATTTTAAATTGGGTGCACTCGACTATATAAAAACAGGAGAATTTGGTAAAATGGTAAAAAGAACGTTTATATAGAAAGGATCGTTTATATGTCCTTATTGGAAATTAAGCAACTAGTTGGGGGATACACGAAAATACCCGTACTGAAAGGAATAAGTTTCGATATTCAGCCTAATGAGCTTGTTGGGTTAATCGGACTCAACGGTGCTGGGAAAAGTACGACGATAAAACACATTATTGGACTCATGGAGCCTAAAGGTGGAAGTGTCTCGATTCATGGAAAAACACTCGCCCAAGATCCTGATACATATCGGAAGCAATTCACATATATTCCGGAAACACCTATTTTATATGATGAACTGACGCTTGAGGAACATTTGAAGCTAACGGCCATGGCTCATGGTCTGGAAGAATCCGAGTATAAAGAGAGAATGACCGGTCTCTTGAAGGAATTCCGCATGGAGAAAAGGCTTAAATGGTTTCCGGCCCATTTTTCTAAGGGCATGAAACAGAAAGTCATGATTATGTGCGCCTTTTTAATACAACCATCATTATATATCATAGATGAGCCATTTGTAGGCCTGGATCCACTAGGCATTCAATCTTTGCTTGATTTGATGAGGAAAATGAAGGAGAGTGGGGCAGGTATATTAATGTCGACGCATATCCTGGCTACTGCGGAACGTTATTGCGATTCTTTCATCATCCTGCACAACGGAGAAATACGGGCAAAAGGTAACTTGGAGCAGCTTCGCGAACAATTCTCCATGCCTGGAGCCACGCTAGATGATTTATACATCCAGTTAACGAAGGAAGAGAACGGTCATGAATAGTCAAGGTCTCTGGAAGGAAAGGTATATTCTCTACATCCAGGAAATGCAAAAATACCTTCGTTACATTTTTAACGGCCATCTCGTTTTCGTGATGGTATTGGTATTAGGCGGTTTGGCTTATTATTACAGTGACTGGGTGAAAACACTGGATAGTGATTTTCCGGCTGAACTGATCATGGCCTTTGTGTTGGGCATGCTTGTAACTAGAAGTCCCATCAACACATTCTTAAAAGAACCGGATACCGTGTTTTTACTGCCGCTTGAAACGAAGATGAAAAGCTACTTCAAAAATTCTCTGATGGTCAGTTGGGTCATGCAAGGATTTTTGCTATTAATCATGTTACTCGTATTCGTACCAATGTATGCAAAAGTTACGGGTGCAAGCGGTAAGCAGTTAGGGTTCATACTCGTTGTGTTACTCGTATTGAAGTATCTGAATTTATCCATGCGCTGGCATGTGCTGAAGTACCAGGATGTATCAGTGAGCCACTGGGATTCGATTCTCCGCCTGGTACTTAATGGCGTCATACTTTACTTTGTATGTTCAAAAGCCCATATCCTATATGTACTGGTCACCTTCGTATTGCTGATTGGCTTATATCTGTATTACCGCAGTGCCACTAAAAGCCTTGTTTTGAAGTGGGAACGTTTGGTGGAACTCGAAAACAAGCGGATGACATCTTTTTACAGAATCGCGAATATGTTCACGGATGTTCCTCACTTGAAAGGGAAGGTAGCACGCAGGAAATGGATGGACTGGCTTTTAGCCTTCATCCCATACGGTGAAAAATCCACCTATAATTACCTGTATGCCCGCACATTGCTTAGATCGAATGATTATGTAGGTCTATGCTTACGGTTAACGGTAATAGGCGGCATCATACTTATGGTGTTTACTAACATCTGGGCGCATTTAATCGTCACTTTCTTATTCCTATTCATGACAGCCCTTCAGCTTTTACCAGTTTGGAAGGTGCATGAATGGAAAGTCTGGGTCTCCTTATATCCATTGCCCGCAAAAATGAGGGAAACCGCAGTCATTAAACTTATATCCTATTTCCTTTTATTTGAGGCTGTACTGTTTTCCCTCATCCTTTTAATAAAGGGAGAATGGGTTTCCACTTTAGCCGTATTGGTTCTAGGGATCATCTTCATTCTGGGATTCAAAAAGTACGCCACCAAAAAAATCAAGAACTTTTAAACGCGAAGCTGATTTTTCTTTTGAAAAATCAGCTTCATTTTTTAGAAATTAAAGCTAAAACTTGTATGGACGGTATATACATGAAATATGGAGGTGGGAAAAATGGATGCATACGAGCAAAAGGCGCTATCTGAACTCGCCTCATGGACAAAGAAAGTCAATAAGAAGTCAGGCAAGTTTGAGCGGGTTTCCAAAAAGGTTCAACTCAAAGTGAATAGTTATATCCCGACAAAGGTTCATAAAATGATTTCCGAGAGCATTAGAAGCATGGTGGGGGCTGTGTTGTCAGGATCTAAGTATATATCCAAAGAAAAAAACGTCATGCTGTTATCTTTGCAACAAAAAGAAGAGTGGGTAAAAGAAAAGGTAACGAGCCATCGTAGAACGGCGGTCATTGAAGGGGTGGGGACGGGTGCGGCAGGCCTATTGGTTGGGATGGTCGATTTCCCCCTGCTATTAAGCATAAAAATGAAGCTATTATTTGAGATTTCCCGCCTATATGGATTTGACCCAAACGAATATGAAGAACGATTGTTCATCCTTCACGTCTTCCAAATGGCTTTTTCAAGCGAGAAAAAGAAAATGGAGACTTTAAGGGTCATACAGGACTGGAATAGGGGCAATCACCCGGAAATCAATTGGCAGGATTTTCAGCAAGAATATCGCGATTATATTGATGTGGTCAAAATGTTCCAGCTTGTTCCGGGGTTTGGCGCGGCCGTCGGTGCCTATGCCAACCACCATTTACTTGAACAGCTTGGGGAGACGGCGATCAATTGTTATCGGATTCGTCTTTTATCCAGTAAAGAATGATTAGAGTACCCGTCGGTTTCTATTTAAAACTTCGTTTCACTTTTATGAACAGACATGAATATAGTTATTTTTCATACTATATATTGAGGTGAAAACATGCCAAGAGTAACTTACCGAAGTTCGGATGTAGATTTAATGGCAAGGATGATGAGGGCAGAGGCCGAAGGTGAAGGGCTCCAGGGAATGTTATATGTCGGGAATGTCATTGTGAATCGTGCTGTAGCAGATTGCTTAGACTTTAAAAATGTTAGAACAATCCCTGAAGTCGTCTATCAGGTTCAAGGAGGAAATTATTCTTTCGAAGCGGTTCAAAAAGGAAATGTATTTTATCAAAGATCGAGAGAGGCTGAAAGAAGATTAGCAAAAAGGAATTTGGAAAGTTGGAGAGAACACCCAGCGAAATATGCTCTTTGGTACTTCAACCCATATGCTGCGTGCCCTCCAACATGGTATGACCAGCCTTTCACCGGCCAATTTAAAAATCACTGTTTTTATGAACCAAAACCTGGAACATGTGAAAGTGTTTATATGGGATAGTTTTTGGATGTTCCGTCCATGTTACAGTTTTTTAAAGAACACGCTTGTAGGTGCTTCATTTCGTGCAAAAGGGAACCCCTGGAATTAATGGGGTTCCCTTTTGCTGTTCGGATAAGTCAATGCCTATCCTTTATTCGCAATAGTGTCTTGTTCTTTTCGTGGTTGTTTTTTCTTTTGATAAGTGACTGCCGCGGTACCTAATGTCTTGGCAGCTATAAGCATGGCCCGTTCATCAAAGTCGAATAGGGGATGATGGTGTGGATAAGTAGGGTCTTTTCGTGGTTGGGCACCAGTAAAGAAGAATGTTCCTTTGACATTCTGTAAATAATAAGAAAAGTCTTCACCTGTCATGTTTGGCTCAACTTCCTCTAGGAATTGGACTTCTTTGATTGAGCTGGTGCAATCGATAAGGAACCTGGTCTCCTCTTCATGGGTGACGACTGCTGGATAGCCTTGATGGAATTGGTAGTCATAGGTGCAATCGGCAGAAAGGCAAATCCCTTTAACGACCCTTTCTATTTCTTCACGAATGAAAGAACGGACATCTTCTTTGAAAGTTCGGACTGTCCCAACTATCTTTGCTTTGTCTGCAATGACGTTAAAGGCATTATCCGCGACAAAGGAACCGATGGTGATGACGGCTGAATCCAATGGGTTAATGCGACGACTGATGATTTGCTGTAAAGCAACCACGAGTTGGGAGGCAGTCACGATGGCATCCCGTGTATTATGAGGTTGTGCACCATGTCCCCCTTGACCTTGTATCAGGATTTCAAAACGGTCGGCTGCCGCCATTAGCGGACCATATGCGTATTGAATGGTTCCTGTCGGGGCCGTTGCCCATAAATGGGTGCCAAAAATCACGTCCACCCCATTTAAACAGCCTGCTTCGATCATTGGTTTAGCCCCGCCTGGAGCATATTCCTCTGCATGCTGATGGATAAACACATATTCACCTTCCAATTCATCCCTCAGTTCATAAAGGGTCTTTGCAAGAACCAGAAGAGTCGCGGTATGGCCATCATGTCCACAAGCATGCATGATGCCGGGAACGGTGGACTTATAAGGGACTTCCTTTTCATCCTGAATGGGAAGTCCGTCAAAATCGGCTCGCAATGCAACCGTCTTACCGGGGTTACTACCATAGATCTTTGCCACTACTCCGTTTCCCCCGACGTTGGTTTGAACATCTATCCCTAGTTTCCGATAAAACTCGGCGATAAAGGCAGCTGTTTTGGTTTCATGAAAGGAGAGCTCAGGATATTGGTGAAGGTACCGTCGGATCGATACCATCTCCCCGTAGGACTCTTCAAGAAGAACATCTAATCGTTCAATCATCACAAACCTCCTAATCATTGGATTATTTGTAAATAGTATATCATAATTGGAGGGGGTAAAAGGGGAAATCGGTCATGCATAAAGGAGCATTTATCATGATTAAATATCCGAAGCTTGCTTCCATACTAATATGCTTGTTCATCTTCATTATGATCATGAACGAAATAGAAAAAGGAGTCATATTACCCTTTGACAGTACTATTTCGAGAATCTTTACAGGGGTGGATACTACACATTGGTTTCCTTTTTTTAAAACGATCACATATCTCGGTTCATCCATTTTTATAGGGTGTGGCAGTCTAGTTCTCGTTCTATATGTATGGTTTGGAAAGAAGGATTACACGGCGATGGCAGTCGTCTCGATAGGAGTGGCTGGAGGCGACCTCTTAAAGAGATTGATAAAGAAATGGATCCAAAGAGATCGTCCTGAATATAGCTTGGTGGAAGCTCCGGGTTTCAGTTTTCCAAGCGGGCATTCCATGGTAGGAATGATCTTTTATTGTATGGTTGCTTATTTCACCATTAAAGCAATAAAGTCCAAATCACTGAAATGGGTAGCCGGCATTGGATTTCTTTTACTAATCCTGCTCATCGGAATGAGCAGGATCGCCCTTAGAGTCCATTTTCCTACCGATGTCTTGGCTGGCTTTGCCCTCGGGGTGGCGTATAGCGTAGGTTGTCTATCCATATATCAATGGTTTAAGAGGAAAGAGGTTAGGGGAAATGAGGGGCCTTGAAACCAGGGGCAAGGATGATTCGTCCGTTTTTTGCCAGTTTTAAAAAAGAAAAGGCCGATATCCAAAAATGGGTGGCCTTTTCATGTATGGTTGATGCCTATTCATCGGTATCCTTCACTAAAGTGTATTGGGTCAGATAGGCTTCGCCTGAGAACATTTTCTGGCTTGAATTGGTTACCGGGGAATTGGATCCATTATTATGGAAGGCTTGCTCGAAGGAGCTTGAGTTCTTCCAACTTAAAAAATTCGTTTGTTTTTCCCAAATGGTCAAGATGACGTATGTTTCGGAATGGATTGGCCTTAGGATACGAAGGGCGACAAGGCCAGGTTCCTTTTCAATGAAACCAGAAATATTTTTAAAGCGATGCTCGAATACAGGACGGCCCTCTTCGCTGACAGGGATATTGTTCATGACGACATACCCGTTTTCAGGAAGTTCGCCCGTGCCACCCACGACTTCGTATTTACGTGGCGAAGCAAAAATGGTTTTACTTGTTGTCTCATGTAAGAGAACGGTAGTTTCCGCATTTTGCATGAGCAATATTTTTTCAGCTGGATGCTTATCTTTTTTTATTTTCATGAAATTGAATGTGCCTGATGTAATGTATATATTCATATTTTCCCCTCCGATAGTTAATAGTAGTCTCTATACCCATTTTACCCAACAGGTAATGTTTTTACCATGATCCTTCAACTAGTTTTGTCACTTCGTTTGCTCAGGTTTTTTTCGAAAAAGGTCGAATTTCTGACAAATACTTAGGTTGGCTATACTTCTATATTAGAAAAAGCTATAGTTTAAGGAGATTCAATTTGAAATTCAACTACCATCTGATATTCTATGTAAGTGATACATAAAAAAAGGAACGTTGAGTGTGTGAAAGGTGGATATTAATGAGTATGGATATTAAGAATGATACATTTTTAAAAGCTGCTAGAGGAGAGAAAACGGATCATGTGCCAGTTTGGTATATGCGTCAGGCAGGTCGTTCACAGCCGGAATACCGTAAATTGAAGGAAAAGTATTCTCTTTTTGAAATTACACATCAGCCGGAATTATGCGCTTTTGTAACAAGATTGCCTGTTGAACAATATGATGTGGACGCAGCGATTTTATATAAAGATATTATGACACCGCTACCAGCATTGGGCGTGGATGTTGAAATCAAGTCAGGAATTGGTCCAGTCATTTCCAATCCGATACGATCATTGAAAGATGTTGAAAAATTAGGGGAATTGACTCCGGAAGAAGATATTCCTTATGTATTGGATACGATTAAATTATTAACGAACGAACAATTGACTGTCCCATTGATAGGGTTTTCTGGTGCACCGTTTACGATCGCTTCCTATATGATTGAGGGTGGTCCATCGAAAAACTATAATAAGACGAAAGCATTCATGTATTCCGAGCCAAAAGCATGGTTTGCGTTAATGGACAAGTTAGCGGAAATGATCATTGTCTATGTGAAGGCACAGATTAAAGCTGGCGTTAAAGCCGTGCAAATCTTCGACTCATGGGTAGGTGCTTTAAATGTCGAGGATTATAGGGTGTTCATCAAACCTATCATGAATCGTATTTTCACTTCGTTACGTGAGGAAAGTGTACCGCTAATCATGTTCGGTGTCGGGGCAAGCCACTTGGCATTGGAATGGAATGACCTTCCTATCGATGTAGTAGGACTGGATTGGAGATTACCTATTTCACAAGCAAGGGAAATGGGCATTCAGAAAACGGTTCAGGGGAACCTGGATCCTGCCATCTTATTATCATCATGGGATATCATAGAGGAACGTGCTAAACAAATCCTTGATCAAGGCATGCAACAGGATGGCTATATCTTCAATTTGGGACATGGAGTATTTCCTGATGTGAACCCGGAAACATTAAAGAAGTTGACCGCTTTTATACATGAATATTCATCAAGCATGAAAAAAGGCTGAGCGAATCATTTGAAACGCACTGGCTAAAAGATGCAAAATAGATTGATCGAAATTTTCTAAAGAGGTGTAATTTCATGACAACGAAAAAAATGGGCCTTTTAGTCATGGCTTATGGAACTCCGTACACAGAAGAAGATATTGAAAGATACTATACGCATATCCGTCACGGAAGAAGACCGAGTGATGAATTAATGGATGACCTTAAAGGAAGATATAAAGCAATTGGAGGTTTGTCCCCCCTTGCAAAGATTACAGCAGGACAAGCTGAAGCGCTTGAAAAACAATTGAACTCCATCCAGGACGACATTGAATTCAAGGCTTATTTGGGCCTTAAGCATATCGAGCCATTCGTCGAGGACGCGGTTAAACAAATGCATGATGACGGCATCACGGAGGCTGTCAGTATCGTATTGGCACCCCATTTTTCAACTTTCAGTGTGAAGTCCTACAATGGACGGGCGCAGGATGAAGCGGCCAAATATGGCATGAGCATTCAATCCGTTGAAAGCTGGTACGATGAGCCGAAATTCATCCAGTATTGGGTCGATCAATTAAAAGGCGTAATCGGGAAAATGACGTCAGAAGAACGTGATAATTATGCGTTGATCGTTTCGGCACACAGTCTTCCGGAAAAGATTCTACAATTGGGGGACCCATATCCGAAGCAGCTTGAAGAAACGGCAAAATTGATTGCCGAGGGTGCAAGTGTCTCCAATTATGCGGTAGGTTGGCAAAGTGCTGGACAGACGCCAGAACCTTGGCTTGGCCCTGACGTTCAAGATCTTACAAGAGACCTTTATCATGAAAAAGGATTTAAGGCTTTCATTTACATTCCTGTAGGATTTGTAGCGGAGCATCTTGAAGTCCTATACGATAATGATTATGAGTGTAAAGTGGTTACTGAGGAAATCGGGGCTGGATATTACCGTCCGGATATGCCAAATGTAAAACCGGCATTTATCGATGCCTTGGCTACCATTGTTTTAAATAAGCTGGATGAGAAATAATTATTTTTAAAAAGAGGGCGATGAATGGTGGATCAGCCTATAAAAACGATTGCCATAATCGGCGGAGGGATAACCGGACTTGCTTCAGCTTATTATCTTCAAAAAAGGTTGAAGCAGGAAGGTCTTCCTCATGAAGTGCTTTTAATAGAAGCTGACCCTCGCTTGGGCGGGAAAATAAAGACCACCGTAAAGGATGGCTTTATCATCGAAAGAGGACCAGAATCATTTCCAGCCCAGAATTCACATGTAGTCCGCCTAGCGAGAGAAGTAGGTATGGAGGAACAGCTTGTAAGCATGAAGGATGGCAGTCTTTCCGTGTTAGTACGGGAAACGCTCTATCCTTTACCAAAGGGTACTTTAATAGGAATTCCGATGAAACTTGCTCCCTTTTTAAGGACCCAATCCATCAGTCTTTTCGGAAAGTTGAGAGCTGTGGCTGATTTAATCCTGCCTCGTTCTAAAGAAAAGAAGGATCAGTCGTTTGGCGGTTTCATCAGAAGGCGACTGGGTGATGAGGTATTTGAGAACCTAACAGAACCGGTGTTATCGAACATTGTTGCGGGGGATCTGGACGGAATCAGTCTAATTTCCACGTTTCCTGATTTCTACGAAACCCAGCAAAAACATCGTAGTCTCATCATGGGCTTGAAGAAAAATACAGCTTCCAAGGAATATTCCACGACAAGAAGAGACCAGCAAACGTTTAAGGCAGGGATGGAGTCGTTCATTCAGGCAATAGAAGGAAAACTTGCCCCTGAAACTTTCCTTAAGGGCGTAAGGGTAAGGGAAATTGACAAAGTGAACGATGAATATGTCATTCAATTGAATAATAATTCTGCGGTTCATGCCTCCTCAGTCATTGTGGCAACGCCCCATCAGGCTAGCTATAACATGTTTGCGAATTACCCCTACTTTGATATGCTAAGGGAAATGTCAGCCATCAGTGTGGCTACAATCTCTTTGGCATTCGATGAAGACGCATTTAATATGGAATTAAGGGGTAGCGGTTTTGTGGTGTCCCGAAACAGTGATTATACAGTTACTTGCTGTTCATACACTCATAAGAAGTGGCCACATATGACACCGGCCGGAAAAATTCTACTTCGCTGTTACATCGGACGCTCCGGTGACGAAACGGTGGTAGACTTATCAGATGAAGAAATCATAAGGATTGTATTGGATGATCTGAACAAAACGATGTCGATAACCAAGGAACCTGACTTTGCATTGATCAGTCGATGGAAAAAGACCATGCCGCAGTATACGGTCGGTCATAAAGAAAAGGTTGAACAGTTAAAGAAAAGCATCAGAACTGAACTACCCGGTGTCTTTCTTGCCGGCAGTTCTTATGATGGTTTCAGTTTGCCAGACTGCATCGGTCAATCCGAGAAAGTGGTGAAGGAGGTCTTTGACTTCATTCAACAAGTCGATGCCACTCCCATAAAAACAGTGTCTGTCCATTGATGGGTAGTCACTGTTTTATTGATAAACGGGAAGGCCAGTGAATCATATATTGGTAAATCGATTGAATTACAAGAGATGTTTTGGTAAGATATAATAGAACTTATTGACCGTTTCTTTATTTTGGTCAGATTTGGGGTGAGGAATGTCTGTTGATCGTAAAAAATTGATTTTAGAAGCTGCTACTAAATCCTTTTCTCTCTTTGGATACAAGGCAACGACGATGGATCAAGTAGCTAAAATTGCCAATGTTGGTAAAGGTACGATCTATACCTTTTATAAGAATAAAGAAGAGCTGTTCAAAGAAATTGTCCAACGGATGATAGAGGAAATGAAGTATGAAGCTGAACAATCCTTCGATCAAGAATTACCCTTCTTCGAGAATCTGCATAGAGCTGTGTATCGTATTCTGGAATTCAGGCAGGAACATCAATTATCCTTGAAACTTCTTCAGGAAGAAAGGGAAATTGGGACGCCGGCTGTTCAGGATATGGTGAATGAAATGGAAGAAGCCATAGTGTCGTATATTAAAGAAAAACTAATAGCGGCGATTGAAAAGGGTTACATTCAGGACTGTGACCCGGAGATAACCGCTTTCCTCATGTTAAAAATGTATCTTGCCCTCATTTTTGATTGGGAACGGTATCATGAACCATTAGGGAAAGAAGAAATTGCCGAGTTATTCAAAGTATATTTATTCAAAGGGTTATCAGTTACTTGATAATTCTTTTTTTTGTCTTTTGACCTTCATACCTGTGTTCATCTGTTGTAAAAGAACAGATAAAAAGACGATTCCAAAAAAGGAATCGTCTTTTTATCTGGGGATAGGTCAGTTGGTGTAACCCTATATGGATCATCCTACTGGATGGTAAAACACTTAAACTCTCATTCTCCAGTAAGGCAATGATCACATTGGTTTCCGTAACATTCGTGCTGTTCTTCAATTTTCTTTCCACAATCCACACACTGCTTTGGAGGTAAGTTTCTAAAGAACTCTACGCTACTTTGAATCATGAACATCATCTCCTGAATTTTTTTATTAATCTGATTTCTATAGATTTATTGTATTATAACAGAGTGATAATGTCAACTAATGTTTTATAACATATATGAAAAAGATGAAATGAGGGGGAGAATAGTTTATATTTATGGGGAAGTCATGAGAGAATAAAGGAGTGCCAAAGATGAAAATCACCGTAATTGGCTGCTGGGGCGGCTACCCAGCTAAAAATGAGGCAAGTTCCGGCTATTTGCTTGAATATGAAGATTTTCGCATTCTACTCGATTGTGGAAGCGGTGTTTTATCGCAGCTACAAAATCACATGAAACCTGAAGAACTTGATGCGGTCGTGCTATCACATTATCACCCAGATCATGTAGCGGATATTGGTGTCTTACAGCATGCGGCACTAATACAGCAAATCTTGGGCAGTGAGAAAAGGACCATTCCTATATATGGCCATGATTTGGATACTACGGAATTCGAAAAGTTAACATATAAGGATATTACAAATGGAGTGGCCTATTCCACTGATGAACCTTTAACGATTGGACCGTGCACTTTTACTTTTATGAAGACGAAACATCCTGTGCCATGCTTTGCCATGAGAATCGAAGCTGAAGATCATGCCCTTGTTTATACGGGGGATAGTGCCTATATGGATGAATTGGCTGAATTTGCGAAGGACGCCAATGTTTTATTGTGTGAAAGTAATTTTTACAGCAACATGGACGGCACAAAGGCTGGTCATATGACGGCAAGGGAAGCGGGAATGCTCGCCGATAAGGCCGACGCCCAACTTTTGTTGTTGACCCACCTCCCACATTATGGAGACCTCAACCAACTCAAAAAAGAGGCTTCCGAGGTTTTTAAACGGGAAATTGCTATAGCCAAAAGCAATCTTGAATTTCAATTATAAAATATTTGAACGAACAAATGGATGAAGAACGCCGACAAGGGGGAGCTACGTTGCTTTTTATTGATAATAAAGGTATGACAGATCCACAGATTAATTTAGCTATTGAAGAATATGCGCTCAAACACTTGAATATTGATGAAACTTTTCTTTTATTCTACATAAACCGTCCGTCCATCATTATCGGGAGGAACCAAAATACGATAGAGGAAATCAATTCGGATTATGTTGAAGAAAACGGGATTACCGTTGTCCGCCGACTTTCAGGGGGAGGGGCTGTTTATCATGATTTGGGGAATCTTAATTTCAGCTTCATCACGAAAGATGATGGGGACAGCTTTCATAATTTCAAAAAATTCACTGAGCCGGTCGTTCAGACGCTCGAAAAATTGGGAATACATGCTGAACTAAGCGGACGTAATGATATCCTCGCCGAAGGAAAGAAAATTTCCGGTAATGCGATGTTTTCAACGAAAGGCAGGATGTTCAGTCACGGTACCTTGCTGTTTAATTCGGAAATGGACCACATCGTTTCGGCCTTGAAGGTGAAGAAAGATAAAATTGAGTCAAAGGGCATTAAATCGATTAGGAGCCGGGTTGGAAATATTGCCGACTTTCTTAAAGAACCGATGTCAGTGGAAGAATTCCGTTCTTTCCTTTTGAAGAATATTTTTGAAGATAGTGAAGTCATTCCGGAGTACGTTCTAACAGAGGACGACTGGAAAAGAATCCACGAGATCTCAAAAGAAAGATATCAAAACTGGGAATGGAACTACGGGAAGTCCCCTAAATTCAATGTGCAGAATTCTCATAGATTCCCCGTTGGATCGGTGGATATCCGTCTAGAAGTGAGCAAGGGAATCATTAGGAACTGCAAAATTTATGGTGACTTTTTCGGAGTGGGGGAAGTTACGGATATCGAGCAAAAACTGATCGGAGTCCGGTATGAAAAGGAATCGATTAATCGTATTTTAGATGAAATTGATGTCCACCATTATTTTGGCAATGTAACAAAAGAAGAAATTTTAGCACTCATCTTTTAATGATTACAAAAGCTGTCCTCGTAAATGGGGACGGCTTTTGTGTCTAATTATGACAATAATTGCTTAAAAATGGATATAATTGTTGATGTTGGTTCTTTCTTTTACTATAATAAAAGTGTATTTAGTTTGCGTTAAAAATGAATGACTGCTCATTCATGCTATGTACACAGGGGGAGGGAGAACGATGAATTTATCTGAACAGCTTCATCAAACAGCTTTAATAAAGGCTGATAAGCCAGCTTATTACTTTATGGATCAATCCACTTCATATAGAGAACTGGATGCGGCCGTATCAAAGTTTGCAGACGAACTACATAAGCTTGGTGTCTCAAAAGGTGATAATATTGCCTTGCTTCTCGGCAATTCTCCACATTTTATTATTTCGATGTATGGCGCACTACGAACAGGGGCCACTGTCATACCTGTTAATCCAATCTATTCGCCAGATGAAATCGGGTATATATTGAATAACGGTGATGTCAAGGTAGTGGTGGCTTTAGACAAGCTTTCACCATTATTGGAGAAGTTGAATCCGATTCTTTCAAGTGTTGAGAATTACGTCATTTGTGAAACGCAACCAGATAATGGGGAGATGAGTAAACTTAGCATTTACCCTAAAATGAAATCGTTTACACAGATGATAGCATCAGGGGATGTCCAGTTCAAAGGACCCGATTTAGATCCGGAAGACACAGCCATTATTCTATACACATCGGGTACTACTGGAAAACCAAAAGGAGCCATGCTTTCCCATAAGAATATCTACTCGAATGCACACGATACGGGTGAGTACTTAAACATTACGGAAGATGACCGTGTGGTGACAACGTTGCCCATGTTTCATGTATTCAGCCTGACTGTCGTCGTGAATGCCCCATTACTAAGCGGGGGCACACTGTTGATCGTTCCACAATTCAGTCCAAAGGAAATTTTCAGGCTAATCAAAAAATATGAGGCGACGGTCTTTGCTGGTGTTCCTACCATGTATAATTTCCTGCTTCAATATCCTGATGGTACGGCTGAAGAACTTGAATCATTACGTTTTTGCATTTCGGGAGGCTCGGCTTTGCCTGTATCCCTTCTTGAATCCTTCGAGAAAAAATTCAATGTGAATATCTCAGAAGGGTATGGTTTATCCGAAGCTTCTCCCGTAACCTGCTTCAACCCCTTGGATCGCCCAAGGAAAGCAGGCTCGATTGGAACCAATATAGTCAATGTCGAAAATAAAGTCGTGAATGAATTAGGAGAAGAAGTAGGGGTCAATGAAGTTGGCGAGTTAATTGTCAGAGGGCCGAACGTAATGAAGGGGTATTATAAAATGCCAGAGGAATCGGCTGCCGTTTTAAAAGATGGCTGGCTTTATACCGGAGACTTAGCCCGTATGGATGAAGAAGGCTACTTTTTCATTGTGGACCGTAAAAAGGAACTCATTATTGTCGGTGGATATAATGTTTACCCGCGTGAAGTAGAAGAGGTTCTGTATGCCCATCCCGAAGTCGTGGAAGCGGCAGCGATAGGTGTTCCAGATCCGAATCAGGGCGAAGTCGTCCAATGCTTTGTAGTGAAGAAAAATGACGCGTTGACCGAGGAAGAATTACTTGCTTATTGTTTAGAGCATTTAGCCAAGTATAAAGTTCCGGCCAAAATCGAGTTTATAGACGAGCTCCCGAAAAATACGACAGGCAAGATTTTGCGTCGTAGCTTAAAAGCCCATGTAACCCAAGTATGAATGATACCTAATTAGATAGGAGACAATGGCCTTATGTGCTATTGTCTTCTTTTTTGTACAGCCGATTTGACTAGTAAAAGCATAAATTATATGAAATGAGCCTTTATCTTGCTTATTTTTTTCAAAAGAGATATTATGGTTATTAAAAATTTCCCTAGATGAAAGGAGAAGAGGAAGAATGAGAGATGTAAAACTTTTAGATATTTTCACCCACCCCATTGCTCAAAAATACCTGAACCGTTCAGGAATGGCCCATGCGATAGCCGTATCCTATCATGCATTTCATATGGCAAAAGAATACAATGTAGATCCTGATATCGCCGCAAAGGCCGGACTTCTGCATGATATGGGCCACTTCACATGGTACAGCAATGGAAAATGGGACTATGACCTGTATAAACAGAACGACATCCATCCAATCAAAGGGGCTGAGAGAGCCCATAAGTTGTTAATCCGGCTTGGAGAAAACCCGATTAAAGCCAAGACCATTTCCCTCGCGATCCTATTTCACACCGATTCATTTTTACCTTCAAATGATATAACTCGAACGCCACTTCAGCAGGTCGTCAAATGGGCCGATGAGAAAGATGAAGAAGAAGGCGGAAAACACCATTACCGAAAAATTGATTTCCTGCGTGCAAAAGAAAGCATCATTAAATTAGACACACTCATTGATGAAGAGGAAAGGAAAAAGCTATCATCCTAAGTATCGACGGATGATAGCTTTTTCTATTACAGAATGTAAGTTTATGATGAATTCAAGTGTTCGAAGTCATGGGCATTTTCATCTTCGGTTCTTATTCGACTTCCTTCATAATGGCTTGATATACCTCATCTTTACCAAAATCATATTCCCCCATGCCGAAAACTTCAACAACACGATTATCAGTATCTAGTAAATAAGTAGCCGTACTATGAACGAATTCCCCGGTCCCCGAATCCCGAAATAGAAAATCGAATTGATCCGTGAGTTTTTTCGTATCCTCGGGTGTACCCCGTAAGAACTCCCACCCTTCCGTTTTGTTCATTTCAAACGCTTGGGCATATGATTTCATTTTATCTATGGTATCCATTTCTGGATTAAACGTAACGGTCAAAAACTCCACTTCCTTCCCAAAAATATCCTGCTTCACAAGTTCATCCCGAATTTTTTGCATTTGATAGGTGGTGTTTGGACATAAATCTGGACAATCAAGGTATATGAATTCTAATAGGCGAACTTTGGGCTTTAAATTGGAGAAGCTGTATGTACCCCCGTCATGGGTATTCATCGTAATTTCTTCGGGAAACGCCATTTTTGCCTGGCGGTACTCTGTAAAATAGTAGATGCCCGATCCAATTCGAATGACCAATAATGTAGTGAAAATAATATAAATCTTTTTCATCGTATCTTCCACCTCAAGTCTGATATTCTATCTTCACTATACAGGATGAAATTCCTATAGAAGGAATGAAATTGGGTGTAATCATGAACATTTATGGACAATTATTTATCAAAGGGATTGGAAATACGGTTCTAACCTGTCCATTTTGGATTAAACTATAAAAAAGGCACGATTGTTTTAAAGGAGGGGCTTCATGGTAAGGAAATGGGCTGGAAGAGCAATTCTTATATATATACTTTTTGTGGCCGTTATGTTTTGGTATATATTCTATGGTGCAGATACGGCAATCCCTCAGGCATTGCGCGGTACGGCGGCCGATCCTGCAGAATTTCTAAGCGCCAGGGAGCTTCAACTTAGTGAGGAGTATTCCGGGCTGCGAAACTTCATCTTTTTTGTTGCGACTCCCTATGAATGGCTAATGTATTTTTTCATACTTTTATTTGGACTTTCAAGGGGTTTTGAAAAATCGGCTACCACGATTTCTAAACGAAAAGGAATTCAAACGACCATATATCTATTTTGGCTCTCATTGATTTCCTATGTAGCGTTGTTTCCAATCAGCTTCATGGGCTATCAGATGAGTAGACGGTATCATATAAGCACTCAGAGTTTTTCTTCATGGATGAAAGACGATATCATCGATTTTTGGGTAAATTTCGGTACGATGTTCATCATCGTTTCCGTGCTATATTGGCTGATGAAAAAAAGTGCAAAGAAATGGTGGCTTTATGCCTGGTTACTATCCATTCCCTTTACCTTATTTCTCATGTTTGTCCAACCGGTATTAATCGACCCTTTGTATAATGATTTTTATCCACTGAAAAATAAAGAGTTGGAAACTGAAATCTTAGCACTTGCAAAGAGAGCAGATATTCCCGCAGAACATGTATACGAAGTGAATATGGCAGAAAAAACAAATGCTCTCAACGCCTATGTAACGGGAATAGGTTCGAACTCCAGGATCGTTCTTTGGGATACCACATTAAACAGGCTGGACGAAGATGAAATCTTGTTCATTATGGCACATGAAATGGCTCATTATGTGGAGAAGCATATTTATATCGGGATAGCAGGATATATCGGCATGACATTGGTTGGTCTATGGCTGACAGCAAAAATCATGAACTACGTCATAAGGCGATGGGGCCATTTACTTAAGGTACGATCCGTTGATCGAATCGCTTCATTGCCTCTTTTTCTCTTGATTATCTCTGTACTGCTGTTTGTTTCCAGCCCGCTATCGAACTATGTATCCCGTTACCAGGAAACGAGAGCGGACCGGTATGCGATTGAAATGACAGAAGACCATGAGGCTGCCATCACTTCATTCCAGGAACTTACGAGGTCAGGGCTTAGCCAGGTGAACCCTCCGCTCCTGGTAAAATGGCTTCGTTATTCACATCCCACGATGCTTGAAAGAATATCTACGATAGAAAATGAGGAAACAACGGGTGATTGAAAGCTAGCTTAACAGGCTGGCTTTTTTTCTTGCCTAACTTCAGGAAAAAGGAAAATTCTGAGTTTATTTTCAGAAAAAACTATCATTTTATAAATTTACCGTTCTCTACTATAATAAATGAAAATTCCCAGTGCGTTTTTAAGGAGACCAGCTATGTATAATATAATTTTAATCACGTTAGGATCAGTGCTTGTTGCCTTAGCCTATAATTTATTCTTGATTCCCCATTTAATTTTGAGCAGCGGACTCAGTGGAATTGCGATCATGTTAGGAATCATCACCCCAATCAATACAGGGGTATTGAATTTTATATTGAACCTTCCGCTACTCATTGTGGGCTATTTAAAGTTGGGGAGACGTTTTATCACTTATACGATATTATCAGTTGTCGTGATATCGGTGAGTTTGTATGTTATACCGATTCATGGCGTTTCGACGGAGCCGATATTATCTTCTTTGTTCGGGGGAGTCATTTCGGGCGTTGGCATCGGCATTATCTTTCGTGCTTCAGGGTCATCGGGAGGATTTGATATCATTGCCATGCTCCTGGCTAAGAAGAGGGACTTCCCGCTTGGGACATTGCTATCAGGGATGAATGCGGTTGTGGTGATTGCTTCTGGATTCAAGTTTGGATGGGATGCGGCATTATACACATTGATTTCGATTTACGCGGCAGGCAAAGTGATCGATACGATCCATTCCAATCATATTAAATTGACGTTAATGATCGTCACAAAAAAAGGTGATGAGATGAAGGATCGGCTACTTACTAATTTATACCGTGGCATTACGGTCATGGACGGGCAAGGTGCCTATTCGGGTGAGCAGAGCAAAGTGATGATGACGGTCATTACACGCTATCAGTTAACCGATGTGAAGGCGATGATCAAAGAAGTGGATCCGGATGCCTTCGTTAATATCACGGAAACGACTGAAGTCATGGGAATGTTTCATAAAGAATGATAAACGGATAAAAGCCCCCCATATAAGGGAGGCTTTTTTGACTTTATATTTCACATGGCTGCTTAATTTCCAAATTGTTTCAATAGAGTATTCATTTCATTACTCAGTTTTAGGAATAGAGGTTTGTCTTTAGTATCTAGAGCATGATCGATTTCTTTTGCCAGGATATTTTTTTTAGTAGTGAGAATGGATTCCATTATAATCATATCGATTAACATTTCCTGAACGGCAGCATCATTTTTAACTTCACTCATGGATAAAGACTTCACTGACTCTGAATATGATTTATCATTTTTCAAAGTAACCACCCCTGACCCTTTTTATTAGTATATGGATTTGAGGATGTAAAATCAACAGAAAATTTAAAATAATTAGAAAAAATATAAATGTGTCGTTAAAATGACGAGGTAACATGGCCGCTTAAAGAATTCTTAATTTTTTGTGAACTTAAATGTAACCTGTATTATTTATGCTATTATAGTGGAGAATTTAACGCGTTTTCGGATAAATCTTTCATGTGGAAGTCATCATGCTAAGTTGATATTCCATAAAAATAAATGAGGTAGAGGTGGATGTAATTTGAAGGAAAGCACTCAGGGATTAATTGAGGAATATGAGATCACCCCGTATACACTTATGGTCATGCCCATTAATTATGGAAGTAAAATTTACTCCCGGATCATTGAATTGGAAGATGAGTTCATTTCCCCATTCAAGCCTTTGGATATAATTAAGAAAAGCTGTGAGTACTTTGGCTCTAGCTATGGTGGAAGGAAAGATGGTACAAAACAACTCATAAATATCACCCATAAGGCACCAATAGCAATCGATCCAACCAGTTCCATTTTCTTCTTTCCGACTACATCTCCCTTGCGCCCCCAATGCACCTGGTTAGCACATGAACATGTAGTCTCCTTTGTCCGACTCAATTCCAAGCAGACCACCGTCACATTCAGGAACAGGAAAACATTCGACATAGATGTATCAAGCAGTTCATTTGAAAATCAGCTGCACCGGACCTCCTTTTTGAAATCCAAATTGATTCAAAGGATCGAGGAAACGAAAAGGAAATCCTTTTACTTATTTACCGAAACGGATGGTCTTAAAGCTTCCGAAATGACATCGAAATATCCATTGCTAAAATAATCAGTGTGTTCAGGAAAAGGCGTTGTTTCTCTAGTGGAGGCAATGTCTTTATTTAGGTTATTTTCAAAGGGGAGGAGGACCTCCTTCGATTCATGATAAAGAATAGGGGGTGAAAAAATATTTACTAAAGGGGGAATCTTTGGTAATATTTAGCCTTAGAATAAGGATGGAGTGTTACAGCAATGTATAACAGAATGTACGGAAAAGTCGAATCGCTAGAAAGTTTAGTAAATATGGTACCTATAATTAAAGCTGCTGTGCCTTCTGATTTGTCGATTGCCATATGTGATTTAGAGAAATTCATTGCTTATTTTCCAGGTGAAAGTATAAATATGCATATCCAAAAAGGGCAGCCGTTAAATCCAGAAGAACCCCTCGCCGTGGCATTGAGTGAGGATAAACCATTAAGGGCTGATGTACCAGCTGATTTTTATGGGTTCGAGTTTACTGGAACGGCCGTGCCCCTACATGATAAAAATAATCAAGTCATCGGTGGCATAGCTATCCAGTTACGCAGGCAAAGTGAATTAAGAACGATTGCGGATCAAATTTCTGTATCGCTGAGCCAGGCCAATGAGCGGATTACGGATATTGCAAAGGGATCCTATACCTTAGCGGATGTTTCCAACCAACTTCTTACATCTTCCGAAAAAGCCGAAGAGGACGTTAAAAATACGGATGAGATCTTGTCAATGATTAAAAGGGTGGCGACCCAAACCAATTTATTGGGATTAAATGCCGCCATAGAGGCCGCGCGAGCTGGTGAAAAAGGCAAAGGGTTTGAAGTGGTGGCTAAGGAAATCAGGAAGTTTTCTAAAGAAACTGTCGCATCCACGGAATTGATTCGTGAAAAACTTGTGCAAATCCAAGAAGTGACCAAACTGATGGGGACCTCGATTAATCGAATCGCTTCCGTGGGTCAAGAGCAGGCTGCTTCCATTCAGGAAATTTCAACTTTTGTAGAAGAAATCAAAAAGATGTCTGATGAGCTCAATCAATTTACCGATAAGTTATAAGAGGAAGTCAACAGCTTTTGTTGGCTTTTTATTTGTTCACCGAAAAAAGCAGGGGTGTTAAATTTTTTCAGGTTTATGCACCCTTTCAAAAAAGTAATAACACAGAATCTCTTCCGTTTTATTACGAAGGCGGGGATTGAAATAGTTATGATGCTCTTCATACCCTTTATATAAAAAGCAATACATCGTGAATGATTCGTCGCCGTTTAATTTGCTTACCTTGATATTCCCCTTGCGCAAATAGCGACGAACCTCGACGAGATCCTCCTGGACTGACTTTAGAGCACGCTCAATAAGTTTTGAATAGGGCCTTTTTAATTTAAACGGACTTGATTCGATGACCTTGAGATCCCGGTTTAAGATTGTAATCACCATGGGAAGGTAGATGGCTTTTTCAATCATATTTCGGTCAGCCTCTGGAATACGGGTCATCATGACCGCCCCTTTCTAATTAACGTTCTCTTATTTTATGTATGTCGGATAATTCATAGAACGTATGTTCTTTTTAATATCCTAACTTAAGTGGATTTGATATGCAAGCGCTTTTGTCAATCACGTGAAATTTTCGTTAATAAGATTATGATTTCCTGAGTTAGGGAAAGTATGATGATAGATGGGTAATTATTCTTGCAATTTAAGAGGAAAGTGTTATATCTAAATTAGAACGGTTTTATTATGTGATGCTGCTTGATAGAAAGCAAGCCAAGGGAGATTGTCATGAATTTGGATACTATATTTGAGTGGATTACTCTTGAACATATATCAGGGCTTATTCAGCAATATCGTTCATTCGGCCCGATTCCAGGTATTTTACTGCCGATGTTAGAAGCGTTTTTGCCTTTTTTACCTTTATTTGTGTTTGTCGTGGCCAATGCTACAGCTTTTGGCCTATGGTGGGGTTTTTTATTTTCTTGGATTGGGGCGGTAGGTGGAGCGTTTCTGGTCTTTTTTGTTTTTAGACGATATGGACAGATGAGATTCTTCCGTTTTCTTCAGAAACATAAACAGGTGCAAAGATTGATGAACTGGGTGGAAAGCCATGGTTTCAGTCCATTGTTTCTCTTGCTTTGTTTCCCCTTCACGCCATCTGCCCTCGTTAATATCGTTGCAGGGCTCTCGAAGGTTAGCACGTTACAATATGCGCTGGCGGTAATCGGCGGAAAGGCAGTGATGATCTTTACGATCAGTTTCGTCGGATACGATATTGTATCATTGATTCAAAAACCATTACGTACCGTGATTGTCGGAATCATCATTTTCATCCTTTGGGTTGTCGGAAAAAGATTGGAAGTAAGGCTAAATAAAAGCATGAAAAAAGAAGAAGGGAAATAACTTAGAATATACAACTAGTAGGGGTTGGGGAATCTGAGAAAATCAAAAAAGCATTCAGTATCCGACTGGATAAAATCAGGCGTGCTAGCCTTTATCATTTACATCTTGATCCGTACCTTTTTCTTTTCAAGCTATGCCGTAGAAGGGGAGTCCATGCAACCTACACTGGGTGAAGGCGATAAACTCATTGTAAATAAAGTGAAATACCAAATCAGCGATATCAATCGATTTGATATTATAGTTTTCCATGCGCATGTCGGAGAGAATTATGTAAAACGGGTAATAGGTGTTCAAGGAGACGATATTCGTTATGAGGATGATTGGCTATACATAAATGGTAAGAAAGTGACTGAGCCTTACCTTGATCATTTAAAGGTAGGATACCCGGGCCAGGATTTTACGGGTGATTTTACATTGAAAGAATTGACGGGCAAATCCATAGTTCCTGATGGCAAGCTTTTCGTTATGGGTGATAATCGACTCGAAAGTGAAGATAGCAGGCACCTAGGTTATATTTCAATGGATAAGGTAGTAGGCAAAGTCGATGTAAGATATTGGCCAATACAAGATTTTAATGTGGATTTTATAGGTGAATGACTGTGGGAGCCCTCTATAGGAAGGGCTTTTTTTTGAACGGAATACGAACGTACGGTTGGTTTTCGTCGTTAGAAAGCGGTAAACTATAGGGAAAAGAGTCATAATTGGAAGAAGAATCGTGTCAAAAAATAGACAGTATTTCTGGTATGATAGGTCTAGAGATATTGAAATAAAAAGGGGGGAAACAGATGTCACTCCGGTTTTTAATTGGAAGGTCGGGCACAGGTAAAACATCGAAGGTATTGGATGAAATCCGCAACGGGCTAATGGAGAATCCTGAAGGGAATCCGATCATCTATCTGGTTCCTGATCAGATGACATTTTTATCAGAATATAAATTAATTAAGACGCCGGGACTCGAAGGAATGATTCGGACGCAAGTATTCAGTTTTAGCCGGCTTGCATGGCGAGTTCTCCAGGAGACAGGTGGCATGAGCCGAATCCATTTGGACAGTGTCGGCGTTAATATGTTGATACGGAAAATCATGGAGGATAAAAAAGATGAATTGAAAATGTTCCGCCGATCAGCGGACAAGCAAGGATTCGTCTCCCAGATGGAGCAGATGCTTGCCGAATTCAAGCAGTACTGCATCCAGCCGGGTGATATTCGGAGGTATTTGGACGAAAAGTCACCGGGTGGTGGTGGAGTACAAGATAAATTATCTGATCTAGAGCTCATTTATCAGTCATTTGAGGATGAAATGATCGGAAAATATTTAGATTCAGAGGATTATTTCACTTTACTGATAGAAAAAATGGCAGAGTCTTCGTATATAAAAAATGCAGATATCTATATAGATGGTTTTTACAGTCTGACGCCACAGGAATTAATGATCGTGGAAGAAATGATGAAGCTATGTAAGAGTGTGACCATCGCATTGACGCTCGACCAGCCTTATAGGCAATTTGCGCCGGATGATCTGCATTTGTTCAGGCAAACGGGAAATCTCTATAACCAGCTTTATCAAGCGGGACAAAGAACGGGGGTCTTTATCGAACAGGACCACATTCTGAACAGCACGGCGAAGTTCAATCGAAATCCTGGGCTGAAACACCTTGAAACATATTTTGCGCTTCGTCCCGCACAAAAGTACGATCAGCCATCTGGTGTAACGATTGCTCAGGCCGTTAACCGAAGAGCGGAGATTGAAGGGGTGGCTCGGAACATCCTGACGCTTGTCAGACAAGGTCAGTGCCGTTTTCGCGATATTGCGATTCTAATGCGAAATGGGGATGCGTACGAAGATATCCTCCAGACGGTCTTCCGTGACTATCAAATTCCGCTTTTCGTCGATTCCAAACGGACGATGCTCAATCACCCATTGATTGAGCTGATCCGGTCAACACTTGAGATCATCAATGGGTTCTGGCGTTATGAACCGGTCTTTCGTGCCATTAAGACCGAACTTCTATTTCCCCTGCAACAAAGTCATGACAGAATGCGCGAACAAGTAGACAAACTTGAGAACTACGTGCTTGCCAGGGGAATCAAAGGGGCTGGATGGACCACAAAAGATCGTTGGACCTACCGTCGCTTCCGTGGATTGGAGCTTGAGGACCGTCCCCAGACGAGTAAGGAAATGCAACTGGAGCAAGAGCTCAATGATTTGAAACACCTATTTACAGAGCCCATCATTAAGCTATCAAAACGGGTGAAGAAGTCGGCGAATGGAAGAGAATTGTGCGAGGCCCTTTATTTGTATTTGGAAGAATTGCATGTACCGGAAAAATTGGAAAAGATGAAGCTTGAAGCAGAAGAGGATGGCGATCTGGTGTCAGCCAGGGAACATGAACAATCGTGGAATGCAGTTGTTGATTTGCTTGACCAATTCGTGGAACTGTTAAGTGAAGAGGAAATCTCGATGAAACAGTTTGCGATCATTATAGAAGCAGGTCTGGAATCATTGGAATTTTCCTTAGTGCCACAGGCAATCGATCAAGTCCTCGTCGCTAATCTGGACCTGTCCCGATTGGATGACGTGAAGACAGCTTTCGTCATTGGCATGAATGAAGGGGTCTTACCAGGAAAAGCCGTTTCTGATGGAGTGTTTTCCGATAGTGACCGCGACATGCTTTTGGCGAGCGGGCTTGATGTTGCCCCAAGTTCAAAAGTGCGTCTTTTGGATGAGGAATTCACGGCCTATAAAGCCTTCACTACACCTTCGGAATCCCTTTATTTATCTTATCCACTCGCTGATGAAGAGGGAAAATCCCTTCTCCCGTCCTCTTATTTAAAACGAGTGAGGGATGTATTGCCTCATGTGAACGAGGCTTTTTATATGAACGATCCATCTGATCTGCCTGCCGGGGAACAGGTGAAATATGCAGCAAACCCAGAAGTGGCCCTGTCTTATCTGGCTGCGCAATTACAGTTGAAAAAACGGAACTACCCAATCCATCCGCTTTGGTGGGATGTCTATAATTCCATCATGGAGGACGAGACGGTTGGACCGACAGCCACTAAGGTGCTATCGAGTCTTTTTTACCAAAATAAAACCATGAAACTATCAGAGGAAACGAGTAAGCAATTATATGGCGAAACCATTCTGACTAGTGTATCGAGAATGGAAATGTTCAATAGCTGCCCGTTTTCCCATTATGCCGCACATGGCTTGAAACTAAGGGAACGACAGGTTTTCCGTTTGGACGCACCGGATATCGGTGAGATGTTCCATGGGGCGTTAAAAATGATTTCGGATTATTTAAATGAGCATGATATCCCGTGGTCTTCTTTGACCAAGGAGCAATGTTTGGAGTTGGCTAGGAAAGCGGTGGAACAGCTTGCACCAAAGCTCCAGAATCAAATCCTGCTAAGTACGAACCGCCATCATTACTTGCGCAGAAAGCTGGAGCATGTGATTGGCCGGGCTTCGATTGTCTTGAGTGAACATGCCAAGGTTAGTGGGTTTGCCCCAATCGGTTTGGAACTGGGCTTCGGAAAAAATGGAGAACTGCCCCCACTTTCGTTCACTTTGAAAAATGGGACGAAAATGGAATTGATTGGTCGGATAGACCGTGTTGATAAGGCCGATGAGGATGAGGGTGGCGTCTATTTGCGTATCCTTGATTATAAATCGAGTGAAAAGGAATTGAACATGAGTGAAGTCTACTATGGGCTTGCCCTGCAAATGCTGACCTATCTCGATATCGTCGTTTCACAATCCCAATCGCTTATCGGTAAAGAGGCGATTCCAGCCGGTGTCCTTTATTTCCATGTTCATAATCCGGTCGTGAAATCAAAAGGCATGCTTAGCTTGGATAAAATCGATGAAGAAATTTATAAGAGTTTTAAAATGAACGGCCTAGTATTAAATCAAACCAACGTAATCAAGATGATGGACACGTCCCTTGATATAGATACTTCCAGTAAATCGGATGTCATACCTGCCGGATTTAAAAAAGACGGTTCTCTTTTAGCGGCCTCTAAAGTGGCCAGCCGTGAAGACTTCTCCTTGCTTAACCAGCATGTTCGAAAGGTCTATCAAGAGTCAGGTGACCGAATGGTCGACGGGGATGTTGGCATAACCCCATATAAAATGAAAGAAAAAACGCCATGTACTTTCTGTTCATTCAAATCCGTCTGCCAATTCGATCAGTCGCTCGAAGAGAATCAATTTAGGAATTTGCCACAGAAAAAGCAAAATGATGTTCTCGATTTATTAAGGGGGGAGGGTGAAAGATGAGTAAAACGATGATTCCCGCCATTCCTGAAGGCGTGACATGGACAGAAGAACAATGGAAAGCAATTTGGGCGAAAGACCAGGATATTTTGGTGGCCGCCGCTGCAGGCTCCGGGAAAACAGCGGTGCTTGTCAACCGGATTATCCAAAAGGTCATATTGGAAGATAATCCAATCGATGTGGATGAGCTATTGGTGGTGACCTTCACGAATGCATCGGCCGCCGAAATGCGCCATCGAGTTAGTGAAGCATTAGAAAAGGAAATTAATGAAAATCCCCATTCACAGCATTTGCGTAAGCAGTTAAGCCTGATTAACCGTGCGTCCATTTCCACGCTTCATTCTTTCTGTTTAGAAGTGATCAGGAAATATTACTATTTGACGGATATTGATCCTGGATTCAGGATTGCCGATTCCACGGAAGCGCAGCTTCTGCGCGATGAAGTGATGGAAGAACTTTTCGAGGAGCAATATGGCCAAGGTGACAATGAAGCATTCTTTAAATTGGTCGATGCCTTTACAAGCGATCGAAACGATGATGCACTGCAAAATATTGTCCGGTCATTGTATGATTTCTCCCGTTCGAATCCAGATCCCGACCAATGGCTAAATCATGCAGCCCAGATGTATGATCTGGCGGAAGGGGCAGGGATAGATGATCTTCCATTTATCGAGTCCCTACAATTCGATATTGGTTTGCAGTTGGATACGGCAAAGGATTTGTTGGAGCGATCTCTAGAATTGACAAAGGTTCCGGGTGGTCCTGCTCCAAGGGCAGAAAACTATTTAGCCGATCTTGATTTGGTCGCGAAACTGGCCCGCGTGAAAGATTCTTCCTGGAATGCTCTTTATGAAGAAATTCAAAACGTGAAGTTTGGAACGGCAAAGCGTTGTACGGGAGAAGATTTTAATAAGGAAATTGTGGATGAAGCCACGAAGCATCGTGATAAAGCGAAGAAAATTATTAAATCTCTGCAAGAAGAGCTTTTTTCACGTAAGCCTGAAAGCTATCTACGTGATATCCGGGAATTGAAGGGGTATGTCGATACACTCATCATGCTCGTAAAACAGTTTGAACAAAGGTTCTTTGCTGCAAAGTCCGAAAAGAACTTGGTTGATTTTGCCGATTTGGAGCATTATTGCCTTGATATTTTGACGGGTGAAACCATAGATGGGGAACGCACGCCGTCAGAGGCCGCCATTGAATATCGGAATCAATTCAAAGAGGTGCTTGTCGATGAGTATCAAGATACGAATCTAGTTCAGGAATCCATTTTAAGATTGGTGACGGCAGATGGTGAATATAGTGGAAATCTGTTCATGGTGGGCGATGTTAAACAATCGATTTACCGTTTCAGGCTTGCTGAACCGAATTTGTTCCTTGGAAAGTATTCGCGCTTTACCCATGATGGCGCTGATTCGGGATTGCGAATTGATCTAAACCGTAATTTCCGGAGCCGGAGAGAAGTGCTTGATGGGACGAATTTCTTGTTTCAGCAACTAATGGGGCTGACTGTCGGTGAGATTGATTATGATGAGGATGCGCAATTGAAAAAAGGTGCGCCATATCCCGAAGATAAGGAATATCCCATTGAACTTCATTTAATTGATGGAGCAGCAGATACAAGTGAAGCCGGACAGGATAACGAGGATTCAGAGGTAGGTTTTGAAGCCGAGGAATTGGAAAAAGCGCAACTGGAAGCTAGGATGATGGCGAGGCTCATAAAACAGGCCATAAACGAGAAACAGCAAATCTATGATACGAAAACCAAGCAATACCGTTCTGCAACATACCGTGATATGGTCATTCTTCTTCGTTCTATGCCATGGGCTCCGCAAATTATGGAGGAATTCAAGAAGCAAGGGATTCCTGTCTATGCCAACTTGTCCTCTGGATACTTTGAAGCTACCGAAGTTGCTATCATGATTTCTTTATTGAAAGTAATAGATAATCCGCAGCAGGATATCCCATTGGCATCCGTTCTCCGCTCTCCGATTGTAGGAATGGATGAGGAGGAAATGTCTCAAATTCGTTTATACCACACAGGTACGTATTATGAGGCGTTAGCCGATTTCTATAGGAAAGGTGACCCGGATGAGCATCCGGACCTATATCGTAAAGCTTCTACCTTTTATAAAAAGCTGGTGAAGTGGCGGAAACTGGCTAGACAGGAAGCGTTGTCGGATTTAATTTGGCTTTTGTACCGCGAAACCCAATTTTACGATTTTGCTGGTGGAATGCCGGGCGGTAAACAGCGCCAGGCCAATTTAAGGGCCTTGTATGATCGGGCCAGACAATATGAAGCGAGTTCATTCCGTGGGCTCTTCCGTTTCTTGCGTTTCATCGAAAGAATGCAGGAGCGTGGAGATGATTTAGGTGCGGCACGGGCTTTAGGTGAACAGGAAGATGTCGTCCGCCTGATGACGATCCATTCCTCAAAGGGGTTGGAGTTTCCGATTGTATTCATTGCAGGCCTTTCGAGACAATTCAATATGATGGATTTACGGAAGCCGTATTTATTGGATAAGGATTATGGATTTGCGGCGAAGTATGTCAATTCCGAGTTACGGATAACGTACCCATCACTCCCACAGCTCGCTTTCAAGAAAAAGAAACAGTTAGAGTTAATTGCCGAAGAAATGCGTGTTCTCTATGTAGCGTTGACGAGGGCGAAGGAAAAGCTCCATCTGATTGCCAGCATAAGTGATGCCGAAAAAACACAGCAAAAATGGATAAGTCAAGCAACGCATGGAGAATGGCTCCTGAAAGACCATGCGCGGGCAGGAGCTAAAAGTTACCTCGACTGGATTGGTCCATCCCTTGTGCGTCATCGTGATTTTCAGGGCTTTACTGGGTTTGGTTTTGAAATGGAATCCCATCCGTCAAATTGGTCAATCTCTGTCATTCCAATGGAGGAATTGACTGTTCTGGATGAGGAAGAAGCTATTTTACAGGAGCAATTGCTGGAACATGTTCGGAAATCCGAAAAGGTGGACTTGGAATCTGAGTTTGTCGATGCTGTTAAGGACCAACTGAACTGGGAGTATAGGGAACATGAGGCGACTGTGCATCGATCCAAGCAGTCCGTTTCAGAGTTGAAGCGTCAATACGAGCTGAGGGACGAGCAGAGTTCTACGGAGTTATTGCGTAAATTCAAGAGCCCGATAACGAAACGCCCTGTCTTCATGCAAGAAAAATCTCTGACACCCGCTGAAAGGGGAACGATTACGCATCTAGTCATGCAGCATATCGATTTGACATCGGACATCACCATTCCTTCCATTGAGCGATTACTCGTTGACTTGATTCAGCGCGAGCTGTTGACTGAAGAACAGAGAGAAGCCGTGAATCCGGAAACGATTATCGATTTCTTTAAAAGTGATATTGGAAAGAGGCTGCGTAAGGCGCCGACAATTCGACGTGAAGTACCGTTCACGATGTCACTTCCAGCTAAAGAGGCTTATAGTGATTGGGAAAAGGGTGAAGAGGAAGTCTTGATCCAAGGTGTCATTGATTGTATTTTTGAAGATGAAAAAGGCCTTGTTCTGCTGGATTATAAAACGGATGCGATAACTGGACGTTTTGCTAGTGGATATGAAGGTGCGAAAGACATTCTTGCCGACCGTTACCGTATGCAATTGGAACTTTACACAAGAGCGGTTGAAGGGATTTTGAATAAAAAAGTGACAAGCCGTTATTTATTTTTCTTTGATGGCTCGCACTTATTGGAAATGTAAAAGAGAAGGGGGGTCTGCAGCTGAGGGACACCCCTTTTTTTGAATGGCTGTTTTCGTAGGTAGGTATTTAAATTTCATAAATGAAGGAGGAAGGGAACCATTGATTCCCTTCCTCCTTCATTTTTTTACACCAATTACACGTAATCTTTTATAATCAGCTACCCAATTTCCGTCTTTATACAAAGTATCTTTTAAATTATTCTCAACGTTTGTAATGATATCTTTTATCCTATGTTCAGGAACATCATCAAATAAATGATTACCAAACATAGCAATCCAATTTTTCAGCCCTTTATCTCCGTCCAATTGTGTCGGCCTATCGTAGTGTTGAGCAAAGGTTACTCTAAATCCTACCTCTTCCATTAAAGTTGCGTATTCAGCAATACTAGGATAAAACCACGGGAATTTTTCTATTTTAAACGTTATCCCTTCTCTTTCGATTAGTTGAATGATTTCATCCGTTATGATTTGAACGTTTCCTTTTCCTCCGAACTCAGCTACAAATCTTCCCCCTGCTTTTAAGCTGTGGTAAATACATTGTAGGGCTTGGATTGGTGGTTTTACCCAATGAAGAGTTGCGTTAGAGAATACAGCATCAAATTCGCTATGGAAGTCTAATTCTACTGCATTTTGAACCATGAACTTTATTTTTGGGTATTTGTGTCTTGCTTGAGTAATCATATTTTCTGAGTTATCTATACCAACGATATCAATACCGAAAGTGGATAATTCATTTGCTAAATCACCCGTCCCGCAGCCTAAGTCAAGAATTTTTTCACCTTGCTTTGGTGCTAATAAATCTACTAAGTCCTGACCATACTCAGAAACAAATGAATGCTTTTTATCGTATAAATCTGCATTCCAGCTATCTTTCTTATTTTGAAGTGTTTTCAAGTTAATTCCCCCCATTGTCAATATGGATATATTTAGTAAACTAATTATACATGAAAGAATAAATGAAAGTTAATGATGAAATTTAATTGCCACAATGGACATAGGCTAACCCTTCGTTGAAGCGTGTTTCTCCACTTGCAGTAAATGCATCTTTCATTTCTTCCTCTTCATCGGAGAAGAATTCGTGTTTTGGCAAAACGGTAAAGTTAGCCCTTACGTCTTTCCAAAACGACCATTTTTAGGTATATAAACAAAAGAATTTGAGAAAAAGCGGTTCGTTCACGTATACTTGAATTGTAAAATAAAATGGTGCATGTAAAGGAGAAGAGTTGAGTATGACGAGAGAACAGACGAGCAGAGGATACTTTGGAGATTTCGGTGGTAGTTTTGTACCTAAAGAACTTCAAGAAGTAATGGATAATTTAGAAGCGGCTTTCATGAAATATAAAGATGATCCTGAATTTAAAGAGGAGTTTCAATACTATTTAAAAGAATATGTGGGAAGGGAAAATCCGTTGACCTTTGCACAAAATCTAACAAAAAAAATAGGCGGTGCAAAAATTTATTTGAAGCGGGAGGACCTGAATCATACGGGCGCTCACAAAATCAATAATGCCATTGGGCAAATACTGCTCGCTAAACGGATGGGGGCAAAGCGTATCATTGCAGAAACCGGAGCCGGACAGCATGGTGTAGCGACTGCGACGGCTTGTGCGATGTTCGGCTTGGAATGCGTCATCTATATGGGCAAGCTGGATACGGAACGGCAGGCATTGAATGTATTTCGAATGGAATTGTTAGGGGCTAAGGTCATACCGGTGGAAAAGGGCCAGGGCAGGTTAAAGGATGCGGTCGATGAGGCGCTGAGTGACTTGGTTCAAAACTATGAAAATACGTTTTACCTCCTGGGTTCTGCTGTCGGGCCTCATCCTTATCCTTCAATCGTCAAGTATTTTCAGTCCATCATCAGTGAAGAATCGAAAAAACAAATCCTTGAAAAGGAAGGGAAACTGCCAACGGCAATCATTGCGTGTACGGGTGGTGGAAGTAATGCCATTGGTGCTTTTGCTCACTATATCGATGACGCAGAGGTTCGTTTGATTGGTGTAGAACCCGCCGAAGCCCCGAGTATATCTCAGGGAGTTCCAGCAGTGCTGCATGGATTTAAAAGTTTGACGTTATTGGATGAGGAAGGGGAACCACAGCCGACTTTTTCCATTGCGGCAGGCTTGGATTACCCTAGCGTAGGTCCGGAACACAGTTTCTTGAAGGAAAGTGGCAGGGCCGAGTATCTAACCATAAAAGGGGAGGAAGCGCTCGAAGCCTTTCAAGTACTATCCAAAACGGAGGGAATCATCCCGGCGCTTGAAAGTTCGCATGCCGTTGCGTGTGCCCTGGTCTTGGCAAAAGAACTATCAAAGGATGACGTGTTGATTGTGAACTTATCAGGACGCGGCGATAAAGACGTTGAGCAAGTATTCAAGATGCTGAGTGAATGATGTATAGAGACAAAAGGGTTTCGGGATGAATTCGTCCTGAAACCCTTTTTAATTTGCTTAAAGATTAAGAGTCCAAGAGTTTTACCTACATATGAATCGTTTGAAGAAGCATCGCCGCCACCCGAATTTGTTGTTGAAACAAGGTCTAGAAGCTATTTAGTGTTGATGAATGAGATGAATCTTTTGCCCTGTCTTTTCTCTATCAAAATAATTCGGCTAAGATCTACATAGGTATTTATTCTATTTTCATTCTTGACGATAAGATTTCTGAATATTTTGTCGTATTTAGTCTTATCACATGTCTTTCAAAGTGAGGAGTCTAGACTAGTAGTCCGATTATTTGTGCGGAAAGCAGGTGGCTTTACCTATATTTGTCCTGTAGTGTAATTGAGTGTTTCGACCGATAGTTAATTAATGGCAAATTAAAATAAAATAGTTTTACAGCTTGAGAGCTTCATACATAGCAAATACAAAGCGAAAGCGAGAGAGGGGAAACGGGATGAAGACTGGAAAAAGGATTGGAATGGCTATGCTGTGTTTCGGGATGAGCTTCTCCATTTTTGCCAATGGAGCGGATGCCAAACAAAGCGAGAAGGTACAAAAGGAAGATATTCGCATTTACCTAAAAGGGTCTGAGAATGAGATAACGCAAGCCAAGAAGAAGTTTGGGCATGAGCGGAGTTTTGGAAAGGAAGGCTTTACGGCAAACGTAAGCAGCGAAGAATATGAAGCGTTGACTAAGAATGGCAATCTAGAAGTTGAAAAGGTAAACAAGTATACAACTGCGCAAACGGTTCAACCGACTAGCCAGGCCACGACTGCTGCGGTTCCTTCCGCGAGAACGCCATGGGGCATCAAGGCTATCTACAATGATTCGTCCATCACTAAAACATCGGGGGGAGACGGTATTAAAATCGCAGTGTTGGATACTGGAACAACGGTTTCGCATACGGATTTGTCAGCAAATGTGGAGCAATGCAAAGATTTCACTACCTCATCCACATACACCAATAACTCTTGTACAGACAGGGACGGACATGGAACACATGTATCCGGAACTGTCTTGGCAAACGGTGGCTCTGACGGACTTGGGGTATATGGAGTGGCTCCTGAAGCCGAACTTTGGGCATATAAAGTACTGGGTGATGATGGTTCGGGATATTCCGATGATATTGCGGCAGCTATCCGTCATGCAGCCGATCAAAGTGTGAGCACAGGGTCTAAGACCATCATTTCGATGTCCTTGGGTTCAAGCAGGAAAGATTCCTTGATTTCAAGTGCAGTGGACTATGCTTATGGCAAAGGTGTCCTGGTCATTGCGGCTGCCGGAAACAGCGGATATTCAGCGAATACAATCGGTTATCCAGGAGCTCTTCCCAATGCAGTGGCTGTAGCGGCTCTTGAAAATGTTCAGGCTAACGGGACATATAGAGTGGCTAATTATTCTTCCAGAGGGAATCCGAATACGGACGGAGATTATGTGATTCAGGAAAAAGATGTCGAAGTATCAGCTCCGGGTTCAGCCATTGAATCAACTTGGCTAAACGACGGCTATAACACGATTAGCGGAACTTCGATGGCAACACCACATGTTTCAGGGTTGGCGGCTAAAATCTGGTCCTCTAATAAGAACCTGACTAATGCGCAGGTGCGAGCTCAATTACAAACAAAAGCAAAAGCTTATGACATCAAGGGTGGATACGGTGCAGCGACTGGTGATGATTATGCATCCGGTTTTGGATTTGTCCGTGTAAAATAACGGAACCCTTATACAGATGATATCACTGAGGGATAAATGCCTTTGAACGTGTATCATTTCATAATTCATTCATCATCTATATTTTTTTAATATAACAGAAACATCACTATTAAACTTTATTAATAAAATCATCAATTCAACAAATTGAAGCCTCCTAGAAATAGGAGGCTTCCATGCATTAATTATTTCCGGCGATAGGCTGATCTACCCCATTAACATCAAGGACGTTGCTTCCGTTCAGACCATTGGCGGTAAAAACGAATGCACCTGTGTTCGATGAGCCGGAGCCGGTGACGGACTTGCTGGCGGATTTCGGTGAAATGACGGCCGCATCCCCGAATAAGAGGTTTCCTGACCCGACATTAAATATTTGTACTGGACCTACAATGGCTGGCATATGATTTCTCCTTTATACAGTTTCTGTTCCATCTGATGTATTATCGCCTGTTCCTGCCTCATCGTTTTTCCTCGGAATCTGACGGATGTGTTTAATCCTTGATTCCATGCGGATATGACCTACGTTTCCTACGCCTACGATAGAAGATGAAGATATCCCGATGATATCGACATTCCCAACGCGAATGAAGGGGTTGGGATTCGAGAATGTTGTCGCGATTGGTTCAGAAATCCTCGGGATATAGAAAGGACGTGTAAAGACTTCATAATCACTGAAATCGGGTTCCAGTTCGGAAAAGCTATCACTTTTTTTCTGGACTGCCAATGCTTTGGCGGCCCCGTCGATATAAGCAGTGTCTCCAATTTGCAGGTTGGATGAAAATGTGACGGTCTTGGCTGACAAAGACTTTACTTTCGATATTCTTGTGAACATCTGATTTTATCCTTTTGGAGTGAGTGGAACGAATGGTCCGATGATGAGTGATTCGGGGGGAGTGTCGAATGCTGATGATAGCTGGATGGTTTGTACGTCCCCAATGAGGAATAAGGCGGAACTCGCTACCCCCGTCACGTTAATATCACCGACACATAACTGATGGTTTGTTACATTAAACTCCATTTGGATTTCCTCCTGTCTCGGAATGTGAGTTTGTAATGAATTGTATCAATGCTGTTTGAATATCCGATCTTACTTTTTCCGTGATCTTTTCTTTCACATTATCTCGTTGCTGAGGTGCACGTTCAGCATGTGATAGATTGTCAAAGTACATATTGATACGCTGATGAAGCTGGCGTTCCACATCCTGTCTCATGAAGTCGTGATATGAGGGTTCCAATGTGATCTGAAGCTGGCCTTCCGTATCACGGATCATATCCTCCAATCCTGAAAGAATATCATTATAAATCTCCTGAGCGACAATTTCACGGCCTGGAAATAGAAAAGGGGCAGGTTGGATGGGTTGATTGTTGACAGCGAATTCATCAATATTATTTAAATCATTAGGATTCAAACCGATATTCAACGTTCCGTCTAATGACTCGACTTTTAACTGATCAAATTTATATTCAATTTTATCCACGTGGATTGGGGGTTTATTCTTCATTTCGGCAAGTTCATCTGTCAGGCGTTTGAGTTCGTGTTCAAGCTTCATAATTCGTTTATCCTGGGCTTCAAGAAATCGCTGCATTTGTATGGAGTACGAATATAAATCATGATTCACGATTAAACACCTCACCTTCACCTAATGATAACTTCATATATGGCAGTATATGAAATTGCCTCATGTAGGTGAATGCCTATGGATTAGGATTAGGGAGGGCTAAATGGGACGAAGCTAGTCTCAGGGACCATATCATCTTCAAGCATTGGAGCGGGTTCAGTGAATCCACCTGTATTGGCTAAGGTGGAGTAAGGCTTAATCACTCCGGCACTCCCTATTTGAAAAACAGATGAATTGGTTATGCTTTCGATTTTTATCATATTGATTTGGATCGTTTGGTGGATATTGAAGATCATGATGTCCTCCTTTCAAAAAAATGCTAGAGGTTTAATGCTACTGGCTGATCGACACCATCTGAATCGTTTGTGTTAGTGGTACTGTAAGCGTTGTAAAGTGAAATGGATTCGCCTGTATTAAAAGAGCCAGCACCTGCAAACGTTTTTGAAGCGGAATATGGGCTGATCTTAAAAACGTCGCCAATATGGACAACGCCACTGCTCCCGACATTGATCACTTGAATAACTCCTACGATGGCCGGCATGAAAATCACCCTTTTTTATTCTGGTTTATCCCTTATTTACAAGCAGCAAGTCTATTTTGAATGGATGCTTCACTGTATTCTATGATTTTCCTTTATTGATGTGATTCAATTGCCTATCCCTTAGCAGCTTAGAAACATGTGATGTTTGGTGTTGGTAAACGATATACAAATATGGTAATATAATGATAAATTCATAATTTTCAAACAAATTCAATGAGGGGTGATTGGATGAATGTGCCTTTAGTGCTATCACATTTTCTGGACAGGGCAGCTTCACTTTATGCTGACAAGAAAGCGATTATCGGGGACGATAAGGTCCTGACATATCAGGAGCTGAATGGAAGGGTCAACCAGCTTTCCCATGGATTGAGTGACCTTGGGATTAAAAAAGGGGATAAAGTGGCTTATCTTGCACCGAACTCGATTGAAATGCTTGAAGGTTTTTATGGGGCGTTCCAGCTTGGGGCTGTAATGGTGCCTTTGAACATTCGGTTGACGCCGGCGGATTATGTATTCATTTTGAATCATAGTGAATCAAGGGTCCTTTTTGTGGATCAGGATTTGTATCACCTTATCTCATCGGTTAAGGACCAGCTGAAATCAGTGGAGCATATCATCGTGCACTATAAAGCAAGCGATACAAATGAAATCGATTACAATGTCTGGCTGGAGCGGTTTGACAAAGAAGGCTTCCATCGGGAACAAGTGGATGAGAATGACGTATCGAGTCTCTTATATACAAGCGGCACAACCGGTAACCCTAAAGGGGTCATGCTCACCCACCGCAATAACTATTTACATGCCCTTAGTGCCATGCACCATTTCAGGGTCAATGACCGCGATACATATATGCATGTCCTGCCAATGTTCCATGTGAATGGGTGGGGTGCTCCTTTTTATTATACGGCCAATGGTGCGACGCAAGTTTGCTTAAGAAAAACAACACCAAATTCCATATTCAAGGCGCTTGAGAAACATAAGGTAACCATCATGCATATGGCGCCAACCGTCCTTAATTCATTGTTCCAATATTATGAAAAGAATGTACCGAAGCTGGAACAGGAAATTCGAATCGTCGTGGCTGGTTCGGCACCCCCGCCCGCCTTTGTCACAAGGGTGGAAAAAGAGTTGGGGTGGGAGTTCATCCAAATCTATGGCATGACGGAATCCACTCCAATGAGTTTGCTTTCGGTACCCCGCTCTGAATTCGATGGACTTCCGGAAAGGGAAAAATACAAAATGAAGGCGAAAGCCGGTTACCCCTCCATAGGCAGTGAGGTAAGGGTAGTACATGACAATGGTGACGAAGTAGCACGTGACGGGGTTGATGTCGGTGAAGTCATTGTTCGAAGTCATGGAGTCATGTTGGGATATTGGAAAAATGAAGAGGCCACGATGCAGGCGTTGAAAAATGGGTGGTTGCATACAGGCGATATGGCGACCATGGATAGTGATGGGAATATAGATATCGTAGACCGCAAGAAAGATATTATCATAAGCGGTGGGGAGAATATCTCATCCATAGAAGTGGAAGGGACTTTATATGAGCACGAGGGCATCTTAGAAGCGGCAGTCATCGCAGTGCCCCATGAAAAATGGGGGGAGACGCCACATGCTTTCATCGTGCCAAAACCAGGCGTCCAATTAACGGAAGCCGATATTCTGGCTTTCACAAGAGAAAAACTAGCCCATTTCAAGGCAGTGACCAGCGTCTCATTCGTAAGGGAGTTGCCAAAAACGGCATCGGGAAAAATCCAGAAAATCCATCTTCGCAATGATTATTGGGAAGCTAAAGGGAAAACGGGAAGATTCGTCAATTAAAAGACGGTCCGCGCTGCTCTATGATGAGCAGCGTTTTTTCTAGTAGTTTGTAAGCCATTAATGAATGGGAAAGGAAATATACAACTAAATTTTCCAGGCTCATTTATAATGGAGTAATTAGTGAATGAGGATGTGAAATGATGAAAACTGCAATGGCCCCTTTACAGGAAAGCAAAAGGATTGCCAGCATTGATTTATTAAGAGGTTTGGCCATTTTAGGGATTTTTTTAGTGAATATGCCTTCGTTTCATACGCCCATCTTGTATAGTAGTGGTGTTGAATATTGGGATGAAGGCTGGGACCGTATCTTGTACATAGGTAGCGATATTATCGCCCAGGCGAGTTTTTACCCCTTGTTTGCATGTTTGTTTGGGTTTGGGTCCGTTATCTTGGCTACACGGAGTGAAGATAAAGGCATCTCGTTTCCTTTGCTGTTTACAAAGCGCCTTTGCTTTTTATTAGGGGTAGGGTGCATACATGCCTTTTTCATTTGGCATGGAGACATCCTTGTTAATTACGCAATGTTCGGGTTTGCGTTTTTATTATTCTATAAATGGAAAGGGAAGTATCTGATTTGGCTTGGATCGTTCTTATATATTGTTCCTTTCGGCGTGTTCGGGCTTTTTTTCCTTATTATGAGCTTTGTGGATAGTGGATTGATGGACATTCAAAATGAGGTCGAGTTAATCAAACAATCCCAAGAGATATATTCTGCGGGTTCTTTTATGGAAGTGACGGGACAAAGAATGGCAGACTGGTATATGGTTAATGGTCCAACGAATGTCATCTTCCTCTTCCTCTCCATTTTTCCTTTCTTTTTAATTGGAGCTGGTGTAGCCAAGCAGGGATGGCTTCAAAATCCTGCCCGTTATAAACGGCCAATAAGGAAGATAGTGATTATAAGCCTGTTAACAGGGGTGGCGATCAAGGTCCTACCGTATGTGACGGATTACGATTATGGGACGACATTCATCCAGGATTACTTTGGCGGACCGCTGCTGACGATGTTTTATATTAGCGCAATCACACTGTTGGTTGAAAAGGCGTGGGCTTACAAGTTGCTATATCCCTTAGCTTTGGTAGGAAGGATGTCGATGAGCAATTACCTATTTCAATCGATTGTCTGTACATTCATTTTTTATTCATATGGTTGTGGGTTGTACGGGAAAGTGACTTATACGGAAGGGTTTCTCCTGATGATCGTTGTTTTTTCTATACAAGTCTTGCTAAGCTTCTTGTGGATGAAGCGATTCCGGTTCGGTCCGGTGGAATTTGTATGGCGATATGTCTCGTATGGCAAAAAGCCCGCTATGATACGGAATGATAAGTGAGGGGGAAGAATGTTCGCAAAACTGCCTTATTTGAGCGAGATACTGGCACCTTCCTTTTGTTTTTATGTAAAAGCCTATGTTATGATGAAATGGATATTGAAAGAGGGGGCAAGTAAATGGGAACTCACTTACACATAACGACTTGGGTTATCGGAATCATTCTTTTCTTTGTAACATATTCCATGCTTAAAAATGGAAGCCCGAAAGCCAAAATGATGCACATGATCACACGTGTATTCTTCCTTTTGATTTTCCTTACAGGTGGAATGCTAATTACTGACTTTGGTGCATATGCAGTGAAAATGATTGTAGGAATCATCGTGATTGCCGCGATGGAAATGGTATTGGTCCGTAGGAAAAAAGGAAAAGCTGTAAGCGCGATGTGGGCATTATTCGTCGTTGCTTTTATATTCGTCCTTTATCTAGGATTATCCCTACCACAAGGTTTTGACTTGTTTTAATCATGATTGAAAAAGGACAAATGGGTTTCATCTCATTTGTCCTTTTTTGTATGCAAACTTTACAAGGAATTAGTGGGAATTCACTTTTTCGATGATGATCCGTTTCCCTGTATTAAGGGTGAATTCAAAACGGTCATGATCCTTTTTACCATAGGAAAAATGGTGCTGGACGAGACAGATTTGGGTCTCGTTATCAAAAGTGAAGAAATTCACGCCGGATTGATTGGTGAGCTCCCTTAAAAAAGTGAGCTGATTGTAGCTATATATACAATCATAAATAGAGAAGTCCAGCGAATTCAGGGTCGTGACAAACTGGAAAAAAGAATCATCGTTCAATTCCTCCAATAAACGTTCAAACGAATATAATAGTTTTTTTCGAATCCTTATGGGTTCATTGTCCCTCAGGAAAGTGAAATCCCTGTGAAGGTGGATTTTCCCCTCCGCTTCCAATATGCCCTGCTGCCATCTTCCCCCTCTATAAACTTCAATGATGCTCTGAACGTGATCTTCAATCGATGATGCCTCATCGGTTTCATCGTCAAAAAAGATCCATTGCTGATTGATATTTTCCACAGTTCCTTCGGTAAACGCTCGTGTTTGTCTGTTCATTAACTTCGTTCGATGTTGCTGACTCATGCTTATACCTCCAATAGGGGAATCCTCACCTACTTTTTAGTCAAAATCCAATGAAAATATAACGGTATATTTTTAAATATTATGGACAAATAACCAACTTTCCATCTTTGCATAGGCTATGTTAAACAGGGATGCCTTCCTTTCCCACTCTATTTTGTCACAACAAGGGTGGGGGCAAAGGGCTTCCACGGAATGGTGCTGTAACGATGCTGGGATTTGAAGCCGGAACATAATATGGATACCTAATTGCTTAAAAGGCAGAAGGCTATATGATTTGATCGTCCAGATGGAAAGGGTGAAGTGTGATGTGTGGAATTACAGGTTGGGTGCATTTTCAAAAGAATTTACGGACGGAAACTGAAACACTCGAACAGATGACGAAAACTTTGGCTAAGAGGGGTCCAGACGAGGAGAATGTATGGAGTGACACCCACGTCGCCTTTGGTCATAAAAGATTAACAGTTGTCGATGCAGAGGGTGGAAAACAGCCGATGACAAAGGAACATGGAAACGGAAGATATACCCTTTGTTACAACGGCGAATTGTATAACACCGAAGACATTCGAAAACAGCTATTATTAAAAGGATATTCCTTTAAGGGGCATTCTGATACAGAAGTTTTACTAACTTCTTATATAGAATGGAAAGAAAAATGCGTCGAATTGTTCAATGGGATTTTCGCCTTTGCCATTTGGGATGAAAATGAACAGAAATTATTCATTGGAAGGGACCGAATGGGAGTTAAGCCTTTCTTCTATGCTGAAAGGAAAGGCGGGTTCATTTTTGGTTCTGAGATAAAAGCCATTCTAGCCCATCCTGATGTCAAAACAGAAATTGATAGGGAAGGTTTAGCCCAAGTATTAGGGGTGGGCCCATCCAGGACGCCGGGTTCTGGTGTCTTTCATGATGTTAAAGAATTAAGGCCGGCCCATGCCCTTACTTTATCAAGAAAAGGGATGAGAATATGGAGATACTGGAATGTTCAGAGTGAGGAACATCGTGATTCACTAGATGAGACATCTGAAAAAGTACGCTTTCTAGTAAAAGATGCCGTGACCAGGCAACTCGTCTCCGATGTTCCGCTCTGTAGCTTTTTGTCAGGTGGGGTGGATTCAAGTGCGATTACGGCCATAGCAGCGAATGCCTATATGGATGAAGGCAAAGGAAGGCTTCATACGTATTCCATTGATTATGAAGATAATGAAAAATACTTCAAGGCAAATGAATTCCAGCCTAACTCTGACGGACCATGGATCAAAAAGATGTCGGATACATTCAACACCGTGCATCATTCTGCCGTCATTACTCAAGAGCAGCTGACCGACTATTTAATCGAAGCTGTCCAAGTCCGGGACCTACCGGGAATGGCGGATGTCGATTCCTCTTTGCTTTGGTTCTGCAAAGAAATAAAACAAGATTTCGTGGTGGGGTTATCAGGGGAATGTGCGGATGAAATTTTCGGCGGCTATCCATGGTTTCATCGTGCCGATGATTTAAATCGCACTGGTTTTCCTTGGATGAGGTCGACTGGTGAAAGGCAATCGCTATTGAAAGAGGGCTGGCATGAAAAATTAAAACTGGAGGAATATGCAAATGATGCGTATTTGACTACGGTTCTGGAAACTCCTAGATTAGAAGGGGAAAGTGGGGAAGAGGCTAAGCGCAGGGAGCTATTCTATGTAAATTTATTATGGTTCATGACAACATTGCTCGATCGGAAAGATCGGATGAGTATGGGTGCAAGCCTTGAAGTGCGCGTTCCGTTTGCGGATCACCGACTTGTTGAATATGCTTGGAACATCCCTTGGGAAATGAAGATGACCGGTAACCGGGAGAAGGGGATATTACGTAAAGCATTAGAAGGAATGTTGCCAGATGAAGTGTTATACCGCAAGAAGAGCCCGTATCCCAAGACACATAACCCTGTCTACACGGATCGAGTTCAGACGTGGTTGAAAGATATCCTGACTGACAAAAGCTCGGTTCTTCACGAGTTATTCGATCAACAGAAAATGACTGATATAGTTGATTCGAAAGGCGCCGCCTTTAAGGTCCCTTGGTTCGGTCAATTAATGTCAGGTCCTCAGTTACTCGCCCACTTGGCTCAAATAGATGTATGGTTCAAGCAATATGATATCCAAATCATTGAATGAAAAAAGGGGCTCAGCGTATCGTACGCTTTGCCCCTTTTCGTTTGCTTCAGTGATCAAATGCAAGAATTCTATATTGATAGCCACCCAATTCAGAGTGGTCTGCCTTCGCGATTTCCTTCGTTCTTATATCAATCATTGAGTCCTCCTTTACGTCAAATGGGAGTGTATAAGACTGTGACCGGTCTGTCGGGTTGAGAAGGATGACAACAGAGCGTGCCTCATTGAACTTTCGATAAGCGACGATGTTTGTGTTATCGATCTTTTCAAGGAATTCGAAATGGCCTTCATTTGCAAGCAAGCCTTCCTCTTTCCGTAAAGCAATCAATTCTTTGATTTCGTTATAGAGTTCGCGATTCTGTTTGTCCTCCTCCCAGACCATACATTTTCGACAACCGGGATCCTGGTCGCCAGTTAAGCCAATTTCATCTCCATAATAGATGCAGGGACTGCCCTTGAACGTCAGTAGAACGGCATGAATGAGCTTTGCCCTATTCACATCTTCCCCGCAGTCTGTGAAAATCCGTGGTGTATCGTGGCTTCCAAGAAGGTTGAAGGTGACATCGAATACATTGGTCGGATAGCTGTGATAGACAGCCGTCATTTCTTCAATAAACTGCCGGGCATTGATTTTTTGCGAAGCAATGAGGCGGAACACGTTATTGGTAAATGGATAATTCATGACTGCATCGAATTGGTCGCCTCTTAGCCATGGCATGGAATCATGCCAAATTTCCCCGAGAATATATAGATCAGGTTTAATGTTTTTCACCGTATTCCGGAACTCCCGCCAAAACGGTGAATCGACCTCATTGGCAACATCAAGTCGCCAGCCATCGATATCGAACTCCTTAATCCAATAAGCGGCGGTTTCCAAAAGGTATTTTTTGACGTCAGGATTGGCTGTATTCAATTTGGGCATCGATTCAAAAAAACCGAATGTTTCATAATTGGGACGTTCTCCTCCTTTTAAAGGGAAGCCGTGGGGGTGGAACCAATCTTTGTATTCTGAGTCCTCACCTTTTTCAAGGAGGTCTTGAAAGGGAGGGAAATAATAGCCGCTATGGTTAAAGACGGCATCGAGCATCACACGGATATTCCGTTTGTGGCATTCTTCCACAAGGGTTTTCAAGTCCTCTTTCGTCCCGAATTGGGGATCGATTTCCATGTAATCAATCGTGTCATATTTATGGTTGGAATGGGCGTGGAAAATGGGAGTGAAATAGATGCCATTGATGCCGAGGTCCTCTAAGTAATCAAGATGCTGTAGGATCCCCTCGAAATCCCCTCCAAAAAAGTTGTCCACTTTCGGTTCTTCACTGCCCCAAGGCTTTGCACCTTCAGGATCATTATCGGGATTTCCATTCGCGAATCTTTCCGGGAAGATCTGGTACCAGATTGTTTCTTTTACCCATTCAGGCGCGCTAAACACTTCATTTCGATGAAGATAAGGGATGGCAAAATAACAGCCTGTATCATCAGGAGCCTCATCAAAAAAACCTTTTTCCGTATAAATGAGTTCTTCCTCACCCGATTGTAGCTTAAATCCATACCTTATTCTCCGGTAAGGTGGCTTCACATAAATATGCCAGTAATCATAATGGCCATCACTGCCAGAAAGGTACATGGGCGCTTGTTCATACTGCCAATGACCTTCATCGAGTATATTGGGGTCTCCAAAGAGTAGTTCGACGTATGAAATATCTTGTTTTTTTGTTCGAAGGCGGATATGAAGAGTTTCTGCATCGATGCTATAAGCAAAATTGTCTGTAGGCCGGTGCTGGATGGACGAACGTTCCATAGAAAACCACTCCAATTCTAGTCAGGTTAATTTTTGAAAGCTGGATGAACTTTAAGACTGGAGATTGAGAGGACATTACTTATGTACTGATGAAAAGTTAAAAAATTTAAATATTTCAAAAACTATCCAGTCATTTTGATTATATACCCATTTTATATAAAAAAAGCACCTGGTTCTTAAAAAATATGAAATAGAACGCTTCCATTTAAGAAATTAAATTGATAAAGGAAAAAGTTGTAAAAATTGAGTCCTCTCATATAATGATAACAATAGAGATTGATATCGTTTTCATCGTGAATCCACGTTCTTTCCTTTCGATTTTCTAACGGTGGTGTAAACAATTTGAAGCTTTGGGACATGATAGAATCAAACATTTTTAAAAGGAGAATAAAAGTGAAGAAGTTGATGATCTATTTACTCATGTCCCTCATCTTTATCGCTATCGGAAGTGCTTGTGATGCCAATACAGATAAGGAAAATGAAGTGGTGAAGGAAAGGATGCCGCGAGAAAAAGAAACCACGAATGAAAAAAAGCCGGAAAAACTGATTGTTTGGGAAGAGGAGAATAAAGGGGAAGCCCTAAAACCGATCCTGAAGGAATTCGAAAAAGAATATGGAATCAAAGTGGAATATAAAGAGCAAAAAGTGAACGATGGGATGTACACACAATTACGCCGAAATGGGCCTATCGGGACATCCCCGGATATCGTGACACTTACCCATGAAAAAATAGGTCAGCTAGTGGAGGAGGGACTGATACAGGAAATCAAGGTGAATGATGAAGTTACGGATGCCTTTTTAGAAGCTTCCATATTCGCCGAAATGTATCAGGGAAAACTATTTGGGCTACCCAAGTCTGCTGTTACTTCCGTTTTGGTGTATAACGAGAAGATGATGCCGAAGGTCCCGGACACGATGAATGAATTGTATAAAAAAGCAAAAAAGGCTAGCGCAGGTAAGGAGTATGGATTTGCGGCTGAATGGAACGATTTCTATGATGCATATGGAATTATGACGGGAATGGGAGGGTATGTATTCGATCGGGATAAGAAGAAAATAAATCCTTTGGATATAGGATTGAACAATGAAGGTGCAGTGAAAGGTGCGCAATTCATTCAAAAATGGTATAAAGCGAGTGCCATCCCTGAGGGTGACAAAGAAGATATGGAAAAAATGTTTAGGGAGGGGAAGGTAGCCTCCATCATGAGTTCAAAAACTGCATGGATGGACGGGAAGAATGTCGGCGTCGCTCCGATGCCCCAATTGCCAAATGGAAAGCCAATGAAAACAATCATGGAAATACAGGGCTGGCATATTACCGCATTCACCAAATATCCCTATTGGTCTACAAAATTTGTGGAATATGTATCAAATGAAAAAAATGCAGTGCTCCGTTTTGAACGAACGGGAGAAATCTCCCCTATAAAAACAATCAAAGGGCATGAGGCAATAAAAGATAGTGAAAGGGCACAAGCCATCGCCATACAATTACAATACGCAGAACCGATACCGAATATTCCAGAAATGAATAAAGTGTGGGGACCGATGAATTCCGCGATGCAGGACATAACGGCGATTAAAGCCAAACCGAAAGCCGCTTTGGATGAAGCCGTAAAGAAGATCGAGAAAAGTTACCAGGAGGAATGAAACGGCAAATATGCCCCACTATCAACCGCTCTCCATTTTATCTCTTTTGTGTAAAAAATTTTATAATATGGATTTGACGTTAAGGGGTCAAAACGCTAATCTTAAAGGCGTAAAGAGATAGCTAGGAGGAGAGCGGATATGAAAAAAAGGGTGTTATCACTCGCTTTAATTCCGTTGCTTCTTTTTTACGCCATTCCTGTAGGAGCAGCTGAAAAAGAACAACGAACATGGAAGGATGAAATCGCATACTCATTGATGATAGACAGATTTTTTGATGGAAATCCTAAAAACAATGGGGATGCAGATGTATTGAATCCTTCAGCTTTTAATGGAGGAGATTTCGAAGGAGTCACGAACAAGTTAAATTACCTTAAAGATATGGGGTATACCGCTATCATCCTATCACCTATTTTTGCTAATGAAGATAATGGCTACCACGGGGAATGGGTGAAGGATTTTTATAAAACGGATGAACATTATGGTACGAAACAAGAATTCAAGAAGCTCGTGGATGAGGCCCATAGCCGCGAGATGAAAGTTATTGTTGATTTTCAGGTTAATCATGTGGGGAAGAATCATTCTTGGCTAAACGATCCTGATAAAAAAGACTGGTTTCACGAAAAAAAGGACATTTCCAAGGATAGCAATCAGCAGAACATGGAAAACGGCTGGGTGAATGGCCTGCCGGACTTAAATCAAGATAACCAGGAAACTCGGGAATATTTGTTAGATGTTGCCAAGTGGTGGATTGTAGAAACGGATATTGATGGGTATCGACTAAATCAAGTTCAACACGTTCCAAAGGACTTTTGGAAGGAGTTTGTTGAAACAGTCAAGTCTGAAAAATCAAACTTCTATACAATTGGCGATGTCCAAGGCAATGAGGATTTGATAAAAGGATATGAGGAAACGGGAATCGATGCTTTCATGGATTACCCACAAAATGCTGAACTGAGAAAAGCATTCGCTGCACCGGATCAGGATCTGGCACCTGTTTTCAATGCTATCGGAACGAGCGGTACACAGGCTTTATTCATGGATACCCAGAATATGCCCCGTTTCACCAAGGATGCTGCCGATCAAAATGAAAACCCTGGGGCAAGATGGAAAATGGCCTTATCCTATATGTATACCACTCCAGGTGTACCCATCGTGATGTATGGATCGGAAATCGCCCTCAATGGTGATGAAGCACCGACCAATCATCAATTGATGAATTTTAAGACAGAACAAGAGCTAGTGGAGTATATCACCAAGCTTTCCGATCTTCGGGAGATGTACCCTGCATTATCAAATGGGAATATGGAGCCTTTGTACCAAAAGGGCGGTACGGTGGTTTTTAAACGCGTGTATGGCGACGAAACAATGGTGGTGGCCATGAATAATACAACCAAAACGCAAACGATAAATCTCAGTGAAAAGGATCTTGAGGAGAACAAAGAGTTGAGAGGTATGCTGAATGGAGATTTGGTTCGTAGTAAGGACAATGGCTACTCGATCGTTATCGACAGGGAGTCAACGGAAGTCTACACTCTTGCATCTAAATCGACCATCAATACCCCCTATTTGATCATTATCGGGTTGGTCCTTGTCATTTTTGCCATTTTCATTGCTTTGGTCATTAAACGTTCAAAAAGGAATCAAGTAAACTAACCATGTACCTCTCGATTTTTGGCTGCAAAACAATGTCCCTTGGCTTTGTGGAATACAGAAACGGGAGGCTACAGCATGAGCAAAACCTGGTGGAAAGAGGCTGTTTGTTATCAAGTTTACCCCCGCAGTTTCATGGATAGCAATGGAGATGGAGTGGGGGACTTAAGGGGATTGATCTCCAAACTGGATTACTTGCAGGAACTTGGGATCGATGTCATTTGGATTAGCCCGTTTTATAAGTCCCCCAACGCAGATAATGGATACGATATCAGTGATTACCAATCGGTTTCTGAAGAATTCGGTACGATGGAGGACCTGGAACAATTGCTGGACGATGTACACCGACGTGGCATGAGGGTGATTCTTGACTTGGTGCTTAACCACACTAGTGATGAGCATCCCTGGTTCGTGGAGTCGCGTTCTTCAAAGGATAACCCGAAACGAGACTGGTATATTTGGAGAGACGGCAAGGATGGTAGGGAACCTAACAATTGGGAAAGTATATTCTCAGGAAGTGCCTGGAAATTCGATGAAAGGTCGAAACAATTCTACTTACATTTATTCGCAGAGAAACAACCGGACTTAAACTGGGAATGTAAAGAAGTCCGGCAGGCTCTATACAGCATGGTGACATGGTGGTTGGATAAGGGCATCGATGGTTTCCGGATTGATGCCATCACCCATATTCACAAGCGTGAGGGGTTGCCGGATATGCCCAATCCGTATTGGCATCAATATGTCCCTGCGTTTGAGATGCATACCAATCAGGAAGGGATATTGGATTACCTTCAAGAGCTTAAGGAAGAAACTTTTGCGAAGTATGATATCATGACGGTTGGTGAAGCCAATGGCGTAAGGATTGAACAAGCGGATGATTGGGTCGGGGAAGAAAACGGTAAGTTCAATATGATTTTTCAATTCGAACATCTGGGCTTATGGAATCGGGGACATGATCATCATGTCGACGTCTATGAACTGAAAAGGACCATGACAAAATGGCAAAAGGGACTTCAGAATAAAGGCTGGAATGCTTTGTTTTTTGAAAACCATGACCAGCCGAGAAGTGTGTCCACTTGGGGAAATGATCATCAATATTGGTTGGAGAGTGCGAAAATGATTGGTGCATTGTACTTTTTTATGCAAGGGACACCATTCATTTATCAAGGGCAGGAAATTGGGATGACAAACGTACAATTCGACTCTATCGATGATTATGATGACATTGGCATGAAAAACTTTTATCATATTGAAACCTCCAAGGGACGTTCACATGATGAAATCATGCAGATCATTTGGCATAACGGTCGGGACAATTCACGTACACCCATGCAATGGAATGATACGGAGCATGGAGGGTTTACAGAAGGAACACCCTGGATGAAAGCAAATTCCAATTACCGTGCAATCAATGTGGAAGAGCAAAGGAATAATCCTTCATCCATCTACCATTTTTATAAAAAGATGATTAATCTCCGTAAGAAGTACCAGGTTTTAGTTTATGGAGAATATGATTTATTATGGGAAAATCATTGTGAACTTTATATTTATACAAGAAAAATGAATAGTGAATCAGTGAAAGTCATATGCAATTTCAGTACGAATCACCATTCCATCGATATATCTGATTGGGGGAATATGGAACTATTACTGGGCAATTATGACAATGTGGAAGACGAATGTGAGATTCATTTGCGTCCTTACGAGGTGAGGGTCTACCATCATTAGTTGAAGCTATGTAGCCGTTGGTGCTACTGTAGTTAGTCGTCTGACTTCTGTCCTCTTCTTTAAAAAAATCATACGTATCAATGAAGGAGTTGATTTAAAATCAACTCTCTTTTTTATGATAAAAGTGAAGGCTGACTCTAAAAACTGATATTTTCTGAAAAAAATAGAAAATTTAAAAAAAGTAATGGATATAAGCATTGAGTTGAGTGTATGATAGATACATATAATTGTATATTTATTTAATATATTGGAAAAGTATTTATTGACTTTACACGAAGTTGTCCAAAAAGTCTGTAATACGATGAGGGGAGACGGGAAATGCATGGCTATTACGATTAAAGATGTAGCTCAACTGGCGAATGTAGCACCTTCAACAGTTTCTCGAGTGATTGCAAATAATCCTCGAATTAGCGAGAAAACGAAAGTGCGCGTGCGTAAAGCGATGGAGAAATTGGGATATCACCCAAATTTCATTGCCCGCAGCCTAGCAAACCAATCAACGAAAATTATAGGGTTGGTCTTACCAAGTTCATCGAATGTCATATATCAAAATCCATTTTTCTCAACAATCTTGCAAGGACTTAGCGAAGGGGCTCAGGAAAAACAATATTCGCTATTGCTAAGCACGGGAAAAACGGAGAATGAGATTTATGAAGGAATCGTGAATATGGTCCAGGGGGGGATGGTAGATGGTATCGTCCTGATGTATTCAAGGATGAATGATCATATCCTTACTTATTTGCGATCAAGGGATTTTCCATTTGTCATGATTGGAAAGCCGTACGATTTTATCGAGGAAATATCATATGTGGATAATGATAACGTCTTGGCGGCTGAACAGGCCTCAGATTATCTAATCCAATTGGGGCATGAAAGAATCGGTTTCATCGGTGGGGATATAAAGTCTGTGATGACACTCGATCGCCTATCTGGATACGAACGGGCATTAAAAAGGGCTGGGATCGTTCCAAGAAGTGAATATACGATACTTGAGAACTTTGTACATAATGGGGAACTGGAAGTAGCAAATAGGTTGCTATCCATTAAGGAACCTCCGACCGCTTTAATCGTCAGTGATGACTTAATGGCACTTGGACTTGTCCATTCACTAAGGGAGATGGGCATACGCACTCCTGAAGAGATATCAATTGTCAGCTTTAATAACGTTCTTTTCACTGAAATGTCACTACCTGCCCTAACTTCTGTCGATATTAACATTTTTGATCTGGGTTATCAGGCAGCCAAATCGATCATCCAAAAGTTACAAAAGGGAGCAGAGCCGGGGGGAATCATCATACCCCATCAGTTTGTGGAAAGAAGTTCCTGCCGACCTTTAAAGCAAGAATCGTTGGTCATGAATTATTAAAGGGAAGAGCATTGTGTGTCACAATGCTCCTTTATGAATTTCCTGGTATTGAGGACGCTTTTGATTGAACGGAAACCGGTTCCAGTCTGTCCAAGTTATGTTTCTACAAGCACTTTATCAGGAAATGGATACTCTCTAAATCCTTCCTTAGAACGAAAAAAGCAACGGATCTCCTAAATGGAATCCGCTGCCCTGGATCTTACTTTATTAACCGTTTACAACTGAACCGCCATTGACATGGATGACTTGTCCACTGACGTAAGAGGAATCATCACTTGCTAGATATACATAGGCAGGTGCCAATTCCTCCGGCTGTCCTGCTCGGCCCATAGGTGTATTTTGTCCGAATTTGGCTACGTCCTCTTCACCGAATGAAGCAGGAATAAGCGGTGTCCAGATAGGACCTGGCGCTACACCATTCACTCGAATGCCATCTTTTGAAATGGAATTCGAAAGAGCGCGTGTAAAGGCTAAAATGGCGCCTTTAGTTGATGAGTAATCGATTAGCTTTGGGTTACCCTGGTAGGCTGTGATTGAGGTTGTATTGATGATGCTGCTCCCTTTTTTCAAGTGCTTCAAGGCGGCTTTCGTTAAGTGGAACATGGAAAAGATATTAGTTCGGAATGTTTTTTCCAACTGCTCGGCTGATATGTCGAGAAGGCTTTCTTGCACATGCTGTTCGCCGGCATTGTTGACAAGGATATCCAACCCGCCGAATTCTTCAATTGTTTGCTTGACGATATCCTGACAAAACGTTTCATCACCGATATCCCCTGCAAGTAGCAAGCATTTTTGTCCTTCTTGTTCGATTAATTCCTTAGTTTTCTTTGCATCTTCGTGTTCATCCAAGTAGGCTACAACTACATTGGCTCCTTCTTTCGCATAATAGATGGCGACCGATTTACCAATGCCACTATCTCCGCCGGTTACAATCGCTGTTTTTCCTTTTAATTTCCCACTACCTTTATATTCCGATTTTACAGACTCAGGATTCGGATCCATCTTCGTTTCTACTCCGGGTTGATGTTGTTGATGTTGTGGTGGAAACCCTTGTTTATTTTGGTTTGTCATGATTACCCCTCCTATATTTTATTGTATTTTTTATATTCCTTATTTTTGAATTGCTTAAACATAAGAGCAAGAATAGCATCTCACAACTCCTTGGAATCGATACATTGGTTTGAATAACAGGAAATGTGAAGGCGTTATGTGTGAGATATCCAGATAGGGTGTATGGGGAGGAATGGAGGGGGAAATGGGCATGGGGAAACGGGCACCTTGTTCCTTCAACTAAATGAAAAAAGCCCACCTATCAGGGTGGGCTTACTAGTTTAGCGGTAATTTAGGAATTGTACATCAATTGATAATTCAGCACCACGGATGGCAGAGATGATGCCTTGCAGGTCATCCCTGTTTTTTCCGGTAACGCGAATTTGGTCGTCCTGAATTTGACTTTTGACTTTTAACCCACTGTTTTTAATGATGGTGTTGATTTTCTTTGCTTGTTCTTTATCAATACCTTGAATGAGTTTAGCGCGTTGACGGACAGTACCGCCGGAAGCCCCTTCTATTTTCCCGTAATCGAGGTTTTTGACGGGAACCCCACGCTTTATAAGTTTACTGATTAAAACATCTTTTAATTGATCAAGTTTATACTCGTCATCAGAAACCAAAACGAGGTCTTCCTTATCGATGGAAATCGTACTTAAGCTGCCCTTGAAATCATAGCGCGTTTGTATTTCTTTCATTGCCATGGTTACAGCATTTGTCACTTCCGAAAAATCTACTTTGGATACTATATCGAATGAATTTTCCTTTGCCATTACTTACCTCCAGCAGGTTTTATTTCTTTTATTATAGAGAAGATAGGTAAGGAAGACAACCATTCATTCTGTTAAGCAAGTGGACTTTGTCAAGGGGATACAGGAAAAAACGGGGGATGTCCCCCGTTATTTATGATCTGTTTTTTTGGAGTAGGAATGTTTTCCCGCTTTAAGATTTTCCTGATAGGCAATGTTTTTTTCGGCGTTTCTCGCTTGGTTATCTTCGGGTCTTTTATTGTTATCTTTAGTGTGTGACATAATAAAAACTCCCTTCATAATCATGATCAATATGTATTGTTCGCAATTATAAGAGGGAGTATGCATATTTATGATTTCGCAGGGGTATCGTTTAAGAAGAAGATACCTACAGTACCAGGACCGGTATGTGCCCCGATTACTGAACCGATTGAATGGATCATGAAATTTGTCGTACCAAATTCATGTTGAATCACTTCTTTCCATTCCAATGCGGATTCTTCGTCATCGCCGTGAACAATACCAATTGTTTGAGTAGATAGATTTATGCCACGCTCATGCATTAATTCCATCGCTCTTTTCACTAATTTCTTTTTGCCGCGAATCTTCTCAAGAGGAACGAGTTTTCCATCCTCCACATTTAGTAGCGGTTTAATGTTTAATAACCCGCCAACAAGGGCAGATGTTTTGGATATACGTCCACCACGCGCCAAGTATTCAAGGTCACCTACCGTGAATAGGTGTTCCATGTGCTTGAGGAGGAAATTTATATGTGTTAAAATTTCTTCTTTAGAAGCTCCACTCTGAGCTAACTTGGCAGCTTGTTCAACGACCATGCCAATACCTAATGATGCGCATTTCGAGTTAATGATCTCTATGTCCAAATCAGGGTATTCTTCCTTCACCTGGTTATGAATCATAACGGCTGTTTGGTACGTTCCGGATAGTTCAGAGGAAAAGGCAATATAAATGCCCTGTTTTTTTTCTTTGGCAAACTCCGTGAATATTTCCAAGAAATGTTCCGGAGAAACTTGTGAAGTTTTTGGAGCCTTACCATCAAGCATGGCTTGAAAAATCTCCTTAGAATTAATGGTAACGATGTCTTCATAATTTTGCCCATCCAAATGAACTTGTAGGGGGATCAATGTTACATTGTTTTCTTGATAGAAAGACAATGGCAAGTCACATGCACTATCCGCAAGAATCGTGATAGCCATAATACACCCGCTTTCTTTTTACATATTTTAGTAAATGTGAGTTTTACTCTATTTAGTTTAGCATGTAACGGTGAAATTTCAATCACTACGACTATAGAAAGAGAAAATAAGGGGAATTGGCCACTAAAAATAGAATATATTGGAGGTTTTTTGGTTGTATGGTAATGAAATAAAGAAAATTCTAATTGTCATAATTGGTGCATTACTGAATGCTGTTGCAATGAACTTTTTTCTGATTCCAGCAAATGTTTATGCAAGTGGATTCACAGGGGTAGCGCAGTTATTATCAAGTATTATTGGATCCTTTGCACCATTTAATGTATCGACTGGTATCTTACTCTTTCTATTGAATATTCCAGTCACTATTCTTGCATGGAGGAAGGTTGGGAAGTCCTTCACTTTTTATAGCTTCCTCAGTGTTATATTAATGAGTTTATTTATGGAAATCATCCCGCTAACACGATGGTCCCCAGACATTTTGTTAAATGCTGTGTTTGGTGGTGTGATCGCTGCGGTCGGAGTAGGGATTACATTGAAATTCGGGGCATCGACAGGTGGTATGGATATTATCGCCATGCTTTTATCACGCAAGAAGGACAAGCCTGTAGGAACTTACTTATTTCTTTTGAATGGAATCATCATCGTCACAGCCGGAGCGGTATATGGACCTGAAAAGGCCTTGTATACCCTCGTTACGCTTTATACTTCAACACGAGTGGTGGATGCTATACATACTCGCCATGAAAAGTTGACAGCCATGATCATAACGAAGCAAAGCGAGGAACTGAAGCAAGCCATCCATGCTAAATTGGTTCGCGGCATTACAAGGCTCCCTGCTAAAGGAGCTTTCACCAATGAAAGTAAGGAAATGTTAATGATCGTCATTACTCGGTATGAATTGTATGATTTGGAGAGGATTATTCAAGAAGTCGATCCCCATGCCTTCACCAACATTATTGAAACGTCGGGAATCGTTGGTACGTTCCGAAGGGAATGAACAGTAGGATTTTTACCATATTTTTCAATACTGTTACACTTCATTGACAAATGGATAAATATTGGTGTTTTACGTTTGAGGCTTATCCCAAACGGCTAATGTACTAGCGTATCGCCAATAAATCTTGTTGAAGGAGTGATGAACAATGGCTAAGAATGAAAAGATGAGTAGGGAAGAAGCTGGACGCAAAGGCGGGGAAGCCACTTCGAACAATCACGATAAGGACTTCTACCAAGAGATTGGACGCAAAGGCGGAGAAGCCACCTCAGATAATCACAACAAAGAGTTTTATCAGGAAATTGGTCAAAAGGGCGGAGAAGCCACATCCGATTCTCATGATAAAAGTTTTTATAAAGAAATCGGTAAAAAAGGCGGAACAACAGGAAATAACGGTTAAATAGAGAAAAGCCTCCAGGATCCTGGAGGCTTTTCCTTTTTACTTTAGATGGTTTTCCAACTTTTCCTGAAGTTCACGCAACTGTTCTTTTTCGGCATTATTCGTATTGGCATTAGCCGAAGAAAGAGCATTTTTGGCGATTTCTACAGTTTTTTGCTGGTCGGCACCAGGCTCGGAGTGGAGAGCTTCTTCAACAAAGTCCCGAGCGATCTGGAATAATTTGTTTCCCATTAGAAGCCACCATAGCTTTGTTCTGACATAATGCGTAATCTGTCTTTTTCAGCCTCTGCATACGTAGTGTGATAAGGGATTTTTTCAGCGTGTTTGGCAACACTTTCTTTGCCTTGCTGTACAAAACGTTTTGATTTTGTTCCCATTATTATCTCCTCCGAATCTGAGCTTTTTGACAACGATGTTTGATGTTGTCCCTAGTAGTGTGGCTCAATGAATGGAATTTATGAAGGAAATAAATGTGTTATTTCAGATTGAATTTTTCCTCAAGGAAAATGGCAATGCCGTCCTCCTCATTGGTCAAGGTGGTCGTGTTGGCTACGTTTTTCACTAATTCTATAGCATTACCCATGGCGACACCTGTTCCTGCATAGTCAAGCATTTCCAAGTCATTGTCCTCATCTCCGAATGCGATGATCCGGTCTTTTGGAATGTCCAGGTAATTGGATACACGCTGAAGCCCGACAGCCTTGCTTAATCCACTTTTTATGATTTCGATGATGTGAAAGGGCTCTGACCAACGTCGGTGATCAACCAATTCAGCATGGACATCCGATAGATGCTGCCGAATTTGCCCGACATATTCGCTATCTGTATGGATGAGCATCGAAGTAGGCGAATCGTTTAGGTAGTTCCGCAGGTCCCCGCTAGTCATTTTTGGATTCCCTACATTGAACATATTCATCAATTTTTCGTCATGATAATGGACATATAAATCATCCCTAACCTCTGCAATGATGTTATGATAGCTAAATTGGTCACAGGCCTCGACTATCTCTTTTGCAATCTTGATGTCGAGAGGTGAATGATACGTCCCCCAGCTTGTCTGCAAGGGATGGTGGACAAAGGCACCATTGAAATTGACGATAGGCGTTGTCAATCCCAACTCACGATAATAGAGTTCGCTTGAGCGGTAGGGACGGCCTGTCGCAATCATGACTTCATGTCCATCCTCTTTCAGTTTTAAAAGGGTCTGTTTAGTGCGGGGGGAAATGGATTTTTTATCAGTAAGTAATGTTCCATCAAGATCCAATACAATTAAATGCTTGTCATTCATCTATGGCACCTTCTGTTCTTTTTTGATTTTATTATAGGCGAATATTGTTAAGTTTAGTGTACTGAAATTGTAAATGTTTTTCATTCTTTATGCATTCTTGTATGATATTACTAAATGAAAGGGTTATAATAATCCCGAGATTATACGACTTACTTAAATAGGTTTTTTAATAAAATTTTGGTTGTTCCATTTAGGGGCAATCAGCATTATAACATGAATGATTTGGAGGGGTCGAATTGGTTATCATCGAAAAAGAAGTAATAGGGCACATTCCCGTTTTACATGTTAGCGAACGGTCCATTTTCAATAAGGAACTGCCGCTAGTCATTTTTATACACGGATTTCAGAGTGCAAAGGAACACAATCTCCATTATGCGTATTTAATGGCTGAAAAGGGCTTTCGCGTGATTCTTCCCGATGTTGTCTACCATGGAGAGAGGGAAACAGGGGAAAGCGAATCCGAGTTGATGCCTCGTTTTTGGGAAATGGTATTACAGAGCATCAAAGAGTTGCCCCTACTTAAAGATGATTTACTTTCCCGTAAATTAATCGATCCTAAAAGGATTGGCATAGCCGGCAGCTCAATGGGTGGGATTGTGACCAATGGGGCGTTAGCGACTTATGATTGGTTATCGGCGGGCGTGAGCTTGATGGGGAACCCTTCATATGTTTCGTTTGCCGAGCTTCAAATAGGGGAAATGAAAAAAAGGGAGATTAGCTTTCCCCTATCGGAAGAGGAAATCACACAAGCGATTGCACAACTTAAACCATTTGACCTAAGCTTGAATCCCGACAGGCTCGCTAATCGGCCACTATTGTTTTGGCATGGAGCAAAAGATCATGTGGTTCCTTATCAATATGCATATCGCTTTTATGAAGAGGTTAAATCAAGTTATAATGAAGGGGATAATAGAATTAATTTCATTCTCGACAAGAAAGCATCTCATAAGGTAAGCAGAGAAGGTGTGCTTCAAACGGCGAACTGGTTTGAGAAACATTTATTGCCAACTATACAAAAAGCTTAATGGAACGCGAAAAATCTGTTATGATTCTAATATGTAGATAGTGTAAACCGTTTTAACTATCAGCACCCGGTATGAATGACGGGGATAATTGATTATAAAAGGAGTGATTAGGATGGATCAAGATACAAAAGACATTATTATGGGAGCTTTGGAACAGGTTATTGACCCGGAGCTTGGAATAGATATCGTCAATCTGGGCTTGGTATATGATGTGGATATGGACGAGGCAGGACTAACGACTGTGAAGATGACCTTGACGGCTATGGGCTGCCCATTAGCTGGTACAATCGTCGATCAAGTGAAATTGGTGCTTGAAGATATTCCGGAAGTGAAAGAAACGGACGTGCAAATTGTGTGGAGTCCACCATGGTCCAAGGACCGCATGTCCAGATATGCAAAAATCGCATTAGGCATAAAATAAATTCCATGTAAAAGAATGAATAGAGAGCCAGTCAAAAAACGGTGAATCCGCATTTTGTGGACCAGCTTTTTATTGGCTTGGCTTTTTCTAATACATGAGGGCTAGGAGTGGTTAATTGACCAGTCAAATAAAAGATTCTTTAGATAGGCCATTAAGAGATTTGAGAATTTCCGTCATCGATCGTTGCAACTTCCGTTGTCAATATTGTATGCCGGCTGAAATTTTTCATGAGAATTTCCAGTTCCTCCCGAAGAGCGAGCTTTTATCATATGAAGAAATTATAAGGATCTCTAAAATATTCGCAAACTTAGGTGTGAAGAAGTTAAGGTTGACGGGCGGGGAACCGCTGTTACGCAGAAATCTTACCACGCTTATTTCCGAACTTGTCTTGATTGAAGGAATAGAAGATATAGGGTTGACCACCAATGGCGTGTTCCTGAAGAAGCATGCGGCCGATTTAAAGGCAGCAGGTTTACAACGAGTGAACATCAGCCTAGACAGTCTGGATGACGAGTTGTTTAAAAAGATGAATGGCAGAAATATCGGGATAAAACCGGTTCTGGAAGGCATCGCCGCTGCTAAAAAGGCAGGACTTGGCGTCAAGGTCAATATGGTGGTGAAAAAAGAAACGAATGAATCTCAAATCCTGCCAATGGCTCGTTTTTGCAAACAGGAAGGCATTCAACTGCGATATATAGAATATATGGATGTTGGCCATACAAATGGTTGGCAACTAAAAAATGTGGTAACGAAAAAGGAACTGCTCGAGATGCTACAGCAAGAATTCGAATTGGAACCTGTGGAAGAAGATTACTTTGGGGAAGTTGCTAAGCGTTTCCGTTATAAAGGAACAACAACTGAAGTAGGATTCATCACGTCGGTTTCGGAATCATTCTGTTCAAGTTGCACGCGTGCACGTCTCTCTGCAAACGGTAGCATATATACTTGCTTATTTAATGGGAAAGGCCATGACTTGAAGTCATTGGTTCGTTCAGAGATGTCGGATGAAGAATTAACAGACCACATCATATCGATTTGGAATCATCGAGATGACCGTTATTCGGACGAGAGGGTAGCGGGCACTTTGAAAAAACAAGAAAAAATAGAAATGTCCTTTATTGGTGGTTGATTTTTAAAGGACAAGTTAAAAATACGGGATGGCAGATGCCATCCCGTATTTTTTTGTATGTGCATCGTTTGGTTAATGAATAAATTATACGGGTTTTATGCATGTATATGATGGAACAAGATATTAAATGGTCCCTGGATCAATACAATTGGATGGATACGGTCGATATCCCCGCAACCTTTTCATGTTGTAGGCATATAATTGCTGGTTGTCGGGGGACGGATATGGAGGTTGTGAAATGAATAAACAAGGCAATGAATGAACTACTGGTGATTTTAGCAACAAGAAAGGGTTAAATCAAAGACGTTGTTCATAAATGGGCTGTGAATGGAAAAAAATATATCAAAGAATAGTAGCAAAAGATAGAATTTTGTATATAATTTAATAATTTTATAAAAATACATTTGATTTTATTTTTATTCAATCATATAATAATAGAATCAAAGAATGACAGGGACTAGAATATAGGAGTGGTTTTATGAACGTTTCAATTGTCGGAGCTACAGGATATGGTGGATTGGAGCTAATAAGGTTCCTGACTAATCATCCTCATTTACAAATAGAATCATTGCATACTTCATCCCAATTTGGTCGGAGTATCCATGAAGAAAATCCGCATTTAATGCATATGAAAGATAAATTGGAAGCCATTGATCCGGAAAAAATCGCAAAAAAATCTGATATTGTTTTTCTCGCTACGCCTTCAGGTGTTTCCTCACAACTGATTTCGCAATTTTCTGATCTTGACTTGAAAGTAATCGATTTGTCAGGGGACCTCAGGCTTCAAACTCCAGGAGAATATGAACGTTGGTATAAAAAAGAGGCTGCCCCTCAATCCATCCTTGAAAAAGCTATATACGGTCTAGCAGAATGGAATGCCGAGGAAATCAGGCAATCCACTATTATTGCAAACCCAGGTTGTTACCCCACCGCTACATTGCTTGGCCTTGCCCCTTTATTTACGGAAGGATGGGCTACAGGTTCAGATGTAATTATCGATGCAAAATCAGGGGTGTCCGGGGCAGGGAAGTCTCCTTCGGTCGTAACGCATTATAGTGAAATGAATGAAAATTTCAAAATATACAAGGTGAACCAGCATCAACATATACCGGAAATTGAGCAACAGCTTGGACGCTGGTCGAAAGATTTACAGCCGATATCTTTTAATACCCATCTTGTCCCGATGACGAGAGGGATCATGGCCACAATGTACGTTAAATTAAACCGGCAAACTTCAACGGCCGAATTAAGGGATTTGTATGAAACCATTTATGATAAACATCCATTTGTTCGAATACAGCCACTAGATCACTTTCCTTCTACAAAACAAGTATATGGTTCGAATTTTTGCGATATAGGTGTTGCTTATGATGAAAGAACAGGAAGGGCAACGATTGTTTCGGTCATTGATAATTTAGTGAAAGGCGCTGCTGGGCAGGCCATTCAAAACGCAAATCTTTTAATGGGGATTGAAGAAACAACAGGATTATGGAACACCCCGCTTTATCCATAAAATTTCTTGGAGGGAAATAATGAATACATTACAGCAAGTTGAAACAATCAAACAAATTGAAAAAGGAAACATCTTAATTCCACAAGGATTTAAAGCGTCAGGCGTTCATGCAGGTTTACGTTACTCCAAAAAAGATATTGGCGTCATTTTTTCGGACGTCACGGCCTCAGCTGCTGCCGTTTATACACAGAATGTCGTTCAGGCGGCCCCAATCGATGTGACGAAAGACAGTATTTCCGTCACCGGCAAAATTCATGGCATCATCGTGAATAGTGCCTGCGCGAATGCATGCACTGGAAAGCAAGGGCTAAAGGATGCGCTTGAAATGCGAAAGCTTACGGCACAAAAGTTTGACTTGGAAGATCATGCTTTTGCTGTTGCTTCAACGGGAGTCATTGGTGAGTACTTGGATATGGAAAAAATCAAAAAGGGAATAGATTTACTCGAGATAGCTGATACACCAGAAGCCGCAGAAGACTTTGGTACCGCTATTTTGACGACGGATATCGTAACGAAGAGCTGTGGGTATGAAGCGGTCATTGACGGCAAGGTCGTAAAAATGGGCGGTGCAGCGAAAGGGTCGGGGATGATTCATCCTAACATGGCTACGATGCTTGGATTCATTACGACGGATGCAGCCATTGAACCAGCCGATTTACAGCAGGCGTTATCTAGCATAACCAACGATACCTTCAATCAAATCACGGTAGATGGTGATAGTTCCACGAACGATATGGTTCTGGTTTTGGCAAATGGAGAAGCAGGCAATGAACCATTATCCAAAGCACACCCGGAATGGTCCGTCTTCTTGAATTTATTGAAACAGACATCTGAAAACCTTGCTAAGCAAATTGCAAAAGATGGAGAAGGGGCTACGAAGCTAATTGAAGTCAATGTCCATGGAATGAATGAGAAAACCGATGCACAGATGATGGCAAAAACGATTGTGGGTTCAAATTTAGTGAAAACCGCAGCGTTTGGTTCTGACGCTAACTGGGGTCGCATTATCGCGGCCATGGGAAGAAGCGGAGTGGCCTTTCAACCTACACAAACAACGATCGCCTTTGGTGATATCGTAGTCCTGAAGGGTGGCGAACCGGTACAGTTTTCCGAAGAAGAGGCGAAAGCCTATTTAGAAAATAAGAGTATAACGATTAATGTCTATTTACAAGATGGGAACGAATCAGGTACGGCATGGGGCTGCGACTTAACCTATGATTATGTGAAAATTAATGGGAGCTATCGATCATAAGGGGGATGAATGGGTGGACACTTTAGTCATCAAATGCGGCGGCAGCATTATTAATGAGTTATCCGAATCATTTTTTACGAGTATAAAAGAACTACAAAGCCGTGGGTATCAAATCGTCTTCGTTCATGGAGGCGGTCCGGATATCAATTCGATGCTTGAGAAATTTGAAATTGAACCAGTATTCGAAGATGGGTTAAGAAAAACGACATCAGACGTGCTGGAAGTGGTTGAACTGATGCTGGCAGGTAAATCTAATCGTTGCCTTGTACACAAGTTGGAAGAACACGGAATCAAAGCAGTTGGCCTCAATGGATCGGATGGCGGCATCCTGACCGGTGAGTTCATTGATAAAGAAAAACTAGGGGCTGTCGGTGAAATTCATCAGGTCGATACAGAACTATTGGAATTGTTTTTCGACAAAGGCTTCTGCCCAGTGTTGACGCCTATCTCCTCTACAGAAGATGGAAATAAACTGAATGTGAATGCCGATATGGCTGCAGGTTCAGTGGCGAAAGCCCTTTCGGCGGCCATGTGTTTATTTGTAACAGATGTTAAAGGGGTAATGAAGAATCATCAAGTCATCGAAAAGCTGACCGAATCGGAGACGCAAGATTTAATTACAGATGGCAGTATATATGGAGGAATGATTCCAAAGGTAAAGACTGCATTATCCGTGTTGAATAAGGGCGTCGAAGAAGTGATGATTGTAAGTGGAAAAGAGATCTTCTACGAGGATGGACAGTTCATCGGTACGAAATTTTTACAGAAAGAAGGGGTATTCAAATGAGTTCTTTATTTCCAACGTATGCAAGATGGGACATAGAACCAGAAACAGCGAACGGTACGAAGTTAATGAGTAAGAATGGGAAAGAGTATCTGGACTTTACATCAGGAATTGGAGTGCTGAATCTTGGTCATTGTCACGAAAAAGTGAAGAATGCCGTTACTCAGCAGTTGAATAAGTATTGGCATGTATCGAATATGTTCCAGAGCTCTGCACAGGAAAGGGTTGCGGGCATGCTGGCAGAAGCATCGGGATTGGACCACGTTTTCTTTGCCAACAGCGGTGCGGAAGCAAATGAGGCAGCAATTAAACTTGCCCGTAAAGCGACAGGGAGAAGTAAGATCGTCACTTGTTTACAATCATTTCATGGGCGTACTTTCGCAACAATGGCAGCAACCGGGCAAGATAAGATCAAGAAAGGTTTCGGCCCGATGTTAAACTCTTTTGAATATGTTCCTTTTAATGATAACGACGCTTTAGCCGCCGCAGTAGACGGAGACACGGCAGCGGTCATGATTGAAATCGTTCAAGGGGAAGGTGGCATTCATGTTGTTCAGCAAGCTTATTTGGATGCAATTGCTGCCGCATGTAAAAAACATGGAGCCCTTCTTATCGTTGATGAAATTCAAACGGGAATTGGCCGGACAGCTAAGCCATTCGCTTTCCTTCATTTCGATATCCAGCCAGATATCCTTACTTCGGCCAAAGGGCTTGGAAACGGACTCCCTATCGGGGCAATGATAGGTAAAAGGGAATTGGCGGAATTCTTTGGTCCTGGAAGCCATGGGTCCACTTTTGGAGGAAACCCAGTGAGTGTCGCAGCTGCCGAAGCGGTTCTAACTGAAATATTCCAACCGGATTTCTTAAAAGAAGCAGAGGAAAAAGCTGAGTATCTGAAAAGTGAATTGACCAAGGCGTTAGAGGATCTTGACGATGTAATAGAAGTCCGGGGTCTTGGGATGATGATTGGCATTGAATGCAAACAGGAAGTCCAGGGCTTTATATTGGAGATGCAAGAGGCAGGTCTACTTCTATTGAGTGCCGGGCCGAACGTACTTCGCTTGCTTCCACCGCTTACGGTGAATCAATCAGAAATAGATCAGGCAATCGTGAAAATTAAAAGTGCAGTGGCAACAAAACAAATAATCTAAATTATTTGAATTTTTATAGAACGAAATGAATAATTATGCTACTATGTATATAAATATACATCATCTACCTAAGAGGTGAAAAACATGAAAAATTATTTATGCTTAGAAAATGGTTCTGTATTCGAAGGGAATCTGTTAACTAAATCGACTCAGAAAACAATTACTGGAGAGATTGTCTTTTTTACCGGAATGACCGGATATCAGGAAGTATTGACTGATCCGTCCTATAAAGATCAAATCGTCATCTTTACGTATCCCTTAATTGGGAATTACGGAATCAATCCATTCGATTTCGAAAGTAAGAAGCCTCATGTGGCTGGCGTTATTGTGTATGAAGGCACTAGGAATCATTCACATTATCAAGCCGAATATTCACTTGCTGAGTATTTGGATAAATGGAATATTCCTCTATTGAGTCATGTGGATACAAGGGCTGTCGTCAAGAATATCCGTCAAGAAGGTTCCATGCAAGCGGCGATCTCCATGAATGAAAACTATACCTTCGAATCCAAGCTCGATGGTATAGCCGCACATGTCGCTGTAGTTTCCACGAAACAATATGAGGAATATGGAGAAGGCGGCAAGCATATTGTATTGATGGACTTTGGCTATAAAAAATCCATTTTAACTTCATTGATCGAGCAGGGGTGCCATGTTACAATCGTTCCCTTCGATACGAAATTCGAACAGATCGTGAAATTGAAACCGGATGGCATTTTGCTTTCAAATGGGCCTGGGGATCCAAAACAGCTTGAATATCTGTTGGATAATATAAAGAAAATCATTTCGAATTTTCCTACCATGGGCATTTGCCTAGGTCATCAATTGACCGCACTTGCTTTTGGGGGCAATACGAAAAAGATGCTGTTTGGGCACCGAGGTGCGAACCAGCCCGTGGTCGATTTGAAAACGAAAAGGGTTTATATGAGTTCACAAAACCATAGTTATGAAGTGGATGAACCAAGTTTAGAAGGAACATCGCTTCAAGTCCGGTTCCGTAATGTAAATGATCATACCGTTGAGGGCCTTATGCATAAAGACCTTCCAATTTTCACAACTCAATACCATCCTGAAGCAAATCCAGGACCGGTTGAAAGTTCACTGTTGTTCCACGACTTTTTACAAATGATAAATGATTATAGCGGGAGAGAAAAAGCATATGCCTAAAGACAACACGATACAGACCATATTAGTAATTGGTTCAGGGCCAATCGTCATCGGGCAGGCCGCTGAATTTGACTATGCAGGAACACAAGCCTGCCTCGCCTTAAAAGAGGAAGGCTATAAAGTCATTCTTGTCAATAACAATCCGGCAACCATAATGACGGACGAAATGAACGCGGACGCCGTCTATTTCGAACCGTTGACGGTGGATGTACTGGAAAAAATCATTGCCAAAGAAAAACCAGATGGCTTGCTTGCCACTTTAGGCGGTCAAACGGGATTGAATCTTGCCTATCAGTTAGATGATGCTGGGATTCTTGAAAAATATAATGTCAAATTACTAGGAACACCGATTGACTCCATCAAAAAGGGAGAAGATCGTGAGCTGTTCCGTCAACTAATGTTTGAAATAGATGAGCCAGTGCCGGACAGTAAGATTGTCCATACTTTGGAAGAGGCGGTAGCTTTTGCTGAGGAAATTGGCTTTCCCATCATCATCAGACCAGCCTACACACTAGGCGGAACCGGTGGTGGAATCGCAGAATCCATGGAGGTTTTCAAAGAACTTGTTCGGGGTGGTCTTCAGGAAAGCCCGATTACTCAATGCTTGATTGAACGAAGCATCGCGGGCTTTAAGGAAGTCGAATACGAGGTCATGCGTGATGGAAACAATACATGCATCACCATCTGTAATATGGAAAATATTGATCCAGTCGGTATTCACACAGGTGATTCGATCGTGGTTGCACCATCACAGACATTGTCTGATGATGAGTTTCAAATGCTACGTTCTGCCTCTATTAAAATCATTTCCGCTTTAGGGATTATCGGGGGCTGCAATATTCAATTTGCACTTGATCCTAACAGTAAACAATATTATTTGATTGAAGTGAATCCGCGTGTCAGTCGTTCTTCTGCATTGGCTTCCAAAGCGACCGGGTATCCAATTGCCCGTATCGCTGCAAAACTGGCTGTGGGCTATCATTTATCGGAAATCATCAACCCAGTAACGAAGAGCACGTATTCAAGCTTTGAACCGGCGTTGGATTATGTAGCAGTTAAGTTCCCGCGTTGGCCATTCGATAAATTCAAGACGGCACACCGTAAATTGGGCACACAGATGAAAGCGACAGGAGAAGTAATGGCCCTGCATCGCAATTTCGAAGGCGGAGTACAAAAGGCTATTGATTCATTGGAATTAAAGACAAACGGGCTTCAGCTCCTGTCATTAAAGGATAAGTCAGTACCCAAGCTATGGGAAAAGCTTGCCGAGAAATCGGATGAAAGAATCTTTGTCATTTTTGAAATGCTTCGTAAAGGTGTGACGATGGAGGAAATCCATGAAGCAACCGCTATAGATTACTATTTCCTTCACTCTTTCGCTTCGCTAATCGAGAAAGAAAAGGATATCTCTTCCAAGACTGCTGAATTGGTCAACAAGGAAGAGATGCAGCTTTACAAGGAGAAGGGCTTTTCAGATCGCTACCTTGCCTCCGTATGGAATATAAGTGAATTCGACGTGAGGGCACTTCGTAAAACACTGGGCATATCAGCCGTTTACAAGACGGTGGATACATGTGCAGCCGAATTCGACTCACATACGAACTATCATTATTCGACTTATTTTGGAGAAAATGAACAGCAAAAAACAGATAAGAAAAAAGTCCTGATGATTGGCAGCGGGCCAATCCGAATCGGTCAAGGCATCGAATTCGATTATTGTTCCGTTCATGGCGTTTATGCCCTTCAAGGTGAAAATGTGGAAACGGTCATGATCAATAATAACCCCGAAACGGTCAGTACGGATTTTGCGACAGCAGACCGTTTGTATTTCGAGCCTTTAACTTTGGAATATGTCTTGAACGTCATTGAAGCGGAAAATATTGAGGATGTCATTGTCCAGTTTGGCGGTCAGACGGCTATCAATCTGGCTAAAGGATTGGAAGACTACGGAATCAATTTGCTTGGTACTTCATTTGACATGCTTGATCAGTTAGAAGATCGCGATCGTTTTTATCAACTGTTACAAAAGCTGGACATTCCGCATGTCCCAGGAACAATGGCTGACAGTGTGGAACAGCTCGTTGAAAGTGCTGAAACAATCGGCTTCCCTGTGCTGTTGCGTCCGTCTTATGTCATCGGTGGACAAGGAATGGAAATAATCCGTTCAAAGGAAAGTTTGTTGAACCGAATCGAAAATGGTGCAGAACTTGTGTATCCCGTATTGATCGATTCTTATATTCCTGGTAAGGAAGCAGAAATCGATTTGATTGCGGATGGTAAGGAAGTTTATATCCCAATCGTAGCCGAACATGTTGAAAAAGCAGGGGTTCATTCAGGAGATAGCCTGGCTTTACTGCCTTCACAGTCCTTATCGGATGATATTAAGGGGAAAATGACCATTTATGCAGAAAAGCTTGTGAGAGAGCTTGGATATAAAGGACTCATGAATATCCAATTCGTCATTGATGGCAGTGATGTATATGTACTGGAAGTAAATCCGCGTGCTAGCCGTACGATTCCAATCATCAGTAAAGTCACGAACGTTCCATTAGTGCAAATGGCGACAAAAATATTGCTTGGGAAATATTCTTTAGCAAATTTGGTTGAAAAAACAGGATTAATGGAAGATATTCCGTATTCGGTCGTTAAATATCCAGTATTCTCAACCTTTGCTTTAAGTGGACTGGATTCAAAAGTCGGTCCGGAAATGAAGTCCACAGGGGAAGGCATCGCAATCGGGGAAACCATGATAGAAGCGTTAACGAAAGTATTTCACGCTCAAAAGGCTAAACATACGACAGGTGTGTATCAAGCCAAATCAGCGCAATTAAGCGAAGGACTACTTAAGCTAATCCATGATGCCGACTTGGAAATCACCCATTCGGACTTTGACGAATGGCTAAAGGCAGGCAATGCAGCCGTCGTCTTGGCTTATGGAGCAACGGATGAAGATAAGCAGTTACGGTTATTAGCAGCCAAATACAGACTATTGGCCTTTTCAGAAGAGGAAACATTTAAAGCGTATTTGCAATCACTGAAGCATGCGGATCCAAGCGTTACCTCATTGCAGGAATGGCTTCTAACTTATTCGAAAGGGGTGTCACACGTATGAATGCACTGATGGCACAGTCGCACTCGAAAATCTTGGGTGGAAAAGACTTCTTGACGATGAAGGAAACAACATCAAAGGAAATTGCAGCTTTATTGGAGTTGGCGCAAAATATAAAAGCCAAATTACAAGCGGGCGAGGAATATAAACCTTTAGCTGGTAAGACATTAGGGATGATTTTTGAAAAATCATCGACTCGTACCCGGGTCTCTTTTGAAGTGGGAATGCTACAGCTAGGTGGCCATGCATTATTTTTGAGCAGTAATGACTTGCAAATCGGACGTGGAGAACCCATTTCCGATACGGCAAAAGTCCTTTCCGAGTACATTGATGGTATCATGATTCGTACTTTCGGGCATGAAAAAATCATGGAATTGGCTGATCATGCAACCATTCCCGTTATTAATGGGTTGACTGACCTTGCACATCCTAGCCAAGTGATGGCGGACTTCCTGACCATCATAGAATTGAAAGGGAAATTGAAAGGATTAAAAATGAGTTACATTGGCGACGGGAATAATGTAGCCAACTCATTGATGGTCGGTTGCGCTAAAATGGGCATGAATTTCTCGATTGGATGTCCGGAGGGGTATAAGCCTGACGAAGAAATCGTTGCCTACGCGAAGGAAGTAGCAGCTGAAAACAATTGTGAAGTAACTGTTACGACCTCAGCGGTTGAAGCCATTAAGGACGCAGATATCGTATATTCGGATGTATGGACCTCCATGGGGCAAGAAATTGAGAATAGCATCCGTTTAGAAGCGTTTAAGGGCTATCAAATCAACGGTGAACTTGTTAAACATGCAAAGAATGATTATCTATTCATGCATTGCTTACCTGCTCATAGAGAAGAAGAGGTGACTGCAGAAGTCATTGATGGGCCGAATTCGGTCGTATTCCATCAAGCGGGGAACCGTCTACATGCCCAAAAGGCGGTTCTCGTAGATTTACTATCATAATAAATTTAAGCGTCTGCTCTATAGCAGGCGCTTTTTACTTTTGCCACCATCCTCTTTTCCCCTTTGAAATTTTCGGTCATGAAAGAAAAAAAGGTGGCAATAATAATAGGGAAAGCATGTAAAGGGGTGAAATACATGGGGCAAAATCGTCAATTTAAGCCAGGGCAAAAAGCACCTAATAATGGGGCATACGTAGAAATCGGTGAAACAGGAAGTATGGTAGTCAATCCGAAAATGGTCAAGCTCGAAGCAGGGGACACCTTTCCTGAGACTTCGAATCATAACCGGCTATGGACCTATCAAAGAAAGCCATAATGAAATGGAAAAGCAGGAAAAGGATGATCATTCCCTTTCCTGCTTTTTTTGTAGAAAAGAAAACCCTAGGCTAGGCCTACGGTTCTAAAAAGCTTTCAGCGTGGTATTAAAAAAACTCTCCCATGGTGCTAAAATATTTTTGGTTCGCCAACCAAAATATCAGCATCACGGAGGAGTTTTATGTCAAAAGACACTAATAGTTTAGCACACACTACCTGGAATTGTAAGTATCATATCGTATTTGCACCGAAGTACAGAAGACAAGTAATTTACAAGAAAGATAAAAAAGGATATCGGTCAAATATTGCGCACGCTATGTGAAAGGAAAGGCGTGGAAATCATTGAAGCAACGGCATGTAAAGCCCATGTACATATGCTCGTGAGCATCCCACCAAAAATAAGTGTAACTTCATTTGTGGGTTATTTAAAGGGAAAAGTAGTTTGAATATATTTGACCGTCATACGAATTTGAAATACAGGTATGGAAACCGAAAGTTTTGGTGTACGGGATATTATGTAGATACAGTTGGACAAAACAAAAAGGTAATAGAAGAATACATACGAAACCAGATAAGAGATGATATAGTCGAAGATCTATTCACAGGTGAAGAGATAAAGAAAAAGAAACGGAAGTGAGTGGAAGGCCTTTAAAGGTCTGGCCAGTAAAAGTAGTACAATTGGCGACCAATCAGGGGGCCTTTAGGGCCTGGTCAGTAATAAAGGCTTTCAGCCGCAGAGAAAACCACCCATTATCACGGGTGGTCGTTATTATTGGAACATTATTCTTGAGTATATCCGAAAATATTCGAGATTTCTAAAAAACTCTTCCGCAAATATTTACTTAAAGGCTCTTCGGGATGATTTGGCCTTTCTTCTTAATTGAAGAGATGTTTTTTGCTTTTAACTTTTAGAGTAAGCAGATTGTATAAACCCTCTGGTAGGATCGGTTGTAAAGGGTTAATAGCAGAAATTATCAATGTCCCATATAACTTTTCTTTACAAGGGAATAATAAGCAGTATAATTAAAATATAAAGGTCAAAGTTGGTCAAACATCATAAGCATTCTTTTGGAAACAATGAATGGGAGGTTTTAAGATGGATTTTAATACGATGACGGAAAGAACCCAGCAGGCATTTATAAGTGGGCAGGAGCTGGCCAAGGATAGGGAAAACCCGGAACTTACCGAGCTTCATCTATTAAAAGCCCTGATGACACAGGATGAAAGCCTACTCATTAGAATTTTGTCGGAAACGAATCAATCGCTCAGTCATTTCGATACGGAGCTGAATAAAGAAATAAATAAGTTGCCTCAAGTGAGCGGAAGCACCTCTCAAGTTTATATGTCGAATTCCCTTCAGAATGTGCTGTCGGCAGCTGAAAAGGAAATGAAGAGCTGGGAGGATGAGTATCTATCAGTTGAGCATATTTTGCTTGCTTTGTTAAAAGAAGATAAACCGAACATAAGAAAGCTATTTGCGGACTATGGGATCGACTATGGGAAAGCGAAGCAAATTATCCAAACGATAAGGGGGAATCAGAGAGTGACTAGTCAAAATCCGGAAAACACATATGAAGTTTTGAAAAAATATGGAAGAGATCTTGTTGCTGAAGTGAAGGCGGGGAATGTGGATCCTGTCATTGGCCGTGATACGGAGATCCGGAATGTCATCCGTATTTTGTCACGTAAGACAAAAAATAACCCCGTATTGATTGGGGAACCTGGTGTTGGTAAAACGGCCATTGTCGAAGGTCTGGCCCAACGAATTGTCCGAAAAGATGTACCGGAAGGGCTTAAAGATAAAACGGTGTTTTCGCTTGATATGAGTGCGTTGGTTGCCGGGGCTAAGTTTCGCGGTGAATTTGAGGAACGACTGAAAGCGGTTCTGAATGAAGTGAAAAAGAGCGATGGGAACATCCTATTATTCATCGATGAATTGCATACCATTGTCGGTGCTGGTAAAACGGAAGGGGCAATGGATGCCGGAAATATGCTGAAGCCAATGTTAGCGCGTGGTGAATTGCATTGCATTGGTGCAACCACACTTGACGAATATCGTAAGTATATTGAGAAGGATCCCGCTCTTGAACGGCGTTTCCAGCAAGTGCTCGTTCCAGAGCCAGACGTAGAAGATACCATTTCCATTTTGCGTGGTCTGAAAGAAAGGTTCGAGGTCCATCATGGGGTCAGAATACATGATCGATCCATTGTGGCAGCAGCTGTTCTATCAAATCGCTATATCACGGAACGCTTCTTACCGGATAAAGCAATAGACCTTGTGGATGAGGCTTGTGCAATGATCCGGATGGAAATCGACTCGATGCCAGCGGAACTTGATGCGATTACGCGGAAAGTCATGACGTTGGAGATAGAGGAAGCCGCCCTTAAAAACGAAGAGGATGCTCAAAGCAAAGCAAGATTGGAGGTACTCCAAAAAGAACTTTCGGAATTGCAGGATCAGGCTACCAGTATGAAAGCCAAATGGCAAATGGAGAAATCGTCCCTTCAAAAAGTCCAGGATCAGAGGGAAGAACTTGAAAAGTTAAAGCATGAGCTGGAACAGGCGGAAAATGACTATGACCTGAACCGTGCAGCTGAACTTCGACATGGGAAGATTCCACAGCTTCAAAAGGAATTGGAGGCCATGGAAGAAGAGGTGGAAAATGGGAAGCAGGAATCCCGTTTGCTCCGCCAAGAAGTGACCGAGGAAGAAATTGCCTCAATCGTTGCTAGATGGACGGGTATTCCGGTAAGTAAGTTAGTGGAAAGCGAAAGGGATAAATTGCTTCGTCTTTCGGATATTCTTCATGAACGGGTAATCGGTCAAGGGGAAGCGGTGGAACTTGTATCGGATGCTGTTTTACGGGCTAGAGCCGGGATCAAGGATCCAAACAGACCAATAGGTTCCTTTATTTTCCTTGGACCGACAGGGGTCGGTAAAACAGAATTGGTCAAAGCGTTGGCAGAGACGCTATTCGATAGTGATGAACATATGATACGGATTGATATGTCTGAGTACATGGAGAAACATTCCGTTTCCCGTTTGGTCGGGGCGCCTCCCGGATATGTAGGGTTTGAGGAAGGCGGTCAGTTGACGGAAGCGATTAGGCGAAATCCGTACTCGGTCGTGTTACTTGATGAAATCGAAAAGGCTCACCCGGAAGTCTTCAATATTTTATTGCAAATGCTCGACGATGGCAGGATCACGGACTCTCAAGGTAGAACGATCAACTGTAAAAACACGGTGATCATTATGACTTCCAATATCGGTTCACATTTCTTGCTTCAGTCCAATCGAGAAGATGGAGCCATTGAAGAAGGAATAAAAGAGCAGGTCTTCACAGAGTTAAGAGGACATTTCCGTCCTGAATTTCTAAATCGTGTGGATGATATCGTTCTGTTCAAGCCACTCACAAAACAAGAGATTGTCGGTATTGTTGAAAAGATGATTCAACAGTTGCAAGTAAGGTTGACTGAACAAGATATCACGCTTGGTGTGACGGATGCCGCTAAGGAATTTATTGCTGAACAAGGGTATGACCCAGTATACGGAGCAAGGCCATTGAAACGTTTTATCCAAAAGCATCTAGAAACGATGATTGCCCGTAAAATTATATCGGGGACGATTGGTGATCATGGAAGTATGACGATAGATTATGACCAAGAGGGATTGGTTTTGAGGTAAATGTAAGCAGTTAGTTTAGAAAATAGCTGAAAACGGTATATGAAAGAGGACATCCTAAAAGGATGTCCTCTTTTGCTTCTTAATGTTGATGTGAGTCTTTTGATGGCCCTTCAGGCATAACAGCAGGGATGATACAAACTAGAACAGCCGTAATAAGTCCTAAAATTGTTCCCTGTGTAGCATCGTATGAAACTCCGATCATGGAAGAAACAACATATACAAGCATATGCACTAATACGAATGTCCAAAGAATTGTCCAAGCATAACGCATCGAATTTCACCTCATTCCACTACAGTCTTTTTTATCTTACCATAATTAATATACAGTTAAAACGGCTTTTTCATAATAACTGATAAATAATTCATCGTTGCCCTTTCATGTCTTTTGAACGACGGGCGATATCAGTCACGAATCCAGCGGGCATGATTCCTGAAATTTAATGGAGAAAAGTAATTTAAGACTCGAAGATAGGCGTCCCCCCTTACCCTTTTGATATCTCGACATAAATTAACTAATAGTAATATTCCTAAAAGGAGTTAGTTTAGATGGAACAGAGAACTTTTCAAATCGAAGACCAATGGAATATCGTCTATTATCCGGAACAACCCAGTGGGTTTTCCGTCATGGTAATTGGGGACCGAAGTTCTTTTGTAGATAAGGACAGTAGCTTTTGGCTTCAGCATCCGGGTAGGTTACGTATATTAGAATATTTGAAACAAACCGGTTACACCCTTTTTTCCTCGAATTTTTACGGGGCGAACTGGGGGAGCCCCAAAGCTCTTGATCTTTCGTTGAAGTTATATATCCTCTTTATGAAAAATGAAATAGTCAATCGGAAAATCCATGTTCTTGCAGAGGGGACAGGAGCCCTGCTGGCATTGAGACTAATGAAAGAGATGGGAAGCCAAATCCGTTCGGTTGTCCTCATTGACCCGATTTTATCTTTGAAGGTTCAAATGGAAAAAGAAAAGGATAATAAGTTCTTTTATAAAAAGTGGCTATCGGAAATAGCCGCAGCATATGAGGTAGATCCAGCTGATATGGAGAAAGAAATTTTGGATTCCAATGTGCAGGCATTCACGGAGCATATACCGGTGAAGGTGATCCTTGTTTTCGGCAGTTTTCGAAAAGAACAAGCCTCATTTTATCGGAGGATTCAGAGAACCAGGAAAGACCATTTGCAGTTAACCTATTTGCTAGCAGAAAAACGGTATAAAATCCCTTATCAAATCCAGAAGTTTTTTCATGAAAATGAAGAGTCTTTATGAGAATGGATATATTTTCGCGGTACTTTGCATACGATACAGCATCCGAAAAAACTTGCGGTGACGGATAAGCGAGCCATTGCATAAGGGGAGGCTGTATTTATGGGGACATATATTGTTGTTGGGGCTTATCAATTTGTAGGTTTTCATGTGACACAATATTTGTTGGGGCAGGGGGAAGAGGTAATCGGAATTGATTGGGAGGATACAAAGACCAATCAATATATTATAGAAGAAAAGGAGCTAGAAATAGGGCGTAACGCCAACTTTACTTATCTGCCAATTAATAAACTTCGGTTATTGGATGTTTCCGAGCCATTCACCATTCTATTATCTTTTTATGATAGTAGAAGAGGGAAAACGGCTTTAAAGGATCTTCATATAAATGATATTGTTTCTTTTCTTGAAAAATGCAAGAAAAACGGTCATGGCAATAGCCTGAAAATTGTGGTGCTCCTTCCAATCGATGCTGATACGGAAGGATTTCAGACTGTATTAAACGCTTGTGAAGGCTTCGATTCAGTCAAAACAGTATATTTACCGACGATATATGGTCCTTGGCAACCAGCAACCATGGGATTTGAAGCGGGTATCAGCCAACTAGAGCAATCAACTATCCAAGCTACACTCGCTTCAGAATACAGGGAGGATGCGCTTTTTATAGCCGATTTCATCGAGGGTCTTGAACAGCTCCTTTCTTCCACTGATAGAAGCCTTCACCTCAAAAGCAGCATTGACGACCACTGGAATACATGTGCCAAGCTCATTTTTAAACAAGAGGTGATCGACTCACTTCCCCCACAATCTCCAATCAAGGCAACGAAAGGAACCGTATATGAAGTGCCTAATAAAACGAGTCCAGAGGAAGGCATCACCTTGCAAATCGAGCAAAATAAACGGTTAAACCTCCTTACAAAGTGGAGGATGCGCGATAAGAAGGACTAAACATTATCCTGGAGTGCCCAATGTGTGGAATTAATCAAGAAAGTCATAAAGTGAAGGGGGAACTCATACCTTAGTACCTGGGAATTGTTCTGTACTTTCAAGATGGCATATAGCATGAAGAATATTCATTCAGGCAAGTTTCGGCTTTACGAATGGACTTTGGGGAATTATGATAAGAATGAACCTGATTTTTGGTTTATGGGATACCCATTTGTAGAATCATGTTCCAAGTGTCATCAAAGGATACTAATGGTGCATTCAAAATGACCAAGTATGGTAAGGAGGCAAAAAAATGAGTTCAGATAAAACCCTTGAATTTATGGGGATTGCTATGAAGTACTTCCCGGAAGCAAAAGCAAAGTTAGAGGCAAGCGGGATTCCATTTTCAATGGACATGGCAGAGCCATTCATGGATTTATTTAAGAAAGTGATGCAAGAAGCTTATGACCTTGGCAAACAAGATGCCCAACGTTAAGTAAGAGAAGGCTGTCCGGATAATCGGGCAGCCTTCTGTTTATTCTTCTTTTTTCAGCATCTTTGAAATGATGGGGTTCACTTTCTGGATGGTAGGCTTAAATTGATCGTACAAACCCACTAATGTCTCTACGCTTGCCATCAATTGCATATAATCAATCTGGGTCTCTTCTTTCTCCGGTTCTTCTTCGGGCTCGTTGTTATGCGTGCCAAACATCATTTTGGAAAAGGGATCGTCCTGGTTCCTTCGATTGTTGCGATTAAAAATATCCATTGTGATTCCTCCCTTCTTTTACTATAATGTATGCACGCTTGCGTCCTTGGATTAGGCCCTTGTCCGACTTAAGATGCAGATTAATTAGACTTTCAAACTGATAGCTCTTGCAAGAAAGCGTATTTTTCTATAAAATTAGTACCAGGTAATAATAGATGATAATAATAACTCATTAAAATATAAGGGGTTGGCTGAAATGAATGCTGGTATATTAGGGCTTGGTCGTTACTTACCCGAGAAAATCGTCACAAATGCGGACTTAGAGAAAGTCATGGATACGTCGGACGAGTGGATTCGTACTCGGACAGGTATCGAACAAAGAAGAATAGCCAATGATGAAACAGAAACTTCCGATATGGCTTATGGCGCAGCAAAAGCTGCTTTAGATAATGCAGGCATTTCAGCTGAGGATATAGATTTAATCCTTGTCGCAACTGTTACACCCGATCGGCCTTTTCCTTCCATCGCTTGTATGATCCAGGAAATGTTGGGTGCGAAGAAAGCAGCTGCAATGGATGTTAGTGCAGCATGTGCTGGCTTCATGTATGCTATGATTACGGCGCAGCAATTTATTAAGACAGGTGCTTACAAGCATGTATTGATTGTTGGGGTTGAGAAACTATCCAAGATCACTAACTGGGATGATCGCAATACCGCTGTCCTTTTTGGGGATGGAGCTGGGGCTGCTGTCGTGGGACCTGTATCAGAAGGCAGGGGAATTCTTTCTTTTGAATTAGGTGCAGATGGATCTGGTGCTAAGCATCTATTCCAAGATGGGGAATTCATCACGATGAATGGACGAGAAGTATTTAAATTTGCTGTCCGTCAAATGGGAGAATCCAGCCTGAATGTATTGGATAAAGCAGGATTGACCAAAGAGGATGTGGATTTACTAATCCCACATCAAGCCAATATTCGAATTATGGAGGCTTCAAGAGAACGTTTGGGCCTACCCGTTGAAAAAATGACAAAGACCGTTCATAAATATGGGAATACTTCATCAGCTTCCATACCAATTGCTCTTGTGGAAGAAATGGAAGCAGGTAGAATCAAAGAAGATGACTTGCTCGTCATGGTTGGTTTTGGTGGAGGACTCACGTGGGGAGCTATTGCCCTTAGATGGGGAAAATGAAAATAAAAGAAATATTTGAGTAAAGGAAGGAGCCATTGTAATGACGAATCGTCGTGTTGTTGTAACAGGGATTGGAGCTATTTCTCCAGTTGGAAATGATGCAGAAACTGGATGGAAGAATATAATTGAGGGGAAATCAGGGATTGGGCCATTAACTCGTCTTAATGCTGATGATTTTCCTGCTAAAGTGGCTGCAGAAATAAAGGACTTTGATATCGAAACATATATTAATCGTAAAGAAGCACGCAAAATGGATCGTTTTACGCATTATGCGATTGCCGCTTCAGTCATGGCTTTAAATGACAGTAAATTAGAAATAACGGATGAAAATGCAACGCGGGTAGGAGTCTGGATCGGTTCTGGAATCGGTGGGCTTGAGACACTTGAAACCCAGCACGAAAATTTCTTGAACAGGGGCTATAAGCGGGTTAGTCCATTTTTCGTACCCATGATGATACCAGATATGGCAGCGGGCCAGGTATCCATTTTACTGGGCGCTAAAGGGATCAACTCTTGCACCGTGACGGCTTGTGCAACGGGAACGAATTCCATCGGTGATGCATTTAAGGCCATTCAGCGTGGAGATGCCGATGCCATGATTACTGGTGGTGCAGAAGCGCCGATTACAAAAATGGCAGTTGCAGGATTCTGTGCGAACACAGCTCTATCCACCAATCCAGATCCTAATACGGCGAGCCGCCCATTTGATGCTAACCGTGATGGATTTGTCATCGGGGAAGGAGCAGGTGTGATCATTCTTGAGGAGTTAGAACATGCGTTAAACCGCGGAGCGTATATTTATGCTGAAATAGCTGGATACGGAACGACCGGAGATGCTTTTCATATTACGGCTCCAGCGCCTGGTGGAGAAGGTGGGGCAAGGGCAATGAAAATTGCGATTGAAGATGCAGGGTTAACACCGGAAGACATCCAATATGTTAATGCCCATGGTACAAGCACACCTTACAATGATAAATATGAAACGATGGCGGTCAAAGAAGTATTTGGGGAGCATGCTTCTAAACTAGCATTAAGCTCTACCAAATCAATGACAGGCCATATGCTGGGTGCAGCAGGTGGTATAGAGGCCATCTTTACGATTCAAGCAATCAGGGATAGCATCTTGCCCCCTACCATCAATATAGAAACACCGGATCCTGAGTGTGACTTGGACTATGTGCCAAATCAAGCAAGGGAATGTGAAATTAAGGCAGCTATCAGTAATTCATTAGGATTTGGCGGTCATAACGCCACTATCCTATTCAAGAAATATCAATAATCAAGAGTAATGAAGAGGAAGAGCAAATCTTGGGATTTGCTCTTTTTATGTTGGGAATAAGTAATGGGAATGATGTATCACTAAGCATTTTTGGAACATACAATAAAAGAGGATGAAGTAGTGGGGGCGAAACGGATGGGAGTTATTTCAACTAATGAGTGGATGGAAAAGGATTTTGACCATCCGGTTAAGATGATGGAGAAGTTGAAAGGGGAATTCTATGAACAGGTTAAAGAAGACATGATCTACCGCCATTTACAAAACCATGGAATGTACCTGCCCAATCCAAAAACGAAAAAAACCTTCGATGAACTGAAACAAAAAAATGTATGGGTCAAAACACAAAGTTTATTTACAACTTATAAGAAATTATGGGGGGGACCCGATATCCCCATTTATATCTTTCCTCTCGTAGCCTCTGGAAGGAAGCAACCGAATGAGAGTAAATCAGGATTGGCCTTTAAAGATAAATTATTTCTTTTTTACGATATCGATATAACCGAAAAAGAGATGGAAGCAGTGCTGATTCACGAATACCATCACGTCTGCCGTTTGCACCATTTAAAAAAGGCGGAAGAAAACTATACCCTACTCGATACAATGATCATGGAAGGACTCGCCGAGAGGACAGTCGGTAAGTATTTAGGAACGAAATACCTGGCAAAATGGACACAATTATATTCAGAAGAAAAGCTCCAGCATTTTTGGGACAGCTATCTAGTAGAAAACCTGAACAAGAAACGCACGGATCCGCTACATGATGCCCTTCTTCTGGGAAAAAAAGGGTATCCGGAGATGTTGGGGTATTGCAGTGGTTTTCATTTAGTGAAACAATTCAAAAATTTCTCCGTCAAAAAATCCTTTGCTATCCAATCTGAAGAATTCATAACAGAAAAGAGTTAATTTATACGTGGTTTATTTCAAAATCTGTTTTCTGAAATAGGAATAAATTGTATGGTTCCTGCCTATACTGATTGACAAACAGAAATTTGTTTAAGTGAGGGATGGATAATGTTATATCTTCATGATGTATGGGTTAACTGGTTTGAAGGAGAGGAAAATGGTTATAATATTTGTCATTTTCATGAATGGAGGAAGGATGATGGCATTGAACTGCTAGATCAAGTTCCTCTGATGAAAGTTTCAACAACTTTGTTTCACTACATAGAAAATGACCTATCTGAATTACCGAAGGCATTACTGAACGATGTCTACCAAAAAGCATATGCAAGGAAAAATCATGAACGCATTCAGCTTGACTACTGTTTTGTCGTGACCGATGGACATGGAATACTTGCTGTGGATACAATAGGCTACCATATTCCCATCCGGAAAAGCAGAATTATTCCTCGGCAGGAACAAATTGTTTATGACATGATCGAAAATCACGAAGAAATGGATTATACTTTTACGGAAAATCCTGAAAGCGAGAAAGAATATCATATTCTGTCTCCATCGCCCTTATTTATGAATGGATTGACAAGAAAAGAAAGGCAATTGAAACAGCTCCTTTTCATGGCCATGGATCAGTTATTCACAGCAAAGAATACGGCTGAAATTCGATACTGGTATACTGAATGGGCTCCTGAGAAATATGAGAGCATTCAGGATATGGACTTTCAGATAGCGTGGCTTGAGTTATATGAGGAAATGAAAACAGGTTGGTCTGAAAAACACCTTCAGCTATGTGAAAATTTAGTGAAAGGGCAACCCTTTTTCGAAAAACTTTGGCAAGTAGAAGCCGGCGATAGTCCATCCATATTATAGGTTCACAAAAAAAGACGATCCGTTGCGGATCGTCTTTTTCCATTATCTTTTTCTTCCAAGTCCCATGCCGTTGTACATTTTTCTAATCATCTTATTGGCTTCGATATTTGCCTTCTCTGCCCCACGATCTAAAATTTCATCAAGTTCAGGGGAATCGATCAAGCTATAGTAACGCTCTTGAATGGGTAGAATCTCTCCTAGTACCACTTGAGCTAAATCACCTTTAAAGTCGCCATATCCTTTTCCTGCATACATCTCTTCAATTTCAGCGTAAGTTTTTCCACTGAAGATGGAGTAGATGGACATTAAGTTCGATACGCCCGCTTTATTTTCTTTATCATAACGAACGATGCCTTCAGAATCAGTTACTGCACTCTTAATGTTTTTCTCGATTTGTTTAGGATCGTCAAGTAGAGCAATCGTAGCTTTTTTATTAGGGTCGGATTTACTCATTTTCTTAGTCGGTTCTTGAAGCGACATTATTCGCGCTCCTGCCTTTGGAAGGCTGATTTCTGGTATTTTAAAGATATCGTTGTACCTATTATTGAATCGCTCAGCTAAATCTCGCGTTAATTCCAAGTGTTGTCTTTGATCTTCCCCAACAGGAACAACATCTGTATTGTACAGGAGAATATCTGCAGCCATCAGTGGCGGGTAGGTAAGAAGTGCAGAAGAAACGCCTTCCTTGCCGGCTGATTTATCTTTAAATTGGGTCATTCTCTCAAGTTCGCCAATATAAGCGATGCTTTGCAAAATCCAGCCTGCCTGGGCATGCGCGGGAACCTCTGATTGAATGAAGATCGTATTCTTTTCAGGGTCAATGCCGATTGCCAAATATAAGGCAGCGAGTGTTTTAATGTTTTTTCTTAATTTAAGTCGATCCTGCGGAACTGTAATTGCATGTTGGTCAACGATACAAAAGAAACAGTCATATTCATCCTGTAAGTTAACAAATTGCTTCATTGCTCCGATATAATTTCCTAATGTAACAGAACCAGATGGCTGAATGCCAGAGAAAATCCTTTTCAACTGCTAGTCACTCCTCTAAATACGTTTAATTAACTAATTGGATATTCGCTCTTCATTATTGTAAGGATAAATAGGGAAGTAATCCACTTCCTGTACAGCAAGTGTAAGAGAGCTCATTTATGTCTTGCAAGGCAGTACTCGCCAGGGAATGTCTACCTAGAGATACGAATTTTCCACTATACCTGTATTTTAGCATTTATTCTTAAGAAATGTAATCCAAACAGCATGCCCTTATTACAACTAATATATACGATGGGGTAAAAAAAGAAGGATTCGTAACTTATTGATTTTTAACCATCAATGGGGAATCGATTTTAGGGTAGGATAATGATATAGGAGATTGTTACACACCATTTTTTTTAAAAAAGTTTATTTTATAGGAATAAAGTTTTGCTGTTGTGGTATTAAACAAAAGAGTCTGTTGTAGATTTGAAGGGCGAATGAGGTGAAGATGTGAAATCGTTAAGTAAATGTATAGTGGCAGGAATGTGTTTGTTTTTGGTTCAGCAACCGGTCCATGCTGAGGATTTGGAACAAGCAAGAACTGTGGCGCTTGAGCAGAAAGAACTACCAAAGTTGGCCCCTAGATTCGTATATGATTCTGGATTGAAGTTTGATTATCCTGATGCAGTACGAGGGCTTTATGTTACAGGACATGTAGCTGGTGGAAACAAGTTAAATGAACTCATACAATATGTGGACGAAACCGATTTGAATGCAATGGTCATCGATATTAAGGATGACAGGGGGAATGTTACCTATAAACCGGAAGACAAGGATTCCCCTTATTCGAATATTGGAAAGGATTACATAAGGAAACCGGTGGACATGTTAAAAAAGCTTGAGGATAAGAAGATTTATCCGATTGCCCGTGTCGTCGTTTTCAAGGATACCCTTCTTGCAAAGGAAAAACCACAATGGTCGTTTAAAGATGGCGATAAGGTCTGGAAGAATGGACGTGGTGAATCTTTCGTGAATCCATTCCTGAAAGAGGTATGGGATTATAACGTGGGGATTGCCATAGAAGCTGCGAAGATGGGATTCAAAGAAATTCAATTCGACTATGTCCGTTTTCCTGAAGGGTTCGAGAATAAAGAGGATGACCTAAAATATGATATGGGAGAGTATGAAAAAGGCAATAAGACCCATACTGAAAAACGGGTACAGGCCGTAACCGACTTTGTGGCCTACGCAAAAAAACAATTAGAGCCATATGGTGTGGAAGTATCAGTCGATATTTTCGGCTATGCCGCTACATTACCTGAAGCTCCTGGTATTGGGCAAAATTTCTCCAAGATCTCTGAAAATGTAGATGTCATCTCTTCGATGATTTATCCAAGTCACTGGACATCCTATTTCGGGATCGAAAAGCCGGATTTAAAACCGTATGAACTTGTTCGGGAATATGCAAAATTGGAGAACAAGAAATTGAAGGAACTAGAAACGCCGCCTACCTCTAGGCCGTGGATTCAGGACTTCACTGCTTCATACTTGGGTGAGGGGAATTATCAAAAGTATGGTAAGGAACAAGTGGAAGCCCAAATTAAAGCGTTAAATGATAACGGAATTGATGAATATCTATTATGGAATGCTGCAAACCGCTATACAAAAGGGGTAGACTACACCCCATAAACCATCAGATGACCGATATGTACACAAGCGGTCATCTGGACTCCCGAAGAATCATCGCTTATGTTTCTTCCCGCCGACTTGATTCCATCCCGACTGAATTCGTTTCGATTGATTGAAAATGTGGGAATGAGTTTTACCACCAAACCACTTTTCCCCAATGGCATTCGTCAGGACACCATTTATGGCTGTGATCCCAATTACGCAGACAGCAACTAAAATTAAGTCAACAAGGTAAGTAAGCATGGATACCCCCTCAATAATTTCAATTTATTTACAGTCTATTGTAAACGATAAGCAAAAGCGTGGAAAGATAAAATTTGAAGAGGAGATGAAATCGTGAATTGGTATGATAAACTAAATCAATATTTTCCAATTGAAGAAATGAAGTCAAAAGAACATATAGAAATTTTATTGAAGGATAAACAAGACATCTATAAAAAGGATGAAGGGCCTGACCATGTTCTACTATATGTGGAAGGTAAGGAATTTATTTTCGTCGATTATTTATTCGTCGGCAAAAATGCCCGGGGTCAAGGCCTTGGAAAGAAATTGATTCATCAATTGCAAGAAAAACAAAAGACCATTTTCCTTGAAGTCGAGCCAGTGCAGGAAAATGACGTGGACACGTCAAAACGATTAAGATTTTATCAAAGAGAAGGCTTTTTACATGCTTCTTCTATCGCCTATAATAGAAAATCGTTGGCTACTGAAGAAGATACGCCGATGGAAATCCTTTATTGGCCGGCACATGATGCTGTTAAAGAAGAAGATGTATTCAATTATATGAAAAAGATTTACTCTGAAATTCATACGCATAAAGATAAGCATCTATATGGAAAATCGTATCAATCAGTAGACGAAGTATTGAATATAGAAACAGAAGTGGAAAGTGATAGGGTTTAAAAAGATATGAAATGACACAGGAGCCGACTAAATTCGTCGGCTCTTTTATATCGTGGTGCGGAATGCATATTTATTTTCCGTCCCTGTAAATGATGATTTGTATGGAGCATGCATTTAATTTAATTGATTTAAGCAGTCAAAAGGAGGGTTTTTAAGAAGGAAGAAGGAATTAAAGGATACTTAAAGAAATTATAAATGATAATCACTAGTTTATAGCTAAAAAAAGGGGGTAAATAAAAAGTAATGAGCAAATGAAAAAAATAAAGGGAAAATGAGGGGCAATTTGCAACTTAAATGAGAATAATAGGTGCATATTTTCAATTAGAAAATAGCGTTGTAATGTATTACATAAAAAAACGAAGTGCCTATAGTACAGATGAAATAGGAAGTTATAAAGGATAGTTTCAATTTTGAAAAAGGGTATTCATTTTAAATGAATTAGTGTATAATTAATTAAAAGAAATGCTTATTTAAAATTATTTCAAATTAGAATCGTAGTTGTGAATGATAATAGATTTCCCCTCATAGATCACCGATTCTATATTTAGGGAGTGTGGGTAAACATGGTAACATTATATACATCCCCAAGTTGTACGTCATGCAGAAAAGCAAAAGCATGGTTAGAGGAACATGAGATTGGTTATACAGAAAGAAATATTTTCTCGGAACCTCTTTCAATAGAGGAAATCAAAGAAATTCTACGTATGACGGAAGATGGTACGGATGAAATCATCTCAACCAGATCAAAAACGTTTCAAAAGTTAAATGTTAACTTAGAGAGCTTGCCTCTACAAGAGTTATATAAATTGATTAAAGAAAACCCTGGTTTGCTAAGACGCCCGATTATCCTTGATGAGAAGCGTCTTCAAGTTGGGTATAACGAAGATGAGATTCGTCGTTTCTTACCACGGAAAGTACGTACGTTCCAATTGCTAGAAGCACAACGTATGGTAAATTAATGAATAAGTGTTTTCCAAGCTCTGCTGAGAATAGTGCAGAGCTTTTTGTTTATACATATATCTTTTTCTTGGGGCGACAAGGCTCTTGTGACAATGGTCAGGGCTGGATTGGATAAATAAAGCATGTAAATAACCATTAACTGTATACAATATAGAATATGAATGAAATACGGCACCGTCTTCGTGAAAGTTGCATATGAACGATTTTTTTTATAAAATGAATGGAATATTAGGCAAACAATTGTTTTTATGATATTGATGTTTTTTATTTCCCTTCTTCAAGGTTTTGTCATAAAATGAGGTAAAATAGTCTGTTTTAATGTAGCATGATTTACAGTATGAACTTTTGGGTAAAGAGCTTTTAAGAGCAATTTTCGCTTGGGGGTTATTATCCCTTCAAAATGAGAAAGGAAGGGAGAGGGGAATCATGGAAATCGAACGTATTAATGATGATACAGTAAAATTTTATATATCCTATATAGATATCGAGGAAAGAGGCTTCGACCGGGAAGAAATTTGGTATAGCCGTGAGAGAAGTGAAGAACTTTTTTGGGAAATGATGGATGAAGTGCATCAGGAAGAGGAATTCATGATTGAAGGTCCGTTATGGATTCAAGTTCAAGCATTGGAAAAAGGCTTGGAAGTCTTGGTCACAAAAGCCCAACTTGCCAAAGATGGTCAGAAACTTGAGTTGCCTCTATCGGATGATAAGTTAAAAGAGTTAAGTGTAACAGACAAAGTAGATACGCTTCTTGATCAACACTTTGAAGGTAAAGATGAAGAGAGCACCATGACATTTGAAGATGGGATGATTGAATTCATCACAATATTCGAGGATTTTGAAGATGTCATTTCTTTAAGCAAGCGTTCTGGTTTGGATACCTGGACAACGAAGCTTTATGCTTATCAAAATAAATATTATCTATATATTGAATTTTCCGAAGCTGAAATTGACGAGGAAGAAATTGATAATGTCTTAAGTCTATTGTTGGAATACAGCGAGGAATCCCCAATAACGGTACACATGCTTGATGAATACGGAAAAGTAGTCATAGAAAATGATGTACTCTCCACAGTAGATAAATATTTCGCATAATATTTTTAGGCCGATTTCTTAGAAATCGGTTTTTTTTACCCTTGATAAGTCATGCACCTCAACAGAAGCTTTTACGTGCACCTGCGTTTTGTAATTGGAGGTAGTCATAAATGAACGGGAAGGTTGGTTTAAGTTTTCTAGTACTTGTACTCATGTTAGGTAGCCCATGGTATCTCCTACTGGAAGAAGTGGGGGTTAGGGGGTATCTAAGTCTGTTGTTGGCCCTTTCGTTGGTGATCATTGGATTTAATATTTTCATCGAAAATCGTCATCCCATTCAAACGATCACATGGATCATTGCATTTGGGGCTTTTCCTGTTATCGGGTTCATCTTTTATTTGTTGTTTGGCGGGAATTTTCGAAAAGAGAGAAAGTTTCGTAGGAAGTATTTTTTGGATAAGCATGAGTTCCTTAAACGCGGCACGGAAGTAGATACCTGGGAAAAACGGGGAGTGAAGTTGCGTCATCGAAGGTTATTTTCCCTCGCTGAAAAGCTTGGAAACAGTTCCATTTCGTTTGCATCGAAAACCCGAATACTAACAAATGGAAAAGAGACGTATGCTAGTATCCTGAAGCAACTGAGGAAAGCTAAACACCATATTCATTTGGAATATTATATTGTACGGGATGATGACAGTGGTTGCACTTTGAAGGATATCTTGATCCAAAAGGCAAAAGAAGGGGTGCGGGTACGCTTTTTATATGATGCGGTGGGATGTTGGTCCCTGGCCCGCCCTTATATTGATGAAATGAGGGATTCAGGCGTAGAGATTGTTCCCTTTGGACCCATCCATCTTCCTTTCATAAATAGTACGTTCAATTTTCGGAATCATCGAAAAATGATTATTGTCGATGGGACCATTGGTTTTATCGGTGGCCTTAATATTGGCGATGAATATTTGGGGCTTAATGCGAATTACGGGTCTTGGCGTGATACTCACCTTTTGGTAGAAGGTGAAGCGGTCCGAACGCTACAGCTCATCTTTTCACAGGATTGGTACTATAGTACAAACCAAAGCTATTTGTCGGATGCCTATATTGGTACAAGTCAGCCAGTTTTGCAGGACCTTGGTGGCGTACAAATGATAGCCGGTGGTCCTGATTGTGAATGGACGGTTATTAAGAACCTTTTTTTCAGCATGATAAATTCGGCGGAAAAGTCCATCTGGATTGCATCTCCCTATTTCGTCCCTGATGAGGATATTTTTCAGGCATTGAAGGTGGCGGGCCTGAGTGGATTGGATGTGCGAATACTGGTCCCGAGGAACCCAGATAAGTGGATTGTATTCCATGCTTCAAGAACGTACTTTTCTGAGCTCTTGGAAGCAGGGGTCAGGATATTTCAATATAATGAGGGCTTCATGCATAGCAAGATTGTCATAGTGGATAACGAATTGGCTTCAATTGGCAGCGCTAATATCGATATGAGGAGCTTTCATTTGAATTTCGAAGTCAATGCCTTCCTTTACCGTACAGAGAGTACACAGACGCTAGTAGATGATTATTTGAAGGATCTAAAGGTATCACAGGAAATACAGTTGAAAGTATTTTCCAATCGCAACTTTGGTCTGAAAGTTTTGGAATCCACTTGCAGACTATTGTCACCGCTCCTATGATGATCCATTTATGCCATCACGGCATTTTTTTTATTTTAAAGGAATTTTCCAGGCCAAGGGAGAATGGATATAGTAGGAGGGGAGGAGAAATATGCTTAGTGCAATGAAAGAGGATGGGACATGGATCACCCTTCCTGAAAAACTGACGGGAAACCAGCTCCTGGCAATGAAGGCATCAACAGGATATTTCTGTCCCTGCTGTAAAACAGAAGTGATGATCAAAGCCGGAATGATAAAAATCCCTCATTTTGCCCACAAGAATAATACTTCGTGCCATGCTTCATCGGAACCTGAATCCACTTATCATTTAATGGGAAAAAGAAACCTGTATCAATGGTTGGTATCACATAAGTTTCATGCGAAGTTAGAAGCCTATATTCCCGCAATCAAGAGAAGGACGGATATATTGCTGACAATCGATGATCAGCGCTACGCGATAGAATTCCAGTGCTCCATCATTTCCGAGGCTGACTTCCATGAACGGACAAGAGCCTATCAAAGTGTGAAAATCATACCCATTTGGATCATGGACGCCAAGCAATTGAAACGAAAGAGTAAATATGAATTCAGTCTATCTGCCTTTCAGTGGCTATTTGTCAGTGGTACGTATCAGCATCCATTTCTGTGGATGTATTGTCCTGAATCTCATCAACTATCCGCATTGAAAAACATGACCCCTTTCTCAAAAAGAAGCGTTTTGGCAGAACTGACCACAGCCCCTTTAAATCTTCTATCCCCCAATCAAATTACACCTCGATATTGTGATGCCTTTCCTTTTTTGATGGCTTGGAGAAAGAAACGGAAAAGCTGGTGCCTCCACCGGGTAAGAACAGCAAAAAGGAGTGATCCTATCTTTTATGGCCTCTATACCCATCACCTTTCTCCTGCAACGATTCCCATAGAAATCGGTGTTCCAATTCAAGGCATGCACCTAATCGAGACACCGGCAATCGAATGGCAAGCTTGGCTATACATGGATGTGTTTCAAAAGAAAAAAATCGGGGAAAAAATTGAAATGAATGAAGTGCTCGGTCATTTCATTAGACGAATCAAGCTGGGGAATATTAGGCAGCGCCCTTTACCTCTTATCAAGGAGAAAGATGTGGGAAACCCTGTAAGAAAGTATATTCAGTTATTAGAAAAGCTGGGATATTTAAAAGAGTGGAAAGAAGGAATCTTTACGGTTACCACTCCGTTTACTGTGCCGATTACAAGTGATCAAAGTGAGGCTTTAGAAAGAATTTTCTATCAACAGAGCAAGATTATGATAGAAAAGGCATATATCCATTATAATGAGTTATAACCACTCTATTCCTTTTGACTGGGTTGTAGCAGGATTATGATGGTGAACGCAGAATAGTATGGAGTAAGAGAAGTATCGTTTTGCATGGGAAATGCAAATGGCTCAGGAAGTAAATAAGTCGTACATGCCCTGGTAAAGATAAGGGTAATAAGGGTAAGTTTTATTAGAATGGAGAGGAATTTATTATGACACAGGAAACTAAAGTGAACACATTACCTTCAAGAAGTGAGATTCCGGCTGAAGATACATGGAGACTTGAGGATATATATGCGACGGAGGAAGATTGGGAAGCAGCCTTCAAAGATGTAAAAGAACAGCTGTTGAAAGCGGAAGCATATAAAGGGACATTGGGTGAAAGCGCTGAAAAGCTATTTGCGGCACTTCAATTCCAAGATGTAGTATTTGAAAAGATGGGTAAAGTGTATGCGTATTCACATATGCGCAACGACCAGGATACAACGAATCCCTTTTATCAAGGAATGGAAGACAGGGCGAAGGCACTGTATGCTCAGGCTGCTGCAGCCTTCTCATATATCGTTCCAGAACTGTTAAGCATTGATGAAAACAAAGTCCAGGAATTTTTGGAGGAAAAAGAAGAACTAAAGTTATATAAACATTCTTTGGAGGAAATCAACCTACAGAGACCGCATATTTTAAATGCAGAACAGGAGTCATTACTGGCTCAGGCCTCCGAAGTACTCGATAATTCCGGCAATATCTTCAGCATGTTGAATAATGCGGATTTGAAGTTCCCCGTTATTAAAGATGAAGAGGGCAATGAAGTGGAAATCACTCATGGAAGGTATATTCGTTTCCTTGAGAGCGAAGACCGCCGTGTCCGTCAAGACGCATTTAAAGGCATATACAGCAAGTATGGAGAGTTCCGTAATACATTTGCTTCTACCTTATCAGGTGAGGTGAAGAATCATAACTTCAACGCAACAGTACGTAAATATGAATCCGCGCGCCAGGCGGCATTAAGTAATAATAATATTCCAGAAAGTGTATACGATAACCTCGTTCAAACGGTCAATGACAATTTGCCATTGTTACATCGTTATCTCGACTTACGCAAAAAGGTTCTCGAGTTAGACGAGCTTCATATGTATGATTTATTCGCTCCGCTCGTAAAAGAAGTGAAGATGGAAGTGACGTATGATGAGGCGAAGGAATATGTACTTAAAGGACTTGCCCCACTTGGAGAAGACTATATAAATGTCTTAAAGGAAGGGTTTGAGAATCGCTGGGTGGATGTACAAGAGAATGTAGGGAAAAGAAGCGGGGCCTATTCCTCTGGAACATATGGAACCAATCCGTATATTTTAATGAATTGGCAGAATAACGTGAATAACCTATTCACCCTTGTTCATGAATTTGGTCATTCGGTCCATAGCTACTATACCCGTAAACACCAACCGTATCCTTATGGGAATTATTCGATTTTTGTAGCGGAGGTTGCTTCTACTTGTAACGAAAACCTGTTGAACGATTACTTGCTGAATACGATAGATGATGAAAAGAAACGTATCTATTTATTGAATCATTACTTAGAAGGCTTCCGTGGTACACTGTTCCGTCAAACGATGTTTGCCGAGTTCGAACATACCATCCATAAAAAGGCACAGAATGGGGAAGCGTTAACCGCTGATATGTTGACGAAGGAATATTATGAACTTAACAAGAAATATTTTGGAGAGAATGTAGTGATTGATGAGGAAATCGGTCTTGAATGGGCACGTATTCCACACTTCTACTATAATTACTATGTTTATCAATATGCGACAGGAATTAGTGCAGCTACTGCTCTAAGTAAACAGATTCTCACAGAAGGAGAACCAGCTGTCAAACGATATTTGGAATTCTTGAAATCAGGAAGTTCAGATTATCCGATTGAGGTATTAAAAAAGGCGGGCGTCGACATGACGAAGGCTGAACCTGTACAAGAAGCGTTGAACGTATTCGAAGAAAAGTTAAATGAATTGGAACAGCTTTTAACAAAATAAATGGTAAAAGAGCCAACCGCCTACAGAAAAAGTCGGTTGGCTCTTTTATGTATGTTGCTATAGACCTTTAAATCGATTTCTCTGATTGAAGCTATGAAGAATAATGAAAAAAACAAAAAACAAGATGGGGGAAGTGACATACAAAGGAATGAGCTGCATGATTCCAAGTAGTTGGATGAATAAGGAGCTGATCAGGAGGATAAGTAAAATCGTACTTCTCAAAACTAGCACCTCCGCTAAATGGAATGGAAAGATGTCGGTACACTTTCTTTAAATAATATGTTTTGAAGAAAGAGGTTATTCGGAGAATATGACAATAATGTGAAATGAAGCACAATCTACTTGCACTGTTTAGATTAAATCTGATATAGTACAGATATAGAAGTTATCACATCCAACTTATACCCCTTTGTTGATTCGTGAAATTTCTCCCATCCCCTTATTCGTATAAATAGATAAAAGCCCGGCAAATTTCGCGATTTGCCGGGCTTTTATCTATTTATCAAACTCTAGAAAAGTGAGTAAGGAAAAATAAAAGAAAATGAACTTGGCTATAGAATGAAACGAGATTCATTCTCGAAAAATTTGAATTATTCACTTGTGAACAATTTGTGAAATAAGACACAAAGTAGTTGAAAGTGGGTCGCTCACCTGGTATATTACTGACATGAAGTAATTCACATCTAAACTTATACCCCTTTGTTTGATCGTGAAGATTTCTCCCATCCCCTATTGTTCGTATTAATAGATAAGAAAACCCGGTAAATTCCCCAATTTACCGGGTTTTCTTGTTGTTGGATGTCTTCATTCGGTAATTTGCGAAAATGGTGGATGAAAGACCAACGGAAAAAAAGTGAACAAAATGTGAAATTATGCACAAAGTGATTGAAATATGGTCTAGCTATCTGCTATATTACTAACATGAAGTAATCACACCAAACTTATACCCCTTTGTTTGATCGTGAAATTTCTCCATCCCCTTTGTTCGTATAAATATACAGAAAACCGGTGAATTCCCCAATTCACCGGTTTTCTTGTATTTAAATGGAGGAAGAAGCTATTTCTTCCGAATTCATAAAAGAAAAAGTGAACATATTGTGAACTTATACACAAATCAGTTGATGAAATGATGGGAAATCTGTTATAGTACTAAATGAAGTGAATCACATCTAAACTTATACCCCTTTGTTTGATCGTGTAAATTTCCCATCCCCTTTTGTTCAAATATATGAATAAAAAGACAAAGCCCGGCAAATTCCCCAATTTGCCGGGCTTTTTGTGTAGATGAGAGGGGGCGTTCGATAAGACCGTCATTTCGTCGGCTTTTCGGTGTACCTCCAAAATGTTCCGTACTTAGCAGGTATTTTTTCTGCCACTTGTTTTAAAACGAGCTTTTTCATTTCCAGCTCCACGGTACTTTTACTCATATTATAGACCGTTTCAATTTCTTTGGTGGCAACTAGTTTAAAACAACGTATAAACTCCTCAAGAGAAGGTGGCTCAGCTGGGTCTGGGAGACCATTTAAGATGTCCCTCAATATCTGAACGTATACCTCATAGGAATATACCCCAGAAACCTTAATTCCTTCTTCCTCAATATTTTGATTGAAGAATACGAGTGAAGGAATTTCAGTGACCTCCATTTCACTTGTGATTTTCAAGTCACATTGAAAGCCTTTGGATGCACTGGAGGAGTTTATGTCATGAAGAAATTCTTCTACATCCAACCCTACGCTTTGAGCACATTCGGTCAGTACCTTGATATTGGAAATATCCTTTTTTCCAATGAAAACGTATTCTTGAAGCTGCCTTAAGAAACGAATGGCTAGTTTTCTACCCTGTAATTCGGCCGCTTTAATGGCTATGGATGCAGCGTAGGGAGAGGAAATGGGATTTTCGGTCCATAAGCTTCCATCACAAGACATTCCAGAACGGCTGGCTGTCTTTTCCCAAACTTGGGCGATGTTTTCAAAGTTTTTATGATTGCCGATATTTAGTGAATTAATCTTTCCACTTAAAACATGACGTAGGCTGAATAACTGGCCATATTCCACCTGCAATTTTCTTATGATTGGTTCAAGGCCCCAGCATTCAGGGCAAAGTGGATCAACAAAAACATAGATTTCTAATGGTTTCTTTCCTACATCATAACAATGTTGTGTTTTTATCCAATCGGAAATATTGAAAACTGGTTTTTGTGTGCTCAACTGTCTTCTCCTTTCCCGTCTATACCGGATGTATTGATCATATGCTGTGCTGTCAAATAGAGGCGATGGTAGAAAAATTCGCGAATTTCACCTTCAAGACCAATTTCGTCCATAGCGTGATACATGCAGGAAAGCCATGCTTTTGCACGATCTGGTGTAATTTCAAAAGGTATATGTCGAGCCCGCAACATAGGGTGACCGTGTTCCGAGGTGTATAAGGAAGGCCCCCCTAAATATTGCGTCATGAATTGTTTTTGTTTACGGACTGTCTCTGATAAATCGTCAGGAAAAATCGGTTTCAGTTCCGGATGTTGACTAACGTTGGAGTAAAATGCATCAATTAACTTGTGTAATTGTCCCTCTCCAATTAATTCATATGGTGTAGGGTTCTCTTTCGTCATGTTGATTACTCCTTTAAAAGAAAGATGTTTGATATTTAATCATATTTTAACAATCGCTTACTCATATAACAAATATCTAGCTTCAATAATACTTCCCCATAATGTTTTTTCACAAATGGAGGAGGGGAATTTTGCAGTTGTTCAAGCTGTTTTCGAAAAGATATCAACGATAAAAATAGCCGACCCAGAAGAAGGGTCGGCTAATGATTTCAGCTCATAAAGTTATTGAACACTTTCTGAACATAATTTTGAGTTTCGGAAAAAGGCGGTATGCCGTTGTATTTATCGACGTTACCCGGTCCGGCATTATAGGCTGCAAGGGCCATTTGGACATCCCCGTTATAACGGGAGAGCATCTGGCTTAAGTATTTACTCCCACCCATGATATTTTGCTTGGGATCGGTTATGTCTTCTACTCCCAGACTTCTTGCGGTCGCAGGCATCAACTGCATGAGCCCTGCTGCCCCAGCGTAGCTTGTCGCTGATGGGTTAAAATTGGATTCCTGTTTAATCACTGACTTAATCAATTTTTCCGGAAGGTTATATAGAGTCGCGGCCTCGCTGATCATATCATCAAAGTTCGTGACCGTCTCGCTTGTCTTTTTTTCTGGGAGAGCGGTTGTCAACGGGTTGTTGAGTGAATGTATCGTGTTGGATTGAAGGATGGACTTTGCCTCAGTTTCTACGTTAGACAGAAGGGACCCCAATGATTGCGATGTGTTTTCCAAAGTATCGCTTGACATGAGTCCCGTCAGCATTTCCTGAAACATTGATCGCGACGAGGATGTATTCGTGATAGTGCCTGTCGAGAATTGTTGTATGGCTTGCAAATCCATCAATGTCCTAAAGTCCTGAACTTTCAAATGTACCACCTCCATATCTATTTTTGGTCGGATTTAATCACTGAATTTCGCCCGATAGAATCTCTTTACTTTATTTTCGGTTTTCCGTACCGGAATTTGAAGTGATTCTAGAAGTTTAAAAAACTTTTTTTGCCCATCGGCCCGATCCGTCACTTCATATTCGAGCTCGTAATCCTCATGTCCCAAATATGAGCTATGATCTAAAACAAGCAAACCTCCCTGGAATGGGAATTCTGAACGGTCCGTTTGTAAAGTGCCAAAACATGTGAAATCCTCTGGAATTAGATTGTTTTCTATAATCAGGTCATGGACAGGGCCTTCAGGGAAAATTCCTTCTTTTAAGAAGGAATTTGCGATATCCTTCGTGATCGCTTGATTGGTTTCCAATAGACCCTCGCTTGCGGGTTGCTTCAAGGTTAACTCATACTGGCCATTTTTCTCCCGTATACGGAGGGCTGAGTTCTGACCTTTCAATTGAAATTTTGCTGTATCAAAATAGTGATTTTGCTGAGTTTTGAAGGTTGATGAATGTACTTGAAAATGGTCCAAAAGCTGTTTGAATTCTTTTTCATTCAAAAGATTCTTAAATTCAATTTCGATATGTTGATCCATGGTTTATCCCTCTCCAAGCTGTTATTTTAGTTTAATCATATAAGAACCATTCGAGCTGTCAAATCGAATGAATATTTTTTCATTATCATACTTGAATATTTAGGAATCAATTGCCGAATATGATAAAATATAAACATTGAGCATATAAATTAGTTCAGTATACAGCAACATCAAAATTATACATATTTTTCACTATACATATCCTTGGGGAGAAGCAGTGGTAAGAACTGCTGGAGGAACTCATACAGATGATTCGAATCGTTCTGCCCATACCAGATTTGAACAGGCGTTTCGAAAGAAGTGGGTGGTGTGGCAATGGAAAGTTGGGACGATTTCTTAGCGCCTTATATACAGGCCGTTGAGGAATTAAAAGTTAAATTAAAAGGCTTAAGAAAACAATTTGAGAGAGAGAATATTCATTCTCCCATAGAGTTCGTAACGGGTAGGGTGAAGCCGATTGACAGCATCTTGAACAAGGCTAGTCAGAAGGGTATTCCCATCGATAAGTTTGGGGCTGAGATACAAGATATCGCCGGACTTCGGATGATGTGTCAGTTCGTCGATGATATTGAACAGGTCGTAGGACTCCTGAGGAGCCGGAATGATTTTGAGATTGTAGAGGAAAGAAATTATATTTCCCATAAAAAAGCAAGTGGCTACCGTTCCTATCATGTTGTCATTCGCTATCCTGTCCAGACCATTCATGGTGAGAAAAACATATTGGCCGAGATTCAAATCAGAACCTTGGCTATGAACTTTTGGGCAACCATTGAACACTCTTTAAATTATAAATATCAAGGGGCTTTCCCCGAAGATATCCAATTACGATTGAAACGTGCTGCAGAGGCTGCGTTCCTGCTTGATGCGGAAATGTCACAAATCCGTACTGAAATACAGGAGGCACAGCGTCTTTTTTCAAGGAAAAAGGATTCCTGAAAGTGGTAAAGATAAAGACGGAAGAATTCAAACAGAGTTAGGTGGTATTGTATGAAATTTGCGATTACTTCAAAGGGAGATGCAAAATCTAATACGTTAATGCAAAGGATGAGGACGTATCTCCAAGACTTTCAATTGGAATATGATGAAGATCAGCCGGATATCGTCATTTCGGTCGGCGGTGACGGTACGCTGTTATATGCTTTTCATCGATATAAGAATCGGCTCGATAAGACGGCCTTTGTCGGTGTGCATACGGGGCACCTCGGATTTTATGCGGATTGGACTCCCGATGAAATAGAGAAACTAGTGATTGCTTTAGCAAAGACTCCTTTTCAAGTCGTCGAATATCCTCTGTTGGAAACGATTGTGCGCTATCAGCATGGTGGACGGGAAGCAAGATTCTTATCATTAAATGAATCAACGGTCAAAAGCGTCGAAGGGACATTGGTCATGGATGTAGAGATACGTGGTCAGCACTTCGAAACATTCCGTGGGGATGGACTATGCATTGCCACTCCTTCTGGAAGCACCGCTTATAATAAAGCGCTGGGAGGGGCCATCGTCCACCCTTCGATAGATGCAATTCAAATAACGGAATTGGCGTCGATTAATAACCGGGTGTTCAGGACGGTTGGATCTCCACTTTTACTGCCTGCGCATCATACGTGCATGTTCAGGCCAGTCAATGCTGTCAATTTTCAAATCACGATTGATCATCTGACTCTACTACAAGAAGATGTGAAATCCATTCAATGTCGGGTGGCGGATGAAAAGATCCGTTTTGCAAGATTCCGGCCGTTTCCTTTCTGGAAAAGGGTCCATGATTCATTCATTGCCAATTAAGGAGATTATATTACCTCATGTCTAATCAAAAATTTTCTTTAAGTTGGGCGGTTTCTGAAGAGGATTCTGGCTCTTTATTGAGAGACTTTCTCGGCAAATGCGATATCTCAAAACGGGCATTAACGGATATTAAATTTAAAGGCGGTTCCATCATGGTCAATGGTCTTGAGGTGACAGTGAGGGAGCGCATAAAAACTGGTGATGACATCACCGTCATTTTTCCACCGGAAGAGGGAAGCGAGGGGCTATTACCTGAAGATATTCCCCTTCAAATCCGTTATGAAGACGATTATGTATTAGTCGTAGTCAAGCCTCAATCCATGAACACCATCCCTTCCCGTGAACATCCGAATGGGAGCCTTGCAAATGGATTAGCTGGTTACTATAAAAAGAGGGATATACAGGCAACGATCCATATCGTTACTAGACTTGACCGCGATACCTCGGGATTGGTCTTGATTGCGAAGCATAGGCATATCCACCATCTTTTAAGTGAACAGCAAAAGTTGGGGCAAGTTAAACGGCGCTATCAAGCGGTAGCTGAGGGTCAAATCGAGGGCCCCGTTGGAAAAGTAGAGGTACCCATCGGTCGGAAATCGACAAGTATTATTGAACGTGAAGTACGGGAAGACGGCCGTTATGCTTGTACACTCTTTGAAGTACAAGCCCACACAGAAGATCATACGTTCCTTAAGCTGGAACTTCTGACAGGCAGGACACATCAAATAAGGGTGCACATGGCCCATATTGGACACCCGCTTGCAGGCGATGATCTGTATGGCGGCCACAGGGATAGGATTGACCGTCAGGCTCTTCATTGCTATGAATTGAAGTTCCTGCATCCCTTTACAAAAAAAGTATTGAAGTTTCAGGAAAACCTACCCCTGGATATGTTGGTTCTTCTAGAAAAGAATTAGTATGAAAAAACTCAAACCCAAAAAAACTCACCAAAACCGGCGAGTTTTTTTGGTTATTTAGAAGAGGACCTGAATTTATCTGCTACATAGGGTAAAGAAGAGGGAACGCTCTGCAATTCCATTTCCGGGTAGCGAAGGGCAGTGAGCTTCCCACCAAAAACGCACCCGGTATCAATGTTGTAGGTGCGATTGACACAGATGGCTTCAGGAACGGGAGTATGGCCATACACAATCCACGCTTTCCCTTTATAGGATTGGGCCCAGTCCCTTCTGACAGGGGAACCGTCAGGATGCTTGGCCCCATTGATATCGCCATAAAGGACAAAGGTTTTTACCTTGCTGCCATATTGACCGATTAAATCGTGACGGATGCCTGCATGAGCTATAATTAAACGGCCTTCATCGATTAATTGATATAGGGGAGATTGTTCATATAAATCCATGAACTGTTTACGGATTTTCTTCTGTTCACGGTTATTCAACGCCTGGTACTCCGCTACAGTTGTCTCCAGTCCGTGAGATACCTGTACCTTATTTCCTGAAAAATACCGATACAGTTTATTACAGTGATTTCCTGGTGCATAAAGCGCAATTTTTTTGTTGATGACCAATTCGTAAACGACTTCAATAACACGGAGTGATTCAGGACCACGGTCAGTCAAATCACCCACAAATCCTAATATTCTCCCGTGGGGATGGACTGGAATTCCGCTTTCCCAGCCATAGCCCATATTCAACGTCAATTCCTTAAATTCAGTGAAGCAACCGTGTATGTCTCCGATGATATCAATCTTCATACTACACGTCCTTTGTTTGTTTTATTTATATTTATGGTATTAGTATAGTATTATTTCAAAAAATAATATATTAAGTACAAAATAAAAAAATGTTTGGGAGGTGTAACCTTGGAAGAGAAGATGGAAAGAGAAATTAATAAACAGAATAGAGACCTTTTGGTTAACGCACTTAAACATGAAAATCTGGATCAGTTCCGTATAGAGTTCCTTGATATGCATCCTTATGATCAGGCCCAATTTTATACGAGTTTAAAGGAAGAGTACCGGCCAGTATTGTATCGCTACTTATCACCGGAAGAAATGGCGGACCTTTTTGAAAATATAGAAATAGATGAAGAAGAATACGAAAACCTTCTAGCTGAAATGGATCCTTCCTATGCAGCCGATATGCTTTCCCATATGTACGCAGATGATGCGGCCGATGTCCTGAACGAAATCAACGATGAGCAAGCCGTTAGCTATTTGACGATCATGGATGATGAAGCGGCTAGTGAGATTCAAGAACTGCTGCATTATGAAGAGTCGACTGCCGGAAGTATAATGACCACCGAGTTCATTGCAATTGAAGCAAACGAAACGGCGCGTTCGGCCATGCAGATTTTAAAACGGGAAGCCCCGCAAGCAGAGACGATTTATTATGTGTTTGTTACGGACCAAGATAAAAAGTTACTTGGCGTGTTATCACTGCGGACATTAATCATTGCGGATGAAGATGCTTTGATTGGTGATTTGATGGATGAACGGGTCGTTTCCGTCCCTGTCTCAGAGGACCAGGAAGAAGTGGCGCGTAAAATTAGGGATTATAATTTTCTAGCCGTGCCGGTTGTGGATTTTCAGAACCATCTATTAGGGATTATAACCGTCGATGATATCATTGATGTCATGGACGAAGAAGCATCGGATGATTACTCCAAATTAGCAGGTGTATCCGACCTTGACCATGTAGATAAAAGTGCTTTTTCAGCTGCGAAAAAGCGATTGCCGTGGTTGGTCATCCTTTTATTTCTAGGTTTATTGACTGCGAGTCTGATCGGGAGGTTTGAAGAGACGCTTAGCCAAAAAGCCATCCTTGCCGTTTTCATCCCCTTGATTGGCGGGATGGCCGGAAATACGGGGACACAGGCTCTTGCTGTCGCGATTCGAGGAATTGCGACAGGTGATTTGGAAGAGGAAAGTAAATGGAAACTGATCATCCGAGAGGCTGGGACGGGGTTTATTACCGGTTTGACTTGTGGAATCGTTATAACGGGTATTGTCTACTTTTGGAAACACGATTTCATGTTAGGGTTATTGGTCGGCATTTCGATCTTCATTACCTTGATTGTGGCGACGCTAGCCGGATCGTTGGTCCCGTTGCTCATGCATAAAATGAAAATTGACCCTGCCGTTGCATCTGGTCCTTTCATTACAACCATTAATGATATCATCAGTATTCTCATCTATTTCGGATTGGCCACTTTATTGATGGGGTATTTATTGTAAGCGAAGGATTCGACTTTCGCTTACATTTTCAGTAGGTTAGAAAACGGTATTTTTCTTTCTTATTATTTGTTATAATGGAAATTAGTATCAGGTACTAATAACTTGTATTAATTTTAGGAGGATCATATACACATGACTTTTTCATTAGAAGGAAAAACGTTCGTCATCATGGGTGTCGCCAACAAAAGAAGCATCGCTTGGGGAGTGGCCCGTTCCTTACATAAAGCGGGTGCCAAGCTGATTTTTACATATGGGAAAGAACGTACAGAAAAAAGTGTCAAGGAGTTGTCTTCCACTTTGGAGGGCGAACCTTCAATCATCCTGCAATGCGATGTAACAAAGGATGAAGATATCGAGAAGTGCTTTGCTTCCATTAAGGAGAAGGTGGGAGTCATTCATGGTGTCGCTCATTGTGTGGCATTTGCTAATAAAGAAGAGCTAGATGGTGATTTTGTCAATACTAGCCGTGAAGGATTCTTGCTTGCGCACAATATTAGTTCCTTCTCGTTAACGGCTGTGGCTAAGGCGGCGAAAGAAATCATGCCAGAAGGTGGAAGCATTGTCACCATGACCTATCTTGGTGGCGAAAGAGTCATGCCGAATTATAATGTGATGGGTGTGGCTAAGGCGTCACTTGAAGCCAACGTACGGTATTTATCAAGTGATCTTGGTAAGGATAATATTCGTGTCAATGCCATATCTGCAGGGCCAATTCGCACCCTTTCCGCCAAAGGCGTTCGTGACTTCAACACCATCTTGAAGAAAATCGAAGAAGAAGCACCGCTCCGTCGTACAACTACTCCGGAGGAAGTCGGGGACACTGCCGTTTTCCTATTCAGTGACATGTCACGCGGAATCACAGGGGAAAATATCCATGTGGATTCAGGTTACCATATTATTGGATGAGGAATAGGGGGCCTCAATAGACAATCTCGTCATTGATGCCCCCATATTGCCAGGATGCTTTCATGTATAAGCATTCTGGCTTTTTATTTTCTTATGTTTTCGACAACGATAACCTTTTATCGGTCCATATGCCCCTTATCCTTTTGGTCTTCAAAAATTGGAGTCAATTTATCCTTCCCGGTATTTTGTAGGTTCACTTCGATCTTTATCGATTTAATCGTGTCATCTTCTAATGGAATTTCTCCGTCTTTTTGAATTTCCTTCCACTTTTTAATGTCTTTTCGATAAAGGGTTTCAGAAAGTCTGAATAGATCGACTTTCTTTTCTTTTGCATATTTATAGGTGTATTTGATTTCCTTTTTGAGAATACGCTTTAATTCTCTTTCATATTCCTTAGGTGATGAATCCACCTTCATCGTCTCGATGCTCGATTTAAGTTTCATCTTGATGTGAAACCGTACCTTTCCATCCTTCTCTATAACCGGTTTCATTTTAACCTTTTTTTCGTAAACAATGACAGAAGTGTCCTGCCTGGTCCCCGGGAAAAGTGTAACACTATCGCGAACAAAGTTCTTATTTACCAGTCTTGCCCCTTTCATTGCACGAGTAGGAAAAATGGTTTTAATCTTATTTTCTGAAATGACTGCAATGCTATCCAACAGCAAGTCTTTCTTTTTTTCTTTCTGGCCGCTCCATTGTTTTGTCACTTTCATTCGGGGAATGGAAACAAAATAAGCTGGTTCGTCCATTTCAATGATAAGTTCCCTCAAGTTTATGGGTGGTATAAATGAGCTTTGCTTATAGTTCCCCTCGGGATCGCTTAATTTAGAAAAAGCCAGGGAAATATTTTCGATAGGAGCAACCAGCATTGCTTCTTTAACTGATTCCTTGGTCATATAAAAGAAAATGCGGTAACGCGTTTCACGATAGCGGTCCAGAAAATCCACTGTCTTTTTGAATCCCCCTGCATTAAGGGCTTCATCAGAAAAAATGACAAACGAAAGATGACCCCAATAAATGCGACGATCTGACGTATGATATAAATCGAAAATGGCTTCTTCCAGTGTATCCCCGGTTCCAGTTCCAACATCACTCGCATTTTGTGAACTTGGATCGCCACCCGCTTCGGTTTTAGCCAATCCCTGTAAGTTGATGATTTGAAGGTAAACGACGACCTTGCCGTCCTTATAATCGACTCCAACCCCATGGGCATATACAAGCCGTTCCGGTTCATTCGAATCCCAACACCCAGAAAGAAAGATGATAAGCACCAGTAATGGGATGAACTTGTACTTCATTTTTTTTCATCATCCCCTTTCCTCGTGGAGTCTTTTGGCGCAATGACGGTAGGCCTTCTTTTATCGAAAGTGGGGGGAACTCTAAAAAGGGTTTTAAATATATTGGTTGGACTTAAGTTAGCGGTCACTTCCAAGTAAGGGACCCCTAATATTCGGATATTACTCACGTATGCACATAAAAATAGAGCAAGAAGGAAAAAAGCGAACAGACCTAAAAAGGACGCAGAAGCAATCGAGAGAAGCCGGACCAAACTGATGACCCCTATGATGGATTGGTTAACGAGCGTGAAGGTGGCTACCGCTGAGCCTGCAATCACGACCAGCATGGCGGGGCTTGTCAATCCAGATCGGATTGCAGCATCTCCGATAATTAAGGCGCCGAGGACACTTAATGTTGGACCAATCGAACTTGGAAGGCGCATGCCGGCTTCCTTGAAGATTTCAAATACGATGACCATGGTTATGGCTTCGAGTGCAGTGGGAAGCGGTAATCCCCGCCTCGATTCAACGACAGTGGCAAGAAGGATCAAGGGAAGCTGATCTTGATGAAACGTAGTTAAGGCAACCCAAAAACCCGGTAAAAGCGCAGCAACAAAGATTCCGAAGATACGAAGTCCTCTTTCAAAGGTGGCGTAGGTTGATGTATATTCATTATCTTCTGAGGTCTTTAAGATAATAAAAAGGTTGATAGGAGTGATCATGGTATAAGCAATCCCATCGATGAGCAACAATATCCTCCCTTTTAATAGGCACTGTACCGCAAAATCAGGCTTTCCTGAATAGTGATGCCTCGGAAAAAGGATAGCAGGTTTTTCCTCGATCAATTCCATGAATTGATTCCCACTATAAATTCCGTCGACATCAAGTGATTCGATTTTCTTGGAAAGTTGATCCACCATCTCGGGATTAGAAATATCATCCATATATAAAAGAGCTACTTTGGTCAAGGTACGTCTGCCTACTTCAAAATGCTTCACACTTAAGGAATTGGTGCGCATCCGCTTCCTGATCAAAGCGACATTGACTGATAAATCCTCTATGAAATTATCCCGAGGTCCTTTAATGGTAACTTCAGCTGATGTCTCCTCGGGACTACGTTGTGGACGGTTCGCTATATTGGAAGATAATAATCGATTCGTACCTAATACATGGATGATCAATTTTCCCGAGTATATCTCGGCAAATAGTTGTTCCGTTGTCGTCAATTCTGTTAACTGTGGGAGGTGAAGGGAGGATTTTAAGTCCTCGACCGTAATCTTTCCTTTTTTATATTTCTGGAAAAAAAGAGTCAACCTCTCGAACACAAGATTATTCAATAATTCATTGTCGATCAACCCTTCACAGCCAATTAATGTGACTTTAACAGGGGCATCATCACGATAGAAAGCGTTTTGAAAAAAAACATCCTCAGAATTTCGGAAAACCTCTTTCAAATATTCTTCATCTGTACGAAGAGGCTCTTTGGTAACCGAGTCTTGCTTAATCGGTTTGGATGCTTGCTTTTCCTTTTTGTTGAACATCGGATTTGGTCCTCCTTTTTCGGCGATTTTTGAAAAAAACGAAAAGGCTCAATAGAATGGACACCGCTAAAAAGTAATAGAAAGTTCCAGGCATGATAAATGTTTTAATGATGAAATATAAATCGATATCACTGATTCTATATAAATTAGAAATGATCAAGACCAGGGAAAAAATGATGAGTAGAATCGTTTTATTCCGCTTCTTTTTAATGGAAAGGACTTCGATGGATAGAAATAGTAAAAAGGAGACCCTTATAAAAGCACCGGTTAACCATTGATAAATCGACAGAAAGTCAAGGTGCTCGATGAAGCGGCCCAATGTGACCAACCCCCATTGCTCAAATGCAGGATATTTTTGTCTGGCAGCTTCCTTCGGTCCAAACTCGGTAATCGATCCGATAAGCGGTCCCAGTATGAGTAAAGTAAGGATTAAGGCATTGAAGAAAAACACCTTATATTTTAACGGTCCATGAACTTTTTGCTGCATGAACAGAAGCGCCATCAATTCTATCAATCCGGATAAAGGATAGATGATACCGGAAAAAACGGGTTTCCACCCATGTTCCAGCACCGGTCTCAAAAGTGTATAGTCCTTGAATTGAATATTGGTGAAGGCGACAAACAATCCGAATGCAATGACTGCAGTCAATACGAAGGTATTCACGATGGCGATCGTTTGTATGTTTGTATTTGCGAGAAAAAAACATAATCCCGTGAATAGGATGATTTCAATGAAGGGAGGGGTAACCGGTAAGTAGGATACCTTGGTCCATACCACCATCTCTTTCAATGAGACTGCCGCTAATATGACGAAGAGCATGCTTAGGGAAATCGCTAGTACCTTCCCAGGCAGCTTGCCAATGTTCATTTCGACCCATTTGAAAACATTTTCATGTGCCGTGGCTTTGTGAATAAAGTACAAAAGCACACACCAACCCACAATGAGAAAAAAGGAAATAAGGACAGTGATCCACCCATCCCGTTTTGCAGCCGGTAATAAATGAGGGAGGATTGTCACATGATTCTTTAAACCGACAGCAGTCATTATGATCAAAGATAGTTGTACAGTTGAAATTTTCCCGTTTTTTCTCATCTTTGTTTACTCCTTTACTATCATTCTTCGTTTAGTTATCTCCATTTCATTCCGGAATATCCAATAGTGGACGTTTCTCCTTTTTTGGAAGAAGGTTACTTACCGAGCATAAAAAACGGAGTGCTTCATATAGATGATACATAGAGCAGATAAAAGCCTGTAGTGTGAAAAATCGGTGGGAACCCCTTTGAAATCCATTGTTGAATGAGTGAAGGAGGGAAAGTTATGGACGTGAAAAAGCGTCTGTCTTTTACCAATGGGGTGCAAACAGTATGTGAGCCTCCGGTCAAACAGATAAACCCTACCAGTAAGAGACTAGATGGTTCCTATAATACGGAGGAATTGCTGGAATTATTGGGGAGACTGCCTGCTTTTGCGCCTAAACCTGTTTGTAAGTTCACCATTAATGGCCGCACTCTATTCGGAAAGTTGGAACAAAAACAGGAATCCAGTCTTTTTATCAGGCATCATTTTGGTAAAGAGGTCGTCAAATACCATATAGAGCAGCTTCAATCCGTGGTTATCTTGAAATATTAGGAGGATTTGCATGTCAGAAAATAAAAATGATAAAAAATCAAAACCTTTACTATATGTCGATCAAGTAGAAGTGAAGGCCCAAAGAGGGAACATGCAAAGTGATTACCGGACAAAAAGAAAAAAGAAAGAAGTGTCAGCAGAGCCTGAAGTAGTCGAAGATGACCGAAAGACTCAAAAAATAGAAAAGATAAAACAGGAGTTCGGTGTGTACGAGGCAATGAAGGAAATTGAATCGGAACTGAGTGAAATAAAAAAAATAACGGACCAATACGTACCTGAACCAGAACAAGAACATGCGCCCGTGGAAACTGCCGAGGAAATTCCTATAGATCTTGAACCAGAAAAGAAAAAAACCAAAAGGAAGAAAAAGGTGGAGAAGGTTTCGACAACTGACCTCATAACACGCCTTTCCCAACATAAAGGATACCCAAAACCAGTTTGTGAAGCAGTTATCCATGGTGAAACGGTTAGGTTTCAAGTCATGGGGATGAGGGGGGAGTCGGTAAAGATCAAAAGGGGGAACCATATCCGGTTCGTCAGATTGCCGGATATAATGAATGCTACTATTATCGAAGAGTCCAATTAGTGAAGGAGCAAAATATACATGTTTCTCTCGCAGTCTGATTTGACAATCGTGCTTCTATTAGGTCTAGCTTCATTTAGGCTTACTCGATTAATCGTTTTTGATAAAATAACCGAACCTTTGCGTCGTCCATTCTTTAAAGAAATTGAAGAAAAAGGTGAAGATGGGACGGCTGAAGTTTACCTAGTTCCAAAAGAAAAGGGATTGAGTGGTTGGATTGGTCAATTGCTTAGTTGTTTTTGGTGTGTAGGTGTGTGGTCCAGCCTCTTTCTGGTCATCCTTTATCTTGAGCATGTGTTCATGGGGCAAGTATTGATCTTGGTCCTTGCCGTTGCTGCAGTCGGTTCCATAATTGAAGTGATTATCAGTAAAATTATGGATATTTGACGGAGTACAACTTGTCTTTTTTATCATATAGTATGGTATAGATGATAAAGGAGGGTCACAAATGAATTATAAACAGAATCCATGGCAGTATGCTGCGAAACCAATCAAAAAAGATCAGCCTGTCAAAATTAAAAAAGATTGTGGCTGTAATAAAAGCAAAAAAAACAAAGCCTATTAAATAAACGGAACCCTTCCTCTTTGGAAGGGTTTCTTTTATTTCCTAATCCTACCATTCATAAAAAATGGGATAAACAAGAAGATAATAATAGAACGTTAAATTAGGATGTGATTCTATGTTCAGAAAACGGAGAATTTTATATGTTAGCTGGATGTCTCTAGCAGTCATTATGCTCCTATTAACTGGCTGCAGCAGTAAAGATGATGGGAAAACAGAAGGATTGGCTTTAATCAAGCGAACGAATCCGGAACCGATGGATATCATTCACGGAGAAGATGAAGAAGATGAAAAAGGACTCATTACGAAAGTTAAGGAGATGGTAAGTGATGAAGACGAAATTTATGATGTGATCGTTGTCAAAAATGGTAAGAAAATCCTCGTGGCTTATAAAGTAAAGCATCTACAGCGTTTTCATATGAAAAAAATCGATAAAAACGTGACAAAAAAATTGGAAGACAAGTATCCAAAGTATAAATTTATCATTTCCAGCGATTATAAAATCTTTTTGGAGTCAGTAAGGTTGGATGAATTGCTTAAGGAAAAAGATGTACCAGAAAAGAAAGCGAAAAAGAAATTCAAAGAAATAGTTGAGCTTCATAAGGAATTAATATAAGAAGGCGAGGTTTCAAAGTATGAGCGGAAAGGAAAAGACGACCCCACAGCAAGATGAATATAAACAGCTTCAAGGCAAGCACGAGATTAAAAGGCCTGTCTTGACCAATTGTCTAAAAGCTTTTTTGGTAGGCGGTATTTTCTGCATAGTGGGACAAGCCATTTCTTATTTCTATATTTACTTCTTTAATTTCACGGAGCAGACGGCCGGGAGCCCAACCACTGCAACCATGGTATTTCTTGCTCTTTTAATGACGGGCTTCGGATTTTATGACCGGATTGGGCAATTTGCTGGAGCTGGTAGTGCCGTACCTGTTACTGGCTTCGGTAACGCGGTCATCTCAGCGGCCATCGAGCATCGTACGGAAGGATTCGTCCTTGGTGTGGGTTCCAATATGTTTAAATTGGCGGGATCGGTCATTCTATTTGGTGTATTTTCCGCTTTCGTCGTGGCTTTAATCAAAACGATTATTCAGATGATAGGGGGTTAATCGATGCTAAAGGGGAGACAAACTTGGACGTTCGCTAATAAACCAATCATTTTAAGTACGGGTGTAACGGGCGGACCTTTTGAAGCAAATGGTGAAATTCCGGGTGACTTTGACATTCTGTACAGCGACCTGTGGATGGAGCAGGATTCGTATGAAAAGGCCCATCGTCATTTGATGGAAAAATCAGTGGAGATTGCCCTGCAAAAAGGGGGAATTGAAAAGGAACAAGTGCAATTTTTTCTGGCAGGGGATTTAATCAACCAGATTACACCCACCAGTCTGACAGCTAGAACCAATGGGATTCCGTACTTCGGTTTGTTCGGTGCTTGTTCTACATCGATGGAAGGTCTTGCCCTGGCAGCCTTCATCACCAATTACGGTGGGGCTAACTATGTGCTGACAGGGGCGTCTAGTCATAATGCAGCCGTCGAAAAACAATTCCGTTATCCAACAGAGTATGGGGGACAGAAACCACCTACTGCTCAGTGGACGATAACCGGTGCGGGGGTAGCTTTGGTGACTCCAAATGGTACGAGGCAGGAGGCATACCCTCATGTTGTTTCCGCTACCATTGGAAGAGTCATTGACATGGGGTTGAAGGATCCTTTCAATATGGGGGGGGCAATGGCACCCGCTGCCGTAGATACGATTATCGCTCATTTCAGAGACACGGGTCTTACCCCTGACCATTATGACTTGATTGTCACTGGTGATTTAGGGCAGATAGGAAGGTCCACGGCGTTGGATCTTTTGAAGGAAAAAGGATGTAGGATCAACCAGGAAAAATTCAAAGACTGTGGATTGATCATTTATAAAAAGGATCAGCCTGTTTTAGCTGGTGGAAGTGGTGCCGGTTGTTCCGCAGCCGTGTTATACGGTCATTTATTAAATGAAATGAGTCAGGGGAAATATAAACGGATATTATTGATTGCAACAGGGGCATTATTGTCACCGTTAACGTATCAGCAAAAAGAATCGATTCCGTGTATTGCCCATGCGGTGGCCATTGAGTATGGGACAAATACATGAAAAAGGAGAGATCAGGATGTTAGCAATGTTTTTTTGGGCCTTTGTCATCGGAGGCTTGATTTGTGTAATCGGCCAGCTTTTATTCGACTTGGCTAAGCTAACCCCGGCACATACACTAAGCTTATTCGTTGTAATAGGAGCCATACTGGGAGGCTTCGAATTATATGAACCGCTTATAGACTTTGCAGGAGCAGGAGCAACCATTCCCATTGTTTCCTTTGGGAATTCCTTGGTGAACGGAGCCATGTTAGAAGCAGAAAAGCATGGGATTGTCGGCGTCCTTACCGGCATGTTTGAAATCACGAGTTCAGGAATCTCTGCAGCTATCATCTTTGGATTTATCGGAGCTTTGGTCTTCAGACCGAAAGGATGATCCATACATAGCGGAAATGGGCATGATGTTTAGGGCATGGCCTATACATATTGTCCCACCCTACATATATTATCAGTGAGCTCAATTTGAGAGCGAGGTGATTGTAATATGTTTGGTTATGGTGGCTACGGATGTGGCGGTTGCAATGAAGGCTATGGCTATGGATATGGAGGCGAAGCATACGGTGGCGGCGGATTTGGCGCTGGATCCACGTTCGTCTTGATCGTAGTATTGTTTATCCTATTAGTTATTGTCGGGGCTTCTTTCTGTTAGTGTAATTGGAATAGGCTGTATTTGCCTATTCCTTTTTTTATTGATTTTTATGGACCTTGCACATATCCCTCATCCTTCCATAAGATAGATACAGAAAAGGAGGGGCTTAGGCATGGATAATAATTTGTTTAAAAACATAGAAGGAAAAACGGGTGTAAACATGAAGGATGTTATGGAATTGGCAAACTCACTACAGGGTGCCAATTTTAAAGATGAAACGACTGTCAGGAATGTAATTAAAAGGGTATCTCAAATAGCCAATAAACCAGTCAACAAGGAAATGGAAGACAAAATCGTACATTCTATCGTTGCTGAGGGAAATAAACTGGATTTCGGGACAATTTCCAATATGATGAATAAAAAATAGTAAGCGAAACAGGAGCCTGCAGTATTGCAGGCTCCTGTCTGTTTCCCTGGATATCTTTAAAGATTCAAGAACCTGGATGGGTGGGCCGTCCTTCCACGTCTCGTTTGCGGGACAGAGATATAAAGATTCTTTTTGGCCCGGGTCGCCGCCACATAAAGCAATCTCCTTTCCTCTTCAAGAGGACCAAGTTCACCCTTACGATACGAATCCAATGCAAAGTCATGGGGAAGGCTGCCATCAACCGCAGCCAGAATATAAACAGATTGATATTCAAGGCCTTTAGAGCGGTGAATCGTCGTGAGCTGAATGGCATCTTTAAAGTGCTTGGATAGCTGTTTCACTTCCTGAACCATGGCAATCATATGATCGACATGGTCGAGGAAGGAAGCGACTGTGGGAAACCGATTAGCAGCCACTTTCAAATCACGAATATCATCCGAACCTTTTTCCAAGTGGGCTTCATTTCCCCTTTTCTTTACATACTCCTGATAGCCCAAATCCTTCTCGATGACTTCTAAAGCCACGAGCGGGGACATGGTCTTTATAGAACGGATTTGTGCCGGTATTGCTTTTAACTTACGTTCTTGAAAGGCATGTCCCGTTTTTACAAAAGCAAAAGCATCGATAAAGTCACAATCTTGCAAGATCGTCTGGGCTTTTAGCTCCTGTAGGACACTCTGCTTTAAAAACAAGGAAGAAAGGACGTCAGAAGCGGCCTTGCTATCCTGAGGGTGCAGGCTTAAGCGCATGAATGCAAGCATGCCATGGATGACCCGCCGTTGATAAAAAGAATCCGCATCCTTTTCGATCACGAAGGGAAGGTTGGAAGATGCCAGTCTTTCAAAAATGGCACGCGACATCGTATGGGTCCTGTAAAGGATGGCGAAGTCACCAGGATTGGCACCTTTGGATATCTTTTCTTGTATGTCGGTCACGATCATCGTCGCTTCGAGCTCTTCATCATGCGGATAGAATAACACAGCTGGATTCCCTTGATTATGTTGTGCCCGCATCGTTTTATCCATCCGATGCTGATTTCGTTTTATCATTCTATTTGCCGTAGCAACAATCTCATGGGAAGAACGGTAATTTTCGGTCAACTTCACGACTTGGGAACCAGGGAAATCATGGTTGAAATTCAGGATATATTTTGGATCACTCCCACGGAATGAATAGATGGCTTGATCGTCATCACCAACTGCACAAACATTTTTTGTTTCCGCTGAAAGGAGTTTTATCAACTCATATTGAACTTTATTAATATCCTGAAACTCGTCCACTAAAAAATAGCGGAACCGTTGTTGATATTTCAATAACAATTCAGGATGGCTTTTCAAAAATACGTAGCAACCTACCAGCATATCATCGAAATCATATTTACTTGTTTGTTCTTTATAAGCTTCATACTTTTTATATAGGAATAGACAGGATTTCTCCCAATCATCATTCGGTTTGACATCGTCAGGAAAAATCAACGAGTTTTTCCAGAGGCCGATTTGCTGAAGTGCCTGATCATAGGCAAATTCCTTTTCATCAAGCTCCAACTCCCGACCGGCCTGCTTCAATATTTTTTCTTTTTCCCAATTCCACTTCAACAGGAAGTCCCGTTGCCATTTTGCAGGCTCATGAAAGATCAAGATTTTATAAAAGATGCTGTGGAAGGTGCCACTAACAATTTGAGAGACGAGGGAAGGGGACATATAAGGGTAGCTGATTAGCCGCTGCTGCATCTCCTTTGCAGATTTCGCTGTAAAGGTTACAAGCATAATGCTTTTAGGATTTATTTTTTCTACAGTTAGCATATAGGCAGTCCTTACCGTCAATACTCTGGTTTTACCGCTTCCAGCCCCGGATAAAACAAGGACGGGACCTTCTATCGTTTTTACTGCTTTTAACTGTTCGGCATCAAGCATGATCCCTTTTTCAGATAGTTCCTGAAAGTAAGGATCCAAAAGTTCAGTGCGGACGGATGGTTTATCCAAATAGGGAGGATTGCCTGTAATGGTCCGACTTTTCAAAAACGGTTCGATAACAGTCTTCGTTTCAGTAATGGTGCGTGATTTAGGAATTCTGAATCCGTTTTGTTCCATGTATTCTAAAGGTTTAGTTTCAGGTTTTGATATAGGATTTGGCATTTCACAAGCAGGTCGTGAAGGGTCACTGTGATAAAAATAAGGTGTTTCATGAATGCCAATGAATAATTTCACTGGCTTATCACATATGACACAAGAGAGCTGATCACGTTTTCCTTTTTCAAAGAGTGTCTGCAGCTCACTAGCCGAAACAGTAAGTAGATGTATGATTTCATTTCCCGATTTTGCTTGATTCATATAAATGGATACCTCAAATCTATTAAAAATATCGGCAATCTCCATTTTACCAGAGAAATAGAAAAAAAGAATCCGGAAAAGATGTTTCGTTTCATTCTGGAGTGGGTATGTAAATGACAAGAGAACCTATATAGTGAGGAGGGTTAATGATGGGATACATAGCGCCAGTAACGCAATTCGAATACATTCAATACGCAAACCGGACAGTAGAAGCGGAGAGAAAGCCAAGAATCGTTGATGGAACGACACCCATTCAGCCAATTCGTTTTGACCAAGTGTTGGAAGACGAAACGAAGCGGTCGGAAAAATTTGACCATGTCACGAATATGAATCAGGACAGATCACCTGGAGCAGGTGCGTATAAGAACCATTTACTAATGAGGGCTCAAGAGGAAATCACGGCTGAAATGACAGGAAAAGGAGGATATGTAAACGAAATGGTTTGAAACTTCGATAGAAATACAAAAGGACACATTTATGTGTCCTTTTTGTGTTCACTCTTAAAGAACGTCTAATTCTACAATTAGAGCTAACAATAATTGTAGTAACAATTGAATGTTAACGGCGATTTGAGCATCGGTTGTAGTGATTTCGATATCACGGCTGTTTTCAACAATTGTTTTTTGACGTGTAATTTGTTTAACATTAGAAGATTGAATCAATTCTTGAGTAATGCGGTCCGCTTGGTCAGTGTCTGCAATGGAAATGCTGACGATGACAGCGATGGCTGCTTGGATTGCCGTCTGTAAAGAAAGGGCCGCTTTAACATCTGTAGAGATTACTCTTACATTACAAGAATCTTTAATGTAAACAAGCTCTTCAGATAGTTGGAGTTGCGAATTATCCTGTTTAGCTTCTTGTTCAATTTCGTTTGCGGATTCTTCACAGAATGATGTTAGGGGATGGTTGGTGTTATTGTCTAGAGCCGACCATGATCTTTCAGAATGTTTTGTTGTATTGCAATTGTTGCTATGATATACATTTTGGTTCATGTCGTTTTTTCCTCCTTAGGGTTTAATTCCCTATTAAAATATGCTATGCATGTAAATTTGGTTGGACGAATAAATCAATTCATTCGTTTATTTTCAAATATTTTTTTGAAGAGTTTGTGCGAACGGATGAAGCATCATGGAATGAAGTGTTCAGAATGAATGGTAAAGAAGCAAGGTCCAGTCTGCGCTTCATACCGAAAAGAGCGTAATTGAATAGGAGGAATGTTAGTTATTTGTCTTTGGTATCGGAATAACTAGTGTGGTGAGAATTTGTGACGGGATTCACATCATTTTCTGTAATGCTTTTCTCTTGATTGATAAGCATTTCAGATTGTTTCTGTAAAAACTGTATGGTCTCTTTTAAGTGACTTCTTTCTTTATCACTCAAATCAACTTTATCCTTTTTGACACCATGCTTTCTCAAAGTCCTTGAAACGAGTAGTTCCATTAACCTTTTTTGAGATTCATCCATGTTGAATCCATTGTTACTCATAAAATTTCCCTCCTTCTTGCTTTCTATATATAGACTATGTTTATTTGTGAATATTGACATAGAATGGGAAGGGATTTTTACGAGAATGGTATATATAAAAAAACGCTGTCCCCTGTGGAAATTCCAAGGGAACAGCGTTTTTATTAGGAAATCTTTTTTTTCATCGTTTTATGGGGAATCCCTGCATCCATAAATTCCTCGGAAATGATTTCATACCCTAATTTCGAGTAAAAGGGGATGGCATGTAATTGAGCATCGAGCTTCAATTGAGAGATGTCATGAGAAATCGCAAATTCTTCAATGGCATTCATGATCAGGGCACCAGCCCCAGTTTTACGGGAGTTAGAGAGTACACAGATGCGCTGGACCTTACCAATCCCGTCAATGATTCGAAATCTCCCCGCACCAATAGGCTGCTCTTCCTCGTTATATAAAACGAAGTGGGTGGAGTCTTCTTCATATTGGTCAATCTCTTCTTCAAGTGGGACATGTTGTTCCTCTACAAACACTCTTTTTCTTATGGTGTAAGCATATCCACGTTCTTGCTCGTTTTCAACAATTTTTACAAACACGAAATTATTCAGCTCCTAAACGAAATGTTTCATATACAGTCCATGTTCCATCTTCCAATTGATACAATAAATGAATTCTTTTGACATCTTCTTCATGGCTTACATCAAGCATGCTTAATTGACCTAAAACATCCGAATGTTCGTTATCAGATAGATCTTGTGCAATCGTTATATGTGGAACGAAAGCATGTTCTGTTTCATTTTTGAAGAAATTCTCATCATGAAGCATTTCGTGTAAGTCTTCAAGTTCCTTTGACAGCTCCACTTTAAAATAAATGGTGTTGCTGACGGGTTGGAAGGATTTCGCTTTCGTCACATTTAAGGAGAAAGGCTGGAACTTCCGTGCAATGTCTTTCAAGCGTTCTGCGATTGCTGAAATTTCCTTTTCAGTCGCTTCAAACGGTTGTTTAAGTGTGAGATGTGGTGGAATGAATGCGTACTTTGTGTCATACCGTTTCCGGTAGGAGTTTGCTAAATCTTGAAGTTTTTTTGAAGGGAAAATTGCAACACCATATTTCATATTGTTACCTCCTAAGATTATAATTTAATTTTTCGAAAACTCTAGTCCAAATGCATTTTTTTACCATTCTAACCGAGGTTAAAACATTTCTAGAAGGGCCCTTTTTAAATCTGCCTGCCAAAACTTCCACGTATGATTCCCTTCAAATTCTTCATAGAAGCAAGGGAATCCTTTTTGTTTTAACAATTGATGCAGTTCCCGGTTGGGTTCTATGAAATTTGCCCGGTTCCCATCTGTAGTGGGAACGTCAGTCTCTTCGGTTCCAATCACATGATACAGTTCGAGGAGATGAGGATTCTCAAAACTACGGACAGCATTCATCACTTCTTCATTGGCAAGCGGAGACTGCATGATGCATTTACCGAATGTATGTGGATATTTAAGTGCAGCGAGCAGGGAAACCGTGCCACCAAGAGAATCCCCCATTAATGCCCGGCCATGTCCCATTTGATAGGTTGGGAATTCCTCATCTAAAAATGGAACAAGTTCATGGGCCAGAAATCGTATGTAGGCTTCGTGCTGTTCACCATCAGGATGATATTTCCGTCTACGGTCAAACCGATCTTTATAGGGAATGCCGACGATTATAATATTCTCAATCTCGCCATTTCCTAAAAGTTCATCAGTCACACGACCTATTCGACCCATTTGAAAATAATCTCGACCATCTTGAGCTATGACAAGCGTATATTTATAAAGTGGTGAAAAATTAGCCGGTAAATATACAAGTAGCTCTAATTCCTCAGATAACGCCTCACTTCTAAACATATATTCTTTTATCGTGCCTTTGCGTAAACTCATTTACCGCACCTCTATGAATTTATAATGAAAATAATGTTCTTAGTTATTTTAGCATAGCCATCCTTCTTTTTCCTGTCTGAAGGATATAGAAAAGTGATTTTTCTTTTATTTTCCAAATATTTAGAATATTTAATGGTATAATGGAAAGATATCAAAAAAAGGGGAGGCAGATAAAATGGCAGATGTACGCGTCCATAGCAGGGAAGTTACAAGAGCGGCTAAACAAACATTACTAGATCGTGGTGTAAGTGTGGAGGCTATTGCAGAGATTGTCTTTGAACTACAATTCCCTTATAAAGCTGATTTGAAATTAGAGGAATGTATTAGAAGTGTTGAAAGGGTGCTTTTAAAGAGAGAAATTCAACATGCCATTTTAGTTGGTGTTGAACTTGATCGACTGGCAGAACAAAAGAAGCTATCGGAACCGCTTCAATCCATTGTCGAATCGGATGAAGGTCTGTTTGGAGTGGATGAAACGATTGCCTTTGGTGCCGTACTTGGTTATGGAAGCATTGCCGTGACAACCTTTGGACATTTGGATAAGAATAAAATAGGCGTCATTCACGAATTGGATAAGAAGCAAGAGGGAGTCGTGCATACCTTCCTCGATGATATTGTTGCAAGCATTGCAGCAAGCGCTGCCTCAAGATTGGCACACCGTCTAAGAGATGATGAAGAATCTTTAACTGAACAAGAAAAGGATATACAGGAAGAAGAGGAATTAATCGGATAAGTTTGGAACAATCAATGATGCGTTAGGTAGTAATCGGGATTATCCTGACCTATCATACCTGGACTTAATAAGGCGGGCAGAGAGGATGTTTTCTATTTTAAACGTTCGTTTTGTCCGCCGAAGAAAGCAAAAGGCACGGATATAACCTGAATATACTTCAAGAACTTCAATTCTGCGCTGTGTAATCTTTCCATTTTCAGATAGGTAAATGATTTCTAAAGGAACCTTTTCATCCATATGTTTCCGAATGATATATTTCATTCCGCTGGCCTCCGTTTCTATCTTTCTTGTTTATATTATATGCGAACATACGTTTGTTACGCAAGGAAATAAAGAACATTTGTTCTTGTCTTGTTCCATATCTTTTATTTAAAGGCAAACGCTAAACTTTTTTTAAATAATTCGTTGACTTTTGTCGAAAAGAACTTATAATAAATTATGTACTTAAGTAACAGAGCAAGCCAACTATTACATACGACTTGTTAGCTCAGTGGGAGAGCACTTCCTTGACAGGGAAGGGGTCGTGGGTTCGAATCCCTCACAGGTCATCCAACGGCGTAAGCATTGTACAATCAATGTTTTCGCCGTTTTTTATTATGGTTTTACTGGATGATCCTGAGAAACATATAGGATTCTTTTTAGAGTTCTACTGGTGGGGATGAGCTCCTCTTTCCTTCATTAATGGTGAACCGGGGAATCTAGCCATAACTAAATATTGAAAAGTGTGGTTATTGGAATAAATGGCAGGTTATAAATAAGTGTAAATCGTTGTTTTTCGCTTATATGAAGCATAGAATGAAATATCTAACGATCAATGTGTACAAAAAGAAATGAAATGTTTGTTCTTTTTTCTAAAATTTTTAATGGGAGTTTGTATAAATGAGTAAACAAATTTTTTTAGATCTTCAGGGAATTGTACATCCAAGTAATGTGAGAATGAATGAACCGCTACATCAATATACGTTTACAAAAACAGGTGGCAAGGCAGATTTCTTCGTAATGCCTACAAACTATCAAGAAGTCCAAGCGATATATCTTTATGCGCTTAACAACCATTTACCCTTAACCATCGTGGGGAATGGTTCTAATATGATTATTAAAGATGGGGGCATACGCGGTATCGTCATGACCCTTATTGATATAGCAAGCATGGAATTGGAGGGTAATAAGCTCACCGTTCAAAGTGGTGCTGCTATCATTCAAGCCTCCCGATACGCGTTACAAAATAGTCTAACTGGTTTAGAGTTTGCTTGCGGGATCCCCGGTTCTGTTGGAGGGGCTTTATATATGAATGCAGGGGCATATGGTGGAGAAGTTTCAGATGTACTACAGGAAGCCCTGGTCATCACCCGTTCTGGAGAATTGCAGACTTTGAAAAAGGATGAATTAGAACTGGGCTATCGTTCTAGCCGTTTTTCAAAAGAAAAACTACTGGTATTAGAAGCTACCTTCTTATTAAGAAAGGGAGAATACGAAGACATTAAAAGTAAAATGGATGATTTTACTTTTCAGAGGGAATCTAAACAACCGCTTGAATTTCCGTCTTGTGGAAGTGTCTTCAAACGTCCGCCTGGACACTTTGCAGGTAAATTAATCCAGGATAGCGGGTTGCAAGGGAAGCAAATCGGTGGAGCTCAAGTTTCCACTAAACATGCTGGCTTTATCGTAAATGTTGGTTCCGCGACAGCCACCGATTATTTGGAACTCATTCAATATGTTCAAGACACCGTTAAAAGTAAATTTGACGTGGAGCTTGAAACCGAAGTGAAAATAATTGGAGAAGACTAATATCCTAAAAAAGACTTTCATCAGAAAGTCTTTTTTTCTTTGTTATCAGATCCTTTGATAAAAAGGTACTAATTATAGAACGAAATGATATATATTGATAAAGATAAAAGTGTACGAGTTACCAAAAGGGGGAAGTATACCTTTAAGTTAAGGGGAACAAGTTATAGAAGGAGAGGGATATATGCGCTTAGAAGGAAAGAAAGTAATCAGTCTTGTGCATCATGATTTCGAGGATTTGGAGCTTTGGTATCCGATTTTAAGATTGAGGGAAGAAGGGGCCATCGTCCATCTTGCCGGAGAAAAGGCAAATGAGACGTATATTGGTAAATATGGTGTGCCAGCCGATTCAGATTTTGATTATGGCAGCATCAAAGCGGAAGACTATGATGCGATTCTTGTTCCAGGAGGCTGGGCACCTGATAAGATTCGTCGGTTTCCTGAAGTAATTTCTCTGATTCAGAGTATGGAAGAGAGCAAGAAGCCGATTGGCCAAATATGCCATGCGGGTTGGGTCTTGGTTTCGGCAGGAATTTTGCAAGGGAAGAAGGTGACAAGCACGCCCGGAATTAAAGATGATATGGAGAATGCCGGGGCACATTGGATGGACGAACCTGTTGTGGTAGACGGAAACCTGGTATCGAGCAGACGTCCACCGGATCTTCCCGATTATTTACGGGAATTGATTCGGGTAATTGAAGAGAAATGAAACAAAAAAGTGGTTTTTCCTGAGGGAGAAATCACTTTTTGTTTCATATAAACTTATTAATTTATGTGATTCAAATTTGTTTTCAAGAAATTTTCGATTACATGGGCCGATACCCCTAATGAAGGGGAATAGGAAGATAAATCAGAAAAGCTGATATGCAATTTTTCTTGATTGAACTGGAGGGCATGGCTTTCAACTACCTTCAATATGGAATCCCTTAACCAGTCCTTGGCCATAGCTAGGCGGTTTCCGATAATAATCTGCTGAGGGTTGAAGGTATTGGAAATATTGCTAATGCCAATCCCAAGATATTGTCCAATTTCTTTGAAAAGGTCACGGATTCCTTCATTATGGCTTGCCTGATCAACCAATGATTCAAGCGTGGTTTCTTCCAACTGGAAAAGTGATGATGCCCGTTCAATCAATGCTTTTTCGGATGCGTATAATTCCCAGCAACCCTTGCTTCCACATTTGCAGGGCTTTCCATGAACGTCAATGATCATGTGGCCCATTTCTCCGGAAAATCCATTCGCTCCGCGGTACAGTTCATTTTGCAGGATAATGCCGACCCCAATGCCCATACCCGCGCTTACGTAAACAAGATGTTCATGGCCTTTGCCGGCGCCAAATTTCTTTTCTCCATAGGCCCCGGCATTTGCTTCGTTTTCTATGATGACAGGGAGACCAAACTCTTCTTCCATGTCTTTTTTTAGGTCAACATTCTTCCAACCTAAGTTCGGAGCAAGCAAAATTTCCCCTTTGTTATTAACGATTCCAGGAATACCAATTCCGATTCCTACCACTCCGTAATGGCTTTCGGGGGCAGTTTTTATTAAAGATTGAATCATTTCTTTCATACGATCAAAAGTTTCTTGGTAGTTTGCATTATTCGTATTCCTACTAATTTCCCCTATAATGTCACCATTGAAATCAGTAAGTATACCTAACATATAATTTACTCCAAGATCTATTCCAATCGAGTAGCCGGCCTTTTCTTGAAACAACAACAGGACTGGACGTCTTCCACCGCTAGACTCTCCTGGCCCTGATTCAATGCAAAGATTAGCTTCCAATAATTCATTGACGAGAGAAGAAACAGTCCCCTTCGTGAGTCCGAGATGCTGAGAGATATCTGCCCGAGATATCGGTGCACGTTTCAGGATAGTTTCTAAAATGGCCTGCTTGTTATTCACTTTCATTAGTTGTTGGCTCCAGGTCATCTTTCTACCTCCTCTAATAATAATTCATTTTAGGTAAGTTTTATTATAACAAAAAAAAGTCAAAACACTTAGTATATTCATTAGACAAACTAAGTTTTTGCTGGTATTATATTTTTATAAATAATGGAAGCGATTCCAATTTGATTCTATTTAAGGAGGAAATACAACTATGGGTTATTTTGAAACAATCAGTCAAGTAAAGTTCGAAGGTTCAGAATCTTCAAATCAATTTGCCTTTAAATATTACAATCCGGAAGAAATGATTAACGGAAAGACGATGGAAGAGTTTTTACGCTTTGCCGTTTCGTACTGGCATACATTCACTGCAGATGGTACAGATCCATTTGGACAACCAACAATGCTCCGTCCATATAATAAATTTACGGGAATGGACCTAGCAAAGGCACGTGTGGAAGCTTCCTTTGAATTTTTTGAAAAAATGGACGTTCCATTCTTCTGTTTCCATGATGTCGACGTCGCTCCTGAAGGAGACACATTGAGGGAGACAAATAAGAACATGGATGAAATTGTGGCCATGATCAAGGAATACTTGAAGACTAGCAAGACGAAATTACTTTGGAATACGGCGAATATGTTCTCTAATCCCCGCTGGGTTCACGGTGCAGCAACTTCACCGAATGCGGATGTATTTGCCTATGCGGCTGCGAAAGTGAAGAAAGGATTGGAAGTAGGGAAGGAGTTAGGTTCAGAAAATTATGTATTCTGGGGCGGACGTGAAGGCTACGATACGCTTCTTAATACGAATATGAAGTTAGAACTGGATAACTTGGCCCGCTTCTTCCATATGGCCCTGGATTACTCCAAAGAGATTGGTTTCGATGCCCAGTTCTTGATTGAACCAAAACCAAAGGAACCGACGAAGCACCAATATGACTTCGATGTCGCAACGGGTCTTGCTTTTCTACAGACGTATGGCTTGAAGGATCATTTCAAATTCAATATCGAGGCAAACCATGCAATATTGGCAGGCCATACATTCGAACATGAATTGCATGTTGCCCGTACTCACGGGATGCTTGGTTCCGTCGATGCAAACCAAGGGGATACGTTGCTTGGATGGGATACGGATGAATTCCCGACTGACTTGTATTCAACGACGTTGGCGATGTACGAAATCCTTAAAAACGAGGGTCTTGGAACAGGCGGTCTGAATTTTGATGCGAAAGTAAGACGGGGATCTTTCGATTACGAAGATTTATTCCATGCGCATATTGCTGGAATGGATAGCTTTGCGATTGGTACTAAGGTTGCGAAAAAGTTACTTGAAGACAAAGTATTGGAAGATTTCATTGCGGATCGTTACAGCAGTTACACCGCCGGAATCGGCTTGGAAATTGTTGAAGGGAAAACAGATTTTCGTAAGTTGGAAGACTATGCACTTGGTCTTGATGAAATCCAAAATAAATCGGGCAGACAAGAATACTTAAAAGGCATATTGAACAAATACATTCTTAAAGCAATTGCAGAATAAAAGGTGAATGGAGGGAGGAACTAGCATACGATTTATGATTGGATTCATGTATAGTCATATCTTCTAATTCAAGTAGAGGGGGTTATGGAGAAGGAGTTTAATTGGTGAAAGAAAAGAAACTGCTGGAATTACCTTGGCTTTTTTCTTTTACGGGTTTATTCTAACTCTATGAAACTATGAAAAAAAATCGTAACTCACTTTATATTTTTTCACTTACACTAGTAGCGGCACTTGGTGGATTGCTATTTGGATATGATACGGCTGTAATATCCGGGGCGGAAAAATCCCTAGAAGCCTACTTCATTACGAGTTTAGGTCTCGGGTCTTTAGCCCACGGGGCAACGACCTCAAGTGCATTGATTGGGTGTATCATCGGAGGTTTGCTGTCCGGGATGATCTCAAGTAGACTCGGGCGTAAGAATTCATTAATCCTAGCTTCTCTGTTATTCTTTTTTTCTGCTTTAGGGTCCGCTTATCCGGAGTTTTTATTTTTCACAAAAAGCGAACCGACGCTAGCGTTATTGCTCACGTTTAACCTATATCGGATTATAGGCGGCATTGGAGTGGGTTTGGCTTCAGCAATCGTCCCTATGTATATAGGGGAGATTGCTCCTGCTGATATCCGAGGTAAATTGGTATCCTTTAATCAATTTGCCATCATTCTTGGGATGTTAGTCGTGTACTTCGTTAACTGGGCTATCGCTAATGGGCAATCAGTAGAATGGATCAATGACATCGGTTGGAGATACATGTTCGCTTCGGAAGCAATTCCGGCTCTATTGTTTGGTCTGCTCCTGATATTTGTTCCAGAAACACCACGATATCTTGCGTTGAAACATCAAAATGATAAAGCACTGGCAATATTAACAAAGATTAATGGAGCTGTTGAGGCAAAGTCCATTTTTAATGATATTAAACAAACGGTGAATGTATCCAGTGGGAAATTATTATCTTACGGTAAACTAGTAATCGTCATAGGCATTCTCCTATCTGTTTTCCAACAATTTGTCGGCATTAATGTTGCTTTGTATTATGCTCCGCGCATTTTTGAAAGCATGGGAGCAGGAAAAGATGCTTCGATGATGCAAACCATCATTATGGGAATTGTAAACGTTATCTTTACTGTTATTGCCATCATGAACGTGGATAAATGGGGACGAAAACCATTACTCGTAGTCGGTTCCATAGGAATGGCCATAGGAATGTTTGGAGTAGCAGGAATGGCATACGCCAATGTGATTGGGATTAGCACGTTAGTATTCATTATTGTATATACGGCTTCATTCATGATGTCGTGGGGACCTATTTGCTGGGTATTGATTTCAGAAATATTCCCGAACAAAATTCGAGGCCAGGCCGTTGCCATCGCTGTTGCAGCCCAATGGATCGCCAATTACTTAATATCTGCCACATATCCTATGATGATGGAGTACAGTGGTGCTTTAACATATGGGTTCTATGGTTTAATGAGTGTTCTTTCGGCCATTTTCGTATGGAAGTTCATACCGGAAACGAAAGGAAAGACGTTGGAGGATATGGAAAATATCTGGACGAAATCGGCTTGACAATAAAGAATACGTTTCATTATGATGTGCTGGGTCCCAAAAGGATTTCCAGCACATTTTTCTAAATTGAATAGAGGATGGTGGAACATGAAATATGTCATCGGCGTGGATTTAGGGACGAGTGCGGTAAAGGTTTTATTGATGAATCAACAAGGAAAGGTGTGCGACGAGATTTCAAAGTCATACCCCCTCATACAGGTACAACCAGGGTTCAATGAACAAGATCCCAAGGGATGGGTTGATAAGACGACAGAAGCGCTCAGTGAGTTAGTCAGGAAATTCGATGGGGACACAAATGACATTGAAGGAATTAGTTTTTCCGGGCAAATGCACGGTCTTGTTTTATTGGACCAAGAAGGGAATGTCCTTCGAAATGCGATTCTATGGAATGATACAAGAACAACGGAACAATGCCGTCAAATTTATGAATGTATTGGCGAGAAAAGGCTATTGGAAATCACAAAAAATCAGGCGCTTGAAGGATTTACCCTACCGAAATTGCTTTGGGTCAAGCAATATGAACCGGAAATCTATCATCAAGCAGATGTCTTCCTGCTACCAAAAGACTATGTTCGTTATGCGATGACAGGAAAAATACATAGTGAATATTCCGATGCTGCCGGAACTCTTCTAATGGATGTGGCAAAAAAACAATGGAGCGGTGAAATGTGTGAACTTGTCGGTGTCGACGTAACACTATGTCCGCCTTTGGTAGAATCGAGTGAGTGTGTCGGAGAAATCACAGCAGACTTTTCAGTCCAAACGGGTTTGGCGAAAAAAACAAAAGTGTTTGCCGGAGGGGCCGACAATGCATGTGGTGCAATCGGGTCGGGCATCCTTTCCGAGGGGAAAACGCTTTGCAGTATCGGTACTTCTGGTGTGGTTCTCTCCTATGAAGAAAAGAATGACCGTGATTTTGGAGGAAAAGTTCATTATTTTAATCATGGTGAAGAAAATACTTTTTACACAATGGGTGTGACCTTATCTGCAGGGCATAGCTTAAGCTGGTTTAAGGATACTTTTGCAAGTGGGGAAGAATTCGATACGGTTCTGAAGGGTGTTGCTAACGTTCCAATAGGGGCAAATGGTCTATTATTTACCCCATATATATCTGGCGAGAGGACACCATATCCCGATGCGACCATTCGTGGAAGCTTTATTGGCATGGATTCTTCTCATAAGCGAATTGATTTTGCTAGGGCTGTCCTTGAAGGCATTACTTTCTCTTTGAATGAATCCATCGACATATTCAGAAAAAACGGGAAGTTGATCGATACGGTCATATCCATTGGTGGAGGAGCAAAAAATGAAACGTGGCTACAAATGCAGGCTGATGTTTTCAATGCGACGATCGTTAAATTATCAAGTGAACAGGGCCCGGCAGTTGGTGCTGCAATGCTTGCTGCATATGGTAGCGGCTGGTATGATTCGTTGCAAGCATGTGCAGAGGTATTCATTTCAGAAGAAAAGTCCTATAAGCCGATAACGGCTAATGTCGAAAAGTATGCCTTGCTATTTGATGTGTACAAAAAGGTATATAATCAGACAAAGGAACTGAATGAAGAGCTGAAGATTTTCCGCAATCATTAGTCCAGAATGAGCGAACGAGGTCAATTCTTCCAGGAAGAGGTATTCTTTCGCTTTATATAGAAGAAAAAATGAATAATCCTGAAAGAAGTAGCTGTCATTTGATAGCTACTTCTTTTTATGTGAAAGGATGGATATGTTTACATGGTATTGAAGCATCTTCCTACCCCCATACTACTATGGAAAATGAATACCGGAGGTCTGTCTTGAGAAAGATTTGGGGAATTTTCATAGATGATATAAAAAGTATTTATAAAAATTTATTTGTGTGTATCGTTATCATTTTTCTTATGTTGATCCCTTCCATTTACGCTTGGTTTAATATTGTTGCTTCTTGGGACCCATACGCAAATACGGGAGGAATCCTCGTAGGGGTTGCCAATAACGATAGGGGAGCGGAGTTGAATGGTGAATCGATAAATATAGGAGAAGAAGTGGTGCAAGGGTTAAAGGGAAATTCAGACCTTGGCTGGAGATTCACGACGGAGGATGAAGCAATTTCAAAAGTGAAGAATGGGGATTACTACGCATCTATCATCATTCCAGAAAACTTCTCTGAGCATATAGCGACCATCATGACGGAGGATCCCATCAAGGCCGAAATCGATTATTACGTAAACGAAAAAATCAATAGCATCGCACCGAAAATGACGGCGGCAGGAGCCAATAGCATTGTGGACAATGTCAGCAAAAGCTTCGTTAAAACGGCCAGTGGAAGTATACTCTCCATTTTTAATGAACTGGGAATCACGTTGCAAAACGAGCTTCCGACGATCCAAAAAATGAAGAATATGGTGTACGTTTTAGAAGGGGAGTTGCCCGAGCTTGAACAAAGTATTAACACAGTCCATAAGCATGTGACTAAAGCTGAGGACATAATTGTAAAGGTCAACGATAGTCTGAAAGCGGTAGAAAATATTACATCACAAAAAGAACAAATGGTATCCAATGTTTCCGTTTATGTTGATTCAGCCCAAGCGGCTTTTCATGCCATTAATCCACTCCTAGAAGATGACCTTGCAATAGTAAGGAGTGATAATGAATCGGTTATAGGAATAGCCGACCGATTGAAGGAGCAAGGTTTAACCGACGATGAAGTATATGAACTGACAGAAGAAGGAAGAAGTAGACTGAAAAAGGATAGGTACTTATTAGAAAGTATCTATAATCTATTGGTGAGGGTCAATCAGTTCAATGGGAAAAACGTGTTACAACCAGAGATATATTCCGTAAATGAGTTGCGCGAAAATACGTCAAACCAACTGCAGGCATTGAATGAACAAGCCTTTGATTCACTTACTGGTCATGGGGAAAGCAACCTTAGTGTATTGAACGAACTGCAAACCGATTATCAAGACGATACAGGGGTGAAATTTGAAAAGCTAGGGAATGAAGCACATGCACTTTTAGAAAAAGTGGAAATGACACTGGAGGAAGGGGGACAAGCCCTTCCTGAGGTTAAAGCACTATTGGGAGAGAGCAATCAAACCTTATTATCACGGATAGAGGAAATCGATAGGTTACAGAATAACTTTCCAGAGGTTGAGAACAAAATCCGAGGGCTTGCTAATAAAATGAGAGAGATAGACAAGAGTTATAATATCGAGGATGTCATTCGTTTTTTGCGAAATGATATTGAGAAAGAAAGTGACTTTTTTTCTGAACCCGTCCTTCTTAATCAACATAGTCTTTTCCCAATTCCTAACTACGGTTCGGCGATGTCGCCATTCTTCACAGCTCTTTCGCTTTGGGTAGGGGGGACAGTATTAATCTCGATACTGAGCGTGGATATTTCTCAACAAGTGTATAGTCCATATCAGATATATATAGGAAGGTACCTAATTTTCTTAATTATTGGATGCATGCAGGCATTAATCGTATCCATAGGGAATCTTCTTCTTCTCGAGGTATATGTTGCAGATAAATGGGAGTATGTCTTGTTTTCTGTATTGATTAGTGCAGTATTTACACTACTTGTATACACATTTGTATCCGTTCTTGGAAATGTAGGCAAGGGGATCAGCGTGATTTTGATGGTCCTTCAAATTTCAAGTTCCGGTGGGACCTTCCCCATTCAAGTGACGCCACCTTTTTTTCAACATATCAATCCTTTCTTGCCATTTACCTATGCCGTTAGCTTACTACGTGAAGCTGTCGGTGGAATCACTTGGACCACTGCTACAAAGGATATTCTGGTGTTGTTACTCTTTATTTTGGTCACCCTTTTGTTGGGGGTGATTTTGAAGAAACCTTTCCACCGTCGAACACAAAAAATGAAAGATAAATTATATCGAAGCAGATTATTTTAAATCAGACGTTGATATGAAATATAGAAAAAGTTTCCGGATCTCAGGAAACTTTTTTTGTATGCAGAGATAGGAGATTATTATTTCGAAATAGTCGATTAACCTATAGGAAAAACTGATTTTCTTTGCTCATCATACAAAAGAATACATTTTACTAAAATATGTAGTATTGTAGTATATCTCCATTATTCGGTGGGTAGTAGAAAAACACAAAAAAGTTAGAATTCTTGCATTTTTATAGTTGACAAAAACGATTGGATTAATCATTATTAAGGAATAATGTCTAGTCAATTAGTGTGATTTAAAAGTGGGGTGTCTCAGTGTATTTAACAGTAGACGGAATTGAAAAAAGCTTTATGAATGAAAAGAAAGAAAGTATAAAGGTACTCGATGATATCAATATAGAGGTTGAAAAGGGAAGCTTTGTTTCAATCGTTGGGCCGTCAGGTTGTGGCAAATCGACCCTTCTTTATTTAATAGCCGGTCTCGATAAAGCAGATTCAGGCGACATCCGGGTGGCTGGAAAAAAGGTTTCGAAGCCGGGACCCGAACGAGTGGTTGTATTTCAAGAAGCAGGGTTATTTCCCTGGTTGACGGTGCTTGAAAATGTCACGTACGGGTTGAAGTTGAAGAAAATGCCTAAAGAAAAAGCGAAAGAAAAGGCGTTGGATATTTTAAAAATGGTTCATCTTAGTCGCTATGTAGACTCCTATCCACATCAGCTTTCAGGTGGAATGAAGCAGAGAGTCGCCATCGCCAGAGCACTTGTGATGGAACCGGATATTCTATTGATGGATGAGCCATTTTCTGCACTTGATGAGCAGACGAGAATGGTATTGCATAAAGAGTTACTTGAAATCTGGAGAAAAACAAAAGTGACGATCTTTTTTGTCACGCATAATATTCGTGAAGCAGTTCAGCTTTCGGAGAAAATCGTAGTTTTTGCAACCCGCCCGGGAAAAATCAAAGAGACGATTTCCGTTCCTTCCATGAAAGATGGGGTCATGCCGGATAGTGTGACGTTGAACACCGAACAAAGGGTATTATCGATTTTACAGGAGGAAATTGAAAAAGTGCTGAAGGAGGAAATGGGGAATGATTACAGCTTTAAGACGAATCATATTCATCGCGATGATAGCGGGGATATGGGAAGTCACATCTAGATTATCAAGCCTTCCGGATTTCATGTTTCCTAGCCTGACTCAGGTCCTTGAAACCCTGTTTAATGGAATAGTGAGTGGACAAATCACCGAAGCTGTCGGAAAGAGCATGGGACGCATCTTGATTGGGTTCACCATCGCCATCATTATCGGTCTTATTTTAGGATACTTCATTTGGCGTTATAAGCTTGTAGAAGATACGCTTGGTTTTGTTGTAACAGCCTTACAATCGATACCAAGTATCGTATGGTTCCCGTTAGCGATCATCTGGTTTGGCTTGAATGATTTTTCCATCCTTTTTATCGTTACCATCGGCGCGACCTGGACGATGACAGTCAATGCAACAAGCGGGTTCAAAAATGTGCCCCAGCTATATCAAAGAGTGGCTAAAACTTATGGTTCAAGCGGATTTCATTTCTTGAGAACCGTGATTCTGCCCGCATCTGTCCCACAAATCATTTCTGGTCTTCGAATCGCTTGGGCATTCTCTTGGCGTGCATTAATGGCGGGTGAGTTACTCGGAGGAGGCGGAGGTCTCGGGCAGCTTCTGGAAATGGGAAGATCGCTCGGTCAAATGGACCTGGTTATTTCCGTCATGATCATCATTGCGATTATTGGAACCATTGTAGATAATGTTGTTTTCTCCCGCTTGGAACGTAATGTTCAAGTTAAATGGGGAGTAAATCAAAGGTAGGTTAATAAAATAATAGGTTAAGAGGAGAGAGACAGATGCTGAAAAAAACATTATTTACTCTTATTATGTCCGTATTGTTAATTGGAATAGTAAGTGGTTGTACAGAATCTTCGAATAACGAAGAAGGTAAAGATTCAGAAAAACAAACCGTGAATATCGGGTATTTCCCTAACCTGACTCATAGTGCAACAATCATTGCGCTTGAAAAGGGCTACTTTAAAGAAGAATTCGGTGAAGACGTAACCATTAAAACGAAAACAGTGGCCAACGGTGGGCTATTTATGGAAGCGATGGCTACGAAGGCTATCGATGTCGGAACAACCGGTCCTGGTCCGTTACTTAACTTTTACGTGAAAAATCCGGAATACCACTTAATTTCCGGGGCTGTAAACGGTGGAGCAGTTCTTGTGTCAGGTGAAAGCAGTAAAATTTCGGATTTAAAAGATTTGGACGGTAAAAAAGTTGCGATCCCTGTCATCGGAAGCACTCAGGACGTCATGCTTAGAAAGGCCCTTAAAGACGTTGGCCTTAAACCGACTACAAATGGTGGTACAGTGGAGTTATTTGCTTCAGCACCTGCTGACACGGCGGCACTTTTTGTCCAAAAAACAGTCGATGCAGCTGCTACTCAGGAACCTTGGGGATACGTTTTGGAAAATCAAGCAAACGGGAAGCTATTGCTTAACTGGGATGAATTCGCTTGGGGCAAAGATTCACCAAACACAGTGGTGGCTGCAAGCCAGAAGTTCTTAGATAAAAAAGGTCTTTCCACTGCCTATTTGAAAGCCCACAAAAAAGCGGTTGATTTCATCCGAAACAGTCCGGAAGAAAGCCAAGAGCTAGTCATTAAGCACCTTAAGGACTTGACTGGAAAAGAATTAAGCAAGGAAGAGGTGGCCGCTGCCTTTTCACGCTTGGAAGTGACAACGAATGTTAATGAGGACGTCATTCAGGAAATGGCTGATATTAGTAAAGAGGCTGGATACATTCCTAGCGCCGATATTAAAGGGATGATCGATTTATCGACTCTTGAAGAAGTATCGAAATAAAAACATAACGCCCGGGCCATATGGCTCGGGCGTTTCTCTTACGCTTCTTTCACCAACCAACTCAGGGACAAACTTGGTTCAAAGCGTGTATGACCTGATCAACTGCCTCCCAAGTAGGGATGTTCGCTCCGGACGCAAAGGGATGCCCTCCCCCATTAAACATGCGTGCAACTGAATCAATCGGGGTGTTTCGTGAACGGATCCTGACCCGGATTTCTTCGGGATATTCTATGAAGAACACCCAAATCCTCACTCCTTTTAACCCGGAAAGAGTATTAATTAAATTCGAGGCTTCGGTCCGGTCTATATCATATTTGCTTAACATCTCCTCAGTCATGACGAAGTAGGCTACCCCTTTATCGGTCCTCTTATAGCTCATCATAATATCCCTTTGAAGATGGGAAGAATGCTTGGTTTTAATATTCAAGAAGTTGTGGATTCTTTCTGGCTGAAAATTATACGACCGTAATATCGATGCGATTTCTAAAGTCCCGGGAGATATTTTGCCTTTTTGAAAATTACCGGTATCACCAATGATGCCGGTATAAAAGGCACGGGCAGCTTCTTTGTTTAATTTAAGATCATCAGGGAAACCCAAACATAGGTCAACAAGCATCTCACTTGCTGAGCTGAAAGAAGGATCCACCCACGAAAGATCGCCGAAGGACTCTTGATCGGGATGATGATCGATCTTAATCAACCTTTTCCCCATTTTGTATCGTGAATCACTAATGCGTGAAAGATTAGCGGTATCGCACACAACCACTAATGCATCTCTATAAACATCATCGGGTATAACATCCATCCTTCCAATGAATTGGAGCCGACCTACTTCTTCTCCCACTGCATGAACAACCTTGGATGGATATGAGTGCTTTATCACGTGTAGAAGTCCGATTTGAGACCCCAGTGCATCCGGGTCTGGATTAAGATGGCGGTGAATGATGATCGTTGAATATTGCTTGATGGCTTCAACGATTTCTTTCTTTATATCGTCCACTGTCAAATCCCCCCTTACCATTAATGGACTTGTCGAACTAAGCGTTTATATCTTTAAATTTTATAGACAGAAGGGGAAAGAAGCAAGGCGAGAGCTTCATTCTCCATACCTTTAGTGTAAAGGGGGAGGAGAACAACGATCATGATAAATTTGCGAACGACCAATATCCATAATTCGAATATAATTATTGCAAAATTCAAATAACTATCTTATACTTAATGTACCAAACCGATGACAGCGACTTACCTTGCTGCATGGCCGGCTTGTTTTAAATGAGTATTTATAAAATTGACTTTGTTCACTTGATCTTCCTTTGTCGGAAGACAAGCCATGGATAAGAGTCAGTGAAACGTACAATGTAATCACATTGTTTGTTTTACTGGCTCTTTTTGTATATTTCAACTATGGGAAAGGGGTGAAGGGATGAAAGGAGCCTTGGAAGGAATAAGGATTATTGACGTCTCCCGTGTATTGGCGGGACCGTTTTGTTCGATGGTTCTTGGTGATTTGGGAGCGGAAGTTATCAAAGTGGAACATCATGAATCAGGAGATGAAACGAGAGGATGGGGTCCGCCTTTCGTTGAGGGAGAAAGCGCTTACTATTTATGTGCCAATCGCAACAAAGAAAGTATGACATTGAATTTAAAGTCTGAACAGGGGAAAGAAATATTTCGTAAGCTAGTATCGACAGGGGATATTGTCGTTCAAAACTTCAAGGCAGGCACGCTGGAAAAAATGGGTGTGGGATATGAACAATTAAAAGAAGAGAATCCTCATTTGATTATGGCATCAATTACAGGATTCGGATTAACCGGTCCTAATAAAGATTTACCTGGCTATGATTATATCATTCAAGCGATGAGCGGCCTGATGAGCATCACGGGCGAGAGTAATGGAAGCCCCATGAAAGTGGGGGTGGCGATAGCTGATGTCCTGACAGGGTTATATACCTGCATTGGAATTTTGTCAGCCTTGCATCATCGGAATAATACGGGGGAAGGTCAGGAAATCGACATTGCATTGATGGATTGTCAAGTCGCTTCCCTAGTGAATGTCGCCAGCAACTATTTGTTCAATGATATATCTCCTAAGCGAATGGGAAATCAACATCCCAATATCGTCCCTTATCAAGTTTTTCATGCAAGTGATGGGGAACTAGTCGTCGCTGTAGGGAATGATGAGCAATTTAAAAGATTCACGACGGTTTTAGGAAGGCCGGAATTGGCGAATCATGAACCTTTTATGCACAATAAAGATCGTTTGCAGAATAAAGAGGAATTAATACCGATTATAGAAGCTTTATTAAAAAGCAAGACGAAGAAAGAGTGGAAAACGCAATTGGATATAGCCGGGATCCCTAATGGCCCTATTCAAACCATTGCCGAAATGTTCGAGGATCCTCAAATACAGGCAAGGGAAATGTTAGTGGAGATGGAACACCCAAAAGTTGACAACCTTAGAATGACTGGGTCGCCTTTAAAACTTTCAAAAACACCGGTCACGATGAGAAAGCATCCACCGCTGTATGGGGAGCATACAGAATCCATTTTAGAAGAATTGGGGTATAGCCCGGAAGACATAACCAAATTCAAACAAAATAAAATTATTTAGGAGGAATTTAGATGATGAATTTCGAATTAACAGAAGAACAGAAAAGTGTAAAAAAAGTGGTAAGGAAATTTGTTGATAAGGAAATCATTCCATATATTCAAGAATGGGACCGACAAAGAGAGTTTCAGCCACATATTTTAAAGAGATTGGCTGAATTGCAATTGATGGGTGTGTGCATTCCTGAAGAATATGGCGGAGTCGGCATGGATTATAATACACTCGCCATCGTGTGTGAGGAATTGGAGCGTGGCGACACGGCTTACCGGACTGCGGTGTCCGTACATACCGGGTTAAATAGCATGACACTGTTGCAGTGGGGAACCGAAGAACAAAAACAGAAGTATTTAGTGCCACAAGCAAAAGGCACGAAGATTGGTGCTTTCGGCCTCACTGAGCCTAATGCTGGGTCAGACGTTGCAGCCATGAAATCAACGGCTAAACGAGATGGTGATTATTACATTTTAAATGGATCAAAAACATGGATTTCTCTTTGCGATTATGCGGACCATTTCCTCATTTTTGCGAAAACGGATCATGACCTAGGCTCCAAAGGAATTACGGCATTTATCGTTGAGCGTACGTTTGATGGCGTTGAATCGAAAGCAATCAAAGGAAAGCTAGGGATTCGTGCCGGTAATACAGGTGAAGTCTTTTTAACGGATGTTAAAGTTCCGGTTGCCAATAGATTGGGCGAAGAAGGGGAAGGGTTTAAAATTTCCATGTCTGCCTTGGACAATGGACGGTTTACGGTAGCTGCCGGCGCAGTAGGCCTGATTGGCGCAAGTCTGGAAGCGAGCTTAAAGTATTGCCATGAGCGCAGTACATTTGGTAAAGAGATCGGCAGGCATCAGCTTGTACAACAGATGATAGCCAAAATGTCAGCGAATTTAGAAATTGCTAGATTATTGGTCTTTAAAGCAGGGACTTTAAAAAATCAAGGAAAGCGAAATACACAAGAAACGTCACTTGCTAAATGGATTTCATGTGATGCAGCAAATGAAGCGGCGAATGATGCGGTGCAGATCCATGGAGCCTATGGTTATTCAGATGAATATCCGGTGGAACGGTTCCTAAGGAATTCAAAAGCTCCGGTCATTTATGAAGGAACACGAGAAATCCATACGGTCATGCAAGGAGAATATGCATTGGGATACAGACAGGATAAAGAACTTCGCAAGCAATTGCCTGCATGGCCATTTGAGCAGGTTTCTGTCCATTAATTACAAATAAGGAGATCAGATGATGAACACATATTTTATTGCAGGGCATGCTAAACTCCCACAAGGTATGGCGGCAAGAAATCTCTATGACTCCATCACGATTACGGTAGAACTGGACCTTAAATATGGCGTAATTGTCGATGCCTCCTGTACGCTTGCTACAGAACATGGCAGGGAATTCATCCGCCAGTTACTTCGTGGTTATTGTTTAAATGATGGAATTGATGAATTGATTGAACGCGTGCAATTGTATTATCGGGGGAAGGCAGGTCAAGCCATTCAAGCAGGTCTGAAAGATGTTTATGTTCAGTTCGAATTGATCTCCGTTAAATAAGGAATGAGATGGGTTTTCCAGGTTAGTAATCTGGTGAATCCATCTTTTTTAATGTAAGGGTATGGCACATTCAATGTTTAGGTTCATGCTTTCACTCAGCTACATATAAAACATTCATGGAGCTGTATGACTATGTAAAAAGAGGTGATAAAAAATCTATCACCTTTCAAAAATGGGTCTCAATGATCTATATTACTTCTGATTAATTGCCTGTAATCAGAATTTCCATTTCCAGTTCTTGTGGAAATCGAAAGAACCTTTGCCATGGAATCTGCGGTTCCTAGTGGAACGACGATTTCTGCTAGAACGACGGTTAGAGCGGCAAGTAGAACGGTTCCGGCTAGAACGACGGTTAGAGCGGCAAGTAGAACGATTTCTGCTAGAACGACGTGTAGAGCGGCAAGTAGAACGATTCCGGCTAGTGCGGCGTTGGGTGTTGCAAGTAGAACGATTCCGGCTAGTGCGACGTTGAGTGCTGCAAGTAGAGCGATTCCGGCTAGTGCGACGTTGAGTGCTGCAAGTAGAGCGATTCCGGCTAGTGCGACGTTGAGTGCTGCAAGTAGAGCGATTCCGGCTAGTACGACGACGAGTACCACAAGTAGAGCGGTTCCGGCTAGTGCGGCGTTGGGTACCACGTGTTGAACGTCTAGTACTACGCTTTTTATTATTTTTCTTGTTTTTCTTATTCTTCTTCCGTGATGACCGGTTTTTTGAACGTGGGTCTTGGAATAGGAATTCATCTAACCCAAACGAATTCACCATTTCCACCGCTTTTTGAATTTCTTTAAATTTAGTTGACATACATTCATTCCCCCTTTTCACTAGCTAAAATATGCGGCTTGTACGAAAAGTGCTTATGGTAAACACACATATTTCCAAAATAAATTGATGGCTTTAGTGGCATCCTTCGTTTTTTTTCATAAAGTAAAATGAAAATGAAAGGGAAGGTTTTAATGAATACTGACAAGAATCTACCGGTTTACCATCTTTTTATTCCCCCTGTAAACTTAATCGAGCTTCGTAGGGATATTTGGAGTAATGACCCCGTCCCTGCAAAATTATCGATAGAAAAGAAAAAATTGGATGTCGATATCGTTTATCGTGGCTCCCACATCCGGGGTTTCCGGAAGAAGTCCTATCATGTGGCTTTTTATAAACCGAGTATGTACCGAAAGGCTAAAGAAGTTCATCTGAATGCTGAATATAAGGATAAATCTCTGCTGAGGAATAAACTATCTTTAGACTTTTTCGCAGATATCGGAACTTTATCACCGAGGTCCCAATTCGTTTTCCTTAATCTTAATGGAAAGGATGAAGGGATTTATTTAGAATTGGAATCTGTGGATGAACATTACTTGAGGAACAGCAATTTGCCTGAAGGATCCATTTTTTATGCAGTGGATGGCGATGCTAATTTTTCATTGATGAGTGATTTGGATAAGGAAGTTAAGAAATCCCTGGATATCGGGTATGAAAGAAAATGTGGGACAGCTCAGGATGATTTGTACTTACACGAGCTAATCATAAAAATCAATACGATACCAAGAGCGGATTTTGAGAAGGAAATTGGAAAGTACGTCAATGTAGAAAAGTATCTCCGCTGGTTGGCAGGTGTCGTTTTTACACAGAATTACGATGGATTTGTCCATAATTATGCTTTATACCGGAATGGAGAAACGGGACTTTTCGAAATCATCCCTTGGGATTACGATGCGACATGGGGCAGGGATGTAAATGGTAAAGTGATGGAAGAAGATTATGTTGGAATCAGAGGCTTCAATACATTGACCGCAAGAATTCTTGATATAGCTGCATTCCGTAAACGGTATCAAAGTCTTCTAAATGAGATTATGAATAACCAGTTTAACGTGAGGTATATGGAACCCATCATTCATGAAATGCATAGCCTGATCAAACCGTATATGCCAAGAGATAGATATGTCCGGGACAATATCGAGGCATTTGAGAATGAACCTAATTTTATTTTAAAATATATAGAGGCTCGGGCAAAATATATTCGTAGTCAATTGCATAAGTTAGATTAAATGAATAGTGTGAATTCGTTGGGGTTAGGCAAGGTTATTTTCCACCTTCCATTCTTACAGCAAGTGGAATGGTAACGTATTTATTAAAATAGCAGGAACACTGAAAAATCAGTATTCCTGCTATTTTTTTCATTTGCATTTCTATCCACTTACGGCTATGTTTGATAGAAAGATATAATCTTAAGTGATGAAGGATGGGAATAGTTTGAACAATGAAAGCCGTATACCGGCGTATATATATACTTTTACGTGCACTCCAGACGAACGTTCATTATGTAATATGGAAACGCGTTCGCTCTTTGGTTGTAAGACCGAAGTCAATATTTTAAAAAGTGACATCAAAATTGATCCGAGCAGAAGTCCTTTTATCAAGGGACGTGTCGATATTATGTACGAAGGGGAAAGCATATCTGAAATCGTTGAACAGGTAAAGCAACTTCCAATTACCGATTCAACATTTAAAGTCCTATTTATTAAAATAAATGATTTGAATATAGAAGACAAAATTGATTATGATGGACAACGTGCCATTGAGAGGGAAATTGGCTGGCATATCCAGAGTAAGGCAGATGTGCGCAATCCAGATCAAACTTATGGGATTGTGCCATTCGAAGGACGTTGGTACTTTGGGGAATTCGTCAAACCCGAACCGGTTTGGTTACATCATTTGAAGAAACCCCGTGAGTATTCAACGGCACTTAGTACCCGGGTCGCAAGAGCGATTGCCAATATTGCCGTACCACATCCAGAGGGGGTAAAAGCCATTGATCCATGTTGCGGAATAGGGACGGTATTGGTGGAAGCATTATCCATGGGAATCGATATTGTTGGTCGTGACATCAACCCTCTAGTTACGGATGGGTCTAGGGAAAATATTGCTTACTTCGGGCTGGAAGGCGATGTAACAACAGGACCGATTTCAGAGGTTACGGAACACTATGACGCAGCCATCATAGATATGCCGTATAATCTTTATACACATGCTACGCCGGAAGACCAACTTTCGATTCTTAAACATGCTCGTCGTTTTGCGGACAAGGTGGTTGTAGTAACCATCGATACGATGGATGATATGATTCATGAAGCGGGCTTTGAAATTGCGGATCGTTGTCTAGCGAAAAAAGGTGTATTTTCTAGGCAAATTGTGGTGTGTGTATAAAAGCCTCGTTGGATATGTAGAAGTATCCCTAATCAAGTTGTCTATTAAAGTTAATAGATAAGAAAGGAAGAGTGGTGCATACTCTTCCTTTTTTATATGTCTGTTATTCCTTAGCCATCAATCGAAAACGACCGAAATCATCGTGCTTATCGGCTGTTTTGTGTGAAGCAAATCCTTGCGTTCGATGGCATAGCCTCTAGGTTGCCAAGACCGGATGACCAGGATATTACCCTTATCTAGCGGTATAGTGAATCACATTTCCACTAGAGTATTTGTCGATTTTTCCTTGGTACTCCAAGTAATCTAAATGTCCGATGATCTCCGACATGACAAGTGGGAACTCTTTTAAATATTTTTCTTTGTAATAGTTTTTTGCTAACTCATTCCCTGTTGTTATTCCAGCTTCAATTAAAGCGAGGATTTTCTTGGATTTTGTTTCAATGTTACGGAGCCTTTTTTCTATTAATGGACCTGCTTGATAGATGATGTTTCCGTGTCCAGGGTAAAGGATATCCACCCCTAATGCCAAACAGCGCTCCAACGATTCAATATGGTCTACTAGAGTCCGCATCCTTTGGCCGTTTTCATCGGGCTCCACCAATGCATTACTAGAGATATGTTCAATTAATAAGTCTCCAGCAAGAAGTCGGTTCTCGCTTTTATCAAGAAAGGCAATTTGGTCTGGTGCATGACCGGGAAAATGAATCACTTCAAAATTTAATAATTGGTTTTCCTTAATCTCGATGATTTCACTATTGATTTTTTGATCTTTGTTATTATTGACGGCATTGAATAAATAGGCCACTTGTTTATCTCCAAGTTCCCCACAGCCCATCTGAACGTAAAGTCGTTTATAGAACTCAATCCTCATGCTAAGAAAATCCGGATCTCGCTTTAACCTTGGTATGGATTTAGAGTGAGCATAAACAGGAATCGGGTGAGGCTCAGTGATACGGTTAACGAGTCCCACGTGATCCCCGTGATGATGGGTCAGGAGAATCTCTGTAATATCTTCAAGCTTTAGGCTATTTTCCTCTAATGTGTGTTGTAAAGCGTCCCAACAAACATCATCATTCATGCCAGCATCCACCAGCGTAAGGGACTCATTCTGTTCCACTAAATAAAAGTTTATACTTTTCAATGCGAGTGCACTTGGCGCTATAACTGGGTGAATCTTAAGTGTTGACCGGTTTTTCATGAGCATCCTTTGTTCCCCCTGAAATGAATGAACTTTTGGAAGGAAGGTTTATTCATTTATGCTGTATCAATGAATCACTCAAGCTTATAAATGAATGAACGATCCTTAAAGTTCAATTTATTAATAAACGATAGTTATACCTTTAGCTTACTATTTGTTTTATTTAAAGTAAATTCTGAAAAATGAAACATTTATATTATAATAGCAAGATAATTTTCCTGAATCGCTTATCGTACTGGTGGATTTTTTTCTATAACTAAATTTACCTTTTTTATATTTTTATGTAAATTAATCTTCTCGCCATGCAAGTTTTAGTATATGGTTAATTTAACAGATTGGATGGGCATTATTCCATGTAAACTAAAAGGTGATAATCGGAATGACAGAAGAAATGAGGGCATGTATGGATCAAGATAAACAAAGGCTCAGTATTGCGGCTGCAAGACTATACTATGAATCGGATTATAGTCAACAAGAGATTTGTGCACGCCTTGGCGTGTCGCGACCAACGGTTTCTAGGTTGTTGCAATATGCGAAGGAGCAGGGCTACGTAAGTATACACATTAAAGACCCGTTAGAAGATGTGGACGAACTCTCAAAACAGTTAAAGGAACGGTATGGATTGGATCATGTAAGCGTTTCATATTCCCCACTTAATGAGTATGAGGAGATAACTAAGCATATCGGGCGGACTGCCGCCGAATTTTTACACAAAATCGTAAAAGACGGAGATATCATCGGCATTACCTGGGGTACCACATTGTTTTCAGTGGCCTCACAACTTAAAAGCAAGCGAGTGAAAGGTGTAGAAGTAGTTCAGCTAAAAGGCGGTGTAAGCCATTCGTATAGCCTTACTTACGCGGCTGAAGTTGCCAATCTATTTGCCGAAGCTTATTATACGGTCACCCGCTATTTACCTTTACCTGTTATTTTCGATAAGCCAGAACTTAAGCAGATGGTTGAGGAAGATCGGCATATAGAACGGATCATCGAAATGGGTAGACAAGCGAATATTGCATTATTTACGGTCGGTACGGTCAGAGATGATGCTTTACTTTTTAAACTTGGTTATTTAAGTGAAGGGGAGAAAGCTGATCTCCAACGTACGGCCGTAGGTGATATTTGTTCTCGTTTTTTTGATGAAGAGGGGAACATCTGTAATGAAGTTATTAATAGCCGCACGGTGGGCATTGATTTAGAAGAATTGCAAAAGAAAGAAAGAAGCATTTTAGTTGCTGGAGGCGAAGATAAGATCAAAGCCATCCAGGCAGCATTAATCGGAAAATATGCTAATACCCTCATTACAGATCAATTCACGGCTAAAGCTCTATTAGAGTGTTAAAAGAAAGAATATATGGTTGGCGCCTAAAAAGCGCTGACCTTATTTTTTTATGTCAAATAGGTTGTAAAAATATTTGAACAAAATTTCAAAATAAAATTTACATATGTTCCACACCGTGGTATTATTTGGTTGTGAAAGCGCTTTTCTTATTGAAAAATCAAAAAAGATAAAAAACTAGAGTGAAAAATAATAGGATAAGGGGCCGTTAAAAATGAATAAGGCTAAATTAATTGACCATACACTACTGAAAGCTGACGCAACTGAAAAGGAGATTGTTAGATTAGCAGAAGAAGCCAAGGAATACGGTTTTGCTTCCGTTTGCGTGAATCCACAATGGGTGTCACTTGCAGCGAAAGAATTAGAGGGAAGTGACGTAAAAGTTTGTACAGTCATTGGATTTCCTTTAGGCGCGTCTACTACAGCAGTAAAAGTATTCGAAACGCAAGACGCTATTTCAAACGGCGCAGAAGAAGTAGATATGGTAATCAACATTGGCCTCTTGAAAGCTGGCAATGATGATGCAGTTGAAGCTGATATGAAAGCGGTTGCTAATGCTGCACATGGAAAAGCTCTTCTGAAAGTGATTATTGAAACATGCTTATTGACAGAAGAGGAAAAGGTCCGTGCATGTCAACTGGTCGTTAATGCTGGAGCTGATTATGTTAAAACATCCACCGGATTTTCTACGGGAGGTGCCACTGTCGAAGATGTAACGTTAATGAGAAAAGTCGTTGGTCCGGATTTAGGTGTAAAGGCATCTGGAGGGATTCGGGATAAAAACGATTTAGAAAAGATGGCTAAGGCAGGAGCTACCCGTATTGGCGCGAGTTCAGGTGTCAAAATCATGCAGGGAGAAGCCGTTAATGGAGGCTATTAATTTAGATAGCTAGTCCCTCGTTTGAAAACCGAATGCAATTGGATTCATTAGTGGGTAAATATCAGTAGGGGTTCTTACTTGAATAAGGGAGATTACAAAAATGGCAAAGACAAAAATAATTCAACTGTCGGATGGATACCTTAATCGGACTCCTATTCTACAATTCATTCTCTTATCCACATTATTTTCCATGTGGGCAGTGGCAGCTAGTTTGAATGATATATTAATTACTCAGTTCAAAAGTGTGTTCGAATTAAGTGATTTCGCTAGTGCTTTAGTACAGAGTGCTTTTTATGGAGGCTATTTCTTGGTAGCCATTCCAGCTTCGATGGTTATTAAGAAGACGAACTATAAGTTTGCCATCATAACAGGATTATGCTTCTATATCATTGGATGTTCTTTATTCTTCCCAGCGTCGCACTTGGCGACATATACTATGTTCTTGTTTGCACTTTTTGCTATTGCAATCGGTTTAGGTTTCCTTGAAACGGCAGCCAATACCTATAGTTCCATGATAGGTCCCAAGCAATATGCGACGCTCCGCCTGAATATTAGCCAAACGTTTTATCCCGTTGGATCTATTTTAGGGATTTTGCTAGGAAAATATCTAGTTTTCCAGGAAGGCGAAAGTCTTCATGTTCAAATGTCCAAAATGTCTCCTGCAGAAGCACAGGCTTTTGGAATCGAGATGTTACAGCATACACTAGAACCATATAAATATATGATTTTCATACTAATCGGAGTGCTGGTGATATTCCTCTTCACTAAATTTCCAACATGCAAACCGGAAAAAGTCGAACAAAATGGCACTAAACCGGCTCCAAATATCCTAAAAGCGTTGAAGCACCTGGCTGGAAATAAACGATTCCGAAATGGAATCATCGCAGAATTTTTATATGTGGGAATGCAAACCACGGTTTGGGCTTTCACGATCAGGTTAGCCTTACATCTAAATCCACATATCAATGAAAGAACTGCTTCAAACTTTATGATTTATAGTTTTATAGGATTTTTCATTGGGAAATTCATTGCAAACTTTTTGATCGCTAGATTTTCGTCTTCTAAAATCTTGGTCATTTATGCAGTTTTCGGATCAGCTTTATTGGCTTACGTGGCAGTCGTGCCGAATATGACTGCTGTATATGCGGCAATCGTTGTTAGTATGCTTTTTGGACCATGTTGGGCCACGATTTATGCAGAAACTCTAGCTGTAGTTGATAAGCAATATACTGAAGTGGCGGGTGCCATCTTAGTAATGTCCATTGTGGGGGGAGCCGTTATACCGGCTGTTCAAGGGTTAGTGTCAGACACTTTGGGATCAATGCAATATGCGTTTGTCGTATCCATGCTATGTTTTGTGTATATAGGCATTTACTTTTATCGAGAAATGAAAAGGTCTGCAAACATGAAAAAGGATGCAGAACAAACAAGCGAATTAATTTCTTGAAAATTAGGTTCGAGCTTTGCTTATGTCCTCAATTATATCGGCAATCATTTTTGACAAACTCAGTAAGCATAATAAGAAAAGAGGCAGGGGGCCCTTAAATGAACTCTGGATGTAACAGGGTTTCCTAAGGGAACCCTGTTAGCTGTTATTCGAAGGAAGGAAGGATAAGTATGGTAGGAACGATTGAACTACAAAGAGGATTCTTCAAAGAAAACCCTACAGTATTTTTTAGAAGTACTGAGTTTACTGTTACTTTATTTCGTTATCCATCTGGAGTTGAAGCCATAGAACTGACAAACTCCCGTGGGAAAATGGTGGTTCTTCCTTATTTAGGTCAAATTGTTTGGGACTTAGTTTTTGATGGAATTGAACTGAAGATGAAAAATATGTTCACTCAACCGAAACAAGTAGATGAAATTGTCGATACATATGGATGTTTTGCTTTTCATTCCGGTTTGATTAGCAATGGCTGTCCAGGACCTGAGGATGATCATGTCTTACATGGTGAGATGGCCTGCGCGAATATGGACCATGCCTGGCTAGAGGTTACGGAAAATAGTGTGAAAATTGGTGGATCGACAGAATACATAAAAGGGTTTGGCCATCATTATATCGCTAAGCCAAGCGTCAAGATGATTGCTGGGGAAGCCAACATCGAAATGGGCATGTACGTGAAAAACTTATCTGGCACAGACATGCCTCTACAATACATGTGCCATACCAACTACGCCTACCTGGATCATGCAGTAATGAAGCAAAACATTCCTAATAGTGCGTTTGAGTTACGTGCCTCCATCCCTGACCATGTGAAACCTACTGAAAAGTGGTTGGACTTTAATAAAGAAATCCGTGAAGGCAAGGAACCTATATCGATTTTGGACCGTCCAGATATGTATGACCCGGAAATTGTTTTCTTTATGGATGGATTGAGTAAGCATCAGAAAGAAGCAAGTTTTGAAATGACTTCGCCGGAAGGAACTACTTTTTTCACCACGTTCTCTACGGATGAATTTAATTATGCGACAAGATGGTTACTGTTTAATGAGGACCAGCAGGTTGGAGCATTTGTATTGCCCGCTACATGCCGGCCTGAAGGGTTTTTGGCAGCCCAAGATTCAGGAAGCTTAATTAAGTTGGCCTCAGGTGAGGAAAGATCATTTACAATTGTAACTGGAAAGAAATAAGGAGGAAATAGAATATGGATATAGCAGTTATCGGATCCAATATGGTGGATTTAATTTCATACATTGACCAAATGCCAAAAGAAGGGGAAACCCTCGAGGCACCAAGTTTCGAAATTGGGTGTGGTGGAAAAGGAGCCAACCAGGCAGTGGCCGCAGCCAAAATGGGCTCTAAGGTCATGATGCTTACTAAAGTCGGAGATGATCTATTTGCAGATAATACGATTAGCAATCTAGAACGTTATGGAATAGATACTGAATTTACAAGTAAGGTCCCGCGAACATCAAGTGGTGTGGCACCGATATTTGTGGACCCACAATCGAGGAACCGGATATTAATCATCAAAGGAGCAAATGAATATCTTGTACCCGAGGATATCGACAACGCGGGGGAAAAGCTGAAAAAGTGTTCCTTAATCATTCTTCAATTGGAGATCCCCTTACCAGCTGTTTATCGTGCCATTGACTTCGGTAAGGAGAATAATATACCGGTTATATTGAATCCTGCTCCTGCCTCAAAAGAGTTGAATTTTGATTACGTTTGCAAGTGCGATTTCTTCATTCCTAATGAAACGGAACTGGAGATTTTAACCCAGATGCCAGTAGAAACGGATCAACAAGTGCAGGAGGCAGCTTTAACCCTTATCGAGCAAGGGGTGAAAAATGTTATTGTGACACTTGGAAGCCGTGGGGTGATGTGGGTTACAAAAGAAAAAGTGGAACGGATCGATGCATATGAAGTCGCTGCCATTGACACTACTGGAGCCGGAGATTCATTCATCGGATGCTTCGCCCACTTCTTTGTCAAAAATGGAGATATCCTTCACGCCATCAAGATGGCCACTGGATTTTCTGCCTTGAGCGTAACAAAACGCGGAACGCAATCCTCTTATCCAGATCAAGACCAGTTAAAGGGATTTTTTGAGAAACAGGTTTGAATATCATAGTATTAGGGGTGCTTCCACAATTGTTGGAACATCCCTTTTTACGTTCGTGTGGAACGAGATGGGTAGAGATAAGATAAGTATAAATGAATAGGTAGAGAAGGAGATTAATGTTCAATTATCGAAATTGTAGATATGTAAGTAAAAAGTACATAACTATCAATCTGTAAGTAGGAGGGCTATTTGTGAAACCTAAAGTGTATATTACGAGAAAATTGCCAGACCAAATCGTGAATGGCCTAAGTGGAAATTTTGAGGTAACGATGTGGCAAGATGAAACGACTCCGGTTCCTAGGGAGGTCCTGGAAAAAGAGATAGTGGAGGTTGACGGTCTATTTTGCTTGTTGACGGAACAAATCGATGAATCCTTGATGGAGAAGGCGACCAACCTAAAAATCATTGCGAACATGGCTGTGGGGTATAACAATATTGATTTACAAAGCGCGACAGATAAAGGAATCATGGTGACGAATACACCGGGGGTTCTGACGGAAACGACAGCGGACTTAACTTTTGCCTTGCTGCTTGCAACGGCCAGAAGATTGGTAGAGGCGACAGGTTATCTCAAAAGTGGTCAATGGAAAACATGGTCCCCGATGCAGTTGACTGGACAGGATGTACATGGCGCAACGATAGGAATCATCGGATTGGGAAGGATCGGTAAAGCCCTGGCGAAAAGGGCAAAAGGATTTGATATGAATCTTGTATACTATAATCGTAGCCGTAAACTTGAAGAAGAAAAAGAGTTGGGAATCGAGTTTGTATCACTTGAAGAGCTCCTTAAGATTTCGGATTTTGTCTGTGTCTTGGTGCCACTCACTTCCCAAACTAGCTATATGATCGGTGCTGAACAATTAACCTTAATGAAAAAGACGGCCGTACTCATCAACACGGCAAGGGGCGATATCGTCGATGAAAGGGCATTGTACCAGGCTTTGGTAAACCAAGAAATTTGGGCTGCTGGATTGGATGTATTTGAAGAAGAACCGGTTCCTTTAGATCACCCTCTCTTGACCCTACCTAATGTGGTGACACTCCCACATATCGGCAGCGCCAGCATCGCCACGAGAATGAAAATGGCAAGCCTTGCTGCAGAAAACTTGATGGCAGGCCTGACGGGCGCCCTTCCTGGCAATCTAGTGAATCCAGAACTAACAAGTGTGCAAAAAGGGAGAGGACATTCATAATGGAATTGAAAGAAACCATATATACTAGCAATAAAATGCCGACAACAAAAAAACTATGGATGGCACTTATGCTCGGTTCTTTTGCGGCAATCGGGCCTCTGTCACTTGATATGTATTTGCCTGGTCTACCAACACTTGCAGATGATCTGCAAAGCAGTACGTCTTTGGCTCAGCTCAGTTTGACCGCTTGTTTACTAGGATTGGCATTAGGACAAATATATTTAGGCCCTCTGAGTGATGCGAAGGGGAGACGGACCCCGTTAATCATCTCTTTGTCGATTTATAGTGTGTCTTCTCTGCTATGCGCCTTTGCTCCCTCCATTGAAATGCTTTTATTATTACGGTTCATCCAGGGAGCTGCAGGTGCTGGGGGAATTGTCATTTCCCGGGCCATTGTCCGCGATCTTTTTTCTGGTACGGAGTTGACCAAATTCTTTTCCATGTTAATGCTTGTGAATGGGGCGGCACCGATTTTGGCACCAGTTTTAGGAGGGCAATTGCTACAATTTACATCTTGGCGGGGAGTTTTCATCGTCATTTTTGCTCTAAGTGTTATTATGGTTGCCGCTGCTTTTTTGGGGATAGGGGAAACACTCTCACCAGACCTGAGAAGTACAGGGGGCATAACCAATACAATACGTACATTCGGTGATTTACTGAAAAATCGTGTGTTTATGGGATATGCACTTTCTCAAGGGTTTGTAACGGCGGCCATGTTTGCTTATATCTCAGGTTCACCTTTTGTACTTCAAAATATCTATAGTATTTCACCGCAAACATTCAGCCTGATTTTTGCGATGAATGGGATAGGGATCATTATTGCATCCCAAACAACTGGCAGACTGGCTGGGAAGATAAAAGAAGAAAAACTCTTACAAATAGGATTGGGTCTTGCATTATTTGGAGGAATCATTCTGCTCATGTCCATCATTCTGGAAGTTGGAATTGCGGGAATTCTAATTGCTTTATTTCTATCTGTCTCCAGTGTCGGGATCGTGGGAACGACAAGTTTCGCATTAGCTATGCAGGACCAGGGGAAAACGGCAGGGAGTGCCTCGGCTTTAATCGGTCTTCTGCCTTTCATACTAGGTTCGCTCATGGCCCCTTTAGTGGGGATTGGTGGAGGTGATTCACCTCTGCCGATGGGCATCGTGATGGTAAGCTGTCATGTTATTGCCATGTCCTCTTATCTATTTATCGCCCGAGGGGGTTTGAGAAAAGCTGTTGCATAATGAAAGTGCCAACAGATTATAGGGAAAGTTCGAAGTAAGGGGCGTGGCTCTTTGAAAAGCAATCCCAGCCTCTCTTATGTATCATTTCTATTTGCAGGGAACAAAAAAAAGATCAATAATAACTTTGTCCATTCCTTTTTAGTAAAAAGAAGCAGAAGTGTTGTCAATTAAACACTTCTGCCTCTTCTCAAGTCTTTCGATTCTTATAAGAGCGATTCAGCTCCGTCAATATACACTTCAGTCCCGGTAACGTGGGAGGACATGTCCGATGCAAGGAACAAAACAAGGTCTCCTGCTTGTTCAATCGTTCCGGCTTTCTTTGCAAGTGGTTGAGAACCTTCGGGATACTCAATCGGGATTTTGATTTTTTCCAAGTTTTCATCTTCTGGATAGGTATTATCGTGGATGTTGGTGTCGATGGAGCCTGGGCAGATGATATTCACGCGTATTTTGTACTTGGCCAATTCAAGTGCAGCCATTTTGCCGAAAGCGACTTGACCGGCTTTTGATGAGCTGTATGCGGAAAAACCAAAGTTCTTGAAAAAACGGTTTCCGTTAATGGAACTGTTAATGGTGATGCTTCCGCCTGTTTCCTTCATATAGGGAATGGCATATTTTATGGTTAGGAAGGTTCCTTTCAAGTTGATGTTGAGTGTTTGGTCCCAATCTTCCGGCTTAATATCTTCAATGGGGGCAATTACCCCGTTAATACCAGCATTGGCAAACACAAAATCAATTTTTCCAAAATGCTCGAAGGCGGCCTGGAAAGCCTTCTCAACCTGTTCGGGTTGGGAAACATCCGTTTTGATGATTAAAGCTTCTCGTCCGAGGTTTTCCACTTCTTCCTTGACCTTTTCGGCATTTTCAACTGTGCGGTCAAAAAAAACGATGTTTGCACCGTTTTCCGCAAGTTTAATGGCGGCACCCCGGCCAATTCCGGATCCTCCGCCGGTAATGATGGCGACTTTATTCTTCATCAATTCTGTCATTGATTTCACACGCTCCTTTTTAATGTACTTCCCATGAGGGAGTATGTAGAAACATCAAGTCAGTAGTAATAGGAAAAGTATAAAGGAAAATAGATTGAAAAATCCAATATAAACCAATTTTTTTAGCGTTTTTCTTTATTTTTTTGCAAAGTCTGGTTATATTGAGGACAAAGTCTGTTAATTAAAAGGAGAATCTAACGAATGATACGTTATGGGATTATCGGTACAAATTGGATTACAGAGCGTTTTTTGAATGCGGCAAAACACGTGGAAGGCTTTTCATTAAATGCGGTCTATTCGCGCACAGAAGAAAAGGCCAGGGATTTTGCAGATAAGTATGGAGTTAAACATACATTTACAGACTTGGAGGAGATGGCGAGCAGTTCCGAGATTGATGCGGTCTATATAGCCAGTCCCAATTCTCACCATAGTCGCCAGGCAGTCATGTTTTTACAGCAAAAGAAACATGTCTTATGTGAAAAACCATTGGCTTCGAACGCCGAAGAAGTGAGGGAAATGATACAGGCGGCACAGCAAAACGAAGTGCTGCTCATGGAAGCGATGAAATCAACGATCATGCCAAGTTTTGAAAGCCTAAAGGAAAACATCCATAAAATTGGTGAGGTTCGCCGTTACCAAGGAAGTTACTGTCAATATTCTTCCCGGTACGATTCGTATAAATCAGGTACCATATTGAATGCATTCAACCCTGAGTTTTCAAGCGGCTCTTTAATGGACTTGGGTATCTATGCCGTTTATCCGCTTGTCGTTCTATTCGGTAAACCGAATAAGATCCAGGCATCTGGAACACTACTAGAGTCAGGAGTTGACGGTCAGGGTACCATCCTCCTTTCATATAATGACATGGAAGCCATCGTGATGTTTTCCAAGATCACTGAATCGACTCAACCTTCAGAAATACAGGGAGAAGCAGGTACCATCCTCATCGACAAAATTTCCAGTCCGAACGAAGTGGATATTTGCTACCGTGATGGAACAAGGGAGAGTCTTTCGGTTAAACAAGAGTTTCCTCCGATGTATTATGAAGCGAAGGAGTTTGTAAAATTGATCCAGCAGGGGAAAACGGAATCGGATAAGAATACATTTGCCCATTCATTATGGTCGATGGAAATCATGGATGAAGCTAGAAAACAGATAGGTGTCGTTTTTCCCGCAGACCGAAGATAAGCATTTTATTAGACATGATTCGGCAAAAAGCGTATAAATGGATGTTACAGAATGCCTATTTTTGGGTAGATTTTTAGTACATAGAAATTTCAGATGTTGGAGGAATTAATATGAAATGCAAGATTAATCGAAATGCAGCAAAGGTATTACAAAAGATGTTGAGTAGCGAAGAAGCGGAAGGGAAAATGATTCGGGTGTATATCACGCATATGCACGGCGATCATGCCCACTATGAGATGAAGCTTGATGTTCCGACGGAGCATGATGAAATTGTCAAGACGGATAAGGATATCGATATACTGCTGGATTCACGTGAAGAATTCTTGGACGGAGTATGGATTAAATATTTTTATGTGCCAGAAGAAGGTTTCGAAATAACCAATCCTTCGAAAGAGCCTCACGGCCATCACCATCATTAAAAATTAGGGGGAATTAGGCATGACAGAATTATACGAAAAGCTTTTTCAACCATATAAATTCTCTTCTGGGGTCGAAGTGAAAAACCGTATCATGTTGGCACCGATGACGCATTATTCTTCAGATGACCAAGGATACGTGACGGAAGAGGAATTAGCTTATTATGCAGAGCGTTCGGCAGGAGTGGGTACGGTAATCACAGCGTGTGCCTATGTAATTGCAGGTGGAAAAGGATTCCCTGGCCAATTCAGTGCTGATGATGATGCATTTATTCCATCACTCCGAAAAGTGGCAGAAACCATTCAAGGCAAAGGGGCCAAAGCCATTTTGCAAATTTATCATGGAGGTCGCCAAAGTCCGCCCGATTTATTACCGGATAATCAACCGGTTTCTGCAAGCAGCGTTGCATCAAGCGAGGGTGCACCTGTTCCTCGTGAAATGACGGAAGATGAAATTCAAGAAGTGATTAAAGCGTTTGGAGAGGCAACGAGAAGAGCCATCGAAGCAGGATTTGATGGTGTCGAGATTCACGGGGCGAATACATATTTACTTCAGCAGTTCTTCTCTCCTCATTCCAATCGTCGCACAGATAAATGGGGGGGAACGCTTGGAAAACGTATGATATTCCCACTTTCCATTGTTAATGAAGTAGAAAAGACTGTGGAAGAGCATGCGAAAAATCCGTTTGTCATCGGCTACCGCATTTCTCCGGAAGAGGGTAGCGAGCCTGGCATCACTTTGGATGATACGCTTCAATTCGTAGACCGGCTTGCGAATCAAAACCTGGACTACATCCATGTATCGGTAGGTCATTTCTGGAACGGCTCATTCCGTGAGAGTGATAGAACGGAATCGAGAATCGTTAAAATATATGAAAAAGTGGGCAATCGAATTCCAGTAATCGGAGTAGGGGCCCTTCATACACCTGAAGAAGTGGCAGAGGCCATGGAAACGGGCGTTCCTTTTATTGCACTTGGCAGGGAGCTGCTTATGGAACCGTACTGGATTGAAAAAATCAAGGCCGGTAAAGAAAAGGAAATACGCACGACACTTTCGAAGAAGGATCAAGATGAATTGGTCATTCCAGATCCCCTTTGGGAAAAATTAATCAATGTAAAAGGCTGGCTTCCAGTCGTGGATTGAGTATGAATAATAAATGATCCCGTCCTTTGTTAAGGACGGGTATTTTTTTGGATGAAATTTATCTATCGATTGTAACCGATGAATGAGAATGAGAGCTTCTCTTCTTTTTTCTAAACATAAGCAAACCAATGATATAAATGATGAGAAAAGCTATTAAAATAATATCCGTCATTCGTATCGTGGCAACATCTGATACAATTCGACCGGTATATTGCAAAAGGTTATGGAGGAAGTGAAAGATGATCGGAATGATGATCGATTGAGTTTGAATGACGAGTAAAGCTAAGACGAGACCTATTAGTAATGCATAGAACACTTGTATGAAAATAGAAAAGGATGGATTTTGAAATGCCTGGGCAAAGTGCCCAATCCCGAAGAATAAGCTTGAAATGATGATGGCCTTGATCTCTCCCTTTGGTAGGAGGATCTTCAGCATCAAGCCACGAAATACGGATTCCTCAACAAAGGCATTTGTCATAATCCCCAAACTTAATAAGACTAGATAAGAAAAGGATTGAATGGACACTCCTTCGTTGAAGATGACAAGAAGGATTAAAAAGAAGAGCAAGGGCGTATATAAAACCCATTCCCGGACGGATAGCTTCCGGATTGAATGAAAATAAAAGGTGCCCCATCGATTCTTTATAGTAAAATAAAAAATCAAGAGGAGTGCTAGCGGAATGAAGCCCATAAAAGGCGCAATGGGGTTACTCATCTTTGTTATTTCAGTGATGGCAGCCCCTATTGAAACGAAAAGCAAAGTGATGATTTCAAGTCCGATAAGAGTTAAATAAGGTCGTTTGAACGTCATTTCATTTTTCATTATATAAGTCATCATCTCCCCTGGTTTGTGTTAAATATTCGTTGCTCGATTGGATTAATCCTGCTACCTTTCAGGCTGAAAATTAACATACAAGGCGCAGAAAGAAATCAGCTTATTTCTTTTGCGCCTCTTTTATTCGCATCTCTACCATCGTTACTCAATACGAAGACGACAAGCCCTTTCATTTGTCCAATTTTTGTTTCAGGTATATGGACTCGCATTCTATGTTCCTAAAACTCATTAATAGGTCGGGCACCTAATTTACTAGTGTAGAGGGATGGTCCTATTTTGTAATCAAAACGTAATGGATTGTAAAGAATTGTTTACAATGTAAGTAATGTACAGTTTTACGTTTTACTATATAATATGGGAACATGGTTCGAAACCATGAATAAACCCGACAAAGGAGATTACATATGAGAGTTACTTCTTACAATCTATCAAATCCTCAAAGGTTTACCGTGAAAAGAAAACTCCCCTTACACTTTTTCTTTTTCTAAGATGTAAGGCGACTACGTCGCTACCCCAAAATATGTACACCTACTTTTTTCAATAACCGTTTTCAATAGAGTGGACTAAAAAAATGAAGGATGTGAGGGTGAATTTATGATGAAGGATAGTAGATTCCAAGGATACAACATGAAAGGATTTCAAAAAGACCTGACGGCAGGCCTGGTAGTGGGAGTGGTAGCCATTCCCCTTGGACTAGCTTTTTCCATTGCATCCGGAGTGGAACCCATATATGGCTTGTATACGACGATCATTGCAGGAATTCTCATTTCGCTTTTGGGTGGGTCTAAGTACCAAATTGGTGGGCCGACTGGAGCCTTTGTTCCATTACTATTTGGAATCGTCATGCAATACGGTTACGAAAGTCTTCTCATTGCCGGGTTTTTAGCCGGGATTATGTTGGTGGTGATGGGACTGCTTAAATTAGGGAATATGATGAAATTCATTCCCCGCCCCGTTATCATTGGTTTTACGACAGGCATTGCGATCATTATCTTTTCCGGCCAAATTGCTAACTTCTTAGGCATGAAGGTGGAAAAGCATGAAACGTTTTTAGCTAATATGAAAGAATTGGTGGTTAAAGCAGATACGATAAATGTCTATAGCATAGGTGTGGCGCTAATATGCTTTATTGTGATCCTGTTAGCACCGAAAGTACTTCCACGAGTACCAGGACCTCTTCTTGGATTACTTGTTTCCACAGTGGTAGCCTTCTATTTCTTCCCTAGTAAGGTGGCTACGATTGGATCTACATATGGAGCGATTCCAAGAGGTTTCCCTGAATTTAAAGTGCCAGAGCTTTCGGTGGAAATCATTATCAACCTTCTCCCAGTGGCGATTACAATCGCATTATTAGGAGGAATTGAATCATTGTTATCGGCAACCGTGGCAGATAACATGGGTGGATCAAAACACGATAGCAATAAGGAATTAGTCGGTCAAGGCATAGCCAACATCGCTACACCATTCTTTGGCGGAATCCCGGCTACAGGTGCTATTGCCAGAACGGCCACGAATATTAAGACTGGGGCCGTTTCACCAATGTCAGGGATTATCCATGGAATCGTGGTCTTGATGGTCCTGCTCGTCTTATCTCCTTATGCCACACATATTCCTTTAGCCAGCATGGCGCCAATCCTCATGTTTGTCGCTTGGAACATGAGTGAACGGAAGGAATTTGCCCATGTCTTAAAAACAAGGTCGGCTGATTCTGTTGTACTGTTTGTGACATTTCTTGTCACTGTTTTAACGGATTTAATCATGGGTGTCGGTATCGGTTTATTGATTGCCTTCATCACCTTTATCATTAAGATGAGCCACTCATTAAAAATCAGGGAAAGAAGTCACGAAGTTTATCCGGAAATTATTCCAACGACTGCAAGCTCGGATTCAAGAATCGATGTTTACAATTTGGAAGGTCCCTTATTCTTTGGATCCATTGATGTACTGGAATCTAATATTTTGGAAAATTTGGATAATAAGACGGGCGTTTTAGTATTGAGCATGCGAAGGGTATCCTATATGGATACGTCAGCCGAGGCCGCTCTGCTGGCCATTGTCAATCGAATAAGGAAATATAAAGGGAAATTAGTCATCTCCGGAATTCAGCAACAACCTAAGGAGTTGCTAATAAGTACCGGGTTATATCATAAAATAGAAAAACAGCATTTCTTTAAATCCAAGGAAGAAGCTTTATATTTTGCCAAGCAATATGTAAATGTCAAATCAGATCAAGTAGTCTTATAGATGTAACCCTAAAGTCATCCTTTCGGCTTTTTATGGTATAGTTACCGTAATGAGAGATTATAAAAGAAGGTGACTGTCTGGATGGATTTATATCGGATTGGCCAGCTTGCTGAACTAGCTAATGTATCAAGGAGAACCATAGACTATTATACACAATTGGGATTGCTCACCTATGAGAAGACTGGATCGAGGTATCGATATTATACGAAGGATGCGCTCAATCGACTTAGTATGATCGATCGATATAAAGAGCAAAACATGCCGTTGACCGAAATCAAGGAGCGGCTGCAGATCTGGTCCGACAAACCTGTGGATTCGGGAGAGGTACTAGCAAAAGTCGATAAGATTTCTTTAAACCTGAAAGAACTGGAGCGGGAAGTTCTTGAATTAAAGCCACTCTTGGAAAAGCTGGATGAACAGCAACTGAAGTTTGCTGTTCATCAGCTCTCCCTAAGAGGCGGATCTTTGATTAGTATCATGAACGCGCTTACATGAACAAGAGTTTTTCCTCATTCAAAAAAGACCACTTTGGTCTTTTTTTTATTTTTTCCGTAGCTTGTAAGAGTAATAAAAACTTTTTTTCGGCAAAGGGGAAGGAGATAGGGGAATGGGAAAAGAAGAACTATAATATATAGATTCAGAAAGGGTGAGTGGATGATTGGTTCAATTGTAACGACGGCAAAAGGGCATCTTCAAGGAACCGTAGAAAATGGTGTAGGCGTTTGGAAAGGCGTCAGGTATGCGAGAGCTCCAATCGACGAATTGCGTTTTCGCTCCCCGGAGCCTGTTGAAAGATGGAACGGTGTCCTGGATGCAGTCAATTTCGGCGCTGTGCCACCACAACCGTTGGAAAGGGCAGCCAGGATGGGGATGACAGGCAGTGAAGAAATGGATGAGGATTGTTTATTCCTGAATATCTGGTCTCCTAATGCTGATGATCGGAAGCGCCCGGTCATGGTTTGGATTCCAGGTGGAGCATATATTACGGGATCGGGTTCGATTGATATGTACAACGGTCATGTGTTAGCCAAAAAAGGAGATGTAGTGGTTGTAAGCATCAATTATCGGTTAGGTGCTTTAGGATATTTGGATTTTACGGAGTGGAATCATGAGGAGGAACTCTTTGATTCCAACCTAGGTTTACGTGACCAAGTCGCTGCGTTGAAATGGATAAAAGAGAATATTGTAGCATTTGGAGGAGACCCGGAGAATGTTACGGTATTTGGTGAATCAGCTGGTGGCAATGCCGTTACGACTTTACTCACAGTACCTTCTGCAAGAGGGCTTTTTAAACAGGCCATTGCCCAAAGTCCTGCTCCTACTTCAGTTTACGGAAAAGGTTTTGCACGACAGTTCAGTAAGAAATTTCTCGATATTCTCGGGATTGAAGAGAATGAAGTCGATGTGTTAAAAACACTTCCCGTCCAGAAAATCGTTACAGCTTCATATGAATTATTACAGCAAAACTCTCAAGATCTCCCTGGCTCGCTTTCTTTTGGTCCAGTCGTTGATGGTGATTTTTTACCTGACTATCCATTGGAAGCCATTCGTTCAGGAGCCACTGCTGGAATTCCCCTTCTTATTGGTACAAATAAAGATGAAGCGACTTTATTTGACCAAATGGATCCCCCGTTAATTCCGACAACCGAAGAAATGATTCATAAGATGTTCGAAAATACAGATCCTGAAGCGGAGGAGCGAATCACCAACGCTTACCTAACCTTCCCTAATAAAGAGGCTACCCTAGGCTTGGGGCGTGATGCGACTTTTCATATGCCTTCGGTTTGGTATGCAGAGGCATACAGCCGTCAGGAGAAAACATGGATGTACCGCTTCGATTACCAAACCCCCTCTTTAAAGTTTAGCAAACTAGGGGCGACGCATGGGATGGAGATTTTATATGTTTTCCAGACTTTCGATTCTATAGTTGGAAAACGGATTACTGCCTTTGGCGCTAAGCGTGCTGCCTTGAAATTATCTCGACGGATGCAAGGTCACTGGATTAACTTTGCGAAATATGGGAATCCCAATCCGCCGGAGGGAGAAGTCTGGCCGAAGTATGACGAAACGAATCATTATACGATGATTTTTGATAAAAGGGATTATATAGAAAAGGATCCCAATAGGGTTCACCGGTTGGTTTGGGAGGGTGTAAGAATATATAAATGAAAGAAAACCAGCATGGAAGAAACGGAGGAAAATAAACATGGATACATATCATTTTCAGCCAACGAAAGAGTTTGCAGGAAAATTGGACCAATGTGATGCCTTAGCCATTTATCGGAAGGAATTTTACTTGACTCCCGGGACCATCTATATGGACGGAAATTCATTGGGACTATTATCGAAGCGGGCGGAAAAAAGTCTTTTGAATTCATTGGAAGACTGGAAGAGATATGGAATCGAGGGATGGACGGAAGGTGATAACCCTTGGTTTTATTTCTCTGAGAGATTGGGAGAGTTGAGTGCCCCTTTGGTGGGGGCGTCAGGTGATGAAGTAATTATGAGTGGCTCGACGACAGGGAACCTTCATCAGCTGGTGGCAACTTTCTTTGAACCGAAGGAAGGACGGAACAAGATATTGGCCGATGAGCTGACGTTTCCGAGTGATATTTATGCGCTTCAAAGCCAGCTTTTGCTACACGGACTTGATCCGGAAACACATTTAGTGCAGGTGAAAAGCCGTGATGGTAAACTTCTTATGGAAGACGATATCATTGCCGCGATGTCAGAGGAAGTAGCCTTGGTCGTGTTGCCAACGGTTTTGTACCGCAGCGGACAGATTTTGGATATGAAACGATTAACAAAGGAAGCGCACACTAGAGGAATCATCATTGGGTTTGATGGGTGTCATTCAGTGGGTGCTGTTCCACACCAATTTGACGAGTGGGAGGTCGACTTTGCATTTTGGTGTAATTATAAACATTTGAATGGAGGACCGGGAAGTGTTGCAGGCTTATATGTCAATCGAAAACATTTCGATAAAAGGCCAGGGTTGACTGGATGGTTCGGGTCAAAAAAGGATGAACAGTTCGACATGAAACACTCATTCTCCAAGTCTGATTCAGCAGGGGCCTTTCAGATCGGAACGCCACATATATTAAGTATGGCTCCACTAGTCGGTTCGCTTGAAATGTTTGCCGAAGTGGGTATCGAACAGATTCGTACAAAATCTTTGCTTTTGACACAATATTTTATGGACTTGATTGACTCTGAACTTATGGAGTATGGGTTTTCATTCGGGAACCCTCGAGATGATTTTCGAAGGGGGGCTCATATTATCCTTGAGCACCCAGAAGCAGCACGGATATGTAAAGCGTTGAAGAATGAGGGCGTCATTCCGGATTACCGCGAACCGGATATGATCCGGCTTGCACCTGTCTCCCTCTATACCTCCTATCAGGAAGTATGGGAAACGGTCCAGGCACTAAAAAAAATCATGCAAGGGAAGTTATATGAGAGTTATGAAAATATACGGGGAATCATTGCCTAGTTTGGAAAATAAACATGGAAAATAATAAATTGAAAAGAGAGTTATCAACCAATCAAATCACGATGATCGCAATGGGATGTGCGATTGGGACCGGCTTGTTTTTAGGGAGCGGTCTAGCGATATCGATAGCCGGTCCAAGCGTATTGATTAGCTATGCTGTCGGTGCGTTCGTTGTTTTGTTATTAATGGGATGCTTGGCGGAAATAACGGTCGCTTATCCAACTTCCGGATCCTTTGGGACGATTGCCGAGAAGTACATCAGTCCACTTGCAGGCTTTCTTGTCCGATATTCCTACTGGATAGCCAATGTCCTTGCCATTGGGGTCGAAGTCAGTGCAATCGCTGTTTATATGAAATACTGGTTTCCTGATGTACCAGGGAGTGTGTGGATTTTTCTTTTTGCCGCCTTACTCATCTATGTAAATGCAACCAGTGTCAATACTTTCGGGAATTTTGAATATGTATTTTCCTTGATTAAAGTCAGCGCCATCGTCATTTTCATCTTACTGGGAGCTTATGTTTTGATTGGTGCCGAACCAGCCTCGGGAATGGGGATGGAGAACTATGTGAATGCAGGGGGGTTCATGCCTTTTGGTTTTTGGGGATTATGGGTGGCTGTTTTCATTTCTCTCTTCAGCTTTTTAGGGACAGAAATGATTGCAGTGACTGCAGGAGAAGCCAAAGATCCTGATATCGCTGTACCACGAGCCTTGAAGGCAACCGTTTTCAGGCTGTCGACTTTTTACGTACTGACAATCGGCATCATGTTGATGATCGTTCCATGGCAGGAAGCGGGCGTTGAAGTGAGCCCATTCGTGAAGGTCATGGAAATATTAAATATCCCGGGAGCCTCCGGAATCATGAATTTTATCATTTTGACGGCAGCTTTATCAGCAATGAATAGTCAGCTGTATGCTTCCACAAGAATGATCTTTTCACTATCCGAACAAAGGCAGGCACCGCCTTTCTTTATGAAAGTGAGTCGAAAAGGGGTACCGGTCCGCGCCTTGCTCATCTCCACATTGGGTATTTTTCTGGCTGCGGGGATAAAGGTCATTCTTCCCGATACATCTTATGCATTCATGATGGGGATATCGATGTTCGGGGCCATTTTCACTTGGTTCATGGTGTTCATCTCCCATCTGTTTTTCAGGCGAAACTGGGAAAGAACAGGGGGGCGGAAATTACCTGTCAAAATGTACGGTTATCCTTATTTAACGATACTTGGAGCGGTTTTTCTATTGGCCTTAACGGTAACAACCTGGTTTACCGAACCCTTTAAAATCGTTTTGCAGTTCGGTATTCCTTGGTTGATCTTTCTATGGCTCACATACATGTTGATGATGAGAGTAAAAAGAAGATAAAGGGAGTGACGCATGCATGGATAAGGAATCAATCGAAGAAAGTCGCTTGGAAGAAGGAATGGTAACGAATTTTGAAAAAGAGATGTCCTACGGTGACTATCTGAATTTGGACCAAGTATTATCGAGTCAGAGGTTGCTTTCCGGTCATCATGACGAAATGCTGTTTATCGTTATCCATCAAACCAGCGAGTTATGGATGAAATTGATTCTTCATGAATTGACTGCGGCTACGGAGCATATCACGGAAGGAAGATTGGAACCTTCCTTCAAGATGCTATCACGGATTTCGAGAATTCAACAGCAGCTCGTTCAGTCATGGAATGTGCTCTCGACCTTGACCCCATCCGACTATATGGAGTTCCGGGATAAACTCGGAAACTCATCGGGCTTCCAATCCTTTCAAAACCGAATGATTGAAAGTGCAATGGGACAAAAAAACAAGCCAATCTTGGCCGTGTTTCGTCATCAGCCTGACCTTTATGAATCCCTGGTGTCCGAGTTGAATAAGCCCAGTATTTACGATGCGGCAATTGGAGCCTTGGCCGCGAGGGGGTTTTCTATTGAAGAATCGATGTTGAACAGAGATTGGTCAGAACCTTATGTGGAAAACGAGAGTGTCGAGAAAGCCTGGCTCGCGGTGTACAGGGATGTACATCAATATTGGGATCTATATGAATTGGCTGAAAAACTGGTGGATATCGGCAGTCAACAGCAGTTCTGGAGATTCAATCATATGAGCACGGTGGAGCGGATTATAGGACAGAGAATGGGAACTGGAGGTTCTACTGGCGTGAACTATTTAAAGAAGGTAGTGAATCAGCCATTTTTCCCCGAACTCTGGACACTTCGGACAAAATTGTGAACAGAATGATTGGAGAGGTAACGATGCATAAATGGAAAGATATTTCTCAGCCGCTTAAAGAAAATACGCCATATTGGCCAGGAGATACACCATATTCCTATCGCTTGAATGCTGAGATAGCCAAGGGATCTTCCGTAAATGTTGGCGAAATTCGCATGAGCACACATTTAGGTACACATATTGACGCACCTTTTCATTTTGATGAAGAAGGAAAGAAAATCCTGGAGCTGGACTTGGATTTATATATCGGGGAAGCACTTGTCGTCCAGGTCGATGTTGATAGAAGTATTGGGATAGAAGCTTTAGTTGACATCGAATTGAATGGGATCGAGAGATTATTGCTGGCAACGGGGAAGTGGAAGGACCTCAGCCAATTCCCTGATGCAATTCCGGCAATCGAACCGGGCTTAGCCTCCTTCTTAGCTGAAAAAGGGGTGAAATTGCTCGGATTGGATTTGCCTTCCGTCGATTATCTCGACAGTAAAGAATTACCTGCTCACCATGCCCTGGCAAGTTGCGGGATTCACATTCTTGAAGGCCTTGTTCTTCAAGGCGTAGAACCGGGTCTGTATGATTTGGCCGCACTGCCACTCGCTTTGGAGAAGGGGGATGGCAGTCCGGTCAGAGCGGTGTTGAAACGAAAGGATTAGGTGAGGAGAGATAAGGATGAGCAAAATCGGTATTTATGGATCTTCCTTCGATCCTATTACGAATGTACACTTATGGACGGCATCGACCATTGCGCATCGAGCCAAGCTTGATAAAGTCATTTTTTTACCATGTGCCAATAATCGGATTGATAAACAGATGAAAACAAGCAATGAGCACCGCTGGAATATGCTAAGTCTCGCCATCAAGGAAAATCCGTTATTTGAAGTGAGTGATTATGAAATATATGAACGAGCAGGAATCAGCAAACAGTATACATGGTATACGATGGAGTACTTTAAAGCGCAGTATCCGAAGGATGAGGTATATTTCATCATGGGGGCCGATTTGCTTCAAGATATGGATAATCAGGAATTACCGGTGCATCTTCGCTGGAAATTCAGAGAAAAATTGATTGCGAATCATAAATTCATTATCATGGCCCGAGAAGGAATAGATATGCTCAAGGTCATCTCCAAAAGCCCTTTACTGAGAAATTATGATAATGGCAATACATTTCACCTAATTGATAAAGGTCTTTCCATGGAAATCAGTTCAACATATATAAGAGACGAGTTCAGCATGGGCGGAGAGCCAAGATATTTACTGCCAGATGTTTGTTATCAGTATATTGTAGATCATGGACTCTATAAAACAACTCAAAATGTTTAAGGAAGGGGCCCAATCACTTAGGTGATGTGGGCTCTTTCCTTTTTTATTTAACTCGTGTGATTTAGATTGAAAATGAAATTTAATCAGAATATTATAAAAAGTTGAAGCGGTGCTAAACGTAATAGTATAGGGCTTTTGGAAGGGAGCATTCTTAACGGGAATGCTTAAAACGGTCTGGAAGACAAAAAACACAGTTGACAACTTGGGATACTTTGCTTTAAGGTAGGGATACGTAAAAAAGAAAACAGAATATTTGCTGATCAGAAAACTGAAGGCATACTATTTCCTAACTTTAAATGAGGAAGTAGTATGCCTATTTTGTTTAAAGAAAGTTAAAAACAGGGGGAAAGATTATGAAAAGGTTATTGGCGTTTTCAAGTTTGGTTTTAGCATTTGGGGTGCTAGCTGGTTGTAGTTCCGAAAAGACTGAAGGAAAAGAAGGAAAGCCTAAATCCGTAGAATTACTGAACGTGTCCTATGACCCGACCCGTGAGTTGTACCAAGAATATAATAAAGCATTCGCGAAACATTGGAAGGAAGAATCAGGTCAAGATGTTACGATTCAGCAATCGCACGGAGGCTCTGGTAAGCAAGGAAGAGCGGTCATTGACGGATTGGAAGCGGATGTCGTGACGCTTGCATTGGCTTATGACATCGATGCCATCAATGAAGCCAGTAAACTTTTGGAAAAAGATTGGCAAACGCGCCTGCCGGAAAATTCAACACCTTACACGTCAACCATTGTATTCCTAGTAAAAAAGGATAATCCGAAAGGCATCAAAGATTGGGATGACTTAATCAAAAAGGATGTTTCCGTCATTACTCCAAACCCAAAAACAAGCGGGGGGGCAAGGTGGAATTATTTGGCCGCATGGGCATTTGCCGAGAAGAAGTTCAATGATGATGAAGCGAAAGTAAAAGAGTTCATGAAAAAACTTTATCAAAATGTGGAAGTGTTGGACTCCGGTGCTAGGGGTGCCACGACTACATTTGTGGAAAGAGAAATCGGTGACGTACTAATTGCTTGGGAAAACGAAGCGTATTTAACGCTTGAGGAATTCGGCGATGATAAATATGAAATCGTCAATCCTTCCATAAGTATTTTAGCCGAACCTCCAGTGGCGGTAGTCGACAAAGTGGTTGAGAAAAAGGGAACGAAGGAAGTGGCGGAAGCATATCTAGAGTATTTGTATACGGATGAGGGGCAAGAAATTGCGGCTAAGAACTTCTATCGACCAAGGGATGAAAAGGTTCTGGCAAACCATAAAGAACAGTTTGCCGACATTGACATGGTAACGGTTGATGAGAAGTTCGGCGGCTGGAATGAAGCCCAGAAGACCCATTTCAATGATGGTGGTACATTCGACGAAATATATCAACCAAAATAAGTGTAGAGGGGAAGAGGAATGTTTGATTCTTCTTCTCCTTCACTAATTAAGTAGAAAGAGCTGGGGAGATACCATGAATATTGTGACTGAAGTCAAGCGCAAGAGAAAAAGGACGATACCTGGTTTTGGGTTGGCGATGGGATTGACATTACTGTATTTATCCATCATCGTCTTGATTCCCCTATCCATGGTTTTTTTAAATACATTTTCAATGGGAATGAAGGATTTTTGGGAGACCATCACTGAACCAAGAGTTGTTGCCTCCTATAGATTAAGTTTTCTGACGGCTTTAACTGCGGCATTTGTGAACGCAGTTTTTGGCGTTTTAATTGCCTGGGTTCTGACACGTTATGAGTTTCCAGGGAAACGGATCATCGATGGCCTGGTCGACTTGCCTTTTGCCCTTCCAACGGCAGTTGCCGGCATTACGTTAACCACTTTATACTCACCGAACGGGTGGATTGGACAGTTTTTTGGATTCAAGATTGCCTTTACCCCTATCGGGATTATCATTGCCCTCATTTTTATTGGTCTTCCCTTCGTTGTACGAATGGTTCAACCCGTGCTTGAAAATATAGAAAAGGGGATGGAAGAAGCATCTGCTTCACTAGGGGCAAACCGAATGCAGACATTTATTAAAATTATTTTTCCTGAATTGATTCCCGCAATCTTGACGGGGTTTGCCCTATCATTTGCGAGGGCACTTGGCGAATACGGATCCGTCGTGTTCATTGCCGGCAATATGCCTTTTAAGACAGAAATTTCCCCTCTTATCATCATGACGAAGCTTGAACAGTATGATTACCAAGGGGCAACCGCCGTGGCGACGGTTATGCTTGTCATTACATTTCTGATTTTGCTCACCATTAATATCTTGCAATGGTGGACTAGTAGAAGATATTCCGCAAAATAGGAGGGGACCGTGTTGGCCAATCATCATCCTGTGGCTACAGAGCCAAATAAACCAGTCATCTTAACAAGAAACGCTACGAAGGAGCCAAAACTTATCCAATGGACCCTTATTTCCATTGTATTGCTATTCTTGACGCTTTTTTTGGTCGTTCCGTTGATTGCTATCTTTGTAAAAGCCTTTGAAAAGGGAGCGGAAGCGTATGTTGCGGCGATTGCTCACCCAGATTCTTTGGCTGCCATTAAATTAACGTTGATCGTTGTCCTGATCACTTTACCTTTGAATGCCATATTCGGGGTAGTGGCGGCATGGACGATTACAAAATATGAATTTAAAGGGAAGAACTTTTTAGTTACGTTGATCGATCTTCCATTTTCCGTGTCACCGGTCATTGCCGGTTTGATATTCGTCCTATTATTTGGTCTGAATGGAGCGCTTGGTCCATTTTTGCAGGCGTACGATATAAAAGTGATATTTTCCATACCGGGCATTGTCATTGCTTCCCTATTCATTACCTTCCCTTTTATAGCACGGGAATTGATTCCACTTATGCAAAGCCAGGGAACCTCTGAAGAAGAAGCCTCCCTTACCCTTGGTGCTGGCGGGTTCAAGACTTTTTGGTATGTAACGTTGCCCAATATTAAATGGGGCTTATTATACGGAATCATTTTGTGCAATGCGAGGACGATCGGGGAATTTGGAGCCGTATCGGTTGTATCAGGCCATATACGCGGCATGACGAACACGATGCCACTTCATATTGAAATCCTATACAATGAATATCAATTTTCAGCGGCATTCGCCGTGGCATCGTTAATGTCCATTTTTGCAATTATAACGTTGGTTTTAAAGAGTCTAATAGAATGGAAAACGGACCTGAAATCTACAAAAGCTAGGTAGGGGGATGTACAATGAGCATCATCATCGAAAACGTTACAAAATATTATGGGTCGTTTCAGGCCCTACAAGATATCAATCTAGAAATAAAAAGTGGGGAGCTTGTTGCGTTACTGGGTCCCTCGGGTTCGGGGAAAACTTCGTTGCTCCGCATCATAGCTGGTCTTGAACAGTCAGAAAACGGACATATATTATTTAATGAAGAGGATTACACAAACAAGCACGTGAAGGATAGGAACGTCGGTTTTGTCTTCCAGCATTATGCCCTTTTCCGAAACATGACCATTTTTGATAATGTTGCATACGGTTTAAAGGTACGGCCCAGAAAAACAAGACCTAGCAAAAAAGCAATTGAAGAAAAAGTTACGGAACTGCTCCAACTGGTTAAACTGGAAGGATATAAAGATCGCTATCCCTCTCAATTATCCGGGGGCCAGCGTCAGCGCGTGGCTTTAGCCAGGGCACTGGCCGTAGAGCCAAATATTTTGTTGCTCGATGAACCATTTGGGGCACTGGACGCCAAAGTCCGTAAAGAACTTAGGCGTTGGTTAAGAAAGCTGCATGACGAGTTCAATGTCACGAGTGTCTTTGTAACACATGATCAGGAAGAAGCGATGGATGTCGCCGATCGGGTCGTCATCATGAATGAGGGGAAAATCGAACAGATTGGAACACCAGATGAAGTATACGAACATCCAAAGAATCCATTTGTTTATGACTTTCTCGGCAGTGTTAACCTATTCAAGGGAAAGGTCCATCAAGGAAAGCTTGCAACCGGGAATGTGGAAATTCACGTACCGGATAGTGAGGACGGAGATAGCACAGGATATGTAAGATCTCATAACTTCATTATCGAAAAAGGACCATCCAATGTCGATTCTATTGAATCCGTCATCGATCATATTCATGCAATCGGACCGATTGTCCGTATTGAAGTGATTCGTCAGGACATTCAGGAACCGCTCGAAATCGAACTTACAAAAGACCAATTTAATCAGCTTTCTTTAAAAAAGGGAGATATTGTGTTTGTTCGTCCAAAAGAGTTGAAAGTTTTTGTTGACTATATGGCCGGAATCTGAAAAATGTAAGGGAATCATACTAATAAGAACTCCCTTTATGAAAGAGAAAAAATGTAAAAAATATGGTCCGGAACCGAATCAAGGTTTCGGGCCATATTCTTTTTAAAAAGTAATAAGTGCCTTTTTTTGACAACACCAAACCTATTGACTATCATAAGTTGTGGTTCTTCTATACTAATAATTGGATAGATTATCATGTGGGAGTTTGTCGTTTTACTAGAAGGAACTTGTCAAATATTGGTCTATATATCTCGTCTGAATGTCGAAAAAATATGTTTAATGTTAAAAATGAAATATAAATGTAATATTGCTATTACGTATTTGACAAAAAGCGGTGATATACTACGTATTAGGTAATGAGCTCAAAGAAATTCTGTATTTTATGTAATATGAAATCAATCCTAGAAAAGTACATAATGCTTTTAAAAAATAGAGAAGAGATTCCTGTGGTTCAATTTGATTGCTATTTTCTTAGATAGAAAGAAGTGGGTCAATTGAATTGCTAGGGAAGAAAGTAGGGGAAATGAGTTTGAAGAAAAAGTTAATCGTATTAAATACCACTATTATGCTCGGTTTAGGAAGCATTTTTGCCGCACCGATGGTCAATGCGGAATCTGTTTCAGATATTCAATCACAACGTGCCGGAATTCAATCCGATATTTCAGATGCTGAAAAAGTCATTCAGGACTTACAGAAAGAGCAAGCGAAAATGGATTCCCGGATTAAAGAAATCGTTAATGCAATGGAAGAAAACGATAAAAAAATCAAGAAAACCAATATAGAAGTAACTGAAACGGAAAAAGATATTGATTCATTGAAAAAAGAAATTACTGCTTTAGAGGAAAGAATTGCAAAACGCGAAGAAATCCTAAAGGAGCGTGCCCTTTCTTTCCAAGAGAGCGGCGGTGACGTTAATTACCTTGAAGTAGTTTTAGGATCTACTAGTTTCCGTGATCTTGTTGACCGTGTAGGAGCAGTTGCGGCTATCGTTGAAGCAGATCAGGAGATTCTTACTCAGCAAGAAGCGGATAAAGCTGAGCTAGAAGCAAAACATGAAGAAGTAGAGAAGAAATTACAAAGCCTTAAAGAGATGCAAGTTGACCTAAAAGGTATGAAATCTCAAATTAAGGAACAAAAAGCAGCTAGTGTAAAAATGAAATCTAAACTTGAAAAGAAACAGTCTGAAACAGAAGCTCTTAAAAAGGCACTACAAAATGAAGATGCAGATTTAGCGGGCAAATTAGCAACGATTCGTGAAAACATTAAAAAAGAAGAAGAACGTAAAGCGGCTGAAAAGGCCGAACTAAACCGTGTGGCGGAAGAGGTTCAGAAATCTTCTACTAACCATGTAGATGATCATGTAGATAGCAATGTAGCGCCTTCTACTAGTTCTTCTAAAAATGAATCTTCATCAAGTTCATCAAAAAGTTCACCAAAAAGTAATGTTTCAACAACTCCAAAGAGTGAAAGCAAGACTACAGTAGCGCCAAGTACAGCTAACGTAGGGTCTGCAATCACAGCAGGTTATAAATACATCGGTAATTCAACATATGTTTTCGGTGGCGGAAGAACAGCATCCGATATTGCAAACGGCCGATTCGATTGTTCAGCATTTGTTGCATGGGCTTACAAACAAGCAGGTGTTAATCTACCACCAAGCACTGGTGCCTTGACAGGTGCAGGAAAGCAAGTTTCAAAAAGCCAGATGCAACCGGGAGATTTAGTATTCTTCAACACGTATAAAACTGATGGACACGTTGGTATTTACGTTGGAGGAGGCAAGTTCATTGGCTCTCAAAGTTCGACAGGAGTGGCTGTTGCTAACATGAGCAGCGGATATTGGGCAAGCAAATTCAATGGCCGTGTAGTTCGGGTGAAATAATAGTGTCTTAATGGGCAGGGTGATGATCACCCTGCCCATTTTTTTATAAAAATTACGGATAAAAATAAAAAAAGTGAAACTTATTTTGATTAATATCGTAAATACTATTAAGATGAAATAAGGATAGGTGATGTGGATTTAACTTGTAAACTTACTGACATTTAATGAAACAACATTCCTACTACTAAAAAATGGAGGCAAAAAACACATGATGAAAAAAATTATGGCTGCTTTACTAACTATCACATTAGCTTTCTCGCCAGTTGGTGCGTATGTATTCCAAGACCATTCACAATCCGCCGATGCAAGGGGTTATAAATCCGGGAAAAGAAGTTTCAACAATAATAACTCGAATAACAATACGAATAACAACTCGAATTTCCAAAATAAACAAACGAATAAATCCGATGCAAATACAAACAAAGCGAAAACCGATACAAAAAGCGGCAACTCATTTACTAAGGGCGGCTTAATGAAAGGAATCATGCTTGGAGGGCTTGCAGGTTTACTTTTTGGTAGCCTATTTGCCAATATGGGAGCTCTTGGTTCCATTCTTGGACTATTAGTCAACGTTATTGCGATCGTTGCCATCGTGGTCATTATCCGCAAGATTTTCGTTTACTTCCAAGATAAGAAGAAAAAAGAGGATCCAAACCCATGGAGAGGCTAAGAATTTCCGAACAAGATATCATTAATGCAGTATGTGTATACATTGCTCGTAAAAAGCAGGTCGAGCCCAATGAAGTGGAAGTTGAATTGATGTATGATGATGATTATGGCTTCTCAGCTGAAACGTTCGTTGATGGCAGGAAGCAAGTATTGATCACGATCAACTTGATCGAAGCGCTTCGATTATGGCTGGATGAATACTTAAATATCGACCCATATTCAGGCATTGAGCTTGTCTTGGATGACGAAGAAGGCATAGTCGCCTTAATAAGCGAAAGCAATAACTAAGCAAAAAAAGGATGTTCCTAGGGGAGCATCCTTTTTTTATCTATTTTAGAGGCCAAGTTATATTGGAAAGAATCAGATTATGGAAAAGTGGTGAGCGCCAGTTGTCAAAAGGGTACTAGACTAGTAGGATGAGTGTAAGTATATGGAATCTAAGAGGAGGAAAGAAGATGGAATCCTATATAAAAGACCAGATGTTTTTAAATGAAGAGGCTATAATCTTTGGCAATGAAATCATTGAAGCAATGATCGTTCCATCTTTGGGAAGTAATCTACTATCGCTAAAATCCAAGAAAAAAGATGTAGATATATTGAGGACTCCAAAGTCGTTGGATGACTACAAAAAAGTGCCGATCCTATACGGCATGCCAATCCTGTTCCCACCTAACCGCATAGAAGATGGGACCTTTACATATAAGGAAACAACCTATACATTTCCGGTAAATGAATGGGAGAAACATAATCACATTCATGGTTTTTTGCATGATAAGCCTTGGAAGGTCCTAAAAAGAGAGGCAGGCAAGGAGGGAGTCGTAATCGTTACGGAATTTATGAGCAGTGATTTTCCTTCCATGTATCCGCATTTTCCTCATGAGTTCAAAGTGATCATGACGTATATAGTAAAGGAAGAGAGACTGGATATCCAAATGAACATTCACAATATCGGTCGCGAGTCATTTCCGTGGGGTGCAGGGTATCATACGATCTTCAATTTTCCGTTTATATCAAGAAATGACTATTCGGATTGCGAGATTTCCTTGCCCGTAAATAAACAGTGGGAGCTGAAAGGAAGGTCATTGCCGACTGGAAGATACACCACGTTGCCAAATAAGGATGAAATTCAAAGGAGGATAATAGGAGAGGGACGGGAATATGATGACATTTTTAGCTATGATGAGGAAAAAAACCGAACAAATGAAGCTATTTTAACCGATCCGAAAGCTGGTATACAAGTGCGTTATCAAGCGGATCGCCGTTTTAAATATTGGGTAGTGTTCAATGAGGACGGGTTCTTGTGTCCCGAGCCTTACACATGGATCACGAATGCCCCCAATCTGAAATTACCAGTGGAAGTAACGGGTTTGCAGGAGTTGCAACCAGGAGAATCCATACATCTGGATACAAAAATAATTCTGGATGAAATATAGAAAACGCCCTGGCATATTAATTAATGCCAGGGCGTTTTCTGTTAAGCTCTCTTCCGCATCCAAAGCGGGTATAGAACAAAGCCTAGAACATATAAATAGATACCTAACATGAACGTTTCCATGTCGGCTGTGCCTGTCTTGATGACCCATATGGAGTATATCAATGCCAGGAAGGTGATGATGCCGTCGCGATTCCTGGATCCCTTCATGATATCGTACGTTTCTCCAGTCAAAACTAACTTTAATTGATACAAAGTTGATACGAGATAAGGGACCAAATAAGCAAGAGTTGCAACGATCATGGAAAATTTGTATGCGACTAAGATGGTTCCTGAAATAGTGGAAAACAAGAACAGCTGCGTCATTAAATTCGTTATCGTCATGGAGCGTACCGGCGTTCCATTTTTATTTGCCTTTGCAAAGTAAGCTGGGAATATATCCGATTTCGCTGCTTGATAAGGAACTTCCGATGCAACGACGACCCAACCTATCGTTGAACCTAATAAGCAAATGACAGCTAGTGCTCCCATAAGATATGTGCCGCTGGAACCGGCCACAGTCTGTAATGCATCGACTAGTGGTTTCTGAGATGCCCTCAATTCCTCTTGCGATAAAGCACCCATCGTCAAGATGGTAATCCCTATATAAATGGCAACAGCGATAAGCAAGCCAATGATCGTCGCCTTTTTGACATCATTCTGTGATTTCGCACGGTTTGAAAGCATAACAGCTGCCTCGATGCCGATGAATGCCCATAAGGTAGAAATCGCTGCATTGTTAATTTGGGAACCTAAGGAAAATGATGTACCCTCTTCGTTATAAAATTTAGCGCCGTCTCCCAGGTTAGAAGAATCAAAGATGAAAATAGTAACGATGATGAAAAATAAGAAGCCAATCACTTTTGTGACTGTTGCCACAAGGTTAAGTTTACCAGCACCATTAAAACTTCTGACTAAAATGAAGTGTATGCCCCAAAGTGCCAAGCTACAAACACCAAATGTTAGTGCCTTACCAAGTTCAAGGTCAAATGATCCTGCTGTATAGAGCACTTTCGTACTGTGCATGACTGGGAAAAACGTCGATAAATAACCTGCGAATGATATGATGACGGAGGCCGTTGCCGCCCAGTTAGCCGCCCAATAACCCCAGGCCATGCTATATCCAGCAAATCTGCCTTTTACAGGTGATTTAAATAATGATTGTGCATAACTTTGTGGTCCGGCTTTCAAATCTGGTTTTCTCACAGCCAAGTTACCGAAAACGAGTGCTATTAAAAATACTCCCAAGCCCGTGACAACCCACGCCATCGTGGCTCCCAACGGACTGGATACTTGCGCCAATTGGGCGGGAAGCATGAAGATACCGCCGCCCACCATATTACCAACTACAAATGTGGTTAGGATCAGCAATCCCCATTTATTATTTTTCATATTTATAATCGAACCTTTCTATAGGACAATGATTGTAATGTTCAACGAAAAACTTATTTTAAAATAGTATATCGTAAATAGTTTAGTTTGGTAAAGTGCTAAATAGGCAGAATAAAATATACGAATTAGTCGGAATATTATAAAACGTCATTGACAAATAATGAAAGACGGATTATAGTAATAATACCAAGTTTATAGGTAAGGATAATAAAGTATAGTTTAGCGTGTATTAAGCCATCGTCTTTTCCTTAGTATGTTCGATTACCAGCCATAATGACAAGCAACTCTCATAATGCCGATTAGTCAACTAAAGGCACCTTTCCATCTAATAATAGATAAAAGGTGCCTTTATCTTTTGGAAAAGAAGAGAAGGATGGAATGATTTGACCGCTAGTACAGAAAGCGTTAGAGGTAGATCGTTCCTTTATCATGGGTTTTCTTCATAAACATTATTCAAGGGGGCCACTATGGAAAAAAAAGAGGAGTTAAAAATCAAACATATCATTTCCAGCTTGGAAGAACTGCAATATGGGTCAGTTATCATAACCGTGCATGATGGGGAAATCACCCAGGTAGACACCACCGAAAAGAAGCGGTTTCCAATAGTGAAAGGAAGACCGATGAAAGCAAGATAAGATTATAATGTACCTGAAATGAATGTACCTGAAAAGGAGCTTTCTCATCGAATGCTCTTTTTTGTTTGGGAATTTTAATGCCTTTTTACATTCTATCTTGAAAATAAATCAATAAAGCATATATAGAAGATAGTGATGTTTTTACATGGTAGAATTAGTAAGGTGTTACATAATTAATGAATCGTTAGAAGGGAAGGGTTAACCATGTCTTTACAAACCATTGAACACAAGATTTTGGATGCAGTGGGATCATTTGATGGACGCATTGCTTATAAAATTGAAAATAGTGATGGGGAATCCATCGCATATCATGAGGATGAATCTTTCCAATCAGCCAGTTTGATTAAAATTCCGATGATTATTGAAGGATATCGTCAGAGCGAAGAAAAGAAGATTTATTTGAATCAGCCGGTGACGATCCCGCCTGAAGAAGTGACGGGTGGATCAGGGGTTCTGCATGTTCTGTCGAATAAAGTCTTTTTAACGGTTGAAGATCTTTTGTCATTGATGATTACAGTGTCCGATAACACGTCCACCAATATGATGATGACCTTGCTTGGCCAAGATGAAATTAATCAGTGTATAAAGGATCTTGGACTTAAACAGACTATTCTTCAACGGAAAATGCAGGATTTTAAAGCATTGAAAGAAGGCCGGGATAATACCATTTCCGCAGCGGATACCATTACCTGTCTAAAGGCGATATATACTGGAGACTTTTTAAAGAAAGAGAACCAGGAAAAAATATTGCGTATAATGGATAATCAACAGTTAAGGGATAAGCTTCCGTCACAAATGGGTAAGGGTGTGAAAGTGGCAAGTAAAACGGGGGGGATTCGTGGTGTCGCCCATGATTGTGCGATCATCCGTTCAGACAAACAAACCGTCTACGCGGCAGTCCTGACTGAGAACATGAAAACCGAGGAAGAAAGCCGTCAAGTCATTAGTCTAATAGGAAAGTGGATTTACGAAGACATGATGGGGGAAGCTTAAAACTTCTATTACACTTTTAATTTCACCTTTTTGTCAGATTAATAATTTCATTGATTGCTCCACTTTTGTAATGCAGTTTGGAACAAAAAGGGAAAATGGTAAGCGAAAAAGAAACGGAGCGGTACTATGAAAAAGTGGTTAAAGCTTGGCGGTATGGGTATGGTCGTGCTGCTCGTATACTTTGGAATCTTACATATGAAGATCATGGAAAGCAGCCATCAGCCAATCCCTGAAGATGCGGGATATCTTATCGTTTTAGGAGCAAGAGTAAAAGGGAATGTTCCATCTTTATCATTACAATACCGGATTGATAGGGCAGCAGACTATTTAAAATTGAATGGAAGTACGGTGGCCATCGTCTCTGGTGGCAGAGGTCCAGGAGAAGACATTTCAGAAGCTGAGGCAATGAAACAAGGGCTTATCAACCAGGGAATTGAAGAAGGAAGAATCATCATGGAGGACGAATCTACATCAACCAGTGAAAATATTGCTTTCTCGAAAGAGTTCATTCCGGATCCTTCATCGATTGGATTGATTGTGTCGAATGATTTTCATCTTTATCGAGCCGTGAAAATGGCTGAAAGAGAAGGATTGAAAGTGACAGGGGTTCCTGCAAAGACGCCGCGAATCGCTTTAGTGAAATCATATATCCGTGAATACTTGGCCATAACAAAGTACTATTTGACCCAACTGTTTTGAGACGTTCATCCAATCTTTATGAAATGCCCCCTCGTGAAAAGGCGGGCATTTCAAATTCACTCGACTTCCACTACTATATTAGGCACCTCCCAGAACTCATTCTCTTGATAGATTTGTTCAATCGTCTTATAAACAGGGTATCCAATATAGGAAACCTCAACTTTTTCTTCAGCATCGACTTCTTCTATATCTATATCATCAACAAAACCAAGTTGATCATCGATTTCCATTAAATAAAAGCCAAGCGCTTCATAATCGCTACTGGCGGCAATGACCTTACTATCGAATCCTCTATTCGAGACCTTATAATATTTCATTAATAAACCTCCTATGTTGTTTAATCTGTACGAAAGTAAAAGAACGGTTTCTTATACTCTGATATACCCCTAATTAAAAATCTAAATCATATAATTGGAAAATTTATGAAAATAAAAAGAGCGGGCAATCTCTTTATAATTATTTGCTAGTGGCCTTTTATGAAATAACAAATTTAATTTATCTGCAGCGTAGTTGCTATTTTTATCGTTTCGTGTTATTCTAATAAAGAATTGTTTTTGGTAATGAAAAAAGGTATTAGTATCTTCTTGAAAAATCAAAAATAGTAATACAATGTGTGTTATGCACTAGGAGGCAACAAAAATGGAACAAGGTACAGTTAAATGGTTTAATGCAGAAAAAGGTTTTGGATTTATCGAACGTGAAAACGGAGACGACGTATTCGTACATTTCTCAGCTATCCAAAGCGAAGGTTTCAAATCTTTAGACGAAGGTCAAAAAGTAACTTTTGACGTTGAGCAAGGTGCTCGTGGAGCTCAAGCAGCTAACGTTCAAAAAGCTTAATTTTAAAACTAAATCGTAACCTATATGAACAGACTCCCCTAGGGGAGTCTGTTCTTTGTCGTCGCCGTTTATACATAAAAAAAACCTTACTCCATCGAAGAGTAAGGAAATCATTGCATACAAAAAAAGTGAAAGCTTATGCTTTCTCCAGTTCTTCTTCAAAGAAGAATGTTGTTGGATGTTCTTTGACTGTATAAGAATATCTTTTCATGTTTTTTACATATGCCCATTTACTAATTGTAACTAATTCATCAGTTTCAAGGATCGTTACAGTTTCGCCACTATTGTATTTATTACTTTTCAATTTATGCACCCTCTTTACTAATAGTATAACATATTTCACGATAAAAAATGTGTCCAAGATATTCCAAAGGGGCCATTAATGGAAAGAATCCTTATATTCATGTAGATTATGAAGAACTTTATTATTTTATTCGAAGTAATTCATTCTTCCAAAACTCATATAATTATGCTGTAATAATAGATCTTCGCCACGATGATGAAGGGAATGAGATGTGAGAAGAATCCCTCTTGTATAGTCTAAATATTTAAATAATGATTGACCTGTAAGAATTATCGTACTATAATCTTGTTAATTAACATATCGAGCGAGCGACGAAAAGAAACCCATTAAGCCGGTCTCCCTGTTATATAGAGAATCAGTGGTTGGTGAAAACTGATACAAAGATTAGGTGAATTTCATTCTTGGAGCTTTTTTTATACTGCAAAAGAGAAAGTGGTATAAAACGGGTTAAACCGTTATTTTAACAAGTGGGAAACAGTATTGTTTCCAATTAGGGTGGTACCGCGTGAAGCCACGTCCCTATCGTTACAGATAGAGACGTGGCTTTTTTTGTCTTTGATTTGTTTTTAGGGAACCATAATAAAAAGGGATAAGGAAGGGTTAGCATGCAAACAACAGAGCAATGGTCATCGAAGATTGGTTTTATTTTATCCGCAGCAGGATCAGCGATAGGGGTAGGTGCCATATGGAAGCTCCCATATGTTACGGGGATGAGTGGGGGAGGGGCATTCTTTCTTCTTTTTATTTTATTTTCTTTGTTTATGGGTTTTCCCTTATTATTGGCGGAATTTATCATAGGCAGGAGCACACAAAAGGAAGCCATCAGTGCATATCGTAGTTTAGCTCCCAACAGCAACTGGCATTGGATTGGAAGATTAGGGGTATTCACCTGTTTTCTTCTACTATCTTTCTATAGCGTAATTGGTGGATGGATTGTCATCTATTTCGGCAAAGGTCTGTTTGGTGGAATAATTAGTGAGGGTGCAGATTATGGCTCTGTCTTTAACGGGACAATCGGCAATCCGTTGTTGGTCCTTGCAGCTCAATTTATCTTCCTAGCCTTTACCGTTTTGGTTGTAGCGAAAGGAATTCAAAATGGGATCGAAAAAGTGAGTAAAATATTGATGCCTGCTTTATTTCTGCTTTTTATTGTTTTGATCATTCGCTCACTTACATTAGATAACGCTCTGGAAGGTGTCAAATTCTTTCTAGCACCTGATTTTTCTAGCATGACTTCTCAAAGTGTCCTGTTTGCGATGGGCCAGGCTTTCTTCTCCTTAAGTGTTGGAGTGTCGGTCATGGTGACTTATAGTTCATACCTTTCAAAAAAGGAAAGCTTAATCCAACCAGCCATATCCATCGTCGCGATGAATTTATTGATTGCCTTATTAGCAGGATTGGCCATTTTCCCAGCTGTATTTTCACTAGGATTAGAGCCAGCTGAAGGGCCGGGTTTACTGTTCGTTGTATTGCCTGCGGTGTTTGACCAAATCGTATTTGGAGAAGTTTTCTTATTGGGCTTCTTGGCGTTATTCTTATTTGCCACATTAACTTCGGCCTTTTCCATGTTGGAAATCATCGTGGCAGCCATCGTTAAGGGAAAAGAGGAGAAGAGAACCAAGTATGCCTATATCATTGGAATCTTAATCTTTGCAGTAGGCATTCCCTCTGCCTTATCCTATAGTACTTTTTCCGATATCTTAATCTTCTCGAAAAACTTGTTTGATTCAGCCGATTATTTAGTCAGCAACATATTAATGCCACTAGGCGTGCTATTAATCTCGATCTTCGTATCATATAAAATCAAGAAAAGCACGTTGAGAGAGGAACTATTACAGCATTCTCGCTTAGGCGCCCAAGCATTCAATATATGGTTCTTTATCATGAGGTTCATCATTCCTCTGGTTATTATCATCGTGTTCCTTGATGTTACTGGGATACTTGATAGGGTAGTGGGGCTCTTCTAATGGGATTGAGGTTATAGAAAGCCACCTATTGGACAGTAAATGGATTTGCGTAAATGATTAAGGTAGTATTTTACGTATAAAATAATAGCCACGTGCATCTTAGCACGTGGCTATTAAGCTTGATGTTTAAAATTTATTTATAGGCAATAAATTTTTGTTATTATAGCTAAACGCAAAATAAAAGTACTATTAAGCCGATTAGATAGCCGATTAGACTTTTAAAACTCTAAAAATTATCCTTGCCTTTCTAGCGATTAAATTACATGCTCTAGGTACTTATGTTGTATATCCAAAATTCTTAATACAAGATTCTATTCAAATTTAACATATAGTCACTTTTTCTAAGATGAGAGATACATATATTTTTTTACAGATTAGTATAATATTGTTTTATATAAGCATATTATATTAAAAATGCGGGTAGGAATATAGAAACCTTTTATAAATGGGGGGGTAGGAATATGGAAACCTTTATACAACAAATTAAAGCGCTATCAACTAGGATAGAACGAATAAAGGATAACATTCAAACTGTGGAAGCAACTAAAACCTCGTTAATTATGCCGTTAATACAAGCATTAGGATATGATATTTTTAACCCCGAGGAATTAGTACCAGAATTCATAGCTGATGTTGGAATAAAAAAAGGTGAAAAAATTGATTATGCCATAATGGAAAACGGACACCCTGTTATTTTAATTGAAGCAAAATGTGTGCATGAAAAACTACATAAACATGATTCGCAATTATTTAGGTATTTTGGAACTACCAAAGCTAAGTTTGCAATCTTGACCAATGGTATTGAATATAAGTTCTTCACCGATTTAGAAGAACCTAATAAAATGGATGACAAACCATTCTTTATATTTAATTTACATGAAATAAGAGAAAATCACCTTCTGGAGTTAGCCAAATTTAGAAAAAACTTTTTCAATGTAGAAAATGTATTAACTACTGCCTCCGAATTAAAATATACAAATGAAATTAAGAATTTTTTAACTCAACAATGGGAGGAACCAAATGAAGAGTTTATCAAATTCGTATTAAATGATGTTTATCAAGGTGTAAAGACAAAAAAAGTAATCGATAATTTTCGGGAAATAGTAAAAAAATCCCTTAATCAATTCGTCAATGATAAAGTAAATGATAAGCTTCAAAAAGCTTTAAGTTCAACTGATGGAAATGAGTTGAATACGACGGAAAAAATAAATGACGATATAGCACCAACAAACGAAGAAGAGCTAATTGATGAACTGGAAAAAGTAGTAGATGGACCTGTGATTGTGACAACCGAAGAAGAAATAGAGGGATATGTTTTAATAAAACTTATGCTTAAGGAAAACCTAGATGCAAATAGAGTTTACTATAGAGACAACAAAAGTTATTTTAATGTTTTACTGGATGATAATATTCGTAAATGGATTTGTAGATTAGGCTTTAATACTAGTAATAAGTATATCCAATTAAATGATGAATTAAAAACTACACATAAATTAGATAGTGTAAACGATATTTTATTAAATAAAGATGAGATATTAAGGGCCATTGATTTAACTAATAGGTAAAAATAGTTGTTCATTGGATAACTTTATAATTAGATAAATATAGCCACGTGACTATAAACACGCGGCTAATGAATTTAATAATTTGTTCTAAAAAATGTAAAACCCAAAGGTTTAAACCTTTAAAATCCTCTATATCACCACTTTACTTAAAACGCCCAATCCCCATTACGGAAGACAGGTTCTGAAGTGCCGTCAGGAAGGATGCCGTCGATGTTCATTTTATCCGAACCAATCATGAAATCAACATGGGTTAGACTTTCGTTCAGACCATGTTCCGCCAGTTCCTCGGGGCTCATGTTTTTCCCGCCTTCAAGACAGAATGCATAAGAGCTTCCGATTGCTAAGTGGTTGGATGCATTTTCATCAAATAATGTATTGAAGAATAATACGTTTGATTGGGAAATGGGTGAATTGAATGGGACTAGTGCCACTTCTCCTAGATAGTGCGAGCCTTCATCTGTTTCGACCAATTGTTTCAGTATTTCTTCGCCTTGTTCAGCCTTCACTTCCGTGATCCGGCCGTCCTTGAACGTCACGGAGAAATGATCGATGATATTGCCGCCGTAACTAAGCGGTTTTGTGCTTGCAACCGTTCCATTTACGCCTGTTTTCAATGGGACCGTGAACACTTCTTCCGTTGGCATGTTAGCCATGAATTCATGTCCTTGCTCATTGATGCTGCCAGCTCCACACCAAAGATGTTTCTCAGGCAATTCGATGGTTAAATCCGTACCTGGTGCCGTGTAGTGCAATTTCTGGTAGTGCTTTTCATTTAAATAATCGACTTTTTCATGAAGCGTGTCGTCGTGTTTCTTCCAGGCCTCGACAGGTTCTTTTACATCAACCCGGACTGCTTTAAAGATCGCTTCCCAAAGTGCATCGATGCGTTTCTCTTCAGCTACTTGAGGGAAGACTTTATCAGCCCAAGCTTGTGAAGGGACTGCGACAATGGACCAACTCACTTTATCCGATTGCATATACTGACGCCATTTTTTCAGTGCGGTACCCGATGCCTTTTGGAAGTTGGCGATCCGTTCAGGTTGAACATTCTTCAAAAGGTCAGGACTTGAGGAGATGACCGATAGAAAAGCTGCGCCATTTTCAGCAAGCTCGATCGTTTCTTTTGCCCGCCATTCTGGATACTCGTTAAATACTTCAGCGGGGGCCATTTCATATTTTGTACGCCCGACAATATCATCATTCCAGTTAACAATGACATTACGTGCACCGTTTTCATAAGCCTTTTTAACGATGAGGCGAACAAGTTCAGCGCCTTCTAAGGTTGTGTTTACAACGAGGTTTTGTCCCTTCTGGATATTGACGCCGACTTTAACGGCCAGTTCTGCGTATTTTTCTAAATTGGTTTGAAATTCATTCATCTTTTAAAACTTCCTTTCTCTTATCTACAGTTTAATTGTATCGATAATTTCTGAAAAAAGAAACTTTTTACACATATGTATCATAAAACGTGGGGGTTCAAATAAATCCGATAAAAAAATAGAGGAGGATGGAAAAGCTGAGTGCAGGGACTCAGCTTCTGTGAACACTCTCATTATTTTTTCAGTACATCATGGTCTACATAACGTTCCCCGTTGATTTCACTTAATAGGTTAATAGCCACTCTGGCTCCGTCCCCGGCTGTAACGATAGTATGAACGCTCACGCCTGCACCAGCGCCAGCGGCCCAAATTCCCTCTACGGATGTTTTCCCTAGTGAATCCACGTCATACACTTTTTTAGTGCGCGGCTCTATGCCGTCTTTTGTTGTGACTCCCGCTTCTTCGGCTAGATTAGTGATCATTCCCGTCGCGAGGATGATGTAAGTAGCATCAATAGGGCCGTTTTCCGTTTCGATTGTAAATCCTTGTTCCGTTTTTTCGATGCCTGTAACTTTCGTTTCGATATGTTCAGCACCGAATTTCTTTGCCTGTTGAATTCCGATATGGACTAAGTCAGGTCCAGAGATTTCATCCACACCATAATGGTTTTCCATCCAGGCTTTTTTTGTGATACTTGCATTGCTGTCGAGAATGACTGTCTTTTTTCCTGCCTTGGCCGTGAAGATGGCGGCACTTCCGCCAGCGGGTCCGGCACCGATAATGGCAATTTCATACATAGGAATATTCCTCCTTTTTCTCTAGTTTGATTCTATCAAACGTACATAGGAAAAGGCTATTGAAATGATTTGAGAATAATCACAATAGTAAAATATATTAAAAGGGTGCAAAAAGCATGGAAGAGAGGGTCCCGGAAGACCCTCTCTTTTAAAAATTATTTGTCTAGGTTAATCCAGACGCTTTTAACTTCTGTATAATTTTCAAGTGCATAGGAACCCATTTCCCGTCCGATTCCGGATTGCTTATAACCACCGAATGGGGAGGCTGCATCAAATGCATTATAGCAGTTTACCCAGACAGTACCGGCACGTAACTTTCCTGCTACATAATGGGCGTTAGCTAGATCGCTTGTCCATAAACCGGCAGCCAACCCATATTCACTTGCATTTGCCCGGTTGATTACATCGTCTATATTCTCATACGGCATGGCAGCAATGACTGGACCAAATATTTCTTCTGTGGCAATGGTCATTTCCTCTTCTACACCGGCAAAGATCGTTGGTGAAACAAAGTAGCCTTCATCGCTAGGATTGTTTCCTCCTACCAATATTTCTGCACCCTCTTTTTTTCCTTTTTCAATGTAACCAAGAACTCGATTCTGCTGTTCCTGGGAAACGAGTGGTCCAATTTGTGTATTCGGATCCAATCCGGCTCCTTGTTTGATCTTTTTAGCGTGACTAGTCATATCAGCCACGACATTATCATAGTGTTTCTTTTGTATATAAACCCGGGAGCCGGCACAGCATACCTGACCCTGGTTAAACATGACACCATTTAAAGCTCCAGGAATGGCTTTGGAGAAGTCGGCATCTGGAAGAATGATGTTAGGCGATTTCCCTCCGAGTTCCAGTGTCACGCGCTTCAATGAATAAGAAGCAGAACGCATGATCATTTTCCCTACTTCAGTAGAACCGGTGAAGGCAATCTTATCGACTTCAGGATGGTCGACAAGGGCTTGACCAGCCGTTTCACCGAATCCAGGGACGATATTGACGACACCGTCAGGGAAACCGGCTTCCGCGATTAGCTCTGCTAAATAAAGGGCGGATAATGGCGTTTGTTCGGCAGGTTTCAAAATGACCGTGCAGCCAGTCGCAAGAGCGGCTCCAAGTTTCCACATCGCCATAAGAAGCGGGAAGTTCCAAGGGATGATTTGACCAACGACGCCTACAGCCTCATGTTTTGTATAGTTGAAGTAATTTCCATTTACCGGAATGGTTTGACCGACGATTTTAGTTGACCAGCCAGCAAAATATCTCATATGCTCAATGGCTAGAGGGATATCCGCATTTGTTGTTTCACTGATGGGCTTTCCATTGTCCAGTGTTTCTAATTGCGCTAATTCTGTTTTATTTTCTTCCATTAAATCTGCTAGTTTATACATCAACCTGCTACGGTTAGCGGCGCTCATCTTGGACCAAGGGCCTTCATCGAATGCTTTTCTTGCGGCCTTAACGGCTAAATTGATATCTTCTTTATCCGCTTCATATACATCTGCGAGTTTCTTGCCTGTTGCGGGGTTGGGAGTGGTAAAGGTCTTCTTCGAGGCACTTTCTACGAATTTTCCATTGATATAGAGCTTTTTAGGACCTTTTAAAAACTTGTCCAGCTTTCCACTTACTTCTAACGTTAGATTGGTCATTGTTTCCCTCCTGAATATAATGATTATATTGGGCAAAACATGATGACTTAATTGATAACGCTTTCATATGCCAATATTTATCATAAAATAAATAGATGAAATATTCAATCATTACTATTCGACATTTTATTCTTAAATGGAAAAAGGCTTGAAATCAACGTTTTTTCTATTTGAGTAAAGAAAAGTGTCAAGACAGTTGTAAATACTATAGCGAAAAGGAAAATTAATAGGTAATATTAAATAGGAGAATATATTGGTAAGCGATCAGATTTTAGGAGGTTTATATGGAAAACAATGCGAAAGTGATATCGCAGCGTAAACTGCTGGGTGTCGCTGGTTTTGGATGGATGTTTGATGCACTTGATGTCGGGATGCTTTCTTTTATCATCGTTGCATTGAAACAGGATTGGAATTTAACGAGCCAACAGGTCGGTTGGATCGGAAGTATCAATTCTATCGGGATGGCAGTAGGGGCGATTCTCTTTGGAGCAATGGCAGACCGGGTTGGCAGAAAGAATGTCTTTATCATAACCTTATTATTATTTTCGATTGCGAGCGGTCTGTCTGCAGCCGTCAGTACGCTTAGTTTATTCCTGATTTTGCGTTTCTTGATAGGGATGGGGCTCGGGGGAGAGCTACCCGTTGCTTCAACACTCGTTTCTGAAAGCGTCGAGGCAAGTAAAAGGGGACGTGTTGTGGTACTCCTTGAAAGTTTCTGGGCGGTCGGCTGGTTGTTGGCGGCGCTCATCTCTTATTTCATCATTCCTGTATACGGATGGCGTGTGGCTTTGTTATTAAGTGCGGTTCCGGCATTATATGCTCTATATCTACGTTTGAAATTACCCGATTCTCCTAAATATACGGAGCTTGCAAAGAAACAGAGACCGTCTGTGCTGAACAACATGAAAATGGTCTGGCAAAAAGGGCACGCACGTCAGACACTTGTTTTATGGATTCTTTGGTTTTGTGTGGTCTTTTCCTATTACGGCATGTTTTTATGGTTACCAAGTGTCATGGTCATGAAGGGCTTCAGCATGATTCAGAGTTTTGAATATGTATTGATCATGACGTTAGCCCAATTGCCTGGTTATTTCTCTGCTGCGTGGTTGATAGAGAAGATGGGGCGTAAGTTCGTATTGATTACATATTTAATAGGAACGGCAGGTAGTGCATTTTTCTTTGGCTCCGCTGAAGGCTTATCACTCTTGATCGTATCCGGCATGTTCCTATCGTTTTTCAACTTAGGTGCATGGGGGGCGCTTTATGCGTATACACCTGAACAGTATCCAACCGTCATTCGTGGAACCGGGACGGGGTTAGCAGCTGGAGTCGGACGCGTCGGGGGCATTTTGGGGCCATTGCTTGTCGGGTATCTAGTTGCTGGAGATACACCGATATCGACCATCTTCACGATTTTTACAATCGCAATTTTAATTGGTGCTGTTGCTGTGGCATTTGGAAAAGAAACGAAGAATACCATTCTTTCATAAAGGAAGGAGGATGACTCGAAATGAGCATCCTCCTTCTATTAATTAGTGAATCTTTTTATAGTGTATGAAAGGAGTGTAGCCACGTCCATTGGATTTTTTGCCTGTGTAATGGCAGAGACGACCGCAGCACCGGCAATTCCACTTTTAGAAAGCCTGTTGATATTATCCGCTGTAATCCCACCGATCGCAACGGCAGGAATCGAGGTACTGTGACAAATTCTCTCCAGTTCCCCTTTTTTCAAAGCAGTTGCGTCTTGTTTCGTTTTTGTCGGGAATACAGAGCCAACACCAATATAGTCAGCGCCATTGTTTTCAGCTTCAAGGGCCTCCTCCAAGGTAGAGACGGATACTCCAATGATCATATTGTCAGGAACAAGGGTCTTGATGATGGGAAGAGGAAGGTCATCCTGCCCAACATGAATTCCATCCGCTCCTACAGCAAGCGCAATATCCACGCGGTCATTAATGATTAACGGAATCGAAAGTTCATCAAGGACCCCTTTTAATAGAGAAGCTTTTTGATAAAAAGTAAGGGAAGATGCCTGCTTTTCTCTAAGTTGGACGGCCGTAACTCCGCCTGAAACCGCTTCGGTGATGATAGTGGTCATGTCCTCGACGGCTAATGATTCTTCCGTGACTAAATAAAGGCTCAAATCAAATGGCACTTTCTTCATGCATTTTCACCTCGTATTTCCATATGGAATCATTCATTCCTGAGATGGCATCGATAATCCGTGTCCGGTATGTCCCTGTGCCATCATTTTTTTCAAGGGTTCTGGCAGCAAGCTCACCAGAGATGCTCATGGTTGAAATTCCTGCGATAGCAGCTGAATAGTAATCCTCCGTAATTCCGCAGAAGACCCCAATCAAGGCCGTCGACATACAGCCGGTGCCGGTCACCTTTGTTAAAAGAGGGTTTCCATTATCGATGATGGACGTACGTGAAGAGTCACTAACGGCATCCTTGGCTCCACTCACGACGACAACACTCTTCAGTTTTCTAGCAGCACGTAGGGATAGTTCTGCATTACTCATGGAAAGCGGTCCTGAATCGACCCCTCGCGTTACGATATCGCCTCCCATTAGCCGATGGACTTCACTTGCATTGCCGCGAATAATCTGGACAGTCATTGAATCGAGCAGTTCCATCGCTTTCTCTGTTCGGTAAGGGGTGGAGCCGACGCCCACAGGATCTAAAATTACGGGTATATGGCAATCGTTCGCTGTTTTCCCGGCAATCGCCATCGCCTCAAAGGAAACATCATCCAGTGTACCTAAGTTAATCACCAGTGCTTGTGTCAGTTTGACCATGTCCGCCACTTCTTTTGGATTGGAAGTCATAACGGGAGAACCACCAATTGCCAGGGTAGCATTGGCACAATCATTTGCAGTAACAAAGTTGGTGATTTGGTGGACGAGTGGTTGTTTCTTTCTCACTCTGCCAAATAAGTCTGCAACGGATGTATTCATGTGAAATCACTCCGTTCCTTTTTATAAAATTGATGGAAATGGTGAACGGGTCCGTGTCCCTTACCGAGTTCTAAGCTATTTCGTATCGCTTCTGAAATATAGATTTTCGATTGTTCAATGGACGTCGCTAAAGGAAGTCCATTAGCAAGATTAGATGCAATGGCAGAGGAAAGGGTACAGCCTGTTCCATGCGTATTTTTTGTATGAATGCGTTCACCCTTGATCCAAGAGAATTCCTTGCCATCATAAAAGAGGTCATTAGGATTTCCTGCTGCATGTCCCCCTTTTAGTAAAACAGCCTTCGGGCCCAGTTCGAGAATAGCGGTACATGCCTTATAAAAGTCCTGCTTCGTCCGGATTGGGAACCCGGTAAGGACCTCTGCTTCAGGTATATTGGGCGTGACAAGTGTAGCAAGTGGAAGTAAATCGATTTTTAACGACGAAACGGCCCTCTCATCTAACAGATGGTGTCCACTTTTGGAAATCATGACAGGATCAAGGACGACGATAGCCGGTTTAAATAATTTTAGCGAATGGGTGACGGTTTCGACCGTCTCCTTTGATCCAAGCATCCCTATTTTTACTGCGTCGACACGAATGTCTTCAAAAACTGCCGCAATTTGGTCGGTGATCACAGCGAGATCGATGGGCTGTACAGATCGAACTTCCAAGGTATTCTGCGCCGTAACGGCTGTGATAACAGACATGCCATAAACCCGATGGGCCGAAAATGTTTTTAAATCAGCTTGGATGCCGGCTCCGCCCCCAGAGTCAGATCCGGCGATTGTTAGTGCCGTTTTCATAAAAAAACCCCTTCATATAATGATTTTTCAAAAGCACTTTTAATGAAATAAAGCCTAAGAGTGCGCCCGTTAAAGAACTAAGAAGAAAAGCTGGCAGAAAACCAAAAAGTGCCGCTTTTTTTCCCAATAATAAAAGCGCGATCGGATAACAGGCGATGGATCCGAGAATGCCTGTCCCCACTATTTCTCCCAAGCAGGCGTGTCCCATCCTTTTTGTTTTTTGGTAGAGGAAGGCCGCCAGCAGGGCACCAATCATGCTGCCCGGAAATGCAAAAATGGAACCTGTACCTGTCATGTTCCTGATAAGGGATACTAAAAAGGCCTGGGTCACAGCAAAAAGCGGCCCCAACATAACGGCTGTCATGACGTTGGTTACATGTTGAATAGGAAACACCTTCGCAAAACCAACAGGGATGTAAACGAATGAGCTAGTCAGGGTAGTGATGGCCGTGAACAAGCTAGTCAACGTCATTTTCCGTAACAAGTTACCAGTATCTAGCATTCAAAGAGGCCAATCCTGTTCGTTGTGAACCATGTCCCAAAATAAATATTCATATCGGGAGGTCATTAAAAAGTGTTTCTCTAATCTTTTCAATTCCCCCTCAGGCATATCTTCCGTCAGTTCGTCTAACAGCTTGGCCAACCATTTGTGCGCATCTGCGAATTCGGGGGATGCATACGATTGAATCCAAGCGATATAACGATTTGTTTCTAGTGCTGTACCATTTTGTTCTTTTAATATCGAGCCAATTTCATAGTAATCCCAGGCACAAGGAAGTAAGCAGGCAATAAGGTCGGCTAAAGTTCCATGATGGGCAGCATTGAGCATATAACCTGTATAGGCAAGGGTAATCGGAGTGGGTTCGGTATTTTCCAATTCCTCAGAACTAATTCCGAACTCCTTGCAGTAGCTCCTATGCAAATCCATTTCTACCTGTAGAGTCTCATTTAAAATACTCGCAAATTTGGTCATGATCTCAAGGTTAGTGGCCTTGATGGTCCCTAAGGCAAAAAGCTTGGCATAATCCATAAGATAGATATAGTCCTGCTTTAAGTAATAGGCGAATTTCTTTTCTGATAGTGTCCCGTCTCCAATTGCTTGAACGAAAGGATGAGTATGATTCTTTTTCCAAATTTCTTTTGAACGTTCGTGAAGTCTAGCACTGAAAGTTTTCATTTGGGTTTTCGTCATGATTTTTCCCCCTTATAATTCATTCACATACAAAGGAGGGGAGTGTCCAAAAATGAAGAACAGCCGCTTTCATATAGAAAGCGGCTGTTCTAGGAATGTACGAATCCCTTTTTCAACCTGCTTTCCTCCGCTGGTATGACCAGATCAGGTACAAAGGGTTTGATTCTCAGCCTATTAATGGCTCCCCTAGCAGTTTATTATTCAATTAAACGAAAACCCCGTTCCTGAAAACGGAACGGGGCAGATGGATGAAGTCAAATATACGACGACGATATCATCCACTTTCCTCCGCCGGCATCACCCGGATCAGGTTCAAAGGGTCCGGAACATCATTCCATCTCAGTCTTATAGAAGACTCCCCTAGTGGTATTTCGTATGTGATTATTGTCATCATATCAGATAAAAAGGAAAATGCAACCTTTGAATTCAATAGAATTTTATGAGTATTTTGTGGCGTGAAAGGGGTAGTAGGATAAAATCCCCATTGGCAAATGGAGCATACCTAACCCACGGTCAATTGGAGCGAAATATAGTTATTAGCAAAATAGGGATATGGGCTTACCTTGTGCTAAAAGAGCACACGGAAAAATAATATAAAAATTAAAAATTATTTGAATGTAATTGACTTATCCTTGCAAGTGGGATAAAATCATGTCAAAATCATTTATATTCTGTATTCTTATCCAGAGAGGTGGAGGGACTTGGCCCTATGAAACCTCGGCAACAGACCCATCGGGGAACTGTGCTTCTTCCAACAAGCAATCGCTTGGAAGATAAGAAGAGACGAACGGACCTCTGTCGACCTCTTCTTGGATTAGAAGGGGTTTTTATTTTTGTCAAATAGGGTTTAAGAATCCCGTACAACAGGTATATATATTTTGGCTTTAGCAAAGCCTATAAGATTAGGGGCATTATATGTGGAAAATATGAATAAAAGGAAAGGGGCCATTCATATGGCAGAGTTTTTCGAGAAAAAAGAACAGAGGAGAGCATTGTTGATAGAAGAACTATTATCAAATGGTGTATACAAAACCTCTGATGAAAAGCATCTCTATGATGCTCCATTAAAAGCTCTTGAAGATGAATATAAGATTGTTATAGATAAATCAGGTAATGAGTCACCTCCAGAGTGCATGACTTAGTTAACCTATAGTGAACAATCAAAGAGAAAAAGCATTTGCTGTGTAAAGGCAAATGCTTTTTCCCTTTGAACTGACATAAAAAGTACAAAATAGAAAAATATAATGGGTATTTTGTCACATTTCACTAGTGAAATAACATATTTAAAACATGTAAAATGATTGATTTCGCCTAGTGCTTTGGTTATGATAAAAATGTAAAATAATTGAAAAATAGGAAGTGATTATATTGAAGCCTCCTCATATAACAACAGTTGAAAAAATTGAAGAAAAACGAAAAGAAATGATTATGTTAGCAAAAAATTATGGTTTGACAAGCAGGATGACCATTCAAGCAAGTCAAGAGTTGGATTCTTTATTGAATGCGGTCACACATATAAAATTCCTGGGAGTTTGTCGCGAATAATCAGTACATCCCACTAGACCATTCAAATCCAGGCAATCGCCTTTTGCAATGGAAGTCATGTAGTTACACGTTTACCAAGAATGACCAAATCGCGTTCCACTCCATCGAGTTCTGCTATTTTCGGTAAATGCGCCCATTTTTCAAAACCAAATTTTGAAAAAAGCTTAATACTTGGTGCATTGTGTGCGAAAATAAATCCAAGAAGTGTCTTAATCCCTATCTTCGGACTCACCTCTATAGCCTTTTGGATTGAAAGTTGTCCAATTCCTTTCCCACGGAACTCCTCATCTATATAGATGCTAATTTCAGCGGTAAAATCATATGCGGGCCTACCATAAAAAGATTGAAAACTCATCCACCCAGCTGTTTTTCCATCATGTATGATCATATATAATGGCCGTTTGAGAATATGATGTTCCTCAAACCATTTGAGCCGTGATTCTACTGTAACTGGTTCTGTATCCGCAGTGACCATCCTCGAAGGTACTGTAGAATTGTAAATTTCAATAATTTTAGGCAAATCCTCAAATATTGCTTCCCTGAATTCTATAAACTCCTTCATCATTAAGCTCCAATCCATTTATTATGGCATTCCAATCACCTGAGTACAGGTGCATCATGCAATTTAAGTTTTTTATTAGATTATTCGAATGTTAGGCTTGTCCTCTTTTTGGGTATTTAAAAATAAAATACTTCCTAGTGAATACAAAAGGAGAAGCAAAACAAATGAAGAAAATCGTTGGCTTATTTTTTATTGTACTTGTTATTTGTTTAGTTGCCTATGCGTTTCAGGCAGTAGATGCGAAAAACGATCAAAGAGTCATGGCATTTGGAGATTCTTTGACTTATGGAAAGGGAGATAAAGAAGGGGAAGGATATATTGATGACTTGAAACATAAAACGAATGATTCCGATTCAGAAAAAGTCCAATTCTGGAATTATGGTATTAAAGGTCAGGAAACGGACGGTGTCATTAAACAGCTCGAAGATCTTGAGATTAACACAAAATTGGATAAGGCTGACACATTTATCGTCTATATCGGAATCAATGATTTAATTAACAGTAATGGTGGAAACTTAAAAAAAATCAATGATCAAAAGATAAATGATGAAAAGAAAGAGTATGTACAACATTTAGATAAAATTCTTTCTGAGCTTCTAAAGAAAAATAATAAAGCTGATATCTTGGTGATAGGGTTATATAACCCGAATAAAGACGACTTGAAATTAGAAAACCATATTAGTGATTATAATCATTCGATTCAAAAGATGGTGGACAAGGATAGTAGACTAAAGTATATCCCTACAAACGATTTATTCGAAAACAAAGATAAAAAAGCATACTTCAGTGATGAAATTCATCCAAATGAAGAAGGCTATCAGCTTATAACCAATCGAATCTTAGATAAATATGATTTTAAATAAGAACGATAAAAGGGCATGGAAACTTGATTTCCATGCCCTTTTAGGTTTATTTATCGGGGGCGGATTTCTGGTTGGTTATGTTTCTGATGGTGCCTCCGCCTGTGGAAACTGTAAGTCATGGAGCTGCCGATAGCGACCATTATTTAGTAGCAGTTGTTCGTGCGTTCCATTTTCTTGAATTACCCCTTTTTCAAGAACGACAATTTGATCTGCCTTTTGAACGGTTGATAACCGATGGGCAATGACGATTGAAGTCCGGTTCTCTAATAGGTTGGATAACGCTTCCTGAATCAGATGTTCGGATTCCGTATCGAGCGATGCCGTCGCCTCATCGAGAATGATGATTTGGGGATTCTTCAAAAGGGCCCTGGCGATGGCAATCCGTTGCTTTTGGCCACCAGAAAGTTTGACCCCACGTTCTCCGATTTGTGAGTCATATCCTTTTGGGAACGTCTTGATGAAATCATGAGCATATGCCGCCTTAGCCACTTCGATAATTTCCTCGTCCGTTGCGTCGAGTTTACCATAGGTTATATTATCGCGGATGGTCCCGGTAAACAAAATGATGTCTTGCGAAACAACCCCCATTTGGCTCCGTAAAGATTTGAGGGTGAGATCACGAATATCATGGCCATCCATTTTTATTGTCCCTTGTTGGGGGTCATAGAAACGAATTAAAAGGCTGGTAATCGTTGATTTCCCTGCCCCGGATGAGCCGACAAGAGCGGTTACCTGTCCTGCTTTTATCATCAGGTTAAGATTTCGGAGTACTGGTACCCCCTCGACATAAGCGAAATCAATTCCTTGAAATTCGATTTGTTTCGTGATTTTGGGAACATTAATTGCTGTCTTTTTGTCCTGGATTCCAGGTTGTGTCTCCATTATTTCGGTGATCCGTTCAAAAGCTGCAGCTGATTGTTGCACGATACTGATTACACGGCTGAAATTACGGATTGGACTTTGCAGAAGCCTGAGATAAGCCAGGAATGCCACGATTAATCCAATCGTAAATTCTCCCTGCATCACTTGCCAGGCACCAAATACAATCACGGCGATCAGACCTAAATTATTCATTAAATCTATGAGCGGGCCAAACATGGACCTCAGTCGAACTGATTTGATGTTTGCTACCGTATTCTCATGGTTTCGGTCCGCGAATCGTTTTGATTCAAATTCTTCATTTGTGAAGGATTGGATGAGCCGCATGCCGGAAAGGGAATCCTGCAGCTGATTGCTAACATCGCCGGCCGAACTTTGCACGCTCCTGAAAGAGAGGCGGATGCGCTTACCAAATATACGTGTCAGGTAGAACATGAACGGAAAGGTAATGAGAAGGACCACGGTCAGTTTCCAATTGATGAACAGCATATAGATGGCAATGGCAAAGAAGGTAACCGTGTCTGTAATTACTTGTAGCATGCTTGATGAGATGAGTTGTTGAAGCAGGTTCACATCATTCGTGAGCCGGGACATTAAGTCACCCGTTCTATTTTTATCAAAAAATTTCATATCCAATTTTTGAATATGGTCATACATTTCATTTCGTAAATTCATGATCGCTTTTTGCCCCACTTTAGATACGATATAGCCGTTCACATAATTAAGCAAAGCTAGCAATATGGCCGCAAAGAGGATACCTATGCCTACCCAAATCAATGAGTCATATTCTTTCCCAGGTATGACATCATCAATCGTATATTGCGTAAGTTGTGGAATGGAAAACTCAAGCATGGAAATGAAAATCATTATGCATATGATCATACTTGAAAATTTCCATCTGGATGGGATACGATTGAATATTTGTTTCAACATTGACCGAATGCTTCCTTTTGATGGTGCAGCTGTCAGGGTGTTACGGCCCTTGTGGCTGAAAGGGATATGTCCCCCGCTCATATTTAATCACTCCTATGGTAAATTGAAAGTTGTCTTTAAAAGCAAAAAAACCTTTATGATTATCATAGAGGTTTTAAAAAAATAGACAACTTTTGAGCGGTTTTTCTTTAATAAAGAAGCTTATATTTTACAACTTATCCCTTCGGTGGAATAATTTTAAAAAAGTGAATAAGGAGCTGGTAGAGTGGAAGAAAACACAAAAATCAGGGAAGAACTTCTCCAGGCAGTGAACGGGTTATCGGATGAACAGGTAAATGCACATCCCGAAGATGGACGTTGGAGCATCATTCAGGTATTGGAGCATCTATTTCTAATGGAGAGGGCGGTAACAAAAGGAATTGCCGATACACTGGCAAGTGGCGAGAGCAATCGAGTAGATGATAAACCGATCCAGTATACATTAAATCGTGACGTAAAAGTGGACGCGCCTCCATTTGTCATTCCGTCAGAGAAGCTCCAAACATTAGCTGAAGTAAAAGCTAAGCTCGCCTCTTCACGTAAGGCATTGGAAAAGGTAATCTCCCAAGCGAAGGAGAATGACTTGGAAGAGAAGTCATTCCCACACCCCTTGTTTAAAGATTTAAGTTTGAAGCAGTGGATTCCGTTTGTCGGTTTGCATGAGAAACGGCATTTATTGCAAATTGAAGAGTTGAAGGCCAAACTAAAAAAACTCAGCCAATAGGTTGAGTTTTTTTTATATATGTATTGATTTAGGAAAGACTATATAAGCAGTACTTACCTATTGAAAGATGAGAAAAATGTGGGTAAAAATCATGATTATTGCTTTAACGCGCAAAATTCGTTAAAGTGAACTAGTGAGAAAATGGACATAAAGGAGTGCAGTCACCATGGAAGAAATAAAACATTGCTCGGACTCTTTGGTTATAAAAACGAGTCTAGTTCTACCACCTGATACAAATAATATCGGTACAATGTTTGGTGGGAAATTAATGGCTTACATTGATGACGTCGCGGCCATTTCTGCCATGCGCCATGCTAGAAGTAATGTCGTTACGGCATCGACCGATTCTGTCGATTTCCTGCATCCCATTCATGAAGGAAATGCAGTATGCCTAGAAAGCTTCGTTACGTATACGGGTAGGACATCTATGGAAATTATCGTAAAAGTGGTTGCCGAGGACTTACTTACTGGAGAACGGAATCTATGCGTTATTTCCTTTTTGACCTTTGTTGCCATCGATGAGAACGGAAAACCTGTTCCAGTTCCCCGCTTGGTTCCGGAGACTGAAATGGAGAAGAACTTGAATGAATCTGCCAAACACCGGGCAGACGTTAGGAAAAAAAGAAGAGATGATACACAATTCATCGCAAGCACATTTGGTGTGAAATTGCCTTGGACTGAAAAATCAGAACCAGGGTTATATAAATAAGTACGAAAAAACGGGCATTTGCCCGTTTTTTTTAATCATTGCTTGATAATATACCGAAAAAGCGAAGGATGTTTATAAACAGGTTGATGAAATCAAGGTACAGATTCAATGCCATGAGCGGGACTTCTTCTGCCGTTACCCCATAGTGCTTCATGCGGTTGAAATCATATAGAACATATCCGCTGAAGACAAGAATGCCAATAAAGGAAAAAACAAGCATTGCCGTGGAACTTAACGGTGAGAATATATTAAAGATACTGATGGCGATTAGCGCTAGCAAGGCAGCAAAGAGGATTCCACTTAGAAAAGAAAGATCTCTCTTAGTGGTTGTTGCATATAGAGCTAACCCCCCAAAGACGACGGTTGTCGTCACTCCAGCCAAAATCACGACGTTAGCGCCTGCCAAAGCGAGATAGTGAGCGATGATGGGATAGGTGGTCATTCCCGATATGAAAGTAAATGCATAAAGAAATGTATATCCAATTGCTTTTTTCCTTCTCAAGATAAAGGCTCCAATCAGCATGGCGATTTCCAAAATCGCCAAGGGAAGAAATAAGGCCGGGGGTATAAATATTCCAGCAGCCATTCCTAAAACGGAAATCGCGAGTGATAGAGCAAATGTGCGCATAACAGAGGGCATATACGCATTAACGGTATGTGAATACATTCGGTCAACCTCCATATAATTATTACTACCCATTCTTACGAAAGATAAGGGGAAAGGTTTCACTATATTACCCAAACCCTGCTAGAAAAAGCTACGCACCGTCCATTCATAAGGTGAGTCTTATCAGAATATAAATTTTCTGAAATATCAAAATATTTAGATTGGTTGGTTGAGTGGAACTAATACATAAAAAATTTCAGTTTGAAGATAAGATAATTATTCATTATTTTTAAATACAAAAAAAATCTTCATTCTTTGTGATGAGCAAAAGCTATTAGAATCCTTATCCGAGTAAATAAAAAGAAATAAAGTTAATTTTTAGAAATAAAATTATAGGAAAAAATTATTCCTCAAGTTATAATATATTAAAAAAATGTTATAATTTGATATAAATATATTGAATTAATATTAAAAATTGATTACACTTTTATTTAATTATCAGAAAATTTTTATTTTATCGGTAAAACAGTTTAGGGGGGATCAGGTTGGAAAAGACAATATTACGAATAGAGAACCTCACTACGTCATTTCGTATTAAGAATAAATATCACGCAGCGGTGGACGATGTCTCGTTCACGGTGAATGAAAATGAAATTGTAGCCGTGGTTGGTGAGTCAGGTTGTGGTAAGAGTGCACTAGCCCTCTCTATCATCCAATTACATAATATGCAAAGAACGAAATCTGAAGGTGTCATAAATTATAAGGGTCAGAATCTACTTGACCTTAATGAGTCACAAATGAATAAAGTTCGAGGTAAGGAATTGGGGATGATATTCCAAGAACCTCTGACGGCATTGAATCCCCTAATGACTGTCGGAAAACAGATTGAGGAAAATCTTGATTATCATACGAATCTATCAACCAATGAAAAAAAGAAAAGAACAATTGAACTGCTAACCCAGGTTGGCATCCCTTATCCGGAAAGGACCTACAAGCAGTTCCCTCATGAACTTTCAGGTGGCATGCGCCAAAGGGCCATGATATCGATTGCGATAGCTTGTAATCCTGCTTTGGTCATTGCGGACGAACCAACGACGGCTCTCGATGTGACGATCCAAGCTCAAATCCTGGATTTGTTGAAGGAAATACAGAGCAAGACAAAAATGGGAATCATCTTGATTACTCATGACTTAAGCGTAGTGGCCGAAGTGGCTGACCGGATTGTCGTGATGTATGCCGGACAAGTGGTCGAGACTGGCAGTGTTAAAGATATATTCAAAAAACCACTGCATCCTTATACACGATCTTTGCTAAATTCCATCCCTTCGGCTACCACTGAAAAAAAACGTTTGCACGTTATAGAAGGAATCGTGCCCTCCATAGCGAAAATGGATAGGAATGGGTGCCGATTCCAAGAACGGATTCCTTGGATCCCCAAACAGGCCCATGAGGAGTCACCTATCCTGCACGAAGTTGGCCAAGGTCATTATGTTAGGTGCACGTGTTATAAGGATTTTTATTTTCAATCTGAAGGAGAGGCAACGCCTTATGACATTACTCAAGGTAGATAATTTAAAAGTGCATTTCCCTATAAGGGGCGGTTTTTTTCGTAGAGTAGTAGATCATGTCAGAGCTGTCGATGGTGTGTCATTCGAATTGCAGCAAGGTGAGACCTACGGTTTGGTTGGAGAATCAGGAAGTGGGAAGTCCACGACGGGTAAAGCAGTGGTCAAGCTGAATGAAGTGACATCGGGGAAAATCATGTTCGAAGGCAGGGATTTAGCTTCGTTGAGCAGAAAAGAAATCAAGCCATTCCGAAAAGATATCCAAATGATTTTTCAAGATCCGTATTCTTCTTTAAATCCTAAAAAGCGGGTTCTCGATATCATTGCCGAGCCGTTAAGGAATTTTGAAAAGTTGTCGCCTGGAGAAGAAAAGAAAATTGTTCAGGATTTCTTGGATAAAGTCGGTCTAAGTCCCGAATCCATTTATAAGTATCCACATGAGTTTTCAGGCGGACAGCGTCAGCGTATAGGAATTGCGAGATCTTTGACGTTAAAGCCAAAACTGATCATTGCCGATGAACCTGTGTCTGCGCTGGATGTATCGGTCCAAGCACAGGTATTGAACTTCCTTCAAGATTTACAGGAGGAGTTTAACTTGACCTATTTATTTGTCGGCCATGATCTCGGGGTAATCAGGCATATGTGTGACAGGATGGGCGTGATGTATCGCGGAAGAATCGTAGAAGAGGGCACAAGCCAGGAAATCTATGAAAACCCTCAGCACATCTATACCAAACGTTTGATAGCAGCCATTCCGGACCTAGAACCGGAAGTGCGTGAGCAAAAAATACTACTCAGAAAGAAATTGACAGCGGAGTATGAAACGTCTTATTCCCAATACTTTGATGAAAACGGACGGGCCTACGATTTAAAGCCAATTTCGTCCACTCATAGAGTCGCAATACAATAAGGAGGTGGAAAGTAATGTGGAAATTTATCCTTAGGCGCCTATTAGTCATGATTCCGCAGCTCTTTCTGTTGAGCATCATCGTTTTCATGATGGCAAAAGCCATGCCAGGTGATGCCTTGTCAGGTCAGGAAATAAGCAACCCAAGGGCGGATCCGGCTGAGCTTGAAAGAATCAGGGATGACATGGGCTTGAATGACCCTTGGTACCAACAATATGTAAGATGGGCATCCAATGCTGTCCAAGGGGACTTCGGAGTGTCTTATACGCACAAAATACCAGTTATGGATGTCATTGAAAACAGGCTTTGGAATACGGTTTTTCTTGCAATCGTCACTCTTATCTTTACATATTTGCTAGCTATTCCACTCGGCATAGTTAGCGGTAGATATAATGATACGTGGATGGACAAAGGAGTTACCGGTTACAGTTATCTAGGTTTTGGTACACCAATTTTCATATTTGCTCTTATTATGCTATTTGTTTTCGGGTTCGGTCTAAATTGGTTCCCATCTGGTGGAAGCGTCGATTCCAAATTGGATTCAGGGACGTTCGCTTATGTGGTCAGTAAGATTAACCATTTGATCCTGCCAGCTTTAAGTACGGCTTTAATTGCAACGACTAGTACCATTCAATATTTGCGAAATGAAATCATAGATAATAAGATTAAGGATTTCGTAAGGACCGCTCGATCGAAAGGTGTTCCGGAATCGAAAGTATACTCACGACATATCTTGAGAAATTCATTCCTACCGATTGCTGCATTCTTAGGATATGAAATCACTGGTTTAATCGGTGGCTCTGTCATAATCGAGACCATCTTTAGTTATCCAGGATTAGGCCAGCTATTCCTTAGCTCTGTAAGCCTAAGGGACTTCAGTGTCGTGACGGCCATTGTCATGATGACAGGATTCGCCACTTTGCTTGGCACTCTTCTTTCTGACATCATACTTAGCGCGGTGGATCCGCGTATACGGATAGAATAGGAAGCGGGGTGAGTCTAATGGAAATGAAAGTGCAAACTGGAAATAACATACAAATTCAAGAAGTGAGTCCTTCGGGAATGAAAATCATTTGGCAGGAAATTAAGAAAGATAAAATGGCAATGGGCTCATTGATTCTACTGGCAGCCATCTTGCTTTTTGTTTATGGCGCATCTTTCTTCATGGATGCCAAGGAAATCGCTAAAGTCGATTTCCTATCCATCTATATGGAGCCATCTTCGGACTATTGGCTTGGAACTGACTATGGTGGACGGGATGTATTTGGACAACTCATCATCGGTACAAGGAATTCATTCACGATTAGTTTATTTATTACCTTATTCACGGCTATCATCGGATTGACTTTTGGGCTTCTTGCTGGTTACTTTGGCGGTGCTACCGATAATGTAATCATGCGTATTATAGATTTTGTCATTGCGCTGCCTCAGTTAATGTTCATCATTGTTTTCGTTACGATTGTGCCTACTTTTAATGTCCCGGTTTTCATTTTGATCATGACGCTGTTTTTATGGACCGGTAAGGCAAGGCTCATTCGTTCGAAGGTATTATCTGAGCGAGAATTGGATTATGTTCATGCGTCACAAACACTTGGTACTCCACATTGGAAAATCATCATTTTCCAGGTGCTTCCAAATATAAGTTCTCTGATCATCGTAAATTTCATTTTGAATCTTGCAGGCAATATTGGCCTAGAATCCAGCTTGACCTTTTTAGGATTCGGTCTTCCAGAGAGCACACCGAGTTTAGGTACGCTCATAAGTTATGCTCGAAACCCAGATGTTTTAGAAAACAAATGGTGGATATGGATACCCGCATCACTCATGATTCTAGTGTTGATGCTGAGTATAAATTTTGTTGGTCAAGCATTGAAACGTGCTGCTGACGCAAGACAAAGAAGAGGATAAAAAAGGGGAGTGTATGTCATGAAAATTAAAAATTATAGCAAAGTATTAAGTGCATTGGCCATATCGTCGCTACTTCTTGCTGCATGTTCAGATGATACGTCGACTAAGGAGAAAAAGGGAAAAGCTGTTGAACAAGTGGATGCATCGAAATTCCCGGCGGTTACATCAAATAAAGGGAAACCAATCGAAGGCGGTCACCTTACTTACGGTTTGGTATCTGATACGCCATTTGAAGGAATCTTAAATAAAGTCTTCTACCAAGGTGATCCGGATAATCAAGTTATTACGTTCTTTGATGAAGATTTATTGGATACCGATGAAGATTGGGTATTTACAAATGAAGGCGCAGCTACCTATGAAATATCAGAAGATAATAAAACGGTCTCACTTACCATCAAAGACAATGTCAATTGGCATGACGGTAAACCTGTAACGGGGGCCGACTTGGAATATGCTTATCTCGTAATGGGAAGCAAAGAGTACAAGGGAGTCCGTTATGATGAACAAATGGCATTGATTGAAGGGATGGAAGAGTATCATGAAGGTAAGGCAGATAGTATTTCCGGAATCAAGGTAGACGGAAAGAAAATCAGCTTCACCTTTAAGAAAGCGAATCCTTCGGTTAAGACAGGACTATGGACATATCCGCTTCACAAGGAATACTTAAAAGATGTTGCGATTGGTGATTTGGAGTCTTCCGATAAAATCCGTAAAAACCCAATAGGTTTCGGACCATTCAAAGTGAAGAAAATCGTTCAAGGTGAAGCGGTCGAATTCGAAGCGAATAAAGATTACTATCGCGGAGCTCCTAAGTTGGACAGCGTCACATTGAAAGTCATCAACCCATCCGTTGTTGTAAAATCATTGGAAAACGGGGATGTTGATGTAGCAGAAGTTTCAGCGGATTATTATGATCAAGCCGATAAGTTGGAAAACATCGAGATTTTAGGGAAAGTCGATTTGGCTTATACGTACATCGGTTTTAATTTAGGGCACTATGATAAGAAAAAAGGCGAAAACGTGATGGATAACCCGAAATTCCAAGATAAACGACTTCGCCAGGCGATGGCCTATTCCATCAACAACGAACAGGTCGGCGAGAAGATGTATAAAGGACTTCGTTTCCCTGCCAACTCGGTTATTACGCCAACCTTTAAATATAACAATAAAGATATAAAGCCATATGAATATGATCCAGAAAAAGCGAAAAAATTATTGGATGAAGCAGGATATAAAGATACGAATGACGATGGCCTTCGCGAAGATCCGGATGGCAAGGAGTTCAAAATTAATTTTGCATCCATGAGTGGTGGAGATATTGCCGAACCGCTTACGAAATATTATATCCAGCAATGGCAGGAAGTCGGGCTGGATGTACAAATGTTAGATGGACGTCTTCATGAGTTCAATTCATTTTATGATTTGTTGAAAAAAGATAGCGATAAGGTAGATATTTTCCAAGCAGCTTGGGGTGTGGCTTCCGATCCAGATCCATCTGGAATCTGGTCAAGACAAGCACAATTCAATTATACTCGCTGGGTGAATGATAAGAATGATGAACTATTGGCAAAAGGAATTTCGGAGGAAGCGTTCGACGATCAATACCGTGTCGATGTCTATAACGAGTGGCAACAATTGATCCATGATGAAGTGCCTCTTATCCCAACTCTATTCCGATATACAATGACCGGGGTCAATGAACGTGTGACTGGTTATGATTATACTGCAGGTCGCCAATATCAATGGTTTGATGTAGGTGTGACAGAAGAATCAGCTAAAAAATAATGTAGAAAGTCGGCTGCCTCCATTGGCAGCCGATTCTTTGGTTTTAAGATGGTGAATTAAGGTTATATATGAATAGTAAGTAATTGGAAGGGTGATAGTGATGGAAGTGAGAAACCCAAATGAAACAAAGCGGGAACTTGAAATATTGTTTACGGAATCGGTCGGTCGTCTATTAAAGCCACTTGAAGAGGAAATCATTGCAGACATCGTAGCCTATCCTGATGAAAAGAGAATTGCCTTCTTGGAATTCATGAAGGAAATGTCCAATAAACAAAGACAATTAAAGTAATCATGGTTCGCAAGTTTAATGACGTTACCTGGATTAAGGAATTTCGGTTGTATGGGACCGTCATATGACGGTCTTTTTTTATATGGCTTTTAATATGTTCTTTGATCACTGAAAGAGATATACTTTTATATAAGAAGAAGGGAGTGTCATTGATGAATCAAGTTAATGAAAAAGAAATCGTTTCGTACATAAAAGAGTTAGTATCCATTCCCAGTCCATCCGGTTATACGGAACAGGCCATTAAGTATACGGCAGCCTTCATGGAAAGCAAGCAAGTACCCTACCAAATCACGAACAAGGGGGCATTGCTTGCCACTTTAAAAGGTAAAGATGATAGCTATCATCGTTTGCTGACGGCCCATGTGGATACATTGGGAGCCATGGTTAAGGAAATTAAGCCAAATGGCCGGCTGAAGTTGACGATGATTGGCGGGTTTCGGTGGAATTCCGTTGAAGGAGAATACTGTGAAATCCATACCGCAAGTGGAGATATTGTCACAGGCACGATATTGATTAACCAAACATCCGTACATGTGTATAAAAATGCTGGGGACGCTAAGCGTGATGAAGAGACAATCGAGGTTCGTATCGATGCAGTCGTCAAATCAAAAGAGGAAACAGAGGCCGTGGGCATATCCGTTGGTGACTTTGTTTCTTTCGCACCAAGGATCGAGGAAACGAAGACTGGTTTCTTGAAGTCTAGACATTTGGATGACAAAGCAAGTGTTGGCATTTTGCTTCATATTATTGAGCAGATTCAAGCGGGGAAAATCGAATTGGCATATACGACGCATTTCCTGATTTCAAATAATGAAGAAATCGGATATGGCGGTAATTCCAATATTCCTGATAAGACGGTTGAATACTTAGCTGTCGATATGGGCGCAATCGGGGAAGGGCAAACGACGGATGAATATAGTGTTTCCATTTGTGCTAAAGATTCTTCCGGTCCGTACCATTATAAGTTACGCCAGCATCTGGTTTCACTTGCCAAGGCGAATGACATCGATTATCGCGTCGATATTTACCCGTACTATGGTTCTGATGCTTCAGCAGCAATCCGTGCAGGATTCGATGTGGTTCATGGCTTGATCGGACCAGGGATTGATGCATCGCATGCATTTGAGAGAACGCATCTCTCATCTTTGAAGCATACAGCGAACCTAGTTGCACACTATTTACAATCTGAGCTTGTCTGATCACATAAAAACCCTCGCTTATGCGAGGGTTTTTATATTTATCGGTCGATTCCATTAGTTTATCAGTCAAACTTGAAGATATATCGGTCCATTTATCAATATATCGGTCAAATTACGATGTTTATCGGTCAATTGGTTACTTAAAGGTTTATTTCTTCTGGTGGCTCACCGTTATTATTCATAAGTCGAATAGAATCGGGTTTGATCTGTAATAATACGTAGTTTGGATCTTCTGGCCCTTCAAACCATTGTTCAAAGGATTTATTCCATAATTTTTTCTTCAATTCGGCGGTATCATTGATTTTCGATGTTCCTGAAATTTCAATGTATGAATCGCCAAGGCCTTCATTGTCATAGCCAAACAAGACATGAACATGTGGGTTCTTTTCTATTTCATCTATTTTTTCAGTCTTTACGCTTGTTGGTGTATAAAAGGTTAATTCCTCGTTGAAGAATGTCATGTAGCGCGAATAGGGCTTGTTATTTTCTACTGTTGATAGGACTCCGATTTTGCTTTCCTTGATCACATTCAATATTTTTTCTTTTAATTGATCTTGACTCATCTTCACCACTCCTTTTATTTTTCTCTTTATTACTCTTCCTCTTATGCCTATAACTTAAACGGATTTGCACAGTTTTTATTATTTGGATGAATGGAATTTATGCTAAAGTACCATACTATTGATTACGTGTTTATGGAAAAAGCAAATTCTTGTTTTTAAATCTATAGGTGAAGGTGAGTACAAGCAAATGAATTGTGGAGAATTACTGATCATCGGCGGGGCGGAAGATAAATGCCTAGAAGGTGAAGTTTTGAATAAATTCGTGGAGCTTGCAACGAGAAAATCAGGTGGAATCGGGATCCTACCGACTGCTAGCGAAATTCCCGATGAGGTTAGTAAAGAATACATCCGCATCTTTAAAGAGCTTGGTGTAAATCGAGTGGAAGTTCTCGAGGTGAATTCGAAAAGAGATGCAGAGGATCCGGCCATTTGTGAACAATTGGCCTCTTTTTCGGCTGTATTCATAACAGGGGGGAATCAAAGCCGATTGTCCGAGCTGATCCGTGATTCCCGATTGCATCAGACTCTTTCGAAGTCCTGGCATGACGGAATGGTTGTGGCCGGGACAAGCGCAGGTGCCTCGATTATGGGGAAGCGAATGATTGTTGCCGCCGATATGAAACTGGATGATGAAAAATTGAAGGTGGAAATAGGGAAGGGATTCGGATTTTTGGATGGACTCCTGATTGACCAGCATTTTTCACAACGCGGCCGGTTCGATCGGTTGTTAAGTGCGATAGCCGAAAATGAAGAAATCATGGGTATTGGTATAGATGAAAATACAGCGATAGTAGTAAGCGATGGGAAATTTGAAGTGTATGGAATAAATCAAGTTCTGGTGCTTGATGGAAGTAGTAGTGACTATATCAATATTACGATTGCTGAAAACGGAAGCGAAGAACTGACACTTTCAGGTTTTCGTCTACATGCTTTAACTAGAGGGTATCAATTTGACTTGAAGACAAGAAAATTGTCGCTGGAGAAGAGGATTCAATCATGAAAATCAATCGAGTCCGCTATTTAAAAGGACCTAACTTTTTCGCATATAAACCAACCATTTGCATTGAATTGGACTTGGAGGAACTGGAGGAAAGGCCATCTGATTCGATTCCTGGCTTTAATGAAAGGCTGTTGGAGGTGCTCCCCGACCTGGGCAAGCATACATGTTCTCATGGATATGAGGGTGGTTTTGCTGAGAGGTTGAACCGTGGTACATGGATGGGACATGTAATGGAGCATATGGCGATTGAACTGCAAAATATGGCAGGTATAGACGTTGTTCGTGGGAAAACGATTATGATGAAAGATCCTGGGGTTTATTCCGTTACCTACGATTATAAGGAGCCTAAGTCGGGATTTCAGGCATTCCTCTCCAGCAAAGAAATCGTGGAAGCCATTTTAAAACGTGAAAAGAATATCAATGTTCAATCCTATGTGGAGCAAATAGCCAATTTATATTACCAACATAAATTGGGACCTAGTACAGAGGCCATTTACCAGGCGGCACATGCGAGGAATATCCCTGTGGAGCGAATTGGGGAAAATAGCTTGGTCCGGATAGGGACTGGTTCTAGGCAGAAGTTTGTCCAGGCGACGATTACAAGCCAGACTTCCAATATAGCCGTAGAGAATGCCTGTGATAAATCGATGACGAAGGAAATTCTGAAAGGCTGTGGCCTTCCCGTACCGGAAGGCGAAGTCGCGCATTCGATTGAGGAAATATTTGATTCAGCGGATAGACTTGGTTTTCCACTCGTCCTTAAACCTTTTAACGGGCGGCAGGGCCAAGGGGTCATTACCCATATTAAAAATAAAAATGAATTATTTAATGTCGCTCATTGCTTGGAATCCCACATACAGAAGTACATTGTGGAACGCCATTTTGAAGGACATGATTATCGCTTATTAGTCGTAGATGGAAAGCTTGCTGCCGCTAGTCTCCGGCTACCGCCCTACGTCATCGGGAATGGGAGGGAGACTATACGCAACTTGATAGAGAAGGAAAACCAGAATCCGTTGAGGGGAGAGGGCCATGAAAAACCGATGTCTAAAATCCCCCTTACACATACGGTAACGTGTTATTTGGAAAAACAGAACAGGAACCTGGGGAGCATTCCGAAAAAAGGTGAGGTAATCCAAGTGGTCGGAAATGCAAACCTTTCAACCGGAGGGAAGGCAATCGATGTAACGGAACAGGTTCACCCGACTATAAGGAAAGTGGCTATAGGTGCTGCAAATGCGATTAATCTGGATGTAGCGGGCATAGACTTTATTTGCCAAGACATTTCGAAACCATTCGATTACACAAAAATGGCCATCATAGAAGTGAATGCAGCACCGGGGATTCGGATGCATCATTATCCAAGTGAAGGCAAAAAAAGAGATGTGGGCAAGGCAATTGTCGATTATCTATTTCCTAGCCGAGAAGAGGCGGCCATCCCGATTATCGCAGTAACGGGGACAAACGGAAAAACCACAACGACCAGAATGATACATTATTTTCTTTCTAATGATCGGAATAAAGTCGGAATGACGAATTCCGACGGGGTATATGTGGGACAAGAGGTTCTCGATCAAGGGGATTGCAGTGGGCCAATAAGTGCAAGAATGGTCTTATCCCATCCAGAAGTAGATACAGCCGTATTGGAGACAGCAAGAGGTGGGATTTTAAGGGAAGGGCTTGCTTTTCGTAGGTGCGACGTAGGGGTTATTACCAATGTGAGTGAGGATCATCTTGGTCGTGATGGAATTGAAACGCTGGAGGACCTAGTTAAATTAAAGCGACTGGTAGCGGAGGTTGTTCTCGAAAATGGATATTGTGTGTTGAACGCGGATGACCCTCATGTAGTGGCCATGAACGAATATACAGACGGGGAAGTGATTTATACCTCTACTCAAGCCAATCATCCCGTCATAATGGCAGCGATTAAAGAAAGAAAAAGGGCTTGGTTTGTGGATGAACAAGGAATAATCAATTATGCGGAAAACGGAGGAGTAAAACGTTTCATGGAATGTGAGGAAGTACCCATCACGATTAAGGGTAAGGCCCGCCATAACGTATCCAATTTGCTCCAAGCTTTAGCGGCAGCCTCGACACAAGGCATTTCTATCGATGAATTACGAAAGAAGGCTATGACATTCATGCCAGATGGAAATCTATCCAAAGGAAGATTTAACTTGAAAAAGGTCAATGAAAGGACCATTCTCATTGACTATGCTCATAATGCAGCAGGACTAAAAGCCATTTTCGATACCGTTAGTGCGTATCATAGAAATCGACTCATTACTGTTTTGGCGGGACCAGGCGATCGAATAAATGAAGAAATCATTAGCCTGGCAAATATCGTGGCTGTACAGACGGATTTGTTCATTATTAAAGAGGACGATGATTTGCGAGGCAGAAACCCTTTAGAAGTAGCTGAACTGATTCAGGAAGCAGCGTTTAAAAGAGGTTTGACCGGTGAACAGGCAGTCATTGTTCCAAATGAAATGGATGCGTTTTTAAAAGCTTGGGAATTATCCCAACCTGGGGACCTTCTATTGTTTTTTTACACCGATTTTAATTATGTAGAGCGGTTTTTCGAAACCATTACAAAAAATGCATTGCTTAAGAAAATGAATGGAAAATAGGTAAATAGCGGCTTTAGGAAGATGATCCTTACATAAAGGTCATCTTCTTTGGCCTTTTACCCTTTATCCTATAAAAAAACCTGTAGTTCAGACTCCTAAAAAGTCTGAACTACAGGGTATAGTAATAGGGTTAGCTTTTTTTTGCGTTGGTTTCATTGACGGCAGGCACATTTGTCTTTTCGTTGTTATAAACACGTTGAAGTACAATGGTCTGTACAATCATGAATAATCCGCCTACTGACCAATATAGTGGCAAAGCAGCAGGGGCGGAGAATGAAATGAACAAGATCATGGCAGGTGAGACCAAACTCATTATCTTCATTTGTTTCTGTTGATCTTCCGGCATTTGCCTCATGGAAATCACAGATTGGAAATAGTAAATGACTCCGGCAATGAGTGCCATGGCGATGTTAGGCTCCCCAAGGCTGAACCAAAGGAAGTTATGGGTAGCAATTTCATGAGATCCTTGAATCGCATAATACACACCCATTAGAATCGGCATCTGGATCAAAAGGGGCAGGCAACCCATATTTAAAGGATTGACACCATGTTTTTGATAGAGTTTCATCATTTCCTGCTGAAGTTCCTTCTGTTTGGCCGGATCTTTCGTTTCTTTAATCTTCTGCTGAATGGCAGTCATTTCTGGCTTGAGTCCATTCATTTTCGTCTTCATGTTGCGTTGTGTTTTATATTGCTTGATATTCAATGGTAACAGAATGAGACGAATGATGACAGTCATCATGATGATGCCTATCCCATAATTCCCGTTAAAAAAATCCGCATTAAATTCAAGCAATGTGTTCATCGGATTGACTACTACAGTATGAAAGGGTCCGCTAGTAGCTGCTGAACATCCTGATAAAAGGCCGATCATTAGAAAGAGTGTTCCAATTAATAGTACATTTTTCTTCTTCAAAATATATTCCTCCTCAAATTGTTAATGGTTAAACAATGAGAAGGAGGCTTGGCTCTTCAGAATCATCTGGAGAGTCCTTTTGGCGAATATAAGTGATAAAGCGTCGTATTCCTAGTGGATGAAAAACGCTACCTGTATAAACAAGAGATTTACCAGGGCTTGAGTGAAGTGAAGCTTGATATTTATCATTTAAGAGTGTCTGATTTTTATTAATAAAGTAAAACGCCGCAAAAGGGAAGACGAAGGTCAATAAGTACCCTGCCCATAGTGCATGGCGGATGGTTTGATAATCAAATTCTAATAATAACTCCCACATAGTAATCCCTTCTTTTTCTTAGATAAGGATAGTTGCTGTATAAAACGCATTCTAATATCTGTAAGAACACTATACCAGATTCAAGTTATAGAATGCGAAAAAATCATATGTTTTTTAAAAAGAAAATAGAGGGATATTTTAGTTTTTCATGGGTACGCTGAATGAAAACCATTTTAATTATATCAGTCAGCCATGTCACGGATGGTCTGCAGCCTACATATGAATAGAGGGAAGTTTATAACGAGGTGAAAAAAGGATGAATCTATACGATCCATTAAATTCGCACATCAATTATTTTGATAGTCAGTTCTATCTTAATCCATTTAACACATATGTGGATAATGGTTTTCCAGTGGAGCCCAATCAATCTGACTATCTGAATTTTGGAGAGCGGCAGCCGCCACCACCACGACCGCCTCAAGGTGGACCACCACCACGACCACCTCAAGGCGGTCCACCACCGCCTAAGCCGCCTCAAGGTGGTCCGCCACCAAGGCCCCCTCAAGGAGGAGGACCACCTACTGTACCTCCGCCGTCATTCATCCCCCAATTTCCAAATGTAGGTTTTTTCGGAATTGAAGCTGGGGCAATGAGAGGGTGTTTATATAAAAATACGTATATTTGGTTAAGGAATGGCCGCTCATTTTGGCTTTATCCTACGTATGTTGGTCGGAATACCGTAGCAGGTTACCGCTGGAGACCCAATCAAAAACGATGGGCCTATTATGGTACCGATGAAGATGAAATTCAATCTTTTCAATGCTATTGAATAAACAATCCGCAGAAGCGGATTGTTTTTTTGGGGGATCCAATGTTATCTCTCTTTCAAAAAAAGTCGGGAAAATCCGAAATGATTCCATCCAAGTTCATTTTCTTTAGAGACTGCATCTGTTTTTTATTGTTGACTGTCCAAGTAAATACTTTCATTTCGTGACTCTGAATTCGTGTTTTAAGATTCGGGTTTAACAACGTTTGCTTTGGATTCGCAAAAGTTGCAAATTCTGAAATCTCTTTTAGTTTTTGATCCGAAATTCGCCGATTGATTAGTACGCCGACTGGAATTTTGGGTAAGAGTTCGTGAAAAGTTTTCATGGAGTTCATATCAAAAGAATGAACCATGATTTTATTTTCAACGTTTGAATTAAGCGGACTTTTCAAGAGTTCTTCTGCCAGTTTTCTCTCGATACCGGGGTAAAGGGAGGGGTGTTTAATTTCTATTAATAGTCCAATCTCATAAGACGAAAAAGTTTCCAAAACCTCGCTAAGCAAGGGAATCTTCTCGTTTTTAAAATCAGGGTGAAACCAGCTCCCGGCATCCAATTCTAGTAACTCTGCGGCTGTATAGTCCCTGATATTTCCCTTACCGTTAGTCGTCCTCTCGAGAGTTGGATCATGATGCACCATAAGTTCCCCATCTTTACTAAGATGGATATCTACTTCCAGAACATCCACGCCCATCTCTATTGCTTTATAATAGGATGCCATTGTATTCTCAGGACAATATCCCGATGCCCCGCGATGTCCAATCTTTAGTGGTGTATGTTGATTTGAGAGAATGGGAACCACCCTTTTCCTTCTGTTAAAGGAAAAAATGAGCAGGATGAATAAGATGATAAAGACTATAAGGAATAACTCTTTCAATTTGCACACTCCTTGATTATATTTATGGGTTATTAGATATCTACCCTCATTTAAAAGAAATAAAAGAACGTTGTCAAAACGTCTATATGAGAGAGATAAGGAGGATTGAAGGAGCTTGGCGTCTTGTATATAACAGGCAATAAAAGAAAGAATGGATGCAGCTTTAGAAGCTGCATCCATTCCTTTTTCATTATACGATGATTGGTGTAACGTCTATATTCCCGCGGGTTGCCTTGGAGTAAGGGCAAGTTGCGTGTGCTTTCTTTACAAATCCTTCAGCTTCTTCTTTGCTCAGGTCTGGGATGGAAACATCTAATCTAACGGCCAATTTGAAACCGCCATCTGTCTCATCTTTACCGATTGTGACATTCGCAGTCACGGATGTATCCACTTTCTTTTTTTCCTTACTAAGTACAAGGTTCAAGGCACTGCCAAAACAAGCGGCATACCCTGCGGCAAATAACTGTTCCGGGTTTGTTGCCTTTTCACCAGAACCACCTAATTCTTTCGGTGACCTTACATCAAAATCGAGGATGCCGTCCTCCGATTTTACATGGCCTTCACGTCCACCGTGTACGGTAACTGCAGTTGTATATAATGGTTTCAAAAAAACAACTCCTTTTGATTTAGTTATATTATATAGGTTCCCATTAATTGGACTTGTTAAACAAAAGAAAGAGAGTTGGTCATCTATTTATAATTTATTTAAAAATTGTATGAAATTGGAATAAGTTGTTTTATAATAACTGTATTAAGCCAAGTAGTACACTTATTACAGTGAGGGGGCTGATGATGTTTGAGTTGGACGTACAAAGTAGAAGACCCATTTATGAACAATTAATGGAAAAATTCAAAGAGCTTATAATCAGTGACGTACTAAAAGAACATGACCAGCTGCCTTCCGTTAGAATATTGGCTCAGGAACTGACCATTAACCCTAATACGATTCAAAAAGCTTATAGGCAGCTTGAAGCGGAAGGGTTTATATATACGGTACCAGGAAAAGGTAATTTCGTTTTACCCCCCGGGGAATTGAAGAATTCATTAAAGGAAGAGAAGATAAGGTCGGAGCTTACTAGGGTGTTAGCGGAAGCCCTGTATATTGGTATCGAAAAAAAAGAAATTTATAGGTTGGTCAAGGATATAAGTTCGATAGCAAAGGGGGGGGAAACATGATAGAAATCAAGCGTGTTAGTAAGTTATATGAAGGAAAAGTAGCGATCAAAGACGTTAGTTTGGATATACAAAGAGGATCTATTTTTGGATTGTTGGGATCGAACGGGGCAGGAAAGACGACCCTTTTGAAAATGCTATCTGGAAATTTGATCCAGGATAGCGGTGAGGTTCTTATCGATGAATCCCCAGTATTTGAAAACCGGGTAGTGAAAAATCGATGTTTCTTCCTTCCTGATATGCCTTACTTCTTGGCTAACTATTCCATCATGCAAATGGCAGGTTTTTATAGTCATGTTTATAGTGAATGGAATCAAGAACGTTTTTATCAATTGCAGGAAGTTTTTGCGCTTCCCTTTCAATATAAAATTCACAAGCTGTCTAAGGGAATGCAGAGGCAGGTTGCTTTTTGGCTGGCCCTTTCAACGATGCCAGAAGTTTTAATACTCGATGAACCCTTTGATGGGCTTGATCCGGTCATGCGCAAAAATGTGAAACAGTTGCTGATTCAGGATGTATCCGAACGAGAAATGACGATCTTGATTTCATCCCATAACCTTCGGGAAATTGAAGATTTAGCAGATCATGTGGGGATATTGCATCAAGGGGAGCTCATCATCCAGAAGGATTTGGATGATTTGAAAGCGGATGTACATAAAGTTCAAATAGCCTTTAAAAATAAAATTCCATATGGCATTTACCGTGGCATGCAAATCCTGAATAAGGAAAGGAGGGGCAGCGTCATCGTCTGCATCTTAAAAGGAAAAGAATCTGATATCAAGACTCATTTCAGCCAGTTTCAACCTGATATATTCGATATCCTGCCCCTCACTTTGGAAGAAATCTTCATATATGAAATGGGGGACATCGGCTATGCCATTCAAAATAGTCTCGTTTAATAAAGAACTGGTATTTTATATTTTTAGAAGTACCGGATGGATTGGGTTTCTTTATTTTATCGGCCTCATTTTTGCACTGCCTTTGGAAATATTAACGATTATTCTCAATAATAATAGTGAATATATGAACTTTGTAAATTTATTTTCCAGTCAGGGGATGATTCAATTCGTCCTAGTCATAAGCATTCCGGTATTGCTCGCCATTTTCCTATTTCGATTTTTACAAGTAAAACAGGCTTCGGATTTTATACATAGTTTACCGATCACTAGGAGAAGTATATACGTTCATATGATAGGGATGGGGATTTCCTTTATCATTGTCCCCATTTTGCTTACAGGCCTCATCTTGTATTTATTCCACTCAGCCTTAGATGTTGAAAAATTGTATAGCCTGACAGATATTTGGTCGTGGATGGGCATTACTTTTGTCATGGAGACAGTGATTTTCTCTGTAGCTGTCTTAATTGGAATGGTGACGGGATTATCGGCTCTACAGGGCTTACTTACCTATATAACGCTTGGGTTGCCAGCTGGGCTATTTATCTTACTAGCGGCGAATGTGAAGTTTTTGATGGTTGGTTTTTTTGCCGAATACTACTTAAGTGCCAACATGAATAGCATGTCCCCTATATTGGCGGCAACTGAAATGGAAAAAATGAATGTTTTCTCCTTTCAGCTACTAATCTATGCACTGGTCTCCTGCCTATTTCTATGGCTTTCATTGGTTCTCTATAAACGGAGAAAGCTGGAGCATGTATCGCAAGCCTTTGTGTTCCCCTTGATTAAACCGGTATTTAAATATGGTTTAACGATAAGCATGATGCTTTTTTCCGGCTTTTATTTTAGTCAAACAACCGGGAAAATCGAATGGGTCGTGTTCGGCTATGTGATTGGATCCATAATTGGCTATTATTTAGGCGATCTCGTCTTGCAAAAGACTTGGCGGGTCCGGTTTTCTTTTAAAGGGTACATCACCTTTATGGTGAGTGTCATCGCTCTTTCCATCCTTCTAAAGTTAGATCCGCTTTCGTATGAGTCAAAGGTGCCTGATAAAAAGATGATCAACCAAATATATATAGGGAACCATTCACCTATATATTATGAAGATGAGGATTCAGGGAGTTCAATCTATCTAAAAGAAAAAGAAAATATCTCAGCTGTACGTTTGTTACATCAGCAGATTCTTGAAAAGGGTAAGATGGAGAGCGTCGCAGATCCTAATCCTGAAAACTCCGTGTTTCTTATATACGAACTTGAAAATGGAAGACATTTAGCGAGGGAGTACCATTTGCAAAATTATGAGTCGTATATGCCGCTTTTAGCCAAAATCTATGAATCTAGCGAATATAAACAAACAGTGAATGAGCTGTTGCATGTACCGGTTGAAGAAGTTTCCAAAATGAAAATCAATGCCACCGGAGAAATGGATAAGTCCGTAATCATTACTGATAAACAGCAGCTTGCGGAAGCGGTTCAGGCGTTATCGGAAGACCTGAATAACCAGACACTCGCCCAAATGACGAAGACCTGGGGAGAATATGCATACATTGAAGTTCTTCTCGAAAATAACAAGACCATCTATATGAATTGGAACTCTTCTTATCCTGCCTTCACAAATTGGATGGAACAAACGGGACAAGCTGAAGAGGCAAGATTAACGGCAAATGATATCTCTCATATTCTTGTAACGAAGACCGATTTTAATTTATATAGTACGTCCGAAGAAGAAATTGAACAAATAGTGGAAAAGCAGTCGATTCTGTTGAAGATTGATCAGCCTGATGAAATAGAGATGGCCATCGAAAACAGTCAATTGGATTATGGGGAAGGAAAGTATACAGCTGTTTTTTATTATAAGGATAGCCGAGATTTTGAGATAAGGACTTTTTCTGGTGACCATGTTCCCGATTTTATTTTAAACCACTTTGAATGAATAGAAAGGGAGGATGAATTTGAAGAAAGGACATTGTAATGAAGCTGAAGGTTTCACCAGGGTTTATCATTCATTTTATAAGCGAATCTATTACATTGCTTTATCCATCATCAAATGTCCATATCTCGCCGAAGATATTACTCAGGAAACCTATATAAAAGCCTATACTAAACGTGATACGATCAAGGATGACAGAAAAATGGGGGCATGGTTAGCCTGCATCGCCACGAGGACGGCCATTGATTTTTCGCGTAAGCAAAAACGGGGAAGCCATTTGATTCAGCAGGAAATGATGGATTGGTTGGAAAGTCAGCCCTGTAGTCAAAATGAGGTAGAAGATGCCATGGATTTATGGACATTAAAAGAAGACATCATCCACGTCTTATTTAAATTATCCCATAAACAGCGGGAAATACTATTGCTTAAGGTGAATGGCGGGTTAAAAGAACGTGAAATCGCCATGGTGCTCAACATTAAGCAGGCGACGGTTAAAATCAATCTGTATAGGGCAAGAAAACAATTAAGAAATGAGTTGCAAAACAAGGAAATTGCATAAAAATCAACGGGATGATGCCCAATTGCTACTTCCATTTATATTTTTATTGAACGGTTTACGTAAGTTATTCTTACTTTAAGGAAAAAATATGTAAAAGGGGGGAGATGAGATGAAAATCAGTCAAGTTTATTATCTACTAGTCATCATGGCGGTTTTCATGGCGGGTTGTAAAGATGAAGAAGGTTCTACTCATTCTTCAACTGCGGATGAGGGCATCACTTCGAAGCAGGCGACCCACGCATCAGTAGAGGGAGCCACGTATCCTCTTGAAGAAATGGAGAGTTTGTCAAACAAAATGGATGTGGCGTTCACGAGCCAAAATCGTTCGAAATGGCAGAATGAAAATCAGGCAGTCATGAAACGTTGGAAACAATTGCATGATAAAGTAGGGATAGCGAATGAGGAGTATGCGGCGGTAGAAAATGAGCTGAAAATGATAGAGGCTGAGCTTCAAAAAGAAGAGGCAAATGAAGCAAAACTGAAATCAATGATGAAGGAAGCAAAGGTGAGAATCGATTTACTTAAGCTGACATTAAAAGAATGATGTGGGGCGATCTAAAGTTTTCCTAAACGATATTTTGGGTATAGAAAAGGAAAGAAAGGATGATGAATCATGAAAAAACTCCTAAAACGAGCAGTCATTTTTGCCGCTCCTTTAATCTTTAAAGAAGTCAAGAAACGTTGGAAAAAAAAGCGTAATCAAAAAGCCATGAAGGCTGGTAGGATAAGTAACTAGCAGACTCAACATCACATTATAAGCACCAGGGGAGAAGACGCTGATACAGCGTCTTTTGTTTTTTATTACTCCTTTCATTTCTTGGATTCATTCACCTCTACATCTTTCGTTCATATCGTGTTAAAATAGTAAGGTTGATTGAAATGGATACCGGAGTAGCGAAGGTATAAGCCTTATGATATATTTTTCGTACATATATTGTGTATGTTCAAGACTTTTGCATACTAGGAAAGGTTGACATTCCAATGTGAAAAAAACGATTAGGTTCTCTATACATGCTATGTGACAATTCCAATAATGAAAGGAACATATTATGCCTACTTTAAAAGATGAGGTCCATTCAAGACGGACTTTTGCAATAATTTCCCACCCGGATGCCGGGAAAACTACATTAACAGAGAAACTACTACTGTTTGGTGGCGCGATTCGTGATGCCGGAACAGTTAAGGCTAGAAAAACAGGAAAGTATGCAACGAGTGACTGGATGGAGATTGAAAAGCAGCGGGGAATCTCCGTTACATCTTCGGTCATGCAATTTGATTATGACGATTTCCGTGTGAATATCCTGGATACACCAGGTCACCAAGATTTCAGTGAAGACACATACCGCACACTGATGGCTGTAGATAGTGCCGTAATGATTATCGATTCGGCAAAAGGGATTGAAGATCAAACGGTTAAATTATTCAAAGTATGTCGGATGAGAGGCATTCCGATTTTTACCTTCATTAATAAAATGGACCGTCAAGGGAAAATGCCACTTGAATTGCTTGCTGAACTTGAGGAAGTGCTTGGTATTGAAACGTATCCAATGAACTGGCCGATCGGGATGGGAAAAGATTTCGTAGGTATATACGATCGATTCAATAACCGCATCGAACAATTTAAGACGGAAGGACCGGAACGTTACCTTACTTTGAATGACGAAGGTGAACTTGATGGAGATCATATATTGAAGGAATCACCGTTATATGAGCAAACATTAGAAGAAATTATGCTGTTGACGGAAGCCGGAAACCAGTTCTCGGAAGAGAGAATTGCTAATGGTCAACTAAGTCCAGTATTTTTCGGTAGTGCGTTAACGGCGTTCGGTGTCCAAACATTTTTAGATGCTTATCTCCAGTTTGCACCTGAGCCACAAGCTCGTATGACCACTTCAGGTGAAGTGAATCCTGTCAGTGAAGAATTTTCCGGATTCATTTTCAAGATTCAAGCGAACATGAATCCGAAACACCGTGACCGGATTGCTTTCCTCCGCATTTGTTCAGGAAAATTCGAGCGTGGAATGAATGTAAACTTGAGCAGAACGGGCAAACCAATCAATCTTTCGTCTTCTACCCAATTCATGGCGGATGACCGGAACACCGTGAATGAAGCCGTGAGCGGAGATATCATTGGTCTGTATGACACTGGGAACTATCAAATTGGTGATACGATTACGACAAGTAAAGATATGTATCAGTTTGAACGTTTACCTCAGTTTACCCCTGAGCTTTTCATGCGGGTAACGGCTAAAAATGTTATGAAGCAGAAACATTTTCATAAAGGTATTAATCAACTGGTCCAAGAAGGAGCGATTCAGCTCTTCAAAACGGTCCGTATGGAAGAATATCTTCTAGGTGCCGTTGGTCAACTTCAATTTGAAGTATTCGAACACAGAATGAGAAACGAATACAATGTTGAGGTAATGATGGAGCGTATGGGTAGCAAAATCACCCGTTGGGCAGAAGATGAAAAACTCGATGAAAATCTGCACAGTTCTAGAAGCATACTGGTCAAAGACCGTTATGATAAATATGCATTTTTGTTTGAAAATGAGTTTGCATTACGTTGGTTCCAGGATAAGAATCCGGATGTGACTTTATATAACCCAATGGATTTGAAATAAGGTTGAGCCCGTGGATCATAAACACGGGCTTTTCTCATAGAAATCAATAGTGATTAGTTTTTCCTATAGTTATGTCTTCAGCTTAGAGAATAAATTCGAAAAGGACATCTAAGGATCATCACGTAACTGTAATAAAGGGGAAGACTTAAGGATAATGCATATGAATAGAATCGTAGAAGGTATTCGTGTAATTTGGTGATACTATGAGCACCGTATAGAATAAAATTCCTTTGACAATATTGAAAAACTTATATATATTTATACCTATGCTTTAGTGCTTAAAAGCGTCTAAGTGAAAGTGAGTGCGAGCGATTCTTACCTCGAGAATATTTAACTTGAAAGCGGTGAAAAATATCATGCGTCTTGAAGATGCGAAGCTTAAGCTCTCATTGCCCGAAGCACTCGGTGTTTTGGCCATTCTATTATTGATTATAGCAACTGGAATTATACATTATGGCTTGGATCCTCATATTCCAATTATAGTAGCTATCCTTTTTTTATTTGTTTATGGGAAAGTGAAAAAGCTTCCATTTTCAATCATGGAGTCAGCTATCGTCAAAGGGGCGGTCTCCGGTATGGGAGCCATCTATATTTTCTTCTTTATTGGAATGTTAATTTCAATCTGGATGGCGAGCGGAACAATTCCGACCATCATGTATTATGGATTTGACTGGATTTCTGGTGAATCCTTTTATGCAGTGACATTTCTGGTGACATCGCTTCTCGGATTGTGCATCGGGAGTTCACTCACCACCTCGGCTACGATAGGTGTCGCTTTCATCGGAATGGCGGCGGCCATGGATTTATCGCTGGCCATCACGGCGGGTGCCATTATCTCGGGGGCCTTTCTTGGGGATAAAATGTCACCACTTTCCGATACAACGAACTTGGCATCGGAAACAGTGGGCGTATCTTTGTTTGAACATATTAAAAATATGCTTTGGACGACACTTCCGGGATTTATTATCACGCTGGTTATCTTTTTCTTCCTTTCCCCTGATATCAATATAGCCCGGATAGAGGAAATAGAAGTGATGAGCCGTACGTTGAAGATGGAAACGAATATCAGTATATGGAGCTTGCTTCCATTTATCATCGTTTTAGGTATGGCTTTGAAAAAGATATCAGCCATCCCGACTTTATCTGCAGGAATCGTTTCCGCAGCAATCATTGCCTTTTTACAAACACCGGGTCTTACTGTTCCGAAGCTAGCTGATATTCTATTTAGCGGTTTCGTTCTTGATAGTGGGATGGAACAGCTGGATTCCATTTTATCCCGGGGTGGCATTGAAAGCATGATGTTCTCGATTTCTCTCGTTCTATTGGCATTGGCCATGGGTGGACTTTTATTTGAATTGGGCATTATCCCATCTATTCTTAGTAGCATTCAGGATTCGCTGACGAGTGTTTCGAAGTTAATTGCCGCAACTGTTTTTACAGGAATCAGTACCAACTTCCTTGTTGGGGAGCAATATTTATCGGTGTTGTTGCCGGGGAAGGCTTTCCAACAAAAGTATGATGATCTGGGGTTGCATCCTAAGACACTGGCACGTGTGCTTGAAGATTCAGGAACGGTAGTGAATCCACTTGTACCTTGGGGAGTCTGTGGTGTCTTTCTGACAAAGGTACTGGATGTTCCGACCTTGGAGTATGCACCATTTGCTTTTTTCTGTTTACTCTGTCCATTACTTAGTTTGATCAGTGGATTCACAAAAATCGGCATTCATTATAATAAGTAAGAAAAAAAGCGGTGAAGAAAACGAAAGGTTTTTCTTCACCGCTTTTTTACATTACAGACTCTTCTTTTGAAACAATACTCCATCCGTTCGCCAAAAGCTTATCTATATAATCTTCGATAGGCAATTCCTCTAAATCTATGGCCACGGGTTTCATAGATACATAGCATTCATCTTTCTCATAATTAACAGTGACTTTTACGACCTCGTACCCATTATGATACTTAGCATCAAATCCAGGGTCCTCGATGATATCTCCTAGAAAGGGACGAAAGGATGATTCAAATGTTTTCATTACAACTTCGGATCTATTTTTTTCCTTATGTTCCTTGGAAGACGTTAAAAAAATGAACAGTTTAATTTTCATCAGTACCTCTCCTTTTCTAAAGTATAGTAAGCAGTAGCTACCCTTTGAAGTTCTTGAAATAGGAAAGGCTGCCCCAAATGTCACCTTTGATGATGTTTGGGGCAGCCCTTTTTTTGTTAAATTGGTTTTATCCAATTCACTTGGAAGAGATAATATCTTCCGTTGGAACCGTCGTAATGACTTTTTCTTTTTGTTCAAGCAAGTTCATTCTCATCACGACATTTTGGTAGATACCCATTGAAAGCATCAGTAGGAGTAAGGATGAACCACCATAACTGATGAATGGAAGGGTAATCCCTGTAATGGGAATGAGCCCCGTCACGCCTCCAACATTAATGCCCACTTGTATGCCTATCATGGAAGATATACCAATCAAGAGAAGGCTGCCAAATGGGTCTTTGCATTTTGCAGAAAGGATGAAGCCCCTTAAGACGATGAAACCGAGTGTCAACAGGACGAAAGCCACACCGAATATTCCTAGCTCTTCCGCAATGATGGCCATGATGAAATCGGTATGGGATTCGGGAAGATAGCCATACTTCTGTACGCTGTCTCCAAGGCCGACTCCCGTAAGACCGCCAGAACCGATTGCAAATAAAGAGTTCACGAGTTGATATCCGTCTTCTCCGGCTGTACCGAAAGGATCAGCGAATCCGGTAAAACGGGATACCTTATTCTCGGTGAAAATACTCGAAAAATTCCCTGTCACTAGTACGCCTAGAGCTACAAGGCCGATTAATAGCATCGTAAGTATAGATAGCTTAAAGATACTTTTAAAAGACATGCCAGACGAAAGGACCATGGTAACTGCAATGAGAAATATGACGGCAGCCGTTCCATAGTCAGGTTGAATGGCAATTAAAAAGCAAATACCAACGAGAAACCCGATCGGTGGAATGACGGCTTTATCGATGCTGTTGATTCGATCCTGTCTTTTACCGTAAATGGCGGCCAGATAAATAATCATGGCTAGCTTGGAAAACTCCGCGGGCTGAATGGATTTTGTTCCTATCTTAAACCAGCTCGTAGCATTACCCGCCGTATGGCCGAAGATGAATAGAAGTAAAAGGATACCAGCCATTCCAAACATCATACTCATTAAAAACGTTTTGTGCTTGTACATCTTATAAGGAAGAATCATCGTCACGATCATGGCAATGAATGAGATGATAAAGGCCGTTTTTTGTTTTTCAAAGAAGAAATCCATGGACAAGCCGTATCGAGCAACTGCAGTAATCATGCTCGAACTATAAATCATGACTAAACCAAACAGACAAAGTAATGTGACTGCGATGAAAATTGGGAAATCATATGCTTTAATAATTCTTTTCACTTGTGCGCTCACCTCGAATATGTATGCGCGAAAAATTCGCCTTCTTATATAGTAACGGAAAATCGGTTAGATAGATAATGATTTTAATCATTTACTAGAATTTAACCTTAAAGAATCGAATATAAACACCCGGTTTATTTAATGCACATGAATACTACTATTCTCTATTTTCGATAATCTGGTTGGATACTCCTTTTAAAAAAACAATATTTTTCTTTTCGTCCCTTGAATAATAGTAATAATTTGTCAAATAACTTACAATTAAGATAATTAAAGGGAGGGATAGGATGGGACATATATACTTTTTTACTGGTTTTCCAGGGTTCATTAGCAATCAGTTGATTAGGGAGCTTATAAAACAGGACGAGGCAGTAGATAAAGTCTATCTACTTGTACTACCTGAGCAAATGGGAAAAGCGGAAGCGGAAATCAAGACAATAGAAAGTGAACTGGACGGGGCAAAGGTGCTATTCCAATTAGTGATAGGAGATATCACGAAAGAGAACCTCAATATCGCTGTTCCGGAGAGTCAAAGTCTTCAACAAGAAATCACGCATGTTTTTCATCTAGCTGCGATATATGATTTGGCTGTCCCGGAAAAAATTGCTCAGCTAGTCAATGTCGTTGGTACGAAGCATGTGAATGAATGGGTCAAAGGGATCCCCAACCTTGTGCGTTATACCTATTTTAGTACCGCTTACGTTGCCGGTAATCGGGAAGGTGACCTGTTTGAACATGAACTTGTACTGCCGAAAAGCTTCAAGAACCATTACGAGCGGACGAAGTATGATGCAGAATTACTGGTCGAGCAATTAAAAAGCGAAGTACCCACAACAATCATCCGTCCAGGGATCGTGAAGGGACACTCCAAGACAGGGGAAACCATCAAATTTGACGGGCCATATTTTATCCTCAACTTCCTAGATCGTCTAAGTTTCCTGCCTATGTACCCATATATCTCGTCGGAAAGGGAGACCGTTGTCAATCTTGTGCCAGTTGATTATATTATACAGGCAACCGCTTATCTGGCATTATATAAAGAAGGTGTAGGTAAGACGTATCATCTAACCGATCCGAGTCCTTGTAAAGCCACTGAGATTTATGAACTTTTTGTTGGTGAATTATATAAGAAGAAACCAAAGGGTCATATGCCAATGGCGGTAAGCCAGGCCTTTTTATCGATCCGTCCTGTACGGACATATTTAGGTGTAGAAAAAGAAGCATTGGATTACTTCACATGGCAGGGACGATTCGATTGTACAAAAGCACAGGCTGATTTAGCGGGATCTGGAATTGCTTGCCCGAATTTCAAGGATGGCGTACCGGCCATGGTCGAATTTTATTTAAGAAACAAAAACGAAAAAAGATACCAGATAAAAATAAGGTGAAGCAAGGGGAGACATTATGGAAGAACTACATAAAAAGTGGGAAGTGTATTCTCCGGCAACAGGAAAGAAAATAGCGGAACTTGATGAAACCCCACTGGAGTCCATTCCTCAATTATATATAAAATCAAGGCAGGCTTTTCTGAATTGGTCTAAACTACCCATCGCCGAACGCTTGAACTATTTAAAGCGCCTTCGTTTTTTGATGGTGGAAAAGATGGATGAACTAGCAGAAACGATTTCGAAAGATACGGGGAAGGTCAAGATAGAAGCGCTTGTGGCAGATATCATGCCAACGATAGATGCGATCAAGCATATTGAAAAACATGCTGCAAAAGCCCTTTCGAGGCAGAAGGCATCAACCCCACTCATGTTAATTGGTAAGAAATCCTATATTGAATATATGCCACGTGGGACGGTCCTTGTCATTTCACCTTGGAATTATCCTTTCCAACTGGCGATGGTGCCGATACTGAATGCCTTAATTGGTGGAAATACGGTCATTTCCAAGCCTTCAGAGGTGACCCCTTTAGTGGGTATAAGCATGGATGACTTGTTTCAAGAAGCTGGATTTCCGGAGGGCGTCATTCAATTTGCCCATGGCGGAAAAGAGCTAGGGGCGGCATTGACGGAACAAAAACCCGATTATATATTTTTTACCGGCTCTGTAAGGACCGGTAAAATTATCGGTGAAGTGGCGGCTAAACAATTAATCCCCACTACGCTCGAACTTGGTGGAAAGGATCCGATGATCGTATTTGGTGATGCCAATTTGGAACGTGCTGTAAATGGGGCACTTTGGGGAGCTTTTACTAACAGTGGACAGGTGTGCATGAGCGTGGAAAGGGTTTATGTGGAAAGGACCGTTTATAAAGAGTTTCTGTCCTTGCTGAAGGAAAAGACGACTGCTTTAAGGCAGGGTACACAATTAACGGACGATGTTGGTTCGATGACGTTCCCGGCCCAGCTTGATATCGTTGCAGACCACTTGGATGATGCACTGAATAAGGGAGCCATCATGGAATCCGGCAGCATTCCGCATGACTGGAAAAAGGGAAGTACTTATTTCATCCCACCGACCATTTTGTCCAATGTCGATCATTCGATGAAAATCATGAATGAGGAAACATTCGGCCCGGTTCTTCCTGTTGTGCCATTCGATAGTGAAGAAGAGGCGGTTCGTCTTGCGAACGACAGTCAATATGGACTTAACTCAAGCGTATGGAGCATGGATGAGGAAAAAGCGAACCGGGTGGCCCGTCAGTTAGTGACAGGAGCGGTGACCATCAATGATGTCTTGATAACCGTTGCCAATCATGGACTGCCGTTTGGCGGGGCAAAGCAAAGTGGTATTGGCCGTTATCATGGGGAACAGGGAATGCGGATATTCTGCCATGAAAAAGCGATCATGCAGGATAAAGGGAAAAAGAATTCGGAAATCCAGTGGTATCCTTATGAAGGGAAATACCGAAGATTTTTATCGCTGTTTCAACATTACTTTTCAGCCAAGACCAATTGGATCAAATTTGGAAGAGAATATATGGAATTATTAAAGATTTCCAAAGAAAAACGAAAAAAATGATTGTTATTTTTGCGGGTAGCACGTATACTACTAATATACTTAATAACTGATTTTCCTTTAATCAAAGGGGAGTAGCGTTAGGGTTCGCCCTAAAACAAAGTCGTCATTACGTGAATGGAGACATTCATCGGCTTTGTTGACATGATTTCATGTTCAGCAAGACCTTTGCCTATACGGCAGAGGTCTTTTTATTTTGCCAAATGCCGATAGGGAGGAAAATACAAACTATTGGAGGTAAAATATATGGAAGTATCATTATTATTGGAATATGGATGGGTCCTTCTTATCTTGGTCGGACTTGAAGGGATACTCGCTGCTGATAATGCAGTCGTCATGGCTGTCATGGTTAAGCATTTACCAAAAGATCAACAACGGAAAGCTTTGTTTTATGGATTGTTAGGAGCTTTTGTTTTCCGTTTTGCAAGTTTATTCCTGATTTCTTTCCTTGTCGACGTATGGCAAGTTCAAGCACTCGGTGCGCTTTACCTTCTCTTCATCGCTTTTCAGCATCTTTATAAGAAATATGCTGGTAAAGGCGAGGCTGAAGTCAAGAAACCTAAGAAACAATCCGGCTTCTGGATGACCGTCGTCAAAGTAGAAGTAGCGGATATTGCATTTGCCATTGATTCGATGCTGGCAGCCGTTGCATTAGCTGTTACACTTCCTGCTACAGGCTGGATGAAGGTCGGTGGAATTGACGGAGGACAATTTGCTGTCATGTTCCTCGGCGGGATGATAGGCTTGGTCATCATGCGTTTTGCAGCTAATGGATTCGTGAAGTTGCTTCATCAGCGTCCATCACTTGAAACTGCAGCCTTCTTGATTGTAGGTTGGGTAGGGGTTAAATTGGCCGTCTACACGCTAGCTCATCCTTCCCTCGGCGTCTTAGAACAGCATTTCCCTGAATCAACCCTTTGGAAGTCAATTTTCTGGGTTGTATTAGTTGGAATCGCGGTTGGTGCTTGGATCATTTCGAGTAAAAAAGAGAAACAAATTCAAGAAGTATAAAAAATGTCAGGCGTGAAAGTCACGCCTGACATTTTTTTGTGCAATGAAAATTAATCATTTTGTGGAAAATGACCGCGTTACCCACAAAAAAATAATCCTATTTTCGAAATTTATGCTTAAGAGTCAAATATTAAATTAAAGTAATAAAAATGACAAATGTCCTATGAAACCATTAGAAAACTTCGATTTTTTTATTGAACTGTAACTTTAATGTAATAAACGAGAAAAAACTAAGCATTTTATCATGTTATATCGAAAATTTAATCTGTGATTTTCGGAAAATAGGTCTTTTGGAACTGTCATTTAGGCTTGCTCCCCTTAAGATTAAGATGTTGATGCATTATTTTGCATCAATAGGAGCGAGGTGAACAAATGCTTGGTTTGTTGTTTACAGCATTCAAAAAAAAGCGTTCTTTAGAATCGACCGTCTTGAAAATTCAACAAGGCGATTTAAGCCTTCGAAATGATACCATAGAATCATTCAAGCCTTTTATAGCTAAAACCGTCTCATCCGTTTGCAGACGTTACATATATGAAACAGATGATGAATTCAGTATTGGATTGATTGCATTTAATGAAGCAATCGATAAATATTCTCCTGAAAAAGGAAGTTCGTTACTGGCATTTGCAGAAACCCTTGTTAAAAGGAGGGTTATTGACTATTTGCGGAGCCAGTCAAGACGTAAAGAAATGACTGTGGATCTTGCAGTGGACGAAGAAAATAACCAAAACCAAAGTTATTTCGATGATAAAAATTCCATACAAGAATATGAAAAGCAATTGGAATCAGAAAAAAGAAGTGAAGAAATTCATCTTTACATAAATGAATTAAAAGATTTTGGTCTGTCGTTTGACGATCTTGTCGAAGTTTCTCCGAAACATGCTGATGCTAGGAAAGGAGCAATCATGATAGCTAAAATGCTAATGGAAGATGACGAGTTAAAAGAAATCCTGTTTACCAAGAAACGTCTTCCTGTTAAGCAGCTAGAGGGTAGGGTGGAAGTGAGTCGAAAAACAATTGAACGGAACCGAAAGTATATCATTGCTGTGGCCATAATACTGAATGGGGATTTCCTGTACTTGAACGAGTATATTAAAGGGGTGATTAATGGATGAAAAAAGGAGTTGTTCTTTCTATAAATAAACGTTTTGTCACTCTTTTAACCCCTGAAGGCGAGTTCTTAAAAACTAAAAGGAAAGCCCGGCCCTATAAAGTAGGAGAGGAAATTACCTTTTCGACTGTTAAACCATCGTTTAATTTTTCTTTTTCCACCTTTCATTTTTCAGCAAAGAAAACCGTCGTGCTCAGCTTGACATCCAGTTTTCTTATTCTCATTTCCCTCCTTCCGTCATTGTTTTCTGACCATGTCTCGGCTTATATGACGATCGATGTGAACCCAAGTATTGAATTGGAACTTAATGATGAACTGGAGGTTCTCAAGCTCACTGGACTTAATGGAGATGGGAAGTTGGTGATTAGGGAAATTTCAAACTGGAAAGGCAAGAATGTTAAAACGGTCACGAATCGTATCGTGAAGACCACAAAACAACTTGGTTATTTGAAAGGGAAAAAACAAATTGTGGTTTCAACAACTTTATTGGATGAGAATAAAGAACTGGATAAGAACCTAAAATCAGAAATTAATAAAATCTCAACTCAGGATAATATCGCCCAAACAAAGCTGAAAGTTATCCCAGCAACAGAAAGTGACCGCAAACACGCAAGGGAGCAGGGGATTTCTACCGGAAAATATGTGGAAAAGAAGCTCGAGGAAAAGGAGAAGGAAAAAGGGGACACAAGGAAACCGGTACAGGGAAGTAACGCGAATCATTCAAGACACAGTGAAAATAATAGTAGCAAACGTGAATTACATAAAAAAGAAGCCGGAACAATACCTGAAAAAAATAAAGAGCTTGAGCAAAAGGAAAAAGCGGTAAAATCTTTAAGGGCTTCAGTAGAAGAGTCAACCAGAAAAAAGGAAGAATCGCCTCAGAAAAAACAAAAGGTGAATAATCCTAAAGTAAAAGCACCAAAGCAGGAGCCATCAAAGCCAAAGCCACAAAAGGAAAAAGCGTCAAGGCCACAGCCACAAAAGGAAAAAGCACCAAAGCCAAAGTCACAAAAGGTGAAAGCACCAAAGCCACAGCCACAAAAGGAAAAAGCACAAAAGCCACAGCCGCAAAAGGAAAAGGCAGCAAAGCCAAAGCCACAAAAGGTGAAAGCACCAAAGCCACAGCCGCAAAAGGAAAAGGCAGCAAAGCCAAAGCCACAAAAGGTGAAAGCACCAAAGCCACAGCCGCAAAAGGAAAAAGCGCAAAAGCCACAGCCGCAAAAGGAAAAGGCGTCAAGGCAGCAACTGCCAAAGGAAAAAGCACCGAAACAACCACCCCATAAAGAAAAAGCAACAAAACAAAATAGTGAACATTCCCCTAAGAAAAATGAAATCGATTTTCACCATAAATAGAGCCCAGCTAATAGCTGGGCCCTTATCCATTATATTCAGTTAGGTTAATTATTGACCTTTAAGCTGAGATTGTGCCTGCTGGACAAGTCGTTTTGTGATTTCTCCACCAACCGAACCATTTGCTCGGGCTGATGTATCTGAACCCAATTGAACACCGAATTCTGAAGCAATTTCATATTTAATTTGATCTAAGGCCTGTTCAATTCCAGGCACAAGAAGTTTATTACTGCTACTATTATTAGCCATTTTATTTTCCCCCTTATTGGTTCAGCGGTTTTTCCGCTGTAATTATAGTATGAGTAAAACGGTTGTTTTTACTTATAGGACGGATGTCAAATTTATTGGTAAACCTACCTTATTGTTGTAAGTAAGTCAGTTCCTAAAAGGTAATGGAAAAATCATCGAAAAAAGAGTACACTAAGATAGATTTTGTAACAATCATCGATTACGTAGAGTAAGAAAGGAAAACTGCATGGTTGCTATTAAAAAGCTATTATCAAAATTAACGCCAGCCCAACTTATCGTTGGTTATTACTTTATGGCCGTCAGTGTTTCTACAATACTGCTTAGTTTGCCAGTTGCTCTAAAACCTGGAGTGAGATGGGGATTCATGGATGCACTTTTCACTGCGGTTAGCGCAGTAAGTGTGACAGGATTAACCGTAGTCAATACAGCTGACGTATTCAGTAACACGGGCTATTTCATCTTAATGTTCGTTCTCCAATTTGGCGGAATTGGCATAATGACACTTGGAACTTTTTTTTGGTTGATTTTAGGCAAGAAAATTGGGATCAAAGAAAGACAGCTGATCATGACTGACCAGAATCAGACTAATCTTTCGGGTCTTGTTAAGTTATTGATTCAAATTATAAAGATTTTTGTCGTAATTGAATTAATTGGAGCTCTTATTTTAGGTGTTTACTTCCTGAATTATTATCCAGATTGGAAGTCAGCCTTGGTAAATGGACTCTTTTTAGCGGTCAGTTCCACTACAAATGCTGGTTTTGATATTAGTGGTGTATCCATGATCCCTTTCAAAGGCGATTATTTCGTCCAATTTATCACGATTATCCTCCTGATTCTGGGGGCAATCGGATTTCCGGTCTTAATCGAATTAAAAGAGTTTTTGTCGAATAGTTCGCGTAGTTATAAGTTTCACTTTTCCTTGTTTACAAAGCTGACCTCGGTGACTTTTTTTGGTCTTATCATTGGAGGAAGCATCCTTATCTATCTCCTTGAAATCAAGGGCTTTTTTCACGGAAAAAGCTGGCATGAATCACTTTTCTACTCATTATTCATGTCGTCGAATACGAGAAGTGGTGGCCTTTCCACGATGATTGTTAGCGAGTTTTCGGAACCGACCTTATTACTGATGAGCATTCTAATGTTTATTGGAGCATCGCCTAGTTCTGTAGGTGGTGGCATACGGACGACGACCCTTGCTATCATGATTCTCTTTTTGTGGAACTTCATGCGGGGGAGAAAGTCCATTAAAGTATTCAAAAGGGAAGTGCATCCTGATGATACCCGAAAAGCAACGGCTGTCATGATAATGGGTTCTTTGCTATGTATCCTGGCGATTTTCGTTTTGACTATAAGCGAGAACTTCACTTTGATGCAAATCATTTTTGAAGTTTGTTCCGCTTTCGGTTCAGTAGGCCTTTCGATGGGCATTACTCCGGAATTGAGTAATGTGGGCAAAGTTGTCATTATGATAATTATGTTTATTGGTCGGGTTGGAATTACCTCCTTCCTCTATATCATCGGTCATAAAGAAGTTACAGAGAACTACCATTATCCTAAAGAGCGTGTCATAATTGGCTGATTATTAAATAATAAAGATGAACCTTTCCGTTATTGGAGAGGTTTTTTTGGTTAATAGCAGGAATTGCGGATATTTTATGGAATTTTACTTTAAAGAGATTATTTACCATATATAACCAAACCTTAAGCGAATCGGACAATAAATAAAATTATATTGTAAGTATGGGAGGTGTAAGGTTGAATAGCTATGTTGGCAGACTGGTTGTCCCCACCCTATTTTCCGCATTGCAACTACCCTATATAGTTTGGCTTTACGCTGAGTCACGGAAAGTCCCTGTAGTAGGAATATTCTATCTTGCCATTATTGCTGTCGTTGCATGGTTGTTAGGAGCCGTCTATGATAAAAAGCAAAGGACCATTGAATTGTTGAAAGATAGCGAAGGACGTTATCGCATTATTTCTAAATCCTCTAAAGAGTTGCTTAACAGCTTCAATGAAGTGATTTTTAAAACGGACGAAAAAGGGAAATGGCAATACTTGAATCCAGCATGGAAAATGATGAGCGGAAGGACTGTCAATGAATCACTGGGTCTCCATTTTTCCAAAGAAATAGATAAGACATCTTATCATCGTATTTTGAAAGCGTTTGCAAATTCCTTCCGTGAAGGAAAGCGATATTTCCGTGTCGACATTAAAATGAATAATCGAAATAATGAAGGGTCTTGGGTAGAAGCATTCGTTAAATTAGTCTATGACGACGGAGGTGAATTCATTGGGACGGCGGGCATATTATCGGAAATCAATGAAAGGAAACATGCAGAAGAAAAACTTGTAAGCCTGAATGAACATTTGGCCATTACCTCCAGCAAGTTATCTGCAGCTGCCCAACTTGCAGCTGGTATTGCCCATGAAGTCCGAAATCCTATGACTTCCATTTTGGGGTTTGTAAAATTAATCAAAGATGGGTCTGAAAACAAACAGGAATATTATGACATCATTTTCTCAGAAATTAACCGGATCGAGCAAATCCTCAATGAATTATTGTTACTTTCGAAGCCTAGTAAAACTGAATTTTCGGAAAAAAATCTAATCGGTATTTGCAATCATGTTTTAACGTTGTTGGAGACAAATGCTGTTCTTAATAATATCCAAATTCATAAAAACTTTGATGAAGACCCGATTTTAATTTACTGTGATGAAAATCAAATCAAGCAGGTACTAATTAACCTTATAAAAAATGCGATTGAGTCCATGGCGAATGGTGGTAACATTTTTGTCAATATTCAAGAAAAGGATCACGAGGTTTCAATAGGCATACTGGACGAAGGGGAGGGAATACCAGAACACTCGATTCAAAAAATTGGCGAACCATTCTTCACGACGAAATCGTCAGGTACGGGGTTAGGTCTTTCTGTATGTTTCAAGATCATTGAAAATCATGGGGGAAAAGTGTTCATAACAAGTGAGAGAGCAAAAGGGACGAAAATCGTTTGTGTCTTTCCTACCTGCAAAACAAATGAAAAAAAGGAGGTACCTTTTAAAATAATGAATAAATTTTCAGAAAATAAAATTTAATTATTGAAAATATTGTAAAAATAATAATATAATGGAAAAGAATGAACATACCGACCAGTTAGTTAGTAAAAGGGAGGAATGAATGTGAATTTCGAACACACTCAAAAAGTGAAGGACTTAGAAAAAAAGTTAATCGGTTTCATGGAACAACATGTCTATCCAAATGAGGCCGTCTATCAAAAGGAATTAGAAAAACAAAACAGTCGCTGGAGTGCCATACCGCCCATTTTATCTGAATTGACGGGTAAAGCGAAGGAAGCTGGACTTTGGAATTTGTTTTTACCTGATAGTGAACACGGAGCAGGTTTAACCAATCTTGAATATGCACCACTTTGTGAAATCATGGGAAGATCCATGATAGGACCCGAAATATTCAACTGTAATGCACCGGATACGGGAAATATGGAAGTTTTGGTTCGTTATGGAACGGATGAGCATAAAGAACGCTGGCTTAAACCCTTGCTTGCCGGGGAAATAAGGTCTTGTTTTTCGATGACTGAGCCTGAAGTGGCCTCTTCCGATGCAACTAATATTGAATGCAGAATTGTAAGGGAAGGTGATGAATACGTCATCAATGGTCGAAAGTGGTGGTCATCTGGGGCTGGAGATCCGAGGTGTAAAATTGCAATTGTCATGGGTAAGACCAATGCCGAAGCACCCAAACATGAGCAGCAATCGATGATTCTGGTGCCGCTAGATACACCCGGCGTCAAAATTGAACGTATGCTTTCTGTTTTTGGTTATGACCATGCTCCACATGGACATGCTGAAATCACATTTACTAATGTCAGGGTCCCTTCTGAAAACATCCTCTGGGGTGAAGGGAAAGGATTTGCCATTGCTCAAGGAAGACTCGGACCTGGCAGGATCCATCACTGCATGAGGCTAATCGGTGCAGCTGAAAGAGCACTTGAAGAATTATGTAAGCGCATACAAGAACGTGTAGCATTCGGTAAGCCTTTGTCGAAACAGGGGGTGATCATGGAGTGGGTGGCCGATTCGAGGATTGAAATTGAACAAGCCAGACTTTTGACTTTAAAAGCTGCTTATATGATGGATACTGTTGGAAATAAAGAAGCGAAAGCTGAAATAGCCATGATAAAGGTAGTAGCTCCCAATATGGTATTGAAGGTGATAGACCGTGCAATCCAAGGCTTTGGTGCTGCAGGGGTTTCAGGTGACTTCCCGCTTGCTGCCCATTGGGCCAATGCTAGAACATTGCGGCTAGCGGATGGCCCAGATGAGGTACACCGTCAACAGGTGGCTAAAATCGAACTTCGTAAGTATCAAAAGGATGAGGTGAAAATATGAAAATAACCGAGTTATTCGACTTAACTGGAAAGACGGCGATAATTACTGGCGGTGGAAGGGGATTGGGCGAACAGATAGCGACCGGTTTTGCCGAGGCTGGGGCCAATGTCGTCCTGTGTTCAAGAAAGAAGGCCGCGTGCGATGAAGTTGCCGCCCGCGTGGAGGAACTTGGCGTAAAGGCGCTTTCCTTTAAATGCGATATCACAAATCCTGCCGACGTACAAGAAGTCGTGAATGAAACGGTCCGGAAATTTGGCTCCATCGATATCTTGGTGAATAATAGCGGTGCATCCTGGGGAGCATCGGCCATCGACATGCCCCTTGAGGCCTGGAACAAAGTGATGAATGTGAATGTAACGGGTACCTTTATCATGTGCCAGACTGTTGGCAGGATCATGATTGAGCAGGGATATGGAAAAATCATAAACATCGCCTCGGTTGCCGGTCTGGGCGGTACGAATCCAAACATACTGGATGCCGTTGGCTATAATGCGAGCAAGGGAGCGGTCATAACCTTGACAAAAGATTTAGCCGCTAAATGGGGTCAACATAATATCAACATAAATGCGATAGCCCCGGGTTTCTTTCCCACAACCATGACGAAAGGCGTGCTAGCTAAAGGGGAAAGTCCTATTCTCGATTCCACTCCGCTCAAAAGATTAGGCAACGAGGATGACTTGAAGGGTGCTGCTGTATACCTCGCCTCAAAAGCTTCAGATTATGTGACGGGCAATATCCTGATTGTTGATGGCGGTTCTCATGTCATGTAGAAAATAGAATCAAAAATGGCTGGAGGGTATGTAATGAATAATAAAAGATGGCTGTCCGTTTATCCTGATTCAATCTTGAAGGAAATTGAAGTCCCTGAAGTCCCGGTGCAACAGATCCTCCAAAAGGCATTTGAGTCCTATCCAAGCAACACAGCGATCACCTTTTATGGGAGAAAGATTTCGTACAAAGAGCTCTTCTTTGCATCACAGGCTTTTGCTTCCGCCCTTCAAAAAAAGGGAGTGCAAAAGGGTGATCGCGTTGCCCTCATGCTACCTAACTGTCCTCAATACGTTATCGCCTATTATGGGGCCTTGACGGCAGGGGCAATCATTACCCAAGTCAATCCAATGTTGGTCGAAAGGGAGCTTCAGCAAATTCTACAGGATTCCGGAGCCGAGACGATTGTCATTTTAGATGGATTGTATCCAAAAGTGAAGAGCGTACAGCCCAATGGGAATGTGAAAAATGTCATTGTAGTCAGTCTCCAGCCATCTGAAGCGGATTTTCAACCCGATGTTGCTTTTGACCAGTTTTTGAAAACGGGTGACGGTAACATAATCCCTGTTTCATTTGATTCTGTAAATGATATAGCCGTCCTTCAATATACAGGAGGAACAACGGGACGATCCAAGGGTGCCATGTTGACGCATCGCAACATCTTGGCCAATGTCATTCAGTCTTATGAATTTTTTAAACATGAGTTGAAAATGGGAAGGGAACGAACGTTGACGGTCATCCCGCTTTTCCATGTGTTTGGGATGCAGTCTGCAATGAATTTGTCCATTTATACTGCGGGGGATTCGATTATGCTCCCTCGTTTTGAAATAGAAGAAGTACTTGAAACAATCAAGCGTGAACAGCCAACTACTTTTCCTGGAGTACCGACAATGTACGTCGCTTTGACGAATCATCCTAAAGCCGAAGAATACGGCATGGATTCTATACACCTTTGTAACAGTGGCAGTGCACCGATGCCCGTTGAGTTGCTTCGTGAATTCGAGAGGAAATCAGGTGCGAAGATATTGGAAGGATATGGACTTTCAGAAGCATCCCCAACCACACATTGCAATCCGGCGTTTGCTGAAAGAAAGCCAGGGAGCGTGGGGATTGGTTTCCCATCGACGGATTATAAAGTAGTGGACCTGGGGGAGGGATTGAGTGAAGTATCACCAGGGGAATTGGGAGAACTGGTGGTTAAAGGCCCACAAGTGATGAAAGGGTACTGGAACATGCCGGAGGAGACAGCGGTCACATTGAGAGATGGATGGCTTTATACGGGGGACATCGCCAAAGTGGATGAGGATGGATATCTCTATATTGTAGATCGGAAAAAGGATTTAATCATTGCTAGCGGATATAACATTTATCCGCGTGAAGTGGAAGAGGTCCTTTATGAGCATCCAGCCGTCCAGGAAGCGGTGGTAATCGGAGTTCCAGATGCGTATAGGGGAGAAAGCGTAAAAGCGGTACTTGTTCTTAAAAGTAACCAGGAAACCAGCGAACAGGAAATCATCGATTATTGCCGGAAAAACTTATCGGCTTATAAAGTCCCTCAATTAGTTGAATTTCGAGATGCACTTCCAAAAACAAATGTCGGGAAGATTTTAAGGCGCGCTTTAAGAGAAGAAATGCCTAGGAAATAAGAAGAGGCATGATTGTACGAAAGCCTATGGTATCAATTCAACTGATAGTTTAACAGAATGCGGGGATTACACACATGAAAGATAAAATGACGGAACATGGCATACGCTTATTCGAACAGAAAGGCTTCAGCGAAACGTCCATTCAGGATATTGTCGAATCGGTAGGGGTGACAAAAGGAACGTTTTATTATTACTTTACAAGTAAAGAACAGCTACTGATGGATATTCATCTCGCTTATATCAATGAACTGCTAATTGGGCAGGAAACGATTCTTCAGGATACTAGTAAAGGATGTAAGGATAAGCTGTTCGATATGGTTTATATGCTTTTAAAAAGCATCAAGTCCAAAAAGTCGAGTGCAACCATCTTTTTCCGCGAAATGAAAAACCTCAGCAAAGATAAATTGGATCAAATCCTTCCGAAGCGGGATGAATTCCGCAATAAAATAGAAGGATTGTTGATAGAGGGGGGCAAACGGGGGGAATTCCGTTCTACTCTTGATACCTCTATCATCTCATTTGCCATTTTGGGTGTGGTCAATTGGAGTTATCAATGGTTCGACCCTGATGGAAAAAAGACAGATCGGGAAGTGGCCGAAATATTCATGGAAATGATTTTACATGGAATTAATGAATAAACGAGTTAAAAAGGGAGGGTGACTCAATGTCGACCAATAAGATACAGTCGATATCGGTAATCGGGGCAGGACAGATGGGACATCAAATTGCGATGCTTGCTGCCCTAGGCGGATTCAATACGGTATTACAGGATGTCCAGGACACTGCTTTGCAATCGGCAAAGGAAAAGTTAGAGGCAATCATGAATAAATGGGTGCAAAAAGGAAAGCTGAGTGAAGACAGTAGATTGGAAGCCTTCACCCGTCTTCAATTTACGACCGATTTGAATAAAGCCGCCAGCAATGCCGATTTGATTATTGAGGCGGTAGTCGAAAAAATTGAAGTGAAGCAGGAAGTCTTCGCTAAGCTAGAGCAATTTGCACCGGCAAACACCATTTTTGCGACAAATAGTTCGACTATCGTGAATAGTTTACTTTCCGGGGTGACGAACCGTCCGGATAAGTTCATCAATATGCATTTCTTTTTCCCGCCTCTTGTCATGGATTGCGTGGAAGTGGTCATGAGTGATCAAACATCCGAAGAAACAGCGAAGCTTGCATTAGAAGTCACGGAGAAAATGAATCGGACAGGAATTTTACTACGCAAGGAAATTTCCGGTTTCGTCGCAAATCGCATATTGGGGGCGTTGCAACGGGAAGCCCTTTATTTATATGAAGAAGGGATAGCGGATTATAAGGACATCGATTTGATTTGCCGTAAAGCTTTAAGTCACCCCATTGGCCCATTTGAATTGATGGATTTGTCTGGTATTGATGTGGGTTACTACGTTATGCAGCAACGTTATAAAGAAACAGGTAATCCAGAAGATAAACCTAATGCCTGTATAGAGGAAAAGGTGAAACAAGGTAATTTAGGAAGGAAAACTGGAAAGGGCTGGTACGACTATACAAATCAAGGAGTGAAGAATGTATGACAAACTTAGTGAGAGTGGAAAAAGAAAATCAGCTTGCGATTGTGACAATTGATAATCCGCCGTTGAATGTGATTAGTAGACAGGTATTTCAAGGATTGTCCGAAGTTTTTACACAACTTAAAGATGATAATGAAATTGTTGCCGTGCTCATTACCGGGTCTGGAGATATGGCGTTTGCCGCAGGTGCGGACATAAAAGAATTCCCACAAATGATGGGCAATCCAAATATGAAGGAGACGGTAAGAGAAAGCCATGGGGTTTTAACTCAGATTGACCAATTTCCTAAACCGACCATCGCTGTTTTGAATGGAATGACTTTAGGTGGTGGATGTGAATTGGCACTGGCTTGTGATTTGCGTGTTGCCGAAGTAGGCGTAGAAATCGGTTTACCGGAAGTGAAATTAGGGTTATTTCCAGGAGCTGGGGGCACACAGCGTTTGTCGAGACTTGTAGGAAACGCTAAAGCGAAGGAAATGATCTTTACTGGAGATCCACTTTCCGCTCAGGAAGCAGAAAGAATTGGACTCGTCAATAAAGTAGTGGATGAGGGAAGCGCGTTAAACGAGTCTAAAAAGTTGGCATCCCGAATCACGAGGCATTCATTACAGGCCCTTTCAAGAATTAAGAAGGCCATCGATGAAGGGAGCGAATCGACACTTGAACAAGGGTTGGAGCTTGAAACGAACCTTTTTGAGGAAATCTTTCAAACGGAAGATGTGAAAGAAGGAGTTGCAGCATTTTTGGAAAAGCGGAAACCCGCATTCTCCCATCGCTAAAAATTAGGAGGTATCTTATGCATGAACTAAATGTAAACGTGCGTTTTTCTGAAACGGATGCATTGGGACATATCAATAACACCAGCTATTTTATTTATCTTGAAGAGGCCCGGATGAAATTCTTTGAAGCGCTGGGATTGGCCTCGAATATCGAAGACTGGAATTTCTTACTTGCTTCGACAAAATGCGATTTTATTACCCAAGGGTACTTTAACCAACTCTTATCCGTTCGAACTTATTTGACTAAGGTAGGGACGAAAAGCTGTGAGATGAGCCATGATATTATTTGTTCGCAAACGGGAGAGACCATCGCAAAAGGCACGGCGATATTGGTTTGCTTTAATTTCGGGAAACAAAAAAGCGAACCCATTCCTGAAACGATTAAAGAAAGATTAGTCTCGCATCTTGTCCATAGCTAGTTTACTAAAGTACAAGGGGTGAAGGAAACGATGGATGATACCATTCCTGTTCGTTCAGGGGAGGAACTCGGTGTTAAAAGACTAGAGGCATTCCTCCAGGAAAAGATAGTGGATTTGCCAAATGATCCATTGGAAGTGCAACAGTTCTCGACAGGATATTCCAATTTGACCTATCAACTTAAAGTCGGTGAGTGGGAAGCAGTATTGAGGAGACCTCCACTTGGTCCGGTCGCTCCAAAAGCCCATGATATGAAACGGGAGTACCATATTCTTTCTTCCATCCATCCGTATTTTCAAGCAGCGCCTGAACCCATCTTGTTTTCGGATGATGTCTCGGTTGTGGGCTCCCCTTTTTTTCTAATGGAAAGAAAACATGGAATAGTAATAGATTCCAAGTTTCCTAAAGATATTGTCCCGACTGTGGAAAAGTGCCGTCAACTATCCACTATCATGGTGGATCAGCTTGCGGATCTTCATTCCATTCCATATGAAAAGACGGGATTAGCTCAAATTTCAAAGCCTGATGGATTTATGGAGAGACAGGTACACGGGTGGATTTCCAGATATGAACGGGCAAAGACGGATGAAATCAAGGAAGTGGGACCGCTCGTTGCTTATTTACAAAAGAATATGCCGCGTTATAGTCAAACCTCGATCATTCACTATGACTTTAAGATCAATAATGCGATGTTCAACCAGAATTTAAGCGAGATGGTCGGTCTTTTTGATTGGGAAATGTCGACGGTCGGTGATCCGCTGGCTGATTTAGGCGTTGCCTTAAGCTATTGGACGGAAAGTGGCGACCCAGAAATGGTCAAATCCGGTTTGGGCCAAGCATCGCTTACTACTTTGGATGGTTTTTTATCAAGGAATGAATTTATCGAAGCCTATGCTGTGAGAAGCGGTAGAGACGTTTCTACCATCGATTATTATTTGACATTTGGCTATTTCAAGTTAGCTGTGATTCTTCAGCAAATCTATTATCGGTATGAATTGGGGCAGACCAAGGATATACGCTTTTCTTCATTGGGGAAAATGGTGAAAAGTTTAATTACTCATGCTGCCCACGTAGCCGCAAAGGAAGCCTGATTAGATGAAACAGACGATGCAGCATATACACTTGCTATTGAAAAAAGAAGAAATCAACAGGGACAAGCTTCTAGATGGGGAGAAAGTCGCCATCGTACTAGATGTGCTATTAGCAACCACGACCATCGTGTCTGCTCTTCATAATGGAGCGGAGCAGGTAATCCCTGTCCTGAGCCCTGCCGATGCCGAATTGAAAAGCAAAGATATGACTCAAGGGGAATGCCTCCTTGCCGGGGAAATGAGGGCCCAACCTATTGAGGGCTTCAACTATCCGAGTCCGACGCTGTTGAATAAGCTAGTTCAGGGTAAAACGCTTGTCTTATCGACAACTAATGGCACAGTGGCCCTACAAAAATCAAGTTCGGCCAAAAAGGTGTATATTGCCTCTTTACTGAATAATCCATCCGTTGCAGAAAAAATCAAAAACGTTCACCAAACGGAAACCATTGTTATTGTGTGTTCGGGCAATTCGGGTGAATTCAGTATGGAAGATTTTTATGGGGCCGGCCATTTGATTCATTGTTTGGTCAATGGGACACAAGATGCGTTCCTGTTAAATGATGCAGCGAAAGCAGCATGTGCCTTTTATAGCACGAATATCAACAGTGCCTTTGAAATCCTCCAAACTTCGCATGTTGGTCAGCTGTTTGAAGATCATGATTTAAATGGCGATTTGAGGTTGGCAACTCAAAAAGGGTCGATAACCCTTGTTCCGGAGTTGATAAATGGAAAAATACAAACTGTGAAGAATAGGCAGCAGAGATAAAGGGTCGATAAGGTAAGAAGGAAAGGTGTGAAACAATGAGATTCTCACAATCCATTGCTGTAATAACAGGTGCGGGTTCGGGTATTGGGAAAGCGACAGCACTAAGGTTAACGGATGAGGGTGCACAGGTTTTATTAGTAGGAAGGACGAAAAGGAAGCTGAAAGAAGTGGCGGCTGAGATCAATGCCCGCCATACTATCCCGCTGGCTGACATTTTTCCTGCTGATGTTACGGATGAGGAAGACGTTAAAGAGCTGGCCATGTATGTTACCGAACAATACCGGGATCTTCATATTTTGATAAACAACGCGGGTGGAACGAGGTCCTCCAAACTTTTAGATACCTCCACAGAAGTCTGGGATATGATCCAAGATGTCAATTTGAAAAGTGTCTTTCTTGTCTCAAAGTATTTAGGGAAGGTGATGAAAGAAGCGGCAAGCCATGAACTTGACTCTGCCGGCAATCGGGCCATCGTCAACACGGCCTCACTATCCGCCCATCAAGCAGGGGCCCATATCCCGCATTACAGTTCTGCTAAAGCTGGTGTACTTAGTCTGACGAAGTCATTGGCACTTGAACTGGCTCCATACGGAATCCGGGTTAATTCGGTATCACCGGGATTCATTGAAACTCCATTAACGGAGGATGGCTTGCAGAATGAGAAATTCCTGAAGTCGATACAAAGAAACACGGTCCTCGAAAGAGTAGGGAAGGCAGAGGAAATCAGTAACGTCATCGCATTTGTCGCTTCACCTGAAGCCTCATACATGACAGGCACCGATATTTTAGTGGATGGTGGATGGTTAATCAAATAAAGGGGGATGAAGACATGTTAAGAGAACATTTATTAACGGAGGTTTCCAATCATGTATTGCTGGTGACTTTGAACCGGCCTGAAAGTTTGAATGCCTTTAGTCCGGATATGATAGCGGACTTAACCAATACGATTGTTGATGTTCGGCAGAATTCTCAAATAAGAGCCATCGTAATCAGGGGAGCCGGACGGTCATTTTCCGCCGGAGGGGATGTCAAATCGATGGGCCAGGCCACTGCCGTACAAATGTATGACCATGTCGGTAAACTGAATGATTGTATATTGGCGATGGATTCCTGCGAGGTTCCCATTATTGCCGCGGTACATGGATTTGCTGCAGGGGCTGGTTTTAATTTGGCACTTGCTTGCGATTTAATCGTGGCTGCAGAGGATAGCCAATTTGCTATGAGTTTTTCAAAGGTAGGGTTAATTTCGGATGGAGGTGGTTCATACTTTTTACCCAAATTAGTGGGACCGCATCTTGCCAAACAACTCTTTTTCTCGGCCGAACCGATTTCGGCCGAACGTTTACATCAGTTAGGCGTTATCAATCATGTATTTCCATTGAATCAACTTGAAGAAGAAGTGTTAAAGATAGCCGACAAGCTGGCACATGGGCCAACAAAAGCCTATGGAATGATGAAAAAACTTGTGAGTCATTCGTTTACGGCTTCACTTGAGGAAATACTTGAACAGGAACGGATTACCCAAACCCTAATGGGGACAACTGAAGATCATATAGAAGGGGTTACTGCATTCAAAGAGAAACGAAAGCCGAAATATACGGGGAACTAAAAGAGGGGGAAGAAGATGAAAGCCATACAATTTGAAGCCTATGGTGGACCTGAAGTTCTAAAGTTGACAGAAAAGGAAAAACCCACGCCTACCGGATATGAAGTGTTGATTGAAATTGACTGTGTCGGGGTTAACTATGCCGATACAGCCCGGCGGGAAGGGCAATATGTCGTACCAACGCCGCTCCCGTTTATTCCAGGTGCAGAAGTGGCAGGGGTTGTGGTGGAAGTAGGCGAAAAAGTAACCAAGATCAAGGCTGGAACTAGGGTTGTGAGTTTGATTGAATCAGGCGGCTATTCCGAATATGCCTTGTCCAATGAATTCTCCGCCATTCCATTACCGGCTGAAATCTCTTTCCATGATGCGGTTGCTTTACCCCTTCAAGGGCTAAGTGCGTATCACATCTTAAAGACGATGGGACGCCTGCAGGCTGGGGAAGCGGTACTTATCCATGCAGCAGCCGGGGGCGTTGGAACGATTGCAGTCCAGCTTGCAAAGATTTTCGGGGCAGGGAAAGTAATTGCCACAGCTAGCACCGAAGAAAAACTGGAACTCGCAAAAGAGATGGGGGCGGACGTACTCATTGATTATACGAAAGAGGGATGGGAGCTCGAAGTGAGAGAGGCGACAGACGGTAAGGGCGTGGATGTTGCCCTTGAAATGGCAGGAGGGGACATTTTCAATAAGACCCTGAAATGTCTGGCTCCTTTTGGTCGCATAGTCGTTTTTGGCAATGCTAGTCGTGAGCTATATACGATGAATCCTCAGAATTTAATGCGCCGTAATCAATCCGTCATAGGTTTTTTCCTACCCCAGATCATGAAAAGACCGGATTTGCTTGTACCGAGTATCGAAGAACTTTTCTCTTATGTAGCTTCAGGTAAACTAAAGATGACCATCGGAGGTATTTATCCAATCGAACAGGCTGCAGCGGTTCATGAAGAAATGAACGCGCGTCAAACGAAAGGGAAATTGATTTTGCAGATTAAATAAGGAAAAAGGGTGTCCTTGAAGTTTCAGGATGCCCTTAAATTTGCGAGAGCTTAATCCGTTTCCGAGCTGACATCTTTATCGGGATGGAAAAAAGGGGCTTGAGGATCTCGTTTGGCTTCTAATAGTTCCCGATTTTCAGTCGAGTTCCAACCAATATCATTTGTCGGGTGGACCCATTCATCACCAGCCATAATTTCCGGGTCTGTATCCTCACTCCAATTTTCAAGCGGTGAATTGTCTGAGGCGTACTTGCTGTCCCCGATGACCACTCCATACTCATTCACAAATGGTGCTTCTGGTTTTATTCCAGTGTTCTTGAAGCTAGGTGCATTGATTTGATGCGGCTGAGTATCTGATAAAATTGGGTTATCGAGTTTTTTCTTCATTATATCCTCCTCCGTTTTTAGTCTTAATGTACGCGAATGACGATATATTATCCGTGAATAATTTTGAACGGAATTACCCCATTCTATAATGTTAACTTTTTTTATAGAGGTGGAATGAAAATGAAAAGGAAAGCCAATGTTGATGGGGCTGTAAAAGCCAGTAAAACGCCGAAGAAGAATCAAGGAATAGATGAATTTTCAAATGAATTTGCAGCCGATGAAAATGTCATGAAGGGTGCAAACCGTAACTCTAAACAAGGCAGAAAAGGAAGAAGTTAAATGAATAAACAAACACGTAAACAACCAGAGAAAAAAGATAAGGCCCAGTACGTACGAACGGAATTCGGTATGGAATTTAGTGAAGATATGAATGCAACCGAGATCTATGAAATACTGGCCGCGAAAAATAACAAAAAGTAAATAAGGACGGACCCCACAAACAGGGGTCCGTCCTTATTCTTATTGTATTGTGCTTTCAGCCTTAGATAGTGAAAAGATGCGAGAACCTTTACCACTTGGATCAAAATAGGCAAGCATGATGGAAGGTTGTTCAATTATGGTCCCATCCGTTAAGTAGGTTTCTAAATCAAACGGAAGTTCTTCAATCAAGGTATGCTTATATATTTCCTTTTCGTTCAGTTGTAAATCCCTGAAATCGGTTCCTAGGTGCTCGGGATGCTTAAGAATTTCTTCATAAATCTTAGAACGGCCATGTTTATCTAAAGAGGCTTCCCACCAAGGTTTACGTGGCTTATATTTTTGATTCTTAAAGTAATCCAATTTCATGAGACCGATGACATTATTCAATTGATCGGTTTCCCTTTTAATCAAAAATAGCTCTAATCGCTTGAATAAATCTTCAAGCTGATGCCCAATGCGTGACCAGCCCTGCTCATCCCAATAGGTGCCGAATTCCTGGAAGAAGTCGAATGGGGAGGTAAATACCGTTTCTACAAGAAACTCGGTTGTATGGTTCATTCGATGATCGTTCCAGTATTTTTCAAGGACATCTTCGACTTGTTTAATGCGGACAATATCATCAAAGGTTAAAACATTGTTTCCCAGGATTTCGTAAGGGGCATGATCACTGTAAATATAATCGTGTTCATCCGCTCTAATTCGCAGCCCAGTGCCACGCAACATTTTTAAGAATCCGAGTTGCATCTCTTCGGGGCGTAGTGCAAAAACATCATTGAAGGTCTTTCTGAATGAAAAATAATCTTCTTCAGGCAGGCCAGCAATTAAATCGAGATGCTGATCTATTTTCTGTCCGTCTTTTACCATCGTGACAGTTCGGGTCAACTTTTCGAAATTCTGTCTTCTCATCACGAGATCATTTGTATGATCATTCGTAGACTGTACACCGATTTCAAAACGGAACAATCCGGCAGGCGCATGATCGTTCAAGAATTGAATGACTTCCGGGCGCATGATGTCAGCCGTGATTTCGAACTGGAAAACGACTCCAGGTTGATGCTCATCAATTAAAAACCTGAACATCTCCATCGCATAGCTCCGGCTAATGTTAAAGGTACGATCGACAAACTTAATCGTTCTTGCCCCATTATCCATCAAATACCTGATGTCTTCTTTAATTTTTTCGCGGTCAAAATAGCGCACACCCACTTCAATCGATGATAGGCAGAACTGACAGCTGAACGGACAGCCACGGCTTGTCTCGATATACGTCACCCGTTTGGATATCTCATTACGATCTTCCTCTAAACGGTATGGTGAGGGAAGGGATTTCAGGTCCACCTTGCCATTCTGGGGCTGAATCACCTTTTTACCATCTTGCCGATAAGCAATTCCACTAACTTTCTTATAGTTGTGTTCCCCTTCAATTTCGGAAAGCAGGTCCTTGAAGGTTACTTCCCCCTCGCCAATGACAATAAAATCAGCACCTGGAATTTGATCTAGCCAATCATGAACATCGTAGGTCACTTCAGGACCACCGAGGATGATAACCAGTTCAGGATTGATCTTTTTAAGCATCGCCACGACTTTCATGGTTTCTTCGATATTCCATATATAACAACTGAATCCGATTACATCCGGCTTTTTGGAATAGAGGTCGCCGACGATGTTCATAATCGGATCTTTGATGGTGTATTCCGCAAGCTGTGCATCGTATTCCGGTTGGGCATAAGCCTTCAGGTATCGTATGGATAGAGATGTATGGATGTATTTTGCATTAAGAGTACTAATAATTATATTCATAAAAAATGGCGCAATGAAAGCGCCTATCTCCTTTCGTGTACATGTTATCTAAAAGCCAACAAGCACTAACGAATAATTGTACCATAGTCTCTTGGTTTTGGAAAACCACTTACAGTATAAAATGTTAAATAGAAGAAATTAAAAGGACAACCCTATGGCTGCCCTTTTTGTTCTAAAACCTGGTAGTAGATTGTTTATGTTCTTTACTAGGCTTTATATATTCTTTAACTTTACGAGCGAACTGTTTGGTCCTGGATATTTTCAATTCGATAATGGGCTGTGCCATGGAACCTATGATTTCGCTTGAAAGCATAACTGTAATCAAGAAGGAAAGCCCGGCTAGCATGATGAAGCTTTCGGTGTTACTAAAGTATTCCTGAAGGGTGCTTTCACGGAAAAAACGAATGAAGAAGCCGTGAAGCAAGTACACATACAGGGTTTGCTTACCCCAGTTGGTAAAGAAATATTGTTGTCTTGGGATAAAGGATAAAAAGCTAAACACTGTAATGACACTTAATCCGTAAAAACCAAGACGTTTAAACATGGATATGATGGACGCTTCCTCTAGCTCGGAATAGGGCTTAGAGCCAAGCAACCATTTATAATTGATATCTGCTTTTAAATAAAAACCGATGAAAACAACAAGGATGATAGAGAGTGATGCTATATGGACTTTAGGTGTAAATAGTCTTTTTAAATGATCTTTGTTTAAATGATACCCAATTAAAAACATGGGGAAAAATACAAATGTTCTCGATAAGCTTAGGAAATTGGAAATGAAGTCCACATATCCAATTAGCAAGGCGATTAGGAACGATAAACCTATACCGACAAGCGGCTTCAGTTTAGAGAAACCGAGAAGCATGATATTCCAGCAAAATAAACTGATCAAGAACCACAAAGACCAATGGGGGGTGAGCATGTCTACATTGAAGGAAGAACGATCATATAGAAAATAATAGTACACTGTGTAAATGATTTGGAAAATGATATAAGGTACGATCATTTTCATGGTGATTTTCGCTAAATACCCTTTTTGATAAAATCCTTTTGCAAAAAAACCGGAAACAAGGATGAAGGCCGGCATATGGAAGGAATAAATGGTTTTGTAAAGTGCATAAATCGTTTCACTATCGTTTATATAGGTGTTCAACAAGTGTCCAAAAACGACAAAGCCCATGAGAATGAACTTAGCATTGTCAAAGAAAAAATCACGTTGTTTCATAGTTGCCTCCAAATATTTATTTTTAGGAGAAGAAATCATTGTATCTCTATACCCTAAAAATAGAGATTGAAATCCATTATCATGGAAAGAGCTTAAATTTCTCTTAATTCAAAAATGAATTAAGAGAATGGCAATATAAATTTTACACGCATGACTAATTCTATTCTACTGTTTTTTTTGGAATAGCGAGGGAATTTGGGGTGGATGTCGAAAGAGATAGGTGTCGAAAGAAATGAATGGAAGTAGGTTAGGAAAGGGGTTTGAATATGAATGTAGAGTACGAGGCTGTCTGTAATGAGGAGATCATCAGGTTGAATAAACACATCGAAGAATATAAAGAAATCTTTAATTCCATTATAGAGCCCCATATAATGATCGATGAAAACCTGAGATTCACCTATGCGAATGAGGCGGCATGCTTGTTGTTCGATCAGCCCAGAGAACAACTGGCTAAACTGAAGCTTAGTGATTTTCTTCAAGCAAGTACCTTACTTGCAGTTGATGTGGAGGGATTAAGCAGGCATAAAAAGCCTCTTAAGAAAAGGAAAGCGGTACAACTCCATAATGGAAACATGAGGGAGTTTGAGTTTATACAAGTTGGGACACTTTCAGGTGGAAAGAGGATTTTTCGTTTGGAGGATGTGTCTGAAATCGATCAGGTCGGGAATTTGTTGCCAACGCAAATGGTTTTGGATAATTTCGATACAGCAAAAGAGGGTATTCTCCTTTTAAGTCGTAAAGGACTTATACTAGAGGCAAACTCCGCATTCATGAATGGTTTGAAAATCAATAAAAGAGATCTTATTGGGAAAAGACTATCAGATTTGGTGACACATGATGATAAGTCACAGCTAGACGAAGGGGATAGTGGAATTTTTACAACATTGAATTCTATGGGTGAATTGGAGGTAACCCTACATGGGAAGCCTTGTCGTTTTACTTTTTCAACCCGTACACCAGTCGGAAATGAATTATTCATAACGACGTTTTCGAAGATCACTGAATCGAATATTATTGAAAAGAAATTAGAGTCGAGCGAAAGGATTTTTGCCGAGTTATTTGATCAATCGATGGAAGGAATCGTTTTTTGGAATGAGGCCGGTGTTATTTTTCGAGTCAATCAATCAGCCTGTAAAATATTTGAATCCACTAAGGAAGAAATGATTGGCAGTGACATATGGAAATTCATCTATAAGGAAAATCGTTATTTTAAAAGAATGCTTGCTACTTTTGAAAGAGACGGCCAAGTCAGGGATGATATTTTTTATAAGATGCCAAACAATCAAATCAAATTACTTGAATTAACGGCAAAGAAACATGAGGGCGATGGGTATAATGTAACCATCTTTCGTAATGTAACCGAACGCTGGGAAATAGAAAAAGAATTAAGGAAAAGTGAAGAGAAATTCAGGAAAATTTTTGAGGGGTCACTTGATGGGTTGATCTTATGGAACAAGGATGGATTTACGGACTTTAATGAATCAGGCAAGGCAATACTGGAAATCTCTAAGGAAAAACTCCTTTCTCTAACCGTAAAGGAATTCATCGGAAAAGTACCGGAAAATGCAAGCGATTTGAATGCACATGTGGAAGCGGTATATAAAAAAGGAGTGTATTCTTCCATCATTCCACTAAAATTCGAAGATGGCAGGGTTAAGCATATTGAATTTTTAACAAGAGGCAATCTGTATTCAAACCTGAATTTAACCATTTTTCGCAATGTAAGTGAAAGGCTTGAAATGCAAGAACAAATCAGGAAATCGGATACCTTACATGTTGTTGGTGAACTTGCCGCCGGAATCGCCCATGAAATTAGAAACCCCATGACAGCTTTAAAAGGTTTCATCCAACTGCTTGAAGATTTGGTCAAAGAGGATTTCTCTACTTATTTTCACATAATCACTTCAGAAATACAGCGCATCGAGACGATTATTACAGAGTTCCTGGTTTTGGCTAAACCGCAGGCTCTTCAATATTTGGAACAAGATTTGCACATCATCCTGAAAGAGACACTGGAGCTTTTAGCGGCACAAGCTTTACTTAATAATGTCCGCTTTGAGACAGATTTTGAGGGAATTGCATGCAACATATTCTGTGAAGCAAATCAGTTAAAACAAGTATTTATCAATATTATTAAAAATGCACTGGAAGTCATGCCGGATGGCGGCACAATTCGTATCCAGTCGAGCCAAGTGTCAAATAGCCACGTTCGCATCTCGATTATTGACCAAGGAAACGGGATATCCAAAGAAAAGTTAAAAAAGTTAGGTGAGCCATTTTATACGACAAAGGAAAGAGGGACCGGCCTCGGATTGATGGTCAGCTATAAAATCATCGAAGAACATAATGGATATATCGAAGTGGAAAGCGAAGTCGATAAAGGGACAGTTTTTCATATCTATTTGCCCATTAAAAGTGAAGCTTAGAGGATGATGCCAATTGGGTAACTGGTTCTTTTCACAAGGTTGGGTACTTGAAATCTTTCATAAATTGAAGGGTTTTTTTTTGTTTGAAAAGGTCATAAGGGTTCCCGTCATTTTCTGTCTTCTGTTGCTTTGAATTTTATCGCAATATAAGAAGTTTTGTCTTTTTTTGCGAACCTATTTACATATAAGGTATATTTTGTAATAATTCTTAAATATAATCAAACTCTAAAAAGGGCAGGAGTAGTGAATATAGGTATGAATTGTCGGAATGCAATGGAAATTTGTAACGAAATACGAATAAAACGGTGGGAAATGATGGATTTTGCGCAAATACACGGAATGAGTCATAATCATACCATTCGGATCAGTGAGGAGCTTGATAAACTGATTAATGAATATTTGATTCTGCAACATCATACGCCTATTGAAATGAGAGTGGAAACAAAAGACTTGGTCGTCATCTTACAGGAACCTTTCTACAATGATTACTTCCTTTAATAAATATATAAGAAAATGGATCGTGAATTTATCTTTGGATAGCAGTGACTATGAAGAAATAGAGGTCAAGAATGGAATATATTCAACTAGTAAAACGAGGGGAGATTAGCCAGGCGGCATTATTTTTTATCGAAGGGGAACTGATGAATGTCATTGTTATGGATCCTGATCGATTTAATTCCGGTGATGCCGTTATCTGCCTGCATAAATCCCAAACATTCGAAACGAATATCATAAAAAAACAAGAGAATAATCTATACTTATTTGTTCCATGGTACGATACCCTTCAGGATAGTGAAAGAAGACGGGCTGCAAGGGTATCGTATGTTGCTCAAGGAAAAATCCAGTCCCCCCAAAAAAGTGAAAGGGTTCAGTTGATTGATTTGAGCATCAAGGGCCTAGGATTTTCGTGTGAAAACAAACTAATGAAAGCAGAGTTGCATACCATCACCTTTATGATTGATCATGCCAGGAATCATTTTACCATCAGGATACAAAATGAGCGGGAAATGGAAGATGCATATCGGTATGGAGTCAGTTTCATAGGAGTGCCTGTCAAAGATTTGTTTTATGTCAGGAGATATATTCTTAACAGTCAGCTTGATAAATTATCATCTGCGGCTGTTTAAAAAGGAAAAAGGCTGACTCACATAAGGAGCCAGCCTTTGTCATGTTCAATTATCATAGAATTTCCAATAAGATGACCATAAATAAGAGTCCGACTATGAAGGAATAGGTGGAGGTGCGCTCATTCCCATCCCCGTGACTTTCGGGAATCAATTCTTTGTAGACGATGAATAGCATAGCCCCAGCGGCAAATGCAAGACCATAAGGGACCAAGAATTCAATATAAGAGGTTAAGTAATATCCTAATAGACCCGTGACGATTTCTATGGCGCCAGTTAAGGTGGCAATTATGAAAGCCGTGAATCTCCCAATTTTTTGATTGATTAGAAACAATGCGACGAGCAAGCCTTCGGGAGCATTTTGGAGACCTATTGCAAAAGCTATCAAATTCCCTGTATCAGGCGCATTTGAGGCATAACTGACCCCAACGGAGAGACCTTCAGGAATATTGTGCAATGTGATGGCCGTGATGATGAGCAAAGCTTTCTCATCAAATTGAATACCACTTTTCGTATGGCCGAGATCAATGTGTGGAATATTTTTTTCCATCATCGTTAAAGTTAAGACTCCGAGGAAAACCCCGATGATAAGTTGGATATACCCCCCGGTTGCCAATGATTCTGGAATGAGGCTTAGCAAGGAAGCAGCCATCATGATTCCAGCTGTAAATGCTAAAAGTGTATCCCTGAATCGATGGGTCATGGACCCTTTAATGAAAAGAATCGGTAGCGCACCGGCCCCTGTAGACATAGCAGAGAGGATACTGCCTAATAAAACTCCACTCATAAATTTCTCCTTTGCATGGTTGTTCTTTTTTCATTCTTTCTTTTTTCTTCTTCTCTGGGTAAAACAATAATGTATTGTATTTTTGATTATCCAAATTGGTTACAGTGTGAAACCTATTTTTCGGGATACCATTGTTTTAACATGAAATCACTTGGTAGGAAGACACTGAGGATCCCTAGCAAGGGCAAAAATCCTACGATTTTAATCATGGCTGCAATCCCGATAATATCTGCAATCGCCCCCAATGAAACGGATCCAATCGCCCCCATACCAAAAGCGAGTCCTACAGTTAGACCAGCCATTGTCCCCACTTTACCGGGAACTAATTCCTGTGCATATATGACGGTAACGGAAAAACTGCTCATGATGATGAATCCGGCAATCAGTAATAGAATGAAAGCTGCAATCGGTGGTACGAATGGCAGAAGACCGGTTATCGGCGTACTTGCAGCAAAGGAAAAAAGTATCACGTTTTTCCGCCCAAAGCGGTCGGCGAGCGGGCCACCGAAAAATGTCCCGACTGCCCCAGCGGCTAAAAAGGCAAAAAGGAAGATCTGTGCCGCTTTTATTGTGAATGAGTGCTGTTCGATTAAATAAAAACTATAAAAATTTGTCATGCAGGATACATACCAGGAGCGGGCGAAGATAATGAATAATATTAAGACCAAGGCTTTGGCCACTTTATTGGAACGCTCTTTATTAACGACTTTAGCCGCCAGAGTTTTTGGCTGAAAATGCACGAGCCTTTGGGAATACCACTTGGCTATGTACAGTAATAGCATGACCGCGGCAAAGGCAACGAAAGCAAACCAGAGAGCGCCCTTCTGCCCGAACGGGACAAGAATGATGGCCGTAATGAGCGGAGCTAGTGCCTGCCCACTGTTTCCACCCACTTGATAAATTGACTGGGCCAATCCACGCTTGGGACCTCCAGCCATATAGGCGACTCTGGATCCTTCTGGGTGGAAAATGGCTGATCCAAAGCCCATTAAAACGACAGCACCGAGTATAGTTATATAGTTTGGTGCAAGAGCCAGGATGATGACTCCGATTAATGTGCTGGTTAATCCAACTGGCAAAGCATAAGGCAGTGGCTTTTTATCGGTATAAAATCCGACAGCTGGCTGTAGAAGTGATGAGATGATGTTCAGGCAGAAGGCAATCATGCCCAACTGTGTATAAGTTAAAGACATGGATTTTTCTAGGATGGGAAACATGGCCGGTACCACGGCCTGAAGAGAATCATTCATTAAGTGGCATATGCCAATAATAATCATTATTTTGAGGGTCATCTCTTGATTTTTTGGTATAGGTTTAGTTGCTGTGGTACTTGCCATATGTATTTGCCTTCTTTCTAAATTAGAATCTTATTCTAGTGACCTTTTATTTAAGGTCCGTCAAGATGATTATCTTAGGATAGAAGGGTTTACTTTACTGAAACGTGATTCTTTCCATATAGATTACTTACTCACGTTCTCTTTTAGGATTGGTAAGCGAATCATGACCGTCGTACCCTCCGAAAGCTTGCTTGTAATCTCGATTGTTCCATTGAAGAGTTCGATGATTCTCTTGCAGACGAAAAGTCCTAAACCGGTCCCTTCCTTTTTGGAAGTATAGAATGGCTCAAATACTTTCTGGATGTCGTTCGATTCCAACCCGTGTCCAGTGTCAATGATTTCTATAATAGCTTCTTGTTTTTTTTGATAAATATGTATGGTCAGGTTTTTGCCTTGTTCCATGGCCTCAAATCCATTTTTTGCTATATTAAGTATGACCTGCTTGAGTTGGTCCTTCGTACAGTATACAGGAAGTGGTGACCTAACTATATCCCATTCGACTTCGATACAGTAAAAACGAGCTTCAGATTCTATTATCGGTCTTAATTCAGCAACGATACCGCGTACATCATATGAGGATAAGTTTTGCACCATCGGCTTACCTAGAATCAAGAACTCACTGACGATACTGTTTATCCTTTCTATCTCTTTCATGATGATGGAATAATAAAACTGGTCTTGTTCATCTGGATGCTTCTCATTTAGCAATTGGACAAGTCCTTTTATGCCCGTGAGTGGATTTTTGATTTCATGTGCAGTACTTGCTGCAAGTGTACCTACGAAATTCAACTTTTGGTCATCAATGAGTTGTTTTTGTTTTTTTGAATTCCTACGATAGAGGAACTCATATACAATAATATAAATCACATGGGTGATGATGAAGGTGAAAAATATAAAAGAATAGAATATATGGATGTTTTGGGTATCCTTTTTTTTCAGCATTTTAACTGATATGGACCATTCGGCTTCTGTCAAGGGGAGGGTCATCCATCTTGAACTTGGGTTTACATTCCCGATATTTATATCATCGACCTTTTCTCTCTCATTCGTTTGAAGTTTTACTGTTTGTTCAGGTGAAAGTGTATTCAAGATATTCTTTAAATAATCGAATTTGATCTGAACCAATAAAAATCCCCGTACTTCCTTATTCTTTTCCAATATTGGGGCGAAGATGGTGAAGCACGTACAATTCAAATCATCAATTCCTGTTTTGTTGGCCATCACCGCTTTTTGAGTATTTACAGCTAAGTCCATATCTTCATGATCAATTAATTTGGATTGGGGGGGCTGCTTGCTTGTACTATGTATGGTCATTCCTTCTCGATCCAGCAGATAAATGTCAGCGTATCTGGGGTCTGTATCTTTGATGGAGTCTAACAATTGATTCTTTGATTTTTCGTCCATATATGGAATAGAACTGTTGCGACTCAACCATTCCACATTTCCCTTGGTTTCCCTGATTACTTGGTCTATCGATTTTTGATAAACGGATCCAATCCATTCAGCCTTTGCTTTCCGTTCTTCTTGGATGGAATAATCAAAATATAACCAATAAGTGATAGTTAAAATGATTAATGGTAAAATGACAATAAGTATGTATTTCGAAAATCTCTGCCTTGAATTCATGTGGTCACTACTTTTATTTTTTCTTTTAGTATATCAAACTGGAGAATTAAACAATAGCAATAGCCATGCCCTATAGGCAAATTGACAAAAAAGGAACAATAGAATATAATAACCTTCAATTCAAGATATTTTAATTAAAAATTTTAAGGTTGTGAAGTTATGGGGAATGATAGCATCCAACAGTCATTAAAGCTGTTTATCGTGATGTCAAGAGCTCACCGTTCGATTAATGATATAGTGAATAAACATATAGCTGAAGCGGGCTTGAATCCTACTGAATTTGCCGTACTTGAACTGTTATATCATAAAGGTGATCAACCTCTTCAACAAATCGGTGGCAAGATCCTGCTTGCAAGCGGTAGCATTACTTATGTAGTGGACAAGCTTGAACAGAAGGAGTTTTTACAGAGGATAGCTTGTAAAGATGACCGACGTGTAACGTTTGCCAAAATTACGGATAAAGGTAAAGCCTTTATTGAGGATGTCTTTCCTGATCATGAAAAAAGAATCGATGATGTGATGAGCGTCCTTACGAAAGAGGAAAAAGAAACGGCAATTGAATTACTGAAAAAGATTGGTTACTCCGCAAAAAAATAATCCAGTAAACCAGCACCTTAATTTAATTGAGGTGTTTTTGTAGTTTCATTATGAGTCGTCCGAATCTGACGGTCATGCCCACTAAAGGCGGAGAACCCTATTACTTTTTTCGTAAATAGGAAGGCTTTACATAAGAATATGGCGAATGTAATTATGTCCTATTTTAACTGGCAACCAATGAACACGATAGGTGTTTTTTGGGAAAAAAGGGATACAAATGATGAAATTGGGGTGTAAGTATGAAATTTAATGAGTATAAATATGAACGGCCTGAATTGGATGACATTAAAGGGAAGTTCACGAAAGCTCTTAAGCAGTTTGTGGATGCGACTGAGGTTGAAGAACAAGTAGAGGCCATAAGTGAAATAAATGCCATTCGAAACTATGTTGGTACGATGAGCAATCTGGTCTATATTCGGCATACCATTGATACGACTGATGAGTTTTATAAAAATGAAAATGATTATTTGGACGAATTCTCACCTGAAATGGAGGAAATGACTTCCGCGTTTTATACAGAACTCGTTCAATCGAAATTCCGTCGGGAACTTGAGTCCAAGTGGGGAAGGCAACTATTTGATTTGGCTGAGGCACAGCTCAAAACGTTCTCGCCGGAAATCATCCCGCAACTGCAAAAAGAAAATAAGCTGGCAAGTGAGTACTCACAGTTAATAGCTTCCGCGAAAATTGAATTTGAGGGAGAAGAGCGGACATTGGCACAGCTTCAGCCCTTCATGGAGTCTGAGAGCCGTTCCATCAGAAAAATGGCAAGTGATGCTTACTATGGTTTCTTTGCAGAGAAGCAGGACGAACTGGATCGGATTTTTGATGAGCTGGTAAAGGTGCGACATGGCATAGCAACGACATTAGGGTATGATAACTTCGTCGAGCTAGGTTATTATCGCATGACACGGACCGATTATAATGCAGAGATGGTGGCAGCTTTCCGTAAACAGGTGAAAGAGGAAGTGGTCCCGCTCGTTACCCGCTTGAAGGAACGTCAGCAGAAACGCCTAGGTCTGGAGAAACTCTATTATTACGATGAGAATTTCCAATTCAGTACGGGGAATGCCGTTCCTAAAGGCGAAGCGGAGTGGATCGTGGAAAATGGTCAAAAAATGTACCATGAACTTTCTGCCGAAACGGATGAGTTTTTCAATTTTATGATTGAAAATGATTTAATGGACCTGGTTGCTAAAAAAGGAAAAGCAAGTGGTGGATATTGTACATTCATTGAAGATTATAAAGCTCCCTACATTTTTTCCAACTTCAATGGGACATCTGGTGATATCGATGTTCTTACACATGAGGCAGGACACGCTTTCCAGGTGTATCGAAGCCGTGACCTGGATATTCCGGAATATAATTGGCCAACCTATGAGGCTTGCGAAATCCATTCGATGAGCATGGAGTTCCTTACATGGCCTTGGATGGATCTGTTCTTCAAAGAAGATACAGAAAAGTATAAGTTCTCCCATTTAAGTAGCTCGCTCGTGTTCCTGCCATATGGGGTGGCTGTGGATGAATTCCAACATTTTGTCTACGAAAATCCAAACGCATCGCCACTTGAGAGAAGACAGGCATGGCGCAAAATCGAGAAGGAATACTTACCTCATCGTGATTATGAAGAGAACGGATTTTTAGAGGGCGGAGGCTATTGGCAACGTCAAAGTCATATCTATCAGTCTCCATTTTATTACATTGACTATGCTTTGGCTCAAATATGTGCTTTCCAATTTTGGAAAAAGTCTGTGGAAAAAGATGAGAGTGCGTGGAAGGACTATTTAAACCTTTGTCAACTTGGAGGAAGTAAATCATTCCTTGGGCTCGTGGAATCGGCCAACCTTGATTCCCCATTTGCAGAAGGTACTGTGCAGTCTGTCGTAAGGGTTATCGATGAATGGCTGAGTTCGGTCGATGACCAAGCTTTATAAGTTGTGAAATCTCGTGAATCGTTAGCGGGTCTTCTATAGAAAGGCGCTCCCTTTAGAGGGAGCGTTTTTAAAATGGGAGGACCGAAGCTTTCCCATTAATTTAGGTTAATCTGACTTGGACTGTCTTAAAATTCTCCCTCTTACATATAGATGTAGGGAGGAGGGGTGTACATGCTTTCTAGGTGGTCAGGAATCTTTCAGGTTGCAGCCGTTTATGTAGGTACAGTTGTCGGAGCGGGTTTTGCAACTGGAAAGGAGGTTGTTGAGTTCTTTACCCGTTATGGCTTTTATGGCTTTATCGGGATTTTAATAGCAGGCTATATTTTCATTTTCAGTGGTACGAAGATCATGTTGATTTCCTCAAGGATCAAGGCAGCTTCCTATGAAGAATTCAATCAATTTTTATTTGGGAAGAAATTAGCGGGCGTCATCAATGTTTTTTTCCTTATCATGCTGCTAGGTGTTACAGCGGTCATGATTTCGGGATCAGGTGCCGTTTTCGAGGAACAGCTTGGCATCTCGAAAAACGTTGGGAGCTGGACAACGGCCCTTCTGGCTTCATTGGTTTTGATGCTAGGAATGCGTGGGCTTTTTACAGTGAATTCTTTTGTTGTTCCCATCATGATTCTATTTAGCTTGATTCTGTTCTTCTCGACTTTAGGGACGGGTGAATTTTTATCTTCTCTAACGCAATTCCCAGAAGAACGGATCAGCTTGAAGATGATATTCTCCCCGTTTGCCTATACCGCTTTTAACCTGGCTTTAGCGCAGGCGGTGCTTGTTCCGGTGGCGTATGAGGTTAAGGATGAAAGAATTATAAAGCAAGGTGCTATTTTGGGTGGGGTATTCCTTACGATTATTCTACTCACTGGGCATTTATCACTTATGACCCTTCCGGATGTGATGAGCTATGAAATTCCATCGGCGGCCCTTATGAAAATGGTGGGCGGTCATTTACATTGGATGTTCATCTTGGTGATATACGGCGAAATCTTCACTTCAGTCATCGGAAATATTTACGGATTGCAGAGGCAAATCAGCAACTATATTAAAGTGCCTGGCATATTCATCATCGCCTTCAGCTTTATTGTGGCGTTGATTATCGGCACGTACGGATATGGAAGACTCCTGGGTTATCTCTATCCGGTATTTGGATACATAAGTTTACTGTTTTTAATCCTCGTCTGGAAAAGTGATGCAGGCAAAAAAATATAAAACGAGGGAAAGGGCTTACGTGCCCTTTCCCTTTATTTGATATCAGGATTCTTTCATGATTGTTTTAGCCATCTCTAGAAAGGCATCCCGGTAATCTTTGTCCTTCTTTGTAAACATGGTTAAGCGGACAGGGGACTTCTCATCTTTGAGTAAGACAGAAGTAACCACATCATCGCCGTTCACGACTTCATAGCCGGAACCATTATCTATGTTAAGTGCCGGGTCCTCTATCTTCTCTGAAATGCTTTTCAGTTGGGTTTGGACATTTTCCTCTACTTCGTCCCATTTGACATCGCCCGTTAATAATTCAATCCTCATGGATACAGAGTCGTCATCGGTCAGGAAAAGGACATCCTTTCCAGGCTCCTCGGCAGTCAACTCGAACTGTTGTAAGACGTATAGGCTAAATGGTTGATTATCACTATTTTTCAGGAAGGCTGTTTCTTCTTTTGCTTCCCCATTACTTGTATATTGCAAATTCTGTTCCATAAGCCTAACCTTTTTTGTCCCTTCAGAACTATCAGTAGCTCCATTTGTTGAGCCTGCTGTATTCTCTTCTTTTACCGTATCTTCTTGTGGTTCAGCCGTCTTGTCGTCCGTGGTTGTCCCACATCCGCTCAGCAATAGGGCCGCCATTGTCGCTCCGCCTAAATATTGCGTCCATTTTTTCATCGTTTTCCCTCAACTTTCTGTTGAATTTCTTATATGTGTAGAAAGGCATGACCTATCGACGCTCTGGAGAGAATCATCCCTTTTATATATAGACGAATGAAAAAGAAAAAAGTTACAAATGATATCATGGTAACCAAATGAACCATAAAGTTCCTGCATAGGAAAACGGAATGGTCAAAAACCATTCCGTCGTTCAGTACCTTCATCCGATGATCTTATAATTTTTATGATTGACAACTGTCTTCTGTTCAAGCTCCAAGTCAAGGTAATTTTCCATATACGTGACGTCCACGATTACAGAGTTCTCATTCACTTTCTCGACGATTCCTTGTAAGCCTTCTCTAAATTCAATGATATTTCCAACTTCCGCTTTCTTCATGGTAATCATCCTTTCCCATCTCGTTTTCAATGATAATCAGTAACTATGAATAAATGGATTATTCGAACACCTTGCTGTTTAGATTTTGACCTGGGAAGTGCAAGTAAAAAGATATAGAGTAGTTATAATGACTGGTTAGAAAGTACAGGTATGTGTTTTTTTACATATTATGGAAATCAATATAAGCACACTTACTCTTACTTGTATGAGTCTGGATGATACTTATGTACGAAAAATACCAATCAATTTACAATGTGATATTTTACTTTACAGTTTGCACTATTTTTATGTATTCGTAAAGAATAATATAGTCAAGAGACCACAAAAAGTTCTGATTGATAATAAGCGTTAAGGTTATGTTAAAATAGAAACGGAATTTCTCCTATACAGGTAAGGAACAGAAACAACTAATAAGGAGGAAATAGAATGGATTCCGAAGAAGCAAAACTAGTCCTGAATAAACTGGCTAATCGGGAAATGGAAGAGTTCAGGATCAATAAGGAAGAATTTTTGAGTTTTCGTGAAGTGCTTGTTCAAAGAGCGGATTTCAAACATTTCCGAGGAAATGCCCAACATAATGGGGAAGTCATTTATACGTATTTAGAGGAAGCAAGAAGTTAAAATAGGAAAAGGACGGTTCGAATCGATGAACCGTCCTTTTCCTATTTTTTTATGGAATATCCATCTCCTTCCTCAATTTAAGAAGGGTGGTTTTTCGCCATGATTTCACGGCTGCAATCGAGACATTGAATGTATTGGCGATTTCATTTTGATTTTTATTTCCGATGAAAGTAAAGATGAGCCAGCGTTGCTGGTTCAATGTCAAGTTTTCTGTGTAGGCTAAGAGGTTCTCTGTCACGAGGGCCTCTGTGTGCATAGAAAAGGGATCTTCTATTTCAAGAACCGCTGCGTCAACTGGCTGGATATGCGTGTCGTATTTATGGAGGCGTTTTAATTCATTGATGATTCTCCCTTTTATGACTGTATATGCGAAGTTGGAGAATTGTCCGTTTGCTTCCTTGTACTTGCCTTGAGCTTCCCATAATGCAATTAATCCAATTTGAAAGAAATCCTCTTTGTTTTTATAAATGGATAGTGAGCGGATAACATGATGAATCATCGGAGTGAATTGTTCTGATAAACTTGTAAAACCGTCCATTTTCTACGCCTTTTTAAAAAGTGCACTTTTCGTATATTCCCGGGTGCTTTCACCTTAAATAATTTCATGGAATATATCGAAATGGAAAAATGCATAAAATAAAGGGGAGAAAATTGAATTTTGCGACGGAAAAACGTAAAAAAACACCATCCATTATCGATATTTCGAAGTTTTGATTGGGTTGGACAAAATAAATAAAGGCACACCCGGCTTGCCGGGTGCGCCTAATGAAACTATTGATTATTTTTCCGATAGATTTTCAGTTCCTTGATTATCGTTTCTTTCAAACTTTCATTTTCATTCATAATGAAACCGTACATATAAGCGGATCCACTTTTCTTTTTCCAGAGAATTCGTCCACGTAAATCAATCTCGTCTGCATTTATGATGAAAGTTAGCAAAAGCTCGAGGTCCGCTTGCTCCGGAAGGTCAAGATTGGACTGGAACTTGAGCCCTCCGGCACTGATGTCCAGAACGGACATGGCCCCATTTCGGCTTTTATTTTCCAAGTTGTTTACTCTAATGATGCTAAAAAAACCAGAAAGCGGACGATCGAAAATAAAACGAAATGCTTCATCCCTGTTATATTTCACAATATGTCCCCCTGGAAATTCAGTATCTTTTCCGTTTTCTATTTTATCCATTTACAAGAATGAACGGATGGATACGTGTATGACCTTAACTCTGTGATTTCCGGAAGCCGGCCTTCACTGCATCCTGTTCTGTACAAAACATTTCTTCTTCTTTTGTTATATCATAGTATTGTCCACTTGGTATGTGGTAGATCTTATCACCTTTTGAATTGATATTTCCTTTAATGTTCGGATTGGAGCACGATGATTTTTCGGTGGTTTTTTCTGTTGTTCCTTTATCCGTTTTCGAATCATCGAATCCTTTCGAAGTGGCATAGTTTTCAATCGACCAAATGCCGATTTCCTCTTTTTGAGCTTGTTTCTGGATGGCTTCCAGTTCGTCAAGATATTTTGTATTGGGTGCATATACGTATGCGACCCGTGCGAGCCCTTTTTCTAGCAGAAGTTTATTTACCATTTTTCCATCTACATAAAAATAGGCCAGCAGACGCCCATATTTGTCTCGTTCACCGATTCCTGTCTCCACTTCCACCTCCGAACCGGCAGGCATTAGCTCTTTTGAAAACTTGCTAGCTTCAGGACCAAAGGGTTGTACGGGCTTGGAAGGATGGACGGTTTCAGGGGTATCGATTAAAAGAAGCCTGACCGTTTCTTCCTTTCCATTAGACGTCTTAATTTTCACCGTGTCGCCATCGACCACGCGAACTATTTGAGCTGTGAAGGTTTTTCCTTTTGATTCATTGGAGACTTGGTCTGTAGAAAGGGAGTTTTCCTTGGTGGAAGTATTCGTTTCTTCTGTGGACTTTTCTTCTGACAAATCGTCGGTTATTTCCTGGCAACCTGTTAATGTAAACGCACATAACGAAATCAGTAAAAATACATATTTAAAAAAAGTACTATATGTCGGTGTAGTCACCATAAATCCTCCATTCAAGTTGTTTTCCATGGTGTCATGGATAAGTAAGGGTCGCAAATAATACTACCTTATAAAATGATGAAAGAAAATGAAAAATATTCTATTTTCACCATATCCACTGTCCTCTCTGATGGTTTATTCTTATTAAGAAATCGTGAAGCAAGAAAGGTAGGAACCGGAAATATGTTCAGGTTAGAAAACATAACGTTTAAAGGGATTCTAAATATTGACCATCTTGAAATCCCGGCAAGGAAAATAACTTGTTTGACTGGGGAGAGCGGAGCTGGGAAAACGTCACTGCTTAGACTATTAAATAGAATGAATGAGCCGGACACCGGGTCGATTTTTTATCAAGAGCAACTCCTTGGAACATTTAACCCGATAGAGCTCCGTCGCCAAGTTACGATGCTATCTCAAACAGCACTCACCTTACCTGGAACCATTGAAGAAAACCTCCAATTTGGATTAGAGTTGACCGAAAGAGAAAAGGAATCAAAGGACGAGCTACTAAACGTACTTGAAACGGTATTGTTAAAGAAGCCATTATCAGCTGATGTAGAGAAATTGTCGGGTGGGGAGAAGCAAAGGTTGGCATTGGCAAGATTGCTTCTATTAAAGCCTGACGTATATTTATTGGATGAGCCAACATCCGCTCTTGATGAAGAGTCAGAGTTGGATGTCATGAACCGGTTTTTAACTAAAGTGAAACAGGAAATGGGAACCGTGGTCATGATTACTCATTCCAGGCAACTTGTGGATGAATATGCTGAGGAAAGGATCGTTCTTAAAAAGTCAAAGGAGGGGGACTATTAATGGAGAGTAGTGGGATAATAAATATTGAGCTTTGGCGTTTATGTGCGGCCTATGTATTCGTGGTTCTCCTGCTTATCATTGTAAAATGGCGAGGGATATCGAGGGAAAAACAAATTTTGCTCGCTACAGTACGCATGACGGTCCAACTTATTCTTGCAGGGTATGTATTGACGTATATATTCGAGAATCCCCATCCCTTGCTTTCAATAGGATTTTTATGTTTGATAGCCTGGTTCTCTATCCGAAATATTTTTAAACAAATATCCTTTACGCTCAGCAAGAAAATCAAACGAATGGTCATTTTGAGTATGCTCACAGGTCCGATAGCCGCTTTGCTTTATTTTAACTTGGTCGTCATCCATTTCACGCCATGGTATGAACCACGTTACTTTATCCCGATTGCTGGTATGATTGTGGGGAATGCGATGACCGGCGTTACGTTAGCTTTAAAGAACCTGCACGACGGCATCACAAGTAACCGCGATAAGGTGGAGGCGATGTTGATGCTTGGCGCCACGCCGCAGAAAGCCGTCAAAAAATATGTGGATGCCGCTTTCGATTCGGCAGTGCTGCCGACTTTGAATAATATGTTGGGTATGGGGATCATTTTCCTTCCGGGAATGATGACTGGGCAAATTCTATCGGGAATCAGTCCGCTCATCGCCATAGAATATCAAATTGCCATACTTATTGGGATTCTTGGTAGTGTCTCCATAACGGTCATCCTCTTTATCTTACTGAGTTTTAAGGCGTTTTTCACAAAGTCTGCACAACTGTCCATCTAAAACTTTTTAAAGGAAATAAATTAATTGTTGCAGTTTTATCCTAATTTTTGTACGATTCTTTAGAAACAGGATAGTTATGGTTTGTTTGTTGAGAATGATAATGATATTCTGAAAAGGAAATCGTAGATTTTCGTATCTTTCTTAAATGAATAGGGAAAAACCTTACATATCCTATTCTTGTTAGTTTATTTTATATTAAAGGAGAATGATTTATATGGTAGAAAAAACGTTTACAGTAACTGCAGAAACAGGAATTCATGCTCGTCCCGCTACATTGCTTGTACAAGCAGCTGGTAAATTTGATTCAGAAATTAACCTTGCATATAAAGAGAAAAAAGTGAATCTTAAATCCATTATGGGTGTTATGTCTCTTGGAATCGGTAAAGGTGCAGAAATCACGATTACTGCAGAAGGCAGCGATGAAAATGATGCTCTAAAAACACTTTCTGACACATTGAGCAGAGAAGGTTTGGCAGAATAATGTCCACGCTGATAAGTGGAATCGCAGCGTCAAGCGGCATAGCCATCGCGAAAGCCTATCGTCTTATCGAACCGGAATTGTCGGTTGAAAAAAGGAGTATTGAGGATGTTGAGGCTGAAGTAATCCGTTTCAAGGAAGCCATCCAAAAATCTACTTCAGAATTGGAAATCATCAGGAACAAGGCCGAGCAGGATTTGGGGGCCGATAAGGCAGCCATTTTTGATGCCCATTTACTAGTACTTTCCGATCCGGAACTTTTGAACCCTGTTCAGGATAAAATCAAGTCCGAAAACATAAATGCTGAATCTTCTTTACATGAAGTTGCAAGCATGTTCATTACGATGTTTGAACAAATGGATAATGAGTACATGAAGGAAAGAGCCGCTGATATCCGTGATGTAACAAAACGTGTCCTATCTCATCTTTTGGGTATACATATTCCGAATCCAAGCATGATTGCAGAAGAAGTGATCATCATTGCCGAGGATTTGACGCCTTCTGATACGGCCCAGTTAAATCCGATGTATGTTAAAGGGTTCACGACTGATATCGGTGGCAGAACATCACATTCAGCCATTATGGCTCGTTCATTAGAGATTCCGGCAGTTGTAGGAACTAAAACGGTGACCGCTTCCATCGAAAATGGGGACTTGGTCATCATAGACGGGCTTAATGGCGAAGTGCATATTAACCCGACCCCTGAACTTGTGCAACAGTACGAGGAAATGCAGAAAAAATATGCCTTGCAGAAGGCTGAATGGGCAAAGTTGGTCCATGAACAAACGGTTACAAAAGATGGGCACCAAGTAGAGCTGGCAGCCAATATTGGGACACCAAAGGATTTAGATGGTGTTCACAAAAATGGTGGGGAAGGAATCGGTTTGTACCGGACAGAATTCCTCTACATGGGAAGAAATGAAATGCCTAGTGAAGAAGAGCAGTTTGAAGCCTATAAGACGGTGCTGGAAGGGATGGCCGGAAAGTCGGTTGTCGTCAGAACACTTGATATAGGCGGGGACAAAGAGTTACCCTACTTGCAGTTACCTAAGGAAATGAACCCATTCCTTGGCTATCGGGCAATTCGTTTATGCTTAAATGAGCAAGAAATTTTCCGTATCCAGTTACGGGCGTTGCTACGGGCAAGCATATACGGAAACTTGAAAATCATGTTCCCAATGATTGCGACCTTAACGGAATTCCGCGAAGCCAAAGCTGTGTTGGAAGAAGTGCGGCAGGAATTACTTGAAAAGGATATCCCGGTGGCAGAAAAGATTGAAATCGGCATCATGGTTGAGATTCCTTCCACTGCGGTCATGGCAGATATTTTTGCCAAAGAGGTCGATTTCTTCAGCATTGGTACGAATGACTTGATTCAATATACAATGGCAGCGGACCGGATGAATGAGAGAGTCTCGTATTTATATCAACCATATAACCCGGCAATATTACGACTTGTTAAAATGGTAATTGATGCTGCCCATAAAGAAGGAAAATGGGCAGGAATGTGCGGCGAGATGGCGGGAGATGAAGTGGCTGTCCCTATTTTAATTGGGTTGGGCCTTGATGAATTCTCGATGAGTGCCACCTCTATCTTAAAAGCTCGATCTCTAATCAGGAAACTTTCACTTGAAGAAATGAAAAAACTATCACAAGATGTCTTGGTGATGGATACAAACGAACAAGTGAAAGAAGCTGTACTTGAAAAAGTGAATAAATAGCATGACAAACGGCGCTTTCGTCCAATGAAACTTCAATGGATGAAAGCACCGTGTTTATTTTTTTGAAATCTTCCAAAAGATGTTTAACAACGTTATACATGGGTAAATAAAGGACAAGCACAGTTGTTTAGCTCGATATGAGCAACTGACATTCTCATTTCCCCCTTTTAAAGCCGGCTGGGTTTTCCAGCCGGCGATTTTTTTTGGGGGGATAGGATAAAACTCTCCGGGGAATTGGGATATTGATAATTCAGATTTTTCACTTTATACAATAAAGGATATAATAAAATCATGTTTGGTATTTTTTATGAAAAAGGGGGAAGTACAGTGGATTTATATTTACAAAAGAAAAATGCTTTAATTCTGGCCTCGAGCCAAGGGTTGGGAAAAGCAATAGCGGAAGAGCTTGTTAAAGAAGGTGCCAACGTCATGCTCGCTGCGAGAAGTGAAGAAAAATTGGTGGCAGTTCAAAAGGAATTATCAAAGATCGGCAAGGGGAAAGTGTCGTATAAAGTGACGGATATTACAAAACCTGATGATATTAAGTCGTTGGTGGAGAAAGTGGCTGAAGAATTTGGCGGGCTAGATATCCTTATCAATAATGCCGGAGGTCCTCCAGGGGGGACATTTAATGATTTTAGTGATGCAGACTGGCAACATTCATTTGAACTGAATTTATTGAGCTTTATCCGAACCATTCGTGAAAGCTTACCGCTTCTAAAAAAACAAGGCGGCAAGATCGTTAACATTGCATCGTCTTCTATTAAAGAGCCAATACCTGGCCTATTGCTATCGAATACTTTCCGCACGGCAATCGTGGGATTGGCGAAAACATTGGCTACTGAGCTAGCACCAGACAAGATATTGATCAATACGGTTGGACCGGGTCGAATCTCAACCGAGCGCATTCAACATCTGGATCAATTCAATGCCGAGAAACAGGGTGTCTCAACTGCAGATATCACAGGGAAAGCCCTTAGTAACATCCCGCTTGGGCGTTATGGCGAACCAGAGGAATTTGCGAAGTTCGTAACCTTCCTCGTTTCTGGGGCCAATACATATTTAACCGGCCAATCTTATTTGGTAGATGGAGGGATGGTTAAATCCATCTAGTTTGCATTAATTCACAGATGATTCGAAGGGAGAATGAACATGAAAGAGAAAAACACAGTAATCGGATTTATTGGTACAGGGGTTATGGGAAAGAGTATGGCGGGAAACTTGCTTAAAGCAGGTTACAAGGTACATGTTTATACCAGGTCCAAGGAAAAGGCAGAAGAGTTGATTGGTAAGGGGGCAAAGTGGGCAGCAACACCTAGGGAGATTGCCCAACAAACGAATGTGATCATTTCCATGGTCGGGTATCCGAGTGATGTCGAGGAAATTTATCTGGGGGAACAGGGACTTATTGAATGTGCAAAAGAAGGGACACTTTTAATAGATATGACAACCTCCACACCCTCCTTGGCCATGAAGATAGCGGGAGAAGCACGGAAAAAGGGGCTGGAAGCTCTTGATGCCCCAGTTTCCGGAGGAGATGTGGGTGCCCGTGATGGCAATCTAACCATCATGGTGGGCGGAGATCCTGCTGCATTTGAAACAGTACGCCCAATTCTTGAGTGCATGGGAAGCAATATTGTTCATCAAGGCCCTGAGGGTTCAGGTCAGCATACGAAAATGTGCAACCAAATAGCGATTGCCTCCAACATGATCGGGGTTACGGAAGCCATCTCATACGCTACAAGGGCAGGGCTTGATCCGGAAAAAGTCCTCCAAAGCATTTCCTCGGGCTCTGCCGGCAGTTGGTCCCTATCCAATCTTGTCCCACGAATGGTCAAAGGTGATTTTGAACCAGGGTTTTATATCAAGCATTTTATTAAAGATATGAAAATTGCACTTGATGAAGTGGAGAAAATGGGGTGGGATGCGCCTGGATTAACTTTGAGCAAATCTCTGTATGATGGGCTTGCAGAGGCTGGTGAGGAGAACAGCGGCACCCAGGCTTTATATAAACACTATAATTAAAAGTGCTATCCGCTCCTTTTTTGAATAAGCTGTAAGCGACAGCCTTTACAAAAAGGAGAGATACGTATGGGTGACTTTGACGATATTCACATGAAGTTCCAGGAACTTGAAGATGGCATATATATTGTCCGAATCGAGGGGTATAAACGGGAAAAAACGATTCACCAAACAAAGCCCATTCGTTGGGAATTGAAATTGATGAATGAGAGCCCCTTGATCTTACCGGTGAAATTCAGTCATATCGAGACCGATGCTGGTTTTCAAATATTAATGAGGGAGTTAAAAAACCTAGGGCATTCGAAACCGCGAAACGCCAGGGAATTTGAAGAGGTGATGACGGATCTATTGGGTTCAATAGTCGAGGTCAGCCTTACGACAACCAATAAGGAAGAAGGCTATCGCGAAGTGCGATTCTTACGAAGGTTGTATTAATATTGCCATACTCTCTTTTTTACAAAGAAAATGGCCTCAACGGTTCCTACTGTTGATGGCCATTTTTTTGTGCATACTATATTCACAGTTATTTTAAAAAGGCTGCGATACGATCCAATCCTTCTTTAAGTGTTTCCATGGAATAGGCATAGGAAATCCGGAAGTATCCTTCCCCCAGTGGCGAGAAGGCATCTCCAGGAACGACAGCTACCTTTTCCTGTTTTACTAGTTCCAGGCAGAACTCCAAGGAGGATGGGTAGCCTTCAGGCAGTTTTACGAAAAAGTAAAAGGCACCATCCGGTTTGACCACATCCAGATCCATTGCTTGTAATCGGTTGTACACGTAGTCCCTCCTACTAGCATATTCCGTTTTCATGGACATGCTATCGTCTTTTCCAACTGTTAACGCAGCTAAGGCAGCACGTTGCGAGATGGAGGAGGCACAAGTTACGTTATACTGATGGACCTTTAACAAATGTTTAGAAATCGACTCGGGAGCAAATAACAGACCAATCCTCCAACCAGTCATTGAATGGGATTTTGATAAACCATTTAACACAATGGTTTGTTCCCTTAAAAAAGTGGCGATTGAAACATGATCCTGGTCAAAAACCAACTCGCTATATATTTCATCGGCTAAAATGAAAATATCCTTGCCACGCACGAGCTCTGCGATGTCCTGTAGCTCTTCTGCCGTTAGTGTGACCCCGGTTGGATTTGAAGGGTAAGGCAAAACGATGCAACGGGTTTTTTCGGTTATGTATGCTTTTAGGATATCAGCGGTCAAACGAAAACCGTTCTTAGTCGTGTCAGCGTAAACAGGCTCGGCCCCGCTCATTTTAATGATCGGCTCGTAGCCTGGATAGACAGGGCCTGGGAGGATCACTTCATTTCCAGGGGTGAGGATGGTCCGAAATGTAATGTCGATTCCTTCGCTTGCTCCCGAAGTGACGATGACTTCATTGACTGGATTGTATGAAAGCTGGTATTTATCTTTTACATAAGCGCTCGCGGCTTCCCTTAATTCCAAATATCCGGCATTATGGGTGTAAACCGTATAATCATCATCAATCGCCTGTTTTGCGGCTTCCTTAATATGTCGCGGTGTAGGGAAGTCGGGCTGACCTATCGTTAAAGAAATGGTCCCTTTAATATCGGCTACTAGATTATAGAATTTTCGGATTCCAGATATTTGAACCTCTTTTACAAGCGGGTTTACTAAATGTTCCATTTGAATATCCTCCTTGTTCTTATCAGTTTGTGAATGGTTATATGAATGTATCAAATCCATTCTATTTTATCATTTTGTAAGGGGAGAGGAAAAAATACTTTTTGTGATTAATGTATTGAAGGTATAATGAAGTTCAAGATCAAGAAAATTTTGAGGATTGATATAAATGATTAGAACCTGTGCCATAACAAAAGAAAAAGAGGTCATTTTTGATTTAGAGCTAAAAAAATTAGGTGATGATTATATTGAATGGTATTGGGTGGATTTTTCAAAACCTACTGTAGAGGAAATAAAGGTGCTATCGAGCCATTTCCACTTTCACCATTTAGCCATCGAAGATTGCCTTGATGACTATAACCAGCGGCCAAAAATGGATTTTTATGAAGGCTATCAATTCCTCGTGATACATGCCATAAGGCAGAAAATCTTCAAGGCTGTCGAATTGGGTCTTTTTATCGGGGAAAAATGGTTAGTCACATTTCATAAGGAAGAACTCCAGGAACTAGAAGAGGTTTGGAGGGAAATCCCTGAGTTGGAAACCTTAAAGCAAGGGCCGTTCTTCTTGATGCATAGACTGATTGACCGGGTCGTCGATGAATTCTTTCCTCCTGTTTATAAAATGGAAAGCGAGCTTAACAGTATCGAGGATAACACGGAGAATGAAACGATATCGGAATTGATGAATCAGCTATTCGATTTGAGAACGGATTTGTCGAAGCTTCGTCGTACAATCCTGCCCATGCGTGACTTATTGTATCGGATGATTACTTCTGATAGGTTGAACTATTTAAAGGATCAGCATCTATATTTTCATGATGTATATGATCATCTTATTAAACTAACGGAGATGCTTGAATCCTATCGGGATTTTTCTTCAGATATTCGCGATAGTTATCTATCGGTCAATTCGAATAATATGAATTCTACGATGATGACTTTGACTGTCATTACGACCATTTTCATGCCACTCACTTTCATAGTGGGCGTGTATGGTATGAACTTTAAGTATATGCCTGAATTGAATTGGCACTATGGCTATTATGTAATCCTTGGGATGATGGGTGGCATTGCTTTTATGATGTTTTTATATTTCGTCAAAAAAGGCTGGTTGGAAATAGGTAAAAAGTCTCGTAATAGGTAAAATCGATTAAGCGATCTGCCATATTGATGGAACAATGATAAAAGTCTTTGTTATAATGGATAGGTTATCATTAATTTCCAAAAATGTGAAAGGGAGGTAGTTTATTATGGAAAGATTAGTAGAGGTTTATCCAGATGAAGGAAGAGAGTATGCAGGTTTTTGGATACGATTTGGTGCCAATATCATTGATGGAATCATAATCGGTATCCCCACAGGAATCCTGATGACCATCGTGAATCTAATTTGGCTCGGCAGCATGTCAAGCGTTCAGGAAGACATGCTTGATCCCAATTATGAGCCGGGAGGCGGAGAAATCTTGGCCTTCATGGGCGGGACTTTCATCACCTTATTTTTAGCTATACTTATTAGCTTTCTATATTATACTCTATTACACTCTTCGAAATGGCAGGGGACTGTCGGGAAAAAACTGCTTAATATTAAAGTGGTGGATTTAAATGGAAATCGTATCGGTTTCGGCAAGGCTGCGGGCCGCTATTTCGCTACGATTATTTCAGGAGTCATCCTTTATATCGGCTATATCATGGCCGGGTTCACGGAAAAGAAACAAGCGCTCCACGATATGATAGTCGGAACGCTTGTCGTAAAAAAGTAAATGAATCAAAGTAGGGAGGCTCAAAGGTGGGCCTTCTTTTTTTCGTGTGCCTCGGTAATTCATTTTCACAATATTATTTTTTGCCCAGGATTCTAAACAATCGGCGTAAATAACCGAATTATTAGGTAGAAGTCATTTATCTATAAGGTATAGGTCTTTTTTGCTAAAATGTATTATTTTTCAATCTAGAAAAGTAGTATATTGAATAAATAAATGATAGATGTAAGGGAAGGGCGAGATAAATAAATGGAAGCCAATAAAGGAATATTACTTGAAAGCGGTACGAATGAACTTGAAATCGTCGAATTCGGGATTGGAAAGAATAAATTCGGCATAAATGTAATTAAAGTGAAGGAAATCATAAATCCTGTACATATTACCCTTGTGCCTCACTCCCATCCGAATGTGGAGGGGATCATTGAGCTTCGTGGTGAAGTGCTTCCTGTCGTTAATGTAGCTGATGCCTTAGGGTTTCCTGCATCGGAAAATCCAGAACAGGATAAATTCATAGTCGCTGAATTCAATCAGCAAAAAGTCGTCTTCCATGTCCATACGGTGACACAGATCCATCGTATCTCATGGACACAAATCGAAAAGCCTTCGGATATGTATCAAGGCTTGGAAAGCCAGATTATCGGCGTTATCAAACTAAACAGTGAAATGATATTATTGCTGGATTTTGAGAAAATCGTCGTCGAAATCAATCCTGAGTCAGGAATCAATGTTCAGCAGGTTAGAAAACTTGGTCAACGTCAAAATTCCGAAAAGAGAATCTTGATTGCTGAGGACTCGCCATTACTGCGTAAGTTGCTGTTCGATACATTGACTGAAGCCGGATTTAAGCAATTGGAGTTCTACGAAAATGGTCAGGATGCCATCAATTATTTGGAAGGGCTCGTAGAAGCCGGCAAAACGATTGTGGAGGAAATCCAACTGGTGATTACGGATATTGAGATGCCTCAAATGGACGGGCATCATCTTACTAGAAGAATTAAGGAGAATGGCAAACTCGCTGAATTGCCGGTCATTATATTTTCATCGTTGATTACAGATAGCCTACGCCATAAAGGGCAGGTAGTCGGTGCGGATGCACAGATCAGCAAACCGGAGATTGCGGAACTGATAAGATTGATCGATCAATTTGTTTTATAACCTATGAAAATGGGACGAGGATATTAGATCCTCGTCCCGTTTTTTTCTTTTAATACTTTGAACCTTTTCCTAAAAAAGAAGAGGGGAATGGATTATGAAAGGGCTGTTTAACTTGACTCCGTCCATATGACTTTTTTTCGGCCTTTACAGGGCTGGTTTGTTTTTCGCCAGCTTGTCCAACGTAAGTTTGTAAAATTTGCTTTGCTTTTGATAGTGACAAGGCAGCTTTAGGATTTCGTATGGACGCTGCGCGACTGCCGAGATGGGGGAGGGTTTTTAAGTCTTCCTTCGTAGGCGGTAGGTGAAAGACGTATGATCCACATTCAACAATGACATCGGATTGTTGCGCGGCAAAGCGAGGGTTGTCAGAAAAATGGAGTCCCATCTTCTTCGCTTTTCCTTCTTGCATGAGCTTATTTAATGCGAGCTTCTTTAGATTGTACAGATTTTTAGGCTCCAATGCAGTCTTAGCATGTTTATTTACTATAAACACGGCTTGGGCAAGGGAGTTTATCGAAAACTCATCCATTTCAGAATGTCCTTTCGTTTGATTCATAGTAGAAACTCCTTTTCATCATAGGTTTAGAAGTAATGCTATTGAAATAGATTTCTTCAATCAAGTCTACCGTTTATTTATATTGGTGTGATATTAGGCTTGTAAGGTAGAGTCGGATGGAAAATAGTTCAAAAATTTATAATTTAAAGTTATTCCCAACACTTTACCATCTATGCATTTCATATTATACCACTACAAAATATATAAGGAAGCAAATTCTAATACTGTGACGCTTTAATTTGTGAAAAACTATAAGGTAAAGAACTTGTATCCATTAAGAAAAGAAGGCGGTTCATTCCGCCTTCTGTGCAACCCTTATTGGGTGTAGATATTAATATTTTCATTGACTGCGGCTTGTGCGCCGAATTGTTGTGGGTAGCCCTGAAAACCTTGGTACCCCGGATATCCCTGATTGCCTGGATAGGGAGGGGCAGGATAAGGAGGGTAAGCGGGCGGATAGGGAGGATACGGCGGATACGGCGGCGGGTACGGTGGACGGTTGTTGAATAATAACGGACCTACTGCTAATCCAGCCACAAATGATAAAGGGAGCAATAAAGGAAAGAATGGAAAGAAGCGTTCATCGTTCCCATATTCAATTCCCATTTCATCCCCGTATCCGTTACGATATACATTTTGCGGATGTGGATATTGTTGGTAGGGATAGAAAGGATAATAATATTGTGTTTGCATGGTTGGCCTCCTTTTCTCTATGTCTTTACATAGTATGGTTTATTTTATGAAAAGAGCCTGTTCCAGCTGAATCTGTTATAATGAATCTATTCGTTTTTCAAATAGTTGAGGTGGTTTTATGGAGCCGTTTAAGAAGGTTTTGGCCGTAGGTTTTGGAGGTGCGGGTGGAGCATTAGTACGCTATTCAATTAGTGCCTCGACATCCGTTTTTTTCTTTCCATTTGGGACGCTCCTTATAAATATAGTAGGGTGTTTTTTGCTTGGAACGATAAATGGGTATTTCGCCTCTAAAAAAAAGTCACTCGTTTTTTTAGCTCTTGGTAGTGGGTTTTGCGGAGGGTTTACCACGATGTCTACATTTTCTCAGGAAATGGTAACGCTTATGCGGCATTCCATGATTCAAGCAGCGATTTATCTAGGAGCTACGCTTGTAATGGGACTGTTTGCTGGTTTTATAGGGCTGCGTCCTTTTACTGACAAAAGAGGTGAGACCTTGTGATTCATGTTTTCTCCGTTTTGATTGGAGGGTTTTTCGGTGCAGCCTTCAGATATATGTTTCAGACTTTATTTAATAAGCTTCTGCCTTCGAAGCCCATACCATTTAGTATTTTGCTGATTAATCTAATTGGGTGTTTCGGGTTAGGATGGATCTTTCCAAGAAAGGAAGAATGGGAACTTTCTATGCAGTTGATGCTTTCAATGGGATTTTTCGGTGCTTTTACGACTTTCTCCACTTTCAGTATGGAAGCTCTTGACCTTATGAAAAAACACCGCTACATAGAATGTCTTATCTACATAACGGTATCGGTTATTGGTGGCATCTTGGCGTTCCTATATGGTTATATGCTTTAAAGGTCTTATCCATTAACACTTTTGCAGGATGGTAAAATTATCGAGGTGTTTCCATTCACCATCTAATGCTATAATTCACTACATAGGAATTTTCACGCACAGGCTTTGTTAATGAGTCTGGCGATTTTCCCCTGTATTTCTTGTTATTCTGCTCTTAGTTCATAAATGGTCAATTCAGGGCGCGATAAAAAGCGATAAGGAAGTCGGGTTGTGCCAAGACCTCGGTTAACATGTAGAGTCAAGGAACCAAGATCAAAGGTCCCCTCCGTATACTTTTCGGCATATGGGGGAGTGACAAGGGCACCAATCAAAGGAATTTGAACTTGCCCGCCGTGACTGTGCCCGCTAATCTGATAGTGGATATCATAAGTGCTAGATATATCTGCCAGGTCTGGAGCATGGGAGAGCATAATGGTGAACCCCCCTTTTGGTATACCTGAGAGAGCCTTTTCAAAGTCAGGTTTTCCGAGCATCGCATCATCCACACCAGTTAGGAATATTTCTTCTGCTGAAAGTAATGAAACCCGGGCGGAATTATTTTGCAACATGGTGAAATTCGATTTTTCCATGATATCTCGATATATCTCGGAGCCATACCCACCGTGATCATGGTTACCGAAAATGCTGAACTTGCCCAAGGGCGCTTTAAGTTGATTCAACACAGGTGGGATTTCATTTTGAGCATTATATTTATTGGGCTCGTCCATCAAATCACCGGTAAATAAAACAATATCCGGATCCATTTGGTTTATCTTCTCGACTATCGCTTGCAAGTCACTAAGCTGAAATTGAAAGCCTAAGTGGGTATCGCTGAACTGTATCATCTTCATACCATCAAAACCTTTAGGAATAAGAGGGTGGCTGATAAAATTGTGCTTTATTTCTAACCACTTTGGCTCTAAGTTATGGGCGTAATATCCGCCCCCAACGCTTAAACCAGTTACAGTCGCCAGCGTACGCAGGCCATTTTTTATAAATGTTCTTCGGGAAATACTTTTACTCAAATTAATCAACCTATCTACATTAAGAATGTTACTTCCTCATATTAACAAACAATGTACATAATTAGAAGAAATCTCTTCTATAGGCAAAGGGAAACCTAGTTTATTGGAGTCGAATGGTTAATATCCAGTTTAAAACTGACATTTACACGGAGGTAGCATGATGACCGAACCAATGTTTATTACACTGATTATACTTCTATGCGCGTTCGCGCTTTTTATACAAGGTAAATTTCGTGCGGATTTAATCGCTCTTTGTGCCCTTGCTGTTCTGGGGCTGACTGGCATACTTACATTTAATGAACTGGTGGCGGGGTTTGCCAATCCCGTAGTGATTATGCTAGCGGCCCTATATATCGTCGGGGCAGGATTATTCAATACTGGAATCATAGAAAAGATAGGAAACAAATTGCTTAACTATTGTGGTGGGAATGAGTGGAAGTCACTATTGATCGTCATGGTAACGGCAGGCCTATTAAGTGCACTATTAAGCGGTACCGGTATTGTTGCCATTTTGCTTCCACTTGTAATGAGCATGGCTTTGCAACAAAAAACAAGTCCGACCCGCTATTTATTGCCACTGGCCTATGCATGCAGTATTGGCGGACTCATTACACTAACCGGTACCCCGTCAAATATGATTGTAGCCAATGTATTGAGGGAAAATGGGTTAGAGACATTTTCTTTCTTTGATTTCGCACCAATCGGTTTGATTGCATTTATAGCTGGGCTTTTCTTCATGCTCACACTGGGACGTTTGCTATTACCGGAAAAAACAATTGCAGCCAATAATAGTGTGAAGGGCTTATCCGCGGGGGAACTGGCTGGGATGTACAAAGTGTATGATCTTTTGCATTACCTACACATTCCTGCTTCATCGGATATTGTCGGAGAAAGGCTATCCGACCTTCAGCTTCCCATTCAATATGAATTGACATTAATTGAAATTCAACGGAAATCCAAAGACAAGCAGTTGCCGTTGCTTCAAAAGCAACAAACGATATCTGCCAGGGCCAATGAGGTACTGCATCCGGATGACATCATTTTGGTTTTTGGTGAAGAAGACGCCGTTCAGAGATTAGCGGAGCACTATGAATTGGAATTCAAACACTTTAATACGGAACAAATTAAGAAACATTTCCTTAGCAGTAAATTTGGTTTGACGGAAATATTGATCGTCCCGAACTCGGACTATGAAAATCAAACTCTTATTGATGTTCATTTTCGTGAAAAATACCAATGTAACGTGCTTGCAATCAATAGGAATGGTGAATATATCCAGGCGGATGTCGGAACAGAGCGTTTGAAACCTGGCGATGCGATATTGATTCACGGGGAGTGGGAGAATATCGAGAGGATTTCTTCCGATCTAGAGGATGTGATAGTGATAGGTACAACCTCAGAAGAAAGTTCCGCTGTGGATCCAAAATCCAAAACGTGGATTGCCTTGACCATAATGGGCATAATGATCGTTCTATTATCGATTGATTCAATTCCTCCTGCTTTGTCGGTCCTTACCGCTGCCTTGCTGATGATCGTAACTGGCTGTGTCCGTTCCATGGAAGATGCCTATCAAAAGATAAATTGGGAACCTATCCTATTAATTGCGGCCATGCTGGGGCTGACCGCTGCTTTTGATGATACAGGTGGTGTCAGGATGATAAGTGATTGGATGGCTTTATTATTCAATAATATTGGTGCACATGGATTATTGGCGGTCTTTTATCTCTTGACCCTGATCCTGAGCCAATTCATCCCGTATGGGGCAGCTACAGTCGTTATGACGCCCCTGGCATTAACCTCGGCAGTCAATCAGGGAATCGATCCCGTTCCGGTTTTCCTCTCACTGGCGGTTGCAGGGAGCCTGGCCTTGGCGACACCAAGAGTGGCGACTACAAATGCGTTGGTCATGACTGCGGGCGATTATAAATATGAAGATTTCACCGTCATAGGCATTGCGACACAAATCTTCATCGGTGTCATCGTGGTCATAACGATTCCATTGTTCTTCCCATTTTAATCGTGCATTAAAAAGGCCATTGTTCGATTTTAGAACAATGGCCTTTTACTATATCCGAGTAAAATAATAGAGATTCCTTCCTATATTTTTACCCATATAAAGGGTGAAAAGGGAGGATTGCGAAAGTTAGTATTATCAACGCCAACAACTAATGGTATAATTTTTGCATATTGATGTTTCGTAATTAGGGGGAATACATCATGGATGCAGAAAAAATATTAAAGAATTTAGACAGGGTGACACCTTTTTTTCAACCCATTTTCAGTGCAGATCAACATCAGGTCATCGGGTATGAAATACTAGGGCGCTATGAGGAAAAGGGCGAATATGAAAGTCTTGGTACTTTTTTTCACGATTCTTCCGTGCCTGAAGAATATCGGATAGAAGTGGATAATTATGTGTTGGAAATAGCTCTCGAACGAATAAGGGATTATGGTGAGGATTTTCTCATTTTTATTAATCGCGATCCCAATTTGCTTATGCTCGATCATGGCGAAGAATTTATGGAAATTCTCCATCGTCACTTTCAACCGGAGGAAATGAATAGAATCGTTCTTGAACTATCGGATACGATCAGCCCGGAAAACTACGAACCATTACAACATGTACTCGCCTATTTTAAAACATACGGCATTAAAATAGCATTTGATCATCTTGGGGAAGATAGTCAACTCGATCATATTGCTCAGATTTCTCCGAATATTTTAAAAGTGAATTTGAATCAACTTCGAATATCAGGGGGAGACGCATACCAGGTCATTCTCTTCTCGCTCAGTATGCTAGCACGTAGGATAGGGGCCAATTTACTGTTTGAAAATATCGAGTCTGAGTACCAGCTCCGTTTCGCTTGGAAGAATGGGGGGCGTTATTATCAGGGGTATTTCTTAGCAAAACCTGACGGGGAATTTATTGATAAAGATTTACTTCGAGAAAAATTTCATCAGGAATGCCAATCTTTCATATCTCTGGAAACAAAAAAGATGGAAGCCGTTTATCAAAAAACCCTGCAGTTTAATGAAGGGATGCAAGATTTCATCAAACAACAAAAAGGAAAAGGTTCGCATGAGGAATTCCTCGGAATCCTGGCGAAAAAATTGGATTCAGTATGTTTTCGGTTATATATTTGTGATGAAGAAGGGTATCAGAAATCGCCTAATATTCTTCATAAAGACGGACAATGGGTGGTCCAACCTAAATATATGAATCATAATTGGAGCTGGCGCCCTTATTTCCTTGAAAATATCGTTAAAATGCGCAATGAAAAAAAAGGCATTTTATCTGATCTGTACAGTGATATCGAAACGGGGGAGACGATTAGAACCTTTTCATATCCGCTGAATAATAAAGAATATATTTTCTTTGATTTGTCCTATAGCTTCCTCTATGAAAACGAAGCCTTGTTATAAAAGCGGATGCAGGTATAATATTGTTCAAAATGTGTAACGATAAGCAAAAATAATGCTTGGAGGAGACATATTTTGAGTACATATATTTGGATTCTACTCATTGTCGTAATCATCATGTCGATATATTTACTCTTTTATACCTATTCTGTTGCAAAAGGGCAGAAAGCGGTCAAAGGGAAGTACGATTCGTCTCTCGATGATTCAGTAAAAGAGCATCCATATTTGTGGAATCCGATTTTTATTTCTTTATTGGTTGCAACGGTCTTGATTGCTGGTTTCATTTTTTATTATGCATTTAAATAATTCATAAGAAGGAAGATTTCGGAAATTATGAAATCTTCTTTTTTTTATGGAATAGCGAGAAGAAAACTACCAATATTCGGGTGGTTTTCCAATATGGTATTTTTTTTCAGTTTGGTCTTATCCATGGCGGGTAAGGAAAAGTATAGACAAAAACCGGTATGATTCGGATATTATACTACCTAGGAGATGAAACTATGAAAAAATATTTAGTTGCTTGCGTCGTTAGTGCCCTTCTTTTAATCGGAGGCTTACCTGTAACTGCAGAAGAAGGCATACATAGGGAACAAGTATTTTCGTTAATGCAGGAAGCATTAAATAATCAAGGTTCACTCAGTGAGGAAATAAGAACGGAGAAAGACATTAAAGGAAAACTGAATGATCACTTCACGGAAGAGTTCATAGATAAGTTTTATAAAGCCAATGTCGTGCAAGTCGAGGGAGGTTATATGGCCTTCGGTTCGGATTTCGCACCCTATTATATTCCTTTCTTTAGCTATGATGATCATACAGAAGTAATCTATGGGGAAAACTCGGACTACATTTATGTACAAGAGTCATTTGAGGTGTCAGAAGGGGGCCCTGTCACTTCCGGGAAACATGTAGAGACAGTTACCTTGAAAAAAGAAAATGACGTCTGGAAGGTTGCCGACGTTTCATATGAAAGCGCAAATCAAAAAGAACAGGCAGATAAGTAATATATTTGATTGGATAATCGAATATCCAGCATGAAAAAAGTCTAAAGAAGGATAAAGTGTACCCTGTGTAAAGGACATTTTAAAAAAGCCTAAGCAATTTTTAAAAGATGATCTCTGTATTGAACAGGGGTCATCTTTTTTAGGTTC
>NZ_JBIWDJ010000004.1:0-278834 GCF_044761955.1 Peribacillus sp. NPDC097225
TGTGATGTATCTCCAATCCTATCTTTTCTTTATACAAATAAAAGTACCCTATAGAGAGACTTTTTTAAAGTGTCTACTCTATAGGGTACATTTTAGCATCTGCAAACCTGGATCTTTTTTTATTCAAACTGCCATAAATCAAGGGTATCCACCACATAAGTCGGTTGTTTTTCGTATTCCTTTAACCGTTCCTTTGTCGTGACGCCCGTATGTACAAGTAAGGTATCAATCCCTGCATTAAGCCCTGCCAAAATATCCGTATCGTAATTATCGCCGACCATGATTGTCTGTTCTTTAGGCACACCTAATACCCTAAGGGCCTGCTCAACGATGACAGATTCCGGTTTACCGATGAAAATCGGCTGAACTTGCGTAGAAACGGAAACGACAGAAGTCAACGCCCCGTTCCCTGGTAAAAGACCCTGTTCGGTAGGAATGGCGATGTCGCCATTCGTCGAAATGAAAACGGCTCCATTTCTGACAGCAAGGCATGCTTTGGATAACTTTTCATAATTCACGCCACGATCAATGCCCATGACCAGGAAATCAGGATGTTCATCAACAAGTTTCATACCCTTTTCTCTCAACGCCTCGGTAATGCCTTCTTCACCCACGACATAGACGGACGCATTTTCCTTTTGTTCAGCAATGTAGTTTGCCGTCGCCATGCTTGTCGTGAATACCTGGGCATCGTCAGTCGCAATACCGATACTGCGCAGCTTTTGGGCCACTTGCTCAGGTGTCCTGGATGAATTATTGGTCACGAATAAATAAGGGATGTCCCTTTTTCTTAACTCATTTATAAAACCGGCCGCTTCCGCTATTTGCTCGGTGCCACGGTACATTGTGCCATCTAAGTCAATTAAATATCCTTTATATGCCTTCATGCACATTCCCCCCTATTTAACCAAATTAGTTTTTGAATGCTGAAACTGGGCCCAATTCGTTTAATAAATAGTTCCTTATTAACTCAGGGAATTGCTTGAATGCTTCAATGTTTTCCTTGAAAACGGTTAGGAGCACTGTATGATCCACTTCAATGAAGTCCTGAACGAGCATCTTTCTTAATGGCAATGCCTTTTTAAATTGTAAGGAAATCGGTTCGGTAATGACCTTTTCGTCTAGCAGGATATCGACAATATCTTCATAGCTGCCTGGGTCACGCATAATGAAACCATCGATCATGGCATTCCCCGCATCCAATACGGAATCAATGGAGGTTTGAATGATCCTCTCGACACTATGTTCCATAAGTTTCCCGTTCCAACTTTCCTGTCCTTCAAAAAGCTCCAATTGTTTTTCCAGATACTCTAAAATCCGTCCGATTTTTTGTCGGTCTACAAAGTACATACTCCCAGATCCTTTCTGATTCTTAAGATGATATAGAAATTTTATCTACAGTTGAAGGTCTAGCGTAGTAATACCCCTGCGCCAAATCAACCCTATTCCTTGATAATACCATAGCTTCTCCTATACTCTCAATTCCTTCTGCCACGACAACCGATCCTGTCTCCTTGGCAATCAGTAAAAGTCCTTTTAACATCGTTTCTTTCACGGCATTATGATCGATATTCTCGATGACCGATCGATCGATTTTTATGATCTCCGGCATGATTTCTATGATCGCGTAGAGACTTGAGTATCCTACTCCCGTATCATCCACTGCTAGACGGAACCCCAATTCACGTAACCCTCTAATGCTTTCAATGAATTCTTCTATATTTAGAATCGGGTCTCTTTCGGTAATTTCCATGACGATCTGATTAGCATGCACACCTTTGTATTTCTTGAGCATATCCTTTACTTCATTTACGAACCGGGGATCACTGAGCGTTACCGGGGTGAAATTGATAAACACATTCTGGGGGGACTCATTCTCGGAAATCTGTCTGAAGGACTTTTCCAAAACGATTTTCTCCAAATCATATAACCGCCCCGTCTGCCTGGCCACTGCGAAAAGCGCCAATGGGTTCTCTAGCTCTGTACCACGCGGGCCACGGGTCAGCACTTCATATGCCTTGATTTGATTGGTCGCCACATCAAAAATGGGTTGTGCCAGTAAGTTAATATTCCCATTCTCGATAATTTGATTAATCGATTCCCGCATTTCATTCATCGGTGATTCAGCTTCTGCCATGGTGACCGCTTGCCTATGCGCTTTATCAAGGGCTCCCTCAATCGAATAATGCTTATGCTCCACGAACATGTATCCTGTGTTTAAAGTGACCGGTTGTTCAGGGTTAACACTAAGCAACCTTTCTTTCACTTCCCTGGAAATGGAACGGATTAATTCATCCATATAGATCAATGATTTCGACGACCCTTTTATGTTCATTAAGAGAGTAATGCCGTCTGAATAATAGTCATGTATCGTTAATAGGTTTTCTTCCCGTACTTTATCTATTACAACCTTTTTAAATGCCTGTTTCAAACTGGTAATGAACTGGGGAAGTTCTTCGTGCTGGCCCTTTTCTTTAAGTTCGAGCAATTCTTTTACGTTAAAAACTATGACTGCCACTTCATAATCATGGGAAATAGCCGCTTCCACCGCGCGAACCACTGGCTTTCTTAGGGCGAACTGTGGCGGGTAGAACCGAAGTTTGGCTGATGAGGAAAATACCTTGAACCATTTTCCTAGTAATATATACCCTTTACCCTTTAACGATGTCATAGAATCTTCCTCTATTCCGGGTTATTTTTCCTATATTCTAACATAAATAGGGATTTTTTTAGCTTAAAACAGAAAAATTTTGTCGTTTTATCAGAAACTTCATACTAAATACTCATTTCTTGAAGAAACGGCAACTTGGCAGGCGACAAAAATGTCTGTTTCCCTATGGCAACCGTTTTGTTATGATGATGGTACTACCAATTGCAGGCAAGGGGAAAGGTGTGATACTGTGGAAGATCGTTTTTATTTATACAATGATTTAGTTGATACGAAAACCAGGTTCATTAGTTTTATGGGAGAGGAATCCAGATATGATTTTGCCATTACGATGACCGACCGTTTTTATGGAAAAAAACTTGTGCTGAATATGCAGAGCAATCGTTTTGCCATTATCGGGCCGGATGATTTGGAAGAGGAAGGCTATCTTGAACATGCATTTTCACTGACAGAAGCGGAAGCGGAGGAACTTACCCACTTTTTAATGGAAATCATCTAAGTGCGCCGTTTTTTCTTAAAAGAGGGTAACCTACTGAATGTATGGAGTACATGAGGAGGGATTGCCTTGGATAAAAAAGAGGAAACATACCACGATTTTTCAACCGTGCAAAAACAACAGGACTTTCTAATTCCAGAAGAGTTTCCAGAGGGACCGTTCGGATCGCCCATAAATCAGGATGCTCCCGTTGAGAATAAAACCACGCCGTGGCTAGAAGGACAACGTTATCAGAGTGCATTCAATTATGAAAATAAATCGCTTCATGAAAACCTACAGCGGAAGTATCCCGGTGCTCATCCTACTCATGATGACCCGGAAAAACATATTCAACCTCCATATAAAGGGTACGGAAACTCGTGATCGAGAGAAATGAAAAAGGCCAGAATCCATTCTGGCTCTTTTTACTTTTTAATTTTCTTTACGACGAAATACGGGCAACCAAAATTACAGTATTCATATAGATATTCACTGAGCGTGCTAATTTTCGTGTCAAAGGTGGCTTTCTGATTAGTGTCGTCGAAAAAACCGCGGAGTCTCAATTGACCGTAACCCCAATCCCCGACAATATAATCATACTTCGTTAATATCTCACTGTATCTTGCTTTAAATGCTTCTTCATTATAGCCTTCTCTTTCGTCTTCAATGATTTCATACGTCAGGTTATTGATGTTGATCATACGTTTCACCTCTTTAAAATGCATTCCTTCTTTAAATTATAACTGATTCCCCATTAATTACTAAGCGAAAAATCAAGAAATATGTTCACCCTATTAGACAAGGGGGTGTTTCCGTTGAAAAAAATGATCCTAACGGTAGGTTTAAGCTCAATTATTGCTCTAACGGGCTGCTCGGGCAATCAAGATCAAAGCAACGGTTTGATGAATAATGACAGGGGTGCAGGTGACCCACAAAATGTAAATAACCCGTCGAAGTATTATGACGAGGATAATCGTAATCAAGACACCAATCGTGACGATTTCGGCTTTACCCGTACGAATAAAACGACCGTTGATGGAAGAAACATCGACAATAAAACGGCCTCCATCGATCGCGAACAGCTAGCTGATATGATTTCAACACTAAGCGTTCAGCTACCAAATGTCAATGACGTCGCTACACTCGTCACGGATGAGGAAGTACTAGTCGTTTATGATACGGATTCAAAAAACCGGACTGAAACGGCTGACCAGGTGAAACGTACTGCCATGGGCGTCGTACCCCGTTACTATCATGTATATGTAAGTGACGACCAAACACACGCACAGGATATCGAGAACTTCGCCACACTGGGTTCTGGCAGTCAAGGAATGGATTATACAATTGAACAAACCATCAAAAATATGCTCAAGTCCCCTCAAGGCTACAAGATGAGTAATGTAGAAAATGAAAATGGAGAAATGATGAATGACAAAAGAGATCGTCATGATAACATTCGTCAAAAGACCATGGATTAACTAGCATGAACCTAAGAAAGGACCGAATAAGAATCGGTCCTTTCCTTTTTATTTCAGTAACTCTTCACCTTTACTATGTTTATGCTTGGCCGCAGCATTCACCTGTTCATCTGCATGGTAGGAAGAACGGACGAGCGGACCGGATTCACAATGGCTGAACCCCTTTTCCAATGCCCTTTCCTTTAATTCCGCAAACTCTTCCGGTGTATAGTATTTCAACACCCTTAAATGCTTTTTCGTCGGTTGTAAATATTGGCCGATCGTCATGATATCCACATGATGTGCTCTAAGGTCATCCATGGTTTCAAGGATTTCTTCACGCGTCTCCCCTAGCCCTACCATTAAACTGGATTTTGTCGGTATTTCCGGCTGTAATTCTTTTGCCCTTTTTAATAGCTCCAATGATCGCTCATATTTCGCTTTAGCCCGTACTTTATCGGAAAGGCTTCTTACCGTCTCGATATTATGGTTCAGTATATCAGGCTTAGCATCCATCAACATCTTAATATTGTCGTATTCGCCACCCATGTCAGAAGGTAAGACTTCAATGGATGTAAACGGATTCTTACGCCGGATAGCCCGGACTGTTTCAGCAAAAACAGCGGCGCCCCCATCCTTTAAATCATCACGGGCCACGGCCGTAATCACCACATGCTTTAGATTCATTAACACGACGGAATCCGCTACACGTTCAGGTTCGGCCCAATCCAATTCATTGGGAAGGCCTGTCTGGACTGCACAAAACCGGCAAGCCCTCGTGCAAATTTCACCTAAAATCATGAATGTGGCTGTCCGTCTAACCGCCCAGCATTCATGGATATTCGGACATTTTGCCTCTTCACAAACGGTATGAAGATTTTTTTCCCTCATCATATTTTTCAGACCCATATAATTTTCATTTGTATTTAATTTAATTTTCAGCCAGTCTGGTTTACGAAGAATTTCTTTATTAGTAGTAGACAAGAAAGTCACTCCATTCTGAGAAATTATGACACCCTACTTTAACAATAATAACGCAAATATACAAGTTATAGGAGGTTTACCATTATTTATTTTTCATGTTTAAAGCTAAATCAGTAAAACTATAGAAGAAGCAGAAAGAAAAGCATTTAGGCTCGATGTCCAGCTACACGAAAGGATGAATACGAATTGTCTACGAAAGGATGAATACGAATTGTCTACGAAAGGAGCTGCCTCTTTGAAAAAGGGATTACTTTTCTTCATCGCCTGTTTGTTTTGTTTGAATACCCATATACCATCAGTATCGGCAGCCGAAACCCCGGATCCCTATCAAGGGAGGATGGAACTATATAAAAACATGGAGGCCACCTTGCAGATTCCTTGGTATTACCTTGCAGGAGCCGACCAATACGAACATAGCCTGCGACTTTCCCGAAACGATTTGGAACCGGCCAAGGGCCTGATAGGGATCCACATGGAGCCTTCGAGGTGGAGAGGGGCCCTCAATCCCAACCTCACCGACTCAAACCCGCTTTCCATCTCTTTCTTCGATGGATTGGGGCAGGATGGCAACGGGGACGGAAAAGCGGAACTGGAAAACGACACCGACCGTTTATATGCCTTTGCCAAGCATCTCCTGTATTACGGCACAGATGAAGATAATATCCGGATTGGACTATTTGATTATTATAAAAGGGACAAGACAGTCAGCATCATCGTTGGCCACGCCCATATCTATAAAAAGTATGGCAGGCTAGATTTACAGGAAAAAGCCTTCCCTGTACCCGTACGGACTCATTATACGTATTTAAATACATGGGGGAGTGCTCGAGGATGGGGAGGCCGAAGGATTCATGAAGGAACGGATATATTCGCGGACTATAGCCTTCCCGTCCGTTCTACGTGTTATGGGATCATTGAAATGAAGGGGTGGAATAAATATGGAGGGTGGCGGATTGGCATACGTGACCTAAACAATACGTACCATTACTTCGCCCATTTAAGCGGTTTTTCTGAAGGTTTGAAGGTGGGACAAATCGTCGAGCCTGGTCAGGTCATCGGCGGTGTGGGCAGTACGGGTTACGGACCGCCCGGGACATCCGGAAAATTCCCGCCTCATCTCCATTATGGGATGTATAAAGATAATGGAATCACCGAGTGGAGTTTTGATCCCTATCCTTATTTGAAAATGTGGGAACGAAAGGATTTAGCAAAAAAAACAAGATGAGCGGCGTTGGGTTCCTTCGCTGCTTTTTGTTATATAACGAACATAAACCCCCGAACTTTATGCATAAGTATTAGTAAAGGGGGCTAAAGTGTGTTTCGAAAAAGATTCCGCCCAAAAAAGTTCCGCAAAAAAGGACCTCTTCCTACCAGAAAGGTTTTTCTTTATTCATTCATCCTTTTTATCCTATCAAGCATCCTGACGCTTCGTTACGTTGATAAGGAAATTGAACCGGTCATCATGAAAGTGGCAGAAAATGAAATCAAGCGGATTGCAACCGAGACCATTCACGAAGCTGTTGATGACAATATCTCTAAAGTCGATATGGAAAAGATCATCGTCACCAACAAAAATGACGATGCCAACCCCTCCTACAGCTTTAACCCTGGAATCTATAATGAATTACGTTCCAACATCACAAAGGATATTCAAAATAATCTCGGAATTAAAAAGGGAAATCCCTTCAACAAAAAGGAACCAGCCAAACTTAATGATGAACAATATAAAACGGTGGTGTATTATGTCCCCTTAGGGGTGGTAACCGGAAATAGCCTTCTTTCCAATTATGGACCCAAGATTCCCGTGAAAATGTCCGTCATCGGGAATGTCCAGTCGGATTTAAAAACCAAACTCACAAACGCCGGCATCAATAATGTGTATTACGAAATGTCCGTCGATTTCAATGTCAATATCCAGATTGTCATCCCCTCATTCACAAAAGAAACCAAAGTCAGCCAGGAAGTGAAGGTTGGCAGCATTTTGATGCAGGGGGATGTCCCAAGTTATTATAGCAACGGAAGCGGCACGGTCGCTCCTGCCATCATGAAGGACGAGAAGGAAGATAAGAAGTAAAAAACAGCTTGCCCTTTATAAGGTTAAGCTGTTTTCTTGTATATTCAGGCACTCCTTTATCAGCAAATGGAGGTCTGTCCGTAAATCCACCTCATATGGATGCACTACTTTATGGTTAGGTTCCTCAAGGATACGTACAATGGGTCGATCCCCTATTCCCTCGTTTTGGGAAGAGACGATTCCTTTTCTCCCATCATTCAGTTCCACAGTTAATCCGTTAGGATAAATGGCCACCGCCCGGCGAAAAGCCTCGATTATCTGTTTGTCGAACTTTTTCCCTGCACCTGCATATAAGATTTCCAAGCCCTCATGGGGAAGCATCGCCTTGCGGTAAACGCGATTAGATGTAACCGCATCGAATACATCGGCGACCGCAATGATTTTACCGTAATAATGAATTTCGTCTCCCCTGACCCCACGGGGATATCCAGACCCATCCAGCCTTTCATGGTGTTGATAGGCGCAATTCGCGACGATGAGTGAAACCGTATATACGTTTTTAATTAAATGAAATCCATACTCGGGATGCTTTTGAATTTGCTCAAACTCTTCCTCGGTTAGCTTATCCGGCTTTCTCAAGATATCCACTGGTACAAGCATCTTGCCGACATCGTGTAGAATGGCGCCCAGCCCAAGAACTTCTAACTGTTTTTTTTCTAGCTTCAATTCCATACCTAAAGCAAGTGTGTATAGCGTCACATTAAAGGAATGAGTAAAAATATAATCATCATATGTATAGACGTCAGCCAGTAAAGTCAGCAATTCGTTGCTGTTTTTCAACTCTTCCATGATACTTCGTACGAGATGGGTGAATTTCAACGCGGCCTTCTCGATGGTAAATGCACTATTCACCTTGACGCCATTTTTGATTTCCAGAAAAGTGGCTTCTATCGTTTGAAGGGCCTCTCGCCTTAGTTCCCCAGAAATCGGTGGCTTTGGCATGATGTCATCCGTTCTAGAATCTTGAATATAAACAAAGGGAATATTAAGGGCAACCAATCGATTGATCATTTTTTGTGTCAATGTTAGCCCCTCGCTCAAAAGGATGTTGCCCTGCTCATTATAGATGTTCATACCGAGCCGCTCTCCCGGATTAAGCGACGCTGTAATGGATAGCCTCATACTAATACTCCGTTTCAGATTCAAAATTTTAAATAGTTCCTTATAGGAAATATCGGCTATATTTGTGGAAATTCAACCTGAAACATATTTATTTTTTTCAATTAAAAATAAGGCTCCCTCTATTTAAAGGAAAGCCTTTATGGTTAAATCATTTTCATTAATGCCTTCCTTCCAATCATTCCCCGGTAAATGCCCTTTTCTTCAGCCTCCCACGTAACGGTTTCGAGAGGTGCATCCAGTAACTCTTCTATCGTTTTAACGCCTATAGCCCTTCCTGCAAGGATTTTCCGGTCCTTTAACGTTTCATTCAAAAGACCGACGTCTAATGCTCCGCACATGATATATCCCTTTTCGGATGCTACGGCAAGCAAATTGGTTTTGGGCAGTTGGACGGAGATGGCTAAGAATGTTTTGCTATCGATCATTATTGGCATCATGTTAATCAATTGGTTTCGCCCCCTCTTTCTCATATATTATGAAAAAGAGGGAGGAACCGTGATATATACCTAGTTGTCGGGATACATTTTTTTCAACTTCCATAAAAGGATATCACGTAAAAATTCTGGCATTAAGTACTCCTTTTGTTTGGAGCGCTGAATGCTTGGGAAGAAGTGCCCGAACGTAAACATATCTGGTAGGGCCAGTTTATAGGTTTGATCCGGTTGAATCTTTGTACCTTTCACGCTGATTTCTTTAACGATTCCGTTTTTCGTCCGTTTAAATTCTATTTGATCATAGTGCATGACTCCCATGATCTTTCCTCGGAATCCGAAGCCCTTCACCTGGATATGGGGCCACTCCTCATTTCGGGAAAGCATGAGGATTTCCTTCAATTCCCGGCCATTCACTTCAACGATGCACGGATTGATCGGATGGGGACAGATCTGGTGAATATCCCCTTTGGAGACGGGACCTTGTGGCAAGCCTTCCAATAACAGCCCAGCATTCACAAAGGAACAGTCCGCTTCGCTCCACTCTCGTAACGCTTCACCTAGAATCTTCGTAAGCGGCGACACTTTAAACCAATCATTCTCCAAAGGTTCAGGTAAGGATAGGACAACTTGTTTGAGAGCATCCCTCCCGACTTGGTTCATATCTTCAATCCAGCTCCGCTCGCCCTCCAATTCGGGAAGGTCGTTGGTATCGTAGAGCATGGCCGTCTTCTTGATTACTTCTTTTTTGTCATTAAGGGTCAATTCCACTTGACCAATATAAAACCCATATTTTCCCGCACCACAAAGTAATGCTTGGTTGACGAGTTTTCCTTGATGAAGAATATGATGGGTGTGAGCACCAAGAATGATATCTATTTCCGGAAAGTCTTCTGCCATTCTTTCGTCATCATGTATGCCCAGATGAGAAAGAACGATCACTACATCTGCCATTTCCTTGATCTTTTCTATCTGTTTTTGTAATTCCGCAAATGGATCGGCAATATGCCAATCCAATGCACGATAAAACTTTTGGAAAAAGGCGGTCAGCCCGATCATGCCAAGCTTTGTACCTTTTTTCGTGGTATGTATCCAGTAAGGAAGCGCCCATTGGGGCCTATTATCGTTCAGGTAATAGATATTCGCTGCCAATACCTTGAAATGAGCTTTATTATACAAAGTATCCAACGCTTCATGAGGCAATGTAATGCCTTCGTTATTGCCGATTGTTACATATTGATAACCCGCTTCGTTCAGAAGGTCAATATTCCCCTTACCCATCGTACCTTCTGAGAATGGGTGCCAGCGGTCGACATGGTCTCCTATATCTAGTATGACCGCTTCCTCTCCCGTTTCTTGATGAAGTTGTCTTCTTTCTTTAAGAAACTTATCAATACGAGGCCAATTTTCAAAATGACTGTGAAAATCATTGGTGTGATATAGATGTATGATTTCTGACATCATTTTTCCCCCTCGTTATCCTGTTATACCTTGGTAAATAAGACGTAGCCCAATAATGATCAGAACCAATTTCAGCATGTTCTCAAGTGCTGAGCTGTTCAGGCGTGTATTCACAAAAGCTCCAAGTTTCGCACCAAGCCAAGCCCCTGGAATCAAGGCAATCACATATGGCCAATGAACATTCCCCAGAGAGATATGCGTGATGGAATTCGTAATGGAAGATAAAAATACCATGAACATCGATGTCGCCACAGCCACATGGGGCGGGAAGAAAAATACCAGCATCATGACCGGGACCATGAGCGATCCTCCGCCAATGCCAAATAACCCGGAACTGATCCCCACGACAAATGAGATGGATATGGCCACCAAGGGCTGATATCCATAAGTGGATGCCTGTCCATTTTTGTTTATATAAGTCTTGGTGATTTTTCCGGTCCCCGGTTTGAAGGTGATCGGTCGCAATCTATCTTTCACCAATAAGACGATGGCCATCACTATCATAAAAAGGCCGAAGTACAGCGAAAATGCATCCACATTGAGAACTTTGTTCACATAAGCTCCGATGATCCCCCCTGGGGCGCTTCCAGCAAAGAAAATGAGACCGGCCTTATAATCCACTACTTTATGCTTCATATAAGATAAAGTGGAAGCCAATCCAGTGAAAATCATGATGACTGTTGAAACACCAACCGCTACTTGTGGCGTCAAGGCGCCCATCACCTCTGTGGAGCTACCTAGAAATAAGAGCGAAGGCACTATGATGATTCCGCCCCCTAATCCTACAAGGGCCCCGATTGTACCCGCCAATAAACCCACACTAATTAATAATACCCATATCATGAAGAAATCCGCCTTTATCGATTTGTGAGCTAAAGCTCTTCTTCTAGTTTGCCCACCCAGTCTTTATTCATTATATAGTCCAAATTAAAACAAACCAAGTTGCTTAGGAGCCAATCCTTCATATGTAAGGCCTAGCAAATCGATAAATTGTTTGGCATTATCCGCCGCGTCCCCACCAGAGTTATTGTTGAACAATACATATACATCCTTACTCTGCTTTTCTAATAGGCGAAGTTTTCCCACCCAGTCGGTTAATTCCTGTTGGTTATAGCGATATAAATAGCGCACTTCCCGCCAGTTTGCTCCAGAAGCTGGTTTCTGCCAACCGTGGATATTGCGTCCATGAAAGCGTACTAACGTTTTATCTGGATGCGTAGCCTTGAGGACAAGGGGGATGGAACCTTCTCCTGCCTGTGGTTCGTCACATACCGTGTGAATCCACCCTTCTTGCTCGATGAACTCGAGTGTCTGCTGGACCCTATTCGGTCGGTACCAACTTTGGTTCCTGAACTCAATGGCCACAGGAATATCCCCCATCTCCGCCCTACACCATCGGAGATACTGAACATTCTCCCGTTTGCAATCAAACCATGGCGGAAACTGAAAAAGGACCATCGCGAGTTTACCCGACTTTTGAAAAGCTTCAAGAGATTCCCGGAATGCAGTGAACATCTCTTTTTTACTTTCAAAAGGAATCTCACCTCTTTGGTGACCAGTCATTCCCTGATAGGCTTTTACAACAAATTGAAAGGAATCTGCTGTCTCGGCTATCCACTTTTCTATATTCCGCCTCGGCTGAATGGCATAAAAAGATGCATCCACCTCAACCGTTGGAAAATGCGCTCCATATACCTTCAGCTTGTCACGAGTGGGAACTTTATCGATTGATAATGAATCATGGTCCCCCCAACCTGTTAAGCCAATGTATATCACTCTTCACCCCTCCTAAACCACTTACACTATACTTTTTTTACCCTTTCACTACTGACTTCAAAACGTATAAGCACTGTCACTCGATTCACTCTTCCTGCTTCTCATACGACTGGTTTCCTATTCCTTTATCATATCAAAATCTACCGGTTGTTACACATACATCCAGCAAGGATTCTTCCCTTTTAACCTATCATTTCGTGCAGATAATGAGTAAATGAAAAAGGCCCTTGGATAAGGACCTTTTTCAGACTTAATATTTTAGAACCATTCTAGCCAAAACGGTTCAGTTTATTCATCATGATGCCTAATCGCACCACTATGATCCCTTCCATGACTCTTAGAACGACTTCCGGAAACCGGCTGGGAGTTCGGTTCCCCCTTTTTCAGGAATATCCCAGTCAGCCCTAAAACAAGGCTAACACCGATTCCTACGAAAACCAATTCTTTATTCTGAATCAGCCAATCCACAATATCCACCTCTACCTATATGTACTTTCTTTTAAAGACAAAAAAAGTACCTGCTTGATTGGTACTTTCCCTTCAATCGTCTAAACCCTTTAAGAGGATCAACAGAAAAAAATAGAAGAAGACGAACTAAGTTCGCCTTCTTCGGGCAAAGGAAAACCGAAATGGCATGTGCACACCCGGTTTCCTTCACTTTATTCCATCTACAACGTTTGTTAAAAACATATATAGATGATTAACCAATAGAACCTTCCATTTCGAACTTGATTAAGCGGTTCATTTCTACTGCATATTCCATCGGAAGCTCTTTCGTGAATGGCTCAATGAAGCCCATGACGATCATTTCTGTTGCTTCTTGCTCAGAGATTCCACGGCTCATCAAGTAGAACAATTGCTCTTCTGATACTTTGGAAACCTTCGCTTCATGCTCAAGAGAAATGTTGTCATTTAAAATTTCATTGTATGGGATTGTATCAGATGTTGACTGATTATCCATGATTAATGTATCGCATTCGATATTTGAGCGGGCTCCCTCGGCTTTACGTCCGAAATGGACCATACCACGGTAAGTTACTTTCCCGCCTTGTTTAGAAATCGATTTTGATACGATTGTTGAAGAAGTGTTAGGTGCAAGGTGAATCATTTTCGCTCCTGCATCTTGATGTTGACCTTTACCAGCAATGGCAATGGATAATGTCATACCACGAGCGCCTTCGCCTTTTAAGATGACGGCTGGGTATTTCATCGTCAGTTTAGAACCGATGTTTCCATCAATCCATTCCATCGTTGCATTCGCATCACAAACCGCACGTTTCGTAACCAAGTTAAACACATTGTTAGCCCAGTTTTGAATTGTCGTATAACGGCAATATGCGTCTTTTTTGATGACGATTTCCACGACCGCACTATGAAGGGAATTGGTTGTATAAACTGGTGCTGTACAACCTTCAACATAATGAACGGATGCTCCTTCATCGACGATGATCAGCGTACGTTCGAATTGACCCATATTTTCTGAGTTAATACGGAAGTATGCTTGAAGCGGTGTATCCACTTTCACGCCTTTTGGTACATAGATGAATGATCCACCGGACCATACAGCTGAATTCAAGGCAGCGAATTTATTATCCGTTGGCGGAATCGTTTTACCGAAATGCTCGCGGAAGATATCTTCATTTTCACGAAGAGCGGAATCCGTATCTTTAAATACGATACCCATGTCTTCTAATTCTACCTTCATGTTGTGGTAAACCACTTCGGATTCATATTGAGCAGAAACCCCTGCTAAATATTTTTGCTCCGCTTCAGGAATTCCTAATTTATCAAACGTTTGCTTGATTTCATCAGGCACTTCATCCCATGATTTCTCGGACTTCTCAGATGGTTTCACATAGTAAGTGATTTCGTCGAAGTTCAAGCTTTTTAGGTCTCCGCCCCACTGAGGCATCGGCATATTGTAAAAATGCTCCAATGATTTCAAACGGAAATCTAGCATCCATTGTGGTTCACTTTTCATGCGTGAAATTTCTTCCACGATTTCTTTTGTCAGGCCGCGCTTTGAGCGGAAGATGGAAATATCTTTATCCGCAAAGCCATATTTATAATCGCCAATTTCAGGCATCTTTTTAGCCATAGCTTGTATTCCTCCATTTCAAATGGCTGAATCTACAACAGCTCATTTAAATTTAATTATTCCTTTAAACCTTTTTCCATGGCCTTCCAGGCTAGAGTCGCGCACTTGATTCGTGCAGGGAACTTAGAGACCCCTTGAAGTGCTTCAATGTCACCAAGGTCGATTTCATCATCATACTCTTTTCCTTGTATCATTTCTGAAAAAGTCTTGGACATCGCTAAAGCCGTCTCTATATCTTTTCCTTTGATGGCTTGAGTCATCATGGAAGCCGAGCTCATTGAAATCGAACAGCCATCGCCATCGAATTTAACATCACTGACCTTATTGTCTTCGATTTTCATCGTTAAACGAATACGGTCGCCGCATGTGGGATTATTCATATCGATGGTCAAACTTCCATCTTCAAGCATACCCTTGTTACGGGGTTTCTTATAGTGATCCATGATGACCTGACGGTAAAGTGTATCTAAGTTATCAAAAGACATTACTGAAATACTCCTTCGTTTTGACAAGCCCGGACACTAGCTTATCGATCTCTTCTTCCGTGTTATATAGATAGAAACTTGCTCTTGCTGTCGATGATACGTCCAGCCATTTCATTAAAGGCTGAGCGCAGTGATGACCGGCACGGACAGCGATTCCATCTGCATCTAGGACGGTAGCGACGTCATGTGGATGGACGTCATCTATATTAAAGGTTACTACACCGGCACGTTTTTTCGGATCTTTTGTGCCATAAATCGTAAGGCCTTCCACTTCAGACAACTTATCGATCGCATAGGCAGCAAGTTTGTGTTCATGCTGTTCGATTTGATCCATGCCGATTTCTTCCAAGAAATCAATGGCAGCACCAAGACCGATGGCACCTGCGATGATTGGAGTTCCGGCTTCGAATTTCCAAGGGAGTTCTTTCCAAGTAGATTCATACAAACCTACGAAGTCAATCATCTCTCCACCAAATTCAATCGGCTCCATTTTTTCGAGAAGTTCCTTTTTACCATATAATACGCCGATTCCAGTCGGACCGACCATTTTATGGCCTGAAAGAGCAAAGAAATCACAATCTAAATCACGGACATCCACTTTCATATGCGGTGTACTTTGCGCTCCGTCCACCACCATGATTGCATGATGTTCATGCGCGATCTTTGCGATTTCCTTAACAGGATTAATCACACCAAGCACATTGGAAACCTGCATGACAGACACGATTTTCGTGGCATCCGTAATGGTAGCCCGCACATCATCAAGCGAAATCGTTCCATCCTCTTGTAGCGGAATATATTTCAGTACAGCACCCTTTTCTTTAGCGAGCTGCTGCCATGGAATGATATTACTATGATGTTCCATATAGGAGATGACAATTTCGTCACCTTCTTTAATATTTGCACCACCGTAACTCTTCGCTACGGTATTTAAGGATGTAGTCGTTCCTCTAGTGAATATGATTTCTTCAGTAGAGGATGCATTGATGAATTTACGAACTTTTTCACGTGCACCTTCATACGCATCCGTAGCTTTTGTTCCAAGTGTATGCACACCACGGTGAACATTAGAGTTGAAACCGCGGTAATAATTTTCAATCGTTTCAATGACAGCAGCCGGTTTTTGAGATGTTGCAGCGCTGTCTAAATAAACTAATGGCTGACCATTGACTTCTTGATCTAATATCGGAAAAAGCTTACGAATTTCGTATGGGTTCATTACTGTACTTTCCTTTCAATGACCTCGACTAGTTGTTTTCTAACTCCTTCGATTGGAAGTTGATTTACAACAGGGGCCAAGAATCCGTGAATGACAAGTCTTTCTGCTTCTTTTTTCGCGATACCACGACTCATCAAGTAATAAAGTTGAAGGGGATCAACACGGCCGACAGACGCAGCATGTCCTGCCGTAACATCATCCTCATCGATTAACAGGATTGGGTTAGCGTCTCCACGTGCCTTTTCACTTAACATCAATACACGTGATTCCTGTTCCGCATTGGCCTTTGTGGCACCATACTCTATTTTACCAATACCATTAAAGATGGTTGATGCACTGTCTTTCATAACACCATGCTTAAGGATGAAGCCTTCAGAGCGTTTTCCGAAATGAACAACGGCTGTCGTGAAGTTTTGTTTTTGTTCCCCGCGTCCAACCACTACGGATTTTGTATCTCCGTAAGAGCCATCACCTATTAGATTGGTTGTATTATCTGAAATCGTATTACCATCGTTCATCAATCCAAGTGCCCACTCAAGACGAGCATCGCGTGCAACTACCCCACGACGGTTCACATATGTTGTGAATCCTTTGGATAGAGTGTCAACAGCGCCATATTCCACTTTCGCATTTGCATTCGCAAACACTTCCGTTACGATATTAGCGATGCCTTCATTAGACTCAACGGCCGAGAAGTAGTTCTCCACGTATGTTACAGAACTATTATCTTCCGCTACGATCAATACGTGATTGAACAGTGTAGTTTCAGGATTATCCACCAAGAATACTGCTTGGATTGGTTCCTTGATTTCTACATTTTTCGGAACATATAGGAATGCTCCCCCGTTAAGCAATGCAGCATGTAGAGCCGTTAAACGGTGTTCATTCACTTTCACGCCATCTTTCATGAAATACTTCTGTACTAACTCAGCATGATCTCGAGCCGCTGTGAAAATATCCGTGAAGATAACGCCTTGTTCTTTTATAGCTGCTGACAAATTAATATGTGCCGGCGTATTATTGCGTTGAATGTATAGATTTTCATTTTCTTCAATGATCGATTTAATCTCTTTTGGAAGTTCTTCTAAAGAAGCAAATGCTTCACTTTCAACCGTATGGGTTTTGAATGAAGTGAAATTCCATTTATCTATCTTCGTTTTATCCGGTCTAGGCATCGGAAGCTCTTCTAAATCTGAAAAAGCTTTGATTCGAAGGTCTGATAGCCAAGATGGCTCATTATTTTTTGTTGAATAAGAGCTTATGTCCTCTTTTTCAAGCGATAATTTCATTTCTGTAGTCATTGCAAATCCTCCTACTTACGCTTCTTCGCCAACAGTTTCGTCTTCAATGCCCAATTCTTGTTTAATCCAGTCATAACCTTCTGCTTCTAGTCGTGCAGCTAATTCAGGACCGCCTGATTTAACGACGCGACCTTGCATCATAACGTGTACGAAATCAGGTGTGATGTAGTTTAGTAGACGTTGGTAGTGAGTGATGATCAAGCAACCGAAGTCTTCTCCACGCATTTCATTGATTCCTTTAGAAACGACTTTAAGTGCATCGATATCAAGACCTGAGTCAATTTCATCCAAAATGGCGATTTTTGGTTGAATCATCATTAATTGAAGGATTTCATTACGTTTTTTCTCTCCGCCAGAGAATCCTTCATTCAAATAACGTTGAGCCATATCTTCATCCATTTCAAGGAATTCCATGTTTTTATCCATTTGACGGATGAATTTCATAAGTGAAACTTCGTCGCCTTCTTCACGGCGTGCATTGACAGCCGAACGCAAGAAGTCTGCATTTGTAACACCACTGATTTCACTTGGATATTGCATAGCAAGGAAAAGACCAACACGAGCACGTTCGTCAACTTCCATTTCCAATACGTCTTCACCATCAAAACTGATGCTTCCGCTTGTTACTTCATATTTAGGGTGACCCATGATTGCTGAAGATAAAGTGGATTTACCTGTTCCGTTCGGCCCCATGATTGCATGGATTTCTCCGCCTTTTACTTCCAGGTTAACCCCTTTTAAAATTTCTTTGCCTTCTATTGATACATGAAGATCTTTTACCGTTAATGTTGAACCTGACATAATAATACCTCCGTGAACTTAATTCCTATTTTATTACAGAAAGTGAAAATCACTTTCTTGACTATAGTTTTCAAAAAATCATTCTCACTTTATTCTCATTACAATTTTATAACAAATCCAATTTAGAATCAACTAATATAGATGGAGGTTTTTACTCGCTAGGGAGTGGAAACCTGCCCTATTGTTATAAAACGACCGTATAAAGGCTTTTCACTGCAAATATGCCCTTATTTTAGTTTTCGTTAATGTAAGCTAATTATTCGGGATTCCATTCATAATAAGATATTCCCGAAAAGTTCAAGGGGAAGACGGTTGGCCCTTATCATGAAAAAAATCGATCTGCAGGAGTAATGAGCAGGATCCGGTACGTACAACAGATCACTTTTCATTTTACCTCTACAGACCGATTTTTGAAAGACTCTAATATATGCTTATCCGTGGATTTTACGTTGTAATTCCAGAACCATTTTATTGCATTGCTCATGTTCCCTATCTCTTACTTTTTCAACCTCGATACGAAGGTCTAAATTTCTGCTGTATTCACTGTACCCAACCCCATGTGATAACTGCATAGCTTTTTCCATTTCGCTCGTTACGTTTAAATCTAAAGTATTGATAGTGAACCATCCTTTCAAATTTGTGAATCATTTTGTTTCTTCGTCTATTCTATACCCTTTGCTTTCAACTTTAAACCCCAACTTAAAAACGACCTGGAAATCCAGGTCGTCTTTCGTTGCTTTATTCCTTTGCAGGTACGACTGCACCCTCATATTCCTCAAGAATGAAATCTTGAATTTCTTTGGAATGTAATACTTCCACAAGCGTCTTGATTTCTTCTTTGTCTTCGTCACCTTTATTAACAGCGATCACGTTCACATATGGTGATTCAGAATCTTCTATTGCAATGGAATCTTTAAGTGGATTCAAGCCAGCGTCGATTGCATAGTTAGAGTTGATTAGGACCGCATCTCCTTCGCCGCTTTCATAGATTTTCGGAAGTAATGCCGCTTCATAATCTGCATCGAATTTAATGTTCTTCTTATTCTCGACAATATCTTTTACTGTAGCTGTCGTTTTATCAATGCCTTCTTTAAGAGTAATCAGGCCATTCTTTTCTAAAAGTGATAAGGCACGTCCATGGTCTGCAACAGAGCTGCTTAAAATGATTGTTGCTCCTTCTGGAAGCTTATCAATGCTTTTATATTTTTGTGAATACAAAGCAATTGGTTCAATATGGATGCCGCCTGCATTAACAAAATCATATCCATTTTCCTTAATTTGAGATTCTAAATAAGGAATGTGCTGGAAGTAGTTCGCGTCCAGTTCTTTATTGTTCAAAGCCTTGTTTGGCAAGATATAGTCTTGGAATGTTTCCACTTCCAATTCAATGCCTTTTTCTTTAAGAAGAGGAATCGCTTTTTCAAGAATCTCTGCATGTGGTACATTCGATGCACCCACCACTAACTTCTTCGTATCATCGCCACTACCTGTATCTTTCTCTTTATCCGTTCCGCAAGCCGCCAATGCAATTGATAAAACTAGAACGAATGCAAACCCTAAAAACTTTTTCATCCTTTTCATCTCCCCTTATCTTTTATCCAATTTAGAAGTAATCACATCACCGATAATCTGTATGATGAAGACAATAATTAATATGACAATCGTCGCTACCAGGGTAACGTCGTTGTGATTCCGTTGATAACCGTCCAGATAGGCTAAGTTACCCAATCCACCAGCCCCGATGACACCTGCCATTGCCGTGTATCCAACCAATGCAATCGATGTTACCGTGATGCCTGATATAAGGGCCGGCATCGATTCTGGAAGGAGGACCTTATAAATGATGGTGCTGGTTTTGGCTCCCATTGATTTAGCCGCTTCAATCACGCCTTTATCAATCTCACGAAGGCCGATTTCGACCATCCGCGCATAAAACGGTGCTGCACCGATAATGAGTGCTGGTAATGCCGCATTCTCACCAATCATGCTACCGACAAGTAATTTGGTGAACGGAATTAATAATACAATCAAGATAAGGAATGGAATCGAACGGAAAATATTAACGAAAGCACTTAACACACCGTTAACGCCCCGATTCTCCCACATATTCCCCTTGCCTGTTAAAAACAGAAGCAACCCCAATAGTATCCCTATAAAAAAGGTCGCTACAACTGAAATACTTGTCATATACAGCGTTTCTTTCGTCGCTTCTATGATGTCTTCCCAATCTACATTCGGCAATAATTCTTCAAGCATGAGTAATCACCTCCACGCCTACCTGCTGTGCTTTTATGAATTCGATTGCGCGGAGCATTTCATCTTCACTGCCATCAAGGTGGATGAACAATGTTCCATATGAGCCGCTTCTCGTTTGTGATATTTTCCCCTGGACAATGTTCACATCCAACTCAAAATTACGTACCAATTTTGTGATCAACGGGCTTTCTGCATGATCCCCCACGAATGTCAGTTGAATCACTTTTCCTGCTGGATACCGTTCAAACAAATGCTCCATCGTTTCTTTTGTCTCTTCTGGTTCTGTCACCTGCTGAACAAAACGCTTAGTCATCTGTTCTTTAGGGTTTCTGAATACTTCCAGGACAGCTCCCTGTTCGACTACCCGTCCACTTTCCATCACAGCCACTCGATTGCAAATCTTCCGAATGACATGCATCTCATGTGTAATCAAGACAATGGTTAAACCAAGGCGTTGATTTATATCCACAAGCAATTCCAGGATGGAATCGGTTGTCTGGGGATCTAGAGCGGACGTGGCCTCATCACACAAAAGCACTTTCGGGTTATTGGCAAGAGCCCTCGCTATTCCCACCCTTTGCTTCTGTCCACCACTTAGCTGCGATGGATACGCTTTTTCTCTTCCTTCCAATCCAACTAACTTAATGAGTTCATTGACGCGCTTGATGCGTTCTTGCTTGGAGATGCCCGCAATTTCCAGAGGAAAGGATATATTTTCTTGAACGGTCCTTGACCACAAGAGATTAAAATGCTGAAAAATCATGCTAATCTCTTGACGGGCTTTACGAAGCTTAGACCCTTTAATTGTTGAAACTTCATTTCCCGCAACGTTCACGGAGCCCTCAGTAGGCCGTTCCAACCCATTCAGCATACGTATGAGCGTACTCTTGCCAGCCCCACTGTATCCGATGACTCCGAAAATCTCGCCTTTATTTATTTCTAAATTCACACTATTCACGGCATGAATCGTTTCGCTATTTGCTTTTCCTGTTCGAAAAAGTTTACTGACGTTTGACAATGTAATCATGTATGCTCACCTCTTTATCCAATTAAGCCTATGAATTTAGTCGATTTATTTTTATGGCCTCCTGATGAATCTATCCCTCTATGATTCAAAGAAAATAGAAAAAGCCCTTCTGCATGAGCAGAAAGGCAGGGAAAAGCAGGCCTTCCTCTCATCTCCCAAAGCCTCTACGCTTTGTGTGAATTGGCACCTTTCCAAGGAAAATCCTTGTCGGTTGCCGGGTTTCAACGGGCACATCCCTCCACCTCTCTTGATAAGAGCTATATATGGACTATTCTTTTTTGTCTTAACATTCACTTTACTATGTCTGAAATTTTAACACAGATAAAAAAGGAGTGCAATGTAAAATCCTAGGGTGTACCTGTTTCTCCATTAAACTCTTTGAGAATTCACTGACACGATATTCGTCGCTTTTTCAATCGCTTGCTCTAGATCTTCAAGTAAATCGTCTACATTTTCAATACCGATTGAAAGGCGAACCTGGTCGGCACTGACACCGGCCTTGACCAGTCCTGCATCATTCAATTGCTGGTGAGTTGTACTTGCTGGGTGGATGATTAGGCTTTTAGCATCCCCGACATTGGCGACATGCGACCATAACTCAACCGAATTGATGAGTGTGGAACCTGCTTCACGTCCCCCCTTAATTCCAAACGTCACCACAGATCCGGCTCCCTTAGGCAAGTATTTATCTGCAAGGGCTTTATCGGGATGATCATCGTTACCCGGATAAGAAACCCATGAGACTGCCGGATGGTTCTCCAAGTATTGAATGACTGTCCTCGTATTCAACAGGTGTTCCTTCATCCTGACATGGAGCGTTTCCAGGCCAAGCGTGAACTGGAATGCACTTTGAGCACTTAACGTCGGTCCCAAATCCCGAAGCAATTGCACACGCGCTTTCGTAATAAAGGCAGCAGGCCCTACCGCTTCGGAATAGACAAGTCCATCGTAACTAGGGTCAGGTTCCGTAAAGCCTGGATAATTAGGCGAATTCCAATCGAATTTACCACCGTCGATGATGACTCCCCCTAATGTCGTACCATTACCCAATAGCCACTTTGTAGCTGAATGGATGACAATATCCGCCCCAAAGTCAATTGGTCGGCACAGATACGGCGTTGCGAAAGTGTTATCGATAATAAGAGGTATCCCTGCTTCGTGGGCTATTTCCGCCACTGCTTCGATATCAAGAACCCTTAAGCTTGGGTTGCCGATTGTTTCGGCAAATATGGCCTTCGTTCGTGGAGTGATTGCCCGTTTGAAATTTTCCGGATCATCAGGTGAGACGAATTTCACTTTGATTCCGTATTTAGGGAGTGTATTTTCAAATAAATTATAGGTCCCGCCGTACAGTGTTGAAGCAGAAACGATTTCATCCCCCATACCAGCGATATTAAGGATGGAAAGGGATATAGCGGCCATGCCGCTTGCAACTGCCAATCCACCGATTCCCCCTTCTAACAGGGCCATTCTTTCTTCAAAGACACTGACAGTGGGATTGTGAAGCCTCGTATAGATGTAACCATTCTCTTTTAATCCAAATAGATTCGCTGCATGATCTGTATCTTTGAACAAATAAGCATTACTTTGATAAATGGGTACGGCGCGGGCACCCGTTTCGTCGACTTTTAAACCGCCATGCACACTCAACGTCTCAAAGCGGAATTTTTTTTCTGTCATTATATTCTCCCCTTCTTCCATTGTTTTAGTAGGAATTAAAGCGATATTGCCTCATCTCTTGTTATATGCAAGGAACCTTATAATATGAAGAAGTCGGAATTTCCCGCCGGGGTCGATAGAGATTTCCCTATTGAACGATGTCGCCTGGATAAGCGCGTTTTGTAAATGGCAGACATTCCATCCTCGTGTATGATGCGTCTATAACGTATGTACTTCATACAAAATATAGCACTTTAGTAGCAGGTAGTCAATTAGTTATTAGAATATTCAATCATTAATACGAATGCTATATTCCCCCCATGACTTCAACAAAAAAACCAATCCATGTAGGATCGGCTTTTAGCTTATCTCTTTCAGCAATCCATACAAATAAGGAACAGACTGAAAGGCATATATTTTTTTTGTCATCTTTCCTTTTTCAAAAAGCAAAAGACAGGGTACGCTCTCAATTTCATATCGTTCAGCCAATGTCTGGACATAATTCATGTTCATTTTTCCAGCCTTCATTTCCGGGAACAGCTCTAGTGTTATGGAAAGCATTCTTGAAGCCACCTGGCAGGTTCCACACAAAGGTGTGTATAGATATAAGCTAAAAGTGTTCCCTTGATCAACAGCTTGCTTAAAGTCTTCTTCTTTCCATTCCTCCATCAGTTACTCTTCCATCCTTTTACTTGTAAATTTAGTTTTCACTTTCATATTTGCAGTCAGTAGCACGGAAGCGATGTGATGTTCTGGGGTATCCTCGACTTCCTTGTACATCCTATCTATGTACAAATGCCTTGCTTCCGGCAGTTCCCGACGAAATTGTTTCCTTAGCTTTTCCCCTGACGCATCTGCGTCAAAAAGGATGTAAACGTCCCAGCCTATCAATTCATCCACCATTTCATCCAACTTCGTTAAAGAAATGGTGCCATTGGTACATCTGATTTCCACTTCTTCGTCCAGAACGGATGCCACTTTGCGCTTGTCTGAAAGGCCTTCAACCATGATCACTTTATCGGGTACATCCCATTCCATCTCATCACCCCGTCTCCACTCAAATTGAAAAAGAGCAGGCTTAATTAAAGCCTCCCCCTCACCTTACTTACCCGTTTATCAGGCTATCATATTCGTTTGCACTCATCAGTTTTTCAATTTCACTGCTGTCTGATGGTTCAAGGACGATCATCCATGCTTTTTCAAACGGAGATTCATTAACGAATTCAGGATTGTCATTTAACTCTTCATTGATTTCAACGACCTTGCCGCTAATAGGAGCATAAAGTTCAGAAACCGTTTTAACGGATTCTACACTACCAAAGGGCTCGTTCGCTTTCAGTTCAGATCCGACCTCTGGAAGTTCAACAAAAACGATGTCCCCAAGTTCAGACTGGGCGAATGCAGTAATCCCTATGCGTACTGTACCCTCTTCCGTTTTGACCCATTCATGTTCTTTTGTATAACGAAGTTCTTTTGGCGTTGACATATTAATTCCCTCCATATTACAGCTTATATTTTATCTATTACATTATAAGGTAGATTCTTTGTTATGATAAGGAATTATCCAAATGTTTTGTAAAGTCTTAGCTCCAGGTTTGATCGAATTGTTCTTCTTTGAAACCTACTGTCACTTTTGAACCGTCCGTCACAATTGGTCTTTTCAAAAGCATGCCATCCGTAGCCAATATATCGAGCATCTCTTTCTCTGAAGCTTCTTTCAGTTTGTCTTTTAAACCGAGCTCGCGATATTTTTGCCCGCTCGTATTGAAAAACTTCTTCAACTCTAGTCCACTACTTTTATATATTTGTTCAATTTCTGCCCGAGAAGGGGGATTTTCCACGAGATGAATCGCTTCATATTGCAACTCATGGCGATCCAGCCACTTCTTTGCATTACGGCATGTGCCGCATTTTGGGTACCAGTATAAAGTTAAGCCCATCGTTTCACCACCTTCCCTTAGAATACCCGTTTTTTGGGGGCAATACAACGATAGACTCTCTATTCGCATCCCCATGAAAGACCCACAAAATAAATCAAGGGAATACCCGATATGGGCATCCCCTTGATTAAGACTTTAAGAATTAAAGTGCATATTTTTCATTTTCGATTACTTTGACGGAAGCTTCACGTTTTTTCGCAATGACATTGATTGGATTATGTCTAGTCAACTTGCGAAGGGAAGAAAGCATGATGCGCAACGTATCGCCAGTTTCAACAGCAATCAACGTTTCTTTTGCATGTTGCTCGATTTCATTGAAAGCTTCTTGAACGAAGATTTCAGTATAAAGCACTTTTTGTTGGTTCTTTTCTAGACCCGTAGTCGCGATTGCTTTTTCCGTACGTAGCACCACTGATTCAGCAGCATAGGCAAGAGATACAATATCAGCAATATTTGAAAGAATTTCTTGTTCTTGATCAAGTTTTTTACCGAATTTTTGTGCAGCAAGACCTGCAGCCAGGATGCCAATTTTCTTAGCATTTCTAACCAGCATTTTTTCTTGTGCCAACGGCTCATCGCCTGGCTCTTCCGGCATCATCATCATTAACTCTTCTTGTAAGCCTTGTGCTTTTTGAAGAAGAGGAAGTTCACCTTTAAGTGCCTTTTTCAGGAATGTGCCTGGAACGAGCAAGCGGTTGATCTCATTTGTCCCTTCAAAGATGCGGTTAATACGAGAATCACGGTACGCTTTCTCAATTTCATATTCTTGCATGAAGCCATACCCACCATGAAGCTGAACCCCTTCATCAGTTACATAATCCAACACTTCCGAAGCGAAGAATTTATTCAATGAACACTCGATTGCGTATTCAGCAACGGCTGCGGCCATCGATTTACCGTCTTTTACTTGCTCATCAGTCAGTTTGCTTTGTCTTTGGTCATAAAGGCCGACCGTACGATAAACAGAGCTTTCCGCGGCATAGATTTTAGAAGCCATCGTCGCTAATTTTTCTTTTGTTAGGTTGAAATCAGAAATTTTCGTTTTGAACTGCTGACGCTGATTTGTATAAGCAGCTGTAAGTTCAAGAGCACGTTTTGAACCGCCTACTGCACCGACACCCAATTTATAACGTCCGATGTTCAAGATATTGAAGGCAATGACATGACCTTTACCCGCGACACCTAGAAGGTTCTCAACCGGAACGGCTACATCTTCAAGGATCAATGTACGTGTAGAAGAACTCTTAATGCCCATTTTCTTTTCTTCGGCACCTGTAGATACACCAGGATATTCACGTTCTACGATGAAAGCGGAAAACTGTTCGCCATCGATTTTTGCGTAAACACAGAATACATCTGCAAATCCTGCATTCGTGATCCATTGTTTTTCTCCATTTAAAATATAATGAGTGCCTTCTGCATTCAATTTTGCCGTTGCTTTCGCACCCAACGCATCAGATCCCGAGCTCGGTTCAGTTAAAGCATATGCCGCAATTTTTTCACCTGTTGCAAGTAGTGGAAGGTATTTTTGTTTTTGCTCTTCATTACCGAATAATACGATTGGTAAAGAACCGATTCCTACGTGCGCACCGTGCGTAATTCCGAATCCGCCAGCAAGTGCCATTTTTTCCGTAATTAATGCAGAGCTGATTTTATCAAGGCCAAGACCGCTATATTCTTCTGGTACGTCAGCTCCTAGTAAGCCAATTTCCCCAGCATGCTTCAGCAATTTTACAGAACGGTCAAATTCATGGTTTTCTAAGTGTTCAACTTGCGGAAGGACCTCGTTCACTACGAAATCTTCAGAAGTTTTGGCAATCATTTTGTGCTCATCAGAATAATCCTCTGGTGTAAACACTTGATCATACGTAATATCTTCGACTAAAAATGCTCCACCTTTAATCAAGTTTTCTGTTGTTGGATTGGACATAAAAATTCCTCCTATATGGTAAGTTTCATTATAGTAAGTTTCATTGAAGGCCGGATACAGTGATTACACCTGCATCCGGATAAAAGGTTCTATGCTAATAATTCGAATACTCCGGCAGCACCCATACCGCCGCCGATACACATGGTGACGACTCCGAATTGTTGGTTTCTGCGTTTCATTTCATGAAGCAGGCTTAGGGTCAATTTGGCACCCGAACAGCCAAGTGGATGACCAAGGGCGATGGCCCCTCCATTGACGTTGACAATCTCTTCGTTCAAGCCAAGCTCCCGGATGATTTGAATGGATTGAGAAGCGAACGCCTCATTCAATTCGAACAAACCGATATCAGATAGCTCAAGCCCTGCAAGTTTTAATGCTTTAGGAATCGCAGCGATTGGGCCGATCCCCATGATTTCAGGCGGAACTCCCGCTACCGCAAAGGAACGGAACTTACCAATTGGCTTCATGCCTAAAGAGGAAGCTTTCTCTCCCTCCATCACCATAACGGCAGCAGCTCCATCACTTGTTTGCGATGAATTTCCTGCGGTAACGGATCCAGTTACAGAAAATGCCGGTCTTAGCTTTTTAAGGACTTCGACTGTCGTCCCCTCACGGACGCCTTCATCTTGAGTGAATTGAAATTTCTTTTCCTGCAGTTTCAAATCCGGACCTACAGAACGGAGAGTTACGTCTACCGGAACGATTTCATCAGAGAATTTCCCTTCTGCAATGGCCTTCGCCGCTCTTTGATGGCTTCGTACAGCAAATGCATCTTGGTCATCACGGGAAATCCCATATTTATTCGCTACAGCTTCGGCTGTGTGCCCCATACCCATGTAATACTCAGGCGCCGTTTCAGCAAGATGTGCGTTCGGACGGGTAACATGGCCCATCATAGGCACTAGACTCATAGATTCTGCGCCACCTGCGATGACCGTATCGCTTTGGCCGAGCATGATTCGTTCCGCTCCATATGCAATGCTTTGCAAACCACTCGAACAGTAACGATTGATGGTAATGGCCGGCACCGTGTATGGCAAGCCAGCCAATGCTCCGATATTCCTTGCCATATTCAGGCCTTGCTCTGCCTCCGGCATCGCACAGCCGATGATCAAATCATCGATATTGCCTTCATAATTTCCAGCACGCTTCAACGTTTCCTTTACCACAAGAGCCCCTAAATCATCTGGACGAACGTTAGCAAGAGAACCTTTTTTTGCTCTTCCTACCGGAGTCCTTGCTCCAGCTACTATTACTGCTTCTTTCATGAGGATCCCCCTTACTTCATTTTTAAGCTATCAACCTATTGAACTTTAGTTATTTGACTCTATCTTTGGACGATCAATTAGTTACGAAGTGGTTTTCCCTTAACAAGCATGTGTTGCATCCTTTGTTGTGATTTCGGTGTTGAAATCAATTTTAAGAATGCTTGTTTTTCTAGGTCCAGGATATACTGTTCATCTACTTCTGTACCGAATGGAAGTTTCCCACCAGCCAGGACATACGCAAGCTCTTTAGCGATGACTAGGTCATGCTCGGAGAGGAAGCCTGAAAGACGCATCGCTTCTGCCCCTAAAAGAAGTGCGGCATAACCGGTCTCACCAACCACAGGGATTTTCGTGCGGGTTGGTGCTGTGTAACCTTGGTCATACATCGAAATGACGGACTGCTTCGCATCATATAACTGATGGTCGGAATTCACACTGATTCGATCGGAAGCACCAAGGAAATTATTTTCCCGGGCCTCTTCGGCAGAAGTAGAAACCTTAGCCATGGCAACCGTTTCAAATACCCGATTCGCTACCTTCTGCAAATCAAAGTCGACGCCTTTTGGCATGCTCTTCAATGTTTTCACATAAAGTTCTTTGGTTCCGCCACCACCAGGTATTAAGCCAACGCCAGCTTCCACTAGACCCATATACGTTTCCGTAGTCGCCTGAATGCGTGCAGCAGGAAGGGAAACTTCTGCACCTCCGCCAAGCGTCATATTGAATGGCGCTACGACAACAGGGACCGCACTATATTTAATTTTCAACATCGCTTTTTGGAATTGGCTGATCACCATATCCAATTCGAATATATTGTCATCCTGGGCTTCCATCAACATCATGGCGATATTGGCGCCTACACAGAAGTTTTTGCCTTGGTTTCCAATGACCAAGCCTTTATAATTTGCTTCGGCCTCATCAACAGCCGCATTGATCATCTGCATGATATCAAGACCAATTGCATTGTTCGGTGACGTGAACTCAAGAAGTACGACTCCGTCTCCAATATCAATCAAACTTGCACCACTGTTTTTCTTGATTACGCCTTTTTGCTTCTTGATCGCTTTCAGGTTGATCACCTTTGGATTCTCAAGAAGTTCCTTATATTCACCATTGTGATAGTAGGAAACTACACCATTTTCTTCTTTATAGAATGAAGTGATGCCTTTTTCCAGCATTTCCTTCACCCATTGAGGAACAGTGACACCTTCTTGTTCTAAGCGTGCTACTGATTTTTCGACACCAATTGCGTCCCACGTTTCGAAAGGTCCTGTAGACCAACCGAAGCCCCATTTCATTGCCTGGTCAATTGCCACAATATCGTCAGCAATGTCTCCTAGTAGTTGTGCAGAATACACAAGGGCTGGATTCAACACATTCCAAAGCAGGAGGCCAGCACGGTCATCACTATAAACAAGCGCTTTCATTTTATTAGAAAGACCTTTTGCCTGTTTCGCCATTTCTATAGAAGGCGTTTTCAGTTTTTTCCGTGGTTCGTATTCAAGTGTTTCAGGATTCAGTTCAAGGATTTCCTTGCCTTTTTTCAGGAAAAATCCTTGTCCGGATTTGCTTCCAAGCCAACCGTTTTCAAGCATTTTATTCATGAAATCCGGGATGCGGAAAACTTCCTTTTCCTCTCCTTCAACCTGGTCATATACATTCTTCGCAACATGTGCAAAAGTATCAAGACCCACTACATCAAGCGTACGGAATGTTGCGCTCGTCGCCCTGCCAATCAATGGACCTGTTACAGAATCCACTTCACCCACGCTGTATCCGCCTTTTTGCATTTCACGAAGGGTAACAAGCAGACCATACGTACCGATGCGGTTGGCGATGAAATTCGGTGTATCTTTGGCTTCGACCACTCCTTTACCAAGAACGTCTTCACCAAATTGCTTCATATATTCAAGTACTTCAGGAGCAGTGGCTTTCGTAGGAATGACTTCCAAAAGTTTTAAATAGCGTGGAGGGTTGAAAAAGTGAGTTCCCAAGAAATGCTTTTGGAAATCTTCAGAACGTCCCTTGGCCATCGCCTCAATTGATATACCTGATGTATTGGAAGAAATGATGCTGCCCGGTTTACGGTATTTATCAACCTGAGCAAACACACTCTGCTTCACATCAAGTCTCTCCACGACCACTTCAATTACCCAATCTACTTCATTTAAACGGCTTATATCATCTTCCAGGTTCCCCGCTTCAATCAAGGCCAGATTGCCTTTTGCTGATAACGGAGCTGGTTTTTGTTTTAGAAGTTTAGTAATCGCAGTCTGACTAATGCGGTTACGTACTTGTTTATTTTCTAATGTAAGACCTTTTTTCTTCTCGTCCTCCGTGAGTTCACGAGGTACAATATCCAATAATAAAGTCGGAATGCCGATGTTAGCAAGGTGTGCAGCAATCCCTGATCCCATAACTCCTGACCCTAGAACAGCAGCCTTTCGTATTTGTCGAACCAAGTTCATATCCCCCTTACACAATGTATTGAATGAATGCTCATTCATTTTTGTCCTAAAAAATTTTTGAATATTTATTCTTATTACTAATATAGAATAAATTTGGAAATTCTGCAATGATTAAACAGGAAAAATTAAATATTTTTATCGTAAAACCCTTGGTTAGTTTTCACTCTTTAGAAGAAAATAACGAACAGGAGGTGACGTATACTCATGAAGCATAAAGATAATCCTTCCAAAGGAGCCGTAAGTGCCGCAAGCGTGAAAGGAAACGCGGGTCCTGGCGGTGAACGTAACAACGGAAAGAATAAGGTGAACAGCCAGAACAATCAATTTAAAAAATAGAGTCCAAAGTAGAGTAGCCGTCCCTTATCCGGGCCGGCTCTTACACCTGCTATCTCTTCCATATCCCCTTTAAAACGAAGGCAACATTGGCTGGCCTCTCCGCTAGGCGGCGCATGAAATATCCGTACCAATCCGTACCATATGGAACATACACCCTAACCTTATAACCCTCATCAGCTAATTCCAATTGCTTTTCATTCCGGATGCCGTATAACATTTGAAATTCGAACCGATCCGGGCTGATGCCATGTCTCTTGACGAGGTTTTTCGTGTAATCAATGATTTTATCATCATGGGTGGCGACCGCCGTATAGTTCCCATTTAGCAGATGCTTTTTAATGATTTTCTTGAAGTTTGCATCCACCTTCTCTTTTTCTGGGAAGGCGATGTCACTTGGTTCTTTATAAGCTCCTTTAACCAGTCGAAGATTCGGATGGAGGAAATTCAACTCGTCGAGATCTTTCTCCGTCCGATAAAGATATGCTTGTATAACCGTACCAAGATCATTATATTCAGCTTTTAGTTTTTTGAACACTTCTAATGTTGGCTGACAGCGCGGAAAATCTTCCATATCTAGCGTAACGAATACCCGGGCGGCTTTTGCTTCTTCTAAAATCCTTCTCATATTCTTCATGACAACATGTTCCGAGATATCCAAACCCATCGAAGTCAGTTTCAAGGATAACTGGGAATCGAGACCATGCTCGGAAATGGCTCGAATCGCATCGATGCACTGGTTTGCCATCTCTTCTGCTTCCTGCTCATGATCTATGAATTCACCTAGATAGTCTATCGTCACAGATAACCCTTTCCGATTTAGTTCTGCAATGACCTTAGTCGCTTCAACCAAAGTTTCTCCGGCAACAAAGCGGGCTGCCCCAAAACGCAATCCATATCTCCGTGCAGCCTTAATTAATGGTTTATACTTCGATAGGTAGAGAAAGAAGTTCCTCATTAGTTCCATCTGCGTTCCCTCCAAATCCCCGTTTGGAAAAATAGATGTTAGGGTTAGACTCTTATATCCTTCATGTATATTCAGTCACTTGCTCTTCTCGAATATAAAATTAAAAACAGGGGAAATTAATCTCGTTCAGACCACAATGAAGGAGGTAAGATGATGGAACAACAAAACTCGATGAACAACCAGCTAAAAACGACCGGTTTCATGAAACAGCCACCCGAAATGGTATCTGTAAAAGATAGTATGTACCTTACCGATATGCTTTCCTGGAACTTGATTGCGATTAAAAAAGCACACTTTTACGCGAAACAATGTAAAGATCCTCAAATCATAGACGCTTTAACCCGCTGTGGACAGATGCATCAACGTCATTACGACACCATCTTGTCCCACTTAAATCCAAACCAACAGCAAAACCAACAACAATTCCAGTAAAGGAGGTTTCTTGATGCCTAATCAAAACAAGGTCCAAAATCCCGAATCAACCATTGCCAAAACGCCAGAAATGAATGATCGCGATTTTACAAATGATATGTTGGCAACAGAGAAGTATTTCTGTAACTCTTATTCAGTTGCCCTCCATGAGATGAGTAACCAAGCTTTATTTCAAGATATTTTCTCGGTCTCTAAGGAAACCCAGGAAATGCAACGGGAACTTTATAACCTGATGTTCGAAAAAGGATGGTATGGCTTGGAAAAGGCACAAACTGATAGTTTAGGCCAGTCCTACCAGCAGTTCTCTGGATATAAAGATCAATTCCCAGCCGGTTCAAAGCTTCAATAACTATAAAAAACGCCGGCCATGGTGAATGGCCGGCGTTTTTTATATATCCGTCGAAAACATGTACTTTTTATAATGATACCTTATGCTGAATATCAAGCCCATGGCCATCATATTCCCCATGAGCGAGCTTCCCCCGTAACTGATGAATGGAAGCGGAATTCCGGTGATCGGTAATACGCCGACCGTCATTCCGATATTTTGAAACACGTGAAACGTTAACATGCTGATGATGCCCACACAAATATATGTATAGAAATTATTCCGCGTTTCCATGCCGGTTTTTGTAATATGGTAAACCAATAAGAAGAACAAGGAGATAATGATACTGGAACCGATGAAGCCGAATTCTTCCCCGATGATACTAAAGATGAAATCCGAATGACTTTCCGGTAAATATACTTCCCTTGACCCTATGCCCTTACCCGTGGTCTGCCCCGAACCTATGGCCAGCAAGGATTTCGTCAAATGATACCCTTCCGAACTCGCATAGTTATAAGGATCCAGCCATGAATAAATACGGCCGAACTGATACGTTTTCACACCTATTTTCTCAAGCAATTCCGGATGCCAGAGGACGAAGTACATGATGGTGGAAACTGCAACGATACCGGCTGTCACGATTGGAAGCAAGATTTTCCATGATATCCCCGAAATGAAGATCATTCCGATCATGATTGACATTAAAACAAGCGATGTACCTAAATCCGGCTGTTGCATGATCAACAGCAACGGAGCTCCCGTCACAAGCCCTATCTTAACAAGAAGCCAGAGATCGGTTTGGATGGTTTTCAACGTATTCTTGAGATGATGATTTGAAATGACATTCGCCAAGGCCAAAATGAGAAAAACCTTCATGAATTCCGAGGGCTGTATCGATCCCAGTGGCTTAATGATGAACCAACTTTTCGCACCATTACGTACGGGCGCAATGGAATCTGGCATGACAAGCAATAATAACAATAGCAATAATCCGAACCCATATGCATACCAAGATATCTTCTTCAACTGATCTGAATCCAGCGTGATGATTCCCAGAACAATCCCGACTCCAACCGCATACCAAAATATTTGTTTTATTAAGAAGTTTTCTTCGTATTGTCCAGTAGTCTGCGCACTGTATATGGCCAAACAACTACCAATACATAACAACAATAATATCGTGACCAAAGAAAAATCTATTCGCGATGAAAATTTATTTTGTTCTTCCATAATGAACTCTCCCTTAAAAAGGTTCCTGCTTCTTTAAATTACACTTACTCATTATACTTTAAACAAAGAAAATCACAACTATATCTAAGGATAGTTTGATGGCAAAAAGGCCACATGAAGTGAAAATCATGCAGCCTCTAAGTGGAATGTACTATAAATGGGTTTCCCTCGCCCTTCTTCGTTTTATAAACCTAGTGGCCACCCCGTTGATCGGTGAAAAAAGGAAAGCCAAGCCGAATAAGAAAGCGGCTGAACCAACCATGCACCCTGAGATGGAAGCATCAAGAAAAGTTGCTGAATAATACCCAATGACCGAGCTCAAGATCCCGACCCCGATGCTGACGACAATCATCCGACTTAATCGGTCCGAAAGCAAATAGGCCGTTGCCGCAGGAATAATGAGCATCCCCACCACCAAAATCGAACCGACACTATCAAACGACGCCACAGTTGTCAGCGAAACGAGACCCATCAGTAAATAGTGAAAAAGTATAACCGGTATGCCCATCGCTGCAGCAAGTGCGGGATCGAAGGAAACCAGCTTAAATTGCTTGAAGAAAAGGAAAAGTAAGAGAAGATTGATCATGAAACAACTTCCTACAATCCAAACGGCCTTTGGCCCTGCCATAACCCCACCGATCGACATCATATTCCATGGGGTATATGCAATCTCGCCATACAGGACATGATCCAGATCAAAATCGATTTGCTGTGTATATAAACTGACCAATACAATCCCTACTGCGAATAGGGAAGTGAACACGATGCCTATCGCTGCGTCGGATTGAACCCCGGATGTTTGGAATAGCTGGATTAAGAATACGGTAAGTAAACCGAGTGCTGCTGCACCAATCAGCATGGGAATCGAATCACGCGACCCCGTTATTAAAAACGCCAATACGATGCCGGGTAAAACCGAGTGACTGATTGCATCGCCAATCAAGGTCATCTTCCTTACTATTAAAAAACACCCCAGTACACTGCAGGAACTCGCTACAAGCGCCCCGACTAAGATAATCCAAAAATCGTTCATGCTGAATGGCTTCCTTTCCTTTTTTCCTGTTCATTTACATAGATCTTTTTTGCCGAAACCCTTCTCCACGTCTTGGAGATGACTCCACGTTTAGGAGCAAAAAGCATGGAAAAGAAAAACCAGACCGTGGCCGATAAAACAATCAAAGGGCCTGTTGGCAGGTTATTGACCGACGTGCTGATTAATGTCCCGGACACCCCGCTCAGCAAACCGAAAATTCCAGAGAGTATGACCATGATATGCAGGCGCTCCGTCCAGTACCTGGCAGAAACGGCTGGGGTAATCAGCAAGGATGCCATCAACACTACCCCTACCGCCTGAATGCCGATGACGACAGCCGCCACTATCAGCATCATGATGAAATAGTCGAGGAATACGACCGGCAATCCCATCCCCTTGGCAAATCCAGGATCGAAGGACAATAGCTTAAATTCCTTGAAAAATAACGTACAAGTGAAAATGAGTATAAAGGAAACGGTCATCATCATATACACATCCGACATCACCATCGATGCCGTTTGCCCGAACAGAAAAGTGTCCAGTCCGCTTTGGTTTCCATATTCACTCTGCTGGATTTGGGTTAGCAATACGATTCCCAATCCAAAGAATGAAGTCAATACGATGCCTAGTGCCGCATCCTGTTTGATTTTACTGTACCTCGTTAGTATGCTAATCAGAAAAACCGCCACTAAACCTGCGACGGCCGCTCCAATCAGAAAGAAGGAGGTCGACTTCACCCCTGTTACTATGAAAGCGACGCAAATCCCAGGCAAGGCCGCATGTGCGAGCGTGTCACCCAATAGGGATTGTTTTCTCAAGTAAGCAAAACTTCCGATGACTCCACTGCTTAAGCCAAGGAACATGGTGCCTAGCAATATCCATCTTGTGTTGGGGTCCGCAAGTATATCCAGAACGTTCATCGTGTACACCTCATTTCAATAGCAAGCCTGACTCAGCATCGGATAATATCGCTAACCGTCCTCCATATGTCTCCTGCAAAAACTCAGGAATGAAGACCTCTTCTGTCGGACCAATCTTCATCACCTTTTTATTCAGCAACATCGTCCAATCGAAATATTCCTTCACAGTCGACAAATCATGATGCACTACAAGAACTGTCTTCCCTTTTTCTTTCAGCTCCATCAATAGCTGGATGATTGCCTTTTCCGTTGCGGCATCAACGCCCACAAATGGTTCATCCATGAAATAGATGTCCGCTTCCTGCGCCAACGCCCGTGCCAGGAAAATCCGTTGCTGCTGCCCGCCGGAAAGCTGACTAATCTGACGGTCAGCATACTCAACCATCCCTACTTTTTCCAGACATTCCATCGCCTTCATTCGTTCAGCCTTCCCGGGACGCTTCAACCAGCCCAGGTGCCCGTACCTGCCCATCATCACGACATCGAGTGCATTTGTCGGGAAATCCCAGTCCACCGATTCTCGCTGTGGTACATAACCGATACTCTTCCTCATGGATTTATAAGAAGCACCATGGATCGTGACTTTCCCGGCTAGTCTTGGAACCAATTCAAGAATCCCCTTGATCAAGGTGGATTTCCCCGCCCCATTCGGACCGATGATACCAATCAGATTCCCTTCCGGAACCTCGAATGTAACATCTTCGACCACCGGCTTTTTATGATAAGCTATCGTCAGATTCTCGACTTTCAACGCATAATTCATCCCATTTCCTCCTATTTTAATGCCTTCACGATCGTATCGGTATTATGCCGGACCATTCCGATATAGGTTCCTTCTTCCGTGCCTTTTTCCCCCATTGCATCCGAGAACAGCTCGCCGCCTATTTCCACGCTATGGCCTTGCTTTTCAGCTCCCTGAATGACCGCTTCGATAGCCTTTTTCGGTACGCTTGATTCCACGAAAATGGCTTTGATTTCATTTTCCACAAGATATTCACGCATATCCGTTACATCCTTCGAACCATATTCCGATAGAGTATTCATCCCCTGAAGCCCTCTCACTTCCAATCCATATGATTTGCCGTAATACCCAAAAGCATCATGTGCCGTGACGAGGACCCGCTGATTCTCCGGAATCTTATTTATCTCCTCATGGACATATTCATCAAGTTCCTTCAACTGGATAACATAGGCTTCATAATTTTCTAGATAACTAGCTTCATGGTCCGGGTCATTTGCAATCAGCTCTTCCTTCACGGCTTCCGCTGCCACCATCCAAAGCTTTACATCAAACCAGACATGCGGGTCATGTTCCGTTTCACTGACCTTATGAAGCTGATCCCCCGTAAAGTCTTTCGTCACCGCAATCGTCGGTTTCTCCTTACTCATCATTTCAAAGATATCCGTCATTTTCCCTTCAAGGTGCACACCGTTATAAAAAATCATGTCAGCTGAATCAAGTGTTTTCACGTCCCCCTGCGTTGCCTTATATAGGTGGGGGTCGACTCCCGGCCCCATTAAACTTGTGACCTTCACATGTTCACCGCCGATATTCTCGACCAAGTCCCCAATCATCCCCGTCGTAGCTACTACATTCAGCTTTCCTTGAACGTGATTCGATGGTTCATTGCTACATCCTGATATCATGACCACTGCCATAAGCAAGCTTCCAACCCATTTCAAAAACTTCATGTATTCCCCTCCATTTTATAGCCCTATATAAAAAAGTTTACCAAGGGCAAGATTTAGGCCAAAAAAAATCCGTTATATTTTGTCCTACGCGCTAGAATGTTTCCTCTATACAACTTATTTTATACTATACACAATTATTCGTAAAAAGTGCAAATTTTTAAATGTTGGACTGAAGAAATTTAATGCAGGAAAATATATACAAAACAACTTTTGTAAAGTATACTTTACGTACAGTGAGCTTTACATTAAAGAAAGGAGCCTGAGGGGTTGAAAAACAAATTACGGGATATGCGCAAGTCTCATCAACTTACACAAGAAAAGCTATCCGAACTAACGGGCGTATCCCGGCAGACGATTATTTCTATAGAATCCGGAAGATTCGATCCATCCATCAAGCTTGCTTACAAACTGGCAAAAGTGTTCGATTTGACCATTGAGGATATATTTCTATTTGAGGAGGAGGAAATGTAATGGATTTTAACTGGTGGGCTTTTTTAGGAAGTACCCTTGGCATCATCGGAGGGCTGGCTGGATTAAGGGGAGGTCGCCGTGCCGCTGCCAAGCGACGGGGATTGGATGAACGATTTGACCTCATCCGAACTAAAGCACGGGCAACCAGCTGGTTTTTCACCCTTTTTGGGATCTATATCTTTTTCTTCTTATTATTTTTTGGCGTAAAACTCTCTGTTGCCCCTGTTCTAGGTATTCTCTTACTTCTTCATCTCGGGTCATGGGCGATTTCCGTTTTTTATTATGAAGCAAAGCTTTAAATCATTTTTGTGATTTTACTGCTAGATAAGCTAACCCCAACTCAATCCCGCAAAGCACGATCAAACAAAGCAAAGTCGTTAACATCTTCATCCCTCCTTCAAGACTTTTATTAATCTTAAAGGATGAAACCCATACCAGAACAAGTCCCAGCATGAAGGGATTTCCCCGTTATGCCTTCGTTCTCTTGCTCTGAAATGGGTTTCATAGGGTAGACTGTAAAAAACGAAAAATGGTGATCTAATGACGAACATAAAAAAAATCGCTGAATATGCAGGTGTATCGATTACGACCGTATCTCGCGTGATGAATAACCATCCTTATGTAAGTGAGGAAAAGAGAAAGAGTGTACTAAAGACCATCGAGCAATTGAACTATACGAGAAATATCAACGCCATCCATCTTACGAAAGGCAAGACTCATCTGATTGGCGTCATCATTCCATACACCAATCACCCCTATTACGGAGCAATCATCCAGGGAATTAATAAACAAGCAAATGTCCTTGGTTACCATATTGTCATCTTCCAAACACAATATGAAAGAGAGAAAGAAATCCAAGCACTGAAAATGTTACAAATGAAGCAACTCGATGGCATCATCGTCTGTTCTAGAATCTCAGAAATGAAAGTGCTCTTGGAGTATCATGTCTACGGTCCGATTATCTTATGTGAAGATACATCGCAGTCAGAATTTTCTTCGATCAGCATCGACCATTATGCCGCCTTTTCCTCAGCCCTCGACTACTTGGTAAACAAGGGATATAAGAAAATAGGCTACAGCCTTGGGCGAAAAAAGAGCAGGAATAGTTCACTTCGGATAAAGGCGTTTGAAGATAGCATGAAAAAACATCATTTTATAAGTAAAGAGGAATGGCTGTTTGAAGGCAGTTATTATATCAAAGACGGAGAAAGGGCCTTTCAAGAATGGGTCGCCATGCAGGATAAGCCGGAGGCCATCATTATAACGAACGATGATACGGCAGCTGGCTTCATCATTTCCGCTCAAAAAGCGGGAGTGAAGATACCTGAAGACGTCGCCATCCTTGGTTTCAATAACGATAGTATTAGCGAAATGCTGGACATCTCGACTATATCCCTACCCTTGGATTCGATTGGGAGAATGGCTGTTGACCTTTTTGAAGATCCTGCCACGATCAAACATGTAAAGCTAGGTTTCAGCCTTATAACGCGAAAAAGTGTCTAATAATCAGAATTATTTGATTTTATTATTCACCTATATTATCCAGTTGAGCGCGAAATGGTTTGATTCATGTCTAATTAGGGAAAAAGATACTTGAAAAATAAACATTGCGCTCTCTAGAGGAATATTTTATAATTTTAATATAGCAAATTTCACTCGGTGACTCACAAACTGTATGTCACCATTTAAAATTCGCGTTATTAACAGTACGAATTGAATACTTCCTCATTTACCGATGAGTTAGAGGCTGCGGCTTATAAAAGTAACACGGACGAGATTCAGGAAAGTTGACGACTCCGTTTGAAAGGATAAGTTGCCGAAGTGTAGAAATATTCCTTGTATTTCTAGGCTGGCGATGTTTTCGAACAGGAACATCACTGTCACGTTTTCATAAAACGTGGGGAGCTATCTTCGGAAGGATTAAACGGGTATCTATATACAGCCGTCGATCTTTTTCGACTGCTGTTTTTTTTATATTCCGTCCCCTTCCCATAAAAAGGAGTGTAACATCAATTGAAAAATCAACAACAAAATTCAAATCCTACTGAACTGAAAAGGAGTCTGAAAGCTAGGCACCTTATGATGATATCTCTAGGTGGAACAATCGGCACCGGACTATTTTTAGCGAGTGGTGGTGCCATTCATACGGCTGGCCCCGGTGGTGCATTAGTTGCTTATGCGGTAATTGGCGCCATGGTTTTTTATTTAATGACAAGCCTTGCCGAGATGGCTGCTTATATGCCAGTTGCCGGTTCGTTCCGCGTTTATGCATCCAAATTCGTCGATCCCTCTTTCGGTTTTGCGATTGGGTGGAATTATTGGTATAACTGGGCCATCACGATAGCAGCTGAATTGGCGGCCGTTGTCCTGATCATGAAATTTTGGTTCCCGGATACTCCATCATTCATTTGGAGTGCCGTTGCATTACTCATCATGTTCTTAATTAACTATATGTCCGTTAAGGGCTTTGGCGAAGCCGAATATTGGTTTGCAATGATTAAAATCGTGACCGTCATTATCTTCTTAATTACTGGTTTTTTAATCATTTTTGGCATCATGGGCGGAAATGATCCGATTGGTTTTTCTAATTTCACCATGGGTGATGGGCCATTTAATGGAGGCTTCTTTACCATTCTAGGAGTCTTCATGGCAGCTGGCTTCTCCTTCCAAGGAACGGAATTGCTTGGAGTAACCGCTGGAGAAAGTGAAGATCCTGAGAAAAACATCCCTAGGGCGATCAAATCCGTTTTTTGGCGCATTATCTTATTCTATATCCTAGCAATCTTTGTCATAGGAATGATCATTCCTTTCACGGATGCACGTTTACTAAGTGAAGATGTTGCCGTCAGTCCATTTACGCTTGTTTTTGAACGCGCAGGCCTTGCCTTTGCCGCTGCTGTCATGAACGCAGTCATTTTAACATCCGTACTTTCAGCTGGTAACTCTGGCATGTATGCCTCAACCCGTATGCTATGGGATTTAGCACGTGACGGAAAAGCACCGAAGTTCCTTGGCAAGCTTGATAAAAGAGGCGTACCTGTAAATGCTCTTATCGTGACTTCTTTAGTCGGATGTCTTGCTTTCTTGGCTTCCTTCTTCGGGGATGGAGTCGTGTATATTTGGTTACTGAACGCTTCCGGCATGGCTGGTTTCGTCACATGGGTCGGGATTGCCCTTGCCCACTATCGATTCCGAAAAGCTTATATCGCTCAAGGTCTGGATTTAAATGACCTCCCATACCGTTCAAGAACCTTTCCGTTCGGTCCGGTTTTTGCGCTTGTCCTTTGCCTCTTCATCATCCTTGGACAAGGCTATCAAGCTTTCAGCACAGACGGAATTGATTGGAACTCCATGTTTGTTTCCTACATTGGTCTTCTTTTGTTCTTCGTTCTCTGGCTCGGATATAAAATTAAACATAAATCCAAAATCATTCCCCTTGAGGAATGTGATCTAAAAGTGAAATAAAAAAAAGGACCTGAATCTCTCTTCAACAGAGAAGTTCAGGTCTTTTCTTATTTCAAAAGGTAGACACGGCATTCATATGGACGCAACGGTTCACTGGAGACCGTGTCGCTTTCCTCCTGCTCATAATTGCCGATCAACAGGGTAGCCTTTAATGAATGTAACGCCGTCGGTATCGTCAAAGTCGCTTCTTGTCCCTTAAAGTTGCATAGCACAAGCACCTTTTCCTCACCTAGCGTCCTCGTATAGGCAAAAATCTGTTCATCATCCGGACAAAGTAAATCAAAACGACCATATACGATAATGTCATGTTGTTTACGTAATTGAATGAGCTTTTTATAAAAATGAAAAATGGATTGATGATCATTATAGGCCTTCTCTGCATTGATTTCCGGGTAGTTGGCATTCACGCCGATCCATGGAGTTCCTGTCGTGAATCCCGCATTCCGTCCATCATTCCACTGCATGGGTGTTCGCGCATTATCTCGACTACGTGCATGAATGGCAGCCATCATCTTTTCTTTTGACCATCCATACGTATTCACTAATTCTTCATAGGAATTCATCGTTTCTATGTCACGATACTCTTCTATGCTTTCAAAAGCGATATTGGTCATTCCCAGCTCTTCCCCCTGGTAGATATAGGGTGTCCCCTTTAACATATGAAGACAAGCAGCAAGCATCTTCGCACTTTCCACCCGATACTCCCCATCATCTCCGAATCTTGATACAACTCTTGGCTGGTCATGGTTATTCCAGTACAAACTGTTCCAACCTACCTCTTCCAACCCATATTGCCATTTTGAGAGAATCCCTTTTAAATCGCTCAGATCCCATTTTTCATTATTCCATTTTCCTTCCGGTCCTCCCCCTATATCCATATGTTCAAATTGGAAGACCATATGTAATTCCCCACGATCCTCCCCTGTGTAGAGTACCGCGTCATCTGGTGAAACACCGGGCATTTCTCCAACTGTCATCACATCATAATCAGAAAGGACGCGTTGATTGACTTCCTGCAAGAACTCATGAATTCTGGGTCCATTCAGGAAATAGGGACTTCCATCGCCGTGCTGTTTTCCATCCAAAATGTTTCCATCCATGTATCGCTGGTCCTTCGATAGAAAGTTAATGACATCCATCCGGAATCCGTCAACCCCTTTATCCAGCCACCACTTCATCATGCTATAGATTTCCTCACGAAGTTGAGGGTTCTCCCAATTCAAATCGGGCTGCTTTTGGCTAAATAAGTGTAGATAATATTCATCCGTTCCCTCATCATATTTCCATGCTGAACCTTTGAAGACAGACTCCCAATTATTCGGTTCCTTTCCATCCTTACCAGGTCTCCAAATATAGTAATCTCGCTTCGGGTCATCCACGGAGGAACGAGAAGCCAGGAACCATGGGTGTTCATCTGACGTATGATTCACTACGAGATCCATCATGATTTTCATTCCCCGTTCATGGACCGCACTTAAAAGCCGATTAAAATCATCCATCGTCCCGAATTCCGTCATGATTGACTGATAATCACTAATATCATACCCGTTATCATCATTCGGTGATTTGTATACGGGAGAAAGCCAAATTACATCCACACCAAGCTCCTGTAAGTAATCAAGCTTGAGTAAGATTCCTTTCAAGTCACCTATTCCATCTCCATTGCTATCCATAAAACTACGAGGGTACACTTGATAAACAACCGACTCTTTCCACCACGTCTTTTCCATACCTACCACTCCCTCCATAACCTTTACATAATTATACAATAATCTTTCTATTATAAAGAGTGAAACTTCAGAATATTACCAATAACATATTTTCTACACCTAAAAAAAGGCTCACCCGCTTTATCTTCAAGCTCTTCAGCTGAAAATCAATCGGACAAGCCTTGATCATGAATGGATATATGCTAGTTTAACTAGGGAAAACCCTGTGTACAAGATTCTGAAACTCATCTGTAAACCCTTCAACCGGTTTTCCACTTTTAACATCTTTCACGTATTGATCCATCCTCTTTACAAAATCGGGGTTGGTCGATACATGAACATCATTGATGGAAGTATCACTGTTTCTTACAGCACCTTCAATTTTGTTTTTCACTTCCGTGGTAAGGGAGTCTTCCCCTTTTCTGAGTACGGCACCCACATATGCATCATTATCGATCACGATAACTCTTGCTCTTTTTACTTGCTTCAATTCCTCGATTCGGTCAGCAATATTCTCAGTTACCCTCATCTGATTGTTACCTTGACCAGCGTTGTTGTTGTTGTCGTTATTATTATTATTATTATTATTATTATTATTAGTTTTAGTATCCGTTCTATCGTTCACCGTCGTAGGATTATAACCAGTTTGACTCAAATCTCTATCCTGATTGGTCCGATTCAGCCCGAGGTTTTCGTTTGCTCCTTCATTTTCATTCGCGGAACATCCTGTAATGAATAAAGCCACCATTGCGGTTGTCACTAACGCTTTGTATTTTTTCATTTTTTTCCCTCCTCACATATGGTTTCCCTTACTATTTGCAAGGAGGGAAGGAATTATTCAGAAGAAGTGATTTTCAACCCGAGAATCCCTACGACAATACAACCAACGAAGACCAGGCGTATGGCATCCCTCGGTTCGTTAAACGCAATGATGCCCACCAATACGGCGCCGACTGCTCCAATTCCCGTCCATATCGCATACGCCGTTCCCATCGGTAGCGTCTTTATTGCTGAGGACAGAAAATAAAAACTAATAATCATGCCTACAATCGTGATGACAGAAGGAAATAATTTCGTGAAGCCTTCCGTATATTTCAAACTTGTAGCCCAAACCACTTCAAATAACCCAGCAATAACGAGTTGAATCCAAGCCATCTTATTTTCCTCCAATACAGAATAAGCCCGGGAGGTCACAAACATAACCTCCCGGGCTTTTATCCCTCCGTGTACGCAGAGTTTTCCCTGCGCGTCTCTCTCGGACCAGTCCGGCCTTGCACCGCGGAACCCTAGAAACATTTCAATTACCTGTACTATATCATTTCGATTTAATGGGGGTCAAACGTTTCTTACCCATTTCTTCTGCTTGTCATTGTCCCTTTATCGCCTTTAATGGTATGCCAGATATTCTTAAATGGTTGGGGTGTTTCCTTCGCGGCATCCACCGTATACTGAACCGCTTCTTTTTTATATTGAACATCCTCTGTGATTTCCTGCTGTGTCTCCGCAAGATGATCCGTCTCCGACTTAATCTGATCTGTTTTCGCCTGCATGCGCGCAACAGTTTCATTTACATTATCAATGGTTGGTTTAGAATCCTTAAATGTCTTAAAAGCAAAAAATGCTAAATAAATAATCGAACCAATAAAGAGGGCCAGACTAATATATACAATGATCACGTATCGTTTCCTCCTCCTTCTTCTTCTCTTCTTTCCACTACTATACCCATTATACCCGCTAGAAAACAGTACACATGTAATTTCTCATAAGCCTGGGATTAACAAAGCGAGGCAGAAACACCGAATGATGCAATCCCCGGTAGACCCGCTTCGTCTATTGGTCTCTTTTCAGAAAAGACTATGGGCCTCGCTTCATCCATTTATCGACCAACTCATGCTATAGATTTGATGTAAAACATGCTACTATAAGAGTAGATACCATCGGAAAGGGGCCCCATTATGGATACTCGATCACTTATTTTACTTGGATTACTTATGGCCCAGAGTCAACATGGCTACCAAATTAATGAATTCATAGAAAGAAACTTAAGTACCATTACAGATATGAAGAAGCCAACCGCTTATGCAACATTAGATAAATTAAGTAAACAAGGCTACATTGAGGTACACACTGAGCAAGAAGGCAACAGACCACCTCGTAAAGTGTATTCCATTAATGAAAAGGGAAAACAATATTTCTACGAGCTGCTCATTCAAAACCTCTCCTCTGCGGAAAGTGTAAAGTTCAGCGGGGATATCGGCCTGATGTTCATTGATCACCTCCCCTTGGAAAATGTCATTCCAGCTCTTGAAAACAAGCTCACAGAGAATGCGAAACTGATTACCGTGTTAAAAAAGACTCCCGTACACGGTTCAGGACATGGCGTCGATTTTGCCGTAGCTCATAAGATTGCCATGCTTGAAGCAGAAACGGAATTCATCAAGAACACCGTACTCACCCTTAAGGATCAGCTGAAAGAACTGAAAAGTACATGATAGTCTAAACCCTTGCCAAGTAGCCTGCACTTCCTACTCGGTGGGGTTTTTTGTTTGCATGGAATTTCTATTTGACTATTAATACAGACGGTACTATACTTTAGGAGAAATAGTCATAACTGACTAATCACTATAAAACTAAAGAGGTGTTACGATGTATCTTGCACTAAAGGAACTCAAGCACGGAAAATTCCGATTCATGATGATAGGTATCATCCTAGTGCTCATATCTTGGCTAGTCTTCATCCTTTCAGGACTTGGCAATGGACTTTCTACATTAAGTGCTGCATCCTTCAAGAATATGGATGCCGATTATGTAGTCTTTGAAGAAGGATCCCGAAACTCGATGACACGGTCCATGTTTAGTGGAGATCTTGCAGATGAACTAAAGGAATTCCCGGAAGTCAAAGCTGTATCTCCCATGGGACATTCAATGGCAACTGTTTTAAAAGGGGATACTGACGCAACGGAGGAAAAAACGGATATCGCCTTGCTTGCGATAGAACCCGGTAGCTTCCTGGAGCCTGAAATCATCGAAGGACATGCTCTATCTAAAGATCGTCCCAAAGATGTTGTCGTAAATGATTCATTCAAGGAAGAAGGCTTTAAGCTTGGCGATACCTTGGAATTGGAAGGAACGACAGAGAAAGTTACGATTGTTGGATTTACAGAAAATCAAACATACAACCATGTGACATCCGTCTTTACAACACTTGATAAGTGGCGGAGCATTCACTATGCGGCTCCTGGTTCCGATAATGGAGTCAATGAACCTGTTAACGCCATTATGCTTCAAGGCAAAGATATTGACGTTGATTCCATAAATAAAGAATTCAAGGGTTATGATATCGTTACTAAATCCCAAGCGGTTCAAGGTATGCCAGGTTACGTGGAAGAAAATGGGACAATCGTTATGATGCTTGTCTTCCTTCTTGCGATTTCAGCTTTCGTCCTAGGTGTATTCTTCTATGTACTAACGCTACAAAAATCCAACCAATTTGGCATCATGAAAGCGATTGGAGCAAGCAATGGGTTCCTTGGTAAAGCGATTGTTTCCCAAGTGTTCCTATTATCACTTATCAGTATAATCGTAGGTATCCTCTTAACATATGGTACGGCACTTATCTTACCAGCAGGCATGCCATTTGAACTGGATACGAAGTTAGTGATTATCTACAGCATAATTTTACTTATCATATCCGTTGTAAGTTCATGGATTTCAGTTCGTAAAATCACGAAAATCGATCCATTGCAAGCTATTGGGAGGGCAGAATAATGACTGGATTACAACTTGAACATGTATCGAAATTTTACGAAGAGGGTGGCCATAAGATAGCGGCCCTTCAAGATGTTTCTTTATCCGTCGAACAAGGGGAATTTGTGGCCGTCATTGGCCCATCCGGTTCTGGTAAAAGTACCTTCCTTTCCATAGCAGGAGCCCTCCTTCAAGCTTCTGCAGGTGCAGTCAGCCTGAATGGTAAGGATCTAGGTGGCCTCAATGCGAAAGAACTGGCCAATGTCCGTTTGAACGATATCGGTTTTATCTTACAAACATCGAACCTCATACCGTATTTAACGGTACTTGACCAATTGCTTGTCGTGAAAAAAATGGCAGGCAAGATCACAAAGCAAGATAAAGCATTTGCTAAAAGTCTACTCACTGACTTAGGTCTAGGAAGTAAAATGAGTAAGTTTCCAAACGAGTTATCAGGTGGAGAACGCCAGCGGACAGCCATCGCCAGAGCCTTCATGAACCAACCCAATATCATACTTGCAGATGAACCAACTGCAAGCCTTGATTCCAAACGAGGACATGAAGTCGTCCAACTTATCGCCAAAGAAGTTAAGTCACGGAAGAAAGCAGCCATCATGGTAACCCATGATGAACGCATGCTACAATATTGCGATAAAGTGTATAAGATGGAAGACGGTCAATTATCACTCGTCTCCAACTGATATATAAAGCCCATCCTTGTATAAGGATGGGCTTTACTAATGGAATAATGTGAGCAGGTCGACTAGCGAAATCCTCTGGGACCTAGCCGGATTTAGTTATCAGAAAATTAAAATAACATGTATAATGAAGGTGTCTTTTTAAAATGAGGAGGATGAAGAATATGGATCATTTAATTCAACAATTCAAAGAGATTCCTACCACGGCCATTTCAGATGCAATGGAGGGCATGAACAACGTAGATTCAGGCATTAAGCCCTTAAAGGAAGGGTATAGGTTTGCCGGCCGGGCATATACGGTTCAATTACCCGTTGGTGATAACTCAGCCGTGTTAAAAGCAATCGGCGAGGCACGTCCAGGGGATATATTGGTGGTCGACAGTAAAGGAGATACATACCGGGCCATTGCTGGTGACTTCGTCATTGGCATGATGAAGACGATGCAAATTGGGGCACTCGTGGTTGATGGAGTGATACGTGATCTCGGTGCTATTAAGGAACTTGATTTCCCTGTATTCAGCAAAGGCACCACCGTTGCCTCAAGTGGAAAATATGGAGTGGGAGAGACCAATTTGCCCATTTCCTGTGGTGGAGTCACCGTAAACCCAGGGGACTTGGTTATTGGGGACATGGATGGAGTAGTCGTCGTCCCTCAGTCAAAAGGTGAGGAAATTTTAAAAAAGGCAAAAGATAAACTACTTAAAGATGAACAGCGTGCCGAAAAATACGCCGGAAATCCCGAAGAAATCAAAAAGTACATTGCCATGATGACTTCAAAGTCTTAACGTACCTAAAAAAAGCAGGGTGGGAAGCATTTGCTTCCCATCCTGCTTTCTTTCATTATTATTTATTATCCGGATCAACCTGGTTCGATTCATCTTCTTTGTACGTATAATCGTAATCTGCTGGATCGATTGGTTCAAAGCCCTTCGGTGAATAGAAACGAAGCAAGTCACCATTCACGACTTTGTCGGACAAATTGAGCATGGTCTCCACTCTCGATTTAGAGTTGAGGATGTCTTCATTTTCCTCGACCAATTCCCCAGTTTTCGAATCATAGTATTTTCCTTTGATAGAAGTAACTTCTGGCGATACGAAGTCTCCATTCCGGAAAGGTACAATTTCATTATGATCTTTTGACAATAAATCTGAACCGAATTGTACATAATCATTGGATTCTATTCCGAGTAAATGAAGCATGGTTGGAAGAAGATCGATTTGACCTCCGTATTGGTGCATTTCCCCACCTTCAACACCTGGAACGTGAATCAATAATGGTACACGTTGTAGCTGAGCATTTTCAAACGTGCCCACTTCTTTATCAAGCACTTTTGACATCGCATCTGTATGATTTTCCGAGATACCGTAATGATCACCATACATGATGATGACAGAGTTATCATACAAACCTGATTCCTTCAGATAATCGAAGAATTCTTTAAGGGCTTCGTCAGCATAGCGAGCTGTCTGGAAATAACTATCAACCGATGCATCCCCTGTTGTATGTTTTTCGATTGTTGTTTTCTCTTGGTCCATGGCATAAGGGAAATGATGGGATACAGTTATGAACTTTGTATAGAAAGGCTGTTGAAGCGTTTCTAACATAGGAATCGATTCTTTAAAGAAAGGCTTATCCATTAATCCATAACTCAACACTTCATCTTTGTTGTCCATATTGTAATGTGCGGCATCAAAGAAATTATCGAATCCAAGTGACTTATACATCTTATCCCGGTTCCAGAAGGATTTATAGTTACCATGGAACACGGCGGAAGTGTATCCATTTTGTCCTAGGATAGCTGGTGCTGCTTGATACGTATTTTGCGATTGAGTAGTGAATGCTGCTCCCTGTGGTAAACCGAACAATGAATTCTCAAGCATGAATTCAGCATCCGCTGTCTTTCCTTGACCAACCTGATGGAAGAAGTTATCAAAATACATGAAGTCCGACTCATTATGTGCAAGTGAATTTAGAAAAGGAGTAACCTCTTCTCCATTCAACTTATAGTCGATCAAGAAATTCTGCATTGATTCTAAATGCAAGTAAATAACGTTCTTGCCTTTTGCTTTACCGAAGTATTCCGGATTCGGCTCTGCACTTGTCGCTTTTGTATAGTTGACGACTTCTGCAATATCCGTGCTGTTGGCCGTTGCACGCTGAGCGTACGTTTTAGTGTTTTGAACGGCATCGTATACAGTATAGTTGAACATGCCAAGATACTTAACAATGTAGTTCCGATCAAATGTTCTTGATAATAATTGGGGGCGGTCTTTTTCAGCCAGTCCCAAATTGATAGCGAAAATCACAAGTCCAGTAAGGTAGACCAATGCTATTGTACGACGTTTAACTTTAACGTTTTCCAATTTAACGTCTTTGAATTTATATAGAACCATTAAAAGAACCGTATCTAGGAAATAAAATACGTCATAAGATTTAAATAATGCTAAAACACTCGGTCCCAAATCTCCGGCATTTTGCACTTGCGTCAAGGTTGGTAGTGTAATGAAATCCGTAAAGGAACGGTAATACACAATATTAAAGAATAACCATAAGGACATCAATAGGTTTAACCTGATAACCCATTTGAACGACTTTTTACCTCTCACCAATAATGCCAAGCCGAAAAACAAGATAGCTGAGCTAACTGGGTTAATGAAAAGTAAGAACTGTTGTAATCCATTCTCTAGGCCTAAATTGAATTCCATTCGATAACCAATGTAGGTTTTTATCCAAAACAAGACTATAGCAACAACAAAAAAGCCTAGTATGTTATTTATAAATAAATGCTGGCCTTTTTTCAAGAAATTTTTCATGCTTTCACCTCTATTAAACTAGTGGTATATAGTAAACTTTTACTTTCTTACAGAAGACGGAAATTCGCAAACCTTATGATAGCACTCTTTTGCTTCTATAGTCAAGAATGCACAAAACTTTCAAATGTCACGTGTTTTTTCTCGTCTGTCATTATTCTCCATCCAAAAAAGTTTCAATACCTATACCTTTAAATATATAGGAAGCTCCTGTTATATTCCAATAAATATAACCCATGTTTCCTGGCAACGACGAATGATATTTCCATCCCGATTTCAAATCTCCTAAGCCTTTACCATTATAAACGACTCCTTACGAAAAGACCACAACTTTACAAAATATGTAAACAGCTTTTCGGAAATTATCGGAAAATTCATCGTTTTATTTTGTCATCCCTTTACTATAATTCCTTTTTTTCTTGTCCGATCATTCGACATCTTGAAACCAACTGTAGTTTTCGCCCAATGAAGATCCAAAACCCTTTCTCCTCCCCCCACTTCGTAACGGTTTGAGATGGCTCATACGATTATGAGCGGGCTAATGTTATCCACAAGATATCGTCTTCTATCGACACCATTCTCCTTCTTTCCTGGTTCTCCAATTTCCCTTAAGACATTCCTTAATATATACGGATTGTCCTCGAAAATGATTCATTCTCCATAAAAAAATAATTTTGTAACCTGCATGAGATTTTTTTCATTTCGATTTATTGTAAGATACACACCATCTTACTCGTTTTCATGAGCACTCCGTGAGGAGCATTATAATAGGAAGAAAAATAATTTTACGCACTCTGTTTCGTTGATTTCTTAAAGGTATGTTTCCACCTCTGCGATTGTGTTAGCCAATAAAAAAATGCCTGTTCTCACATAAAGTGGGAACAGGCATTTCGGGATTCATGAATTACTTAAGGCCTTCAGAGATTTCATTAACCATTTCATTAACGGATTCTAATCCGCCACCTGATAAGTACCAGTAGTTAGGGTCAAGATAAACGATGTGGCCATCTTTATAAGCGTTTGTGTTCTTCACAATGTCATTTTCAACAGTTTCTTTCGCAGCAGCACCATCACCCACTACAGCATCTCTATCGATAACGAAAAGGTAGTCCGGGTTTTTTTCAGCAATATATTCGAAAGAAATGCTTTGACCGTGTGTTGATACTTCTAATTTATCGTCTACAGCAGGAACGCCGAATACATCATGGATGATACCGAATCTTGAGTTAAGACCATATGCACTTACTTTTCCACCATTAGCAAGAACGATTAAACCTTTTTTATCAGCAGGAACTTTTCCCTTCAAAGCATCAATATTTTCTTCAACGCTTGCAAGTTCTTTAGCTGCTTGGTCTTCTTTACCAAAGATCTTACCTAAAAGTGTAACGTTTTCTTCAAATGATTCCATATATTTTGTAGTATCCACACCAACGAATACAGTTGGGGCGATTTCACTTAATTCTTCATATGCTTCTGATTGACGACCTGAGATCAGAATAAGGTCAGGAGCCATTTCGTTGATTTTTTCGAAGTCAGGTTCTTTCAAGCCACCTACATTTTCAGTGCTTTCCTTGTAGTCAGAAAGGTATTTAGGAAGGCTATCTTGAGGAACACCCGCTACCTCTACGTCTAATTTATCCAGAGTATCAAGGGCACCCATATCGAATACAACAACTTTTTCAGGGTTCGTTTTAACTTTTGTTTCGCCTAATTGGTGTTTAACGGTGAATTCTTCACTTTTAGCTGTTTCACTTGTATTTTTTTTTGTACTTGATTCTTCTTTTTCATCATTCGATCCACAAGCTGCAGCTACGACTGCCAACATTGCCAATAAAAGCAATAAAGATAATTTTTTCATCATTAGATAGTCACCTCGAAAGTTATTTTATATTTGAAATCACCTTTGAAACCATTAGCCTTCTGTAACCATATCTTCTATAAACCCTTTCAGCCAGCCATATCTTGGGCGCCTGCCTACTGAAACAGTTTGAAAAATAGAGATTAAAGTATGTTCAAGCTTTGAATCCTAGGTGATTTTAAATCAATATGAACGGATTAACTCAAGTAAAGTACACACAAATCTTATTATCATTGATGTTTTGGATTTCAATGTCCATATCATATATTTCCTTTAAGACATTGGAGTTGATGACCTGTTCGGTCGGTCCATTATGGACAACCTTTCCATCCTTCAGTGCAACGATGTAATCGGAGTAACAAGAAGCAAAATTAATATCATGGATGACGATGATGACCGTTTTTCCCAATTCATCGGTCAGTCTTCTTAAAACCTTCATGATTTGAACGGAATGCTTCATGTCCAAGTTGTTTAATGGTTCGTCAAGAAGCACATATTCTGTGTTTTGAGCAATGACCATGGCAATGAATGCCCGTTGTTGCTGTCCACCACTAAGCTGGTCTAGAAACTTGTCCTGCATATCCGCAAGTTCCATATATTCAATCGCTTCATCGACATATACCCAATCCTCTTTCGTCAGTTTCCCTTGTGAATAAGGAAAACGGCCAAAAGCGACGAGTTCACGAATGGTTAAACGAATGTTAATGTGGTTGGCCTGCTTTAGAATGGCAATCTTCTTCGCAAGCTCGTTACTTTTGAAATTGTTCATATCTTTTCCATCAATCAGGACGTCCCCTGAATCTTTGGCAATGAGCCGGCTTATCATGGAGAGGACCGTACTTTTTCCTGCACCATTGGGTCCAATGAAAGAAGTGATCTTTCCTTTTTGGATTTTCAAAGAGACATCCTCAACGACCGTTTTATTATTGTACCGTTTGAATAATTTTTTAACTTCTACCATGATTTATTCTCCTTTAATAGAAGATAGATGAAATATACACCGCCGATAAAGTTGATGATGACACTTAATGTAGTCGAGAAGGTAAAGATCCTCTCAACAATGAACTGACCGCCGACCAAGGCGATGACACTGATCAGCATCGCACCCGGAAGGATGATTTTATGCTGATAGGAATTGATGAATTGATACGCGACATTGGCAACCAGCAAACCGAGGAATGTGATGGGACCGATCAGGGCCGTTGAAATCGAGATGAGTATCGTGACAACGATCAATACTCGTTTGGTGACGTAATCATAATCCACACCCAAGTTGACGGCCTGATCCCTACCAAGGGACATGACATCTAAATATTTCATGAATCTAAAGAAGTAAGCGATAGCCGCGATCATGAGTACAATAGCCAAGATTAAAAGATCTGTATTGACATTATTGAAACTCGCGAACATTTTGTTCTGTATGATTTGGAACTCATTCGGGTCAATCAACACCTGCATGAAGGATGACATACTACCGAATAATGTTCCAAAGATGATTCCAATCAGCAGTAGGAAATAAATGTTCCGGTTCTGCTTGAACATGAATTTGAAAAGCAAACTGGCAAAGATGAGCATGATGGCCAACGTTACCAGGAAGTTAAGGTTTTTATTCGTGATCAAGATATGCGTCGAGCCAAGCAAGAAAATGACCGCTGTTTGGATGAGCATATACATGGAATCTAATCCCAAGATGCTTGGTGTCAGTATTTTGTTATTGGTGACCGTCTGGAATATCACTGTAGCAAAGGCTATCGCACACCCCACTACGATGATGGCGATAATTTTCCAGACCCGCCTCGGAAGGGAATAATCCCAATTCGGGCCAAGGTCCCAAAAGATGTAAAAGGCTGTTAAAACGGCGGCAAGAACCGCCAATATTATGATCTTACTCTTATTATTCATATGCCTTTCTCCTCATTATCAAATAGATAAATATGGCGCTTCCTATTACTCCCACCACAAGGCCAATCGGAATCTCGAATGGATAAATGATGATCCGGCCCAAAATATCGCAGATTAATAGGAAAACAGCCCCTAGCAATGCTGTATGAGAAAGACTCTTCTTCAAGTTATCACCAAGGTAAAGGGAAACAATATTAGGTACGATCAACCCGATGAAAGGAATTGTTCCTACCGTTAATAAAACGAGCGTGGAGGCAAGCGCCACGATAACCAATCCAAGGTTGACCACAAATTTGTAATTGAGGCCCAAATTGATGGCAAACTCTTCCCCCATCCCTGCCACCGTGAATTTATTGGCAAAGATATATGCGACGATGACTAACGGGATACTAGCATATATCAATTCATACCTACCAGACATGATCATCGAGAAATCCCCATTCATCCAAGTGTTGAGGCTTTGGATTAAATCATACTTATAAGCAAAGAAAGTTGAAATGGATCCAACGATATTACCAAACATCAATCCCACTAATGGTATGAAAATAGTATCCTTATATTTTACTTTGTCCAGTATTTTCATGAATAGAAAAGTACCAGCCAAGGCGAAGATGAAGGCAAATGCCATTTTCTCTATAAGGGCTGCCGATGGGAAGATGATCAGAGCAAGAAGAAGACCTAGTCTTGCTGAATCCATCGTACCAGCAGTTGTAGGTGATACAAATTTGTTCCTGCTCAATTGCTGCATGATAAGACCACTGATGCTCATGACGACACCAGCTATAATAATGGTTACCATTCTAGGAAAACGGCTTTGCAACATAATTTGGACTTTATCATCACTTAAGTCCAATAAATCCAAGGGCGTAATATCCTTAACACCTATAAATAGAGAAGTAAAGGATAAAACGATTAACATAAGAACTAAATATCTAATCTTCATCTACGTTTCCTACTCTTCCTATCTCAGTAAATATACAGTGATATATGATTGATTTGAAACTATGTATTAATGCTTGAATGAAAATTCATTTCAAATGAACGATAGAATGATGTTTGTCACTTAAATATGATAATGAGATTCATTATCATTATTACCTTTTCATTCTACCATGTCTCCGCTATGTGTCAACTTAATAAATCTAATTACTTGGGTATAATGGAATTGTCTGGATGACTCTTTACCGAGAATTCCTTTCATTCTTTAGGATAGTTCGTCCAGCTCTACCTATGCACCCCCCTTCCTACATGATAAAATGGAAATAACATCTATTTACTCTTCAACGAAAGTAGCGATATGATGAAAACCTTTCTAACTAAACTTTTCACAAAAAAAGAACATGTCAAAATAGAATTTTGCCAAAATAATCTTGATCGTTTCCTCAATGAACAAACTTCGGAGGTCTATGGAAAATTCTTAAAGAGTCCCCGGATTCAGTATAAAGAATATGAATGTTTAAGTGAATGTGCGCTTTGCAAGAAATCTCCTTACGCCATGGTTAATGGAGAATTGGTTATTGGGGCCGACACAGACGACCTTTTAAGCCAGTTACAAAACACATTAAAATAATATATGGGCATAAACACTTAGGTTCTATTAATCATTTTTACCATATTGTTAGCTTTGACTACTTTTCTTGTGCACATTATGTTAATTTATGGTAAATGACTTTTCCAGGAGGACTATCTGTGAAAAAAATCGCACCTACCTTAGTTTCTGTCATCTCTCTTAGCCTTGCCACTGGATTGCCGAGCCATAGCAACGTCGCTCAAGCAGAAGAATTCACTCCTTACTATGGGAGTGGGCCAAGTTATATTCAACCTGATAATCTCTCCTACCTCTTTCCTGTACCTGACACTTCATTCAAGACGCCTGCCTTTCAACAAGATCGACTTGCTTTTACCAGTCAAGAAGAAATGAACACATTCATCGAAGGTCTCACCCATAAAAATAAGCATATTCAAATGAAGACCATTGGTCAATCCACAGAAGGTCGCGATATTCCCATGCTTCTTTTCAGTAAGGACTCAAAAAAACTGCAAAAGAATTCAAAGAAACCATTGATCTGGATTCAGGGACAAATTCATGGCAATGAACCCGCTGCCGGGGAATCCACCTTAGTCATTGCCCAATGGTTAGCAGAAGGGAAGCTTGGCAATGTCCTCGATAAAGTGAATATCGCCATCGTCCCACGCGTGAATCCGGATGGATCCTATTACTTTAAACGCACGACGGCCACTAACTTGGATGCCAATCGGGACTATTTAAAAGTGGAGCATCCTGAAGTCCAGACAATCCACCGGGCAATAAATGCTTACGAACCAGAGGTCATTCTTGACGTACATGAGTACACGGTCAACCCTGCCCCGCTTAAAAAAGTCGGCAAGAATGGCGCAATAGCTTCATATGATTTGCTCATCTCTTCAGCAAAGAATCTAAATATCCCGCAGCAGCTGCGAAAAGCATCCGATGAATTGCTTTTGCCGAAGGTTTTTAAGACATTGGAAAAAGAAAAGCTATCCTATAAGGACTACTATACTCTCGCTACCTCTGAAGATGGGGTGCTGACGGCCACCGAAGGAAGCACGGAGGCACGGATTGGACGTAACGCTTTAGGCTTGAAGAATACGATGTCTTATTTAATAGAAACTCGCGGAATCAATATTGGTCGGACGGATTTCACGCGACGTGTGCATGCACAAGCTACAGCACAGGCTGCCTTCATAAAAGCAACGGCTGATCAGGCAAGCAAAGTGAGAAAAGTGGTTCGCCAATCAGAAAGTGAAGTCGTCAAAAAAGGCGCAAAAGCGAATGACAATGATAAGGTTGTCATAAAAAGTGAAAATAAACGAATCAAGAACCAAAAACTAACCGTCATCGATCTGGAAAAAGCCAAAAAGGTGGATACGTCCATCGATTGGTTCGATTCGACCGACGCTTACCCTACACTGGTCAGAAATCGTCCAACGGCTTATATCCTCCCTGCCGAGTACAAAGAGGTAGCAAAAAAACTGGAGCGATTGGGTGTTCGAGTGAATACACTTAAAAAGTCCGTCACTATACCGGTTGAAAGCTACAAAGTAACAGATTTGAAAGTTTCCGACGAACTGGAAAATGGACATGCAACGAAAGAAGTGACGACCTCCGTCCATACGAAGAAACAGAGCTTCCCAAAAGGTAGCTATGTATTCAATATGTCCCAGCCTGATGCCAACTTCATTGCCCTAACCCTTGAGCCCGAAGGCATCGACAGTTACGTGACCTTCAATTTCATCCCTGCGGCCAAAGGCGATGAACTTCCGATTTACCGCTACATGAAACAACCACCCTTAGCGGTAAAATAGACTGTGAACCCGAAACGAAAACACGCCTGAGCATTAGTGCTCAGGCGTGTTTTCGTTTCTTTTGGAATGGAACAGGGGTGGGTGAATATATTTAAAAGGATGACTAGAAAGGGGGAAAGTCTTTGAGCGAGCATGTATATACGGAAATCAACCGCCTTGTTAACCGGTTAAAGCACGATCAGTCTTCGGATGGATCGTGGAATTATCCGTTTGACACCGGGATTACGGCGGATGCCTATATGATTATCTTACTGAAAATACTGCAAATAGAGGACGAACCGCTTATAGAGGCATTGGTGAACAGGATTGAAAGCAGACAGACGGAAAATGGTTCGTGGAAACTCTTCCATGATGAAAAAGACGGAAACCTATCCGTTACCATCGAGGCTTACTATGGGCTTCTCTATAGTGGCCTCCGGAAAAAACAAGATCCCCATATCAAAAAGGCGAAGCAATTCATCCTTGCCCATGGCGGAATCAAAAAAGCCAAAATGTTAACGAAAATGATGCTTACCGTCACCGGCCAATACAAATGGCCACTCATCTTCCCGTTGCCTCTAGAAGTTATATTATTGCCGCCCGTCTCTCCCGTTAATATGTATGACCTCTCCGTATTCGGACGGGTCAACATGATTCCGCTACTTCTTCTAGGTCATAAAAAATTCCAGATCAAATCTCCCATCACTCCTAATCTAAAAGATTTATATCACACCCGGGAGGAACGATCAAAGGAACACGTATGGGAAGAATATCGAACTGATGAGTACCGGTCCTTCTTCTCTACCGTACAGAATGCCGTTAAGTCCTTGATTGGATTTCCCGATTACCTTCATTCGCTAGCCCTTGAAACAACAAAGCGCTTTATGATTGACCGCCTTGAGCCCGATGGAACGCTCTATAATTATTTTGGCTCCACCTTCTTCATGATTTTTGCCTTGCTATCAGTCGGCTATTCAAAAGATGACCCCGTCATCCTGAAAGCTGTTGAAGGCTTGAAGGGCATGGCCTGTTCAATCGATGGCCATACCCATATCCAGTTCACTACGCCTCATGTATGGAATACCTCATTGATTAGCTATGCTTTACAGGAAGCTGGCGTGCCTTCAAAAGACCAAACGGTGAAGACTGCTAATCAATATTTGCTTAGCCGTCAGCATCATATCTTTGGCGATTGGCGGATCCATAACCCAAAAGCTGTTCCTGGCGGTTGGGGATTTTCCGATTTGAATACCATGAACCCCGATGTCGATGATACGAGTGCCTCCTTGCGCGCATTGGCATATGAATTAAAGCACAATCCAACGAATCAGGACAGCTGGCAACGCGGAGTCGCGTTCATGATTTCCATGCAAAATGATGATGGGGGATTCCCTTCATTCGAACGGAATAATGATCACCAATGGCTCCACCTTGTTCCTTTCGAAGGATCGAAATACCTGTTAACGGACCCCTCCACCCCCGATCTAACAGGGAGGGCACTCGAATTCTTAGGTAACTATACAAATATGAAGAAACCTGAAAAAGTCAGCAAAAAAGCCGTCAATTGGCTCTTGGATAATCAAGAACCGGATGGATCATGGTATGGACGCTGGGGAATTTGCTATCTTTATGGGACTTGGTCTGCCTTGACAGGATTAAAAGCAGCCGGACATTCTTCAGACCATCCTGCCATAAAGCAATCTGTGGGCTGGTTAAAGAAAATCCAAAATAAAGATGGCGGTTGGGGGGAATCTTGCTATAGCGATATAAAAGAAAAATATGTTCCACTCGGTACCAGTACTCTGACCCATACGGCCTGGGCAGTGGACGCCCTGATATCCACTTCAGAAGAGCCAACACCTGAAATCAAGAAGGGAATAACCTATCTCATTCGCGAAGGGTCAAAAGAGTGCTGGACTAATGAGTATCCAGCAGGCCAAGCAATGGCCAACTTTTTGTATATTCATTATCACAGTTATCGTTATATTTATCCCTTATTAACATTAAGTCACTACAAAAATAAGTTCATGAATGATTAAAGACCGGTTATCCACCATTCAATTAAGGGATGGTGTTAGGATGTGGATGAATTGTGGAAAACAATCCTGGATACCGGTTCAGTTATCCACAATCCTTGGTTATCCACACCAAATGATGTCGGAAGTTTTTCAAAACAGTACACTTATCCACAATTTTCAATATTTGTATCACATTTCAAGAATTTATAGGATAAAAATTGTGCACATCCCCATCTAATATTAGCCCACCCTGTACGTTTTGTGGATAGATTGGGGATGACTCTTTCATTGGATACCTTTCAAAGGTTAAAAATGGAGAAACCCATGCCCTTTTACCTTACCGCGCAACACCCATACGAGTAGTCATTAATATGCTGGTAGCGGAGGTGAAAAAATGGCTATCTCGATTAGTCTTTGCATGATAGTAAAGAATGAAGAAGACACGCTTGCTGCCTGTCTTACTTCCGTAGGTGAAGTGGCAGATGAAATAATCATCATCGATACAGGGTCTGCAGACCAGACGAAACAAATCGCTACCACTTTCACAGATCATGTGTATGATTTTGAATGGATTGATGATTTTGCCGCAGCGAGGAATTTTGCTTTTTCGAAAGCGACAAAGGACTATATTCTATGGCTCGACGCAGATGACATTTTAACAATGGAAAATAAGCAAAAGTTATTAACGCTCAAAGAAACGCTTCCTAGTTATGTTGACTCCGTCATGATGTTCTATCATCTCTCATTTGATGAGCATGGCAATCCTAGCTTCAGCTCGCGTCGGAACCGGCTCGTAAAACGAGAAAAGAACTTCCGGTGGATTGGATTCGTTCATGAATACCTCGATGTGAAGGGGAATATTTTTCAATCGGATATTGCGATTGTTCATAAAAAGGAAAAGGTCCATAGCGACCGGAATTTGAAGATCTATGAAAAAGCACTCGAAGCAGGCCACCCTTTCACACCACGTGACAAATATTATTTTGCAAATGAGTGCAAGGACCACGGCCACTACGAAAGAGCCATAGAATGGTATCAAAAGTTCCTGGATGAGGGCAAGGGCTGGAGCGAGGATAATATTCAAGCATGTGGAAAGATTTCCGATTGCCTTCTCCAGACCAAAGATTGGCTTCCAGCCATCCAAAGTTGCTTAAAATCGTTTGAATACGATACCCCAAGAGGAGAAAACTGCTGCCGGCTCGGCTCTATTTATCTGCAGCAAAATGATTATGAACGCGCCATATTCTGGTACAATTTAGCGACACAAGTTGCCATTCCAGAAAATAAAAGCCCCTTCATTGACCGAAGTTGCTATACATGGCTGCCTCATATCCAGCTCTGCTTGTGCTATGACCGTCTTGGAAAGTATGGTGAAGCTAACAAGCATAATGAGTTAGCATCTGAATTCGTGCCTAATCACCCTGCCGTGCTCTATAATCGGAAATACTTCCAAGACATGAACGAGACATGAAAACACCCCCGTTTATCTTAAACGGGGGTGAACCTATATCAGTCATTAAGCTAATAGGTGCTTCTTCTTGTTGAAAGGCAGCCCGGTCTTTTTAATCGTCCAAATCCACTTTTAACACTTTGCCTGTATTCGCGTCAACTTCTAGATCGTATTCCTTCTGGTCTTGCTTGATTTCCAATTCATAAACAAGGATGCCATTTTCCATATCCGCTTCTAGATCCGTTATTTGACCCTCCACCTGCTTCAGGGCGATCTTTTCAGCTTCTTCCATGCTGATTTTTGCCGTTTTCAAAGCTTCCTGGATCAATGCGTCCTCATCCTGATCATCATCCATCTCTTGAGAAAGGACCGTTCCCTCTTTCGCATCGACTTCCACGTCCTGATAACCTTCTTCCGTTTTAACGGTCATGTCATACGTGATCGGATATTCGTCCCACTCTTTTTCGACTTGGACAACCTCGCCACCAAGTTCTCCAGATATCATGTTGATAGCATCCTTTTCAGATAACGTTCCCTGGTTGACCGCATACACTGCCGTTCCGGCAACACCACCGAATAGTAAAACCGCTGCCCCTGATATCGTTATGATCGCTTTTTTCCTTTTGTTGATGTTTTCTTTCATTTTGCCCCATGTCTTTTTCATGAATGAATTCCTCCTTTAAGTTGTACCTTAAGGATAACCATTCTCTATGAGGCCACCATGAATGCTAGATTAGAATTTGATGAGAAAGACTAATCGTGACGGTTGTACCTGTTCCCTTTTCACTTTGAATCGCCAATCTTCCGCCAAGAGACTCAACCAGGGAGCGAGCAATTGATAGACCGAGCCCATTACCCCCCGTTTTCCTTGCCCGTGAGGAATCTACCCGGTAAAAACGCTCGAACACGTGCGGCAGATGCTCTTCAGAAATGCCTACACCCTGATCCTGTACCTCTATCAACAGTCTTCCGTCCTTCACATGAATGGAAATGTGAATCGCTGAATCACTATATTTCATCGCATTGTCCAATAAGATTATAAGAATCTGTTCGAGCTTACTTGAAACCGTCTCCGTATGGATGGAAGAAAGCTCTGAACTGACAGTCACTTCCCGTTCCGTAGTCCGTCTGAACGTTTGGGCAATTTGCTCACAAAATGAAATCAGTTCGATCTCTTCCTTCATATCGGAAGACGGTTCCGTTTGGGAAGCCGCCTTCAGTAGATGTCCCGTCAGCTGCTTCATCCTGAGCGCTTCATGATGAATCGCCTCAACTCCCTCTTCTAGAATCGCCTCATCCTTCATGCCCCAACGTTTTAATAAGGAAGCGTAGCTTTCTATCACGGTTATCGGCGTTTTCAGTTCATGCGAGGCATCCGAAAGAAATTGCTGTTGCTGATTAAAGTTCCGTTCAAGTCTTCCGATCATCCTGTTAAATGCAACCCCCATTACCTGAAGTTCATCCTTTGATTTCTCCGGCAATGGGATCTCTTTGAATTCTCCGCTTTCCTCAATATCCGACATGGTCCGGCTCATGATGGAAATCGGTTTTAGGATAAGGTTTGCCAACCACTTCCCGGCGATAACCGATAAGAGAATGACAAATAAGGATGAACCAACGAGCACAAGCGCCAGCATGGATAACTGTTCAAGGAGGGCATCCTGTATTTGGGTGACCTCTATCATCCCCGACGGAGCGCCTTCCTCCGGATAGGGCGATCGGTAAGTCAATACGTATTCACCATCCACTTTTGCGAAGTTATACCCCTTATCGTCAAATGATTTCACCGCTAGCTCCTCAAGTCCATCTTCATCAACAAAGCGATTTACCAAGGAACCGTTCGAATTGAAAATCCGCACCATCCCATCGTCCGGCGTATAGGGCTCAATCGCCTTTGAATCTCCGGAAAAGAGAGCTCCCACCTTTACGTTTTCTTCTAGTAGCTTTGCCTGATTTTCGAGTATATCCTGTTCCCGCTCGATAGAAATCCAAAGAAAAGCAACGAGGACGAAGACACTTAACAAGACCAGCATGATGGTCAAAAACAAACTCGAGTACCATTGGATTTTTGTCCGGATCTTCATAGCGGCTCCTTCAAGCTATACCCCACACCACGATAAGTATGAATGAGAGGCACATCATAAGGATAGTCGATTTTTTTACGCAAATACCGGATATACACATCCACCACATTCGTATCTCCAGAAAAATCATATCCCCATACATGGGAGATGATCTGATCTCGTGACAGAACCTGATTTTTATTTTGTAAAAGATAGACCAGCAAATCGAATTCGCGGGAAGTCAGCTCAATCCGCTTACCGGCACGCAGGATATCTCTTGTGCCCAGTTCCAATTGTAAATCGTGAATCGTTAGACTATCCTCTTTTACATCTTTAATGCCGCCGCCAGTTTGGCTCCTAAAGCACGCACGGATCCTGGCCAGCAATTCCTCTATCTCAAAAGGCTTGGTTACATAATCATTCGCTCCATGATCAAGCCCATTCACCTTATCCGGTACCGCATCCCTTGCCGTCAGAAGGATGACCGGCGTATGAACATTCTTTTTCCTGAATCGTCTTAATACTTCGATCCCATTTAACTCAGGGAGCATCACATCCAGTAAAATCAAATCCCAGTCTTGCGCTTCCGCCCTCTCGAGTCCTGTTTTTCCGGTAAAAGCCGATTCGGTTTGATACCCTTCATGGTTGAGCTCCAACGTCAGCACCCTTGCGATTTTCTCTTCATCTTCTATGATCAAAATTCGTTTATCCATCATTCAACACCACCTAAATCTTAGTGTACTGAAGAAATATGAAAATATCATGAGAAATGGACGATTCCCATTGAAAAGATTAAAAAGAAAACAGCCATCTTTCTAGAAGAGGGCTGCTTTCACATTGAAACAAGAGGTTTGGGAATCGTGATGAATTATTTACCCGTCCAATTCTGACTGATGAATTCGTCACGGCCAGATTTCTCACGGTCCTCTTTATAATGTTTTTCGTTTTTCTTGTGATAATCCTGATGATATTCCTCAGCAGGATAAAAAGTTTGGGCCGGAAGGATTTCCGTAACGATCGGTTTCTTGAATTTTCCGCTTGCACTTAGTCGCTCTTTGGATTCAAGGGCTAATTGGTGCTGTGTCTCATTATGATAGAAAATGGCCGTCCGATATTGGCTTCCTCTGTCATGGAATTGTCCTCCATCATCGGTTGGGTCAATTTGCTGCCAATATAATTCAAGCAATCTCTCATAAGCAAAAACTTGAGGGTCGAACGTAATTTCAACAACTTCATAATGCCCCGTCGTCCCCGTTTTCAACTCCTCATAGGTAGGGTTTTCAACCTGTCCACCTGAATAACCAGAGATGATGCCTTCTATGCCTGGCAGTTCATCGAATGGTGTAACCATGCACCAAAAACAACCACCAGCAAATATTGCCTTTTCCATACCAATCGTCCCCCTTTACTCATCTAATGTAATAAAAACCAATATACCATAACCATTTGTTTTATGTAGTGGTTGCTGATTTCATAAGAAATAGGATAAGCCATATGGCCCATCCTATTTAATCTTTAGACCAGCCTTTTTCCTTGAACCGAACAATCGCTTCCACACGATTACTGACATCGAGTTTATCGAGAATGACCGAAATATAGTTCCGGACCGTCCCATTGGTAAGAAAAAGCTGGTTGGCAATTTCCTTTGTATTCTTTCCGTCCGCTATCAGCCCAAGCACTTGCGTTTCTCGTTCAGTCAATGGGTTCTCTTCTTCAAAGGCCATATCCACAAGCTCTGGGGCGTAGATGCGCCTTCCATCCATGATGACACGGATGGAATTGGCCAGTTCTTCACTTGGACTATCTTTAAGTAAATAGCCGCCCACTTCAGCTTTTCTGGCTCTTTCAAAATAACCGGGACGGGCAAATGTCGTCAAAATGATGACCTTACATTGGATTCCTTTATTCTTAATCTCTTCCGCAACATCCAGTCCGGTTTTCACTGGCATCTCTATATCCGTGACACAGATATCTGGTTGCAATCGATTTATGAGATTCATGGCTTCTTCTCCATCGCTGGCCTTCCCGACAACCTCCATATCCTCTTCCAAGTCGAGGATGGACCCAAGCGCTCCGAGTAACATCCGCTGGTCTTCAGCGATCACGATTCGAATCAAGTTAATCCCACCTATTCATTTTTAATTGCATTCGGAACCTTTATATAAACGATGGTCCCGTTGTTTGATTCTATGTCCAGGCTTCCATTCACAAACTCCAGCCTTTCTTTCATACCTTGAAGTCCATTTCCTTTATAGAAATCCGAAGTTTGAGTAAGACCCACCCCATTATCTTCGACTTTAATCATTACGCCCGTCTTCAATTCTTCAATGGAAATTTTACATAGCGTGGCCTTACTATGCTTAACGATATTGGTCACGGCTTCTTTCATGCACATGCTCAAAACCGTTTCGACAAACAAGGGTGTTGCTCGTAAATCCGTAGAGCCATCCAACTCAAAGCCTATTTGGGCAGCTTTCAAAATCTGCTTGACCCGAATGACTTCGTCGCTAAGCTTAGCCCCACGCATTTCCGACACCATTTCCCTCACTTCTTTTAACGCTGTCCTCGCCGTTTGACGTATATCCTTGATCTCTTTCTTAGCCGACTCAGGATTCAAATCAATCAACTTTCCAGCAAGGTCACTTTTCAACCCAATCAGTGAAAGCTTCTGCCCCAATGTATCATGCAAATCACGCGCGATACGCTGACGTTCCTCCATCTTCCCAAGTTCCGAAATTTGCTTGTGGGCATCTTCGAGCTGTTCTTCTAGCTTATCCCGCTTATTTCGATTATACGTATTGAACGGGAGTAGAATCACGCCCACTATACAAATAAGCATAAAGGGAAACTGTGAAAAGAAAATGGGGTCTTTCATGATGAACCCAATATTGACGGACACGATGGTAGCCAATAGTTGAACCGAATATAAGACAAAAAAGCCTACCTTATTTTGAACATTGCCTACGAAGAACGCTAGAAAAAGAGAAAAGTAAATAAAACCGAAAAAGATGGTCATCGATATGGAAATGGCAATTTGTATCCCTGTCCAAACATATACGGCCCATCCCTTGGAGGCGAACGAAAATCCGTAGGAGATGAAAAATAAAATGATCATAATTATACCGAAAATGATTTCGGACATCGAGGATGATCTAAAAATGAAGTAAAAAGGAAGAATACAGAAAATAATCCAGACATACGGGCTTAATCCAGTATTCTTCGGAAAAATATGATACCAACTTTGCATAGCGTCCCTCTGTTCCTTTTCCTTCTAGTATATACTACGAAGTTTTGTCAAAAAACCATTCAATCGAAACTGAATGGTTTTTTGACGGGATATTTATTTTTCTTGTAAACTTGGTCGTTTAGAAGTCATTTCAACTTTAGTTTTCGTTGCATTCAAACGTTCCTTAATTTCTTTAAAGCTTACAAACGTTTTATTTTCTCCATCATATAAGCGGAAACGGAGAGATTTCAAACTTGAGCCGAGCGTGATCGTCGTAGCCTGTTGTAAGGGCAGCGTCGAATCATGGACTTTCTCCAGATTATAGTTCGGCACTCTAGGGCTTAAATGATGCACATGGTGGAAACCGATGTTACCCGTTACCCATTGTAAAACCTTTGGAAGCTTATAATAAGAGCTTCCATCTATAGCTGCCTTCACATAATCCCAATCAGATTCTTCTTCAAAATAAGAATCTTCGAACTGATGTTGAACATAGAACAACCAGATGCCCAGTGAACCCGATACAAAAAGGATCGGTAATTGAATCATAAGGAATGCCTGCCAACCGATTGCCAAACATAATAGGCCGTATATCAACACGATAGCCGCGTTTGTAAGATACGTATTCATCCGTTCTTTTTTTCTTGCGCCCTTAACATTCAAACGATTGGTCACGAGGAATAGATAAAAAGGTCCTAATCCAAACATGACAATCGGATTCCGGTATAAACGGTAAGCAAGACGTCCCCAGAATGAAGCCGCAACATACTCATCAACCGTCATGACCCAAATGTCGCCTGTGCCACGTTTGTTCAGATTACTACTTGTTGCATGGTGAATCGAGTGACTGTGCTTCCATTGTTCATAAGGAAATAAAGTGACAATCCCACTAATCGTACCTAGGATATTATTCGCTTTCTTGCTTTTGAAAAAAGAGGAATGACAGCAATCATGGAAAATGATGAAAATCCTGATGACGAACCCTGAAGAAAGAATGGCGAATGCCAGTGTCAGCCAATAGGAAATGCTCAAACTCTGGTAAGCCAAGAACCAGAGTAGAAAAAATGGTGGAAATGTATTGATGATCTGCTTCACGCTTGATTTCGTATTCGACTTTTCAAAAGGCGCAACTTCTTTTCTTAACTGCTTTTGATCGTGTTTACTCATAGTTTCCTCCTTAAAATGTAAAAAATATGGAGTGTTTCAATAACGTCTATTCAATGGCATGAATCAACTTCTATATAGTAGTGATGAATGTTTTCTTTTCTATATTTCAATTATAGTTACATTCTTCAACCTACTGTAGTCATAAACGTCAATGAACTCATATGACATCTGTCATATACCCGTCTTACAGTCGCATTTAACCACCCTATTATTTCCTTTTTTTCTTGTTTTACGCATGAAATGGTGGAAATGCCAAGAACCTACCTGATAATCCAGAAAAAAAGCAGATTCACCTCGAACGGCCGAAACACATACTGGGAATCATCATTTTACTGACTTTGGATCATGAGCATTTCATCATAAACCAAGTTTTGTCTAAGCTCCGTTGCTGTTTTAGTGGATATTTGATCCTCTTCAACCATTTGCTGAATGATATCACGTTCGATCTGCATCGCATTCAATTGAAAACGACTGACCATCTCTTCGAAACGATTTACTTCTTTTTCACTTAGTGTTCCGAATGGATTCAAATAATGATTATATCTTTGAATGACCAGCATGACTTCATGACGGTTTTCTGGAGTAGTTTGTTGTTTGATTACCATCATCGCTTCTTTCTGTGCCTCTTTTTGTGCTTTACGGAACTCCCGGATCAGGTCCGCATTTTTATTAATAGAGTTCTCTATTTTGTTTTCCCACTTTTTATCCCATTTGACATTGATCTTGTTTTTGATAAAGAGGGTCTTCCAATTAATCCACGCTCTTTTCAGAGGTGATTTTTGCATATAGTTTAACGTTCTTGAAACATACACCTTATAAAGCTCAAAAGTTGTTTCAGAGATAGCCCCTTTTTGAACTAACCTAGAAACGACTTCCATTTCCTTGCTGGTCCCTAGCTTCATCAAATCCTGTATGGTCTTATTATCCGGCCTTTTCGTTATTCCACGCTCCAAATCTATCAATTGTTCATTTAAATCTTCCATTACTTGATGAATCGCTTTCTGATTATCCATGGTTGCCTCTTTACTCAGCAGTTGGATTGTCTTATTTAACACTATTTTATAAGCTTCTTCAGTAGTAAGACGTTCATCCTCAGATTCAGTCGGTTTCCTTATTAATATCGGTAAAAGAAATGTAGCCAAAAAGACGCTTAGCAAAATTACACAGGCCGCGATAAATAAGACTGTATTACGCATCGGGAACGTCGTGTCATCCGGCATTAAAGTTGGTATGGATAAAGCGGTAGCTAAAGTTATGGTACCATGTATGCCACAAACTGATGCCAAAAGGGCATATCGCGATTTTGACACATTCTTATCATCCACAACGTTATTATCTTCAGGATGAACCCTGGACATAATAAATTGTTCCAATGGATTCACTCTGTTTTTCGTGAAAGTATCATGAAGAATGTATACCCAAATAAAACGGATCACCAATAATAAAAGTACAATCAAGACGCTGATTCCAAAAAGAGTTCCCCTATTTAAGTTGGACTCAATTTCGTGATAAACACTCGGTATCATGAATCCTAATAAAGTAAATACAAGACCATTCAAAAGATAACCTAATACAGACCATGTATTCGTAGATATAATTTGCAACTTGGTTGTGGAACTCTGAAGGCGATCCCGCTCAATGCCATGTATGACTCCTGCGGTAACCACTGCTAAGATTCCAGAAACATGGAACTCTTCAGCAACCATATAAATCACAAATGGTGTAATCAGCTCAATAACAATGGACATAGGAATTTCCTCTAGTCCATGAACCCGTAGGAACAATCGTAATTTAACGATTAAATAGCCCAGAAGGAGACCTATAATAATCCCACCTAAAGACACAAATAAAAAATTAAGCGAAGCATCTTTTATAGAAAAGACGCCCGTCAATGCAGCTGCCAAAGCCACTTTAAAAGCAACGATTCCGGCTGCATCATTGAAAAGCGATTCTCCTTCAAGGATGGGCATCATGTTTCCGGGCAATTTCAAGCCTTTTGTAATGGATTGTACCGCTACCGCATCCGTTGGGGTAATGGTCGCTGCTAAGGCAAAAGCCACAGCCAAAGGCATATCTGGAATTAACCAGTGGATAAAAAAGCCACCGGCAAAAACAGTCACGAATACTAACCCAAATGCCAATAACAGAATCGGCTTACGCAACTCAAGCATTTCTTTCCGAGATGTGTTTTTTCCTTCTGTAAATAGGAGGGGAGCAATAATACAAATCATAAATAATTCAGAATGAAAGTCTAATGATAAGTGGAGCGGTAAAAATGAAATGACTGCCCCCATGGCTATCTGATATATCGGGAGCGGAATACGAGGCCATTTAGCATTTAAGATTGTAGCGACTATTGTGGAAACTAATAAGCCGAGCAAAGTGATTAAAAATGACATAGAATCCTCCTATCTTCTAATATTTTGTACGATTTCCTCTAAAAAGGTGAAAAAGCAGAGATATTTTAAAGCGATTATCACCACTTTAATAATAGTCCCTACTTATAATGTGTATTTTTTAAATGAAACTCTCGCATTAATCATGCATATTTTGTTGTATTAACGATAATTGATATACCCCTTAGTTATTCATTACAAACAGGTATGACAACTTTCAAGTTTCATTTTATTATCAACTGATTTTTCATTTGCAGCTAAAAGACGTCAAAATAAAACCCGAGGGATCAGCCATCCACTCGGGTCTAATAACTTCTATTCATTTAGTTGAATCCGATCAGGGCAGGTATAAATATTCATGGAATCATTACGGATAAACCCGACTGTTGTAATGCCCAATCCCTCTGCCAGCTCCAATGCCAATTCAGTTGGCGCGGATTTTGAAAGAATCAATTCGCAACCAATCTTCGCCACCTTCAACAGTATCTCCGATGAGATGCGTCCACTGAATACAATCGCTTTTCCTTCTAAAGATATCCCATTCTTCAAGCAATACCCATAGATCTTATCCAATGCATTATGACGCCCGATATCCATTCGGCTTAATACAAGCCCATTCACATCACACAATGCCGCATTATGGACACCGCCGGTTTGCTGGAACGTCACCGCGGACTGTTGCAGGTCTTTCATTAAGCGGAAGCAATCTTCCGGCGTTAGCCTTACTGTCATATTCTCCATCTTCTTGGCAGTCAGGGCATCGTTTACAAAGACGAAACCTTGTCTACTTCCTCCACAGCATGAAGTAATATAGCGTTTATTTTGAAACTCTTGGTAATAAGGATTTAGCTTATCCGTTTTGACGTGAACATATCCTTCTTTTTCCTGAAACCAAATTTCTTTGATTTCCCCATATTTCCGGATAATCCCTTCCGAGGCTAAATAACCGATGACCATATCTTCGATGTACTCGGGTGTACACACCATCGTCACGAATTCTTGCCCATTGATCTTCACCGTGACGGGAAATTCCGTCACAACCGTGTCTTCCGTCTGCTGGACTTCCCCTTTGCTAATGCGGATGATCTCCCGTTTTTTCTCTATCTCCTTCATGCCTTCACTCCTCATTATCTACACGAACTTCATGCCCCTTATATAAAACAGTAAAATGATATCAGTTCGATTTTAGTTTTCCTGCTATGTCCTGGTCAAATACAAACACAGAGATGGCTATATTTTCCTTCACTTTAATATCAGAAAACAAATGAACCAGGTTCGCACCGACCAACTCTTCCATTCCCTCTGGAGGAGCAACCGAATAAAGATCCTGAATCATTTTTGTCCTAGCTGAATGAACCATGTCTTTGCCCTCTTCCGTACTCGAAATGAATATTTCCGTCGGAGTCAAATTCCCATATAGCGTGGAAACAGCCATATTATCTACAAAAACCGTATGAATACGCTCTGGCCCTTTTCCGAATAGTTCTTTTCGGAGCTTTCGAATCATATCATTGAATTCATGGATTACTTTTGACATCTTGATTTCGCTCCTAACATATGATATTTCATCTAGTATTTCCTTATCATAAAGCAATAAGATTAAAAAAAAAAGTTTATTGAAAATAACTACTTTTCTCATACTGATTGTTTCTTTTTATAATTAAAGGTATAATACCTTTGTGAAAGTTGGTCACATAATAAGATTTGTTATGTTTCTATCTTTTATCCATCATTTATATAATGGTTTGGATTGGTATATTGGCAAGATTTGCTTTTAAACTTTTCCACCATGACTTACATCACTGTTCAGAGACAGAGGTGTAATCATGGTGGTTTTTTTCGTGTTTTTTGGTAATAAGAGGGGGAAAAATTATGAGCGATTCAATTACTATTAAAATCAATGGCTTGGATTATAAAGCAAAAACTGGATCGACAATCTTGGAAGTTATCAATGAAAATAAGATAGCCCATCCACAGGTTTGTTATGTTCCTGAAGTGGACCCGATTCAAACATGCGATACGTGTATCGTGGAAGTGAATGGGAAACTTGTTAGATCATGCTCGACAAAAGTCGATAGCAGCATGGATATCTCATTGGATTCAACAAGTGCAAAAGCAGCACAAAATGAAGCGATGGATCGTCTTCTTGAGAATCACCTATTATATTGCACAGTTTGTGACAATAATAACGGCAACTGTAAACTGCACAACACTGTAGAATTAATGGAAATCCCGCACCAAGACTTTACGCCTAAAACTACACCGGATTTGGCTGTGGACATGTCCCATCCATTCTACCGCTATGATGCGAACCAATGTATCGCTTGCGGACAATGCGTAGAGGTTTGTCAAAATCTACAGGTTAATGAAACGCTATCCATCGATTGGGAAGCAGAACGTCCACGTGTTATTTGGGATGAAGGAACTGAAATCAATAATTCATCATGTGTGGGTTGCGGACAATGTGTAACTATCTGTCCATGTAATGCGTTAATGGAGAAATCCATGCTTGGAGAGGCTGGCTTCATGACAGCCATGAAAGAAGATATTATGGAACCAATGATCGACCTAGTTAAAGATGTCGAGCCTGATTTCAGCGTAATTTTCCCTGTTTCTGATATAGAAGCAGCTATGCGTGATACACGTACGAAGAAAACGAAAACGGTTTGTACGTTCTGTGGTGTCGGCTGTTCATTCGAAGTTTGGACAAAAGGGCGCAAAATCCTTAAAGTTCAACCTACGCATGAAGGACCAGTTAATGCGATTTCCACTTGCGTTAAAGGGAAATTTGGTTGGGATTTCGTAAACTCTGAAAAACGTATCACTAAACCATTGATCCGTAAAAATGGTAGATTCGTTGAATCAAGCTGGGATGAAGCCCTTGACTTGGTTGCATCAAGACTTGGTTCAATCAAACAACAATACGGTGGCAATTCCGTAGGATTCATTTCTTCATCTAAAATCACGAATGAAGAAAACTATGTGATTCAGAAATTAGCACGTCAAATGTTCGAAACGAATAACGTCGACAACTGTTCTCGTTATTGTCAATCTCCTGCGACAGACGGATTATTCCGCACAGTCGGTATGGGTGGAGATGCTGGTACGATTAAAGATATCGCTGCAGCAGGACTTGTCATCATCGTCGGTGCAAATCCAGCCGAAGGACATCCTGTTCTAGCCACACGCGTAAAACGTGCGCATAAGCTACACGGACAAAAACTGATCGTTGCCGATGTACGTAAAAACGAAATGGCTGAGCGTTCTGACATCCATATCAGTCCAAAACAAGGTACTGACCAAGTTTGGTTGATGGCCGTTACTAAATATATGATCGACCAAGGCTGGCATGATCAAGAATTCATCGATGAAAATGTTCACTTCTTTGACGATTATAAAGAGATACTAGAAAAATATACCCTTGATTATGCAGAGTTAAACACAGGAATTTCAAAAGAAACATTGATCCAAATTGCAGAAGCGATTCGCGATGCAGATGGTACTTGTATTCTTTGGGGAATGGGTGTTACACAAAACACTGGTGCTTCCGATACGTCGGCTGCTATCTCTAACCTTCTATTGGCTACAGGTAACTACCGTCGTCCAGGGGCTGGAGCTTATCCGCTTCGTGGCCATAATAACGTTCAAGGTGCTTGTGATATGGGAACTCTACCGAACTTCCTACCAGGATACCAACGTGTTACGGATGATGTTGCCCGTGCTAAATTCGAAGAAGCATATGGTGTCAAAATTGACAACAAACCAGGTATGCACAATATTGAAATGCTGGAAGCCATTGAAAAAGGCGACATGAAAGCGATGTACCTTGTCGGTGAAGATATGGCACTTGTTGATTCTGATGCAAACCATGTGGATAAAGTATTATCAAGCCTAGACTTCTTTGTTGTTCAAGATATCTTCCTTTCTAGAACAGCCCAATATGCAGACGTAGTATTACCGGGAGCTCCTTCTCTTGAAAAGGATGGAACATTCACGAATACAGAGCGCCGTGTCCAACGTCTATATAAAGCACTTCCTACTTTGGGAGATTCTAGAGCGGACTGGGAAATCACCCAAGAAATCGCTAACCGCTTAGGTGCAAATTGGAATTACACTCATCCTAGTGACATCTATGATGAAATGGCAAGCCTGTCACCTATTTTCAGCCAAGCCAATTACGAAGTACTTGAAGGCTGGAACAGCTTCCTATGGGGAAGTCATGATGGATCAAGCACACCGCTTCTTTATACGGATGGCTTCAACTTCCCTGATAAAAAAGCTCGCTTTGCTATAGCTGACTGGGTAGAACCACATAAATTCCCTGAAGAATTCGATCTTCATATCAATAATGGACGTATGCTTGAACATTTCCATGAAGGAAACATGACGAATAAATCAAACGGAATTCAATCTAAAGTTCCTGACATTTTCGTTGAAGTTTCTCCGGAGTTAGCCAAGGAACGTCAAGTGAGTGATGGCGGATTAGTTCGATTGGTATCACCATATGGTGCCGTCAAATTAAGAGTGCTTATTACAGACCGAGTGAAGAAAAATGAACTATTCCTTCCGATGAATTCAGTCGACAAGGATTCAGCCATCAACTTCCTGACTGGTCCTATATATGATCAACGTACAAGTACACCTGCTTATAAACAAACAAAGGTACGTATGGAAGTGCTTAAAGAAAGCGGAGAAATTCCATTGCCGGGATCTAACCCACGTAATAAAAAACGTCATCCTCAAAATGGTGTTGAGGTTCAACGTAAGTGGGCACGTCCGGGTTATGTACACTTAACTGATAAATAATAAGGAGGGTAAAGATCATGGCAGCTCCTATCACGGAAATCCATAATCCTATAACAGAGGAAGATATCAAGTTACAGAAAATCGAAGAACTAAAAATGCTAGTCACCGATAATGAAGAGGTGTTAAACAGTCTGTTTAACATCCTCGGTGAGCTGAACGACTCTGGCGTGCTTGATGCCGCCACTTCTATGCTTAGAGGAAAAGAACAAATAGCAAAAGTCGCTCTTGGACAAGTAACCAGAGAACCCGTAACCAACTTAATCAATACGCTTATGGGTGCAACTGGAGCCTTGATGAAGGCTGATACCGACCAAGTGACAAAGCTTCTTAGCAGCGCACTTGCCGGCATCGATGAAGGTAGCAAATTCATTGAGACCGATAAAAAAATCGGTGTGATGAGTTTAGTAAAAGTATTGAACGACCCCGACATTAATCGAGCAATTGGTTTCGGCGTCCATTTCTTAAAAGGAATGGGTAAAGAACTAAAATAGTAACAATAATTTAAACAGACTATCCCCAAGTCGAATGTAAACAATAAATAGAATGAAGGCTTAGAAGAGGCATCAGCCTCTTTTGAGTCTTTTTTAAAATAATAACTATAAAGGACGGATGAAATGCTAACAAAAGAAAACGTCATAGATGCCTTAGAACACGTTCAAGATCCGGAATTGAATAGAAGTATCGTTGAACTGAATATGGTTCGAAACATTAACATCATGGAGGGACATGTTTCACTAGAAGTAGTCCTAACCATTCAAGGATGCCCACTAAAAGCTAAGATTCAAGAAGATATCGAGAGCTCTTTAAGAAAAATCGGTGCTTTAAGTGTATCCTTGAAATTTGGTTCAATGACCAAAGAAGAACGGGAAACATTGACGAAAGTATTAAAAGGCAATGCGACGACCGAAACCGGTATGCCAAAGATGCTTGCTCCTGATTCAGGCGTGAAGTTCATTGCCATCACAAGTGGTAAAGGCGGCGTCGGTAAATCTACCGTGACAATCAATCTTGCGGTTGCACTAGCACGTCTAGGCAAGCGCGTCGGTATTCTGGATGCTGACATTTACGGATTCAGCGTTCCTGCAATGATGGGCATCACCCAAAAGCCGACGATGATTGACCAAACTGTCATCCCGGTTGAGAGCCATGGTGTGAAAGTCATGTCGATGGGCTTCTTTGCAGCCGATGATAACCCTGTAATGTGGCGCGGACCAATGCTGAACAAGTGGATCAAAAACTTCCTTGTGAACACGCACTGGGGAGAATTAGATTACATGTTGCTTGACTTACCTCCTGGTACAGGTGACGTAGCGATCGATGTTGCTGCCATGATTCCACAAGGTAAAGAAATCATCGTAACTACACCACATAATGTCGCCTCTTTTGTTGCGTCAAGAGCAGGTGCAATGGCCAAGCATACGAAACACGAAATCGTCGGTATAATCGAAAACATGGCTTACTTTGAAGAACAAGATGGATCGAAGAACTACCTGTTCGGAAAAGGCGGCGGAGAAATGCTTGCGAAACGTCTTGGAACAGAAGTGATCGCAACCATCCCATTCTCGAACCGTAAAGAAAACAACGACGCCAACGTTTTTGATGAAGAATCCTACATTGGTGAAACTTTCGCATCATTAGCGGAAGACTTAGTTAATCAATCCTAATAGGTAGAGGCTGGCTCAATTGGAGTCAGCCTCTTTTTCATATTCGAAAGGCACCCTATACACTTTCCCCTTATTCATCCCCTCACTGACAAGATTCATGGAACGCAAAATCCTTGTCGCACTAGCAGAAGATGATATACTTAAAAACTCCCTTAATTGGCGATTCGTTATCGTGGGACCAAGTAGGAAATAATAATCTTTTAATGCTCGAATATGTCCATCTTTACTCTCGTGCTCACACCTGGAGCATCTCCATTCCCTACGCTGCCTCAATAATGGAGACATCAAACACTTCTCACAGATGACTCCTTTTATAAAGTCCTCCATGGAAAGATTGAACCGTTCGAGAACGGAAGCATCCGCTTCAGTATGATGCTTATTGATGATCTTGATGATTTTTTTCAATTCTTTATCACTGAGACTTGGTTGGTTGATGGATTTTTCGATTTGGTGGATTTTAAAAGGTAAGGTATCACGATGGATGACTTTGTAATGAAGATTTCGGTTTTCAGGATTCGCGCGGATAATTGTTTGAGGATTACTAATTACGACCAGAGAGTAAATTGGGGGTTCTGTCAGCCCATGTTTCATAAGCCAACTCTTCAATTGTGATTCATGTCGCTCAATTTGATTCAGGGGATCTGGAAACCCCATCTCTTTTCCGTCTTTCGTCCGTATGAGCTGATTAAAAGTGGAATCGAAATAGAGGGAACCTGCTATATTCTTCACTTCGATGATGAGGATGAATTTTCTGGATAGTAATAACGTATCAATTTGGAAAAAACGAGTTTGATCCTGTAACCTGATATCATGGAATATGAAATACTCCTTCGTTTCAAGAAAACTCAAAGGAAAATCGATAGCGCACTCTCCCCTATAGCCAGCTTCCTTTTTACTAAGTTCACTCATAATAAAGGGGATTTTCGGAGGGGCTGGTGGAAGCCTGCGCAACAAAGCCTGTAATTTCAGGATAGAAAGCGGGATTTTACGTTCCTTTATAATCATATGATCACTCCAATCTTGTTATTCTCTCCATAAATTCTATAGCAGAACGTGATATTCCTTTAAACTCTCGATTTATATCCTCCGAATGAGTTTTATCTTCGCTTTTCGAATATTTATCTTCGCAAACGGGATTTTATCTTCGGTAATTGCTCTTTTATCTTCCCATTTATCTGATATATCGATTTTTCGACAATAACAGACCAATTTCATTAAAGACTTGCTGATATTACATTCCGTCCTTTGACGTTTTATCTTCAAACTTTGGATTCTAATTGTGAAATATTATATCTACCAAAGTAAGTACTTTATCTTCACTTTCCGAGTTTTTATCTTCACAAACAGGATTTTATCTTCGCAATTGCATATTATATCGATTTTTCGACAAAAAAAGGACCTGCGCCCAGGCAAGTCCATCAATCTATGTTATCTGCAATCGCACGTCCAGCCTGTCGCCCCGAGAATAGGCACCCACCCAGAAATGTCCCTTCCATGGAGCGATAACCGTGGACACCGCCACCTCCGAATCCGGATACTTCGCCTGCTGCATAAAGTCCTGGCACTGGCTTTCCTATTGCGTTAAGGACTCGACCAGATAAATCCGTCTGCAATCCTCCCAGCGTCTTTCTACTGACTATATGTAACCGTACAGCAATCAGCGGGCCCTTTTTGGGGTCCAGAATTTTATGGGGAGAAGCCACCCTCACAAATCGATCACCGATATAACTTCGCGCCCCACGCATGGCCGTGATCTGCAGGTCTTTCGTAAATGTGTTGTCCATCTCCCGGTCCCTCGCTAAAATTTGCCTTTCAATCTCTTCAGCACTCAGTAAATTATCACCTGCAATCTTATTCATCCCGTCTACCAGTTCCGATACTGTACTTGCAATGACAAAGTCCTCCCCCTTATCCATAAAAGCTTGTACGGGAGCTGGGGCTCCAGGCAGTACACGAGATAGAACCTTCCGAATGCTCTTCCCCGTCAGATCAGGGTTTTGTTCAGAACCTGACAATGCAAACTCTTTTTCAATGATTTTCTGCGTCAAGATGAACCAGGAATAATCGTATCCGGTCTTCTGGATCGCCTCAAGGGTCCCCAACGTATCGAACCCAGGAAAATTCGGTGCTAGAAATCGTTGTCCCTTTGCATCCAACCAAAGCGACGACGGACCTGGGAGAATGCGAATCCCATGCTTATCCCAAACCGGGTCCCAGTTTTTGATTCCTTCCGTATAGTGCCACATCCGGTCGCGGTTGACGATCCTCCCACCCGCTTTTTCCGTGATGGCCAGCATCCTTCCGTCCACATGCTCCGGTACACCGGAAATCATCGTCTTCGGCGCTTTCCCAAGTCGGGCAGGCCAGTTTCTTCTAATCAAATCATGATTGGCACCAATTCCACCGCTTGTGACAAGAACAGCCTTCGAATGAAAGGTAAAATCCCCGACCACTTCCCGGGAACTCGCCTCACCTCGGCCTGCCGAGCTTGGAACGAGTATCGATCCTCCCACCCCGATTACCGCGTCATTTTCCGTCATCAATTCATTGACCCGATGGCGGGGGCGATAGTCGACAAGCCCCTTTTCCATTGCCCTGCGAACTCTCTCTTCAAACGGTTTAACGATGCCAGGCCCTGTCCCCCATACGATATGAAACCGCGGAACCGAATTGCCATGGCCTTCAGCCAGATAGCCACCACGCTCAGCCCAGCCGACTACCGGAAAAAAGCGTATACCTTGGGAGGATAGCCATTCCCTTTTTTCCCCGGCAGCGAACTCGACATACGCCTCCGCCCATTTCTTGCCCCAATAATCTTCGTCCTCTTCCCTATCAAAACCAGCGGTCCCCAGCCAGTCCTGCCAAGCAAGTTCCTTAGAGTCCCTGATTCCAAGCCTACGCTGCTCAGGTGAATCCACAAGGAATAAACCACCAAAGGACCACCATGCCTGCCCACCCATAGACGCTTCAGGTTCTTGATCCAAAAGTAGAACCCGCTTCCCGGCATCAGCTAGCTCCGCCGTGGCCACTAACCCTGCAAGACCAGCTCCGACAACGATCACGTCCATTTCCATTTATATTCCCCCGATTTAAATCAAAGACTATGTATCCGTTTACAATATTATTACTTAAGTCCCTATATTCCCTGCTAAAGTCTCGATTTCCTTCTTACACACAAAGAAGCACCTAACTGTCTATGACAACTAAGCTTCCCATTGTGACTTTACGGCAATTAGATTCCTTCACATTCCTATACTGGAAATACATGATTTAAGAATCTTCCCCTCATAAATGAATATATATCAAAATTGAATGGGTATTTTTTAATAAGGGGGGGACATCAGTATGAATGATGGTTTTGAAAAGCCAGCGCGATTTGAACATTCTTTTTGGCTTCAAATCTTAGGTGATCATTCTAGATTTATTTATGAAGCTTTAGCACCTGTTCAAAAGGAGGAAATTGAGAAAGCTTCAAAATTCATTCGGAGATTTGATACACTTCTGGATGATGCCAAATCAAATGATCTCATGCAATTAACGGAAAAAGCTGAAGTAGAGGCAATCAAACTTCGGGAATTTAAATTAGATTTATTAAGAAAACATCTTATCGGGAAAATCAAGATTCACCTTGCCCCCACCTTTATTAATCATATGATAAATGAATTAGAAGAATATCTACGGATTTTAAAATACTTAAAAGAAGGGCAAGTTCCCCCTATTTACCATGAACTACATCATCATCTTGTATGGTTATTAGATGCTGCTGGTCATTCAGATACGATTTCATCCAATTTAGACAGTGTTGAAAAGAGATTAAGAGAGAAAAGTGATTCATTCACGAAGCATTTTGAGGAATTTTACTTAAAAGCCGTTGAAATGGCAGGCTATTTAAGAACGAATGTAACTGAGTTTCCCGCTTTGGCAAAATTCAATTCAGACGCCCAGTTAGAAATTAAATTATTTCAGGGATTTTTACAAGAAATCGAAGAGCTGGAGCTAAGTAATCAAGCATTAGGAACATTTGCCCCGTTAATGGCGGACCATATGTTACGTGAAGAATGTTACTATCTAATGAAGTTAAGTGAATCGGCAAATCTTGATACACCAAACTGTGATCCTACTAAACCTCGGATTAAAGAGTGAAACATTACATTTTAATGATAAGTGCTGAGGAAGATTATATCCCAGCACTTTTTTTAATGGCTTTTTTGCTTTCAGTTGAATATCCATGGTTTGCATGCTTCATTCGACAAACTAACCCAAGCACTCTATGGCGCTTGGGTTTTTTACTAACAAATTTATTTTAGGGATAATATTAAGGACAAAATAAAAAACCACCAATATATGTATTGGTGGAGACGGTGGGAGTCGAACCCACGTCCAGACATAACGGCACTTAAGCTTCTACGAGTGTAGTCGATATATTCGCGTTTCGCGAACTCATTAGCCTATCGACAGGCGGCAGAGCAGCTAGTCTGATTGGTCTCTTCCTTCATCCTCAGACGGTGGATTCCGGCGTATCCCACTTAGAGTGAGTCCCTTACCCTACCACGTGGGCCATGGAGGGAGGAACAGCTTAACGTCTGTTGTTACGCAGCGAAAGCTAGGTTGTTGTTTTGTTTGCCAGTTATAGGCGTTGACGTTTTAACGAGGCCGATCCCCTCGACTCGCAACTTAAGCTCGAACTATCCCTGTCGAATCCGTAACGTCCCCATGATAAGAATGGAGCGTACGAGAAAAGAATAGTCAGCAAGTTGGCTGATATTCAGTTGTCATCGGTACAGGTTTAATTATAACAGATTGAATCAAAAAATCAATTGTAAGGTCTTGGTAACCCTACATCTTTTGACGATCGCGGAAAGCACGTTCGATATCACGTTTTGCTTCTTTCTTCTTCAGGTCATCACGCTTATCATATTGTTTCTTCCCTTTACCCAACCCGATTAAAACCTTGGCGAAGCCATTTTTCAAATACATTTTCAATGGAACGATGGTGTAACCCGTTTCCTTCGTCTCACCGATCAGTTTATTGATTTCCTTCTTGTGTAAAAGAAGCTTCCTTGTCCGCAAAGGATCATGGTTAAACTGGTTCCCCTGCTCATAAGGGCTGATATGCATATTGTAAAGGTAGATTTCGCCGTTTTCTATCTTGGCAAAGGCATCCTTCAAATTCAGCCGTGCTGCACGGATGGCCTTGATTTCGGTCCCTTTTAATACGATACCCGCTTCAAATGTTTGTTCGATAAAAAAATCATGGTACGCTTTTTTATTTTGCGCTAATTGCTTTCCTGAGCCTTTTGGCATCTAACTCTCCCCTTTTATCCAATCGGAGAGAGGATGACTGAATCATCCTCTCTTCCGTTTTATCTCTTTTTAGGTTTTCTTTTACGCTTCGCTGCCGGCGCATTTTCAAAGAACTTTTTCTTCTTTTTCGGCTTTTTGTCAGAAGACGCTCCACCGTTTCGGGTGTCACCACTACGGCCGCCTTTGCGTTCCGATCCTCTTGAATCTCCGCCTTTGCGCTTTCGGCCGCCTGGACCTGAATTGGCCTTGAAGATTTTCTTCTCGCCTGAAGGACGCGGACGGCTTACTTTCATGCCGATGATTTCAAAATCAATCGCCCGTTCTTCTTTATTAACGTTGGAAACCCGAATGTCGATTTCGTCGCCAATCCGGAACACCTTTCCTGTCCGTTCCCCGATCATTGCAAGCTGACGCTCATCAAAGCGGTAGTAATCGTCTGTCATGAAGCTGACATGGACAAGCCCTTCGATGGTATTCGGCAACTCGACAAACATTCCGAAATTCGTAACGGAGCCGATGATCCCTGTATATTCTTCTCCGATTTTATCAAGCATATATTCTGCTTTCTTTAAATCATCCGTTTCCCGTTCCGCGTCAACGGAGCGACGTTCGCGTTTCGATGTATGGTCCGCGATATCCGGTAAAATGGCATTCCACTTCTCTTTAGTCGCTTCATCGAGTTTCCCTTCGATCAAATACGTCCGAATTAAGCGGTGGACGATTAAATCTGGGTAACGGCGGATCGGTGATGTGAAATGAGTGTAAAACTCGGCCGATAGACCAAAGTGACCCAGGCTTTCCGGATCATATTTTGCTTGTTGCATGGAACGGAGCATGACGGTCGAGATGACCGTTTCTTCCGGCTTACCAGCAACGGCTTCGATGATGTCCTGCAAGGCCTTTGGATGTACATCATTGGCAGATCCACGGACGATATATCCGAAGTTCGTGATGAATTCAAAGAAACGTTGTAATTTCTCCGGTTTCGGATCCTCATGAATACGGTAAATGAATGGCACATCAAGACGGTTGAAGTGTTCTGCAACAGTTTCATTAGCAGCAAGCATGAATTCTTCAATCAGCTTCTCTGCGACTGATCTTTCACGTAAAACTACATCAGTTGGGTGGCCTTCTTCATCAACAATCACTCTGGCCTCATTGAAATCAAAGTCGATTGCCCCGCGATTCATCCGTTTCTTACGAAGGATGGCAGCCAATTGCTCCATATTCTGAAACATTGGAACAAGGGATTCATAGCGTTCCATTTGTTCTTCGTCTTTTTCGACAAGAATCTTGTTCACATTTCCATATGTCATCCGTTCCGTCGTTTTAATGACACTATCGAAAATATCATGTGAAACGACTTCCCCATCCGGTGTGATTTCCATTTCACACGATAACGTGAAGCGATCGACCTGCGGATTCAATGAACAAATCCCATTCGATAGACGGTGCGGGATCATAGGAATGACCCGGTCAACCAAATACACGCTCGTCCCTCTTTCAAGAGCTTCCTTATCAATCGGTGAACCTTCTGTCACATAATGGCTGACATCGGCAATATGTACGCCAAGCTTATAGTTGCCGTTTTCGAGTTTAGTAACCCCAACAGCATCATCCAAGTCCTTCGCGTCCGCTCCATCAATCGTAACCAATACATCATTGCGTAAATCCCGACGGTTTCCAATTTCGGATTCTTTGATGGTATCTGAAACAGCATTAGCCTGCTCCATCACATCTTCAGGGAATTCCATCGGAAGACCATATTTATGGATGACGGATAGAATGTCTACACCTGGATCATTTTTATGACCGAGGATTTCAATGACTTCCCCCTCTGCGCTGACGCGTCCTTCCGGATAAGAGGTAAGCTTGACGACAACTTTATGCCCTTCCACCGCTCCATGGGAAGCATGCTGGGGGATGAAAATATCATTGGCGATTTTCTTATCATCTGGGATGACAAATCCGAAACTTTTGCTTTCAGAATATGTACCGACCACTTGTTTGATCCCACGTTCAAGGATCCTGATGACTGTACCTTCCTGTCTTGAACCAGATGTTTCCGAAGAAACCCGGACCATGACAATATCTCCATGCATCGCTGTTCCTGTTTCATTCGGCGGGATGAAAATATCATCCATTCCCGGATTATCCTCCGGCGTCACAAAGGCAAATCCCTTTGCATGTCCGGTTAACTTACCTCGGAATAGATTCATTTTTTGAGGCAGGCCATAACGATTGCTTCTCGTCCTGACCACCAATCCCTTTTCTTCCATCTTAACTAGTGCCTTCACGAAATTCTTGAAGTCCGCCGAGTCTTCGATTTTAAGGGCCTCTTCCAATTCTTGTACCGTAAGTGGCTTATATGCTTCATCTTTCATATATGTCAGAAGCTTATTTATATGTTCTTGAATATTATCTTCCATAAAAACCCTCCTATTCAGGGTATGATTAATTTATTATTCGGACCAATCCAGGCTTTCTAAAAATTCTAATACATCTTCATGCAGCTGTTCACGCTCTTTATCAAGGGTGATGACATGGCCGGACTCTTCATACCATTTGATTTGCTTAACGGGCGACTCGACAGCTTCATAAATAATATCGGCACTTTTTGAATTGATAACATCATCATGTCGACCCTGCACGACAAAAGTCGGTGCGTAGATATGATCTACGTGCTCACGTACATCCGTTATCAATTCTTGAAGAGCTTTTAATGTACGCATGGGTTTATCAGCAAAGCGGCCCATTTCCTCTTCGATTTGATCTTGTTCTTTTCCCTCGTACTTTTTAAATTCTCTAGCGTAGTCCAATACTCCTTTATACATCGCTTCTTCACTTTTGATATACATAGGCGCACACATTGATACGATACCCTTTATAGGTACAGTGTAACCTAATTTGAGAGAAAATACGCCTCCTAATGACAGTCCGGCAACAGCAATTTCCGTATGGCCTTTTTCTTTTAGAAAATCATAGGCCATCATCACATCTTTCCACCAGTCAGAAGGACCCGTTTCCACCAATTCTTCAGGTGGGACACCATGTCCTTTATAGTGCGGCGCATGGCAGGTATATCCTCTCTTTTCGAGATATCGTCCAAGCATTCGTACATCGGCGGAATTACCCGTAAATCCATGTAAAAGTAAGACCGCCCTTTTTCCACCTTCAAAGGTAAAGGGCTTTTGCAGCTTCATTTTCATATGTAATAGGCTCCTTTAACTGTAACTGTCATATCTACTTGTTTTATAATTTCTAAATTAACTATAGCTATTCCTGCAACTATTGTGCAAAGAAAAAAGCCTAGCTATTTAGCTAGACTCATTTTTTGATCCATTACACATCAAAGTACGCAACAAGTAAAGTTAAAGCAAAGAATAAAACAGCTAATACGATAGTTGCCCGATGAAGAACAAGGTCTAAGCCGCGTGCTTTTTGCTTTCCGAATAACTGCTCAGCACCGCCAGCAATCGCACCTGATAAACCTGCACTTTTTCCTGATTGAAGCAATACCGTCACGATAAGCGCGATACTGACAATCACCAAAAGCGTTATGAGTAATGCATGCATGCAATTACACCTCCTGAAGAACCAATAAACAATTACCTTAACTTTACCACACCCATAAGGTATCCACAATCATTGTTATGGAATAATGGAAAGAATTCCTAGACTTCATCGTCATTGTTTTCTTTTTGAATCAAAATTTGAGATAATTCACTTAAAAGAGAAGAAAGAGGTGTTCCTATGTTTAAGCCCATACTCCGGATTCTTGATATACTGACCATCCTATTCTCCGCGGTAGCCGGTTACTCCCTTTGGGCAAACGGCAGTAATTTAATAAGTGTCCTGTTAATCATTCTCTCACCACTTCTACTGCTTCTAGCCAAGTATCATGGAAACCGATATTTATTATTTACTGCATATATCACGACAACCATTTATTTTACTGCTATTATTTATAATGGACTTTCAGATAGCAGCATCGACTTTTTCCAATCGGGCATCAGCGTCTTATTACTAGGATTAGCCGCCTTTTTATTGAGTATCATAGCCGCCGTCATAGGGTTTGGTACGAATACGCTTACCATTCTCTGGCTCGCCTTACATGCGCTTGTCAGCTTTGAAACAGTTACGATGAACAGTGCTTCCGGGTTCCTTTCCCACTTTTGGACAACCCCCGTGGTCGAAGCCGCCATCCGTAATGATTTTCCTTTTTTATTGATGATCATCTGGATTGGCTTGTTTCTAGATAAATACCAGCGGGAGTTAACAAGGGACTATTTATCCCGATAATATTCTTAGAACCTTATTTTTTTGGAAATCTTATTTATACCAAGGAGCTTTTCGTATGTTAAAACCTATATTCACCGCAACCGCTCTTTCTTCCTTCATCTTACTAGCTGGATGTTCGTTCGATTTTTCAACGGATGAGAAGAAAGAACAAAAAGAAGAACAATCATCCCAGAAGGCCTCAGAAGAAACGCAGAAGGATGATTCTGCAGGGCAAGTCAAACATCAAGTTGCCATCGATACAACGGCAAAACCTGCCCAGGAAGGCCTTCAGACATTAGCCGAACCTGAAAGTATACCAGTCTTGGTCAATAAACAATACAGCCTTCCCGAAAGTTACAAACCGACTGACCTGATCTATCCAAAAGTCGATTTCATCTTCGAGGATAAAATCGAGAAACGGATGATGAGAAAAGAAGCGGGTAAAGCGCTAGAGAAAATGTTCCAAGCGGCTGAAAAAGACAATATGCATCTAGCCGGCGTTTCCGCTTACCGCTCGCACCAAACTCAGATCGCCATCTTCAGCAACTATGTCGCACAGGACGGCGAAGAAAAGGCTAAAACATACAGTGCCCTGCCTGGAACAAGCGAGCATGAGACAGGGTTATCCATTGATGTCACAACACATGACGGGGCCTGTGCTGCCCAAGACTGCTTTGGTGACTCAGAAGAATCTGCATGGCTTGCAAAGAACGCCCACGAGTATGGATTCATCATCCGGTATCCTGAGGGGAAAGAGGATATCACGGGCTACAAGTATGAACCATGGCACATCCGCTACGTCGGTGTCGATGTCGCTACAGAGATATTTGAGGCCAACAGCACATTGGAAGAATATTATAACGCTGTACCGGTAGAAGCCAGTACTAAGAAATAACAAATGGGGGTGTCCGAGGGTGGACGCCCCTTTTTTTGAGTTTAATCAAACGTTTGATTAAACCCATTACTTGCTGGCATCTCTAGCTTTAGACATTTATGGAACAAAAGAAAGTGCCTCTAGTTTCAATGGTAATTCACTGCTCTCCCTTGATCAACACGGGGATATTAATGAACCCGTAACAATTGGATTAATTCTATGATTCTTTCATCCTCACTCGGGTCAACGTACACGCGCTTTGTTTGGGTAATCAGGTCTGTATAGAACTTTTCACCAGCGGGATACCTGCCATCCCAGCGTAAAGGGACATTATATACATGAATCGTACCGTCCCCATTGCTAGAATACGTAACGGATCCATCCACCAAGCGAGAACCTGCTAACTGAACAACATCTTTTGGATAGGCAGCACTTGTGTCATCATTAGGATTGAGCGGAGTGCCTGCCGGAAAATGCCTCACATTCAATTCATCAACATCCTGAATCGCGCCAAGCTGCAACCAAATTCTAGCATACTCAATCTGTTCAGTAGAGTACATGGATAGTGTTTCTTTCCCTTTCTTATCACCTGTTTGTTTCCCATCACTTTCCGGTGAGGGAGCGATGTCATTCGCCGCTTCGTCATCTGCCCCCCCTAGCTCATCTGTTGCTCTACTCTCATCTATGCCGGATACTTCTTCTGAATCTGACATTACATCTTTTCCTGAAGAATCAACTGCGGATTCTTTGCCAGCACATCCTACAAGCATTCCTGATAACAACAATGAAGCCCCATAAAATAAGAGTTTCCTAATTAGCTTTTTCATCGCCCCAGTCCTTCCTATTCCCACGGTTATATTTACCGTTCTCTAAATTGTAGTATATTGGAAATTTATACTAAAATCATTATCGAAAATATGAGGAGTGGGTTTGATGATGATTGTGACAGCAAAAAAAATAAGGCACCGCTTCTCGTCAGAAGCGGCGCCTTTTTTCCATTATTTCTTCAAGTTATAGAAAGATTTCAAGCCGCCATAGACAGCCAAGTCACCAAGTTGGTCTTCGATGCGAAGAAGTTGGTTGTACTTAGCAATACGGTCTGTACGGGACATGGAGTTCTATTAAAAACATGATTATATCAACGTTTATTATCTTTTTCTTCCTATTATATATGTGATTGTATTGCTTAGTTCAGGCATTGTGAATTTAATTTTTTCTAGCTATGGATGGTCTAATTTAATTATACCATATTCTTAATTCATCCAACGTTTCACTTATATTATAGGAATTGCCGATCCACTCCTTTGAACTAAAAAGCAAATACCTCTCCTCTTATTACAACTCAATATCATGGTATTTATCGAATAAATTAGCTAATATATCTGGAGAGGGCTTAACATAACGAACGTTTATTCTTCTCCTTTTTAAATCCTGCAACCAATTGTATGTTATTCCATGTGATTCTCCTAGTTCTTTTGCTAAATCCATTAGGGTCATATTTAAAATGTTAGGCTCAATTAATTTATCAATTATATATTTAATTGAACCCTCTCTTATTTCGTTATCAGTTAGTTTTCCTATATCAAATTTTTTTAGTATCTCAGCTAAATTCATAGGCTTTATTGGATTTATATTTTGATATTTATCCTTTTTTATTCCTGAAACAACTGCTGTAGACTCTTCAAAGAAATCTGCAATTTCACGTTGATTTGTTTTAATTAAATTATTTTCTAATAAATTTAGTACATACTTAATGTTACCAAACTTAATATCCCTATCAGATAATTTTTCAGCACTATATTCATCTAAAATAAATTCGATATTATCTGGACATTTAGGTATTATTTTATTATATTTATTCCCAGTATCCAATTCATTCAAATTGAATAAAGTATTTACCAAAACCTGATAGGTTTCCGTCTCAAGTGCTATGACTTCTTGAGACATTTTAATTAATCCTGCTTTTACTAACAGAATAAGATATTTAATTTGTGAAATGGCTTCAATATCAATTCCTGCAATTTTGCCACTTAGCTTATTAGTTAAAGCCATACCGCCTTCTCTGTATTTACTAATAAGGTCTTTTTCAAATTGTAATGCTTCCTCCTCTGAAAGACCACTCCTAACAATACGATGTCCAAATCCAAATACTTTTTTAAAGTGTTCACATTTCATATTTCGTATTCCTGATGTAACCCTTTTGCCTGTACCTTTACCGACGTAATAAACATCCCCAATTTTAACATCAAAACTTTCCTCATTAAACTGAGTTGCCCCACCGTTTAAAGTATAGTACTCATAGACGTAGTAATTGTTTTCTTCCATATTTGCCCTAACTCCCGAATATAATTTATTATCACCTTTCACCAAATCATTACACTTCTCTACTCCTTGCCTGCTCTATAAAGAGTTGCCCTGCTTATTTTAGTTATCTCCTCAATCTCTTTAACTGTCATCTTATTCCTTGCTCTATCATGGAATAACTTAAGAGCATATTGTAAAGCTTTGTTGTTCTCTGTGTACTTTTTAGGTCTTCCTTTATATACACCTCTCTGCTTAGCCTCTTCAATACCCTCCAATTGTCTTTCCTTAATCATGTCAGCTTCAAATTCAGCTATACCAGATAGAACAGTAATCATTAACTTACCAATTGCGGTTCCTGTATCGATCTTATCTCCACCCATGTTCATAACAATGAGAGAGACACCTTTACTATTTAAGTATTCAATAGTGTACAAAGCATCCTTTGTACTTCTGGCAAATCTGTCTAACTTCGTGACAACAATGGTATCACCATCTTTGACTGTCTCAAGGAGTAAGTTAAATTGTTCTCTGTTTTCCTTCTTCCTCCCACTGACCTTCTCTTTATAGATGGTATCACATTCATTTTCTTCCAGTTTTTTAATTTGTGCAGATAGATTTTGACCCGCTGAAGACACACGAGCATACCCATATTTCATATCCATCCCACCCTCTATTTTGATACATGTTTATGAGACATTCACAATCCAAGTATATCAACAACCCAAAAATGTATCTATAGGGTGTACTCAATGATACAATTAATTATGGTAAATATCAGGAGCATTACATGCACTCATTATTTATACGCAATATATTGTAATTAACAAGCCCAATATAGGGCATTAAAAAAGTTCCCTATTGAATAGGGAACTTAGGATATATTAGTTGAATATTTCGTTTTAAAATTATTCTATTTAAAATGGTATTTGTTTCATTAGTCCTCATCTTTTAGAATTTCATCTTGTAACAAGTTCTCTTTACTCAACAAAAATTTCGCCTGTTGCTCAATACTTGAATAAACTTCTGCTGCAAAAAATATTCCATCAATATGGCTATCCTCTAACCTTGTTTGCAAACTTAGATGATCGGTAGCAAATGGATAGTAAACAATTGCATAAAAACTACCTTCAGGGAAAGTTTTCTTAAATTTCCTAGCTTTGTTTATTATCTCATCCGCTCTTTTATGAATATCTTGTCGCGCTTCAATTCTTTTAACATCTATTCCTATTTTTATAGAGCCTTTAGAAGGATGGGCTGCATCTAACTCGTAGTCCTGCTCATCACATTTAAACTTAACTTTTTTAAAATCATTTGTTGTAGCATTATCAATTAATGCTTTTAGAACAGCTTTTTCCCAACTCCCTTTAAATTTCCTTATTTCTTTATCAACATAAAACCATCGGTCAAGTTCACAGATTGCAGGTATTGCTAGTTCATTAGGTAGCATAGGCTTTATGTAACCTGCTAATAGCGCAGCTTTTTCCTTTGTTAGTTTTAGTCCATAAGTATCAACGGATATATCAAGGTCACGCTTTATTGCCCTAGCGGCTACATTTACTGATGCAAGAATCGACTTCACTATTATTGGAAATTCATAAAAAGCTTTTGCCAACTCTTCAGCTGTCATAATACCAAAACTGATAAATGGTACTTCTTTAGTAAATAAAAAACGTTCGAAAGCTTTCATTAATGCTTGTTCTACACCTACTGCTCTGGTATCAGCTCCTTCAACTCTTAATACCTGATCTCTATGACTACTATAATCACTCATTTCATTCACTCGCTTCCTAAGTAAAACAGCATCCTCATAATAAATTTTATTTTTTACATATTTAGAGGACTTTGTATTCACATGTGCAATATGTTGTTTAATTTCTTCTCTTTTTATAATTTGTGCTTCAAGCCCTAAAGAAGATGCCATTTCAACATACATATCCCCGAGTTTAGCTTCTACTTCCTTAAAGTAAGAAGATTGAACTACAAGACATGCTTGCCCATTAGGTTTTAAAACTCTATATATTTCTGCTAAAGCTTCATAAGCATCTCTAAAATATTGTAAATATATAGGTAAGTAGTAAGATTTAGCAGCCTTTGTCTCATGATTCTTCACTTTATTAAGAAAGGAAAAGACAAGATTACCCCAAGTTTCATTTATTTCTATATTTTTATCTGAAATAACAGGAGCGCCCATAGTTGCTCTTCTAATGGTATCAAATTCAAAGTCGCTTTTATATCCCAAGAATAATAACTCAGGTTTTGTTGATACTGCATAATCAATTCGAGTTAAATATGGCGGAGAGGTTATAATATAATTTACAGACCCATCATTCAGATCCATTCTCTTACAATTGCCTTCATAAATAGTTGGCAATGGACATTCTTCAGAAATATTATCAAATGATTTTTGTAAATCATTAATCATGGATTCTACAAATTGATGGAAAAGCTGGTTTATATCCACTTCTTCCGATAGTAATTCTGGCACTTCATTTACCAACCACGTTGGGTTTCTGCCCTTTTTAAAGTTTCCAACAGTTCTTAAGCATCTAAACAAGACAGAGTAAAAAAACGACTTTATCGAATCTATTAAAACAGGATCAGATAAAATACCACTTAATCTTTTGGAAATTTCATCTATTGCTAATTGAAGTTTATTGAGGGAGTTAAGAGATTTTTTATTTAAATATTGTAAGGTGTCCTCATTATTAAGATATTCATCTTCAGAAAGTGATACGTCAGAAGTATAATCAAGTATACTAATACAGATTTCATTAATATCAAAATCAAGTATACGCACAGATTTAGCCTTAGAGAAAATTACCATTACAGGGTTAATTTCTATACCAATGGATTTGATTCCTCTTTTCTGACAAACTAACGCAGTTGTTCCACTTCCCATCCATGGGTCAAGAACTATAGTATCCCCATCAGCACCCATAAAATCTAATATATCTTCAACAAAATTTTCAGAATACCCTGCATAGTAAGGATGCCAATTGTGTACGCCTTGGCGCTCATTCTTTCCTCGCTTTGCAGTTCTAACATCAATATCATTCTCTAACATAATGCACCTACCATGTTTGTCATCATATATATTATACCTAAGTTATTAGTTATTCTGAAATACAATTTATTCTAGTAATTAATTTGAATAAAAAATAACTGTCGAAATTATCGACAGTCTAAATTATATTCTGTTCAAGTAAACTTTCGCCCTGCTCCTTAGCTGTCAAATCAGAAGTCATGAGGTAATAAGATATTTCTTTTCTTTTAATGCACTCATTATTAACTTTATTATGGATTCAAGTATCGAAAATACAGATTGTTCAATTCCAGTATAAACATTTTCTTCAAATCCTTCTTTATCTCTACCATGTGATATCCCATTTCTTCGATTAACAAGCATATTTATTTTACCTTCGTATTCCTTAAAATAATCATGTGGCAATCCCAACCGATATAGTAGTTTTTTTAGAACAACAGGCCATAAATTAGATTCTGTGTTCACCACTTCATCGGGAATTATCACTGATTGCTCCCAAAAGTCATTTATCTTCTCAACTAATCCTATTTGACGTGCAAATCGATGCAACTTATACTCTTCAGGAAGGTTATTTTTAAAGATTGTACGGTAATGTTCTGGTTTTAGGTCAACGTTATCGTATGCTTCAAACTCTTTAGTAAATGAGCAAGTAGCAAGGTGAAAATTCACTTGTTTTCTTACTAATTCTTCATCATTTATTGATTTAATATAAATTTGAAACGCAGTGTAACAAAATCCTTCATAATGGGAATATAGCATAACAAGTAATGCTTTTCGATAACGCTTTTTATCATCATCGGAATTAATATATGAAAGTTGATTACGAAGTAACCTTATTTCATCTTGCCGCCATGTAAGATCTTCTTCTAATTGTGTTCTAATATCAAGAATCTTTTCACTGTCCATTCAGCATTCCACCGACCTTTTCCCTGACAAGTGAAATTCGATTATTAAGATAATTTACTGTGTTTTTTCCTCCGCCTGCTGTGACACCAATAAAATCTTTATCCTTTTTGAGATCCTTTAATAGTTCACCAAGGTTGTTCATTTGTTCAGTATCTTCAGGATGAAGCTTTGGAATGAGCGTTTGAATCCCAATCGTGATAGAATCATAATGTGTAGGTGATAGTGAGGAGACAAAATTACCATTTTGATTCACCCTATCGAAAGCATTCTCACCCAATGCTTTATCTAAAACTGCAAAGGTACTTCTAAAAACTATTTCCTCTTCCTCAAAGTTAAACTTTATACCACCTTCTTGAGTAGGATCCGAGACTTTTTCCATATACTCAGTAAGAAATGGGGTAATATTTTTCTTGTATTGATCACGACTATTTTTAAAAGCAAAGTATTTCAATACGTATTCTTGATCTACCTTTTGTTCTTTTTTCTCTTCAGATAAATGACTAATACAGTTTTGAAAATGTGTATCTTGGCTTAAATTAATAATAAAATCATTGAATTTATTATCTAGCAAACGTATTGTACAGTTTCTAATCTCCTGTTCACTTAATAATTCCCCACCAGTATTCAACCTTTTAAACATATAATACCGAAGTCTTTGGTCACTACCTTTTCGAATTATCTCTACACGAATAAAGTTACGCTTCAACTTTATTTGTAGAACTTTAGGTAACTCTTCGAAGGTATATCCATTTAATTCTTTTACAATGTCGCAGCCACTTAACCTTAAATATTTATCCCGATCTTCTTTAACTTCTAACGCACCTCTAAAATGTAGATATGAAGAAATTCTTTGTAACCCATCCATTAGTTCGTATATACCTTCTTGTTTTTCAACAACATAAATTGGCGGAATTGGCATTTCTAAAATCAAAGATTCAATAAATCGTGATTCTTTTTCTTCAGACCAACGAAATAGCCTTTGATAATCAGGATCAATCTCAAATTCATTATTATTATACATGTCTAATAACTCATTAAATGATAGGTCTAGACTTCTTGTTCTTACTAATTCAATTTTGGAATCTACCTTTTCTATAAGTTCAGCAGGAGATACCTTACCTTCTTCACTCATCAAGTCAACCCTCTTCCCTAAAGTAATTGCTGTTTATTTTTATTTTGTTTTAACATAAAAATCCATTTACAAGCAAATTTTACATACTTATCGATTCGTTCCACACTTGATTGCAAGTATTCGAACATCCAATAAAAGCACACGGACAAAACACGGCAAAAATACGTCTATAGACTTAATTCTTCGAGTTTTCACACGTACCATAATATTTAACTAAGTGGGAAGACGAAACACATAAAAATTATAGAACCAAACCCTCTATCTAACGATTAGAGGGTTCTCCTTTTTCCTTCGCGTTTGGATTTTCGATTAGCGTTAAGATTTAAGGATATTTGGGGTTATAAGTTCTCTCTTAAGGTTAATCCAATACCCAACTCTCACTTACCTTTGATAATTATAACTCATTCTTATTAGCATTGCTTATTTAAGCGGTTTTATTTAAGAGTGTGACCATAGTATTCTTGCAATTCTTGGATCCGTTGTGCATACAACCTGTTAAAATACAAAGCATAATAATTTTCATCATACGTAAATTCATGTCTCTTATTGAAGTATCTCACTTCTTTGGTTGTTTCTCCATATATTTCATTAACAGATTCATTTAATTCAACTATTTTTGTCTTTTCACTTAGAAAGTTAGCTTCTCTTTTTCTAGCTTCCTTCACCACATAATCATATCTCGCTTTGTGGAAAGTTTCTTCATTCTTATTTAAGAATAAATCCTCACCTTTCTTAAACTGTTCGATTGCTTCCTTGTTGTATTTTTCTAAGTATCTGATGATTTTCTTTTTTGTAGCTTTTAAAATGATTGCATACGTTGTATACCAATAGCTTAACCCTATAACCTCTCCATTTTCATCTGTTATCTTTGCTAAATTCTCCTTCCATTCTTTACAATATTCACGAGATTTTCTTGAGTTATAATAGGTTTTCAAGTACCATTCATTTACATCAAATTGTTCCATCAAGTTTCTTTGAAGTGATGAAATTTTCTTTACTGTATTTTCGTGTAAGTTGATTGTTTTGTCATCTTCTTCAATAAAACCTTTGTACACAGGAAAGTATTCGATAATGTTTGCTTTTTGCATCCTATTCAAAGTGCCTGCTAATTGATTTTGTAAGTTTTTTATCTCATATATGAAGTCATTGAGGATTCTATCTTCACCTTCACAAATGATATTATTCACCTTCAACTCTTGTAAGCATTGTTCTCTATAATGTTCATTAAATTTAGAGGGTAATAATTCAAACATTTTTTGTGTAATTAAACCAAAGTCTAAGCACCATTTACTCAATACCTGAGCAGTTTCAGTTACTAAATCCTGTTCTAAAGCAGATACAACCATAATATCCATGTTTTTTGTATATGAAATGCTCCAAGCGCCATTATTCATACGATTGTCTTCACGTTCAGCAAGCACCTCCCTTTTTGTACCTAATATATATTTAGTTTTCATCCCACCTTTACCAATTGTTTCTACAGTTTCATATCTTTCCTTTAAATCCTTTACAAAGCGGTTAAACATATTGGTCATTAACTTGTTAAATTTTTTTAAATGCTCCTTAACTGTTTCATCACCCTCAATTGCTACAATTTGTGCTTGTGTAAATTCCGTTGTTTTGCTCATACTAAAATATCTCCTTTATTTAATTATTGAAAAGATACATAATTACTCACAATATATTAATATTTATATTACAAGTGATATTGTATCTATTTTCTTTGAACCCAAACCCCAGCCGTTAAATCTTCGCTCCACTCCGATTCACCGTCTTCACATCCACAACTACGTTATGTCTGTGTGATTAATACCTTTTCCTTTTACCTTTATGATTGCGTGTAAGCGAAAAAGCGAGCTGTTAAGCTTGCTTTTCAAAATCAATCTCATGGAGTTATGAGCGTAGCGAAATAACGAAATGAGTTGATTTACCTTTTCTTTTATGTATGACTTAATTAGTTAATTTCCAATTGCTTTAGGACATTTCCCCCTTACCTCCAAATCAGGTTGACATAGGTACCAAAAACATCAATTTGTCAACCATTTATTCTTATATCATAACACATTTTTTATTTTCGTCCAGTTTTCCTCTTATGATACCCTTGACTTTTGATAAAAATTGTGATATAAAATCCGCTAGTTTGAGGATATTTTTTCCATTAGGCATTTTTGAGTAGGCCCAATCGAAATTATGTTTTTAGAGCCCGTTTTTTGTTTGTTTTAGGATAAAATCACAATTTTATTACCTAACCAAGTTGGTTTTTCGCCATTCCTATTTCATCAACAACTTCTATAACACCACCACTAACTAAAGTTCAACTTTATTTTGTCGATTAATTAAAATCAATTTAACTATTAGAAAAAGTGGGGAAACGAAGTTTCAACTGCAAGCGAAAATTCTAACGCACATCATTCCAAATAACTGGTCGACTGTGGGAGTGGGAGTGCAACTCACTTAGTCTGAAAACAATACCTTTATTTTGGTGATAAGCACCCCCCATTATCAAAAAAACACACCTATTCTCTACGTATTACTATGATCCCTTTAATAAGGATACCGTTACAAACTAATCCAATAAAAACAAAAGGTTCACTTCCGACTCTAATAGAGCCTCAAAAGTATGAGATTACGCAATCATTATTAATTGATGCAAACGTTTAACCCTGCTTAAGTTTATAGAAAAGAAAAAGACACCGCTTATGTGCGATGCCTCCCTTTGAATGTTAATTTTTACGGGATGCCAATAGTTCTTTCATCAGTTCTCGTTGTACTACCATGTACAGTGTCAAGTAGTGAGATCCATCTTTTCCAAGTGTATTCGGATTAGAACCATTTGTTTTAAGTTTTTCAGCTGTAAGCTTTACTAATTGTTCAATTAACAGGTTTTTATAAGTAGTTGGATTAGCTATCCACTTGTATTTTTTTGTAGCAGAATCTTCTTCTAAGAGTGCTCTAAATGACGCTAAAATGGGTAAAATTAATGCTTCTGGCACCTTATAAGGAAGGTACTTTGGTTCATCAGAGTATCTTACACGTTGTTTATAACCTTCTTTACTCTTAGCAAAAGTTAGATTTCCGTAACTTCCTCCAACTTTGTTGTATACTGATATGAAATCAGATTCTATTTCTGCGTGCAATTGAAAAATTTGTTTTGCAACTTCATCCATCTTAAAATATGAATTTTCTTCTCTATTAGAAGTGTTATCATATTCATCAAGGTAATACTTCAATGGGGTTTGCTTTGAAGAATATGATACTGTTGGATGATTATCATCACCGTAACGAGATAAGTTAAACAGATTTAAAACCGCTAAAATCTGTCCAATAGAAATATCTTTTGCTTTATCCCACTTATCTTCAAATTGTTTGAATGATACACGTTCTAGAAACTTTGCACCATCTAAAGCCTCTTTAACTATATCAAATTTATTTTCAAGTTCAGCAATCGTAAAATCCTGAACAGCAATATTCGTGTTTCTCGCTTTAGCTACTAAAGGTAATGTGGTTTCATTTAAGTTTGTAATAAATTCAACTTTTACAAACTTTATTTTCATTAGTGGATTAGCTTGGTGGTTAATGATTGTACGGTATGTGTGCCCACCATCTATGTCACCGTGTATAGTTAGATCATCTAATGAGATCTCAACCAGACCAGTTTTATTGTTGTAGTTGGCAGATTCAACCGAGATTGCCATTCCCTTATTGAGAATGTGAAAGTTAAAATCTTCATCATTTGTCAATGACAATTCAATCTGTTTTTGACTTTTACTTCCCATATGTTGATCACGAGGATTTGTCTCTTCTAAAGGTATATCTTTCGGTAACTCGGAAGCAGGGATAAAGCACTCAAAAGTTTCAATTTTGTCTAACCCAAGATTTGCAACCATACTTTTGTAATGAGCAGGAAGTGACGCCCAATATGGATGAGTCTCTTGAAAATAAGGGTTTTCGAGCTTTCTAAAACTTAGTGCAGGTACTTTAATTAACATACTATTCATCTCCTATTCATGAAAATAAGGTTTAGCTATACAAGAGAATATCTACTTGTAAGCACTTTGTAATTATATCCAAACCTTCTTTTTTTATCAAATTTTAACTCTTCTGCAAGAAAAGTGATTTAATATGATTTATATTCCCAAGGTACGAGCAGGGCAACAGAGGTACAACCGTAATTGTTTATAAATTCATTAACGGACTTGATTTTGATGCCAATTCCAATATATTCTCTGTTTCAAGCCCCTCTAAATAACGCTTAGTAACCTGAATACTTTCATGACCTGCGATCCTTGAACAACTGTATAGGTCTAATCCATTCCTCAAATTTGATTGAAGAGAATAATGCCTTAACGTATGCGGGCTACATCTAATATCTTCTCGTACATTAGCTTTCACACCTGCATTTCTTACAACATTTTGTATTTGGACCCCTGTCAAAGGTCTTCCGCTTCTTGATAAGAAGTAATTGTCATGTTCTAATTTCTTATTTTTAAAGTAGCCTTCTTTTATCCTCTCATATCTAATCATGTACTTCTTGAGCATCAGACTAATTGGGACAAAACGCCACTTAGCTCCTTTACCAAACACCCTAATATTTGTCTCATTCATCCACCCTGACTGTACATTGATTAACTCTGTCATCCTTATCCCGGTATCGACAAACATAGCAATAATGACTTTGTTACGTGCGTTTAGGTAACTTTTAAAATTATAAACCTCGATCATCTTAGCTACTTCTTTATCCGTGAAAGTTTTTATAACCACTTTATCTTCTTTTAACAGTTTTATCTTAGCAAGCACATTATGACTGACGTATTCCTCACTAACTAAATAACCATAGAATGCTCTCATAGATTTAATTATCGTGTTGATGTAGTTAGATTTGTTTCCTATTTCTAATTGATATTGAACAAACCGCTTAATCTGTAAAGAGGAAACATCCCCAATATCAGAAATTTCATATTGCTTTTCCAAGAAAATAATTAATTGATCGATATTGTATTTGTACGTCTCTATTGTCCGCTTAGAATAGTTCTTAATCTGTAAATCAAATGAAAACTCTTTCAATAAATCCTTTACCAACATAAAAAAACCTCCTAATTAATGTGAGAGTACCACATATAAATAGGAGGTTAAAAGCAATAAACTGTACGACTAAGTTCATGTTTTTGTATGACACAATTCAAGCCCTATGAATTAGTCTTGTATGACTAAATTCAACCCTAATAACTTAAAATTATTATTTCTTCAAGTTATAGAAAGATTTCAAGCCGCCATAGACAGCCAAGTCACCAAGTTGGTCTTCGATGCGAAGAAGTTGGTTGTACTTAGCAATACGATCCGTACGGGACATGGAACCTGTTTTGATTTGCCCTGCATTTGTCGCAACAGCGATGTCAGCGATCGTTGCATCCTCTGTTTCACCTGAACGGTGAGAAACGACTGCTGTATAACCAGCACGTTTAGCCATTTCGATGGCATCGAACGTTTCAGTCAATGTACCGATTTGGTTTACTTTGATTAAAATGGAGTTGCCGATACCTTTTTCGATACCTTCAGCCAATTTTTTCGTGTTCGTAACGAATAAATCGTCACCAACCAATTGAACCTTTGTTCCAAGGCGCTCCGTTAGAAGCTTGTGACCATCCCAGTCATTTTCGTCCAAGCCATCTTCAATAGAAAGGATTGGGAACTCATTCACTAGCTCTTCATAGAAAGCGACCATTTCTTCAGAAGTCACGCCATTGCGTCCCTCGCCAGCAAGGTCGTATTTGCCTGTTTCTTTGTTATAGAACTCAGAAGAAGCAACGTCCATACCAAGATAGATGTCTTCGCCAGCTTTGTAACCAGCTTTATCGATTGCTTCGATGATGACTTGAAGGGCTTCACGGTTTGAACCAAGGTTTGGCGCAAATCCACCTTCATCACCAACAGCTGTATTTAAGCCTTTAGATGAAAGAACCGATTTCAATGCATGGAATACTTCTGCACCCATACGGACGGCTTCTTTAAAGCTAGGAGCACCGACAGGAAGAATCATGAATTCCTGGAAGTCCACATTGTTGTCCGCATGTGATCCACCGTTAATGATGTTCATCATTGGAGTCGGAAGTTGTTTAGCATTGAATCCTCCAAGGTAGCGATACAATGGTAGTCCTGAGAATTCTGCTGCAGCATGGGCAGCGGCCATGGAAACACCAAGAATCGCATTAGCGCCCAGGTTCCCTTTGTTTTCTGTTCCATCTAATTCAATCATCGTTAAATCAAGACCAGCTTGATTGGTTACATCCAAGCCGATGACTGCTTCAGCAATGATATTATTTACGTTATCAACTGCTTTTTGTACCCCTTTGCCAAGGTAACGAGATTTATCTCCGTCACGAAGTTCAACCGCTTCGTGTTCTCCTGTTGATGCACCAGATGGCACGATCGCACGGCCAAAGTATCCTGACTCTGTTTGAATTTCTACTTCTACTGTTGGATTACCACGTGAATCTAGTACTTCGCGTGCATATACATGTTCGATATACGGCATTTAAATCTCTCCTTTTTTATTGCTGTTTTATTTAGATAATAGGGATTTACCCGTCATTTCGACAGGTTTTTCAACTCCAAGCAAATCAAGCATCGTTGGAGCCAAATCACCTAGAATTCCACCTGTTCTTAATGTTACCTGATTTTTTGTGACAATGACAGGTACAGGATTTGTTGTATGTGCTGTCATTGGGTTCCCTTCAAGCGTCACGACTTCATCGGCATTTCCGTGATCGGCCGTGATGATGGCTGTACCGCCCTTTGCAACGATTAGGTCGACAATCTTACCAAGGCATTCATCGACGGTTTCAATCGCTTTAATAGTAGGCTCTAGCATCCCTGAATGACCAACCATATCCGGATTGGCAAAATTCAAGAGAATCGCATCAAAGCGGTCCGCCTCAATTTGCTCCAGCAAAGCATCCGTCACTTCATAGGCACTCATTTCAGGTTGTAGATCGTATGTAGCAACCTTTGGAGAATTAATTAGGATTCTCTCTTCGCCAGGAAACTTCTCTTCACGGCCACCGCTCATGAAAAATGTCACATGTGGATATTTTTCCGTTTCAGCGATACGAAGCTGTGTAAGATTGTTTTGAGAAAGTACTTCTCCTATTGTATTATCAAGATTTGTCGGCTTAAAAGCAACATATCCGTCAACAGTTTCCGAGAAATGTGTCAAACAGACAAAATGAAGGTGCTCAGGATGTCCCGGACCACGATCGAATGAACGGAAGTCCTTGTTCGTGAACGTATTGGATATTTGAATGGCACGGTCTGGACGGAAGTTATAGAAAATAACGGCGTCTTCGTCCTGTATTGTCGCTACAGGCTTACCATCTTCAGCGGTAATGACAGAAGGAATCACGAACTCATCGAAAATACCATGTTCATACGAATCGTCCACACACTCCATTGCCGAACCGTATGCTGGTCCATCTCCGTATACCATGGAACGGTATGATTTCTCCACGCGCTCCCATCGTTTATCTCGGTCCATCGAGTAATAACGTCCGGAAATGGTAGCGAATTGTCCTACACCAATTTCCTTCATTTTGGCTTCGGCATCTTTAATATACCCTTTTGCCGTTTTCGGTCCGACATCTCGGCCATCCAAAAATGCATGAACAAATACATCTTTGACGCCTTCTTTCGCTGCCAGCTTCAGAAGGGCATATAAATGCTCAATATGACTGTGTACGCCACCATCTGAAAGTAAACCGAACAAGTGAAGGGCCGTACCCTTTTCCTTGGCATGGGTCATGGCATCAAGTAATGTTGGGTTTTCCGCGAATTCACCTTCACGAATGGCAAGATTGACACGCGTCAAGCTTTGATAGACGATCCGCCCTGCGCCGATATTCAAGTGTCCTACTTCAGAATTCCCCATTTGGCCCGCAGGTAGACCAACCGCTTCCCCACTTGCAGTTAAATGCGAGTGAGGATATTGTTCCCAAAATCGATCGAAATTAGGCTTTTTTGCATGATAAACTGCATTTCCCTCTTCTTCTTTCCGGCATCCAAAGCCGTCTAAGATGATAAGAGCGACAGGCGATTTACTCATATTGACCAGCCTCCAACAATTGTAAAAATGAATCGGGTTTCAAGCTTGCGCCACCAACCAAAGCACCATCGATATCTGGTTGAGCCATATATTCCTTGATGTTTTCAGGTTTCACACTACCACCATATTGAATGCGGACCGCTTCTGCCGCTTCTTTAGAAAACTTGTCAGCCACAACTGAACGGATATGGGCACACACTTCATTGGCATCCTCAGCAGATGATGACTTGCCAGTTCCGATGGCCCAAATTGGTTCATAGGCAATAACCGTTTGTTTCAATTGATCTTCAGTTAGACCGGCAAGGCCTTTTTCAATCTGCCCTCCAACGAAATCATTGGTTTCCCCAGCTTCCCTTTGCTCAAGTGTTTCCCCACAGCAAACGATAGGTGTCAGGTTATGTTTAAAAGCGGCATGCACTTTCTTATTCACGGCTTCATCCGTTTCATTAAACATTTCACGGCGTTCAGAATGACCAAGGATGACATAGGAAACGCCGATATCAGCAAGGGAAATCGGGCTGATTTCTCCAGTGAATGCGCCATTTTCTTCATAGTGCATATTTTGTGCACCAATCTTCACATCTGTTCCTTGTGCTGATTGAACAAGTTGATTCAAAAATAATGCCGGAGCACAGACTACCGAATCAATCTTATCCGCTTTTGGAATTAGTGTATTGACTTCTTCTAAAAACCCGGTCGCTTCTGATAATGTTTTATTCATTTTCCAGTTACCTGCAATAATCGGTTTTCTCATTCGTTCTCCATCCCTTCTAGAGTTGTTATTTTCTCGGATTGTCATTCTTACTTATCGTTCAAAGCCACGACGCCTGGTAATTCCTTACCTTCCATGAACTCAAGAGAGGCACCGCCACCCGTTGAAATATGGGACATCTTCTCGGCAAGACCGAACTTCTCCGCTGCTGCCGCTGAATCGCCGCCGCCCACGATGCTGTATGTATCTTTTGCATCCGCTAAGGCTTCAGCAACCGCTCTCGTACCATTTGCAAACTTATCAAATTCAAAGACTCCCATCGGTCCATTCCAAATGACCAACTTAGATCCTTTAATGACATCTGCAAATAGTTCGCTTGTTTTAGGTCCAATATCAAGACTCATTTTATCACTTGGGATTGAATCGATATCGACAACTTCCGTTTCCGCATCAGGAGAAAATTCCGCTGTAACGACCGCATCGATCGGCAAGTGCATTTTGACGCCTTTTTCCTTCGCACTTTCAATGAATGACTTGGCCAGTTTGATTTTATCTTCTTCCAATAACGACGTGCCAACTTCATGGCCTTGGGCTTTAATAAAGGTATAACCCAATCCACCGCCAATTATCAAGTGATCCACTTTTTCTAAAAGATTTTCGATGACGCCGATTTTATCTTTCACTTTAGCTCCACCGATGATTGCGGTAAATGGACGATCAGGTTCGGATAATGCTTTTCCTAAAACGGAAAGTTCCTTTTCCATCAACAATCCGGCAACGGCTGGAAGATGGTGGGCAATTCCTTCTGTTGACGCATGGGCACGGTGAGCTGCCCCGAAAGCATCATTGACATAGACATCCGCAAGTTTCGCAAATTCCTTCGCCAATTCAGGATCATTCTTCTCTTCCCCAGGATAAAAGCGTACGTTTTCCAGCAATAGAAGCTCGCCATCCTTTAACCCTTCGATGATTGATTGTACGGCCTCTCCATATGCTTCATCAGCTCTCTGTACGTCTTTGCCGATCAGCTGGCTCAATCTTTCTGCAACAGGAGCTAAGCGTAATTCTTCTACAACTTGTCCCTTAGGACGACCAAGGTGACTGGCTAATATAACTTTTGCCCCTTGTTCGATTAAGTACGTGATAGTCGGTAATGCAGCCTTGATTCTCGTATCATCCGAAATCTTACCATCCTGCATCGGAACGTTGAAGTCCACTCGACAAAATACGCGTTTTCCTTTTAATTCAATATCTTTAATCGACTTTTTATTCATAATCCAAGAACCTCCTTAGATATGGTTACTATATTTTCCACTCTATTAGTAAAAAGGGAGTCAACGACTTTCCAACTCCCTTTTTCTCTTTTCCATTATAATCTGTAAACGGATAATTATCCAAAAACAAGCGTTTTTTATGCTGTTATAAAAAAAACCTCACCTTCGTGAGGTTTTTTACTATTTATAATTTAAGCGAATTACAGACCTTTTTTAGCAAGATATCCAATTAAGTCTACAACACGGTTAGAGTATCCTGTTTCATTATCATACCAAGATAATACTTTTACCATGTTACCTTCCATGACCATTGTAGAAAGCGCATCAATTGTAGAAGAAGATGGGTTTCCGTTATAGTCACCAGATACTAGTGGAAGTTCACTGTATTCAAGAATACCTTTAAGTTCGCCTTCAGACGCTTTTTTGAACGCTGCATTTACTTCTTCAGCTGTCACGTCTTTTTCAAGCTCAGCCACTAAGTCCACTACAGACACGTTTGGTGTAGGTACACGCATTGCCATACCATTTAATTTTCCTTTTAACTCAGGAAGGACAAGCGCTACAGCTTTTGCTGCACCTGTTGTTGTCGGAATGATATTTTCAGCAGCTGCACGTGCACGGCGATAATCTTTATGAGGTAAATCTAGAATTTGTTGGTCATTTGTATATGAGTGAACAGTTGTCATCATTCCACGTTTAATACCAAATTGTTCTTGAAGGACTTTAGCAAAAGGAGCTAAGCAGTTTGTCGTACAAGATGCATTTGAAATAACGTGATGGTTTGCTGCGTCATATTTTTCTTCATTTACACCCATGACAATTGTAATATCTTCATCAGAGGCAGGAGCAGAGATGATGACTTTCTTCGCACCAGCTTCTAAATGTTTAGCTGCATCGGCACGTTTTGTAAAACGTCCTGTTGATTCAACAACAACTTCTACGCCAAGTTCGCCCCAACCTAATTGTGCTGGATCACGTTCAGCCAATACTTTGACTTTATGTCCATCAACTACCAGGTAATCCCCGTCCACTGTTACTTTCTCTTGTAGAGAACCATGAATGGAGTCATATTGTAGAAGGTGTGCCAACATATTAGCATCCGTTAAGTCGTTAATAGCGACGATGTCCACCTCTGGATTTTTTAATGCTGCGCGGAATACGTTACGTCCAATACGTCCAAAACCATTAATACCAACTTTTACTGTCATGAAAAATTCCTCCTCTTAAGTTCGAAAATATTTTATTAAAGGGTATGATATCCCTGAATTAACTCCATTGCTGCCGCCTCATCCGTAATCAAAACCGTGGATGAAGGAGCACCTTTCATATAGGAACGGATTGCCTTCGCTTTAGTCTTTCCACCAGCGACAGTTATCACTCGCTTTTCTGGGCTAAGATCCTCTAATTGAATGCCGACGGTCAAGACTTTGTGGACAACAGTTCCATCTTCATCGTAATAATAACCAAACGCTTCACCTACAGCATTTCCATCATGTAGCTTTTTTAACATATCAGGTGTTGTATTTCTTCGCTTAGCCATCGCTAAAGCATCACCGATACCATGGATAATCATATCTGCAGATTTAATTTTGGTGATGACCTCTTTCATGGCAGGCTCCTTCATGAAGGAAGCATACGACTCATCGCTCAGTTGATCAGGTACATACAATACCCGGTATGATGCGCGAGCTTTATGTGCCATTTTTTCTACAATCGTGTTTGCTTGGTTCTGCGTTGCTTCACCAAGACCCCCTCGGGCTGGAACAAATGTCAATTGCATCGATGCTTCATCTGGTGATAAAGAATTGGCTACTTCGGCCATTGTCGACCCGCCAGTAACCGCTATGGTGTTTTTCATGCTCCATTCCCGCTTCATACGGTTTGCACAGGCTTTACCTAAATCTTTTTTTACCCAAGGCGATTCATCACAGTTTCCTGAGACGATAATGACCTCGTCAACCTGTAGCATTTCCTGCAATTGCCGCTCCATAATGTCTATACCCATTACTTCTCGCATTATTCCTTCCAATTTTTCCAGGATTTCAATCCCTTCTTCAGAAAGCAACATGCCAGAACTAAATATATTTATGAGGTTCTGACCTTTTAGAAAATCAATTTCACTTCGAAGGGTCCGCTCCGTCAAATTAAGGCTAACAGCCAGACTTCGCCTTCCCACTGGTTGCAACATTTTGATATAACGCAGGATATCATACCTTTTTTGCATAACCGAAAGGAAATCGGGCAATAATTTTCTTTGTACTTCGAGTAATGTATGCATGTTAAAACTCCTAATAAATCTTTATGGACATATTATGTCCCACATAGTCATTTTTTGTCCCACTTAAAATAAAAAAATATTCCTGCTACATACTTTATTCTAGCAGGAACGGAATGTTTCTTCAAATCATTTGATAGTTTATTTTTCCAAAAAGCTGCGAATCGTTGATATATCAACATTTCCGTACTGAATGATTCTTCCATCCTTCTCAATGACTGGAATCATTAACCCGTACTTTTCTAGTAGCGCATCATCAGAATGAATATCGATTTCTGAATAATGCAGGTCGGATTCCCGTTTTAATTCATCCAGGACCCGTTTTGCCTTTACACATAGCGGGCATTGTTCCCTGCTATACAAAATGAATGTCTTCTTTTCCACCGTTACTCATCCTTTTCAATCATATCTTTTTCGTTTAGACGAAGAGGGAATGCCCAGTTGCTCCCGGTACTTCGCTACGGTTCGCCGTGCCAGGATGATTCCCTTCTCTTCTTTTAACCAAGTCACCAAATCTTGATCGGAAAGCGGCTTTTGCTTATTTTCGTTTTGAATGGCTGCCTGCAGATACTTTTTCGCCTGCATGCCTGACATATCTTCCACATGGCCGACCGACTGCAAGGACGTAGTGAAAAATATCCTCATTTCTAATGTACCAAAAGGTGTTTGAACATATTTCCCTTTGACAGCCCGACTTACGGTGGACTCATGAATACCGATTTCGTCCGCGATCTCCTTCATCGTCATTGGCTTTAAATAATTCAGCCCATGAAGAAAGCAGGCAGGCTGCTTTTCGACGATCGTTTGCATGACCTTTAGTATGGTTTCCTTACGCTGTTGGATTCCTTTTGAAATCCATTGAAACTCCTGCCACTTGTCCTGAATGAAACGCTGTACACCTTGATCTTTGTAACTCTTCATTTGGTTCAGATACCCTTTATCTATATGTAGATTCGGCGAATTCCCATCTGAATTTCCGACTAGCAGGATACCATCGATCGCTTCCACGACTACATCCGGTACGATATAGGAAGGCTTTTCCTGAAAAAAGAGTGACCCGGGCCTTGGGTTCAATGTCTGGACATAATCAAGCACTTGTTGTATTTCCTTCAAAGAGACACAAATCTTCTTACTCAAGTCTTTCCAGCGCTTTTCCACGAACTCGAGGAAATAGTTTTCAAGGATGGACTCCGCCAGTGGATTCACCCCTTCTGCTTTTGCCTGAAGAAGGAGGCACTCCTGCAGGTTCCTTGCCCCTAGACCATGTGGCTCAAGCTCTTGTAACATTCCTAAGCTTTCTTCCAAAACGGCAGAAGACATACCGGGTTCACATATATCATCCAAATGAATCCGCAAATAACCATTTTCATCAAGGTTACGGATCAAGAACAATATAGCCTTTTGGTGTTCACCGGTTAGCTTTTGGTGATTTAATTGTGACATGACATGCTGTTCAAGTGAAAATGTTTCCTCACTCAATTGTTCAATCCAATAGTTCGAGTCATACGTGTTTTTTATATGTTGTTTTCCTTTTTTACGATCATAGGTAGGTTGAAATAAAGCGGAAACTGGTTGTTCCAGGGATATTAGAGGATTTTCCTCCACTTTGTTTTCTAAAAAGGATGTAAGCTCTTGTGTGGAATACTGCAACAATGTAATAGATTGCATTAATTCCTGGGTCATAGCCATTTTTAATGTTTGCTGTTGAAAAAGACCTGCCTTCATGTTCATACTCATCGATTCATCCCTCCCCCATTCCATTTTACATGATAAGGAGATAATTCTACACAAAAATTTGGAAACGCTTACTTTTTTCTGGAATGGTATAGTCGTATTTTATATAGTTTATGCTGAGGCAAAGCCCATCACGACTACTTTCCTGGAAATGACAAAGTTTCCTTAGTACAGATAAAAAATCGAGGATTTCAAACAAGAATCGAGTCTTTTTTCCATAAAAAAATCCCCTGCTTAATACATAAGCAGAAGATTTAGTAATGCCCTCGGCAGGAATCGAACCTGCATTTCAAGCTTCGGAGGCTTGCGTTCTATCCGTTGCACTACGAGGGCAGAATGGGAAGTTGGTTAACAACAGACTTAATTATATGATATAAACCGTTTGTTTGCAAGAGGCATTCAGGTTTAAAACCTTAATATATGGGTAGTATGGATAAAGTGGAAATTCATCCCTGAACGGCATAATTCAAATTAAATATAATTTGAAAGGAGCATTCATAGGAAATTGTCGAACGAATAATCAAATATCGGGTTTGTTTTGTTTGACCTTAATTGACCAAAAAGTGTATCATACATACATAAAGAATTTAAATGATTCTCTTAATCGAAGGAGGAAATGAACATGAATTTAATTCCTACAGTAATCGAACAAACAAGTCGTGGGGAGCGTGCCTACGATATTTATTCCCGTTTATTAAAAGACCGGATCATCATGCTTGGAAGTGCTATCGACGACAATGTATCCAATTCAATTGTCGCTCAATTACTATTCTTAGAAGCTGAAAATCCTGAAAAAGATATCACATTATACATCAACAGCCCAGGTGGAAGCATCACTTCCGGTATGGCTATCTATGATACGATGCAATATATCAAACCTAATGTCTCTACTGTATGTATCGGTATGGCGGCTTCAATGGGTGCATTCCTATTGGCTGCTGGGGAAAAAGGAAAACGTTTTGCCCTTCCTAACAGTGAAGTCATGATTCACCAACCACTTGGAGGCGCACAAGGACAAGCAACGGAAATCGAGATTGCTGCCCGCCGTATCCTTCACTTGAAAGATAAATTGAACCAAATCTTAGCCGACCGTACTGGTCAACCTCTTGAAGTTCTTCAAAGAGATACAGAACGTGATAACTTCATGACTTCTGAGAGAGCTCTTGAATATGGCTTGATTGACAAAGTCATCACTCGTAGCCACCTTGATGAAAAGAAAGAATCTTAATACGAAACTGAACGGACTCCATTCGAGTCCGTTTTTTCTATAAAAAAAGGGATGCCGTGTGAGCATCCCATTTTTCTTATCCTTCTTGCTGTACGAATTCTACCAACGCTTCCATCGCATCCTGTTCGTCGCGACCGTCTACAATAAGCTTGATGGATACACCAGAACTAATGGCAAGGCTCATTAAACCCATGATGCTTTTGGCATTCACCTTTTTTCCTTCTTTTTCAAGGAAAACATCTGAATGAAAGCGGTTAGCCTCTTGAACGAAAAGAGCCGCCGGGCGGGCTTGTAAACCTGTCTTCAGTTTTACTTCTATTTGTTTTTCCACCATCTTGATCTCTCCATTTACACCTTATTATTTTTTCGCAGAAAAAGCTTCTCCCCCACGGAGTCTATCAGCTATTTCATCAATTTTTCGCAGTCTGTGATTAATGCCGGATTTGCTGATCGTCCCACCAGAAACCATTTCACCCAGTTCCTTTAGGGTAATATCCTGAAAAGCGATCCGTAGCTCCGCGATTTCCCGTAACTTATCCGGCAAGATACTTAGCCCCACCGTGTCTTCGATATAATGGATATTTTCAACTTGCCGTAGCGAAGCCCCAATCGTCTTATTCAAATTAGCAGTTTCACAATTTACGAGCCTATTGACGGAATTACGCATATCACGGACAATTCGTACATCCTCAAATCTTAATAACGCTGAGTGCGCCCCAACAATGCTTAAGAACTCGGCAATTTTCTCGGCTTCTTTTAAATAAATGATATATCCCTTTTTTCGTTCAAGCGTCTTTGCCTTTAAATCAAACTTATTCATTAATTCACATAAGGCATCATTATGTTCTTTATAAAGAGAGAAAATTTCCAGGTGATAAGATGACGTCTCTGGATTATTGACCGAACCTCCAGCAAGGAAAGCACCTCTTATATACGAACGCTTACAGCATTTCTTCCCAACTATATTATCGGATATGTCATGGAGAATTTCAAATCCTTCTCCTAATATTTCTAAATCGGTCAAGATCCGCTGTCCTCCCGCTGACATCCTGACAATATACACATTATTCTTTTTGAGTTTCATCTTCTTACGAACGAGCAGTTCGACCTGGACCTCATAACTCTTTTTCAAAAGTGTATAGATCCTTCTGGCAATCGCCGCATTTTCCGTTTGTATATCCACGACAAGCTTACGATTCGAAAAGGAAAGGGATCCGTTCATCCGGATGAGCGCACACAGCTCGGCTTTCACGCAACAATCCTTACTTTCCAATGTAGTCAGTTCTTTTTTTGTTTCCGAAGCAAAAGACATTCATTTCACCCCCAATTGAACATAGGTCATCTAATTTTTTAGTCAAAAGACAGTCTCCACCTATATTTAAGGAGCTATATGACTTTCCTGTATCAGCATATTATATAGTAAATCCGCCACCTTTTTGGTGTCATGGCGAATGACGTCCCCCTCAAAGCTGAAAATGTGCCCCTGTATGATTTCAAGGCCCATTCTTTTTAAACTCTCGACATCATACACAACCGGTTTTGCATACTCCGCATGATACCGTTGCTGAATTTCAGATGGTATTTCTTCAGCATTGACAAGAATGCGATCTATGTAAGCATTCCCCATGTGATCATATATCGCTTTTATATGGTCGCTCGCGCTATAATCCAGTGTCTCCCCTGCTTGGGTCATTAGATTGCAGATGTACACTTTCTTAGCTTTGGAGCGGGCGATTTCTTCTCCGATACCTGGAACAAGTAAATTAGGAAGGATGCTCGTGTATAAACTACCTGGACCAATCACAATCAGGTCGGCCTGCTTGATTGCCTGAATCGTTTCACTGAGCGGCTTTATGTGTTGAGGAGATAGAAATACTCTTTTTATCTTCTTGCCTGATAAGGGGATTTTCGACTCTCCCGTTACAAAAGTTCCATCTTCCATTTCAGCATGAAGGACCACACTTTGGTTAGCAGCAGGAAGGACTTTGCCACGGACATTCAGGAACTTACTCATTTCCTGGATTGCATGGACAAAGTCCCCCGTCAATGAAGTCATGGCAGCAAGGATTAGATTTCCTAATGAATGACCGGACAACTCATTTTTACTTTGAAAACGGTGTTGAAACATCTGCTCGACAAGTGGCTCTACATCCGAGAGTGCAGCCAAGACATTACGGATATCACCTGGAGCAGGGATGTGCATATCTTCGCGGATACGTCCGGAGCTTCCACCATCGTCGGCAACCGTCACGATTGCCGTTATATCTACTGGGTATTTCTTCAACCCCCTAAGCAGGACTGGAAGGCCCGTTCCCCCTCCAATGATCACTACTCTAGGCTGTTTCTCTTTATCTGGCATCTACTTTCCCCTTACTCTTTTCGATATCACGATGGGACACATGAACCGTATAGCTCTTTTGAAAAAAATTAGAAATGTATTCGGTCAAAGCTACAGAACGGTGCTGACCACCTGTACATCCAATCGCAATAACAAGCTGGGCTTTTCCTTCACGTTTATAATACGGAAGCATGAACGCAAGCAAATCCGTCAGCTTTTCTAGAAACTTTTGAGTCTCGCCCCATTTTAAAACGTAACTGGACACTTCCTTATCAAGGCCAGTCTTTGGTCTCATTTGATCGATATAGTATGGGTTAGGCAGAAAACGCACGTCAAACACAAGGTCCGCATCAATTGGCAAGCCATGTTTGAAACCGAAAGACATGACATTAACAGAAAATCCAACCTGTTTATCCTTTGAAAACTCAGATGCAATCTTTTCCCTTAATTCGCGTGGCTTCAGCTGGGACGTATTGAAAATTAACTGCGCCCGACCTTTTAATTCATCCAAAAGGTCCCGTTCCAATTTAATGCCCTCTAACGGCCGGTCCATCGGAGCTAATGGATGAGTCCTTCTCGTTTCTTTATATCGACGGACCAAAGCTTCATCATCCGCCTCAAGAAAGAGGATCCTAGGAGAGACCCATGATGTTTCCGTCAATTGATCCAAGGCAAGGAACAAGGAATCGAAAAACTCCCTCCCCCGTAAATCCATGACAAGGGCTACTTTATTCATCTTATTTCCAGAGTCTTTCATCAACTCCAAAAACTTTGGCAATAAAGCGGGCGGCAAATTATCGACGCAAAAAAAACCGAGGTCTTCAAAACTTTGAATGGCCACCGTCTTTCCTGCTCCTGACATTCCTGTTATGACGACCAACTGCGTATCATTCATCTGCCCATCACTCATTCTTTTCGCCCCCTGGAGTAGTAATCGCTTTTATAAATAATCATTAACCTGGATCAAGTCGATAGGAAAGTAACTTAAACTCGGGTGTATAGGTAAAGGTACCGTAGATTACTCCGCTTCCCTGAACCATATAATCTAGAATATGATAATCCCCTTCAGCCATGTCCAGTTTTTTAACATCTTCAATAGGGTGCCAAAATAGCTCGCCTTCTTCACACACATCCACATTGATGCCATCGGAATCAGTAGCAAAGAAAGTAAACATCATCCATTCGGATAATACTTTGTCTCCATCCTTCATAATAAAGGTGAAGATTCCTTTAATGGTGGGGTTTTTCAAGTAAACGCCCGTCTCTTCACGGTATTCCCTAATACAGGCATCCCGGATTGATTCACCAGGCTCCATCTTGCCGCCTGGGGCTACCCACCATCCACGTCTTGGTTTCTTTAATAAAAGAATCTTATTGTCCTTAACTAATACACAGTTTGTGACACGTTGCACGTTCTTCACCTCAAATTGGCCTATGCTCGACTATAGAAACTTCTCCTCTGACTTCCTTAGAGTATCCGTTCAATTCTTAAATCACCGCTAGACATCCATCTGGCGATTTACAAATGCTTATAGTACAAACAAGCTGTATTTTACATCTTACCTCTATGATTAAACTATGTGTAGTATATCTTATCATTATACTATTTTTGAAATAAGCTAACAATAAAGGAAACTTCCTGGTTTGGTTGATTATTCATGGCCACACAATCACTTTGTACCCATAACCCATGTCCCCCATACAAAAAAAAAGACACAGATTCCTCTGTGCCCAACACGTTATATAATAAAGGGGGTCAATACTACCCTAACTATACCCAATCTTTATTGCATGGATGTTACAGCCTCGTTAAAACACAATGACGAAGTGTAAATTTTTGTATAAGCGGTTACGCTTTAATTTGCAACTTTTCTTTTAGTTCTTCCACATAGTGCTGAACCGATTGTGCAGCGATACTACCGTCCCCAGTAGCTGTTACGATTTGGCGCAATGTTTTTTCACGAACGTCTCCAGCTGCAAAGATGCCTGGAACCCGTGTTTCCATTACATCGTTCGTCTCGATATAGCCTGTAGCATTCAAGATGCCCAGATTTTCAAAAGGCTTGGTTAAAGGAAGCATACCGATATAGATGAATACTCCGTCTGCCTTTAGCTCTTTTTCTTCTCCGTTAGCCGTTGAAACAAGTGTGACACTACCGACTTTTCCGCTCTCTTCATTGATTTGCTTCAATGTATGATTCCAGATGAAGTCGATTTTTTCATTAGCGAACGCACGATCTTGAAGGATTTTCTGTGCACGAAGTTCGTCACGTCTATGAACGATCGTCACCTTAGAAGCGAAGCGAGTTAAGTAGACGCCCTCTTCAACAGCAGAGTCTCCTCCACCGATGACGAACAGTTCTTTCTCTTTAAAGAAAGCCCCATCACAGACAGCACAATAAGAAACACCGCGACCACCCAACTCTTTTTCACCGGGGACGCCGATTTTCTTATATTCCGCACCTGAAGAAACGATGATAGAACGTGCTTTGAATTCCTTGGAGCCTGCTTTGATGGTTTTGTACTCTTCCCCATCAATGATTTCCTTAACATCTCCATAAGCGTATTCCGCACCGAATTTTTTAGCATGGTCAAACATTTTTGTGGATAGCTCAGGTCCAAGAATGGTGTCGAATCCTGGGTAGTTTTCGACTTCTTCCGTATTGGCCATCTGGCCTCCTGGCACTCCGCGTTCTAGCATCAATGTTGAAAGGTTCGCACGTGATGTATATACAGCAGCAGTCATCCCAGCAGGGCCCGCTCCGATAATCACAACGTCATAAATTTTTTCAGACATAATTCTCACTCCTTCATATTCCATTACAAATGGAACTTTCACTACGGTTAGTGTTCCCTACCTATTATCCTATATAACAAATAATTTTTCGTCCAAATATTTGCTCAACCTAACAGGTTTTGAACAAGCTTTACATACTTCGACAAAGTGGACACCGATATGAAATATTTATCCGCGATGACCTGTTTACTCATCTTTTCGTTTTTCAGCTTATTCCATACATATTCGACAGCTGACGCCCAGCCTGCAGGATTGTTCAGCTTCTGATTCGCATGCGTAGCCTCGACGAAGACAGAAAACCACATTAAATAAAGGCCTGCTTCATTTAATTGGATAGGGTGAAAATGCTGATATAACAATTCTGCCGTCCGATCGGCAAAACCAATCGCTGTCAGTTGGCGGTCTTTATTAGGTTCCTGCACCATGTCAGCATAATCCTTTTCCCATTCGGTGAAATTCTGCTTCATGCCGAAAACCTGGTTTTTCAAAAGCTTCGGTTTATGAACGGAGTGCTTTAATAGGAAAATAGCAAACAATCTTTCTTCGATAAATTCACTATCAAGCCGTTTTATAATAGAAGGAAGGTGATTTTCAAACCCATCAGAGGTAGCGTTCATATCCCCCCATGGCTCCATGCCTTCTTTTTCTGGATTCATTTCAATGACCTTTTTCCATGCTTTTCTGGCGGCCTGTTCATGTCCTAAATGATGAGCCGATATCGTCAGCCAATAGTAGAACGTTCCGTCACCTTCAAATCCTTGCTTTTGTAGCACATTTAACCATTTATATGCAGATGCATAGTTTCCGATTAATGCAAAAGTGGCACCGAGCTTGAAGCGATGTTCCGATAGCATCGGCCGGATCTTTTCGAGCATCGAAACAAGTTCATCCACCTTCTCATCTTCCTGTTGATAATGATAAAAGACGACTAAATTGCATAGCGCATGCAGGTTTCCTGGGCTTTTTTCCAGGACCTCATCCAATGTGGCGAACGCCTCATCTTCCTGCCCAAGGTAAAAGTAGGCTAACGCAAGGTTATTGTAAGCGGACCAGTAATCCTTATATTCGGCAATCGTTTCTTTTAACACTTCAATCGCTCTAGGGAAGTCGCCCGCTTCCAAATATTCACGCGCTTTCTCCTGTTTGGCAATCAGGCCATCATGCTTGAAGGGATTTTCCTCCGAACCATCTGACTCAAAGGTGATAAGTTCAAGAAGATCCTCAGCGTCGTCACTGAATTCCCCGTCTTCCTCTTTATCCAGGTAAGCACTCGCATGGCGGTATGCTTCCTTGAACATGCCTAAATGGGCATAATTATTGGCTAGGAAGTAATGGCATTCCGACATAAAGGGATCCATTACATCCAAGATATTTTCTAGAAGGTTATTGGAATAATTGTATTCTCCGATTTCCGAACAAGTAATTGCCAATTGGCATGCAATCATCGGTTCAGCGGGTTCAAGTTCCAAGGCACGTTCCAGGTATTTTTTTGACTTTGGTAATTCATGTCTATGATATGCTTTTAAACCCTTGGTGAAGTAATACTCACCAGTTGGGTGAAAGGTTAGAATTTTTGCCTGTTGGCCATAATTAGAGTCTTTACTCATGTAATCCTCCATCTACAAGTTGATTAACTATAGTATTATACCATATGGAAGGATTTTTGCCGAACGATTCAAGAAACTGGAAATTGATATTCGACTTCCTTTTTCTCGATTTGACGGGTGGCCTTTGTAAAAAAAAACACCCTCCGAAGAAGGAGGGCAATAGACCTGCTTAGGCCTTTGATTTTGGCTCGTCTTTTACGGAATGCCTAGCTTTTAATACATCAAGAACGGCCTGGAAAGGTAATTCCTGTTCTTGTAGCAGGACGAATAAGTGATAAAGGAGATCGGCACTTTCCATCGAAAGTTCTTCGGCATCACGGTTTTTGGCAGCTATGATGACTTCAGCGGATTCTTCCCCCACTTTTTTCAGGATTTTATCAACGCCTTTTTCGAATAAGTAGGTCGTATAAGATCCTTCAGGCATTTCTGCTTTTCGCTCTGCAATCAACCCTTCCAATTCCGTTAGGAAATTCACGTTCGTTGGTCCAGATTTTTGCACTTCTTCATCTTTATAAATCGTTGTGCCGAAGCAACTAGTTGCACCAGTATGGCATGCGGGCCCTGCAGGTACAACCTTCACGACTAATGCATCCTGGTCGCAGTCATATTTCATTTCGACTATTTTTTGTGTATTTCCGCTCGTTTCCCCTTTATGCCATAACTCATTGCGAGAACGGCTATAGAATACCGTCTCCCCTTTTGCGATGGAAAGATTCAAGGATTCTTTGTTCATGTAAGCAAGTGTAAGCACTTCTCCTGTACCAGCATCCTGGATAATCGCTGGAATAAGGCCTTTTTCATCATATTTAATAGTATCGAAATTCATCGTACAACCACTCCTTGTTGTTTGAGAAACGTTTTGACTTCTTTAACTGATGTTTCTTTATAATGGAAAATTGAAGCCGCCAATGCCGCGTCCGCTTTTCCTTCTTCAAATGCAGTCTGGAAATGCTCCGCATTCCCGGCACCACCCGAGGCAATGACCGGAACGGAAACAGCTTCAGATACCGCTTTCGTTAATGCAATGTTAAACCCTTGCTTCTCGCCATCACAATCCATGCTGGTTAATAAGATTTCACCGGCACCACGGCTGACCGCTTCCTTTGCCCACTCTATGACTTCCCATTCTGTCGGTTTTCGGCCCCCATGGGTATACACACGCCAAGAACCAAGTGCTTCATCATATCGTGCATCAATGGCAATGACGATGCATTGCGCTCCAAAGTAATCGGAACCTTCATTGATTAAGTCAGGTCGTAGGACGGCAGCTGTATTTAGAGACACTTTATCAGCGCCTGCTCGTAGAATCTTCTTCATGTCCGCTAGCGAGTTAATGCCACCGCCAACCGTAAAGGGGATGGCAAGGCTGCCTGCCACACTTTGAACGACGTCGACAATGGTTTCCCGTCCTTCATGCGAAGCAGAAATATCAAGGAAGACCAGTTCATCGGCTCCTTCTTGATCGTAAAAGGCCGCAAGTTCGACAGGGTCCCCCGCATCTCTTAAGGAAACAAACTGAATCCCCTTAACGACGCGTCCATCCTTTACATCCAAACAGGGGATAATCCGTTTTGTCAGCATTTAACCACGCACCTTTTCCAGCGCTTCTTTTACCGTGAAGCGGTTCGTATAAATGGCCTTGCCGATAATCGCCCCTGCCACACCTTGGGCTTCATATTCTTGGAGTTTGATAAGGTCAGCAAGCGAACTGATGCCTCCTGATGCGATCACATTCTTACCGGTTGCTTCCGCCATCGCGACAATCCCCTTCACATTAGGACCCGAAAGCATCCCGTCCGTCGCGATATCTGTCACGATAAACGTTTCCGCACCGGCATCAGCAAGAATTTCCCCAAGATCGATGGCCAGTGTTTCAGAGGTTTGTAGCCAACCATGCGTGGCCACTTTACCATCCTTCGCATCTATTCCAATCGCGATGTGTTTCCCGTATTTTCTAATCATTTCTTTTGTGAATTCAGGATTGGAAACGGCTGTGCTGCCAAGAATGACACGCTCTACACCGTTATCGAGATAATGGGCAATATCCTCTTCCGTCCGAATCCCGCCGCCGATTTGGACACGCGCCCCCAACTCTTTTGCCGCTTTAATCACGTATGAGTCATTGATGCGCACGCCTTCTTTGGCCCCATCCAAATCAACCATATGTATCCACTCTGCTCCTTGGTCCGCAAAGCTTTTGGCCATATCAAAGGGAGAATCTCCATAGACCGTTTCCTGATTATAGTCTCCCTGGATTAAGCGGACGCATTTGCCGCCCCGCATATCAATCGCCGGGTAAATCGTAAAGTTGCTCATGCTTTTTCCTTCCCTTCCACTAACGACAAATAATTTTTCAAGAGAGACATGCCCATCTGCCCGCTTTTCTCCGGATGAAACTGCATGCCGAACACATTGCCTTTCCCCACGATCGCCGGTACCTCCACATCATAGGTTGCTGAAGCGATCATATACGATTCATCGGTATCCGCATAATAGGAATGGACGAAGTACACATGCTCTTCTGCAAGACCGTCGATTAATGGCGAAGATTGTTTAAATTCAAGGTGGTTCCAGCCCATATGTGGTACTTTATATGTTTGTTCGTTAGCATCAACACCGGTAAAACGAACGACTTTCCCTGGAATTAGAGAAAGTCCTTTTGCTGGTCCATTCTCTGCACTTTCATCAAATAGAAGTTGCATGCCAAGGCAAATCCCGAGTAAAAATCCACCATCGGCGACGTATTGTTTCAGGAACTCATCAAGCTTCTGTTTTTCCAAAAGACTCATCGCATCTCTGAATGAACCGACGCCTGGTAGGATGATGCCTGTCGCTTTGACCAGCTCAGCTGGGTCGTCGGAAATGAATGAATCAGCTTCCAAACGTTCGAGCCCCTTACTGACGGAAAATAAATTCCCCATTCCGTAATCGACGATCCCGATCATTTACAACATTCCTTTCGTCGATGGAATCCCTTTTTCTCGCGGATCGATGGACGTAGCTTCATCCAATGCACGCCCAAGCGCTTTAAAGATTGCCTCGATCATATGATGCGTGTTATGGCCATAATGAACGACGACATGTAGGTTCATTCGTGCTTCAAGCGCAAACTTCCAAAGAAATTCATGCACCAATTCCGTATCGAATGTCCCGACCTTTTGCGAAGGGAACTCTGCACGGAACTCAAGATGCGGCCGATTACTTAAATCGATGACCACTTGAGCAAGAGCCTCGTCCATCGGTACGAAGGCATTTCCATAACGTTTGATGCCACGCTTGTCCCCAAGGGCTTCCAATAACGTCTGCCCTAAGCAAATGCCGATATCTTCAGTTGTATGATGATCATCAACCTCCGTATCCCCCTTCGCATCCACAGTAAGATCGAACTTCCCATGCTTCGTGAACAAATCAAGCATATGCGTCATAAACGGAACACCCGTCTCAATCGACGAATTCCCTTCCCCATCGACACCAAACCTCAAACTAATATCCGTCTCATTCGTCTTCCGCTCCACACTAGCAAAACGCTCCATAACTAATCCTCCTCAAATCGGGGGTCAGACCCCATTTCCCAAGTTCGTAAACTCTTTGAAAACGCTTATATATCAATACTTTCAATGATTTATTTAGGGGTCAGACCCTATTTCCCAAGTTCATGCACACCACGGGATTCGATGGCGCGTGCGTGGGCTTCGAGTCCTTCCATTCGGGCAAATGCGGCAATTTTTGCCGCGTTTTGTCGGAATGCCGTTTCACTGTACATGATGATGCTCGATTTCTTTTGGAAATCGTCAACATTTAATGGACTAGAGAAACGGGCCGTCCCGTTCGTAGGTAAGACATGATTCGGTCCTGCGAAATAATCCCCCACCGGCTCCGAACTGAAACGGCCGATAAAGATGGCCCCGGCGTGGCGGATTTTCGCCATCACTTCAAGAGCATCACGAGTCACAATTTCCAAATGCTCTGGTGCCAGCTCATTTACGGCACCAATGGCCTCGTCCATATTCTCACAGACAACAATCCGCCCGTAATCCTTAATCGCAGCTTCTGCAATTTCCCGCCGTGGAAGTAATGCAACCTGCTTCTCCACTTCTTTAGCCACTTCCGTTGCAAGGACCATTGAAGTCGTCACAAGGACACTACAGGCACGAGCATCATGTTCTGCCTGTGATAACAGATCCGCGGCCACTTCCGAAGCAACAGCCGTATCATCTGCAAGGACGGCAATTTCACTAGGGCCTGCAATCATGTCGATTGCCACGTCCCCGAATACTTCCCGTTTCGCCAATGCTACATATATATTGCCGGGACCGACGATTTTATCGACATGCACAATCGTTTCTGTTCCATAAGCAAGTGCCGCAATCGCTTGAGCCCCACCGATCTTGTAAATCTCCGTCACACCGGCAATTTTCGCAGCGGCTAAAACGGCCGGTGTCAATTTCCCGTCTTTCCCAGGTGGAGATACCATGACGATTCGCTTCACCCCCGCCGCTTTGGCGGGCATCACATTCATCAGAACGGATGATGGATAGGCAGCCGTTCCACCGGGAACATAAACCCCAACCGCATCAAGGGGCGTCATTTTCTGGCCCAGCATAGTTCCATTCTCATCGGTTGTGATCCAGGAGTTCCTAATTTGTTTCTCGTGAAACATTCTGATATTATCGGCCGCTTCCTGAATGATCGCTACCTGCTCCTCAGTTAAATCCGCTGTTGCCTCTTCGATTTCCTGTTCGGTAACTAGAAACTCTTCAAGACGAACGCCGTCGAAACGTTCCGTAAAATTATGTAATGCTTCATCCCCATTTTTTCTCACAGCATAAATGATATCCTGTACCGCTTTTCGTTGATCGGCAGTACCTGCATCAACTGAACGCTTTAAGGAAATGCCTTCTGCAAACCGTGCAATTTTCATGTTTCCACCTCATAAACGTACGTATTATTGTTCTATGATTTCCGCTAAACGATCGACAATTTCCGTAATTCGCGCCTCTTTAATTCGGTAACTGACAGGATTCGCCACCAACCTTGAAGTCACATCGGCAATTTTCGCATATTCGACCAAACCATTTTCCTTCAATGTTTGACCTGTTGAGACGATATCCACGATTCTCTCTGCCAAGCCAATTAATGGAGCTAACTCAATCGAACCATTCAATTTGATGATTTCGACCTGCTCACCTTGCTGGCGAAAATAACTCGAGGCCACATTCGGGTATTTACTGGCAATTTTAGGGGCAAATGAGCTGATTTTCGTTCCAGGTAGCCCGGCCACCGCTAAGTAGCAAGCACTGATTTTCAAATCCAGCAACTCATAAACATCGCGTTCTTCCTCTAACATTACATCCTTGCCCGCAATCCCCATGTCCGCAACTCCATGCTCCACATAGGTTACGACATCCATCGGCTTTGCTAAAATGAACCGAAGATTTTCCTCTTCCACTTCGATGATTAACTTACGGGAATCATCAAACTCAGGAGGTAGACGGAAGCCGGCCTTCCTTAATAGCTCCGCCGCTTCTTCAAAAATTCTGCCTTTAGGCATCGCTATTGTTAAAAAGCTATTACTCATCTTGTCCATTCCCCCCATTCCCTACAAACATATGCACATCAGAAAAAGTTCTTGTAAACGCATCGACATTTTGTACGACCGTAATATCTTGAATCGTGATTCTCTTGCCTTCCAATCGTTTCGATTTCGCAAAATCAAGGGCTTCCGCTCGGCGCTCCGGACTGAACAAAATGCACTCCGGTGCAATTAGCTGACTAGGTTCACCTAATGCTTCGGCAAGGCGGTCGACACGAATTGCAAAACCAGTGGCAGAGGCATCCCATCCGAATTTTTCAAGTAAGTTGTCATAACGTCCACCATTCCCGATCGGCGACCCAACTTGACCTGCATACACTTCGAACAGCGTTCCGGTGTAATAACTCATATGACTGACTAGCGTTAAATCAAGGTTCACATACTGATCGACACCGAATTCCTTCAGCTGTACAGCCAGTTCCCTCAGTTCATCGAGTGAATCCTGTCCTTTTCCATTCTCAAGCAGCGCCATTGCTTTTGACAAAGTGCCCTCACTTCCTCTTAAGGAAATGAATTCGATAAGCCTTTGTTTATCAATAGAAGAAAGCGGAAGCGATTTTACATGTTCACGAAAACCAACATAGTTCTTCTCATATAACAACTTTCTTAAAACCGAAGCTCTTTCTTCCGTCCCTAATATGCTCAAGAAGAATTCCTGTAAAAATCCGATATGCCCGATGGATATTTTGAAATCCTCGAGGCCGGCAGCCTTCAGGACATCGGTAAGTAACGCGATCATTTCCGCATCTGCACTGATTGATTTGTTCCCAATACATTCAATCCCGATTTGCTCGAACTCAGCCGGTCTCCCGCCTTCACGTTGCTGGGCGCGATACACATTCGCTGAATAAGCTAGACGAAGTGGGATTTGTTGTTTAAGCAGTTTCGATGCCGCCACCCGGGCGATCGGAGCCGTCATATCCGGTCGAAGCACAAGCGTATGTCCCTGGGCATCAAGCAGTTTAAATAATTGCTGATCCAAAATGGCAGAAGCTTCCCCGATTGTTTCGTAATATTCCAAAGCAGGTGTTTCAATAAATTGATACCCCCACTTCTTGATCTCATCACTCATCTTATTTCGAACCGATACTTTGGTTTCGTATAGCATCGGTAATGTATCTCTCATCCCTAACGGTTTCTCAAACATAAATGGCTTAGTCACGACTGCACATCCTTTTGGAATAATGGGTACTGTATGTATTTCCATTCGACCCTCCTCTTTTAAAATGCAGGGCCTTGATAAATTAAATATGTGTTTACTTATATCTTTCCTATATGCCAATCTTAAAACCCCACTATGGGTCACATGTAAAATACTATCAAAAAAACTAACATAATCCTATAAATAATCGCAATTATCTATCAAATTGCTTTAGTTCGCTAATATGGTAACAAGATGAAGTTATTACTAGTGTACTCCTGCCCCCACCTCCCGTCAATGAAAAAAGGGGGTCAGACCCTATTTCCCGGTTCTTTTCTACTATCTTTGTTCGTTTTTCATTATTGTTATATATCTTTTGGTATGGAGGATTTATAATTTTTAGTGGTTTAGGTGTATTTTAACTTCTTAGGGGGAAATGATTTGAAGAGATTTTTGTCGTTTATTGTTGCAAGTGTCATCATTTTTACGTTCGGGTTTGGCGGGGATAAGGGGTTTGCCGCAATGAAAATCAATCAAGATGAGCTGAATGCCTATCTTGCTGAAATAAGAATGACGGAAGACGAGTTAAAAGAGTACTTGGACTACTATGATTTAACTTTGAAAGATTTCGATTCATTGGAAGAGCTACGCGATACTTGTGGTCCCATCGTTACTCCAGAATCTTTACAGGAGCTCCTGGATGAATATGAAATGACCGAAGAAGAGGTTACGAGCTTATTAGTGGAATATGGCGAAATGGAAAAAGGGGAAACCATTCTCGATTCGTTTCACTTCATTTACGATATTCAAGATATCATTGATATGGATTTAGAATCAGACATGGATTATGCCGACGAGGATCTTCTTGATTTGATGGATGGTCTATTTACCGAAGTCGATCTCACAGAAGAAGAACTCGACCGCCTGATGAACCATTTGTTGCCCATCGTCGAGGACCCTTCCTTCGAATCACGCTTAATGGCGATTGCCGATAAGATGGAACAATTGGAATACTTTGATACAATCGATGAACTTTCCGCTGAACAAGTGGCTGAAATGCTTTCAATTTATGATGAATTGCAAAACTTGTTGCAGATTCAATTCAAGTTTTCCTTAACTCATGAAGGCGTTACCTCCACTCTTTCTCTTGAATCATTATTCCAGCTAGAGGATTTAACGAATGCTAGCTTGCTAGTCTCCATCTATGACTTAAGTGGCAACCTCTTGCTTGATTTTAAATTGACTGGGGAAATGATTGGTTCCAATTTAGTGAAAGAAACAGGAAATGACCTTAAGCAAACAACGAAGGTCATAACCAAAGTGGCTGATGTAAAACAAGAAAAGCCTACACATAAAACGGAAAAAGGTGCTTTGATGCCCAAAACTTCCGGTAACTATCTTTTTGGTGCGTTAATCGGCTTAGTGATGATTGCCCTTGCCTACAGGCTGATCAGAAAAGCGACACTCGTAAAATAAGATGAATCCCAAGCAAAAGAAAAAGTGGCTGCTCCTTGTAGCTTCCTGCCTCATAATTGTAGGGTTTTATTTTACGACGACGAATGCCTATACGCTGTTAAAAGGCTATGCCCTCTATAAATGGAACAAGCCGGATAGTGTGGAGTCGACGGCGACCCTACACCCAGAAAAAAAGGACCCTGTTCCTGATCAACTATATGAAAAAAGGCCAGAAATGGGCGACCTGGTGGGTGAACTGTATATCCCCAAGCTCGAAGCAACCTTACCGATTTTTCATGGAACAGATGAGGATGAGCTTGAAAAGGGAGTCGGCCATTATGCAGGTTCTGTCCTGCCTGGGGAAAAGGATAATTCCGTTTTATCTGGCCATCGGGACACTGTATTCCGGAAGCTAGGTGAGGTTGGTAAGGGGGACTTGCTGATCACGAAGACAGAAGCAGGCACGTTCACGTATAAGGTAAGAAAGGTCCGTATTGTTGATGCCGATGACCGGACCGTGATCGTACCCAAGCCCAAAGCCACGCTAACGGTAACAACCTGCTATCCCTTTTCATATATTGGTAGTGCACCAGAGCGATATGTATTGATTGCTGATTTACTGAAATCGGAAGTGGACAATTAAAAGAGAGGGCTGCATCCTTTTTGCAGCCCTCTCTCCATTATAAGAGAGTAGGAGGACGGGCGCGTGACCGATAAAAGGGCGCAGGAAAAGTTCTTTCAAATCGTAAGAAACACATATGAAATCACGTCTAGTGAAGAGAATATATCATTGGCAGAGGTTATGGATCAGCTAAAAAAGGATTTGTCCCAGCTAAAAGGACTTACTCATTGAGCAAGTCCTTTTTCTTATAAAGAAGTTTGCTGTTCACGCTTCAGCGTTTCTTCTTTAGTATAAATCAGCTGCATCGGATTCCCACCAACGAAAGCTCCCTCTGGAACATCCTTATGAACAAGCGTCCCAGCTGAAACAATTGCCCCATTTCCGATTGTCAGTCCAGGCAGAATGGTGGAATTGGCTCCAATCAGTACTTCGTCCCCAATGACCACCTCTCCCAACCGGTACTCGTCGATCAAATATTCATGAGCAAGAATCGTCGTATTATAGCCGATGACTGTATTCCGCCCCACTGAAATCTTTTCAGGAAACATGACATCCGGCATGACCATCAAGGCGAACGAGGTATGCTTTCCCACTTCCATTCGCAGAAAGGTCCGGTACAACCAATTTTTCATGCCTAAAAACGGTGTATATCTTGCTAGTTGAATCACAATAAAATTCTTCACGACTTTCCAGAACGGGACGGTTTTATACACATGCCAAAGTGAATTGGCCCCTTTCACTGGAAAGCGGGTCGTCCGTCTCATCCCTTAACCTCTTCAAACTTCTCAGCCTCTACTATATCCAATAAATCAGACATGTTCTCCAGCATAAAATCTGGATGAAAGCTTTTCAGGAACTCCCGGCCCTTTATGGACCACGCAACACCGGCTGTTCTCGTTCCGGTGTTTTTTCCACCAAGAATATCATGATGGCTGTCGCCAATCATCACCGCTTCTTCTGGGATGGAGTCAAGCTGCTTTAATGCTTTTAACAGCGGCTCCGGATCTGGTTTTGCGTGTTTCACTTCATCCAAAGTGACTACGACATCAAAGAATTGATCAAGTTTGCTTAAGCGTAAGCCTCTTTCGACAATATCCCTTTTTTTCGTCGTCACGACAGCTAGCTTATAGCCACTTTGCTTCAACGTTTGGACCGTCTCGAAAACCCCATCAAATTGGGTTACCAGCATATCATGGTTTTTCCAATTATGTTCGCGATAGCGGGCGATCATTTCATCCGCGCGTTCCGGGTCTATCGAAGTAAACGTATCGACCAATGTCGGGCCTATGAATGGGATGATGTCCTCCCGCTTGAATTGTCCGGGATAATAATGGTTCAACGTTTCCGTAAAGGAGGCGATGATTAATTCATTCGTATTGATCAACGTTCCATCCAGGTCAAATAATAGTGTAGTTATTTTACTGTTCATATGCGGCATCCTTCCTCTGTACACTGCTGTATCGATTCCATATATAAGCGACTACCATCGTCAGGACAATGGCGGTGACCAGCCTGATTAGTAATAAAGGCAAAACGGGAATCCCCAGTGGTATAAAAATCAATGTATCTTCTATAACGGCATGGCAGGCTACTAAAAAGATGAACGCGAGGGTCATATCCTTCTTCGAGACATTGTCTTCCTTGGCAGCCTGAATCATCACACCCGCTCCATAAGCAAGGCCAAGTGTCAGCCCTGCCACAAATGGCATTGATGTATTTGGCTTCATCCCCAGGATTTTCATAAAAGGAGCAAGTGCCTTGGAGAAGGCCTCCAGCCATTTTAAGTCTTTCATAATCTGAACAACGACCATAAGGGGCATCACGATGAGCGCCAGCTGTCCAATTCCGTATAGAGCCTGAATGACCCCATGTAATAGAATCGCACCCGTCCCGGTAATCTCGACTGTCTCCGGAACCGCAAAACCTTGGGCCATTTCCGTTCCACCTTGCCAAACGAGATTGATGATGACGGCAGACACTAGGGCGAGACCAAACCGGACCAGCAAAATGACCCACAGCTTGACGCCCGTTTTCATGGCTACCCCCGATTCGATAAATAAATTGTGTGAAAAGGATAACATCACGGCAATGATGAAGACTTCCTTTACCGTGAGATCGAGCGTCAAGATTCCTGCAATTGCCGCATATAAATTCAAGAAGTTCCCTAGTACAAGCGGGATGGCCGCATCACCAGGGAGACCGATTAAATTCATCAGTGGCGCAATTAAGTCAATCATCCATGGTAATACAGGTGTATACTGAAGCACCGTCACAATCAATGTAACCGGAAAAATGATTTTCCCCAATGTCCAAGTAGTATTTAAACCAGAAAGAATTCCCCTCTTAACGGAATCTACTATCACTATGCCCTCTCCCTTTACACATATTCTCTATGCATCTAAATATCGTTTATCCGCATGACCACGGAACCTTCTATAAAGAATGAAAGCAACAGCAATAATGATCAAGACAATGGAAATCACTTGGGCAATCCGAAGTGAATCCGTTAGCATCAAACTATCGGTCCGCAGCCCTTCAATGAAAAAGCGACCAACTGAATACCATAGAACGTATGTTAAAAATAACTCTCCCCTACGCAAGTTCACTTTACGCAATAATAGGAGGATGACCACGCCGACTATGTTCCAGACCGATTCGTATAAAAAGGTCGGGTGATAATACGTTCCATTTATGTACATTTGATTAATAATGAACTCTGGAAGATGTAAGTTTTCCAAGAAGGCCCTGGTTACTTCCCCACCGTGCGCTTCTTGGTTCATGAAATTGCCCCAACGGCCAATGGCCTGACCTAGCAACAAACTTGGAGCAGCGATATCCGCCAACTTCCAAAATGATACGTTCTTTACCTTTGCGAAGATGATGGCGGTTAGGACCGAACCGATTAATGCCCCATGGATGGCAATTCCGCCATTCCATATTTTAATGATGTCCCCGGGGTTTTGTGAATAATAATCCCATTGGAAGATAACATAATAAATGCGTGCACATATAATCGCAATGGGCACTGCAAAAAGGATCATATCCGTAAATAGTTCCTTGTCCAGGCCTCGGCGTTCTGATTCCCTTAAGGCAATGATAAGGCCCAGTAGTACCCCAAACCCGATAATCAGCCCATACCAATGTATCTGGATGGAACCAAGTTCAATCGCAATCGGATTTAGTGGTTGAATTCCTTGCTCCATTTTGTCCCCTCTTTTCTGATAACTTTACTTAAAATTCATCGTTGTCCGAATCGGCAATAGCATTATTTAAACGATCCGAAAATTGTTCCGCCGCATTAACACCCATGCGTTTTAACCGGTAATTCATGGCGGCCACTTCAATGATGACAGCTAAATTTCGTCCTGGACGAACCGGAACGGTGATTTTCGTAATCTCTGTATCAATGATTTTCATTGTCTCTTCATCCAGACCGACCCGGTCATATTGCTTATTCTTTTCCCAAAGTTCCAGATTGATGACGATGGAAATTTTCTTGTGGCTCCGAACAGCTCCGGCCCCAAATAACGTCATGACATTGATGATGCCCAGTCCCCGGATTTCAAGAAGGTGCTCAATTAAATCCGGAGCATTCCCGACAAGCATATCCTGATCTTCCTGGCGGATTTCGACGCAATCATCGGCTACAAGACGATGTCCACGTTTAACCAGTTCGAGCGCCGTCTCACTCTTACCGACCCCACTTTTTCCGGTAATCAGTACACCCAATCCATAGATATCCACTAACACACCATGAATCGCTGTAGTGGGGGCTAATTTACTTTCGAGAAAGTTCGTCAGACGGCTGAATAACCTCGTTGTCTTCATGGAAGACCGCATGACAGGAACGGACTCGCGTTCCGACGCTTCAATCAACTCGATAGGCACTTCCTGACCACGAGTGATGATGATTCCTGGTGTATAGTCTCTACATAGTTCTTCCATCCTTTGAATTCGATCGGCCTCATTCAGACGGTTGAAGAACGACATCTCCGTCATTCCCAGGAGTTGTACGCGATCTGCAGGATAATAGTCGAAGAAACCGGCTATTTCCAATCCTGGCCGAGAAAGATCACTTGTAACGATTGGACGGTTAATGCCTTCTTCACCACTGATAAGTTCAAGATCGAATGCTTCGACTACATCCTTTGTACGGACTTTTGCCATATATCTTTCCTCCTTTTTTGGAGCGATGTTTATTTTTAGCGATACTTTTTCATTTTAGCATTATTCTGTAAATAACCAAACCACGCATGATCAATTTATTCTTTTTTCCTATCCGGAAGCTACTTTACCCCTTTCCCATTTGATTATAATGAAGAATACAGGATTTCGAAAGGAAGGGATAACCCATGAAAGTCGTACTTGATGCCGGCCACGGTTATTCGACCCCCGGCAAGCGATCTCCCGATGGCATGAAGGAATATGAGTTCAATCGCGAGACGGCTGCCTTCATCAAACACTATCTAGAAAAATCAAAAGGCATCACGGTTTATTACGCCCACGAAGATGAAAGGGACGTCCCTCTTGGTGAACGAACCCGGAAATCCCATGCCCTCGGAGCTGACCTATACCTCTCCATCCATGCGAATGCCGCTGGATCAGGGAAATGGCATGAGGCAAACGGGATTGAAACTTATGTTCATACCTCTAAACCGAAGGAATCGCTCTCCCTCGCCGAAAAAGTCCAACATGATTTGGTAAAAGCCACACAATTGAAGAACAGAGGAGTGAAGACGGCAAACTTCCAGGTTCTTCGTGAAACAAAATGCCCTGCACTATTAATCGAATGTGGGTTCATGACCAATCAACAGGAGGCCTCCCTTTTAAAAACGGAAGCCTTTCGGAAAACATGCGGAGAGTCCATCGCCAAAAGTGTCCTTGCCCATTATAAGCTTAAAAACGAGGGCTCCTCCACCATTCTGTATAAAGTCCAAATCGGAGCCTTCACGGATAAGAAAAAAGCTGAAACCCTTGTCAAAAAGTTGGCCAAAGATGGTTATGATGCCTTCATTACCAAGCAAACATAAACAAAGCCCGTCAGTCTAACTGGCGGGCTTACGCTTTTTTTTTACTTTTAAGAAACCGTGATGGCTGCCGTTTTCGTGTCGGCGAATACATGGAGGACCGAATCATCAAAACTAGTCGTTTTAAACTTAAGCACTTTTTGAACCACATCACTTTTTTCTTCGACGATGGTCATTCCCTCTAAGCTTACGTTAAAACTTCCTAAGTTAGACTTCAACTCTCCTTCAATCGCCTTTCCTGGAGGCAAAATCAGCTGGACCTTCCCAGTAATCGATTTGGCATGGATTGCTTCACAATCCTGCGCTTGATTCTTGCAGACGATTTCCCCGTTAAAGGACTGAACATCCATTTTCTTGAAGTGCCCATCGGCATTAATTGCCCCATTTAATGTTTCTGCCTCGAGCTCATCATAATTCGTATCTGAAATGGTGATGGTTCCGTTACCCGTTTCAAGTTCGCATGTTTCACCTTTCCCTTGTTGGATATGGATGACACCATTTGCTGTTTTGGCCTTAAGTTTCTCTGCCGTCAGGGATTCTGTAGTGATTGCACCGTTAAACAGCCTAACCTGAATGTCTTCATAGGCCTTGCTCGGGATATACAACACCGTATCGACCTTCATCGTCTTTTCACGGACCTTGAACTTCATTTTCCCAGCGTCGATTGCAAAGTGAACTTCCTCTAGGAAGGTCTCCCTCGCCTTTTCTATATCTTCCACCCGATACACTTTAGCAAGACATTCCACTCGTACATCCTGCTGGTCCCATGTTGCGATTTTCACTTTCCCATTTGCGATATCGATATCGATTTCATCCAGGTACTCATAATCATGTTGAAAAATATGACTGACCTCGACGGATTTCCCAAAGTTAAAATCCAAATCCGTTTCTTTAATCTTTTTATATGCACTTTCAACGAAGCCTAAGATTTTTTCCTTAGAGGATTGTACATTCTTCTTGAAGCTATCCTGGGCACTGTCATCACTTTTCTGATTGACAACAACGGTGGATAGCTCATTTTGCAACTTCTGCTCTTTTGCATCACTTTCCAAACTAGCCTTTTCTAATTCCTCCAACAGATTCAATGCTTCTACAGCTGTCAGCTTTCCTTCTTGTACCATCTCTAATATTCTCTGTTTTTCCGCTTGCATAGACATCCCCACTTTCTTAGAGTACCTTACACATACATACGCCCAGACAGGTGAAAAGTTTCATAATTATCCCAATTCCATTTATCGACAAAGAGTGGCGACAATTTCTGAAAGGGGAAAGAACACATTTCCCCGGAAATAATGGAGTTCAATTGATTTTAATCAACTGATTAATTAAAAAGAACCTGCCATATTTCTACAAAAAGCAAGCCGAATTGGCTTGCTATTAAACATGTTCATGCTCTTGTTCTTTTTCTTCGATCCATTTTTCCATCCGGATTTTATCACGGGTCAACACAGGCTTTAAATATTTCCCTGTATAAGATTCAGGCACTTCACAAATATCCTCTGGTGTTCCGTAGGTTACGATGGTCCCGCCTTTATCTCCGCCTTCAGGACCCAAATCAATGATATGGTCCGATGCCTTGATGACATCAAGATTATGCTCGATAACGAGAACGGTATCCCCATTGTCCACAAGTCGCTGTAAGACTTCAAGCAACCTGGCGATATCATGGACGTGCAGACCGGTAGTCGGTTCATCCAAGATATAAAATGAACGGCCAGTTGAGCGGCGATGCAATTCGGAAGCGAGCTTCACCCGCTGGGCTTCACCGCCTGACAATGTGGTTGCCGGTTGCCCAAGCTTGATATACCCTAGCCCCACATCAAATAGCGTTTGTATTTTCCGTTTGATTTTCGGGATATTTTCGAAGAAGCTGACACCTTCCTCGACAGTCATATCAAGGATATCGGAAATGTTTTTCCCTTTATATTTCACTTCCAGTGTTTCACGGTTATACCTTTTTCCATGGCAGACTTCACATGGAACATAGACATCAGGAAGGAAATGCATTTCGATCCTAATGATTCCGTCACCTCGGCAGGCTTCACAACGGCCGCCCTTCACATTAAAGCTGAAACGTCCTTTTTTATACCCACGGATCTTCGCTTCATTCGTTGATGCAAAAACGTCACGAATATCATCGAACACGCCTGTATAGGTGGCCGGGTTAGAACGAGGCGTCCTGCCAATTGGCGATTGATCAATATCAATCACTTTATCTAAATGTTCAATCCCTTTAATTTCACGGTACTCCCCAGGTCTAGCCTTGGCACGGTTCAGTTTTTGCGCTAGAGACTTATGAAGGATTTCATTCACTAACGTACTTTTACCAGAACCGGAAACCCCAGTGACCGATGTAAACACCCCAAGTGGGAATTTAACATTGACGTTTTTCAGGTTATTTTGCTTAGCCCCTTTGATTTCAATGAACCGTCCGTCGTTTTTTCGGCGTTCTAACGGAAGAGGGATGAACTTCTTTCCGGAAAGGTATTGGCCCGTTAATGATTGGGGATTATTCATGACTTCTTCCGGGGTGCCGGCAGCTACGATTTCTCCACCATGTTCACCTGCTCCCGGTCCCACATCAATCAGATAATCTGCCGCAAGCATCGTATCTTCATCATGCTCGACCACGATGAGCGTATTGCCGATTTCACGCATGTTTTTTAGCGTGTCAATCAATCGGTCATTATCACGCTGATGCAGACCGATGGAAGGTTCATCTAAAATATACAGCACCCCCGTCAGACGTGAACCTATCTGGGTAGCCAACCGGATACGCTGAGCTTCCCCACCCGATAATGTTCCTGCTGCCCGGCTTAACGTCAAATAATCCAACCCGACGTTATCAAGGAAACCAAGGCGTTCGCGGATTTCCCGTAAGATCAACTTCGCAATCGCGGCTTCTTTTTCGGTCAACTCCAGGTTATCGAAAAACTGCAAGGAGTCTGAAACCGATAAAGCCGTTGTTTCGCTTATATGGACACCTTGAATGAGGACAGCGAGGCTTTCTTTTTTCAATCGATGCCCCTTACATGTGGGACACGGATTCTCCGACATGTATTTCTGCATTTGCTCCCGTATATAATCGGAGTTCGTATCCTTAAAACGCCGTTCGATATTTCGTAAAACCCCTTCAAACGGAATATGGCCTTCCTGCACTCTTCCAAAATCATTTTTATAGCGGAAATAGATCTTATCCTTACCTGATCCCAGTAAGATTTTCTCCAGTTTCTCTTCCGGAAGGTCTTTGACCGGGATATCCATATCGATGTCATAATGAGTCGCTACAGCTTCAAGGAGCTGCGGGTAATATTGAGAACTCGTCGGCTCCCATGGCGCTATGGCATGCTGGCGAAGACTTAACTCTTTATTCGGGATGACCAGATCACGGTCCACTTCAAGCCTTGCACCCAAACCATCACAATCCGGACAGGCCCCGAATGGACTATTGAAAGAAAACATCCTCGGCTCTAACTCCCCAACAGAAAAACCACAGATTGGGCAAGCATGATCCTCACTGAAGAGTAATTCCTCTTCGCCCATCACATCTATAATGACCTTGCCATCCCCAAGCTTCAAAGCGCTTTCCAAGGAATCTGCAAGTCTTGCCCTGATTCCTTCTTTGATGACGATCCGGTCAATGATGACTTCTATTGAATGCTTTTTATTCTTTTCAAGGGTGATATCATCACTGAGGTCATACATCTCCCCATCAATCCGTACACGGACATACCCTTGTTTCTTCACTTCTTCCAGCACTTTCACATGCGTTCCCTTTCTTCCTGAAACGAGTGGTGCCAATACTTGAAGCTTTGTCCGTTCCGGATAATCAAGTATACGATCAACCATTTGTTCAATCGTCTGGGAACTGATTTCGATATGATGGATCGGACAAGTCGGCCGGCCGACCCTCGCATATAGCAATCTTAAATAATCATAAATTTCCGTTACGGTTCCCACAGTGGAACGAGGGTTCTTGCTCGTCGTTTTCTGATCGATCGATATCGCAGGAGATAACCCTTCAATCATATCCACGTCTGGTTTATCCACCTGCCCTAAGAATTGGCGGGCATAAGCCGAGAGTGATTCGACATAACGTCTTTGTCCTTCCGCATATATCGTATCAAAAGCCAAGGACGACTTCCCGGAACCGGATAATCCCGTTAGCACCACAAGCTTATCCCTCGGTATCGTGACGTCGATATTCTTGAGGTTGTTGGTCCTTGCACCCTTAATCACAATTTTATCCATTGCCATGTTTCGTCACCCTTCCGCTTTTAACTCTAATATTAAATCACGCAGTTCGGCAGCCCGTTCGAAATCCAGTGCCTTTGCCGCTTCTTTCATTTCTTTTTCCATGCTTGCCACCACTTTTTCGCGCTCTTTCTTCGGAAGCTTAGACAGTTTGATAGCCGGATCTTCCTGATACGCTTCCCCATCTTCAACAACTTGCGTAGCCCGGATGGAATCCCTGATATCCTTTTGGATGGTCTGTGGTGTGATTCCATGCTTTTTGTTGAAATTTTCCTGGATTTCCCGTCGGCGCGTCGTTTCACTGATGGCCAGTTCCATCGAATTCGTTATCCGGTCAGCATACATGATGACGTGCCCGTTTGCATTCCTGGCGGCACGGCCCATCGTTTGGATGAGTGAACGTTCCGAGCGGAGGAATCCTTCTTTATCAGCATCGAGAATGGTCACCAAGGACACTTCGGGGATATCCAGACCTTCCCGCAAAAGATTGATCCCGACAAGGACATCATATTTCCCCATCCTCAATTCCCGGATGATTTCAATTCTTTCCAACGTTTTTATCTCAGAATGAAGGTACTGAACCTTGATTCCTATATCCTTCAGGTAATCCGTTAAATCCTCGGACATCTTTTTCGTCAATGTCGTAATTAAAACCCGTTCATCCCGTTTAGCCCGTTCCTGGATTTCACCTATCAGGTCATCAATCTGCCCTTCAATCGGTCGCACTTCAATGGTAGGATCAAGCAATCCAGTAGGTCGGATAATTTGCTCGACCATTTCCGGCGTATGTTCCAATTCATATGGTCCTGGAGTTGCCGAAACGAATATGGATTGATGGACTTTCTTTTCAAACTCCTCGAATCTGAGTGGCCGGTTATCTTTCGCAGAGGGTAGGCGGAATCCATGGTCCACCAATACCTGCTTCCGAGCCTGATCGCCATTGAACATGCCGCGGATCTGTGAAAGGGTCACATGTGACTCGTCGACAATCAATAGGAAGTCTTCCGGAAAATAGTCAATCAAGGTGTAAGGTGTAGCTCCTGCGGGGCGTAGGGTTAAATGACGGGAATAGTTCTCGATACCCGAACAGAAACCCATCTCCCTCATCATTTCCAAATCGTAACGGGTCCGTTGCTCCAATCGCTGTGCTTCAAGAAGCTTTTCATCTTCACGAAGTTCTGCCAATCGTTCTTCAAGTTCCGTTTCAATATTTTGAATCGCCACATTCAGTTTCTCTTCACGTGTCACGAAATGGGATGCCGGAAAGATGGCGATATGTTCCCGTTCACCAGTGATCTCGCCAGTCAGGGCATCGACTTCCCGAATCCGGTCAATCTCGTCCCCGAAAAACTCGACCCGAACGCAGTGTTCATCTTTTGAGGCCGGGAAGATTTCAACTACGTCTCCGCGGACCCTGAACGTTCCACGTTGAAAGGCAATATCATTTCTCTCATATTGAATATCTACAAGTTTATGCAGCAGTGCATTTCTGTCTATCTCCATACCAGTACGCAGCGATACCACCATCTCCCTGTATTCTTCCGGGGAACCTAACCCATAAATACAGGATACACTGGCAATGATGATGACATCTTCCCGTTCGAACAAAGAGGATGTCGCCGAGTGGCGGAGTTTATCGATTTCATCATTGATACTGGCATCTTTCTCTATGAAAGTATCAGTGGAAGGCACATAGGCTTCTGGCTGATAGTAATCGTAATAGCTGACAAAGTACTCAACCGCATTATTGGGGAAAAACTCTTTGAACTCACTGTAAAGCTGCCCTGCCAACGTTTTGTTATGGGCAATGACAAGAGTAGGCTTATTGATTTGTTGGATGACATTGGAGACAGTGAATGTTTTCCCTGTTCCTGTCGCTCCAAGCAGCGTCTGCATACTCTTTCCTTCTTTTATGCCAGCAACAAGCTTTTCTATCGCCGCTGGCTGATCTCCCTGCGGAGAATATTTTGAGACTAACTCAAACGTTTCCTTCACCAAGCATGGCCTCCTACTGAATTAGTTTTATATGAAAAAAGGGATATGATTTATTCCTTCTATTTATTCCGTTTAAAGAACTATATATACACATTCTACCACAATATCCCCAAAACAAACCACCGAAAAGCGAACAAACATTCTGTTTCGTATTTTATAACCTAGCAGGTCAAAGAGTCCTTTTCATAGAAATCGAGACAAAAAAAGCACCTCTATAAATTAGGCGCTCTTGGCTGTTCGTTTCATCATTCTTTTTGATAACCAGAAACCCACCGTCAGTGATAGTGCATCAATGATTATTAATAAGTTCGTATGTGTATAACCTTTATATGCGGAAGCGGCGATCAATGCAACCGTTAGTATAAGACCTACAATATAGTTATAGGTGACCCTTGAAAATAGCATGACTAGAAGACCGGGTAATAGAAGGGCTGAAAGAAATTTAATCATTTTTTCATCTCCTTTGTAAGAGAAAAATAGAGTAGTTACAGTTTAAATGATTCCTTGGTTTTTTGCCAATCTATTTCCTGCAAAACGAACAAGCGGTATACAAAAGGGAAACCCCCTTCAAGGAAGGGAGTTCACTTTTTGCATCCTATTAATATGGATCGGCGTCATGACCTTTTTCGACTGCTTCCTCTGGATTGTCCGTACCACCCATTGGTTTGGAAGACTCGGTATGTTGGGAAGCTGCCGCTAATCCATCTTTCAAACGACGGCCATAATCTTTATCGGCCTCTTCAGCAAGGGCAATCATCTTCTCTTGAATGCGTGGATCAGCAGGTGCGAGTGCATCCACTAGATTGGAGATCAATTCGTCCCTTTCCCAATCCTCGAATTCACGATACGTTTCACCTGCTTGTTTCGTGTTGCTTTGGCGATCTATCGTTTCACGGACCAGTTTGCCCTCCACAAAAGGGGTATACTCTTTACCCGTCTGCTCAGCCTCTTTCAATCCTCCTACAGTCGATGGTTCGTAGTTGATATGAGGACTTTGGTTTCCTCTACCCACTTCATACTGCATTTGGCCGCCCGTTTGATTGGTCGCCGTCCGTTTTTTCGGTGCATTGATCGGCAGTTGCAGATAATTGGCCCCCACGCGATGACGTTGTGTATCCGAATACGAGAATGTGCGGCCTTGGAGCATCTTATCATCCGAGAAATCCAATCCATCTACAAGGACTCCCGTTCCAAAAGCAACCTGCTCGACTTCGGTGAAATAATCTTCCGGGTTCTTATTCAAAACCATCGTGCCGACATGCAGCCATGGGAATTGGTCTTTTGGCCAAATCTTCGTATCGTCTAATGGATCGAAATCCAGTTCAGGATGGGCATCATCACTCATGATCTGTACATTTAAATCCCATTCTGGGTAATCCCCATTTTCGATTGCTTCATATAAATCCTGTGTAGCATGATTGAAATTCGTCGACTGAATCTCATTCGCTTCTTTCTGCGTCAAGTTTTTGATCCCTTGCTTTGGTTCCCAATGGTACTTGACCAGGACTGCTTCTCCCTCTTGATTCACCCACTTATACGTATTGACCCCGGAACCCTGCATCATGCGGTAGCTAGCCGGAATGCCCCAAGGCGAGAATAAGAAGGTGATCATATGGAAGGTTTCCGGAGAACTTGAGCAGAAATCGAAAATCCTTCTGCCATCCTGAATGTTCGTAACCGGGTCGGGTTTGAAGGCATGGATCAAATCGGGAAATTTCATGGCGTCGCGGATAAAGAATATTTTGAGGTTGTTCCCTACTAAATCCCAGTTTCCATCTTCCGTATAAAACTTAACGGCAAATCCACGAGGGTCACGTAATGTTTCAGGGGAGGTTCCCCCATGAATGACCGAAGAAAACCTGACGAAGACCGGTGTTTTTTTACCCGCTTCTTGAAAGACCTTTGCTCTCGTATATTTAGAAACCGGCTCGTCTCCCGCCTTGCCTGTCGGAACAAAATATCCATGTGCACCTGCACCTCGTGCATGTACCACCCGCTCCGGAATCCGCTCTCTATCGAAGTGACTCATTTTTTCCAGGAAGTCGTAGTTCTCTAATGTACTTGGTCCCCTGTTTCCAACAGTCCGGATGCTTTGATTATTCGTTATGGGGTGCCCTTGTCGGTTGGTCAAGGTTTCTTCCGATTCATTATTCGTCTCTTTTGGTTGATCAGACACTAAATTTCCTCCTTTGTAAATATCATCCATCACTCCAACTAACATCCCCAATTCCTCAAACTTCACTCATATTAATTCAAAATTCTTCAATTAATGTAAATTACGTTCTAATTACCTACAAAAAGTTCCAAAAAACACCTACTAATTGATGTGAGTATATTGTACTATTATTAATGAATCTCCTTCACACTATCGCCAATGATACCGATAAAAATCATGGAGATTACTCCAATGAAGGCATCTCCGCAGAATATGTGCACTTATATTCACTTACCAAGGGTTATTCTGACCCAACCTCTGGATGAACCATAGCCATTCGATTATTTCAGCATAATTTAAAGGAGCGAGCTTTAATGAAAAGAAGAATAATCACCCTATTTGCAGCAACCTTGGTTTTTTTGACGATTTTCTCGTATCCACACGCCACCGATCAAGTTCAAGCCGCTTCCAAAACGGCCAAAGTTACAGCTAGTTCCCTCCATATAAGAGAACAACCTAAGACCACCGCAAAATCTCTGGGCTTAATAAAAAAAGGAAAAGAAGTGACGATCTCTTCACAAAAATCCGGATGGTCGAAAATCAAGTATGGAAAACTAACGGGCTGGGTTTCCACCACGTATTTGGACGAGTTAGGTTATGTGACAGCTTCCTCGTTAGTATTAAGAAAATCAAATAATACAAGCAGCAAGTCTCTCGCAACCTTACCTAAAGGAACCGCCGTAGAAATTAAATCGACCAAAGGCAATTGGCTACAAATCTATGTATCTTCCAAAAAGAAAACCGGTTGGGTTTCTAAAACATACATATCTAGTTCCAAGCCTACAGCCACCGCTAAACCGGCAGCTGTCAGCACAACCAAGTACTATGTTACAGCCAGTTCATTGTATGTCCGTAAGTCTGCCAATACCACGTCAAAGAAGCTGGCGACGATCAATAAGGGCGCTGCCGTTACCTATATTAAAAAATCGGGTAACTGGGCAAACGTGAAGACGGCTTCCGGCGTGACCGGATGGGCTTCCTTAACCTATCTATCTAAGAAAAAACCTACTGCATCTCCTTCAGCCGTTAAGGAAACGACTTACTATGTAACAGCTGCCGAGCTATACGTAAGGAAATCGGGTAACTCAAAAGCAGACAAAGTCACCACTCTAAAAAAAGGGGAGGCTGTCACGCTTTATGAAGAGAAAGACAAATGGGGAAGAATCAAAACGGCTTCCGGGAAAACAGGTTGGGCTTCCCTTACCTATCTAGCAAAAACCAAGCCGAAAGAAACAAAACCAGTAACAACCACACCACCTAAAGTAGAAGCACCTATAAAAGAAGAACCGGTCAAAACCAAGCCAACCAAATACTATGTCATTTCCGACTCGTTGAACATTCGCAATGGACCTTCGGCAACGAATAAAATAATAGGGGCCGTCGATAGAAGTGATAGTGTCATAGTGACGGAAACACAAGGAGATTGGGGCAAGGTCGAAACACAATCCGGTTTGGTAGGATGGGCCTCCCTCACGTATCTATCGAAGACCAAACCGAGTGATGGATTTAAAGGCAAGGTGATCGTCCTTGATCCGGGGCATGGCGGGTCTGACCCTGGGGCATCCGGGAAAAATAATCGGGAAAAGGATTTAACTCTTTCCACGGCTAAAAAGCTGAAAGCCAAATTGGAGGAGGCCGGTGCAAAAGTCGTCATGACACGAACAGGCGATACGTATCCCTCTTTAAGTAAACGAGTGGAAATCAGCCAGGCCAACAAACCCGATGTCTTTATCAGCATTCACTATAATGCTGGTCCCAGCTCAGCCAACGGCATTGAAACATTTTATCTAGCATCGAATGTCAATGAAAAAGAGCTCGCACAAACCGTACAAGCTGAAATCATCAAAGAAACAAAATTGAGGGACCGTGGTGCCAAAACGGGGAACTTCCAGGTCATCCGGGATAACAAGCAAGCTGCGATATTACTAGAATTAGGGTTCATCTCCAATTTGGAAGAAGAAAAGCTCATTGCCACGAGCGCCTATCAAGACACGGCCGTCACTGGTATCTTTAATGGGTTGAAGAAATACTTCAATTTATTTTAATGAATCAAAAAAGCTTTGGAGGGATTTACCTTCCAAAGCTTTTTTTTAGAAATTCAAGAAACTGCATACCCAGTTTTGCAAATAGGAAAGTTTCCCCTTTATAATTAAGAGTGGATTATGATAAAAATTTCAAAAGTGAGGTGCCTTCATTGAACATGTTAGGAAGATTAAGCAAAATGATGACCGGAACAATCAGCCGTTGGGTTGTCATCGCCATCTGGATTATTGCGACAGTACTGTTAACCTTCACGTTACCGGCAGTGAACGATAAAACGGAAAATGTTCCTACTGATTTACCTGCAGACTCAGATTCTGTCGTAGCGGATGAACTGATAAAAAAAGAATTCCCTAATTCCTCAGGGATACCTGCCTTGCTTACATGGCATCGGGAGGGTGGACTGACTGATGCTGATTTAGCTGAAATTCAAAACCTTTCCAAAGAGCTTACAGAAAGTCCCTTAAAACAGCAATCCTTCTTACCTCCTCTTCACAACGCTCCACTGCCCGCACTAAAGGGCTCTGTTTCTGAAGATGGTACGACTTTCGTACAGCCCCTCTTCTTTGAGGAAAGTGCCGGGACAGCCGTTTTGGAAAAAAACATTGAACGCATCAATAAGTTAGTAACCGAACGCGTCGGTACGGACCCTTCAAAGGTTAAAATCGACTCTGAAGACCTGTCCCTTCGTGTAACGGGTCCTGTCGGGATCTCCGTCGATGCGACTGGATTATTTGCCGGTGCCGATATTCAATTACTACTGGCGACGGTTATACTCGTTCTTGTCGTCTTATTACTTATTTATCGCTCACCACTTTTAGCGATCATTCCATTAATCGGGGTCGGTTTCGCTTACCTTGTCACAAGTCCTATCCTAGGATTCATGGCAGACCACGGCTGGATTACAGTCGATGCGCAGGCCATTTCGATTATGACCGTATTGCTATTCGGGGCGGGAACCGATTATTGTTTATTCTTGATATCCCACTACCGTAGTGAATTGAGAAGACACGAAAGCAAACGAGAAGCCATGATGGCTGCCTTTAAAGATTCTTCAGGCGCCATTGCGATGAGCGGTCTGACGATCGTCGTCTCCCTATTAACATTGCTCGTGGCTCAATATGGTGCTTATCATCGTTTCGCCGTACCATTCAGCTTATCCATATTAATCATGATGATTGCTGCCTTAACTCTCGTTCCTGCACTACTTTCCGTTTTCGGCCGGGCCTCTTTCTTCCCGATCGTTCCACGTACACCCGAAATGGAAGAAGCACGCGCGAAGAAAAAGGGCAAACCCGTCAAGATACACAAAGAAGGCGGACGCATTGGAAAATGGATTGGGAATATCGTTACAACAAAGCCATGGACCGTCATCCTTACTTGCCTGATTCTTTTCGGCCTTTTAGCTGGCTATTCATCACAAATAAAATATTCCTATGATATCCTCTCTTCATTCCCAGAAGACATCAACTCTCGTGAAGGATATACCGTCATTTCCGATGCCTACTCTCCTGGTGAACTTGCACCGGCAACAGTCGTCGTCGATACGGATGGTAAGGATATCGATTTAACGGATTCCCTGAAGGATATGAGCCTGATCGGAAGTGTCTCAGAACCTGTAAGGAGTGAGACCAATAAGGATTTACAATCCTATGAAGTCAAATTCAATATCAACCCATACGATACGAAAGCCATCGACGCCATTTCAGATATACGCAGTTCCGTAGAAAAAGAACTGAAAGAAGCGAAGATCTCATCCGTTGATGAAAAAGTATGGATTGGCGGCCAGACAGCCGAGCAACACGATAAACGCGAAACGGTCAAGGCAGATGAATTCTTGGTTTTCCCAATCATCATCGTCTTGATTTCATTGCTACTGTTAGCCTACCTTCGTTCCGTAACAGCCATGGCTTATTTAATGGGAACGGTTATCCTTTCCTTCTTTGCCGCTATGGGCTTAGGCTGGATCATCCTTCACCACTTCATGGGTGTGGATGCAATTGAAGGCACGATTCCGTTGTATTCATTCGTATTCCTTGTCGCCCTAGGGGAAGACTACAACATCTTTATGGTATCGAGCATATGGCGCAAGAAGAAGACGATGCCAATCAAGCAAGCCATAAGAGAAGGTGTAACCGAAACAAGTGGCGTCATCACTTCAGCCGGTATCATCTTGGCAGCTACATTCTCTGTGCTCGCTACGTTGCCGATTCAAGTGCTTGTCCAATTCGGACTCATTACCGCACTCGGTGTACTGATGGACACATTCATCGTTCGCCCATTCCTAGTGCCGGCGATTACCGCTTTGCTTGGTCGCTATGCTTTCTGGCCAAGTAAAGCCCCGATTCACGAAGAAAAAGAACGTTCTAACTAAGAGTTTCTTTCTTAGACCTGTGTCCGCACACATGCGGCACAGGTTTTTTTGCATTTTCTAAATAAAGGAAAAAACGTTTGACTCTGGAACCCCTAGCTCATATAATTACAATATGTTAAATTATCTCAAATTAAAGATATATAATTTCAAGATGAAATAGGAGGAATTTAGAATGGCTAAAACAAAATGGATCGTCGACCCTACACACAGCGCGATAGAGTTTTCTGTAAAACACATGATGATTGCAAAAGTAAAAGGAAGTTTCAATAAATTTGACGCCAGCATTTCTGCAGACCCAACCGACCTGACAACAGCGGAAATTGATTTCACAGTGGATTTGGCCAGCATCGACACACGCAATAATGACCGCGACGACCACCTGCGTTCTGCTGACTTCTTTGACGTTGAAAAGAACCCGAACCTGACATTTAAAGCTACAGACATCAAAAAAACGGATGACGATGAGTATGCCGTAACCGGTGATGTCACGCTTCACGGAGTAACAAAAGAAGAAACATTCGTCATGACATTCGAAGGGCAAGGAAAAGACCCATGGGGTACGGAAAAAGCCGGCTTCAGTGGCAAAGGGAAAGTGAAGCGCAGCGACTATGGTTTAACCTATAATGCAGCCCTAGAAACGGGCGGGGTACTGATTGGAGATCAAATCACCATTTCCATTGATATCGAAGCCGCAAAAGAAGCGTAAAATATTTCATTAAAAAGCCCCCAAAGAGCAGAGCAACCTGCCTTTTGGGGGTTTCTTGTGAAAAATCGTTCAATAACTGGATTTAGAAAAAACAAGCGTATGCTTATCCTGTTTATCTTTGTAACTCATATATAATTTTTCCCCTTTTATTTCATACAACAGAGTATCGGAATGCTTTAATCCTGCCCATTCTGCAGGTACATCAAAATCTGCTTCATCCCCTGTCTTCATTTTCAGAGATTCCCCATCATATTGTGTAATCTCTCCTTGGATGCCCGGGTTCCCCGCTTCAGCATCATACAAAGAAAATTTCCCATTTTTCTCGATGTCAAACGCGTAAAATCCTGTATAACGATTTCCATCTAAACTCATTTCTTCCCCATGCCACTCCCCTATAAGGTCAACGGGGGCAGAACTTTCCTTTCTCCCGTCTTTCCCACCTGGTTGACATCCATATAAGAACAAGCATGATAATACTATCAAAATACTCTTCATACTCTTCATCTTCATCGTCATATCCATATTCGCACCTTCACTTTTCATTTCGTCTACCCACATAAGAAACCACCTAGATCTATCATCTAAGTGGTTTCAGTTACTATTCAGAAAGATCCGGCCGTTTCTATCCTGCTTGGCCACTCTCTTTCAATTGATCATCCACAAAAAGGATGCCCAATTCATAATGTTCCCCTTCAAATAAGGCTCGTTGCACAAAGCGCATTTGTTGATTAATGCCGATGACCTCTAACTTACAATAGGCCCGATTCTTTTGCAGCGCCCGGTACAACTCTTCTTCTTCCCTGACGACAACCCCATTGATCTTTGAGATGATTTCACCCTTGACCAATCCCATCTTGTCAGCCGGTGATTCAGGGATAACGCCTAGAATCTGGACGCCAAGCTTGCTTTTCGAAAAGTAAAACGGTTGCTTTTCGTCCAAATTCTTTTGCGCATAATGGATGAATTCCCGACCAAGGATCGCTAAAACAGCTGTTATGATTGCCAATAGTGGATACCAGTAGCTGACGACCGCCAAGACTGTAATCAATATGCCAAGTGTCCCTACCTGCTTACCTTGGGCCTTTATTGCCTGTTCCGGAAGCGATCCATGAACCTTCTGCCTAAATCCAATCAAAAATGGCAGAACGATTGGAGAAACGAACACTTCACCAATGGAGAATACGGGATACCAGTCAAAAGGAACGGGCAGTTCTCCCCCAGGAATCAGTACGAACATCGGAATCAGCCAAATACGTTGCGAAACATAAACGCCAATCGGCTGCCCGCGCTTTGAAACCTCTAACTGCGGTGATGCCTTTTTACTGCCTTTCTTAACGATAAGAAAACCTTCCGCCATCAACAAAAGCCCAATCAATATCACAAGTGTCGGATAAACCGATTGATTCAGTTGGTCAAATGCATCCGTGAAAATAGGAAGTGGCAAATCCTTACCATTTAGAAAGAAAAGGATAAAGAACGTGACACCCAACGTATAAACAGGTGATACCAGTCTCCTTTTCATGGTCAAGACGGCTAGGACCGAGACTGCCGCCATGATGACCACCGCCGCCATCGGTATGACAAGGCCAGACACCAGCGCGATGAGTGACAGAATCACCCCAGTGACGATTCCCTGTAGAAGCAAAGCCCGAAGCTCCATGGTTTTCCTATAAATCTTCGTATTGAAATCACGGCGCTCCCGTTTAACCCGAAGATAGCCAATGAATAAACAATAAGCAATGGAAACGTAAAGCAATGGATGAAGGAAGAGTTTTCCCAATCCTATTAAGCAATCAATAAGCCAATCCGTTGTCAATTTCTCTCCACCATCCCTATAAGTGATTAAAAGTATGTATCAATCGTTCTAGTCAGTTACTTCCTATTCTATCAAATATGTCAGCTTCCTGCCTATTAAGATGTAGAAAAAACTGTATCCGCTCTAATAGATGAAATGAATCTTTCCCCTTTCCTGCCAAGTAAAAAGGCAACACCCGATGGGCGTTGCCTCCTTCTTCTATTTCGCCAAATAATTCAAAGCCGTCCGTAGCTGAATATCATTATCTTCATCCTGAATTTTTTCCAAGATGACGGTTTCTAGCTTAGCTGCGGTCTTAGCATCCAACTTACCAGTCGCTTTCATCCCATACTGCTTCTGAAAAGCCTTGACCGCAATCTCCGTATTCCAATCGTAGTACCCATCCTCACGCCCTGTTTCAAAACCAATCCCTTTTAGGATCGTTTGCGCATACTGAATTTGGTCGTCTGTCATGTCCCGCTTCAATACCTTTTCGATGGTTAACTGATGGGCGTTGAAGTACACCGGTTGCTTGACTTCAATCGTCGGTTCGATTCCCTTTTTGTGAATCCAGTTACCAGATGGTGTCAGCCACTTGTACAGCGTAAGCTTGATATTGCTGCCATCTCCCATTGGGACTGCCTGTTGAACCGTCCCTTTACCGAACGTCTTCTCGCCAATCAGCGGGTATCCCCCGGCCTCCTCCATGGCACCGGCAAGGATCTCCGAAGCCGAGGCACTGCCTTTATCCGTCAGGACGGCAATGGGGTAGTCCTTCTTTTTCTTCAGCTCGGTGAAAAAGGATTGCGTCTCACCCGTTCTTTCGGCTATTTTCAAATATGGTTTATCTTTCGTAATAAACTCGCCTAAAATCGTCTCCACACTTGAAAGGAGACCGCCCGGATTCCCCCGGACATCGATCACCAGCCCTTCGATTCCCTTCTTCTCAAGTTCCTTCAACTGCTTTTTAAAATCCGATGCGGTATTTTCCGAGAATGTGGTCAACTCCACATACCCGATTTCCTCACCCGCTACTTCCTTGGTCGAAGAAAAAACCGTGTCCAATGGAATTTCTGCACGAACCATATTGAATTCGATTGGACTGGATACACCGGCACGTTTTATTTCCATTTTGACTGAAGAGCCCTTTTTCCCACGGATCTTCAACCGAGTTTCATAGAGGTCCAACCCTTCGACACTTTCCCCATTCACCTTTAGGATTTGGTCCTTCGGCTTTAATCCTGCCTTTTCAGCCGGGGAGTCCTTGTAGGGAGAGACAATGATGACCTTCCCGTCCTCCATCCCGATTTCCGTACCGATCCCTTCAAACGAGGAATCCAAGGTCTCATTGAACTGCTTTGCGGTCTCCTTGTCCATATATACGGAATATGGATCCTTCAATGTTGCCAGCATGCCTTGAATGGCACCTTCGATGAGCTTTGAGCCGTCTACCTGTTCAACATACTGGCTCACGATCAACCCGTAAGCTTGTTCCACTTTTGCCCACTCCTGATCTTTTATCCCCTCTTGGCTTCCCTGTTTCATCTCGTGTTTATCCTGGGTGCTTGTCCAATACATGCCCCCTGCTGCCCCAATAACTAATGACATCATGATTGCCAGAGGAATTACCCATTTTTTGACCATATTTATCCCCTTTTCTACCCCGATATATTTTTCACTATATGAGTAGGTTCGGGTAAATATGCTTTTGAACAGAGCAAAAAAACAGACTAGGATGTGATCCTAGTCTGTTTTATGATTCATATATTGGGTATTAGTTAGGTATGTAGCTTAATGGATTGACTGCATTGGACTTGCTGTAATTCCACGTACCTTTGTGAAGCTCAAAGTGCAAATGCTGTCCATAAGAATGTCCGGTATTCCCCATGATCCCAATTTGTTGACCTTTGGCAACGACTGCACCTGTACTAGCTTGTCTTGAACTTAAATGTGCATAAACCGTTGTCCACGTTTGGCCACTAATATTATGGGTAACAAAGATTACATTGCCGTATGAAGAGGACGTATACGAACGACTTACGACTCCGTCTGCCGCTGCTACAACAGGCACTGTTCCGCTAGCGGCAATATCAATCCCGGCATGTTGCTTATTCCAACGCTCGCCCATTTGTGAAGATACATAACCTGCACTTGGTCGTGTAAATGTTCCCGACGATACAGCCGGTGCAGCACTTACACTAGCCGGAGCTTGTGATGATGACGATGATGATGAACTACTATTAGAACTAGAGTTAGAATGGGAAGGAGCTTGTTTTTTCGCTTGAGCTGCTTGCGCTGCCTGTGCTGCCGCTTCTTGTTCTGCACGTTTTTTCGCTTCAGCTGCTGCTTTTTTACGAGCTGCTTCTAATTCAGCTAGACGATTCTTCTCTAAGTCGATGGCTGACTTGATAGCTGTTTCTTGAGCAGCAAGGTTCGCCTTTTCTTCCTCTAAGCCCATTTTATTTTCTTCTTCTTTTTTCGTTTGTTTCTTTAATTTCTTAACTAACGCAGCTTTTTGTTCTTTCTGCTGTTTTTGTTGATTTTGGATTTGTAAAAGTTGAGCTTTAGCCACTTCTAAACTAGCAAGCTTCGTTTCTACGGCCTTTTGCTTTTCTTCAAGCTCTTTTTTATCCAGCTCATGTTGTTTCAAAATCTCGCGATCGGCTTCTGCAATGGCTGCAACAGCTCCTACACGGTCAATTAAATCGCTAAAACTAGATGATCCGAACAATACTTCCACATAATTCAAATCTCCACCGGACTCCTGGAAGGAAAGGGCACGTTCCTTCAGAACGTCGTTACGCTTAGCGATACGTTCTTGCAACACTATAATTTCTGCTTTCAATACTTCAATTTCTTCTTTTGTTTGAGTGATTTCAGCATTTTTCGCATCAATTTTCTTTGCTGATTCTGCAATTTTCGCATCAATGGCAGCGATTTGCTCCTCAGCCGTCAGTTGTTTATTCTGGAGGTTATTGATTTTTTCTGAGGTAGTGGAAATGTCCGCTTCAACACCCGAACGTTTTTCCTGTATAGATGCCTTCTTTTGCTCTAAGTCTGAAATGGATTCAGCAAAAGCTGAAGGAGCAGCCAAAATGCTCCCCAAGCCAATCATGATTGTCGCGTTCACCGCGATAATATTCTTTTTCAATGTTCCATTTCCCCTTTCAATCTCGTTACAACTCGTGCCATGCAACGTCTCTCTATTTTGAATGAATTTCTTCTTCGTATTTCGAGTGTAAAAGAATTGTAAAGTTTGTTCGCTTATGCTTTTAAGAATTTTCTAACGGACATTAAGCTTCCCCATATTCCAATCACGGCGCCCATGATGATAAGAATCGCCGACACTTGGTAAATGAATGGACTTGCTGGTAAAAAGTCTACGAATTTAAACGTAATCTGTGGTGATATATAATTGAACAGATTGTAGTAGAGTACTGAAATCAGGGCGATAGGCACGACAGAACCAAGGATTCCTAACCAGAGTCCCTCTAAGAAGAATGGCCAACGAATGAAGTTGTTTGTTGCCCCTACCAATCTCATGATCTCAATTTCTTTTTTCCTAGCCACAATCGTAATTTTAATCGTATTCGAGATGAGGAACATGGCTGTGAAAAGCAACCCTACGATAAGTACAATCCCGATATTTCTAGCAATTTCGACAAAACTGAATAGGTTTTCAACATAACCTTGTCCATATTTAACGCTTTGAATATAATTGATGCTTTCGATTTCTTTCGCTACCTTGATCACATCTTGAGGTGTTTTCGTTTTAATGATATAAACATCCCGTAAAGGGTTGTCTTGTTCAAATGGTTTAAAGGCATCTCCATTATCGCCTAAATCATCAATTAAATTGGTGAGCTCTTCATCCTTAGGGGAGAAGACAACACTATCAATTCCACCTATACTCGTTATCTGCTTGCTGATTGCTTGTATATCCTCTTTACTCGCTGCATTATCAATATGCGCACGAATTTCGACATCGTTTTCGACATTACCCGCGATATGATTCAAATTCATCATAATCACTAAAAAAACGCCAACCAATGTTAGAGTGACTGTTACAGCACTTACTGATGCAAACGTCATCCAACCATTACGACCAATGTTTTTAAAGCTTTCACGGAAGTGACGGACGAGTGTTCTAAATTTCATATCCGTATTCACCTCTATGTTCATCGCGAACGATTTTTCCACCTTCAATGGCAATTACACGACGTTTAAAGTTATTAACAATATCTTTATTGTGCGTAGCCATGATAAGTGTCGTTCCGCGCTTGTTTATTTCTTCAAATATGCTCATGATTTCCCATGATGTTTCAGGATCCAGATTCCCTGTAGGTTCATCGGCAATAACCACCTTGGGGTCATTGACGATTGAACGGGCAATCGCAACCCTTTGTTGTTCTCCACCTGATAACTCTGCAGGACGCATTCTGGCTTTATGCTTGATCCCTACTAGATCGAGAACTTCCATGACTCTCTTTTTAATGACTTCAGGTTCTTTTTCGATGACTTCCATTGCAAAGGCAACATTTTCGTAGACTGTGAAAGTTTGAAGGAGTTTAAAATCCTGGAAGACCATCCCGATATTACGGCGAAATAGAGGAACTTTCGAATTGCGGATTTTTGGTAGGCTGACACCATTAACCAAGATATTTCCACTTGTCGGCTTTTCTTCCCGATACATCATTTTGATGAAGGTCGATTTGCCGGCACCACTTGGACCCACTACATAAACAAACTCGCCTGGCTGTATTTTTACATTCAACCCATTAATGGCTATGACGCCATTAGAATAGGTCTTTTTGACATCTATCATCTCTATCATTCTAAAACCACCTAATTTGCTTGTTAACTTATCTATTAAAAGCGTTTTTTTCGACAGCATTTTTTAAATAACGACAGGAATCATTTCGTTTTAAGCACAGGAACATTATAACATCAAAGTTTGTCAAATTAAGCATAAAAATATTACAGTTTCATTTCAAAGAGTGAGGTAAGACTATCTATCTAGTATACGGAAAAACGAATGGAAATAATAGGGGATTTTATGAAGAGGATGGATGAAACGTCCAGCCTAAAGGAGGACGTTTCAGTAGAAATGTTACTTATGTTCGGAAAGCCAATCGGCTACTTTTGATGCATCATCACCAATGATGACACCTTTTGGCATTCCACCTTGGCCTTTCAAGATGATTTGCTCAATTTCATCTTTCGACAAACGCGAACCGACTTCCGTTAAATTCGGGCCTACGCCGCCTTCAAGATTCACAGCATGACAACTTGAACATTTATTTTCATAAATCTTGGCTGCATCACCGGCACCAGCCGTGGTCGTTTCATTAGTATCCGTTGCCGGTTCTTTATCTGCGTTATTATCGTCATTCCCCCCGCAAGCAGTAAGCGCAAGAGATGTACCTAATAGTAAAGCTAACCATTTCTTTTTCATTGGACAAGCCCCCTTCTTCTCAAGTCTACCAGTACAGAAACATTATACCAATTTCAATCGAGTTTAAAACCCTCCCCAAGTACTTCTGAGGCATCCATGACGATCACGAATGCTTTAGGGTCAACGACTTTGACCAATTGTTTCAATTTAATGAATTCGGATTGGTCGATGACACACATTAAAATCGGACGGGAATCATCCGTATAGCCGCCATGCCCGGAAATCCGTGTAACACCGCGGTCTAGTTCATGTATAATAGCATCCCTAACTTCGGGTTCATTATTCGTGATAATTAATGCCATCTTGGAACGATTCAATCCAACCTGGATCAGGTCGATGGTCTTACTTGTGACATATAAGCTGATCAAGGCATACAGCCCTTTTTCGATATCAAAAACAATGGCCGCGCTCAAGACGATGAGACCGTCAATGATTGCCACACAGGTCCCCAATGACAAATTGGTATACTTATGAATGATCTGCGCCGCTAAATCCGTTCCCCCAGTGGAAGCCTTCCCGCGAAAGACTATGCCCAATCCCAATCCGACCAGGATACCGCCACAAAGGGATCCGAGTAACGCATCGTTCGTCCATGGTTCCCATTCCTTTGTCAAAAAGACGACAAACGGTAAAAATAATGTCCCGATGAACGTTTTTGCCCCAAAATTCCGTCCAAGCACAATAAGTCCGGCAATGAATAGAGGAATATTAAAGGCCCACTGAACGTATGCCGGCTCCCAACCTAGCGTCGTATATAGAATCGTGCTGATTCCGCTGACCCCGCCTGAAGCGACCTGGTTCGGTAGTAGAAATACATTGAATCCAATCGCAATGATTGCTGAACCTACCAATACGAGGCCATATTCCATCAAAATTTGTATCAAAGGGTGCTTTGGCTCCCGATATCTCTTTCTCATTCTGGTTGTCTCCTCATAATCCTTCTATTTAATTAGTCTTAACCGAAAGTAGTATAGCATCCCTGTTCATTTCCTGTAAATAACAGCCAGATGACGTGGTAAAGGACTAATGAATTGAAATGTTGTACAAAAAAATCGAACCGAATAAGATCCGGTTCGATTCATACCTCTTATAATTTAGAACGTAAATAAGCATCGATGAACATATCGATATCCCCATCCATCACTGCTCCAAGGTTTCCGGTCTCCGCACTTGTACGGTGATCCTTTACCATGGAATAAGGGTGGAAGACGTAAGAGCGGATTTGGCTTCCCCAGCCAATCTCCTTCTGTTCACCGCGGATTTCATCCAAATCGGCTTGTTGCTGTTCGATCTCAAGTTGATATAATTTGGCTTTCAGCATATTCATCGCTTGGGCCTTGTTTTTGATTTGCGATCTCTCATTTTGACACGTTACGACCGTATTCGTTGGTAAATGGGTAATCCGGACAGCTGAGTCAGTCGTGTTAATGTGCTGACCGCCGGCGCCACTTGCCCGGTACGTATCGATTTTCAAATCTTCCGTACGGATATCTATATGAATCGTTTCATCGAATTCCGGCATGACTTCGCATGATACGAACGAAGTATGACGGCGGCCTGATGAATCGAAAGGAGAAATCCGGACAAGACGGTGCACGCCTTTTTCCGCTTTCAAATAGCCATAAGCGTTATGGCCTTTGAATAGGAGCGTTACACTCTTGATTCCCGCTTCATCACCTGGAAGGTAATCAAGGGTTTCCACCTTGAATCCTCTTTTTTCGCCCCATCTAGTGTACATGCGTAGCAACATGGAACCCCAATCTTGGGACTCTGTTCCGCCTGCACCAGGATGCAGTTCCAGAATGGCATTTTTCGAATCATACTCTTCACTTAGTAGAAGCTGTAGTTCAAAGTCATTCATCTTTTGGGAAAGAATCGTGATTTCTTCCACTAACTCCGTCATAAGATCTTCATCATTCTCTTCTTTGACCAGTTCATACGTCAAATCGAGATTTTCATATGAATCATTCAACTCGGCCAATTGGTCGACTTGTTCTTTCAATGCGTTTGTTTCATTGATGACACCTTGAGCCTTTTGTTGATCATTCCAAAAGTCAGGATGCGTCATCTCATTTTCTAGTTGTGCAATGCGTGCCTCTTTTTCATCTAAGTCAAAGAGACCCCCTAAAGTCCGTTAATCGTTGCGCTGTTCTTTCTAATTCGTTTCTGATTTCTGCCATTTCCATTTCTATTCACCTCATTAGTATGTTAAAAAAAATCCCGTATCGGGATTTACTTCATGCAAATATACCTCATCAAAACGATATGCATCCCGTCCGCTTTACTAAACGAAACATGAAAAGAGGCGGTAAGTTCATTTAACTTATCCGTCTCTTCTCCATTATACACCTATTTTCAGGCTAAGTTGCCATGACAATTCTTATATTTTTTTCCGCTGCCACATGGACATAAAGCATTTCGCCCGACATCTTCTGATTTACGAGCCGGCGCCTTCTTCACTTTGCCGCCTTCGTCTTCTTTCGGATTGACCGCTTGTCCTTTTATGACTTCCTTCCGCTCCAAGTTATTGCGGATTTCAGCTTTCATAATGTACTTAGTGACCTCATCTTCCATCGAAGCAATCATGCTTTCAAACATCGCGAAGCCTTCTGATTGGTATTCACGAAGCGGATCGATTTGACCATATGCACGTAGGTGAATCCCTTGACGCAATTGTTCCATCGCGTCGATATGATCCATCCACTTGCTGTCCACCGCCCGAAGCACGATCACTTTTTCGAACTCGCGCATTTGCTCTTCTGAAAGCTCGGCTTCTTTTTGATCATAACTTTCTTTTACTTTTCCTAGAATGAATTCAACTAGTTCCGATTCATCTTTCCCATCCAAATCGGCAATTGTAATCTCACCCTCTTGGAATAGATTGCCGTTCAAGTAATCGACAAGTCCTTGCAAGTTCCAGCCTTCCTCATCGCCCATTGGCGCAAAAGCTGCAACATTACGTTGAATGGATGCCGTGATCATCGTTTCAACGATTTCACGCAAGTTTTCGCTTTCCATTACATCGAAACGCTGTTTGTATATGATTTCACGTTGCTGACGAAGAACATCATCATACTGCAGCAATTGTTTACGAGAATCGAAGTTATTGCCTTCAACCCGTTTCTGAGCGGATTCAACGGCTCTTGACACCATTTTGCTTTGAATGGGTTGGGAATCATCCATGCCAAGGCGCGCCATCATACTCTTCATATTATCCGAACCAAAGCGACGCATCAATTCATCTTCCATGGATAGATAGAACTGAGTGACCCCTGGATCTCCCTGACGACCAGAACGACCACGCAGCTGGTTATCAATCCGGCGACTTTCATGACGTTCCGTCCCGATGACGGCAAGCCCGCCCACGTCTTTGACGCCTTCACCTAGCTTGATATCCGTACCACGGCCGGCCATGTTCGTGGCGATCGTAACCGCTCCCTTATTCCCTGCATTCAAGATGATTTCCGCTTCACGCTCATGGTTCTTCGCATTCAACACGTTATGAGGAATGCCTTTTTTCGTCAAGTAATTGGAAATGATCTCCGAAGTCTCAATGGCGACCGTACCAACCAGCACGGGCTGTCCCTTTACATGACGCTCTGCAATATCTTCCACGACCGCTCTGAATTTCCCGTCCATTGACGCATAAATGAGATCTGGTCGGTCATCCCGGACAATATCCCGGTTCGTTGGAATCGCGATAACATTCATATTATAGATGTTACGGAATTCCTCTTCTTCCGTCTTGGCCGTACCCGTCATACCGGAAAGTTTTTCATACATCCTGAAATAGTTCTGGAAAGTAATCGTCGCAAGGGTCATGCTTTCATTTTGAATTTCTAGCCCCTCTTTTGCTTCAATGGCCTGATGAAGTCCTTCACTGTAACGGCGACCTTTCATTAAACGGCCCGTAAATTGGTCAACGATGACAATCTCGCCGTCTTGGACCACATAATCCACATCCAAGTGCATGGCAACATGCGCTTTCAATGCCTGATTGATATGATGGTTCAATGTCACATGATTGATATCGAATAAATTATCAATATTGAACGCTCTTTCAGCCCTGTTCATACCTTCTTCAGTCAATTGCACGCCTTTGGTTTTCTCATCATACGTGTAATCCGTATCTTTTTTCAGGGTACGTACAAACGCATTCGCCTGGATATAAAGCTGGGCTGACTTTTGCGCTGCACCGGAAATGATCAATGGCGTCCTCGCTTCATCGATCAAGATGGAATCGACTTCATCGATGACCGCATAATGCAATGGTCGTTGTACCATTTGTTCTTTATAGAGCACCATATTGTCACGCAAGTAATCGAAGCCTAACTCATTATTCGTGCTATACGTGATATCCGCATTGTATGCTTCTTGTTTTTCCTCTTTAGAATGACTGTTCAGATTCAACCCGACAGACAGTCCGAGGAAATTATATAACACACCCATATCCGTCGCATCACGCTGTGCGAGGTATTCATTGACGGTCACGACATGAACGCCTTTGCCAGTAATCGCATTTAAATAAACGGGCATGGTCGAGGTCAACGTTTTCCCTTCACCTGTTTTCATTTCAGAGATATTCCCATCATGAAGGGACGCCCCACCCATGATCTGAACGCGGAAAGGATACATGCCAAGGGCCCGCTTTGCCCCTTCACGTACGACAGCAAACGCCTCAACGAGCAAATCATCCACAGTTTCCCCGTTTTGATAACGTTTCTTGAATTCTTCCGTTTTGGCAGTCAGCTGCTCGTCCGATAACGAAGCCATCTCATCCGCCAGCGCTTCGACCTGATCAGCCACTTTCTCTAACCGCTTAAGTTCACGCTTATTCGGATCAAAAACTTTATTTAATATATTAAGCATTCATTAACGCTCCTCTATTGGGAAAATGATCATTCAATATCGTTCATTCATATAAGTAAGAAGGAACACACCTTCTGCCGATAATAATCTAGTCTTAATTTTACCACTTCTATTCATGAGGTACAACTTCATGTCACTTTCAGGACTATGGGCCAGATATCACTTCTTGAGAAAAACAATGGATAAAACAGGACAAAAACTGTTAAAATAGAGGGAAGATTTAAAATACATATAAGTAGGCCCACGTTTGCACAGCTGGTCTTTATAAAAGGCTATATCTCTCAACTACTATAATGAGATGGTTCAATGATAGTTGATACCATTCCCTTGAAAACCTGGATGGTAGAAGACACTGTAAGTGGGTTAACAAAGCTTATTCTGCGGGATAAATAGAACTAGTTTCGAGGTGGTAATGATGATCGGTGAGCGTGTTAAAAAGCTGCGGGAAGAAAAGAAAATGTCGATGACTGAACTAGCCGAGAAAGCAGGGGTAGCCAAGTCTTACTTAAGTTCGCTCGAACGGAACTTACAAACGAACCCTTCCATTCAATTTTTGGAAAAAATCTCTGCAGTGCTTCATGTTCCTGTTGATGCCCTTCTTTACGATGCTCCCAATAAGGAAATCCTGGATACCGACTGGATAAAAATCGTTGAAGATGCCATGCATTCAGGTGTTTCAAAACAACAATTCCGAGAATTTATTGAGTTTAACAAATGGAAAAAGAGCAACGAATAGAATAGTAGATAGAAAGTATATCAATCTATTTACGCAAACGAAAGCATCCCTATAAACAGCCATGCTCCATACTGTTTATAGGGATGCTTTCCACATCTTTCTCATTTTTCGCCATTCCCCTTCGATGACTCCCGTGCAAGATAATCACGGATCTCTTCTTTCGTTAATCCTAAGCTTTTTGCCTCCAAAATCAACGTCATCCACTCTTGATCCATTTCCGTCGTAATCATTTTATCAACCTCCTAAAATACTACCTTGTATTTCAGGCAGACCAGCCATCTTAGCTCCTTACAGCCTTAGACCTGTGCCTTTGCGCCCTCACCTTTCGATAAGTTTGCCTTTTTCTCGATAAATATTACTAAATGCATAGTTTACAATCTTATTATAGGGAATACACCCTACATATGTTGCTAGTTTATGTCGTCAGTTACCCAAAATAAGGAAATGTTTATCGACAAATTACAACAAGTGGGAGAAAATCAAGGATGGATTTACATGAAACGAAAGATCACGTTCGCTTTTTAAGATAATAAAAAACCTTGCTCTTTTCATTCAGGCGATGAGACATATTAATTCGCTCCACCGACAGGGCATCAAAGGCCTTTTGCACGGTCAAATCCTCGCCACAGGTCGGACAAAACCAGTTCCCCATTTCCGAACTACTAAACGAAGCCCTATTGCATGTATGGCAATTTTTCCGAAACAACATCCCATCCCCTCTACACCTTATTAACCACTTGTTCTTTTTAAAGAACAAGTAAGTTGATTATATGCCAAATTAAGGGAGTATAGGAATGGGTATAAAAAGCTATTTTTCTCATAAAAGAACGCTTTTTGTTCGTTTTAAAGAAAAATAAATTTACTCTACTTCATTTGAGAACACCTGTTATGAAAGGAATATACCTTCTTAAATTTTTGAAACAGTCTTAAATTCGAAAAAGAATCCGTTACCTTATACCTATATCGATAAATAGAAAAGGAGCATGCCTAAAAAGCACCGCCCAGAGTCTGGACGGTGCTTCCATGCATTTCATGATTAAATTAACTTGGTTCTATTAATCCGTATCGTCCATCTTTCCGGCGATACACGACGTTGGTTGTATTCGTATCCGCATTCGTGTAAACGAAGAAACTGTGACCAAGCATATTCATTTGCAGAATCGCTTCTTCACTGTCCATCGGCTTCAAATCGAAGCGTTTGTTACGGACCACTTCAATATCGCTGTCATCTTCGAATTCATCCGCCACTTCATCGACTTCCGTAGCAAAAGCGAATGCTTCGGGTGTATTGGATAAGTTGTTGCGGAATTTTCGGTTGACCTTCGTTTTATGTTTACGAATTTGGCGTTCTAGCTTGTCATTGATCAAATCAATTGCGGCATACATGTCCGCATTTTCTTCTTCAGCACGAAGAACCAAATTCTGCATCGGAATCGTCACTTCGACCTTGGACGTATTATTGTTCACTTTCAAATTCACTTGCACATTTGCATCTGGCGTATTGTTAAAATATCTTTCTAACTTGCCAATTTTCTTTTCGACGTATTCTCGAATTGCTGGAGTTACCTCAATGTTTTCACCGCGTACGTTGTAATTCATAAAGTGAGTCCTCCTTAAATTAAGACTATACAGTTAGATTCTACAATACCCCTCCGGTTTCCTTTAGAAACACATCATGAAATATGTCGAAATTATGAAACAATTGTCGGAAGGTTTGAAAAAGGTTGATGTCTACCTTAGCTCTATTATACCAAACACTGCCCAATAAAGAAAAAATTAGCCATTAAAATTAACAGAAATTTTAGAAAAGAATTACACAAAAACCGTTTGAAATTCAAACGGTTTGGGTAAGGGTTTATTTCTTTTTGTCGTAAAACATGCCATCCGTGGAAAGATTCTCATAGGGATTGGTGTATTTATTCGAAGTTTTCTTTTTCTGGTTCAATTCCTTGATATCCCGCTGAATCTCTTGCTTTTGGAGCAACAACAATTGATCGACCTGCTGATTCAAAAGAATGGATTGACGTCCCAATTGTAGCTCTTCATCAGAAAAAGGCGGTTGGATATGCGAAAGACACGCTTCACGACGGTCAAGCAACTTGGTGATTCGATCGATTCGATCATCACGTTCGACAATATTTTGGTCCTGCAAGACGGTTAGTAATTCAGTGGTGACATCATGAAAATCTTGAAGCACCATCAAACTTGGCCACTTTGGACGAATTGTTTTTGTCGGTTCAATTGAATGGCTTCCTTCCATGTGTTACGGAACTCGGTAACAAGCCCCTCCACTTCTTCCAGAGCCGCGATATCATTCTTCAAATTAGCATCAATCAGGCGACGGTTCATATAATCATAGAGGCTCATCAAGTCTTTCGATACGGCAACATCCATATTCAAGGTCACCATCAGCTCATGAACGATGTTTTGGGCCTTTAAGATATTCGTATTCTTTTCTTCAATCTTACCCGCTTCAATGGCTTTTTTACCAAGTAGAATGAACTTCAGACATCCGTTATAAAGCATGAGTGTAAGCTCTCCCGGCGATGCTGTATTCACTGAATTTTGTTGATAAGATTGGTATGGATTATTAATGGCCATTTCTTTTATTCTTCCTTTCTTACTTAGCTAAAATATTGCGATAAACTAGAGCTTTGACTATTCGCTTTCGATATCGCCTTCTCCATGGCTGTGAACTGATTATAGTAACGGGTTTCAAGTTTTACTAACTTTGCCTCGAATGTGGAAATTCTAGTATCCAGCCCATTGACCGATTTCCCAATGGTAAACATATTATTTACATAACCGGCCTTACCCGCTTTTTCTGTAATCACCTTCATGGATGATTGAATATCCGCCCGCAAACGACGTGCCAGGCCTTGTGAACTTTTTTCCGTACCCTTACCCTCAGTCATGAACAGTTTATAAATTGCATTCGGATCTTCTGAAATGGCCGCACGCAGCTTATCCTCATCAATGGTGAGTTTACCACCTTCTAAGTAATTACTTGTGGTAGTAATCCCTAACTTACTAAGCGTATTAGTCCCTGTCATACCACTGACTGAAGTATAAAGAGAGGACCTCATCGTTGTGAGAAGGTTCTTTAGAGTAGAGTCATTTTTCAGCGTCCCACTCTTCGCCTTTTCTTCCCAAAGCTTCACCTCATCTTCGGTCATCGCTTTCTTTTGCTCTGTAGTAAGAGGCGTATAGGAACGATATTTCGATTCACTAGTTTTGTCTTGAATTTTTTTGATGATTTCGTTGTATTTGTTCACGAACTGAGTGACCGTGTCCAAAATAGTGTCTACGTCAGCTTTGGAGGAGAACGTAACAGCTTCCGTTGTTGGTTTCTTTACGGTAATTTCTGCTCCATTGATTTGGAAGGTGTTCGATGGTCGGGTAATTTTTAAGCCATTGTATTCTACCGTTGCGTTGGTTCCAGCTGTGCCTCCTGCCTCTGAATTATTATTACTCATTTCTAATAAACCAGTAAAAAATTCCCCACCCAATTCAATCTCTGCTGCACCCTCTACATCACCAGTATTCTTAGCAGTAATAGAAAACTGCTGAGAGTTCTGATCAAAGAAGACTGTTACCCCTGAGTTAGCATTAATTTTATTAATAACACTATCTAATGTATCAGTTGGTTCGATGGTAAGTGTATAAGGTTTCTTCACCTTACTCTCATCCAAATCAAAAACGCCATCTTTATTAATCGCTAATATCGAAATTTCATGCTTTACCAACCCATATTTAGATAACGGCTCTTTTGAATCAATCTTTATAGGCTTACCCGTATCTTTATCTACCTCTTTTATTGGTTTGCTCGTCATAGTCGCCGCCGTGGCAAGGTTTGTTACATTTATCTTCCCCGTAAAATCACTTGTTGAATTAACATTTCGCACAGATATTGCATCTGGGTTTGATACAGACACCGTCTTTTTGATAAACGAAGATTGTTTTCCAACTCCATCTGAGATCAGTTTATCCAATTCAGATAATGCTGTATTGACCGATCGATAATCATCCCGTTGCCACTCAGAGTATTGTTTCTTCTGCGTTAATTTATCCAAAGGCACTCGTTCTGCCTGCATCATACTTTTCACTATTTCATCAATATCCATCCCACTTGCTAATCCACTGACACGTACCATCATTCATCACCTGCTTATATTTTTTCGTCCACCATTATTCCGACAAATTCCGTCATTGCCGCATAAAAGTCTAGAAGCTTTTTTGGAGGAATTTCTCTGATTGTTTCATTCGTTATGTCATCAACGACCTTAACATAATACTCGTCCAGTTTTTCATGATATTCAAAGCGTACCGCTGTGTGTGTTGGGTTTAGAAAGGTATTTAAACTTTCAGTTACCTCCTGGACCTTTTCTTTTGTTGGATTATCATTCGATTCCACACTTTTTTCTGAATATGCTACTGTATTGATTTCTCTTTGATAATACGTACTGATTCCTTCTGAGATTGCTGTTCTAAGTTGCGAGGAAAGAATATTCGTCGATAGACTCTCCAACATCTCTTTTGCCCCCAATAAGATATCTTTACTTTTTATATCGGTATTTGCCAGTTAATATTTAGGGATTGGAATGGGGTATGTAGATTTAGCGAATATCAGAAAGGGTTTATTTTAAACATTTTTGAAGGTAACTCTCTTATTCTGTCACATTCTCTTATTAATCCAAATAAATAGAAATTACTTAGTAGAATTTGCGGGAAAGAAATTGTATTTGGTTTAGAAGATGCTAATTTTTATGGTAGAAGCCTTGCCAGATACCTACTTGACTCAGGTTTCATAGTAAAAGAAGTTAATTCTTCTTATACAAAGAAACAAAGAAGTATTGGAACTAATCACAATAAATCTAATGAGCTTGATGCTCTTGCGGTTGCTAAAACTCTTATTTTTGAATATAAGCATCTCCCTTTTACCTATCCTCAAGATGTATATCTTGCCATCAAACAAACACTCAATACTAGAAACAATTATGTTCAAATGACAGCCAATATCAAAATGTCACTTCAGAATATCCTTGTTCATCATTACCCCATGCATAAAGAGGATCTAGAAAGTAAAACGACAAAAGGTTTCTTCAAGAAATATCCTTCACCAAACTTACTTGAAGGGGTAACAGAGCGGGAACTGATAGAAGAACTAAAAAATTTTAATAAATCAGTACCTAGAAAGAAGGCAAAAGAGATATTATTAGCTATTGATAGTAACGGCTGGAATAAGACAGATTATCAGAAGGAACAAAATGAAAGTGTGATATCTTTCATAAATTCCCTCGAACATATAGAAAATCAGATTGATGGTCTTGATAAAACCCTTGATAACTTATCCGCTCAAGACTATAAATGGAATGGATACAGTACTGGCAGCTACTTTCATAGCCAATATAGGAGTTGTCAATAGGTTTCCTAAGGCAAATAAACTAGCTAAATTGGCTGGAATAGCTCCACTGGAACACAGTTCGGGGGAGAGCCAAAGAAATTATTCAAACAAATTAGGTAACAGAGAACTTAACAAAGCCTTCTACTCCCTTGCCTTAACACAAATAAGAAAAAATATGAATCCAATCTTGTATGAATACTATCAGAGTAAAATAAAAGAGGGGCGCAAGAAGAAACAAGCCATGGTCTATGTAGAAAGAAGGCTAGTAAACATAGTATTTAGTATTTAGTATTATGAAGAATAAAACACCTTACAGACAGCCTGTATTAGAGAATGAGAGTGCATAAATAGAGACCCTAGGAAAATCCCTAGAGTCTCTTTCTTTTTAGCTAATCTAAGCCGTGGGGCCAAAGATTAACGAAGTAATTGAAGTACGCCTTGCGGTTGTTGGTTAGCTTGAGCCAACATTGCTTGTGCTGCTTGAGAAAGAATAGAGTTCTTAGTTTGGTTCATCATTTCCTTAGCCATATCAACGTCTCTTATACGAGATTCGGCAGCAGTTAGGTTTTCAGAAGATGTGTTTAAGTTATTAATTGTGTGCTCTAAACGGTTTTGGTTTGCACCAAGTTTAGAACGTTCTGCCGATACTTTATCGATTGCTGATTGAATTGTTGTTACAGCTGCAGATGCAGATGCGTGATTAGATACATCTAATGCTTGTTCAGTAGTTGTATTATTTGTCCCGTTTGTTACAGCAAGCTTATCTCCAGTACCTACAGTTGTAAGACCTAAAGCAGACGCTCTCATATCAGCAATATCAAGAGTTAAGCTCTGATTTTGGTTTGCTCCAATTTGGAATTTAAGACTTTTACTATCATCTGCTGCTACGGCTGCTTTTGCCACTACTCCAGCTGTCTGTGTTGTGATGTTACCTCCAGCGACAGTTGGCTCACTAGCAGATTCTTGGCCAGTTTTTTGAGTAATGATAATTTTTCCAGCATCCACCCCAGTACCTTCTGCTGCAGTGAATTTAGCAGTCAAAGCTGTTCCAATATTTGTAGCTAATGTAGCTAAATCTGCTCCTTTTACGTTGGTTCCATTAATTGTAATACCCGCTGTTGCAGGGTCAGTCACTCCGATTGCGAATTTACCTTGAACTGCAGTTACTGCCGCAGAACCAGCTCCGTCCTTTTCTCCGTTAAGCAATTTTTGTGTATTGAACTCAGTAGTATTACCGATACGGTTGATTTCAGAAGTTAGAGAGTTAATCTCTTTTTGAATTTCTCCACGGTCACTTGTAGTATTAGTATCATTACCTGCTTGGTTTGCAAGTTCACGCATACGTTGTAGGATGTCATGTGTCTCGTTTAATGCACCTTCAGCAGTTTGAATCAAAGAAATTGCATCTTGTGAGTTTTTCCCTGCTTGATCCAAACCACGAATTTGCCCACGCATTTTTTCCGAAATCGCAAGACCAGCTGCATCATCCCCAGCTTTATTAATACGCATACCTGATGCTAATTTTTCCATTGATTTAGATTGTGCATTAGTAGCACTACCTAACTGACGATGTGTGTTAAGAGCTGCGATATTGTGATTGATAATCATTTTTGTTTCCTCCTTGAGTTTTAAGTTCCCACATCCATGTGGTTTTTTACGATGAGTAGTGAATAAGTCGGCCGCCTATTTCACTAATCATCGTTCTATATATAATATCGACATGCTTAGAAACATATTTAGTAGATTTTAAGATTTTTTCTTAAAAAATGCATTTAAGTTTTCCAGAAGATTGGTTTCTGTTTTAGTAGCTTCATTATTTTCCTCCTGAATAGACAGGTAGACTTCTTTTCGGTGAATATCCACATTCTTTGGAGCATTGATACCAATTTTAATCTGTTCACCATCTACTGCTAGAATAGTAATTTCAATATCATTACCAATCATTAATGATTCATTTTGTTTTCTAGTTAATACAAGCATTATTTTTCCCCCTGTTCTACTTCTAGAGGTTCAATTAGCAAATGCTTATTCATATAGTCACTACCATTCATGATGTATTGCTTTCCCGTTTTTTTATGACTATTTAAAATGATAGGCGCTTGAAGATTGGCAGTTGTCTGATTGAAAGGATCATGAATGGTTAAGATGACAAGCGTGATGACTTCCTTTTCTGTTTCTATTTGTAAAGTAGAAAGTACTTCATCAGTCAGCTTCACTTCATAAGCACGAAAAGTATCAAAAGGATTCGTTACGATGAAAGCCACTTCTTTTGTTTCAATGGACTGGAGAACGAAGAATGGTGTTTCTTCTAGTGGTAATAGACAAAACTGCTTTTCCTCCAGAAACCCCGGTATCCCGCTTTCAAATCTATAAATATCTTCCTCTGCTATTTCTAATTCACCATGAAATTTTGTTTGTCTGATCATATATTCACTCACCTATCTCATCTGGAAATAAATTTATGAAATCTATATCCAGTGAATTTTTTTGTAGAACTTCCACTTCTGTGTTACCTGGCGTATATTCATGGGTTGGCCTATTATTTCGAACATCAATGTTTGGTTTTTGCGGAGTTACATCAATATCGACTTGGGCAGGTTGATAGTCTAGCTTCACACTGAAATGCGAGGGTATCCAACCAAGATTGAATTGCTTCTCTGAACCTTTGCTATTTTGTTTCGCCAGCGAAGCAATTGCATTACCCCCGTTTTCAATATGCCTCAATTCCGTCCCCTGCTGTGATCTTCTTGCCATACCAGCCAGCCAATCTTGGTACCCCTGCTGGGCAAATTCCTCCACTCGCTTGGATAAGCTTTTTAAGTCCATATCTTCTCTAGCCTTTGATTGATCGATTGTCAGTTTTCCAGGGGTTGTCTGGATCTCCAAAATCGCTTTTGGCTGTTCTATCGATAAGTCTGCTGCTTTTTGTTCTATTTGCTGTACCGGCTGCTCGATATTCAGTCCGATTTGCATCGATGTAGAATGCATGCGAATTTGCGGCATTTGCATCTTCACCACTCCTCTCTTTATAGAAAAAAGCTATCCGGTTACGAATAGCTTAGCGAAGAAAATCTAGTAAACTCGGTTGCATGATTTTTGCGCCGATACTTAATGAAGCACTATGAACACTTTCTTGGGTCGTTAAATTCATGATGGCTTTTTCGATATCGACATCTTCATTTTTCGAAAGGATTTCCGTAGCAAACACCTCTTGTTGACTTAGACGATCAGTCATCAACTCAATTCGATTCTGCCTCGCACCTACTTGGGCCTGTGTTGCTAAAAAGCTATCAATCGTTTTATCAAGCTCTGCCAACATGGCACCTACATCGCCATTCTCTGTAAGTGCTTTAATTGTTTTTTGGATACTTCCATCCTCTCCGAGTGCCTCTCCAAACATATTAGATCCATCCGTATTGATTTGAATAGAAATACCAGAAAATGCCTCAAGATTGATAAGTTCCGTACCATACGTAATATTTCCATTAGCATCGGCACTAGCAGAAGGTTTAACATTTGTATTCTGCCCATTAAAAATATACTTACCTCCAATCTGTGTGTCCCCAATACTCACAAGATGTTCTTTCAATTGTTTGATTTCTTCTGCAATATTACTCTTCTGATTTTCTTCATACGTTCCATTACTCCCTTGCACGGTTAACTCCCGAATCCTTTGCAGTGCAGAAACAGCTTCGGTAATCGCATCATCCGTACTATTAATCCAGTTCTCCGCTTCCGAGATGTTGCTCTTATACTGCTGGATTTGATTAAGATTGGTTCGATATCCCATCCCCATCATTGCTGCTACGGGATCATCTGAAGGCTTTGAGAATTTCTTTTGCGAAGAGACTTGTTCCTGCAGTTTGCCCAACTTTTCATAGCTGCTGCTAAGGTTGGTTAACATATTATTGGTTAGCATCGATTGCGTTACGCGCATCTATATTCACTCCTATTATCGGCCTACGGTTCCCATTCCGTTAATGATTTTATCAAGCATTTCATCGACCATCGTCACCATTCTGGCTGATGCATTGTAGGCCTGCTGGAATTTGATCATGTCAGTCATTTCCTCATCCAAGGATACAGAACTAACAGAAGCCCTATTCTGGTCAACGGATGCCGCAAGTACTGTCGAGTTAGAAAGGTTCTTTTGCGCACTTTGTGAATCAACACCCAAATTCCCGATAATTCCGGAATAATAGGTATCAAAAGAACCCGTTAGTTTCATTTTCTTTAAATCTTCTATTCCAGTCGAAGTTTTGAAAGTTTGGTAGTCACTAAAAGCTTTCTTTTTCAAATCAGCCAATAGTTTCGCATTTTCATTATCCCCAGATGCTCCGCTCTTTTTTCCAGCTGCGATTTTAGAAGAATCCCCTAAAATGGTACTGTTTACCTTAATGCTTTGAGCAGCACTCCCATCAGCGCTGATTTCGAAAAAGTTAATCCCTGATTTTGTACCAGCACCTAAAGCAAACCCTTCTTGATGAATCACATTAAACTCATTCACAAAAGCCTTCGTCATGTTATCGAGCTTTTGCAACATATCAGGATACGAGCCCCCAGTGGTGCCATCACTCTTTTTATATCCGAAGCTTTCAATCAACCCAGCCAGTTCTCCAGAAAAATTGAAGTCCGTCATCGTTTTCGAACCGAACTTCACTCCATCTACCGCACCTGACGTATCATCATAGCTCACTTCGACTTTCGCCGTTCCCTGCATGCCCGTCTTGTTCACGCTGACTAGATTGATAGGCGGTACATAAGAGGAGCCGTCTTTATTCATTAACTCGATGTTGTATAGTCCTGTCGCAACGTCGCTTGCTATGCCGTAGGCGCTTGGTTTGACGCTTTTTACATTGATGCTGACAAGCTGTGATAGGTTGTCCACGAGCACGTCTCGTTTATCGTAAAGGTCATTCGGAATATAGCCATGCGGCTCGACTTTACTGATTTGTTGGTTCAGTTGATCGATGCTGTCGATGATCGTGTTGATTTCGTTCGCTTTGACATTGATTTGATTGCCAATGTCCGTTTTCACACTTGTTAACGAGTTGTAGTAGTAATTCAATGTATCTGCGACCATCACACCCGTTGATGCGACGACTTCCCGGGCTCCTGAGTTTTCCGTATTGGCCGTTAATCCTTGTAATGAGTTCCAGAATTTTTCCATCGTTGCAGCCAAGCCGCTATCCGTTGGTTCGTTCATGATGCCTTCCATCTTCGATAGCGATTCGCTCATGGCGCCATAATAACCGATTTTATTACTTTGTGTTCTGTATTGCGCATCCAAAAAACTGTCGCGGATTCGTTGCACCGTTTCTGCCGCTACACCCGTTCCGATTTGACCCGCTACAAGTGGGCTATTCATCCCGACGGTAGGAAAACCTGATGTTTGCTGCAGGTTGACCCGCTGCCTTGAATAGCCTACCGTATTGGCATTGGACACGTTATTTCCCGTCGTATACAAGGCACCTTGCGAGGTGGATAATCCACGCTTTGCTGTTTCGAGCCCCATAAAGCTTGAAATCATAAGTTCAAACCTCCATTATTTTCTCTATCTTACGCTTTCGAATCAAACATGCCCAAGCCGCTTTTCGCAGCCTTCTTGGCCGTCTTGCCATAATTCATATTCTGATTTTGCGGCCGTAGCATATTCAGGGAAACATTTATGAATTGAAGAGATTGATAGATTAGCTGCTGATTTAAGCTATTTTGCTCTTTCAGCTGAGCTACCTCTTCAATCAGTTCCGTTTTTAAGTGTTCAAGCGCAACCGTTTCTAGCGGATCTGTGAATTTCGTTACAGTGGAAATCGAAGCCTCCTGATTCGCTGCGCCATTTGCCGTAAGAAATCTTTCCACAGCGGCTTCTCTTTCTTGATCCGTTTGGCTGATCGCTTTAATATGCTTTTGTTCATCAATCAGCAGGGCGGAGATAGCCTCCGTGTCGCTGGCTTTCAGGATGTTCGTTTTTCTTTGCGCCAATTGGTTGAAGCTTTTATGAAGGGCAACCAATTTTTCAAGCGAGTCGATGATCTGTCGTGCAGACATGTTCGTTGCCTCCTCTGCTCATAGATGATGGACGGAATGCGGTTTCCGTCCATTTTAATCAAACGTTTGATTAAGGGTTATTTTCGGTAGAAATCGATTAATCCCTTGGCTGTTGCCTCTGCATTTATCTTATATGTTCCGTTTTCCACTTGGATTTTCAGTTCATCCACCTTCGCCTGTCTAGCAGCTGGAATGGGTGATAATTGCTGCATCTCTTTCGCGGCTGAAGATATTTCCACTTTGTCTGAGGGGTTGACCTTGGAATCTTTGACATTCCCCACTTTATTGATTTGAGTATTATAGGGATTCACACCCGTTACACCGACGTTATTGATTTTCATATTCCAGATCCTCTCCTTCGGTCGATTTTTTTTATCTATTCTTATCAACATCCACATATTTACGATTCCTTTAACAGACGATGAGAAAGACTCACAGCTGTGTTTATTATCCATACTAGTATTATCGACAAGGAATAGATTTATTTGATGATTTCTTAGAATCTTTCCTTCGACATCCTTTGTCGAATTCTGTTCTCAATATAGAATATTCTAACAAAATTCCAGCCAAGAAGCTAAGATATACACTTTATAGATCTTTCGTAAAGTATGTATTTTTTTTATCGCGTTCCTCAATCTCAAGGCGACGCTTTTCTTCATTTTCATACGTTTCTAGACCCGAACGAATGGACTGGCTACATGAATCACATAATCTCCCGCTCCGGATGACTGTCCCGCACTTTTCACAGGGAATACCCAGGTTCGGAAATTGAGCAATTCTCAGCTTTCCCGTTTTCACAAACTTAATGATTAGTTCTTCCTCGACACCTGTCGCATCCACCACCTGTACCATGGACGCCGTACGATTGCTTTTCTTCCGGATGTAATCATACACCTTATCAAATTGCGCTTCTTCTTCTTTATAGCAAGCATCGCAAACATCGCGGAATTTCGATTTAACAAATAACGAGTTACAGTTCGGACAGTTGAATAAATCCACTTCGGGTGTCCCCCTCGACTATATTCTTATACTTTATATATCGAATAGAAAAAGCGATACTTTAGGAAGTTTGTAAAAATACTCACTTTTACCTAGCCAGCGTAATCGAGGAAATGTCTCCTGCACCGGCAAGTTTCAAGGCTTTTGCTGCATGCCTTAACGTCGACCCAGTCGTGTAAATGTCATCCACGATTACAATCGATTTGTTCTGTATCGCGTCCAGCTCCACAGCTTGAAAGACCTGTGGCAATGATATCCGCTCTTCACGTGACTTTTTCGATTGCTTTTCGGTATGAAGGCGTGTAAGGAGCTCCATTGTTTCAAGATCCAATAGATCTGTTAAGGCTTGTGCCTGATTGAACCCGCGCTCCTTCAACCGCTCCCCGCTAAGCGGAATCACCGTCACAATATCATATTTCAGGTCCTTCATTCTTTCTCTTAAAAAGGGGACGAAGGCTTCAGCCAATGCGTAATCTCCTCTGTACTTATACTTTGCAATGATGTCTTTCAGGAATTCATTATAATGAAATAGCGAGATGTTCTGCGTTAAATGCCCTTTCCACTTTTCATCTTTTTCCCATCTCACACAATCTAAACATCGATCCCCCACCCGAAACTTCTCATCCAACTCCCTGGAGCAAATCGAACAGGTCTCGCCACTTATCACCTCAAGCCTTGATTCACATTCCTCGCAGATCACTTTCGCTTCAACTTTCAGCAATAAACTCCTCCATGTCAGGACGTCCTTCATCTCTTCATCGCAAAATAAACATCTACGCATCCAGTAGCCCCCTTTTCCTGGCCTCCAGGTTCATCTTTTCAATATGACGGATGCTCTCTAGCATCGCCCGGCTTTTTCCATAGTGAAAAAACGTGACCGTGCCCCTCGGATAAGCAGAGCTTCTGCCCACACGTCCGGCAATCTGGACGAGGGCACTCTCGGAAAACACCTCATGTTCAGCTCCAATCACTGCCACCTCCAGACGTTCGATCGTGACACCTCGCTCCAAGATGGTCGTCGTCAATAACCCTGGCACTTCACCATCCCTTAATGCCTGCACCCTTTCCTTTCGCTCCGGATGCTTTGAATGAACGGCTTCTACTTTCGGGTCCAGCTCTTGAAACAGAGGAAGCACCTGCTCCATCACTTCAATACTCGGGAAAAATAATAATAGGGGCGTCTTTTTCTGTAGGCGGTCGCTTACCCACTTCTTGATCACAGGAGGAATCCTTTTTTGGAGGAACTGCTTTTGCCAATTGCCACCCCACTTCATTTCAGGTACAGGAATGGGCTGCCCGTGATACCGTGCTGGTATGGTCACTGCTTGCAGTTTTCCGTTTTGGTAAGCTTGTTGCATTGGTTTGGAGGGTGTCGCCGTTAAGTAGATGCTGGTCGAAGTTGGTTTCTTGGATTTCTGGACCGCATCATGCAGCGATTTATCCATGGAGTAGGGGAACGCATCGACTTCATCAATGATGATGACATCGAATGCTTTGGAAAAGCGAAAAAGCTGATGGGTAGTGGAAACGGTAAGGGGGGATGGTTTATGCCGATCTTCGCTCCCCCCATAGAGGGCGGATACTTCGATTGCCGGGAAAGCCCTTTTTAAACGGGGAGCTAGTTCTAGTACGACATCGGTACGGGGTGTCGCGATGCAAATCCGCTTCCCAGCTAGCAAGCCTGCTTCGATTCCTGCAAACAGGACTTCCGTCTTCCCGGCACCGCACACGGCCCATACGAGGAATTCCCCGTTCTTTTGGATGGCTTGAACGACACAATCCGAGGCCGTTTGCTGGCCTGCCGAAAGTGTTCCCTCCCAGCCCAGAACCTGATCCGGAATAGGAAACGCGAGTGGAGGACCACTCCAGCTGTATAATTTACTACATTCACTGACCCGCCCCATCATGATGCAGGACCGGCAGTACGTACAATCTTGATGGCACACTTTACATGGAAATGTATAAAACAAGGAAGGATCCTTGTTCCCACAGCGTATGCATGTGAAGCGCCCATTCTCGCGCCGTACGCCATTAATTTCTGAAACATAGCCTTGAGTAATTTCTTCAGTCAGGATTTCTTTTGGGAAAGGGATTTCCGCTGCCAACAGCAGCCGTCCAGCGAGGTGTTTCTGAAGTTCTTTTGAAAAGGGGAGAGTATTCACATTCCTACCTTCTTTCTTGTAAACTGATGGCTCTTGATTAGAATTCTCGCATTCTATAAGTGAATCCTTTTTTAATCACAAAAAAAACGCCTCTCCTCTGGAAAGACGTTCATCCTTTAGATTTTATACCAGCCCATTCCCATTGCGCCTTCACCCAGATGCGTCCCGATGACAGGGCCGAAATAGCCAAGGCTGAACTCCACATTCGGGAATCGCGCTTCAAGTTCCGTTTTCCATTCCGTCGCTTCCTCTTCCCGCTTGGCATGGATGATGACCGCTCTATACGGGAGCCCGCTTGCCGCGTCTTCACCAAGTAAATCCGCAATCCGTTTCATCGCTTTCTTTCTCGTGCGGATTTTTTCAAACGGTACGATGACCTTGTCAACAAAGTGAAGAAGAGGCTTCACTTGAAGTAGACTTCCGATCAACGCTTGAGCACTACTAAGTCGTCCGCCACGTTGCAGATGGGATAAATCATCTGCCATGAAATAGGCCCGGACGGACTGCTTCATTTCCCGGAGCCTCGCCATGATTTCGTCTGCAGATTTGTCATCAAGGGCCATCTGTGCTGCTTCAAGAACATAAAGCCCTTGGACCATGCAGCTGATTTCGGAGTCAAAGGCATGGACCCGAATCCCTTCAACCATGTCACCGGCTGCAATGGCCCCTTGGTACGTCCCGCTTATCCCACTCGATAGATGAATCGAAATGACATCGTTGTAATTCTGCTTCAGTTCTTCAAACTTCTCGACAAACAAACCAATCGGAGGCTGTGAAGTGGTCGGCAACTTTTCTTGCTTTTTAACTTCTTCATAAAATTCATCTGCGGTAATATCCACTTCTTCCCGGTATGCCTCATTCGAGAAAATCACATTAAGCGGCATCATATGTATATGTAATCGTTCACGCATTTCCTTAGGTATATATGCAGTGCTGTCTGTTACGACTGCCGTTTTCATAGTATAGTACCATCCTTAAACATATTTACTCTCTGTACTTATTCAACATTCTATAGGAAAAAGCCTTTATTTGCATTAAATAGCTTTCCTTTCTCCTATGATTGTCATGATAAGTCAAACAAAAAAGCCGGCCCTCCCTACGCGATGCGTAACGGAAGAACCGGACAAAATCATGAATTCATTTATTTCACTTCGACCCAGCCGTTTTTGATAGCCATGACAACGGCCTGCGTACGGTCATTTACATTCATTTTCTGAAGAATGTTACTTACGTGGTTCTTGACGGTTTTCTCACTGATATAAAGCGTTTCACCGATGGCACGGTTACTTTTTCCGTCAGCTAGAAGTTGAAGGACTTCACACTCGCGTCGAGTCAACAAGTGAAGAGGTCTTCTGATTTCCACAGCGTATAGGGAATCGCGATCAGCGCCTTCTTCAGCGGCCAAACGGCGATATTCCTTGACCAGATTGTGCGTCACTTTCGGGTGAAGGTATGAACCGCCTTCAGCAACAACACGAACTGCATCGATCAATGCATCTGCGTCCATTTCTTTTAACAGATAGCCTTGTGCTCCTGTTTTCAATGCATGCTGTACATAGTTTTCATCATCATGAATCGATAAAATGATGACCTTTGTATCAGGATAACGTTGTACCAGCATCTTCGTTGCTTCTACCCCGTTCATATTCGGCATGTTGATATCCATGATAACAACGTCTGGCTTGTGCTCTTCTACGAGGTCCATAGCCTCGCTTCCGTCATCGCCCTCGGCGACAACGTCAAAGGATGATTCAAAATCTAAAATACGCTTAACGCCTTCGCGGAAAAGCTGATGGTCATCGATAATGATGATACTTGTCTTCAACGGCTTCTTCCTCCTAATTTCTATTTAAATGCCTCTGCATTTGGATGTTTATTTTAATTGATAAGGGACTTGAATCAATACCAACGTTCCTGCCCCCGGCTGCGAGTCTATCGTCATACTTCCTTCGAGGAGCTCGACTCTTTCCCTCATTCCGACTAAGCCGAAAGAACCCTCTTTTTGGATGGCCGCATCGAACCCTTTTCCATCATCTTTAATGACGACGGTTACTAGCTCTTTGGAAATGGATAGTTTGACACTAATATGTTTGGGCTGAGCATGTTTTAATGAATTCTGCACGGCCTCTTGCACCAGCCGGAACAAAGCGACCTCCATATCGGAGGGAAGCCTTATGACTTGGCCCATATTGGCAAAATTCAGACGCACGCCGCTATTGATATTATAGTCTTCGGTTGTTTGTAGATATTTTCTGAGGGTAGGAACTAGTCCTAAATCATCAAGCGCCATAGGACGAAGATCATAAATGATTCTGCGCACCTCATATAATGCATTACGCACCATGACTTTTAAGCTGCGGATTTCCACAAGTGCTTCATCAGGACCTCTCTCCCGTTGGACACGTTCAATTAAATCCGAACGCATCATGACGTTGGCGAGCATTTGTGCCGGACCGTCATGAATTTCCCGCGAGAGCTTTTTGCGCTCCTGCTCCTGGGCTTCGATGATCTTCAAGCCGAAGTCTTGCTTACGCTTAGCTTCTTGCAGGGCTTCCCCTACAAATTTCAAGTCCTGGGTTAAATAATTCTGTACAACAGAGATTTGCGAGACAAGATGTGCGGCTTTATCAATCGTCTGTTGCAATCCTTTTATTCTGAGTTCAAGTTCATCCCGTCTATTACGAAGCTCTTTTTCAAGTTGCCTGTTCATTTGTAAATCGACTTGCAACTTATGAGCCCTTTCATACGCATCGCGCACCTGTTCCTCAGAAAAATGGTTGAAGTGCATACTGACTTCAGAAAGCCTTTTTCGAGCAAACCTTGCTTTAGAATCCAGTGAATCGCTGTCATTTATCATTATCGCAACTCTTACTTTCACATCTTCAAGCTCTTTTGTCAGTGATTCGAAATCTTTGCGACATTGCTCTTCAATATCAAATACTTCATTCCGGCTTTCACTGACCGTGCTTACCATTGTTTCTAAGATCTTGTCCAATGCTTTAGCATCAACCTTGTGTATGGACATCAAGATCCCTCCACTTAAATCAACACACTTTAACCATGTTGTTGTCATTTAGACTATGTATACGGAAAACGATTCATTTTCCTAATTCATGAATGTTTATATTACAGCAGGAAACATATAAGAAGAAACCTTCATGAACATATTGTACCAAAAAAAGAAGAAAAATACGTTACTTTCAATAATGGATTTACACAAAATATACATATTTAGCATACTTCGAGCTCATTGGGCTGATACAGAATTGAGGATGAACGGCCCACTTGTAAAGATAAGAAATCTCATTATCCCATACAACTTATCCTAATCAAATAAAATTGAATATTCTACACCCTTAATTATTATACGAAACAGAAAATTACTAAAATGGCCTAATTCCTTATATGCATGAACTCTATCAGGAAGAGTCCAGAATATCGTCCAAAACGCATTGATTTAGCCATAAAGATATTCTTTTAAGCATAAAAATACAACTACGAAAGATTTACAGTCAATAAAATTAATTATAACACGTACAAATTTTTCTTATATTAAAGTTTCTTTACACATGTTTAATTTACGTCAAACTTCGTTGCCACAATTCGAGCTAAGACTTATAATTAATCGATTATATAGAAAGAACGAAGGTGAAAAAGTCATGCTCCCTCATTATTTAACGGTAAAAGGACGAGGGGAACACGAAATCGTCATTGAAAAATCCCGGTTCATTTCCCATGTCGCCCGAGTCGAAACAGAAGAAGCAGCACAGGCCTTTATTCAGGAAATAAAGAAAAGACACAAAGATGCAACCCATAATTGTTCAGCTTATATGATAGGCGAACAAAATCAAATCCAAAAAGCCCTCGATGACGGCGAACCAAGCGGAACGGCAGGCGTACCCATCCTTGAAGTCCTTAAGAAGAAAGACCTCAAAGATACAGCCGTCGTGGTCACGCGTTATTTCGGAGGCATCAAGCTCGGTGCGGGCGGTCTCATCCGTGCTTATAGCAAATCCACTTCAGAAGGAATCAATACAACAGGTGTGGTCGCACGGAAACTAATGCGTGTGATGTCCACAAGCGTCGAATATACATGGCTCGGAAAAGTGGAAAATGCACTACGCTCCTCTATTTATCAAATGAAAGATATCCAATACCTTGATCAAGTCATTCTCCACGTTTATGTGGAGGAAGGGCAGAAGCAGGCGTATATAGATTGGATGACTGAGCTGACGAATGGCCAGGGACGTATAGCCGAAGGCGAAATTCTATACTTGGAAGAGGAACTCATGTAGGACAAGACATTTCCTTTTTTTACTATTTTTCACGTGAAAAAGAAATATTTATTTTACGAATTCATGAAATCCATGTAAAATTAACTGTAATGCTTGACGATATATTGAAGGATTCGAAGAATAGCGATTTGTACCTGCTATTTAAAAGGAGAAGAAAAGATGTCTACTACTAGACGTGTTTATAAAATTAAAAAAACGAAGAAAAAACGAAGAAAAAGGCTTTGGCTATTTCTCGTCCCCCTATTGGTTCTCGCTTTAGGTGCCACTACGTATGCCGCCAGTTTATATGTGAAGGCGCAAAACGTGTTCGATGGCTCCTACGACCCTGTCGAGGCTTCAGCGAAGCGGGATGAAGTGGTAGACCCGCTCGAAGATAATTTCTCGATCCTGTTCATTGGAATCGATGACAGCGAAGAACGTGACTATCAAGGAAATTCCCGCTCGGATGCCTTGATCTTGGCTACATTCAACAAAGATCAGAAGTCGATTAAGCTTATGAGCATCCCACGTGATTCATATGTGTACGTACCGGAAAAAGGCGTGACCACGAAAATCAATGCGGCCCACGCGGCAGGCGGTCCAAAAGCCACGATGGCAACAGTTGAGAATTTGTTTGATATTCCGGTTGATTACTATGTCAGAATGAACTTCAAAGCCTTCATTGATGTCGTCGATTCGCTAGATGGCATCCAAGTCGATGTACCTTATGAAATGTATGAAATGGATTCACATGACAAGAAGAATGCCATTCATCTAAAAGAAGGATTACAGACTGTTGATGGGGAAGAAGCATTGGCCTTTGCCCGGACACGGAAGAAGGATAGCGATATCCAACGTGGCGAACGTCAGCAGGAAGTCCTGAAAGCCATCATCTCCAAAGCTACTACGGTCGGTGCCTTGACGAAATACACCAATGTAATGGAAGCTGTAGGCGACAACATGACAACCAACCTTAAATTTTCACAAATTAAAGGCTTCATCAAATATGTGACGGGCGACAATGGCCTTAATCTAGAAACGGTCAAGCTCGAGGGTACCGATTCAACCATTAACGGAACGTACTACTACCAATTGAACGAAACCTCCGTTGAAAACATTAAAACGCTGTTACAATCCCACTTGAACTTGGGACCAACGAAGGCTAGCAGTCAAGCGAATGCCACTGAATCACAGATTGAATAAAATAACCCCCACATCCATGGATGTGGGGGTTATTTTATTTACCGGATAATTGTTTTCTTTCCCTTTTAATCGGGGTTTCCAAGATCCGTTTCAGGATTCGTTCATTATTATTCGTATCGATATACGTAAAGATTAACTCTTTTCGTAAAGCTACATCATTTCTTTCCTTCAATCCGTTTTTAATGATTTCTTCCAGCTTGATTAACAGGTCTTCCTCCGTATAGACGACATCCCCTAAGAACGTCTCTTCTATCGGTCTCAAAATGCCATTCGCGAAGAATACATCTTGATCGAAGTGATAATAGATCACCGGTTTTCCCAACAAGGTAAAATCAAATGAAACAGATGAGAAGTCCGTAATCATGACGCTATTTTCTTTCAATAGATCCTGTACAGTCCTCGTTCCTAGTTCCACCAATTGAATTCTGGATGTTTCGAATTGCACATTGTCGGCCATGAATTCCTGCATCCGATAATGAGGATAGAAATTAAGCTTTAAATCATGTTCCTCAAGCAATGATTGCAACTTTTCAGATTGCAAAAATCCAATATATTTATGGAAATAAAGGGAATTCATGAGCTTATTTTCCGTCGTGATCCATTCACGCCACGTTGGAATCAAAAGGATTTCCCGTTTAGGATGGTGATTTTCCTGTAACTTATCAAAGCGGGACAGACCTGTGACGATGACTTCATCCTCTAGGTACCCGAATTCTTTTACGACCATTTTCTTCTCATGCTCTGATGAAACGACGAACAAGTCGAATGGGTATTTATAGTATTTCTTATGGTATTCCACGTTTTTCCTACCCAACACTCCATGCTGAAGAAAGACCTTATGCGCTTTTTGATAATTCTTCATTTTGATTCCTTTAAAGGGAAGGAAGTATTCCAGATCATGTGTTCCAATCAATTTAGTGGCCCGTAAGCACTTTTCTATATGCTCCCGGCTACCGATATCAAGAACATGGTCGAGGTCTTCCAGACGTTCTTTATCCTTCGCCTTAGGATCGATGGCATAATAGACTTCTCTTTCAGGATAGTTATCTCTCATGAATTTGAAGAATTGGTACCCATTATCTTGAGCCGTATCCGGCCGTTCGCCGACGATCCAGATCTCTTCGTCCGTTTCTTTCATCTGGAATTCTTGAATCTGATTATACATCTCTTTTTCATATAAGAAGCTTTCTAGCTTCAAATTCCCTTTAGGGGTGGTCGTTAAATGATATTCAACTACATGATCCTGATCCTGATCCTGTTCCCCTTGTAAGGTCAATAGGACATGATCTTTAAAGTAATCAAACTCCTTTAAACCGAGTTTAACTTTACGATAAAACTCTTCCCCTTTTAAAACGATGAAGAAATCGATGATCCCCTTGAATTCCGATACAAGTTTACCCAATTCCATAACGGGAACCTTACATATAAACCCGTTGTTTTCTGGGTCGTCGCCGCCAACCATCTCTAATGGCAACTCGAAGTATTCTTCGGAATGACGGTTCGTCAAGCAAAGGTTAAAGTCGCAGGTTTCCGTACTGTTTGGAATATCGAATAGGGCGTTTCCTTCAATGACAAGTTGATCATGATCCACATAGAATGTGTGGGCATCCCGGTGAAAGGGCATTTTGGCGAACCTAAAGGAAAGGTTACCGTACATGGTCGGGTAGAATTCCCCGAAATAATACTCATCCAGAAAATGCGTTTTGTATTGGCTATCCAATTCCAATGCTGTTTCTTCCTCATCCAGTTTGACCCTAATATTATAAAACGAAGAATCCTCCAATTTATGACTCAAGTAGGCATCCAACTTCTGAGACCACTCAAGGGAACCATCATGGAACCTTTCTAACTCGATAGACGTATGTATGAATACGATTCCACCTTTGTTGGAAAGCGTAACGGGGACATCCAAGAATTCATTCGATTGTCTTTCCCGTAAGCGAAAGTAGAAATCGTTCTCTTTCCCAGCAAAAATCTCCTGGAATACCGATTGTTTGAACTCAAAGGACAGCTCTACTACCTTATCCTGGAAATCAGCTACAATCTTACTGGCCATTATATTGATAAGGGAGGTCTTTGCTGAAAGTTTCCCTTTCTTCGATTCCACTTTAACAAGCACGGCATCTTTATAACGTGGGACTTGGAATGTACAAAGCTCATTTTTCTCCTGTAAATCACTCACATAGCAAGGATAAAAATACTCATCGTTTTCATGTACAACCATAATCGATAAATCCCACTTGCCTTTTGGGAACATCGGATATAAATCCATATTGATTTTCGCATTGAAGTCATTTCCTTCAATAGTTAAAGGCGCTTTAAGATACATCCCATTCTTTTTCTTGAATGCAAAGAAATAATCGGCATCAGGGAAGTTCCCTTTGAAGAACTGGTGGTGGATTTCCCCGTCCACAAGGATTTCCTTCCCGTTATAATTCACGGAATGAACGACATTCGGTATATCATAAATGGCATGGATTTTGTCTTTAAATCCGACTCTCAAAAAGACTTCGTTTTCTTTACTTACATTCAAGACGAACATGTACTTATTTGATTCAAAGAATGAGTTCACTTTTTGCTCTTGATAATCTCTTTTCAATTGAAGGCGCGATGACTTTCCTTCTACATTAATAAACAAATCATAGTTCCGCTTTTTCTTTTCTAGTTGAAGTTCTTCTTTTTTTATCGTGAAAGCATATGTATAAAAATCAGCAGCAGTTTCCACCAGCTGGCCTACTTGTTGATGGACCTTCACTTTTTTTCGATTATGTAGGTCAAGTGAAACGGTCGCTTTCTTTGGCTTTGGCACAGACTCATTAGTTATTTCGACATAGAATTCCACTTCGCTCGGATGGTCGATGACTTTAGCCAAATTGGCAACCGGTGGATTGTCAGGCATATTCGCTCTTGATAGTTTCCCTTTGATCTTCTGTATATATGAATTAAGCACAGAAAAAACCCCCTTTGTTTTATTATATATGATTGAACGCATATCGTTCACGTCAGTTATGATTTTCCTAAAATAACAAAAGGCCTCCAAGCAAACGTATTTGCAGATACGTTATGGAGGCCTTTTCTATTCATCCATCAAACTTATTCTCCATATTCAGTGGCACATAAAAAGTTATGATTTATTTTTAAAGTTAAGCATTTTTAACAGCGGCTGATAATCGGAACCGACCAGCCCGATTTTCTCGACCAATATCTCAATGAGCACGAGGATACCGGCTACAAGTATCAACGCTCCCCATAATGTCGCAAAGGAGAAGATGATCGCAGCGAGTCCAAAGCATGCTGCTAATGCATAAATGAGTATAACCGTCTGCTTATGAGTGAAACCTAAGTTCAATAAGCAATGATGTAGATGCGATTTGTCAGCTGCCGAAATCGGTTGCTTATTGACAAGCCGGCGAATGATCGCAAAGAATGTATCCGAAATGGGAACACCCAAGATGATGATCGGGACAATCAAGGAAATCATCGTGACGTTTTTGAATCCAAGCAAGGAAAGTACCGCGATGATATACCCGAGGAACAGGGCACCTGTATCCCCCATGAAAATCTTTGCCGGGTGAAAATTGTATTTCAAGAACCCGAGTGTGCTACCAATGACAATCAAGGCAATCGTCGCAACAAATAAATCTCCTTTGATAAGGGCCATCGTCGCGATGGTCACCAAAGCGATCGTCGAGACCCCACCTGCAAGTCCGTCTAGGCCATCAATCAAATTGATGGCATTGATGATGCCGACAATCCATAAAATCGTGATGGGGATACTGAAGATCCCAAACTCAAGCTTATCCGTGAAAAATGGAAGATTAATAAATTCCACTTCAAGGCCGCCCCATAACACGATGATGAGAGCAGCTAAAATCTGGCCTAAAAACTTAGGCGCAGCCCTTAATTCATATATATCATCCGCAATACCAATCAAAATGATGACAAGGGCGCCGACCAACAGTGGCAACTGCCCTAAAAAATCATCCGTGAAAACCAGTACAGTAATTAAAAAACTCAAGAATATCGCCAAACCACCCATGCGTGGCATAATTTTTACGTGAACTTTCCGCTCATTCGGTTTATCGGTTGCTCCAAGTTTAAAGGCGAGTTTCCCGACAAATGGAGTCAAAAGAAGAGATAAAAAGAATGCTACAAATAAGGCCCCTATTAACATCAAGAACCACCTCTATTCAACTTAAAATCTAATACCCTAATAATCTATAAAACAAACTATATATGTCATTACTTAATTTTTATTCATCCTCAAATAAATATTATATATGTTTTCAGCTAAAATCTCTATAGGAAAGTTGTTTTTTGCAAATTTTTGTAAATTAATTCCTATCTTTGTCAACTTTCCGTCTTTTTTCAGGATGATGGCCTCGCGGATGCTTTCCGTGATTTCCTGGACATTGCCCACCTGGGTAATCCAACCATGTTCTCTATCGGGTATGAGTTCCTTCACTCCACCGACATCACTTGTAAGGGCCGGCAATCCAGCTCTCGCCCCTTCCAATAGAACAAGCGGAAAACTCTCACTTATCGAAGTCAGCAAGGTCATATCTGCCAAAGGATAGAGCCTTTCCATATCCTCACGGTACCCTAAAAAGAACACATGGTCAGATAATCCCTTATCCAAAACCACCTGTTCTAATGCACGCCTTCTTCTGCCATCTCCAACAATCAACAACCTTATATGAGGAAATTCCAAAACCAAGTCAGCTACTGCTTCCAAGGCGAATTCATGCCCCTTCACCGGTTCTAGCCTGGCTGTCATGATCATGACGAAATCATCCGCTTCCAAACCGAACTCCGCCCTTTGATAAGGTTCGTCTATGTTCTGTTCAAAATTCATGCCATTCATGATTTTCGTGATTCTGGTGGGTGATATTCCCTGACCAGTCAATTCATCTTTAAATTCATTGGAAATCGCCAATAGATGATCCGCTTGCTTTAATGACAATAGATGCAAGCTTGTATAGAGCTTCCCTTTTAGCCCCATCCCTAAAAAATCATAAGCAGGGGAGCTGTGTACAGTAAGGACCCACGGACATTTTACCAACCGCTTTAAAAGCACACCGTAAATATTAGCCCGTGGTCCATGTGTATGAATGATGTCTATATGATGTAGACGGATAAAGTTCCGTAAAGGTTTCAATATGGTCAAATCAAATTTGGATCGTTGCCTGAAAATTTCGGTTTGAATGCCAGAAGCCACTGCCTGACGATACAATTCCCCTTCTTCAAACACGCCAAGCAGGCACTCTTCTTTATTTAGTTGATTCAGCAAGGACAGAATATGAAACATACCACCGCCGGTTTCATTTCCAGCGTTTAGGTGCAAGATTTTCATCCAGTCCACTCCTTATTGTTTAGGAACGCTGTACCTTTCTCCTTATCCGCCTGACCTTCCATACGAATTGTGGCAACACCAGCATCCGCTTCCATCGGGAAGGCTCCTGAATCAGCCGGTACATCCATTCAAGACGCATTTTTTGCCACACAACGGGAGCCCGGTTCACCTTCCCTGCGAGAACATCGAAGCTTCCGCCGACTCCCATGAAAAGCCCTTTCTTAAACAAGGGATAGTGGAGCGATGTCCACTTTTCCTGCCGTGGAAAGCCTAAGGCCGTCAAAACGATGTCCGGTTCAAGATCCGCTATCGATTTCGCCAAGGTTTCATCCTCAATATCAATATAACCGTGATGATGGCCTACCAGGTTTAGTCCAGGATACTGCTGTTGGACTTTGGCGGCCGCTTTTTCGATCACGGATTCCTCCGCCCCCAATAAATACACCTTAAGTGCTTGTTCATTGGCAATGGAGAAAAGTTCATTCATCAGGTCGAACCCTGTAATTCGCTCCTGTAGTGGTTGATCCAGCCATTTGGACGCCATAATGATACCTATGCCATCCGGGGTAATGTAATCCGCGTTCGTAATGATGTCCTTATAATCCTGATGTTCATTTGCATACTCCACAATTTCGGGATTTGCCGTTACGACAAACGTTTTTTCTTGATTTCTCATTCTTGGATAAAGCATCTGATTTATAAATTCATCCATATTCGTATCTATAAAGGGAATCGTTAAGATTTCCACAAACTTCTCGCTCATATTTTTTCAGCCTTTCATATGTACTATATATTTAGAGGGTCAGGAATTATTCAATGTTTTTCTCATACACATCTTATAACGGAACCTTCATGCAAAGGTGGTTTATCGTCATTGAAGCTTCTTGAAAAATATTCACTGCCCATTCTGATCGCGTGCCTACTCTTCCCTTTAGCCATGCCTAATCCGATTGTCGGCTACGCCGCAACCGCAACGCTGGTCGTTTTCGCATTCATCCATAAAAAACATCTGCTATTCATTCTATTCATGTACTTCCCTGCCCGACCCTTATTCATGGAACTAAACAACGGATTAACCTATACCGGTGACCTCATCATCCTCATCTTATTTCTTTCTACGCTGATTGAAAGAGTGAAGAATAAAAAGTGGTCAACCGCAAACTATCATTTTACAGTTCCATTTTTGTTGTTCTGCTTAGTCGGTGTGATCGCCGCATTCATTACCGGTGTGGATCTCATTCCGATTCTATTTGAACTACGGGCATTGCTCGTGACCTTCTTGCTCCTCTACATTATCGGTGAACTACATCTAGAAAGAAAGGATATCTTACTCTTTTTAAAGGGGATGCTCCTATTTGCGGTCGCACTTTCCATTCACGGTTTAATCGAGAAAGGTTTCTCGCGCACGATTCTCATTCCTGACAGTTGGGGCGCATGGGATCTCCCTCCGATAAACAACATGAGAATTTATGGACCAGCAGCCAATCCCAATGTATTTGCCTTATTTTTAGGGATTCAGTTCTTTTTTAGTTTCTTTCTCTTCCAAGCTGCCAAAAAAAATAGAGTCTGGATTTTTCTTTCGTCCGCCCTGATATTCGGGACCTTATTATTCACCTATTCCAGGGGTACGATGATTGCATTCGGAATGGCCTCTCTCCTGTATATCATCCTGACAAAAAACAAACCGTTTTTTCTATATGGGTTGGGTTCATTCCTTTGCGGCCTGCTTCTCATCTACTTTCCCATTTCATTCACATCAAGCAATGATGAGCTGTCCGCTTCCGTTCCTGTCGACACCATGATGATAGGGAGCTTGCCTCCCGAAGATGATCAGGCCCTCTCCAAGCGGTTTTCGGAGATTTATTCTGATGAGAGCTTAAGCCAGAGTGCAGAGTGGGGTCGGTTATATGTGGTGATCAAAGGACTGGAAATTTTCATGGACCATCCTGTAATCGGTACAGGGCTTGCGACTTTCGGAGATTCCGCCACCCTTTCCTTTTCATCGCCGATTTATCAGGAATACGGAATTGGCGAAAACATGTATACAGATAACCAATACATCCAGGTTCTGGTCCAGACCGGCCTGCTCGGCTTGGCGGCCGTTTTCGGATTTGTTTTTTTAACCTATCGCACACTACTTCACAGCAGCAACCGGTCGGCGGCCACTTTCACCATCTGCCTATTGCTGGCAGCGCTTATAGCCGGACTTTTTTATAATATCCTTGAAGATAAGACATTTACGCTCTTCTTTTATAGTTGTTTAGGCTTTTGTTTACAAAAGGACATCTTTTCAAAGGATTGAACCTATGCCTGCACTTTCACATGTTGTTAAATCGGTAGGAATCGTCACCATCATCGGTGCCATTGGAAAAGTCCTGGGCTTTGGGCGGGAATCCATCATCGCTGCGTACTTCGGTGCATCATCGACGGCCGACATCTTCTTTGTCGCAAGCCTTATTCCGACCATACTATTTACCGCACTCGGCAGTGGCCTTCAAGCGGGTGTCATCCCCATCTATTTGGAGAAAAAAGAGAGAAACCCAAGAAAAGCCGATGAGTTCATCAGTGTTTTGGGCTCCTTTTTCGTGATGGTTGCCATCATCCTGACCCTCCTCTGCCTTCTCTTCACAAAGCCGCTCGTCTGGATGGTAGCCCCAGGGTTCACGGGTTCTGCACTCGAATTAACGGAAGTATTGACTAGGATCATGCTGCCAAGTTTACTGTTTTTCACACTTGCCTACATGGCAACAGGAATCCTGCAAGCCAATCAGCGTTTCCTGCTTCCCGCCTTCACGTCAACGGCTCACAATACGGTGATCATTGTAGCCACGGTCTTATTCGCAGCACTCTTTGGTGTGAAAGGATTGGCCTGGGGATTTTTAATCGGGGCCGCCAGTCAATTCTTGATTCAATTCCCGGCATTAAAAAAGGACCATTTTCACTTGGTGTTTTCTTTCAAATCACATAAACGGGAAATCATTGAGGCATTGTCGATGTTTTACCCGATCATCATCGCGGCATTGGCACTCCAGCTGAATAGTGTCGTCGACCGGATCATCGCGACCTCACTTGAGTCAGGAAGCGTGTCGGCCCTTAACTATGCAAACCGGCTGCTTTGGCTGCCACTGAGCATTGTCCTTACACCCATCATTACCGTACTGTATCCTTCCATCGTCGGTCGTGCCCTTGAAAGTTATCGTGCTTTTCTCACTCTTACCTTAAAAGGGCTGAAGGCACTTGCCTTTTTATCAGTCCCCTTTATGGTCGTCATGTTGGTCAGTGGGAAAAGCTTGATCGCACTTGCCTTTCAACGTGGTGCCTTTGATGCGTCCGCAACAGACACCACCTATGCCGCTTTCTTCTTTTATGCGGCAGCCCTTCCCTTTTTTGCAGCGAGGGATTATTTGATGAATGCCTTTTACGCCTTGAAAAAAACGAAAATGGCGATGTATTCCTGCTTGAGTGCCGTTTTACTGAATATCCTGCTCAGCTGGGTGCTATCGCGTTTTCTCGGTGTCGGAGGAATCGCCCTTGCAACAGGCCTTTCGATGCTCCTCCAATGTATCTTCCTGTTCAGCTTGCTACACGTGAACACGACAAAAGCGGATGCATCCTTATTCACTGACATTCTTCAAGAGATGGGCAAGCTTTTGGTCATGGGTAGCATCCTCTATGGAATCGCTTCATGGCTTCATCCATATAGTATAGAGTTTCCGATTTTCCTTGAATTGAGTATGATCACCGCTCTCGTATTCGGAGGTTATCTCCTTCTATCCTTCCTTTTTAAAAGCAGCAGCCTCCAGATTTTAAGAAACATCCGTTCAAGAAATTAAAGAATTTGGATACTCACCATTCAAAAGAAAGGATCATCGTATGAACATTTTGATGACAACGATATTTTCCTATCCCCATGAGGGAGGCCTGTCCAGTCACATCACGACGTTGAAAAGCGGCTTAGAATCGATGGGACATACGGTGGATATTTTATCCTTCTCGCACTTGCCGGCATTCAGGAAAACGCTCTTTGCAAAAGCCCCTGGCTTTCTATTGAATTCAATGAAAAAAGGGAGCGGACAGCTGTTTAACGACCGGCAACGGATGAAATTATTGACTGCAACCATTAAAAAATCAACGAAAAGGTACGACATCATCCATGCCCAGGATATCTTTGCGACCCTTGCTTCCATTGAAGCCGGAATCCCGACGATCCAAACGGTGCATGGATATTATTCATTTGAGGCAATTAGCAGGGGCGCCATTTTCGAGAACAGCGAGGAGGACTTACTGCTTCAAGAGTATGAAAGAAAAGCCTATCGTTCAGCGGCAAAAGTCGTGACGGTCGACCGGCGCATCAAGGAATACATCGGCCATGCTGCACATGTCGAGGCCACCACGATCAAAAACTTCATTGATGTCACTGCTTTCAAACCCGAAACCACCAACCTGGAAGACACGCAAAAACGATTTCGAATTCCTTCACATAAAAAGGTGCTTCTCGTCCCAAGGCGGATGACGAAAAAAAACGGTGTCATCTACCCCCTCCTCGCTCTTCCAGAAGTGCTGAAAAAGCATCCTGATACGGTGTTAGTCTATGCCGGGACAGGGGAGCAACAAAGCAAGCTTGAAGAAACGGCAACAAAGCTTTGTCTGCAAGAGTCCGTGCTCTTCCTCGGTTCTGTTCCCTATGAGAATATGAATAACGTGTATGGCGCTTCTGATATCGTCCTCATCCCGAGTGTCCATTCACACGGAGTGGAAGAAGCCACCTCCATTTCAGCCTTAGAAGCAATGGGCTCCGGGTCACCCGTCATTGCCAGCATGATCGGCGGACTTAAAGAAATCATTACAGATGGGGAAGACGGACTGCTAGTGGAAGAAAAGAATCCCGTGGAACTCGCTCAAGCCATTACAATGCTGCTTAACGATTCCTCCCAAGGCGAGAGGCTCGCCATAAAAGCCAGAGAAAAAATCGAGCTGGAATACTCTCATCTAACAGCCGCCAAGCATTTTATGGACGTGTATCAAGAAGTGCTCGACACAAAAACAGGCAGACCCAAGTTTTGAGCCTGCCTGTTTTTTATACTGTTGCTTGACTGCGTTTTTCCATTTGCTCTTCGCGATATTTTTTTTGTTCCTTTTTGGACATCGCTTTATATTCCTTCAAGAACGTTTCATATTGTGGCATGACTTCTTTCATCGTGCCATATGCTTTAACTTCCCCATATTCCAGCCACAATGCCTTCGAACAGAACTTCTTCATCTGACCGATTGAATGGCTGACGAAGAACATCGTTTTGCCTTTTTCCTTGAATTCATTCATCTTTTCCAAGCACTTTTCAGCGAAGTTTTTATCGCCGACCGATAAAGCCTCGTCAATGATCATGATATCCGGGTCGATATGGACCGAAATGGAGAATCCAAGTCGCGACTTCATCCCGCTTGAGTAGGATTTTACCGGTTGATTGATGAACTTACCCAGTTCCGAAAACTCGATGATTTCAGGCTCCAGCTCACGGATTTGCTTTTTATCGAATCCGAGCATCAGCATTTTCAATTCGATGTTTTCTCTCCCGGTCAATTGATTATTAAGACCGGATGAAACGGCGATCAACGCCGTCTTACCATTCGTCACGACGTTTCCATCCGTTGCCGGTACGATTCCGGCAATGATATTCGATAACGTGGATTTCCCTGAGCCATTGACCCCGACAAATCCGATGACGTCACCTTTTTCCGCTTCAAAGCTAACGTTTCTCAGCGCATAATACTCTTCCCCATAGCTTTTGGGCAAAAGGAGGTCGAGAAGCTTTTCCGAGTTTTTATTATATAATTTATATTTCTTCGTTACGTTTTTGACAATTACCGATTTTTCCAATATCTCACTTCCAGTTTACTTAAAGTCAACAAAGCGATCTCTAAATCTAACATGCAGCGAGGAACCTATCAAAAAGAAGACGAGTACGACTGCCCAGAAATAAAGTGTGTATTCCCAATGACCGATGAAGTACCATGATTCCCCCAACAACGAAGCGCGATACCCTTCTACTATATAGTATAGGGGATTCAGCTTCATAATACTGACGATTGTCGGATGCTGGGTGGCATCTAGTATCCAAAGGATGGGTGTTAAATAAAACAAGATTTTCATCAATGACTGGATCATATTGTGTACATCACGGATGACAGTTGATAACGTCGAGGTGATCAATCCGAACGAAAACAGCAACGCTACCGTCGCAACGATGTAATATGGCAGTTGAATGATGTAAAACGTCGGGACATATCCCGTGAACGCTAAAAGGATGATGATGACTACCAGTAACATAAAGTGCTGATACAACTTCGCAAAAATAACATAAGAAGGAATGACACTCATGGGAAAGTTCATCTTGGACACCATATTCAATCTCGAATAGATCGATTTGGACGCCTGGGTCGTGGCTGGGTTCACGAAGAACCAGACAACGATTCCCGCCATCAGCCATGGTAAGAACGGATGGCCATCCACATCTTGACGATTGAAGATCCCGAATCCGAACACGAACCAATAAATCGCAATCTGAATCATCGGATTGATGATTTCCCAGAGGATTCCCAGGTAGTTATTGCTGTTGGCACTTTTCATTTCATAGGCTGACAAGCGTCTAACCAAATAAAAATTATTGATTTGTTCTTTTAAAACGGTCAAAGCTGAACTCATATATTACACAGACCTTCCTAAAAACACTTTTTCTACGATACGGCGTGAAGCCTGACCATCCTCGAGTGCACAAAACTTCTCATGGAACTGATCCAACTCTACGGGCTTCTCCAATTTCATCGCCTTGATGCTTTCAATGACAGCATCCGACGACCTTACTAACGGACCTGGTGCGGTCCCTTCAAAATCGAAATAAAACCCGCGAAGCTTGTCCCTGTATTTTTCAATATCATATACATAGAACAACATCGGTCGCTGTAAATTTGCGTAATCAAAGAAAACCGATGAATAATCCGTTATTAATAAATCTGAAATGAGATACAAATGGCTAATATCCTCATAACTCGATGCATCGTAAGCAAAGCCTTGATAAGCCGACAAATCCAAGTTCTCGGAAATCAAATAATGAAGACGGAGTAAAATGACATACTCATCCCCTAATTCCTGTCTCATTTGATCCAAATTCAGCTTTATTTCAAACTTATATTTTCCTTTGCTATAAAACTCATCGTCTCTCCAAGTGGGGGCATATAAAATGACCTTTTTCTCCACCGGTACCCCTATTTTCTGTTTCAATGAGTCGATTGTAACACGATTATTCCCATTATACAGTAAATCATTGCGTGGATAACCGGTTTCCAGAATTTTAGAGGTGTCGACATTAAAAGCGCGCGCAAAAATCTCGCTGGAATAGGCATTCGGAGAAATCAGATAATCCCATTTGCTTGATTCAGCATGGAAATTCTCTTTATAGCTCTCCGTCGTCGTCCCAGGCATATGGACTTCCTTCATATCTGACGCAAGTTTCTTCAATGGCGTACCATGCCAGGTTTGCAAATATACGGTATGCTTCGGCTTGGGAATCCATAGCGGCATCCTGCTATTCGTCACCCAATAATGGGCACGCGTCATCTTAAGCAACCATCCTACCGAAAACCGTTTGAGGTGGGGAATGCCCGCCTCTTCAAACAGTGCCGTATACCTTTTATCGACACTCCAATACATTTTATATTCAGGATGGTTACTCTGCAAGTATTCATATATTGCACGTGGATTACAGCTGTATTGTTTTCCTAAAAAGCTTTCGAAAATAACAAGCTTTTGATCGACCGGCAGCACTTTCCCCGCCAGAGTGAAAGCCAATTTATATGCGTTGGTGAGTAACCCCTTCACCTTTCTTACTATCGATGACATACCCTTCTCCTTTCATAAAAAGAGCCGGCTGGTAGACAGCCGGTTTATTCACGTTCTTCCTTCGATATACTATCCGTTTCGTTTCGTGCCCTTTTCAAACACTTCTTCTACAACACGTTTAGCAGATTGCCCGGATTCCAAATAACAGAATTTCTGATAAAACTCTTCAAATCTTTCGCTTAACTTAAATTGATTGCTTTCCATATGTTTAACCTCTGCGATAAGCTCTTCGGTCGTTTTCGTTAAAAGACCGGGCGCCTTTTCTTCAAAATCAAAATAAAAGCCCCGTAAATTATCACGATAATCCTCAATGTCGTACGTAAAGAAAATCATCGGTCTTCTTAAATTCGCATAATCGAAAAATACGGAGGAATAATCGGTTACCAGTATATCAGATATCAAATAAAGCTCCCGAATATCTTCTAGGTGAGAGAAATCATACGCAAAGCCATCAAATTCAGTGAGGTCCATATTTTGGGCGACTAAATAGTGCATACGCATAATGACGATATATGAGTCACCAAGTTCTTCCCGCATTCTTGCCAAATCCAGTTCCAGATTGAATTTGTACTTCCCTTTCTGGAAAAACTGATTGTCCCTCCAAGTCGGGGCATACAGAATAAGTTTCTTATCAAGCGGAAGATTGAATTTCCTTTTCAGTTCCGTGATTGTTTCCTCATCATTACAGGTATGAAGAAAATCATTACGTGGGTAACCCGACTCGATGATTTCCTTATCGAACTGAAACGCCCGTTTGAATATTTCCGTTGAATAAGCATTCGGGGAAACCAAGTAATCCCAATTGCTCGCTTCCTTCAGGAAATTCGCTTTATATTTATTCGTATTCGTTCCAGGCATATGCACTTCTTCCATGTCCATCGCCAGTCGTTTAAGCGGCGTACCATGCCAGGTTTGGACGTAAACCGTATGCTTGGGCTTTGGGATCCAAAGCGGGAACCGGACATTATTGACCCAATACTTTGCCCTTGTCATGATGAAAAGCCAACGCATCGAAAATCGTCTGACATACTCGACGTCTTTTTGAGCAAAATACTTCATAGAAGCCCGGTCCACACTCCAGATCATTGTATAATCCGGATGATGTTCCTTCATGTATTCATATATCGCCCTTGGACTATCGCTATACTGCTTACCATGGTAGCTTTCGAAGACCACCAACTTTTTATTGGCCGGTATGAGCCGGCTGACGACGGCAAACGCAGCTTTGTACCATTTTTTAATGCGCTTGCTTCGGCGGGTCCTCACCCATTTGTTTCTCAATCCTTGGACGACCTCGGTTTTGAAGTTATACCGTGAAACGGATAGAGAGAAATATTTCGAAATTTTTGTTGCTTTTATTTTAACTTGAACCTTTTTCCCATCCTGTGTCAGGATGCTTCTGCTCGGAAGATTTTCAAGCGAGCTACATTTCATCCTTAAACTGGTTAGCTGATCATGAATGCCATCGATTTGATAATCAAGCACTACGTAAAAAGAGAAATACTTGGCCTCGTCATAGTCTATCTGATCAAGGAGATTAACGGAGCCTTTAAAACCGATATTCTTCGGTAGATGACTTCCACTGTACTTTTCAACCAAATCTATACGGTCCACATTTTGCAAAGGGACCACCGTTTCCTCTTCGGTTCTATTATTCCGAACAAGCATGTTAATCTGACTGAACTCGTACTTCTTCAATTGAAATAAAGGTGGATAGTTAAAAAAACCGGAAAACTCCAGGGTACCGTCCTTCTGCAGGTTCAGTGCATCGAACATGGAAAAGAGTTTATAGTCATTCGCATAAAAGGAAAGGTTCCCCTTTTTAGTCGAGAAAGGATAAAACATTTTCTTACGATCCTCAAGAACGATGGAATGCATATTTAATTGCCGATTTTGAGAGCTTATTCTAGATTTGACCGCATCTTCCTCTATCTTCCTAACGATATGAAGATCCCACATTTCACCATCAAGAAATTTATCCGTATGTGAGCTGAACGGCACCGTCACCTCAAATATATGATACTCATGTGTTTGTTCCTTTTTCACAAATTCCAAGTTGATGATATCATCTTCGTTATACCGATTCGTTAAAATAAATGAGAAATCTTCTATACCTTCCAAAAAAGTATGCTCAATGGCCACTTCCAGGTAATACACGCCATTATCCAAGTGCACACTCATCGTCTTTCTATTCTTCAAAACATTACTCTCCATACGGAAGAATTTCCCCTCTCAATTACATGCCAGCATTAAGTATTATTATTATAGGATTTCACTAACCCAAATTCAAACATACATTACACAAGTTTAGTCACTTTTATCATTCCACAAGAAAGAAAATATAATATTATAGGAAAAGTATACATACTGTACCATCATCATCGGTTGATCAGTCGTGAAATAAATAGTAATCCTTGAATAACATCCGATTTAACTGTAAAATGATATCCAAATTGACCAAGGATATTATAAATTCAACAGGATTGTAAAAATTTTGTGGTCCAATTGTAAATTTAATGCGGTATAATTAAATCGACCATCAAATGGCCCATAAATGATAAGCTACTTTTTCACTATATTCTTAATATCGACCATTCAGAGTAAATATATAAATTTTCGTTAAATAGGAGGAACAAACATGAAGAAAGTTATTACTTACGGAACCTTTGATTTACTTCACTGGGGACATATTAATCTACTAAAGAGAGCTAAAGACTTAGGAGATTATCTAATCGTTGCAATTTCTACGGATGAATTCAATGCATTAAAAGATAAAAAATCCTACCATAGCTTTGAAAACAGAAAAATGATCCTAGAATCCATTCGTTACGTGGATGAAGTCATCCCGGAAAACACATGGGAACAAAAGAAAGAAGATATCATTCGTGAAGGCGTAGATGTTTTTGTCATGGGAGATGACTGGAAAGGCAAATTCGATGAATTGGCTGAAGTTTGTGAAGTCGTATACCTTCCAAGAACAATCGGAATATCCACTTCCCAAATCAAAGATGACCTTTTAAAAGTTACCAATGGCTAGGGAGATCGCAATAGAGATTTATTTATTAGGCTTCAAAGTCCTATTCTCCATTTTCAAGCTATTTCCATTAAGAGAGAAAACGACCTTTGTCACTTCTTTCGGAGATAACTGTCAACATATTGCTGAAGAAATGGACAGGCAGGACCTTCCCATTCAAAAAGTCTTATTAATTAAATCAAGTAGCCATATACACGTAAAGGACGATGGGAAAACCATCGTCCTTCCGTTTGAAACGAAACATATCCCAGCCATGATTCGATCCATTTATCACCTGGCCACATCCAAATGGATCATCATGGATAACTATTTTGGTTTTCTTTCGGCGGTAACATTCAAAAAGCCCGTAAGCCGTGTACAAGTCTGGCATGCGGCCGGTGCCGTCAAGAAATTCGGTGCCAAGGACCCTTCGATTGTAGATCGTTCCCCCAGGGCCAGAAAACGATTTTTAAGCGTCTATCAACAATTCGATTATGTCACGACCGGTTCAGATAAAATGGCCGGGATTTATCAGGAAAGTTTTCAGTTGCCGGATTCCCATATAATCAGAACAGGAATTCCGCGTACCGACTTCTTTTTTAATGAACGTGCAAAACAGGATGCAAGACGGGCACTGTTGACCAAATATCCCGAACTTGAGAATAAGAAAATCATCTTGTATGCCCCCACTTTTCGGAATGCCGACTTAAACTCGGGAAAGGTTGCTCTCGATTTAGCATTGCTCTACAGAGAACTACAAAAAGAGAACTATGCGGTACTACTCAAGCTTCATCCAGCTGTAACAGCTGAACATGATGTCATGCATCAATTTCCTGGATTCGTGTATCCCGTTACCGGCGATTTTCACGTAAACGAGCTTCTCGTAAGCACCGACCTTCTCATAACGGACTACTCATCGATTCCGTTTGAGTTTTCCATTTTACAAAAGCCCATAATTTTCTTTGCCTATGACTTGCAAGAATACGAAGAAGAGCGTGGGTTTTGGGAAGATTACGAGTCCTCGATGCCAGGGCCCATCGTCACAACAACAGAAGAACTTCTCGAGAAAATTCGTACAGCTGATTACCAGTTAGAAAAAGTCGAACCCTTCAAGCAAAAATGGAATCAGTATTCAAACGGGGATTCGAGCAGAAATCTGGTCGACTTCCTTTTTCCTAAAAAATAGACTATTTCAACCACCCTAAATACAAGGGTGGTTTTTTATGTAAATTCATATATTTTCTGGTAGAATACTAGTAACATAGACTATTTTACTAGGAGGTTACATTTCTTGATACAAGCTAAAAAACTTTTCCTTACCCTCTGTACCCTTTTTCTCTTCGTTGCCATTGTACAGCCAAGTTCAACGCATGCCGTTTCCAAAACAGAGACCGCAGTCGCCAATGCGGAAAAGGCAGCGTCCACTTTATATACGTTGAGTTATCTCCCTGGTAAAGCGACCGGGAAAAACCTGCCTGAGAAAGAATATAAATCGGCAAACACCAAGTATGCGACAGCTCTAAAGGAAGTCAATAAGCTATCCAACGGCAAGGCGAAAACAAAGTATAACAACCGCCTCAAGAAAGTGAAGACAAAAGTGGACACCGGAAAGGTTTATATCGCCGCGGTTAAAGCCGGAAAAGAAATAGACAAAAAACGGATGAAACTAGAAAAGGCTTTGAAAACCGGGCCCTACACGCAATCCGCTCATACGGCATACCTTTCCCTTATAGCCACCTTTGATAAGCAATCCATTAAGGTCACTCAGGTAAAAGGAACCAAAACAAAAGAAAAAATGAAATCACTGTATATCAAGCCTGTCGAAAAGCATAAAAGTGCGCTACAAACGGTTTCGACCGTGAAACAGGCCATTAACGATACCAAGAAAAATATGAATGCCACTAGCGCAAAGATCCTGCCATATTATAAAAAGGTCATTCTCCATATCGATACGATTTCCAATGCAAAACAAAAAGCACAGCTAAAGAAGGAATTCAGCGCAATTCAGAACGGCCTTGCCAAGAAGAAATTCCCGAAGAAAGATCAACTTGGCGAATGGGTTGCCCTCCAATCTGACTATGATAAGGTAGATGGCCTTATCTCCCGAGGAAAGTCAGATGCAAAGGTCCCGCAAATTCATGATTCCATTATGAAAAAGATAAAAGCTCTTCCTTCTGAAAGAAACTTATTGGAGCAAAAACTAACGACCATCATGTCCGACATGTTTCTAAGCACGAAAGAATTAAAAACCTTGCTAACGAAGAAGGCAATCGAAAAGAACATTCCACCTGAGGTTGTTAAAGCCATTGCCAAAACGGAGAATGGAAAGTGGCACCAATTCACGAATGCCGGCGACGTGTTCACAAGTTCGGATAATGGGTACGGAATCATGCAGATCACGCCCCAATCCAAAGAAGACAAAAGCTATGATTGGGATAAAGTAAAGTATGATACGGAGTATAATATTCAGGCCGGCGTGGAAATCCTACTAAAAAAATGGGACTATGCTAATGCGAAGAGGCCTGTTTTGCCTAAGGTCAATCGCTATAAAACAGACATTCTTGAAAACTGGTACTTTGCCATCATGGCCTATAACGGTCTATCCGAACGGAACCACCCGGCTGCAAAGGCTCCTTATCAGGCAAAGGTCTATCATTTGATTAATCAACAAGCCTTTGTAAATCCGTATATCTTCACCAAAGATGATGTGGATATCAAGGTTAGCGACAGCATCCTGAATTTCCAAAATAAGCTGTCTTATCAAACACCTAAACAAACAAAATCCACCCAGCTCCATAAAAAAGGAGCTTCATTCACGTTAAAGAAGGATACGCTATTTAGAAATGAGCCTTCGACAACCAGTTCCAAAAAGCAAACATTTAAAAAGGGAACGACATTCAAAATTGTAGAAAGCTCCATCGAAGACAATAATGCCGCCAACTTGTTCAATTGGTACAAGATCCAAGTATCAGGTTCGAAAACGACTTGGTATATCGCCTCTTCCAATGTTCAATAACGAAAAAAAAGGTACCCGAGTGGTACCTTTTTTTCGTTTATTTATAACTCGGAACATCATACACGACCGTATAGCTATTGAGTAGAGAATAAAGCTCTACATAATTTTTGGTCTGCTTAACGGCCCAGCCAATATCACTGGCATATTGATGGGTGGCATACCCTTTCTCCACCAACTGATCTGGATTCCATCTCATTTTATAAAGCGTATCCTGACCGGCATAAATATAGTTTTCCGCCGCGAATTGCGCACCTTCCACGATGGCCTTGCTTGGGGTTGTCCAGCCTTCATTGAACGCCCTTCTTGCACCACACTCCAAAGCGCAGCTATCATAGGCACCGATTCCGTACATATTGTAAACCTTGGCTTCATAATCCTTCGCATCATCCGCCAATACAACTATCTCTTTTTCCTTATTGGCTGCATAAACGATGTTGCCTTTGCTGTCTTTTTTCGTTTTCACTTTGATTCCCTTAGCCAGCCTTGAGGACCCTCTGCCCGTTTCAAGATTAGCATGGGAAATGAGATAGATTTCGTTCACGCCATACTTGAACCCAGCCTCTAAGAATGAACTTGCTTGATCTTTCAAGATCCCCTTATCATGGAGGATTTTTTGATTGATTTCACTTTCATTCAGTGCGGAGAACATTGATAGTTTAGCAAATTGATAATAGGACGTATCCGATTTCGTAAAGTTACTCGGATCCATATAATACTTCGTATCAGCTTTGGAAGCACTAACCCATCCCGTTGCAATTTTATAATACTTCTTCTTATCGATCGTTTTATTATCTTGGATCGTCACCTTCGCGTTCTTCGATAACGAACCTAATTTCCTGGAGTCCGTTGTAATGATGTTGACCTTTTCCTTCGTTGTCCCGCTCGTCTTCGTCGAGGCAAGTTTCACGCTGCTTGCAGGGATGAAGGCTTCATATTTTTTATCCGTTTGCGGGTTAGTCGACATTTGCTTCGACAGGGCGGAATCCAACGTCACATTATACCCGGACTTTGCTGCCCTGGTTATATTCGATTTCTCTTTTAAATCAACCTTAACTTTAGCAAACCCCGTATTGTCATAGTACTCCACTTTGATGACATGAATGCCTGCATCCAATTTCATCTCTATGTTAAAAGGATGTGTTCCATTTTTCCATTGATCTACTTTTTTCGTTCCATCTACATATACCCGTATCCCATCATTAGCACCGCCTGATAAGATATACGTACCCGAGCTTGTCAGCTTTGTCCGTTTCTCGAATATTGCTGAAAAATGATTGGTCGGGATTCCAGTGGCTGGCTTTTTCGTGCCCCAATCATAGTCCAATGTAGCGGCACTTTGATAGACCTTGTTCCCCGTCAAATCCTGGTTACCATATAAGGTCACTGCCCATCTTTCTAACGGTGTAACCTTTTCCGATTCCTTAAGATCGACTTGTAATTGCGCACTTCCACTTTTATTATAGTATTCTACTTTTATCGTATGAGTCCCTTTTTTCAACGTGAGGTTCTTTTCGAAGTTACGCGTGCCATCCTTCCACTCGTTTACTTTCCTTACGCCATCCACATAAATGCGGACGCCATCGTTCGCTTTCCCCATTAACACGTATTTCGTATCTTTTTTCACGACCACTTTCTTTTGATAGATGGCCGAATATGTACCTTTTGCTATTTTATCAACGGGGGCTTTTGAACCCCAAGAAAATTTCAGATTGCTAGCCGTGGTACTTACTGGCGTTCCCGTGAAGTTAGAACTTGGGAAAAACAAGCCCGTCCATTTGTCTGTTGGGATGGTCTCCGGTACCTTTTCAACGTCGGCATTCAAGTAGGCATTGCCCTTTTGATCATAATATTGCACTTCCACCTTATGATCTCCCTTTGCCAACATAAGGTCCTTCTTAAATGAATGAGAACCGTCTTTCCAATAGTCTACTTTCTTCTTACCATTTACATAGACTCTGACACCGTCATTCGCTTTTCCGGAAATACGGTATTTCGCGCCCTCTTTGACCGTAAGCGTTTTCGTCAACTTAGCGGAAAATTTATTGACCGGAATCTTTGCTGCCGGGGATTTAGTGCCCCAGGCAAAATTGATATCACTTACCGTCTTCTTGACGGCGGTTCCTTTGAAGTTAAGTTTCGGATAATACGTTACGCTCCATTTACCACTGCTTGCCTCAGCAGTCGTCCCTGAAAATCCTCCGCTTGAAAATAACACCAATCCTAAGGTAACTACGCCAACCATTAACCACTTTGTTTTGATAATTAACTCACTCCTAGTCCAATTTTATCGATATACTGTTAATAATATCGTATATATACATAAATTGTTAAGAAAAATGAGTAATTTTAGCATAAATAGGGTACTAACCACCTAGGTTGAATCACTCATAGACATTTTTAGAGGTGATTCGACATACTTCTCAAAAGGAAAATACTAGGTTACGCTTCAATCCATGATACTATTTAGTTATGAATCTTCTAGAACAACTCAGGAGGAATATGTTAATGAAAAAATGCATTCCCATGCTCTTTATCCTTCTATTCTTTTCGACGGACTGGTCACATGCCTATGGTTCCGAAATGAATTCGAAGCCGAATGATAATCAAAATGAAACGTTTCCTTCCACCACAATCTATCAAACTGAACAACTAATCATTAAGTTCGATAGGGAGACTACTTATAACGTTAAAGAATCCATATTACAGAGCATTCAAGCAAAAGAACTCCAAACCATCCAAAACGGAAACTTCACCCTCATTTCCCTCCATGAAGGAATGGATAGGCAAGAGGCTATCACCTCTCTTAAAAAGTGGGATGAGGTAGAGGCGGTAGAGCCCAACTATAAAGTGAGGACGAGCTATATTCCTACAGATTCGGGTTACTCCAAACAATGGTACGCAAAGAAAATCAATATGGATACAGCTTGGGACCTAACCAAAGGCTCGCCAGACATTAAAGTGGCCGTCATTGATGCTGGCATCCAAGCCACTCATCCCGAACTGAAGGACCACATCATCATGCCATTCAATGCTGTTACCGGGAGCAACAAAACGCTACCTTCGAGTGACCACGGTACCCATGTTGCCGGCATTATCGGTGCTTCCCTAAATGGAAAGGGAATCGCTGGGATTGCCCCAAACGTCAAGATTATTCCGGTCAACGTATTCAGTGAAAATGAGGCGGATATTTTTACGATTATCGACGGAATCGATTATGCCGTTAAATCTGGGGCCGATATCATCAATCTAAGCCTGACAATGGAAGATTATACAGAGGTATTGGATTACTCCATACAAAGTGCGTGGAAGAAAGGGATACTCATCGTAGCTGCAGCCGGAAATGAAGATACAAAGACTGAACAGTACCCGGCGGCGTTAGATCATGTATTAGGCGTCAGCGCCACAACAAAACAAGATAAGAAAGCTGATTTCTCCAACTATGGTACATCTATCGATTTAGCTGCACCTGGTCTGGATATCTACTCCACCGTTCCTTGGAATTCCTATGATGTCATGAGTGGGACTTCCATGGCAGCTCCAGTAGTCAGCGGCGTGTCCGCATTGGTTTTATCGAAGAACCCATTCCTTACTCCAGTAGAAGTGACAGATATCTTACAAACATCCAGTAAGGACCTTGGAGTAATGGGCCGAGATGATTTCTATGGATATGGCCGTGTCGATGCCTATAACGCATTGACCCATACTCCAGGACCCTTATCAAAGCTGACGACATCAAGCCAAACACTGATCGAAGACGGAACGAATTCCCTTTCCCTTTCGTTCAAGGCAAAAAAGGGAACGAGTATATCCGTTTTCATTCATGATGCCAACAATAAACCCATCCGGAAACTTGTGACGAATAAAAAGTCGGACGGGCAGGTCTTTTCAACGAAGTGGGACGGGAAATTGGATAATGGTTCCTATGCTCCTTCCGGGAAAGTGAAAGTCACTGTGAAGATTTCCAACAAGAAACATAGTGTTTCCAAGAGCACGTATGTCACGGTAAAAGATGAGGTAACGCCTGGCCTTGCTTTCGGCAAAAAGTCCCTCATCTACTCGCCTGTGGTTGGCAAACAGGTGAAAATCCCTTTTTTTCTTAATAAAAGTGCAGTAGTAACAGCCTTCATCGTGGATAGGAACAAGCAAAAGATAGATACCCTTTCAAAATCCAAAACATTTAAAGGTGGAGACAATTCACTTATATGGAATGGGGAAAACACCAGCAACAAGCAAGTAAAGGATGGAACCTACTCCCTTGTTATATCCCTGGCCGATGTCAATAAGCGAATGGGAAAAGAAGAGTCGTTCACGATCATGGTGGATAGCAAAGCCCCGAATGCTACCTTGGAAAACTCAGGCACCACTTTCAATATGACGGGGACGTCTTCCATCCGTACGAAAATAAAGATAAAGGAAGCGGCGGTTTCTTCCACTTCCATCATTGACTCAAAGGGTGTCACCGTGAAAAAGCTTGCAACGAAGCAACCCTATCAAAAGGGTAATCATACAGTTGCATGGAATGGGCGGGTCACCAATAATTCCTTTGCCAAGGAAGGAAACTACCGCTTCCAGGTGAAGCTTGCTGATGAAGCTGGAAATACCCGCACCATAAAAAGCAACCCTTTTACAGTAGTCGACAAAAGAAAATGACGGGGACCGAGACAGGTCCCCCTTTTTATGTAAATGAAAAAGAACTCATATTATAGGAGAAAATCACAGGAGGATAATTACCATTTTCCAACAAAATAAACCAGTGAATTTATCCCATTTTATCCATGTAACACAAATGTAATATAATTTTTTCCATTTAGTTTGTTAGAATAGGGAAAAAGACATGTTAGAGGTGGAATTACGTGAAAAAGAGTATCGTTGCAATTTCGACATTAGCCGTCCTATCTTCGACTTTTGTTTCTCCAGCCCTTGCCAATTCGTATACAGTAAAAAGCGGTGATACCTTAAGCAAAATCGCCCAAAAACACAAAACGACCGTAAAAGAGCTAAAACTACTTAATAACTTACAATCAGACATGATAAAGATTAATCAAAAAATAATTACATCTAAATCCCAAACAACCACAACCAAAACAAAAGCATCAACAGCTTCTGTTTCCGTAGAAAAGACAAAAAACTCCACCTATACCATCGTGCCTGGAGATACACTAACAAAAATCGCCAACAAACATAATCTTACGCTTGCTGAGTTAAAGAAATTGAACAACCTTAACTCCGATACGATTTATGCCGGTGATAAACTGATCGTATCCAGCACGAAAACAACCACGACCATCGATTTACCGAGCAATGCCAAACCAGCGAACGTTTCAACACCTAAAGCCGACGTCACTTCGAATACATATATCGTTGTAAAGGGCGACACTCTATCAAAGATCGCTAAGCAGGCAAACATAACAGTAGCTGACCTTAAATCATTCAATTCCTTAACCTCCGACATCATTAGAATCGGTCAAAAATTATCCTTGGTTAAATCGGCAAACCCAGCTTCAACAGTGGAAACTCCTGAAAAAGTAACAGATTCAGGCAATAAAGTGGATACCCTCATTTCCGAGGCGAAAAAGTTAATCGGTACCCCTTATTCTTGGGCAGGAGCTTCCCCTTCAGGATTTGACTGTAGCGGATTCATCTACTATACGTTTAAAAAAGCAGGTTATGAAGTATCAAGACTATCCTCTTCCACCTATTATGATATGGGCAAAAAAGTGTCATCGCCAAAAGCCGGCGACCTCATTTTCTTTGCAACCGGATCTAGTAAATCCGTCGTCAATCATATGGGCATCTATTTAGGGAGTGGACAATTCATCCATGCTTCATCAAGTAACGGAATAGAAATTAACAACGTTTCCCACACTTATTACAAAAGCAAAATCGTAGGCTATAGAAGTTTATAATCTCTTTTTACCAGACTACAATTTTGGTAGTCTGGTATTTTTATGCTTTTTTACATATTTTTTATGGTAATATGGTTAATATTAACTAGAAAAGGTGGCGCACCATGACCAAATTTCATATATTTCTACTATCTCTCCTCTTACTGTTTGGGACTTTCGTATTTTCCGAATCTACTTACGCGCAATCATCATCCATTGTTAACCCTAACCAAACCTACTCTTATGCCAACATGCAAAAGGATATCAAGAAACTAGAAAAGGCGTATCCTGGCCTCATCAAACAAGAAATCATCGGGAAATCCGAGTATGGCCGGAACATTTATGCAGTCTCTCTCGGAAAAGGGGAATCCACGGTCTTCCTCAATGGGTCCCACCATGCCCGTGAGTGGATTACAACCAATCTTAATATGAATATGATAGATAAATATGCATTAGCCTATAAAAACAACACCGGCGTCAACGGCTACAATGTCAAAAAACTCCTGAACGATACAACGATTTGGTTCGTACCAATGGTCAACCCGGATGGAGTGACCTTACAGCAATCTGGCCTGAAAAGCTTTGCAGCCAAGGACCATGCAAAAATCATTAAAATGAATGGTGGCAGCAAGAACTTCAAACGCTGGAAAGCCAACGGAAAAGGCGTCGATTTAAACCGTCAATATAGTCCGAACTGGAAAAACCTTGGCGGTCCTAAGAGTCCCTCTTATAAAAATTATAATGGACCAAAGGTGGCTGCCGCATCCGAAACGAAAGCCATCCTTTCCTTTGTAGATAAAATTGATCCAGAAATCGCGATTTCCTACCATTCGAGTGGACAAATCATCTTCTGGAAGTATCAGCAAACGGGAAGTCGCTATACACAAGACGCCCATTATGCAAGCAAACTGAGTAAAATCACCGGCTATAGCCTGGTTAAATCAAAATCATTCGGCGGTGGTTTCAGTGACTGGTTCTCTACTGTGGAAAAGAAACCAGCCTTCACCATCGAGGTGTCTCCTGCTGTCGGGGAAACACATGTCCCTCTTAGGAATTACGCCAAAATCTGGAGTCAAAATGCAAGTATCGGCCTATATACCGCACAAGAAGGGTACAAGCTTTTCGATTCCCGCAAGGCTACAGCCAGTGATAAAGTGACCAAGCAAATCAAAACATACAATAAGACAGCCGCAAAACTGAAAAACTATTACTCTACCGACATTAAAAGCGAAAGCAAATTGAAAGTGACCAGCGCCCATAAGTCCCTGTACGATAAAACGAATAAAGAAATTAAAAAGCAAGAAAAGGCCATCGCCAAGCTTCCCGCAAAATACCGTACAAAGCCAAATGCAGCCTTAAAAACGACTAAATCCTATCGTGATAACTCTCTGGCCTACATGAATGCTATTCATGCTGGAGACGACCTTATTCAAACAAATAAGAAACTAACAAGATACCTAACAGCAGGTACTCTGAATAGCACAACGTTTACTGCTCATGACAAATTGGTCAAACAGACCGATACTACCGAAAATCAGATCAATAAATTGTTCGGAAAGACTGTTCGAAAACTGGCCACGGCCAAATTTGTCACGCCTGCAAAAAGTAACAATAAGGATATCGGTTATGATCTTGCCCGATATGAGTTATTAGTAGAAACGGAAAATCAGTTAAACGAAGGGCACTACGATATGGCCAAAGAGAATCTCATGAAATACGAGACATTGCCTTCCACTCATTCTTTCGAAAAAACGGAGACCAAATTGGCTAGCATGGTACAAGCGATTGAAAATGAACTATTACGAGTGCAACAAGAACAATCTGTGGAAGAAACCGAAAAAGATAAGTTGCCTAAATAAATTCATGGGAAAATGGCGAAGGGAATCTTGTTCTACCTTGATCCCTTCGCTTTTCCAGATGAATATAGGTAAAAATTATCTGCGAATACAAAAAGATACTATTCTTTTTTTTACTAAAAAAAGGTATATTAGATATACTAATTAGGCCTTTTTTCACCTTTCCATCGAGTAGCGGAAACAGAACAAGGAGGAACAAACATGAGATCCGATCGCAATAAGAAGAAAAAGAAACGGAAATCACTAAAAATATTCGGGTTCATCCTTCTTATCCTTTTCATCGGTGGCGGTGCTTATGCAGCATCCGTATACCAATCCTTGTTAGGAGCGGTTAACACCATGAAGGGAACAGAACATAAAACGGATAAACGCGTGGAAGATATAACGTTTAAAAAGCAGGATCCCTTTTCATTACTCATACTTGGGGTAGATGAAAGGAAAAATGATAGCGGACGTTCGGATACCATGATCGTCATGACCGTAAATCCCAAGAAAGAATCGATTCAAATGTTGAGCCTCCCTCGTGATACACGTACGGAAATCATCGGAAGAGGCACGACAGAGAAAATGAACCATGCCTATGCGTATGGTGGCATTACCATGGCCATTAACACCGTTGAATCCTATTTGGATATACCGATTGATTATTATGTCAAGATGAATATGCAAGGGTTTCAGGACATCGTCAATTCAGTTGGCGGCATCACAGTCAATAATGATATGGCCCTCGTCTACAAAAAGTACAGCTTTGCAAAGGGAAACATTGATTTGAATGGAAAAGAAGCGTTAATTTATTCCCGGATTCGCAAGGAAGACCCACGAGGTGATTATGGACGCCAAATGAGACAGCGACAAGTTATCCAAGCCGTCATCAAAAAAGGCGCAAGTTTGTCCACACTGACCAATTACGATGATATCCTTGACGCAATCGGCAAAAACGTAGAGACCAATTTGACCTTTAATGAAATGTTAAGCATCCAGAAGAACTACAAATCTTCTCTCAATAAAATAGATCAATTCACATTAGCGGGTGACGACCAACGAATCGATGGTCTTTGGTACAATATCGTTTCCGACGAAACAAAACTAGAAGCTCAAAATCGTATAAAAGCACATCTTGGAATCTAATGAAGAAAGGGCGGAACTTTACCAGTTCGCCCTTTTTCTCATTCCACCATGGATGCTAAATCCCTTTCATTCTATTAATCAATCGTTTGATTAACATCTTTTCCACTGTAATTGGAGTCACCAAATCCGCTCACTATCTGGAAAACTTCTTCCTCTTTTTTATGAAGGTACGTGATTTTTATTCCATATAAATCTCTAAAATTTTCTGACTCCTATGAAAAAACACCGAAAAATTCTATCAAATTATTGATGTTTTTCCATATAAAAGAATTTGGTAGTAAAAAACCAGAAGAATATTAGAAGTTCTTCCTAATTGGTATTTTACCAATTAGGAAAAGATAGGTATAATAAGAAATGATTGAATTATTAGAAGTATATTTATAGTATTGGTATAACATTGAACTTTCACTGGAGGGAACAAGTAATAAATGACTAATCAAGAAGAAACGAATAATCTTTTACAGAAATTGCAGGAGAATCCTCCTAAAATTATTGGCGGTTACAAAAAGCAAGGTTGGGCTGTAAAAACTTTAGAGAAAACGAGTAATCCTGATGTCGAGGAAGAAGAAAATAATCTGGTTACTGCTAAATCCGTATTGAAGGCAAGTGATGAGACTTACTATCCAGCATTCTTGACGTTGAATATGGAAAATAACGGCCAAATTATAGGTGCTTATCTTATCTCCGAAACTGAAGAAGAGTTCGAGTTAATTCCTTTTGAATTAGCCCTTCCGTATACTGGGAAAGAAGAAAGTGAACTTCTACCCTTTACTTATCGTACCCTCGTTCAAATTGATGGAGATCAAAGTCAAAAAAATTGGCCTGATTTTTCTTAATTCCTTTAAAAATATCTCTATAAAACTCTTATAAAGTAAGCAAACCCGAAACAAGACACTCTCCATGAGAGTATCCTATTTCGGGTTTTTCTTATGAAGTAAAAGAAATGACCCCACTTATCATAGCGGAGTCATTCAAAAACATTCAATCAAGCCCTATATTCCGTATACGTCACACAGAACTTGGCGGATATACTTTCCAACGGGATAGGTCAGGGTTTTTCTTTTTCACAAGCTCTCCTGGGAAAATGAAAGTCCATGGCTTACTCGTATTGGCCTTCACTTCGAAATCATCGAGAGAGAACCCACCTTGGCACACTTGATCTCCATTGCCATCCTCTACAACCAGAGGAAGCTTCTCAATCTTAATTTGTTTTTCACTACCGTTTCGGATCAAAACCGTTACAGCCAACTGTTCGTTATCCTTGAACTTAGCTTCCAGACCCATGAAGTTCACTTCGCCCTCGTTAAGCTTCGGAAGTCCTGCAACTAGCTTTCTCAAGTTCTCTTGTTGAGCCTCTGGAAGCTGTTCTTTCCAAAGGGGGGCCAAGTCTAGCTCATGCTCTCTCTTCTGGTTCTTCAGCTCAAAAGCGATTTTCCAACCTTCATCAGGTATAGCCCTATCCAAGATATCAGGCTCTTCGAACAGGAAGCGCCATGGCACACTTGAAAGCGCCGGGATTTCTCCCATCGTTGATAAATCGAACGCCTTCCTGGCCAATGTTTTTCCATTCTCATCGAGCAATAGCAAATCAATGACCTCGAAGCTAACAGCTCTTTCTAATGTATTACGTAGAAAAGCCAAGATGACTACATCATCTTCAACCCTCGTTAATTTGACGCCAGAAATTGAAATCTGGTTTGGTTTTAATGAAGGTAATTGTTGATGGTGAAATTTGAAAACATATTCTTCTTGTTTGGAAGATTCCCAATCCTCATGGAATACCAGTGAAGTATATACCGCATCCTCCTCAGTCGAGATAGCCTCTTCAGCTGAGGCTGTATTAACTGTTTTCTCCGTTACTTTCAATTTATCTTTTTTCCCGAATAGACCCATTAATGATTCTCCTCCATTTCGTCCTCATCCTGCGAACTTTTTACATATTCCATAAAGTGAATACTAATCTCTGATTGGATTTTATTTAATAGGTTATTGAACTGGCTCAGCGCTTCTTTGTCAAACAGCATATAAGGATCCTGTTGGCCATAGCCACTTAAACCGATTCCTTCCTTCACCCTATTCATCTCGTCTAGATGACTCATCCAGTTCGTGTCGATCTGTTGTAACATGTAGGCACGTAATTGGCTCCCCCACTCCGCATCTTCCTGTAACGTTAACAATATAGGTTCCATCTCGGCAAGTGCAGCAAGTGCTTTCTCTTCAATTTCAGAACCATTTAAATTCTGCAAATCACTTTCCTGCCAATCTAATGATAAGATCACAAGAGAAAGTTCATCAATAACAGCTTGTACATCCGGTTCTTCTATCTCTGTGGAATAATGCATCATGACAATTTGGTGGATATAATTTTGGATATATTCCTTTAAGATTGTAAACATCTGATCAGGTTCCATATCTAAAATCCGATCTCTCATCGAATAAATAATCTGGCTTTGCTCATTCAAAGGATGCTCTAATTTCAATAAATGGGTACGGCTTGATTGGTGAGTTTGCTCAATCGTTTCCTGGACCATTTTCACAAACTTCTCCGGAGACGGACTTAATACCAATCCAGTATCATCCGTCTTGACCTTCTTCATGTACTTTTCAGTTTCTTCTTCATCATAGTAGGAGAACAGATCATCTTCCAAGGAAATGATAAATTGGGTAGAACCCGGGTCCCCTTGACGTCCTGAACGGCCCCGTAACTGCATATCGATTCGATTGCTTTCATGACGCTCCGTCCCAATGATTTGGAGCCCGCCCAATTCCTTCACATCTTCATCCAGCAAGATATCCGTTCCTCTTCCTGCCATGTTAGTTGCAATCATTACTTGTCCTTTTTGCCCGGCTTTGGTGATGATTTTTGCCTCATCCGCTTCCGTCTTCGCGTTAAGAATTTGATGATGAACCTTTTCCCGCTCCAAATGGATAGAAAGCTTTTCTGACTGTTCTATCGATGTAGTACCGATTAGGATCGGTCTACCTTGTGCATGGATCCGTTTCACTTCTGCAACGATCTTTTTATGCTTACTTGACTCATCTTTAAAGATTAGATCCGGTTCATCCACACGCTGTATCGGTTTATTGGTTGGAATTTCGATAACAGGCAGTTGATATGTCTCCCAGAACTCCCCTTTCGAAGGCATGGCACTCCCAGTCATCCCCGAAAGCGAATGATATAAACGGAAATAGTTTTGAATCGTAATCGTTGCTTGCGTTTCATTTTCTGCGGAAATCTCCAAGCCCTCTTTCGCCTCGATGGCTTGATGCAGTCCTTCACTAAAGCTACGGCCTTCCATCACCCTGCCTGTGAACTTATCTATTAAGGAGATCTCTCCATCCTTGACGATATAATCCACATCCAATTTCAAGATGGCATGCGCTTTAAGCGCTTGCGTTACATTGTGCAGAAGGTCTTGATGTTCTATATCGTATAGGTTATCGATTCCAAATGCCTTTTCAATCTTTGTTGCACCCTCATCTGTTAAAAAGGTTGCCTTCGATTCGTTAGAAATCTCGTAATCTACCTTTTCTTTAAATGTCTTCATGATTTGCGCTGTGATATGGAACAACTCAGCGCCTTCGCTTGATTGTCCGGCAATAATTAAAGGGGTCCTAGCTTCATCAATTAAAATACTGTCAACCTCGTCGACAATCGCAAAATGATGACCTCTTTGCACCTTTTCCTCTTTTCGGAAAACCATATTATCACGCAAGTAATCGAAACCGAATTCCGTTCCCGTCCCATACGTAATATCGGCTGCATAGGCTTCCCGCTTATCACTTGGAAGCATCTGAGAAATATTCAAACCGACTGTCATGCCCAAAAACTCATGGACCTCGCCCATCAGGTCTTTATCCCGGCTTGCCAAATATTCATTGGCCGTGATGATATGGACGCCTTTTCCTTCCAATGCATGCAAATAACTTGGCAAGGTCGCTACAAGGGTTTTCCCCTCACCCGTATTCATTTGGGCGATGGCCCCTTCATTCAGAACAAAACCACCTATAAGCTGAACGTCATAGTGTCTAAGACCTAACACGCGTTTAGAAGCTTCCCGGACTACAGCAAAGGCTTCAGCCTGGATATCCATCAAGGACTTTCCAGAAGCTAGTAAATCCTTGAAATGGTCCTTCATTCCCTTTAATTCTTGATCTGAGTATTTTTCATATTTATTCTCTAATTCATTCACATTATCTACAAGCTTATAAATCCGCTTTAAGTCTTTAGAACTCTCATTAAAGAACTTTTTCATACTAGTTAGCATGGGGTTCTCTCTCCTATTTTTTCAATTAAAAACTAGTGTAATTATATCATATATAGTTATATATTGGAGACTTAGCATTAATTACCTACAATAAGTAATAACTAGAATAAAAGGTTTTTTTAGCTGATTTCTTCCTTCTTTCGACCTTTGTAACAGAAATGTAATATAAAATGTCGTTTATTGTAACATGACTATAATACTATATAACTACCAATTTATATTAGTTTCAGGAGGAAAAATCCATTGAAGAAAATGTTAAGTTGCCTTGTCGTCGCTGCCGCCATATTGATATCGCCATTACAGCATCAAGCTTCCGCTAACATAGGGGACCAAACTCTTGAACCTGAAATGAAACATTCCGACGTCCGCCAGCTTCAAAAGCTTCTGAAGTTCAAAGGATATTTTAAACCTTCTGGTTCATATTCCAATCATTACAATGAATCAACGACCAAAGCAGTAAAGGACTTTCAAAAAGACCATAAGATAAAGAAAAGTGGTATAACCAACCGCTCTACCTTCAATGCTCTTGGTGTATATAACATAGATAATGAAGCGTTACTAGAAACAGCAAAGAAATACAAGGGTGTCCGTTATAAATGGGGTGGGACCTCTCCGAAAGGGTTCGACTGTTCCGGTTTCATCTATTATGTCTTTCAAGAATCACAGGATATAACGATGCCACGTACGGCAGCGCAATTATATTCCCAAGTCGGCTTGAAAACATCCAAACCTGAACCCGGCGATCTTGTATTCTTCAAAAGCGGTAAACGTGTATCACACGTTGGGATATACATAGGTGATAATCAATTCATTCATTCGGCCACTTCAAAAGGAGTCAGCATAGCAAGTATGGATAACTCCTATTGGAAGCCGAAATATCTCGGGTCAAAAACCCTATAAAAAAACGAAAGCTGGCTCTCCGTCCATGAGTGCCAGCTTTCGTTTTTCCATCTATTGAACAATACTATTGCTTGACCGAAGTGATGACCATTTTGCTAAAGTCGTCTTTTTTATAATCAAAGCGATGATTGGTGATATAAATAGTTTTCCTTTTCAAGTCCCCGGTAATGAAGGTCTCTCCATACTCTCCGAATATATGACGAGCTACCGAAATTTTTGAGATGACGTTTCCTTTGCTATCAAGAACCGTGACATATCCATCTGTCCGATCTCTTTTCCCTTCAGCATGATAATTGTTCACATAAACCTTGCCGTTCATGACCAAACCATTCATAAGGGACCCCGTAATCGATTTATACCAAGCGATTGAACCATTGGCTTTGAACTTAAACAGCTTCTTCCCTCTTTCGACATAGACTTCCCCATTGTCCGTCATCATGGCATGTTGGATTGTAGTATCGTCCATACTAGGCATTTTTGTTTTCTTAATAAGTTTTCCCTTAGCATTCATTTTGTAATAATAGCGCGTATCCAAGAAGATGCTATCATTCTTATATTCAAAAACCTTATTGACCAGCTCACCACCCATTTTGACTGTACGGATTCGTTTTCCGTTCTCATCAAAAACGGAAAGGATATGATAGATATCTTCTGTCGCCCCATCCCAATAAGTGGCTTTCATAAAGGCATGGTTTCCTGAACCGATTAGTGAAACGTTCACTAAATTGACCTCATTATCCTCTTTTGCCAAAGGATATATCTTATACTTCACTTTCCCTTTACTCGTGTACATCGTTACCGTTGTGTTTATCCCACTTGAGTGAAGATGATAGACGGATCCACTGAAAATATGAAACTCTCCTTCTCCGGCCTCCAGCTTGAATTGTTGCTTTCCTTTTGTAGAAATCTTATATAATGTCCCCTTAGTTGACTTTACATAGATATTTCCCTTTTCATCTACCTGATGAATCTGCAATTCTTGACCGATGTTATGAGTCCACAGCTTTTGCCCTTTTGGGTTATAACCCGTAATCTTACCCTTTGAGTAATTCAAGGCTAGGATAGTCGGGGCGGTCGAAGTACCACCCAGATCAATCTTCTCGGCAGTCAGTTTCCATTTCCCACTTTTCTTTCCCGTTTTCGATAGTGATAGGATATTTTCTTTGTATTTACCATCTACCTTTTGATAACTCCCAACTAACAGCGACCCATCCTTTTGAACGATTGGCTCAAATAATGCCCCCCCATTAAGGGAAACCTTCCAGTTTTCCTTTGCTATTGGCGTCGGAGTTTTCTTCGCTAAGGTTTCAATCGGGAATAATGAACTTGCCAGAAGCATGATGGTCATAAGTAAAGTTAACCTGTGCCTGCGTTTTGATTGACTATGCATCTTTTAACCCCCTTCAATCCTTTCTTCTTCTCCTATTATAATATACTCCGTGTTCAAATTTACCATAAATATACTTAAATAGATGTTATGTCCTATCAATCGACTCATTCCGCCCTACCTCCCTTAATCATTTTTGAAGTGCAGTTTCCTTACATTAATACGATTTGATACGCTTTCTATAGAAATATTTTTTATTTTTTTTACTTTTTTACAGTAATGTTTCTTTGCACTTTGTAAAATAAGCACCTATTTTGACAAACTGAGCGTTCCTAGAAAATGAATGAATGTCCATTCACTACTCACTTTTTAGCGAAAATCTAAGATAAATCAGACTTTAGGTTCTAGTATCCATGATAAATATTACTATTTTATGATACTTTTATCCTAAAAACTACCCAAAATCCCTTTTTTAGTTGTCATTAATAAGAAGGAATTAGAATAAATAGTCAGAATATACTTATAAAAGTTGATTGGACGGCTCCCAATCAGCTTTTATAAAATTTTATAGGTAGGGGGTTATGTATGAAAGATTCAGGATTTCAGTTTGGTGGCTCCCAAAATAGGACGGGATGGATTATTGCCATCATTGCTGTCTTATTAATCCCATTCATCTATGCAGCAATCATTCTAACTGCAAAATGGGGGCCATATGACAATTTATCCAAATTACCTGTCGCTGTCGTCAATAAGGATGTAGGTGGCACTTCAGGCGGGAAGCCCATTAATGTCGGCAATGATTTAGTGGCTGAGTTGCGGTCTGGCGATACCCTCGGATGGGAATTCGTTGATGAAAAGACCGCTAAAAAAGGGTTAGAGAATACCGATTACTACATGGTCATTGAAATTCCGGAAAATTTCTCACAGAATGTAACAACGGTCTTGGATGCAAATCCGGTAAAACCCGAACTGATCTATACTCAGAATGAAGGGTTGCACTTCATGGCTGCCCAAGTAACCAAAAGTGCTACAGAACGTATTCGGGAAAGCTTGGCTGATAAGGTGACCGCCACTTATACAACGAGCTTGCTCAATCAACTGGGTGATATTGAAAACGGTTTCACAGATGGGGCGAATGGTTCTCAAAAAATCAATGATGGAGCCGGAGAACTGAAAAATGGTACCGCTCAAATCCTTGATTCCTTGAAACAAAAGGCACCAGACATCGCAAGACTTGCAAGTGGAGCGGCAGAATTAAAAGCTGGAACGAGCGTCATGTACAGCTCTCTTTCTGGTAAACAGGGAGACATCGGCAAATTAGCGGATGGAGCCAAACAGGTAGACAATGGAGCTCAGACCTTAAATGGTGGGGCTAGAAAATTAAATGCTGGGGCCACTGAGTTAAACGCCGGAGCAGGCAAGCTTAATAATGGGGCTCAAGCACTGAATAGCGGTGCGAACCAAGTCAATGATGGGGCCCAAAAACTCGATGGCGGTATTAGTCAGGTTAACGATGGCGCTCAAAAATTGAATACGGGCGCTACTACTCTAAATGCCGGGGCTCAGCAATTAAACGGTGGGGTTACTCAAGTCAATGATGGGGCCCAAAAGCTTAATGGCGGGGCCAACCAAGTCAATGTTGGAGCCCAGAAATTAAATGAGGGGGCCACTTCTCTAAATGCTGGTGCTGCTTCTCTGCAAGGTGGCGCAAGTGAAGTGAATAACGGCGCTCAAAAATTGAATAGTGGAACAAAAGAATTAGTAACTGGAGCCACTACTTTGCAAGGTGGCGCGAAGCAAGTATTAGATGGTTTAACAAGTGCCGAGACAGGAAGTAATTCGTTGAAGGCTGGTATTGCCACTCTTGCTGAAGGTAGCAAAGGGCTTTCTACAGGTGCTGATGGCGTGAACTCTGCGGTGAAACAATTATCTCCAGCCGCTAGTAGTGTTGCAACAGGCTTGGCCCAACTTGCTGAGCAAGTACCTGAGCTTAAGGCAAGTCCGGATTTCCAAAAGCTATTAGCAGGAAGTCAACAGGTCGCCGGCGGATTGGGGCAATTAGCTAACCAAACGCCTGGTTTAGTATCGGGAGCTGCTCAAATAAAAGGTGGTCTAGCCGATGCTTCAACAGGTGCCAACACTTTAGAAGCTGGGTTAAATACCTTAGTAGCAGGACAAAAACAAGTGTACGCAGGAACACAGAACTTAGCTAAAGGTGCAGGAGACCTATCTGCTGGGGCTAGTCAGCTAGCAACAGGAACGGGTTCATTGGCACAAGGCACCTCCACTCTTGCGGCCGGCACAGCAAGCTTGGCATCCGGTAGTAAAGAATTAGCTACCGGGGCTGGAACATTGGCTTCTGGCAGTAAAGACCTCGTAGCTGGCACTGGCACGCTCGCTAAAGGAAGTAAAGATCTTGCAGCCGGAACCGGAACGCTTGCTAACGGCACTAAAGACCTTGTGACTGGAACCGGAACACTTGCAAAAGGAAGTAAAGACCTTGCAGCTGGAACCGGAACTCTCGCTAAAGGCAGTAAGGATCTTGTAGCCGGGGCTGGCACGCTTGCTAACGGTACAAAGACCCTTGCTTCTGGAACAAGTACTCTAGCGGAAGGTGCCGGTAAGCTTGCCGCTGGAACGGGCACGCTTGCTGCAGGTAACCAAACTGTGAAAGCGGGATGGAACGACCTTACAATTGGTGCAAACAAACTGGATAACGGAATGACGCAAGTGAGTGACGGCACGAAAACCGTGAAAACAGGTTGGGGCACTTTATCCGATGGTGTCCAACAAGTAGACGGTGGTGTCGGACAAATCAAAGATGGCAGTAAGACATTGACAACCGGCTTATCTGGCGGTGCTGATAAATTAAGTGCCATTAACACGGATGAAAAGAACATTGCCATGTTTGCGGCACCAGTGGAATTAAGTGGAAAGTCCATCAATACATTCCCTGGATATCGTTATGCTAATGCTCCATATATCCTTTCGTTAGCATTATTCGTAGGGGTTTTGGTCATGGCTTGTCTCTTCAACTTACAATTGCCAGCGGTGACAGAGGGCTCCGCATTTAGATGGTACGCGATCCAATTCAGAAACATGGCAGTGCTTGCGATAGCCCAGGCGCTCATCGCATCTGTTTTCGCTTCCTTCTATTTAAAATCAACCTTTACAAACGGGATCATGTTAATCTTATTCTCGGTATTCATCAGCTTAACCTTCTTGGCCATCGTGTTCTTCCTAGTGGCTTTAGCTGGAAATATCGGGCGCTTCATCGCTTTTGCATTCTTGGTTTTACAGCTATCCACAACAGGTTCAAGCTTACCAGTTCATATGCTTCCAGAAGGATTGCAAACATTAAGTAATTTCTTACCACTTACGTACTCGATTAACGGCTTTAAATCTATCATCACTCTTAATAACTATGATTTATTCTGGTCAAGCGTCAGCGTTCTTGCCATATTCCTTGTCTTGTTCGCTGCCCTTTCCCTGGCTGTTATTTGGTTCAAGTCCGGTAGAAATTCAGAACGTGCAGATGTTGCAGCATAAAAGTTTTTACCTTCCTGAAATTCAGGAAGGTTTTTTTATGGGTTTCTACAGATAATAGAAAAACATACATCTAATGGAGGATTCCACATGACTAAAAAAATCAGAAGCATTCAACTATTCATATGCCCGTATGGTCTAGCACTACTATCCCTCCTCCTCATTTGCCTGGCTAACCCGATTCATGGACAAGCTCAAAAGCCTCCCAAAAATGTAATCCTGCTCATTGGCGATGGCATGGGTGTAGGGGCCATCGAAATTGCGCGCCAATTCGAATATGGTAAATCCGGGGTGCTTCATATGGAAAAGTTAGAACATGTCGCCCTGATGCGCACCTACTCCGCTAATAATTATGTGACCGATTCAGCAGCCGGAGGGTCAGCCATCGCCACTGGCATCAAGACCAATAACGAATCAATCGGGGTTGACTCGGCTGGTACAGAGGTGGATAGCATTCTTGATGCCTTTCAAGCACATGGAAAAAAGGTTGGGCTCATTTCCACTAATATGGTCGTCGATGCCACCCCTGCGGCTTTCGGGGCCAGCGTAAAAAATCGCTGGACAGGTGGTTCCCAGATTGCCCGGCAGCTCTTTGATCACCGGATTGATGTCATTCTTGGCGGTGGAGCTTCCTATTTCGAAGAGGAACGGCAAAATGGCGTCGACCTGGTCTCCAAATTTAAAGAAGCTGGTTATGCGTTTACGGCAAATAAGGAAGAACTTGCTTCCGTTCAACACCCTAAAAAACTGCTAGGACTATTCCACCCTACCTATATGAACTTCAAGCTGGATAGAGAAGTAGTCCACTCACAGGAGCCCACGCTCTCCGAAATGACGGCAAAAGCGCTTGATGTCTTATCTCAAAGTGACAACGGATTCTTTTTAATGGCGGAAGGGGCGCGTATCGATTCCACGGAACATGCCGCAGACTATACAGGAATTTGGAACGAAACGATTGAATTTGACCAGACGGTAAAGAAGGCTGTGGAGTGGGCAAAAATAAGGAAGGATACCTTGATAGTCGTGTTGGCTGACCATGAAACGATGGGAATCTCCGCTTCGGAAACGATGGATATCGCTGCATTGAAAAAAATCAAAGTATCCACTCAGTATATGGCCAAGCAGCTTACCTTTGATAAAGACAATAAGATTGAACCAAAAAGCGTTATTTCCGCATTCAAGAACTATGCCCATATCTCTCTTACACCTGAAGAGGCTCAACAATTCATCGATCACGTAAGAAGCAATAGAACGCTTGTCTACCCGCAGCACAGCATCGATTGGGAAATTGGCAGTACCATCGCCAAGCATTATAAAGCTGGAGTAGCGGACAGAAGTATACGTGCAGCCAGTTCGACAGGAGGGCACACCGCCAATATGGTACCTGTCTTTGCAACCGGACCTGGAAGTGAGGCATTCGACGGCGTACTCGACAATACGGACATCTCACAAATCATTGCCAAAGTGGCTGGCGTACCCTTTACCCCAGGCCAACAATTATCCCAAAACTAGGGTTGATACATAGTCAGCCCTAGTTTTTTTATATTTCATGCTTTAGCCAAAAGGGATCGAACATGTATTATAATGATTCATATATCAAGTTTTACATAGAAAGGAAAAGACCATTTTGGAATTGAATATCACGTTATTTAGGATGATTAATGATTTAGGCAAAGAGCATGCTTTCCTGAATCCTCTATTCATATTTTTCGCAGAATACTCCATGTACTTCTTAGCCATGGCTGTTATTCTTTTCTTTTTTACAAGAAACGGGAGAAATCGGGTCATGGTCGTTTGTGCAGGGCTTACATTCATTCTTGCCGAGGTAGTCGGCAAGTTAGTGAGCAAGCTTCATACAAATTACCAACCATTTGCCGTATTGGATGATGTAAATAAATTGATAGAGAAAGATATCAATAATTCTTTTCCTAGCGATCACACCATCCTCTTCTTTTCCTTTTGTATGACCTTCTGGTTATTCAGTAAAAGTCGATACCGTTTTCTATGGTTGGTCGTAGCCGTACTAGTCGCACTTTCCCGGGTAGGGGTAGGTGTCCATTATCCTGCTGATATCACTGTCGGTGCACTAATCAGTATGGTCGTATCCTTTATTGTTTACAAAGTCGTGCCTCCCTTAACGATTACTAAACGTCTTTTTCATTCACAAGCAAGCATAGAACGAACCAAATCAAAAGAATTGTAATCACCAAAAACCGTCAGTTCCCTTCACTGGCGGTTTTTCGTGTAAAGTCTATTTGGTTACAAGGAAAATCCTTTCGGTACTTAAAAGGAATTCATTGTATTGGTAATTGATCCGGATAAACATTTCAGCTGTGTCCTTCGCTACATTGTTCGTTAGGTCTAGTTTATTTTGTTGATTCAGTTCATTATACGTCACCCGATATTCCGAACCGGGTCCCGAATTCTTCCAAGCCATTAACTGGACGGTCCTCCCTACCTTTTGAAAGGTATTATTCTTAATGGTTGGGTTGATTGCCCCACTGACTAAAATACCTCGGGTGTCCTCCTTGCCATTTTCCACATTCTTGATGGTATTATTCCTAATCTGGGCATTCGACCAATTCATCACGCGAATCGCATCGCTACGCGTTTTCTCAATTTTATTGTTTTGAATCACTACTTTATCATGGTATTTGGCTTCGGAATATTTATGGGTTCCCACTGCACGATCCAGGTTTTTGAATGTATTATGTTCAATGGTCACGTTCTTATTGGCCGTTTTATCAAACTTACTCCAAGTTTGGCTCCAGCCTTGTGTACTTTTGTCAGGCGTATCAAGGTTAATGGCTTCTTTATTTACATTCTGGGAAGCCTTGGAATCCATGAAGGTATTTTTGCGGACCATGACATGATCCGAAGCATCCATCTCAATAAAGTGGCCGGAATACATATTCCTGAATTGGATATTCTCCACATTGACGTTTTTGTTATGCCCCATGATGATGGCGATTCCATCTTTTATATAGTTCATATCGATTGTTACATTGCCTTCCCCAATAAATGAGATATTCTTTTCACCATTGTGTTTACCATATACCCCCTTCTTGGAGGATTTTGATGGCCTTATCAGTTGGAACATGGATTTGGCCGCAACGAACTGGCTCGTACCCGTTTTATTTCCTTTAACCAGCTTCACACCATCCTTCATCTTGATCGTCACATTCGAAGGAACATAGAGCGTATTACTGATTGTATATGTCCCTTTTTTCAGAACTAGCGTTCCGCCGCCCTTTTTCTCTAGCTGTTCAAGGTATGAACGCAATAGGTAATAATGCTTTGTATGCGTGTTATATGTAGAAAAATTCATCATCTTATTCTTATATGTTTTACTGGCCGGTGATATGGTATAGGTCGGTTTGGAAGCCGCCACTGCCGAATGCATCGGTAATCCTCCACTGATTAATAACATAACGGCGATACAAAATAACCTAACTTTTTTCCTCATGATGCTAACTCCCCTTTTTATATCCTTTTCCCTAAAAATCCCTTTGATTAACAAAGTATTTTTTTAACACTTTACCTATAATATCACTTTTCTTGATGAAATAAGCATATATAACTATGAATGTTCCATTTAATCCTAAAAAAACGAACAAAAAGACACCATTCAGTTTTATGAATGGTGTCACATATTATGATTTTTTTATATAGACCTTGGAAACATACCCGCTTTTGTTTCCTTGTTTCACCTTATACCAGTTCCCTTGTTGTGCTAGTATCGTAACGGTTTGGTTTTTCTTCAGCTGGCCGATGACTTTGGAAGTTGTGTTCGTCTTCTCCCGCATGTTCAAAACCGTAGCTGTCACTTTTCCCGTTGTTTTCTTGACGGTGATTTTTGTAGAGACTGACTTCTTGTTATTACTTCCATCAATCGCGGTGATGGTTGCTGTATACGTACCGTTCTTGACATTCGCAAAATTCCACGTAGCCGATTGATTACCTTTTCGTAGCGATTTACCTTTGGTCGGGGTAGCTACCACTTTCCCCTTGCTGTCCGCGATTTGGACCGTAACGACCGCAGCCTCGTTTAGGTTATATGAAATGCTCGCCTTTTCGGTGCTGTAATTCCCTGATGTAAGGATGCTTGTGATTTTCGGAGCGGCCGTATCTTTATTGACAACAGGCTCTGCGGCAGGTCCGGCACCACCATCACTATATTCCCTCACTATCGTTGTGTTTGGGTAATAAAACCCGATAATCTCTTGATAGGTTTGACCGGCTTCCGCTCTATTTTTCGCGCCATATTGGCTCATGCCCACGCCATGTCCAAAGCCTAGCCCTTCCAACACAATCTTGTCAGGATTCCCTTGTTTCGAATCCAATGCTAGGTAGCTCTTCATCTTGTCCGTTCCCACCATCTCACGGATTTTCGAAGCCTCAATATTCGTGAGGGTAAGCGTTTGAGGCACCAATTCCCCCGTATCCGTTACAATATCCTTCACAAGGAAATTCAATTGGATGGAACCTTTCGTGACCCGTCCTCCACTCGTTTTATCCGATAAGGATAAAACGGGGATGTCGGTGATCTTCATGTCCTTTTTGCTATAGCCGTGACTTTGAAGCCACTTTTTCAAATTCGGGACAACCGTGGTGTCCTTCTCTTTCACGCTTGTCCACCAATCTGCTGGCTTCGATAAATCCTTATTGGAAAGATCGAATTGCTGTTTATCCAACTCAATGGACCACTTTGTTTTCGAATCAAAAGGATCCTCTTTAATGGCCAGATAATCGAGAGGCTCGCCACTGGTCCAGACATTAGAATTCAGTTCCGTCATCCCGCCATTGCTCGAAGAAAATAGCGCTTCGATCAACTTTCCATCATGCTTGATGACAAGCCCCTTTGTCTGTTCTACCGCCAAATTAGAATGAGGATGACCGTCGGCTCCCCCATATACCTGATAAGAAACCGTATCATCAATCACGGTAGATTGGTAACGAAGAGCATAGGTACGTGCTGCAATCGTTTGGGCTTTCAAGGCCTCGATATGCCATAGTGCCGGCATTTCCCTTGGTACAACGCCCTTTACATACTCCTCAATATGAACATAGTTGATAGGACGTATATAACCCCCTTCGATAGTGAACTCCATTGATCCCGGGTAGGGGCGGTTATTTACATTAAGAAGAGACGCATCATTAACCGGTATAGCGGTAAAAGAATCATATGTCCCGATTTTTTTGGCCAGCTTGTAGATTGCTAGCTTGCCTGACTCCACCTTAACAGTCAGCTCTTCGCCGCTCTTAATAAAGTCTTTTCCATCAGACATTCGATAGTCCCCTGTAGCCATTATTGTCACAGTGGTTTGGTTGCCCAAGTAATTTTTCAGCTTCACTTTCATCTCTGTAGACTTTTCCGCTGCCGCTGCTTCATGCGCGGGAAATGTAATGAACATGATAAAGAAAGCCATGCATATATACTTCAAACCTCTCATCTTCATTCAGCCTCATCCCTATACTAGTTTCTAAGTTAAAAAAGATTCCTATAGTAGTACTATCGGCAGTTCAGGCAGAATTCTAAGAGGAAAAAGGAAACCGACAAATTTACCTTAATTAAGGTTTTTTCACATCCGTACCAAATACGGTTTTCACCACATTCTCAGCAGCTTTACCATTATCCCACGCACAATATTTAGCATAGAAATCATCATAAATATCTTGATACTGCACTTTCACTTGTTCGATATTCGTCACGGCATCAATGATTTCATCCGTGGTTTTCACTAATGGACCTGGCACCTCTGTTTCAATATCAATATAGAAGCCTCGCAGTGTATCCCGGTATTTCTCCAAATCATAGGTGAAAAACAAAATCGGCCGTTTCAAATTCGCATAATCGAAGAAAACGGAAGAATAATCCGTGATTAATAGATCGGAAATCAAATAGAGTTCAGCAATGTCATCGTATTTCGAGAAGTTATAGACAAACCCGTCCATGCCCTCCGTATCGATTTCATCCGCGATAAAGTAATGCATCCGCAATAGAACCACATAGTCATTACCCAACTGCTCCCTCATTTTCTTAAGGTCCATTTTCAGGGCAAACTTGTATTTTCCCGGTTCATAAAACTCATCGTCACGCCAAGTCGGGGCGTAGAGAATCACCTTTTTATCACGCGGAATATCAAGTCTCTCTTTTAAGCCGGAGATATACTCTTCGTTGTCATTTTGATAGAGAATATCATTTCTTGGATAGCCAAATTCCAGCATATCTTTCTCATACTTAAAGGCGCTCCTGAAAATGTCAGACGAATACTGGTTGGGGGAGATTAAATAATCCCAGCGTCTAGATTGATTAAAGAAATGCTTCTTATAATTCGGGTTCGCCGAATATATATCATTCATATCAAATACCAGCTTCTTCAATGGTGTCCCGTGCCATGTCTGCAAATAGACATTGCCTTCACGCTTGTTCAATTTAAGCGGCAGACGGGAATTGCTCACCCAATACTTAGAGGTCGCCAAGTAATAGTAATAGGCTAAGCTGAACCGCTTTACCTGTTTCGCATTTCCAGGCAGTTCTTTCCCTGGTTCATTAAATATCCATACATATTCATAATCCAGGTTGTTCTTCACCATATATTCGTAGATATACTTCGGACTGTCTGAATAGTTTTTTCCTAGGAAACTTTCAAATACGATCGTCTTTTCTTTTAATGGCTTGTTCATGAAGACAGAACGGTATAATTGAATGTACAACTTCTGTCTGCCTTTCACGGCCCGTTTCGTATTGCGCGCAAAATGGTGGAAGCCAATCAGCTTTTTATACGAATCGGTTTTTCTTTCCTGCAACAGCTTCAACTCTCGTTTGACCACGACATTCAGTTTCTTTGTCTTTGAAAGATCCACCTTTTCCACAGCCGTTGCCAGTTCATTGAAGAATTCACCAATCCGGTTGTTATCAGAAAAAATCATGATGACCTGCTTGCGGTAAATATTCAAAAATAGCCAATCTAAATAAGAAGATACCCGTTCATCGGTGCCATATAGATCTTGAAGATGATTATAGATCAGCAAAAAGTCCGAGACCTTCTTCTCCCGATCCAACTGCATCAAAGCAGGATTGGAAATGGGGTCATTACGCCGACGCTTAAAATAGTAACAACGCGTCAGGAACGGAAAGGTATCCAATTTTTTAATGACTGGCGTAATGAAAGCTAAATCGGAATAGCAATCGACTTTCTCTGAAAAACGAAGTTGGTTCTTTTTGATGAAATCATGAGAGAAAAGGATATGCAGTGCAGACATCCCACGGAATGTCCGTTGAACTCCCCTGCGTAAACGCACATGAGCATCCTCTACCTTCTCTTCTCCTTCTTCGATTTCCATGCCATCGTCCACTTCTTCATCGACCATATTATCAATCTTACTATCTTCCTTATTCTTCAAACGAATCCGTTTACCCGTAAGCATCTCGTACTCGCCAATATTCTCGACCAAACGACCAATCGTATCAAGCGCAATGAAATCATCACTATCAAGAAAATAGACAAACTCCCCCGTCGCCTGATCCAAACCAAGATTCCGGGCTGCCCCTACACCTTTTCTCCCTTCATTCTGGATACAAATAACCCGCTCATCGCGTCCGGCCACTTCATTCAAAATCGTTGCAGAATGGTCAGTCGACGCATCATTAATCAATATAATTTCAAGATTCCTATAAGTCTGATTCATCACAGAATCTAAACATTCCACTAAAAACTCTTCCGTATTATATACAGCAATTATGACCGATACTTTTTTCATTTTTTTAACCCCTTAGGTACACTTATTTCCCTAAATTTAAATAGGTAGGTTCATTATACAATAAAATGAGATTTTCGGTTTTGATGTGTAAATATTTGGGTTAAAAGAGTCGATGTTCTAGAAAATGTCGTTTCCAGTAGACAGAATGTACTAGTTTCAAGGAATTTGCCCATAAAAAAAGCCCTGCAGAGATTTCTCCAACAAAGGTTCATAAAAAGGAATGATAATCCCTTTTAATTATTCAAGTTGATTCGGGCAAATGGTGTGAAATAAGGGTATGTGAAATAAAATAGAACACAGGGAAAAGGAGATGCAAAAGTAGCATTCCTTTTTGTACTTCCTTTTGCTAATATTTTATGGCTTCTACATGGGACATTTACCGCCTAATTGGAGTTAACCTCCTGCAAGGGAAATGATAGAAATTGCTTTCAATAATATTTTCAATTCCTCACGCCATATTAGTGCTCTTTTTTTATCTTTTTGAAAATCAACAAAGGATACAATCCTATGTAATGCACTTTACCCTTCCCTATTTTTTCTTGTATTCTGTATCGCTCAAATACCTTTATCCTTAAACTCTAGAATTATTATGTAAATAATACTAAAATAGTTATTTACACCCACTATATATAGTAGTACTATATACTTATATTAATTGGTATTTTTACCAAGGAGGAACAAATGAAAACATATAAATCATTAAAAATCGTTATTATACTCTCCTTATTGTTGGCTTCAGTGTTTACACTCGCCCCTTGGTCAGAGGTAAAAGCAACTAGTGGAAAAACGGCATACGTTGATATAAAATCAGGGTATTTAAATGTCAGAAGTGGTCCAGGTAATAAGTACAAGTCCATTGGGAAATTGTACGATAAAGATAAAATCAAAGTTATTTCCGTAAAAAGTGGCTGGGCAAAATTCAACTACAAAGGGAAGTCACGCTATACCTCGAATGACTACTTACGCTACTATAAAACATTGTCAAAAAAAGAAGCTAAAAAGATCACCGACAAGGCGATAAGATTACAGAATAGCCTTGATAAGCCTTATACAAAAAAACAGATTAAAGCAAAGTTATCACCATCCTTTACAGATGCTTTTATTAATAAATTTATTAAATATGATTTTTGGGAATCTGGAAAAGATAAATCTGGAAACACACTCTATGCACCTATACCAACGGATTTTCCATATTACTATATAATGTATGGATTCATTTGGGATGAAGCCAAAGCCTATGAAAGAGCTTACCCAGTGAAAGTTAAATACTATAAGAAAAAAGACAAAGAATATTTATTGGTATCTCAAAAATATTATCCGGATGAATTGTACAGCAACGTCGAACAAAAAGTCTTTTTCTCAAAATCTAGTTCAAAAGCAAAATGGAAAGTATACGATACACGCTGGTGAATAATCTTTCAAAGAACGGTTCCCCTTGTTAGCCCTAAACAACTTAAAAAGATGATCCCAGTAATCAACCGGGATCATCTTTTTGTATTCTATTGGTAACTATAGTTATATAGCTTTTAGTTTCTTGTTTATAAAACCTTCAATTAGAGATGAAATGACACCTCTTTTTAATACCAAAGTTGGTACAACTACTTTCTAATTAGAAAAGAAATTTAATGCATAGCAATCATTGCTATGTAGTCTTTGCATAATACTGTTCATCAGCTTTCCTCCTTACAATATTAATAAAATACCTTCAAGTAAAGTGATTTTTATCTAATTGTACTAATCTTGTAGAAATATGATTCAGAGCATGTAACAAGCAATTTATACTCGAAAACATTGGGAGGCTTTGAAGCGTCTAAGGGACAATTAATACGTTTTTGTGAAAGATCCCTTAATTGGAATCTTTCATAAACTCGTTTCGTGTTTAAATCTGCATAACCCAGTTTCGTCGTAATTTCATACTTTTCGTGAGACGCTGCCCAAAATTAGAAGGGCCCTTCTAAGTCTCCTGAACGAGTTTCTATAATCCCTTTAGTACAAGTACACAACTCTAAAGAAAAGCCCCGTAGAGATTTCAAATCTCACGGGGCCTTTTCCTTATTTAATATCTACCGAGACAAGAGAACCAGTCTCTCGGCCCTTCACGCAATAATTTTATCTAAGGCAGTTAATTATTGTGCAGATACATTGAAACTAGCTACTTTATTGTAAGTGCTGATATCACCAAGATCAATCTTAGTTGAATCAGAGTTTGTTGCAATAGTTACTCCACTTGCAGCTATAGAAACGCTAGAGAAGCTTAAGATTACAATATTATCTGTAGCAGTATCACCTGTGCTTGGAGCAGCAACTGCATAAGCAATTTCAGTGGAACCAGTTTTAATTATAAAGTCATCTGTAAAATCTGCTGCAACAGCGGTATCAACAGATTCAGAGAATGTTAACTCATAAACTTGTTAACTTATTCTTAAGAAAACATCATTATGAGTAGTTAGGATAAACACTTTGAAAAGTTTTATACACTAAAATGCAAGAGAAATATAAAGGGAATATGGAAGCAAAAAGAAAAGCCCTGCTGAGATTTCTCTCGGCAGAGCTTCCTTTGATGTTCCTGTATTCGTTTGAAAGATGTGCTTCCTTGTGTACTTTCGGATAATGACTAAGTACATTTCCATATAACAGAAAAAAAAGCTACCGTAGAGATTTCTCTCTACGGAGCTTTTCAAACAGCTTCTCTATTACTTAGTTACAGTAACAGACGTGAAATTTGGAAGATTATTTCCTTCTAAATCAGTTACATCAAAACCAGTTGCAGGCTTTATTGTAATTGTCTTCGCAGCTTCAGTAGCTGTAAGCGCCCGATCGATAGTAAGAGTTACTTTGTTTGTAGTAGAACCCATTTCTTCCGTTACATTAGCTGTGCCAAGAGCTACACCATCAACAAAGATATCAAAGTCAGCTACAGCTGTGTCTTCAGCGATTGATGCTGGAAGGATAGCTTCGTCAAAAGTTAATGTAATGGCTGAAGTATTTCCAGTAACATCATTTGAAGTAAGAGTAGCTGCAGTTAACGCAGGAACATCATTATCAATAAATCCTTCTGCTTGTGTTACAGGAACCATTACATTTCCAGCAATATCAGCTACATTTTGTACTGTAAAGTTATACGTTCCAGAAGTCTTAATTGCACCCTCTTTAAGTGTTAACTTAATAGTATCTTGGTCTGTATCAGTAAATACAGCTTTTTCAGCTACCGTAGCGCCTTCAACAAGGAAGTTGTTAAGGTTAAGTGAAGAAGTAGCTAATTTTTCGCTAAATTCTATTGTAATAGTATTGTTGTCTCCACTTTGTACTGAAGTTGCAACGATTGTTGGTTTTGTAGTTTCTGAAGTATTAGCTCCAACAGTATAAGTTGAGGAAGCAATAGCATTACCATTACCAACAACATCTGTTACTAAGCCAGCTGGTAGAGATACACTGTATTTACCCTTTTCTTGTGAATCAATAAGGACTTTAACTTGGTTTTTAGTTCCAGCTACCTGGCTTACGTTTGCAGCTACAGAAGTGTCAATTGAAGTTACATTCTTTTCAACACCATTTTCCGTAACATAAGTTCCAGTAATATTTCCAGCATCATTTGTTACAGTAACATCTTCAGAGAAAGTAAGAACTAAGTAGTTTTTGTTATCGATCACTTTTACAGCACTAGAAGATACAGTCGGGTTTACTGAATCGACAGGGAAATTCACTAGAACAGTTCTAGCAGTACCCGCATTACCAGCTACATCTGTGAATGTGTTCACTGCAATATCCTTAGTACCGTTAAAAGAAGAGTCACGAACTGTAAGGACAGTCCCAGATTCATCTAATGAAGCATTAGTATCAAGGTCTGCCGTAACTCCACCAACTGATGCTACTTCTTTATTAGCATTGACAGATACTTTTTCTGAGAACTTAACAACTACATAACCAGCTTGATTAGAAGTTACTGAAGATACTGTAGGAGCCACGTTATCTACAACTTTCTTCTCAACACTAACAGAAAGCGGGTTTGGAGTTATTAAGTTGCCAGCAAAGTCTTTTAAGCCAGTAACTGTAAGAGTATATGCTTTACCAGTTTCAAAAGTCGCTGCATTTAAATCTAAAGTGAATGACTTTTTATTAGCAGCTAGCACTACTGTTGGTGTATAAGTTGCACCTGAAGCATCTTTAAGAGTTAAAGCATTAGCAAGAGCTGCATTGCTAGCAACATCAATTGGTTCTGAGAATGAGAATGTTGCAATATTATTACTGTTATATACAGCTTGTCCTACTGTTGGTCGTACAGAATCTTCTAAATCAACAACTTTTTTGTAATCTTCAATTTTCACTTCGTCAGTCGTTTTAATATCGTCGGTTGCTACAACTGTATAGCTACCAGAGAAAGATGTAGTTGCTGAAACAGTTAATGTTTTACCATCAGCAGATAAAGAACCAGTTAACGTACTTGGGTTAGTTGCATTTCCAACTGGGCTAAAAGAAATATTTTGAACTTCATTACTTCCATTCAATACTGTTGATTTTTTAATAGCTTTGTTAAATTTAATTTCAACTTCTTTAGCGTTTACCGCACTTACATTCTTAACCTTTGGCGTTTGGTTAGAAGTGATTTCTTTATTTAACTCAGTTTTCACACCGTAAACAGTTGATTCAACTGCAACTTTGTTTGATCCTTCTTCTAGTTTAAGAGTATAAGATCCGTTTTCGTTAGCTGCTACTGCTTTTCCATTAAGTGTTACTTTAATTTCAGAGCCTTTTGTAGCCTTAACAGTGATTGTTTTTGTTTCTTCCTCAGTTGTTTCTCCGTCAGTGATACCTTCGATTGCGACTGTAGCCTTAACAGCTTTTTCGAATGCTGCGTTGTTTTTCTCAACTGCTTTTGTGATGTTTTCAGCTAATTTAGTGTCTAATTTTGCAATTTTATCTGCTTGATCTTTCACACTTTGAATTGTTTCGTATGCAGCTTCAAGGTCTTTTTCAATAAGATCTTTTTGTTCAATGTCTTTGTATGCATTGTAAACTTTCATTTCATCGTTTACAGAGTCAGCTAGTTTTTGAGCTGGTTCAGCATATTTTTCTTTTAAAAGATTACGAGCATCCGGTCCGTAGATTTTATCTACTTTTGCTTCGAATCCTTTGATTGCATCGTTATATGCTTTTTGTGCAGCTAAAACAGTTTTTTGTTTTCCGCCTTCAACGGCTTCATTGAATGCATTTTTAGCTGGGTTAAGGTTTGTGTTAACAGCTGCTAAATATGCTTCAGCGCGATCAAGGAAGTATTTTTTTTCATTTAATGTTTTAGTGTAAGCGGCTTTTTTAGTTTTGCTTCCGCCATTTTTAGCGATTTCTTTTGTTGCTGCAGCATAGTACTCATTAGCCAATTTCACTTGGTTTCTGATTGTTCCAGTTGCAGGAAGCTTTCCTTCGTTCTTAGCTGCTTTATGGTACGTATCATAAGCTTTTGCCATTTGGTTCGTTGCTTTTGTAATGGCTTTGTCAACTGAGCTAGTTGCTGCCTCTGATTGTGTTGGTGCTACTGCTACGAATGCTGAAGCGGCAATTGCTGCTGCTGTTGTAATTTTGATTGCTTGTTTTTTCATGTTATTAATGTTTCCCCTTTCGGAATCATAGATTGTAGTAGGTTGTTTAGTTGTTAAAACTATATAAGTGCGATCAGTAAAATTAGATTGTTAGAATCGAATGGGCATCCGTACAGGATGGTTACCAGAACACTCTACTGATTCATCGGTCATAAGTAATTCGCAAAATACTATTCTAACATAGGATAAAAGTCCTACTAATAACCATAAAATAGCACATAGCTTAAATGCCCATATTTTTGAATTTATCTTCCTCCTTTATCCTTTTGTAGCTTCATTATACATTAAAAATAGAATTTGTAACCACTTTTTTAGCTTTTTTTGATTTTAAGTAACATAAAATGAATTAATTACCTTTAAATTTTACATTTTTTATTTATTTTACTAGTATAATACATTGGGAAAACAAGGTACTTATTAAGGCCTAATGAAAGGTGTCTTTTGGTTATTAAAAAGTTGAAAAAACCATTGTAGTCCTTAAGACTCTGATGTTTTTTTATACACAGAATAATAGATAACCCACCAACAAAACATAAAAAAACTCGCCAATTTTTTATCGCTTAACCTTAGCCATAATTCTGTAACAATTATGGTAGTTTTCTAGAGAAGGTTTCATTGTGAAGAGTCATTTCATATACAAATAAAAAATGATTCTACTTTTTTTATATAGAGTTTTCATTACCGCTATTACATTTTAAACCTACCCCCACACCATCATCATAGCACCGGTTACAAAAAAGTGTAAATAATATCCATCATTACAGGTACTTCCCATCTATTCCGAAGTTAAAACATTTTTTCGTTCATATTATAAAATTTCCAATATAAAACATTTTTTTGTAAGTAACTAGTAAGAAACTTTATAACTAACTTATTTATTTTTTGTAAAATTTTTACTAAAGTATTTTATTTCCTTTATATAAATTTTGTATATGTCGGCCTACTAGTTGAATTAAAGGAAATAAGCACCGAAGGGTACGAACTCTATCATGAGGAAGTGGATGAGGCGTTAATGGCTTCAAAGATTCTTCAAGGCTTACCTAATCCATTGTTGTATGAAATCTTCATGTAGAAGGGTTTCACAGAACCAGTTCATCTCTGGTCATGACAGATAACCCTTTTCTTTAAGAGAAATATACTGCCCATCCCCAATGATGAGTTAATCTAATAAATCAATGCCTATGATCTCCCTGCTTCTCTCAGTCTCTTTGTCACCTCCACATCCTCTCTTGATGGTTCTGGATCTCCAGAGGGATGATTATGAAAGCACATTATGGAGGTACTATTTGAAAGAATAGCCGTTTTAAAAACTTCTCTTACCGATACAATCGACGAATTAATATTTCCCATATGACACGTATTAATGCAGGTAGGCTCATTTTTAGTATTCAGGGATACAACGACAAAATATTCTCTATCTAAATCCTCCATAAACTCTTTTGCAAGTTCATACGCATCCGATGGAGCAGATATCCTTCGATTTCGATACAATATGCTCGATTCCTTTATTAGCTTGACCCGAACAATGTCTATTCGTTTAGCTGGTTGTATCTTCATGACAACTCCTCCTTCTAATAGTTCTGATTGGTTAATTGGCTGCATACCATAAACTCTCATATACTTCCTCCTCAATGAAAATAGCCCTAACTCCATGGAAGAGTTAGGGCTTGGTAGATTCTATTACATACAATTCACCTATATAATATAAGTTTATCTTTCTACTTGAAACGTTCTATTGATAAAGAAAAAGCCAGAGCTTTTATTCTCGACAGAACTTTTTATCATCAAGCTACTGTTCACTAATTCCAGAGGGTGCCCCACGGGAACACGTTTTCCGGTACCCTATTTCAATCCTTCGTCATTTTTATCGTTTTCTCAATTTCGTATTCTCGTATGAAACTTCTAAGTCTTACACTTTCTTCAGGTACCGCAAGTTGTGTAGTCAGATCAGCTAAATAGTCATGTTCTACTAACTTTCTCATATACCACCGTGATAATTCCCCTACCACAATGAGTAGTCTCAAACATCCCATCACAGTATTTTTTTCCCTTTTTGTTGCACTATTTAGGGAAGGTCCAATAAAATCCCAAGCCTTTGGTGTAATCATTAGCGCTTTAATAGCAGTTTTTACGTTTGGATTTAAATGAAACATATACACGCCTGTCTTTCCTTAGTATTAAGTTCGAAGACATTACATAAATGTCTTACCCATCCAGCCGTAGTCATATTGCCAAAAGGCTTCCAAGTATCAAAAATATTTTCCATAAAATATTCTCACCCTTCAAAATTAATAATTTGTATTACAAAAAACGCTGATTACAAAAACATCTCAGATATTGAGATACTTTTGTAATCAGCGTTTTTATCCGAATCCTATAGGACTCTTTGCAAATAACTTCGAACTGCCTTTTGTTTATCCTCCGCTAAGTAGAGGTTGTCCACTGGCTCAGTTGCCGATTATAGTAATTATTGTTCTCAAAGGATTATAACCCATAATTTAATATATTTGAAACAATTTTCTTAAATAAAAAAGGCTTGCCGTGATTTCTCTTTCAACAGGTCATTCAACAAGTTTAATGTATGGTGCTTGGAACCCTAACTTCCTCTCTCGGTAACCCTCATATTCTTCTACTGATTTGCCTTTTACTTTCGTGGATTTCCTACAATGACTGATTGCTAACTTCTGTTCTGTGTTCATTATATAAACATTACTTCTAAATGACTAAAAAAAGCCCCGCAGAGGTTTACTCTCTACAGGGCTCTTCATAAGATGCTTACTTCCAGTTTAATAGATGGTCCTAGCGTCTTATAATTAATATCCTATTTCTTCTTACTTAATAACAATTGGAGTTAAAATTGTTTTTCCACTTACAGCGTAATTACCAACTTTAGTAATACTATCTCCCACTTTTACAGAATCAGTACCACCAATTGTAATAGTTACTGTCTTTTTATCACTAGAAATAGATGGTGTAGATTTGTTAGTGATAGTTGTAGTACCAGTAGTTGTAAAGTTAGCAAATGTAGTTGTAGTTAATGCTTCAGAGAATGTTAATGTTAATTTAGCAGGTTCTGCTATTACGCCAGTAACACCATCCACAAGCGTAAGAGTTGTACCAACTAGTGCATTAGCAACACTTCCTGTAGAGCCAGCTGAAACTGTTACTACTAATGGTAAACCAGTGACTTTTTCTAATTCTGAATCGATATCGGAATATTTAGTAGTAATCGTTGGGTCAGCTGAACTGGTATTAGCCAGATCTAAAACCACTTGTTTGTTTGCATTATCAAGAGTTACTGTTTCATCTAGATTCAGCTTATCATTGTCAATAAACTTAACCTTCCAACCATTATATCCAGCACCAGCAGCAGATGTTCCAGAAATTTTAAGAGTATCTGTTCCAGTAATTGTATAAGAAACTTCTGCAGCTTTAGCAGTTACAGCTGGAACAGGAGCTGTGTATTTAGCCGAACCATTTACTGTCAAACCAGCAATTGGGTTATATGCTGTATTAAAAGCAGTATCTAGTTGGGTTTGAGTATATCCAGAACCAGGACGTTTATCTAAGATGTCTTGAGCAACTACAAGACGATTATCAGAAGAAATTGCATCTAATTTTTCCTTGTATGTTGAATTATCATTTAGAGCATCTAAAACATGATTAACCGTTGTTGCAGCGTTGATACGTTCAAGTGTAGATGCTTTACCAACGACTTGAATTGTAGCAGTTTTATTCGGCAAACTTACTTGTGAAGCAGAAGCTTCGACAGAAATTGTTGAAGCGACATTAGAAGTAGCAGTTATTTTAGCTATTCCTCCGACAGCAAAAACTTTAACTGATTTTGTAGTTCCTTTTGCAACTGTCTCTAAATAATCACCGTTTTCATCTCTTACAGTAACATCACCAAATTGTGCTGAAACTTGGTAAGTTACTTCATATCTGCCGTCACCAGCATAATATTTAAATCCGTTTTGATCTTTTGACCCGTAAGTAAATGTTGCGTATTCATTTAATTTCACACTAGTTGCTTCTTCTTTAGCTTCATTTTTCACTTCAAGTGTTGCATCAGTTACTACTGCATTTACGAAGTAAGTGATTTCCCCAACTACTTGTAAATCACTACTATCTAATTTACCATTCCCATTATCAGAGCCGTTATCAAGGTAAACTGTTGGTGTTGCATACGCGTCTTTATCACCAATTAAAGTAAAAGTAACTTGGCCTTTAGCACCTGTGACTTGAACAGGAATTCTTTCATCTTCAGCAACATAGTAAGCTTCATTCTCAGTTTTCAGTTGAACATTTTTACCTTTACTAAAGCTACCTTGTGGGAAAACGACATATGCTGTAGTTCCAGCAGGAGCTATTTTTCCATCTTTATCAGTAATCGTAACCGTGTAATCACGACCACCTTCTCCTTTTGCTGTGTTAGCAGCGGCATTCTGTACACCTTCAGCCTTTACATTTAAACCAATTGTTTGACTGAGAGCAAATGTTACTGCTGGTGCTGTTGCTTGAAGTTCTGTAGCACCCAATTTTCCGTTACCAGTCCATTTATTATTAATATCGTAAGATCCGTCAGCGAATACAATTGGGGTTACAGTTGCATTAGTACCAGTAACAGTGAATGTCGCAGTCCCTTGTTCATTAAGTTTCACTAATGCAACTTGTGAACCACCAGTTGTTACTTCATATGGATATTGGGTTTTTGGATTAGTAACTGCAGTTAAAGTACCATCAGCATTTAAAATGCTAATTTTAGCATCTTCAATTTTTGCTCCAGTTACTAATTTGTCTGGAGTTACTTGTACGTTCTCTTTGAAAGTTACGTTTACTGTAGAACCTGGAGTTCCAGTTACTTTGTAAACTTTCTTAGAACCGTTCGCTAAAGTATTACCTGCTGTTACTTCTGAAACTGCTAGACCTTGAGCAAAGTATACAGTTGCAGTTGAGAATTTAGAACGATCACCAGTTGCGTAAACTACTACATTGTCATTTACAGCACTGTAACGAGTATAAGAATAAGCTGCTTCGCCATTTGCATCCGTATAAACTTCAGCAGTGATTGCTTTATTCAATGAATTTGATTCTGGGATATTAATAGTCACAGGAATACCAGCTTTAGATTGGCCTTCTGGAACTGTCACTGTAGCTTTAACCGTTACTTCTTTACCAATTGTTCCTTGAATAGAAGGAGTAGTTACTTTAACAGCAGTTGGAATAACTGCAGAAATCCCTGTGAATAATCCAAGTTTTTCTTCTCCAGCTTTAACTGTGTATTCTTTTCCACCTACTTGAGTAGAAGTTGTAAGAATTACAGTTTTATCATCTGTTTGTTTAACAACAGCGTTTGTGACTGTTAATCCTTCGATTGAGAAGTCTTTAGCTTCAACGTCTTTAACGTTCTCTTTATATGTTAATTCAACAGTTGTAGCGTTAACTGCAGTGATTTTGCTTACAGCTGGGCTATTAGCTTTTTCGTAAGCTGCGTTGTTTTTCTCTACAGCTGCAAGAAGGGATTTAGCTAATTTTGTGTTTTTAGCTTTTAGTTTTGCAACTTCAGCTTTAACGCTTTCGATTAGTTCTCCAGCTTTTTTAACGTCTTTCTCGATAAGGAAGCCGTTTTCGATTTGTTTGTATGCATTGTAAACTTTCATTTCTTCGTTTACAGAGTCAGCTAATTTTTGAGCTGGAGCAGCATATTTTTTAAGTAGCAAGTTACGAGCATCCGGGCCGTAGATCTTAGCTACTTTACCTTCGAAGCTAGCGATATCTTTGTTCAATACTGTTTGAGCAGTTAAAACTTGTTTCGCTTTTCCAGCTTCTACAGCTTTAGTGAAATTAGTTTGTGCAGGCTTAAGGTTTGTGTTCACTGCATTTACATATGCTTGAGCGCGATCAAGGAAGTATTTTTTACCGTCCAATTGTTTAGTGTAAGCCGTTTTCTTCGCTTTGCTTCCACCATTTTTAGCGATCTCAGCTTTAGCTTTATCATAGTAGTCTTTAGCTAGAGCCGTTTGGTTTCTGATTGTTCCTGTTGCAGGAAGCTCACCGTCGTTCTTAGCGGCTTTATGATATGTATCATAAGCTTTCGCCATTTGTTTAGTTGCTTTTGTGATCGCTTTGTCAACCGAGCTAGTTGCTGCCTCTGATTGTGTTGGTGCTACTGCTACGAATGCTGATGCGGCAATTGCAGTTGCCGTTGCTAATTTAATTGCTTTCTTTTTTCCCATGTTAGAAAATACTCCCTTTCAATATCTAAAGTAGTGCGCTTGGTACGACTCCCCAAATAGAGCAAATATCCAGCGGCTTACGAAACAAACTGTATTAGTCCTAATTAACTAAAACTTTAAGACTACCATCGGCCAGAAACCCAAATAAATAGTTCCATTAATCTACAAGGAAAATATTTAACTAATTACCAAATCATCCTTGCTAATCTATAATAATACAATTAATTTATAATTTCTACCTTTTTTTATATATTTTTTGGAATTTAAATTACAATTATCTTACATTATTTCATTTATAATACATTTTATTTTATAAAACATGGCTAATAACGCTTTTGTATACCATTTTTACTACTACATATCTTTATAGTTATTAACCTACCAATTTACAAAACTTTAGGACTACCTTTTGTTATTATATGTAATATTTAATTTCAGTAATAGGAATTTTATGAAGTTACTTTTAACAAGAATTAAAACTGGTGTTCAAAATAAATTTTTATATACAAAAAAGCACCTGCTCTAAGCAGATGCCTTTCCTTGTCACTTCAAATATTTCTTCAGAACCGGCTTCATTTTATCACTAACCAAATGGCTGCCGCCTCGTCCTTTTACGTCTTCCATCATCCAGGCCATGATCAGCTCTGGGTTTTCGGTATCCATGGCAACTAGCCAACCATTTTCGGTTCCGCTGGAATTTTTGGATGCCTTGGTCTCGGCTGTACCTGTTTTCGTAGCCAACTTCACGCCAAGATCATTTAAATCATGGGCGGTCCCTTTAGGATGCTCTACGACTTGTGTGAGCATCTTGGTGATCGTGCTTGCTTGATCTGCAGAAATGATATTTTCTTTCCATTTTTTCTTTTCCGTTTTATCACCTGTCACTAAGGAAGGTGCCATGATGTTTCCTTCATTTAAGAAAGCCGAGTAGGTCATTGCCAAATGAAGGGTGCTCATTTGGACTTGGGCCTGCCCATAGCTCGCATCAGCCAGGCGTCCTTCGCTATCGAGCTTTCCGATGCTTGATGCCTTAACCGGGTAGTCGAAGTTCAGGGACTCATCAAATCCGAAGTCTTGGAGCCCTTTTGAGAATTTATCTTTACCAAGTTTCAATGCTTGTTGGGCAAAGTAAATATTATCGGAATAAATGAGGGCCTTTTCCATATCGATCGGCACTCCAGGGTTCGAGACCCGTGTGATGGAATGGTCTTTCCAGTTCGATTTGGCCCATTTTGTTCCTTGAATACTGAGTGCAGATTTAGGGTCGATTCCATTTTTCAATTCAATCGCCGCCGTTAATGCTTTTATCGTTGAGCCCGGTGCAAAGGTTGAACTGAATCGGTTCAGTAGTGGCTTGTCTGGGTCTTCTTCCAATGCCTTCTGTTCCGCGTTCGTGATGCCCAGTACATATTTGTTCGGATCAAAAGAAGGACTGGATACGAGTGCCAATGTCTCGCCGGTATTCGGATCAAGTGCTGCCGCCGATCCCGCTTCATTATCATACTGCTTGAAGATATCCTTTTGAAGCTCGGCATCGATTGTCAACGTGATCGTTTCGCCTTCTTCAGCCGGCTTCTCGGCGATGATTTTTTCCTCGCCTTCTTCTGTCTTGATGAAGATCTTGCCGCCTGGTTTCCCTTTTAGGCGTTCTTCTAGAATTTGTTCGAGGCCACGTTTTCCGATGACGTCATTTGCGGTATACCCCTTGCCTTTTAATTTCTCCAGATCTTCCGCTGACGCCTCCCCCACATAGCCGATTAAATGGGCAGTGGCTTTTTTATAAGGATAGATCCGTTCCTCGGAACTGTTGGCAGAGACCCCCGGGATGCTTAATAGCTTATCCAAGGTCGCTGCCTCATCAGAAGATATTTGCTTGATGGGCACGAAATAACTAGGCTGCACCCATGATTGGTTCAATTTCTTTTCGACTTCATCCGTTGTCATGTTAAGAGTACTGGCCACCTGTTTGACGGTGGCTTTTTTGTCACCCATTTTCTCTGGTACGATTCCGATTTCCGAAACCGTCCCATTCATCGCCAGGCCACGTTCCTTCCGGTCGACAATTTCGCCCCGGATGGCTGGGTAGGACTCGACTGATATCTTCTCACCGGTTTTGAGATTGGGGAAGATATAGCTTTCATCCCATTTAATGTACCAATTCTCTTCCTTGTCTCTCTCTTCTTTGACAAGGGTCGCCTTATGGTCGGAACTGACAGGTCCCGCTAGCGTGTCCATGTCGACGGTATAAGCCAATTTCACCTTTTCATCATCTTTATGTTCTTTTGCGTCTTCTTCTTTTGGTTGAGTGTAGCCCACCTTGATTTGGTCGGCTTCGATTCCTTTATAGATCTTTTTATATCGCTCTGCAAATTCATCTGCACTGACTTGTTTCTTCGTATCAGCAGACAGATAATCATACATCTTCGCAAAATCTTGTTTATTCCATAGTTTCGTATAGGCCGCAAAGCGTTCTTCTGGACTAGGTTCTTCCGAGCACCCCGCCAAAAACAATACACTCATCAACAAACAGCCGAAAACTAATGCTAATCTTTTCATAATCTCCTCCTAATGAACAGTAAGAATGATATCTATAGTTTATCAAAGGTTGGGAGGAAAAGGGGAAATTTGTAATGACACTTTCCCTCTTTTTACTATTTAGGATCATGAACACAAACAAAAGTCCTGCACATGTGCGCAGGACTTGATTGTTATAGCACTTTCTTTTTCCGGCTCTTTTGTTCTTGAAGCCATTTTTTCAAGAATAAGAAGCCCATGATAAAGGAGATGATCAGGCCGGATGATGTCACCAAGACGGCCACCCATTCATACAGTGTGTAATTCATATAATCTTCCAACGTCAATTTCTTTTGCCAATCCTCTATATACAGGTTCATCCCGAATATGCCGGAGATAACTGTATAGATGGTAAGGATTTGCAGAAGGTAATTACTGCTTTTCCCGGAAAGCTTATCTTGATTTTGATACAAGTAGGAAAGCGTTTCTTTCACTTCTTGATAGAGCGGTTCGATCCTGAATACTTCTTTCGTCATTTTGAAGAGCTCTTTCCCTGTGAAGGTGCTGTTCACTTCAGCAAATAAGTACTTCGCCGAAAACTCGGTGATCATGAAGATTAACAATTCCGTATCCGACTGGTCTTTTTCCACATCGATTTGGGAATGGTCATGAGCCAGTTTCAACAGGACTATTTTATAATAGAAGTAAAGCAGCATGGAATAGAAGTGTTGCCCGTACATTTCACTCGCAAGTTGGTTCTCTAGCTTACCTGTCGCTTTTGTGACACAGGCAAAATGCCCCTCGCTCGTGACATAATACGTTTCCTCCCCCCACCGATCGTACACCCTCTCCTTGTAATACTTGTCAATATAGTTCGGGTTCAGGGCGCCGACATAGGGTTCTCCATCATTATCATACCCATTTAACTGACTCGTTCGGTATAAATCCGATTTGGTAATCACCCGATCCTTCGGCAGGTTCGTATTACTGAGGACAAACATGCGTTCATCCACGAAGAAAGGCAAGCTTCCGAAGTAGGATGTGTGGTCTTCTTCATCATCTATATATTTCTCAGCAGGAGGGATTAACTCCTCAAAGATGAAATCTTTCACGTATCCATACTCATTATTCCTACAGCCGACCTTCATCTCGATTTCGTCTTCCGCAATGGGTTCGAGAATCCGGAACGTATCCGTGAAATAAAGGACATCGTCATAAGGAAGGTTCTCGGGCAATGTTACCCGGATATTAATCATCCCTATATGAAACGGGCAAATATAGATATCAATGGAGTTGATTATAAAAGCCGTTTTTAAGAATGGCGAACGGAACGTACATCCCAGATCCATTTTCTTCGAGAAACGGCGTATTCCCTCTTTCTGTTTTGAACTGCTCGGAAACAAAATGGGGACAATATTCGGCATAAAGTATTGCTCCAAGTTACGATGGGAAACTTTATGATTGCCATAAAAATCGTCCTGCAGGTCCATATTATCCAGATCCAAAAAGACAAAGTCATCCTTAAGCAACCGTTTGACAAACCCTTCGATTTTATTTCCTTCTAGCATGAACGGAAAAATAAATTGTTGGAAGGAGCGCTTCGTACGGTCGTTTTTTTCATTACTCATAGCCATATTTTTTTCCTCCGCCTTGACCGGGTTCTCCGGTTCTCATTCACGTGCTCTTATTCACTTACCCCAGTTCTATCAAATAAAAACGAAGCATAATATGGTAAGAAAACGGACAAGCTTCTATTCCCCTCCACTCCTTATTGAATGGAAGGTAATTTCTGGTTTGAACAACCACAAAACGGGTACAAAACAAATAAGAAGAATTTGGTAAGGGGGCGACAACGTGAAGTCTGATACGAACAAATACCATTTCGAGTTATTAGAACGGGTAAAACCTTCGGAATCAAGCGACCGGAAGCGGATGAGCGAATTTATAAAAAAAATGAAAAACAATGCACAAAACTCCCAATTAACAAGCAAAAACTCATGACATATGAGATGTCATGAGTTTCTTTACGTTCTTAATATGCAACTTTTTTCTGATGATCTTGCCCCACGCAATTTTGAATGCCGATTACGTCCAAAAAGTGTTGAATTTTTTTCATAGAGCTCGCCTGGTATTCATCCACGATGGAAAACTCTTTTATATAAGCGATTTTTTCTTGACTACTCGGGTCAAGGAGTTCATCTGTATCTATATCATCCTGGTTGTATTTTTTCTCATTTGATTTCTTGCATGTGTAGACCACAGCTTCCCCAACCTTCTTGGCAGCCCTATCAAAATAGAAAGAAAATACAATGGCACATTCGTCATCATAAAAAGAGGGTTGAACTTTCATATTAATATCAATCATAATCCTTCCACCTCTCTCTGTTTTGTTATTCTTACTATAGCAAACTTTCTACATGCATCCATGTGTTCATATAGCCCCTCACGTTTCTTCCACATCTTCCTATGCCCCCTTATATTGACAAATCATAGATAAATATAACTAAAGGCATATGCGTGAAAGAATATTTTAGATGAAGGCAAAAAAAAAAGACACCCCTACTAAGAGGTGACAGAGAATTATAATCTAACCGTCTATATTATGCTTTCGCATGAACTGATGGTAACTCATGTACGCTTGGTAATTCAGTTACTGATGTTAAGCCACCAACAACTACTACAGCTACTAGAAGAAAGGATACCGCCATCCCTTTAAGACTTTTTTTCATGGGTAATTCCTCCTTATTTTTAAAAAAAATATTGGATTTAATAGAAATAAATTCTATAGTTGTATTTAACCATAGATTTATCAAATACGTTTTCGTTGTGTTGATACACATCATATAAAGAAAATAAATCATTCTTATTTATTCTTCTATTTTTCACTATAAATATAACTCTAGGCATATTTTAAGGAGAGTTAACATGGATTTTTCAGCAGTAGGGAAGAAAATAAAAGAACTCAGAAAACAAATTGGCCTTTCACAAGAGGAACTTGCAGAAGGAATTTGCACGCAAGCCCAGATTAGCAAAATCGAAAAAGGTGTTGTTTATCCGTACGCCACCACTCTATATATGATTTCCAGAAGGTTAGGTGTAGATGTTAATTACTTTTTTGATATAGGAATGACCCCTCGGTTAGACTATGTTCAAGAAGTCGCCCATCAATTGGAATTGACACGAAGGACCTTGAATTACCAAGATATGAGAGACATTGTTAAAACAGAGGAAAATAATCCCTTGTTCACGCAAAACAAGCAAAACCAGCAATTGTTATTGTGGCATAAAGGGATATATGAATACATGATGAATAAAAACATGAATAAAGCGATAAAGCACCTAGAGGAGGCCATTGCTTTATCTGATATAACGGATAAGGTGTACTCTGAAAGGGAAATAGAATATCTGCTAAGTATGGGTGTAATATATTTCGAAGAACGACTTTATGAAAAAGCTCTATGTACATATAAATTAGCTCTTACACATATGAATCATCTACCATTTTTAAATGATAAAAAGATAAAGACCAGACTTTTTTATAATTCAGCACGAGTTTCCACCCGTTTAGAGGATTATGAATCTTCCATTATGTATTGTACAAAAGCGATCAAATGGTGTTTGGAAGAGTACCATATGTACCTTTTAGCTGAACTCCATTACCACCTGGGATATAACTACGAATTGCAAAATAACTATAAACAAGCAAAAAAATTTATGGAACGAGCCCGCCTCATATTCGATTTGCAAAAACAAAACCGTTTTGTCACCTTTATCGATGAGAAATTCAAAGTGTGGGAAGCTCTCGTAGAAACAAATTAATACTAAGCCATTCCTAATGCGGGAATGGCTTTTCACATTCCGACTACAAACATATTCCAAAACCTGTATACAACATTTCAAATTCCAAGCCCAAATGAAGTATAATAAAGAGATGACCTCGAAATGGGTGCCGGGAAATGGGGTCTGACCCCTTACCGAATGCTCCATACCCCTTGACTGGCAAAGGTTCTTTGCTTTTTGTTAAGTCTGGGAAATAGGGTCTGACCCCCGCATGACGTAGGTTTCATAGTTCTGTGGGGTTTGGAAGTAATGAAGGATTTGTGTGGGGTTGACGTGTTTGCTTGGTTTTCCTGTTTGGAAGACTTTGTAGCTGCTCCACTTATAATCGGCGGGGTTTTTGACGATATTGGCTTGTACAGGGTTTAAATGGATATAACGGCTCGTGGCAGTGAATTGCTCGATCGATTCGATTAAGACGGAATGGTAACGGCCTTGGAAGAGGTGACCATCATGGTCATGCCGTTTATTGAAGGAGATGGCATAGCGGGAATTCAGCTTATGCATAATATCACTAATCGGGTGTTGTTTCGTTTCGAGGAGAAGATGCACGTGATTCGTCATGAGGCAGTAGCTATGGAGTTCGAAGTAATACCTTTCTTTCGTTTCCTCTAAATAACGCAGGTAACGAAGGCGATCCTTGTCGTCTAAAAAAATATCACTGCGGCGGTTGCCGCGGCTAGTAATATGGTACATCGCACCAGGGTACCATATCCTCGGTCTACGAGGCATGAACATCATCCTTTCCTATGCCGGGAAATAGGGTCTGACCCCCATCCGGTGTTGTTAAAGTACTGATAGATCAATGATAATACAAAAATATAATTTTGGGAAATGGGGTCTGACCCCTAAAAGTGACCCCAAAAAGGAGGAGAGTATGGAGCGGGAGTTGTTGTTTGTTGGGAATCGGCTGGCGGAGTTGTTGGAGGCCGGTGATCCGGATGATGTGGCCGTTGTGAATGAGGGTCTTCAGTTGTATCGCCAGGGGCTCGTTGATCTGAAAGAGGAAGCGGAAGACTTGATTACCGCGGAGGTACAGGATGTCACGCGCTATAAGGCAAGGCTGAATTTGCTTATCCCTCAGGATGGAAGCTGCACCTGCGATTCCAGGTTTATTTGCCGACACCAAATGGCCGTATTCTTCTCCGGATATTCCGAGCATGCCAGTGTGTCCGATTGGGTTAGCGACTGGAACGCGCCAAAATCCACACCTACCCAGGCTTTGCAGCAGGTAAAGCGGGCAAGTGAAATATTTAAACATACAAAGGAGAAATCCATCATTTTAGAAAAAAGCTATCCATCATGGAAGCAATTCGTGCACGATACCTTCACTGAGCAAGTGGAGCCTTATATAGAGGAACCGCCTTACATGATTGAGAATCATATACAGACTTTCTTTAAACGTCTCAGCTCCAAAACCCCGATGGAACGGGAATGGAAGCTGCTTTATCATTTTGTGACCCATTTTTGTACGTTGCAGCTGACTATGAGAATGATCCAGCTACATAAAAGCAACACCCAAGCGGTCCGTGTCTTTTATGCGCTCGCCGCCGATTTGGCCGAAGAGCTGCATGAAACGGTGCAGCCACTGAGCAGACAGGCCCGTCCCTTTGCTTTTGACCCCTTCGTCTTTAGCATTAAGGAAGATGTAGCGAAGCTACTGGACGGCAGCGAAGGGTTGGAGTATGAAAAAATCGACCTCTACCGGGAAATCTGGAGCTACCTGTTCACCACATCTTCGTGGCGTAAAGAGGAGCTGAACCGAGTTCAGGAGGAACTGCCCAAGCAATATGCAGGCACGACGGAGCGCATTTCCTATACTCTGGCTACGATTCACCTATCTCTGATGGAGAACCAGGACCGACAAGCGATCGAGCTTCTCCACGAATTGAAGAAGGAAGCCTGTCCGTATATTTTTTATTGGCTGGAGTTCCTTTCCGATTCAGAGGACCGTACCCGGGCCATTCCTTTCATTGAATTCATCAACGCCCATGTTCAGGAATTCTTGATTGACCTATCCGATTATTATCAGCGGGTCGATTTTGTCCGGACCTTCACGACCCTGATCACAAGCTGTTGCTTTAAGTTGAAGCGGAATGACTTGCTTGAGAAATTCTTTCGGGCTACCCTTCCCCATAGCTATTGGAACTATGCGAACTTTCTTTTTGAACAGGGCCAATATAAAAAATGGGTGGAGATGCATATCTACTCCGAAATCAGCATTGACTTAATAAGCACTGAATCCATCAAGGAAGTCGTCTCGAAAGATCCGGAAGTGATGCTTCCCCTCTATTATCATGCGGTACAGGAAAAAGTGTCCTTGAAAAACAGGCCAGCCTATAAACAGGCAGTCCGTTATTTGAAAAAGATGCGTACCATCTATAAAAAGATGAAAAAGGAAGAGGTATTCGAACGGTATATGCAATATGTAGTCGATTCGACGAAACGACTGCGCGCTTTTCAAGAAGAATTAAAAAGGGGAAAGCTAATCGATGTTTAATACAGGAAAATTAAAAATCAAAATAGCGGCTCTCGAAAATGGATCCTACGTCCTTGGTGTCGTCAATGAAGAGAATAGCTTCCTCAATACAAGTTATATTCGAAGACTGCTGTTCAACTGGGATGACGCCAGTTTTTATGGAACAAAAATGACGACAGATACAATAAACGAAAACCCTGTTTTCATTCTTGATGCCTGGGGACTGCTGAACTTTTTCGCGAAGGAAAGCTTTAACTCCTTTATAGAATGGGAATGGTCCGAGCTCTCATCCTTATGCCTATCCGCAGCCCCCGTACTTCATGAATCGATTGAAGCGGGGATTCCTGTGCCTGATTTCACGAATTTACAGTTGGACTCCATCGGTTGGAAACTGCCGGAAGAGGTCGAGGAAGAATTCCTTCCTTCCTTTTGGGAAGAGGAGATTCCTTTGGACCTCCCTTCACCTGAAGTGGAAACCAATCGGACCTTTATCGAGAAATGGTATAATGGCGCCGCTAATATGTATTTGAAGACCTACTCGCCGATGCACAATAAATGGAGCGAAGCAGTTGGGGCCTTAAAGGATTCAAGGCTTTCTCCTGAAGAATTGCAGGCCTTTTTCGATCAGGATAGCTGGCAGGAATGGCTCGGTGTTAACCCGGATCCTAAACCCTTCACCATCGGCCTACGCTTAACCGAACCACCTGAAGGAAATGGCCCATGGAAGCTAGACGTCACGCTTCGCTCTAAAAAAGATGAAAGCATTATCGAAACGTATACAGGCAAGAAATTGCCGCGTGGCTGGAATAAGTACGCAAGTGAAGTCGTACGGGCGACGAAACGCTGGCAGCTCGTCGTTCCATGGATTGGGGAAAAGGGCCGGTTAAAAAGCGAGCTATCCGAAATCGATGCCTGGGAGTTTTTGACCGATGCAAGCGAAAAGCTGCTATTTCTCGGTGTCGAAATCCTCCTTCCATCCTGGTGGGTCGCTTTGAAGGAATCCTCCCTCAAAGTGAAGGCAAAAGTGAAGAGCCAATCGAATCGCGGGCCTTCCTACGTTGGGCTGAAAGCATTGATGGACTTCGACTGGAGATTCTCCCTGAACGGTAAGGAGCTCACTGAGTCCGAGTTCGCGGAGCTCGTCGATGAGAAGCGCAGGCTTGTCTATATCCGTGGCCAATGGGTCAAGCTCGACCCCGCTTTCATCAAGCAAATCCAGAACCTGATGGAAACGGCCAACGAAAAAGGCATACAGCTGACCGATTTGCTGCAACAGGAGCTTTTAAATAGTGAAGGGGAAGAAATCGAGGATGACCCTGAAAACGGCGAAATGCTCCGAATTCAATTCGAATTGAATCAGGAGCTTAGAAAAATGGTCGGACGACTGCGGGAAACCAAGAACATTTCGATCATGCCAGTCCCTGGGACACTGCAAGGTGATTTACGTCCCTATCAAAAACTGGGCATGAGCTGGCTTCTGTTCTTAAGGGAATATGGTTTTGGCGCGTGTCTCGCCGACGATATGGGACTTGGGAAAACTGTCCAGATGATTGCCTACCTCCTTTATGTCAAGAATGCCGAAGCGACTGACAAGGAGCTACCTATCCATGAAGAAAAGGTGCAAACGAGCGAACCCATCATTGTCGATGAGGAAAGTGAAACGGAAAGCGCCGATGAGGTCGAAGTAATCACCAACCCGCCTGAGCATGTTCCTGTTCAGGCCGCGTTGATTGTCTGCCCTACATCGGTACTCGGCAACTGGCAGAAGGAACTGGAAAAATTCGCTCCATCACTCAAGGTTCACCTTCATTATGGTTCGAATCGGTCCAAGGGTGATGCGTTCATTAAAAAAGCTTCTACCCACGACATCATCCTGACTTCGTATGGTCTGACCCACCAAGATGTGGAGGAATTGTCCTCCATCCATTGGAGCAGTGTCATCCTAGATGAAGCTCAGAATATCAAAAACGCCCAAACGAAGCAATCCAGGGCAGTCCGCAAGCTTGATGGACGTCATCATATCGCCTTAACGGGTACACCGATGGAAAACCGCTTAAGCGAGTTATGGGCCATCTTTGATTTCATTAACAAAGGCTACCTGGGAACGCTTGGTCAATTCCAGGAAAAATACGTGACCACCATCGAGCGGGAAGAACAAAAAGATAAAATCAAAGAGCTGCAACGCTTAATTCAGCCCTTCCTGCTCCGTCGGACAAAACGGGATAAAGAGGTCGCACTGAACCTTCCTGATAAGCAGGAACAAAAAGAATTCGTACCACTCACCACCGAGCAGGCTTCATTATATGAACAGCTAATCAAGGATACCTTTGCAGACATCGAGCAGTTGTCCACCTTTGAACGCAAAGGGATCATTCTGCAGATGCTGAATAAACTGAAACAGCTCTGCAATCACCCTGCCCTTTATCTAAAGGAAACTGAAAAGGAAAACATCATGATGGCAGCTAGCCGATCCGGGAAGCTTGAGAAGCTAACGGAAATCGTGGATGCTGTCCGCGAGCAGGAGGAAAGCTGCCTCATTTTCACCCAATACATCGGTATGGGGAACATGATGAAAAAACTGCTTGAAAATCGCTATGGCTTTGAAGTTCCCTTCCTGAACGGAAGTGCGAACAAGAAACAGCGTGATGATATGATCACCCGCTTCCAAAATGGCGATTTCCCAATCTTCATCCTTTCGTTGAAGGCTGGGGGCACAGGCCTGAATTTAACGGCGGCAAACCATGTCATTCACTATGATCGCTGGTGGAATCCTGCGGTAGAAAATCAAGCCACTGACCGTGCCTACCGTATCGGGCAACAGCGGTTCGTTCACGTTCATAAATTGATATGTACCGGGACGCTTGAAGAAAAGATCGATCAGATGCTCGACAAAAAACAGGCGCTGAACGATGAAATCATCAGTAGTGATAACTGGATCACAGAACTTTCCACTGATGAAATCAAGGACCTCGTCTCTCTTCACTAATTTTGGCTAGTTAGACCACTCAATAGCTTTCCTGATTAATCGGGTTTCAAGCTATGGGTGGTTTTTCTTTTTGTGTTCCAATCTTTCGGATTGACTATAAAAAAAGATTGGTACTTTCCATGACTGATCATGATATGCTCCAATGCCGTTGTAAGCGCTTCACCTTTATTGGGCAAATATCTCTCTGAGCGTTCTTCAATGATGACCTTTTCTCTATGGGGATCATATGTGATCGAAGTCTTAGCCATATCCTTTTCAAAAAGCGAAAGGGTTACATCCGGAATAAGCGGATATTCTTGATAAGATGAATCGTGCCGGGGTTCCTTTTCAAATGGAGAATTAGCAAGTTGAAGTGCATCAAAGAAACTCGTTTTTGCTAGTGACCTATCATAATTTTCATATTTAACTGTAACACCACGACCATATTCCTTCGTAGTCAGACCTTTTTTAAAATTCATCGATTTCCTCCTCTTATTTAGTTCCATATACCTATTTCGGTACCATCTTTTTATTTTCCTTCTCTATTTCAAAAAAAGAATGCTTCTCTTGGATTACGTTATAAGCAACGTAATAATCCATAAAACGCTTGAAAGGGTGCAACGCAGCCTAAAACATAAGAAAAGCAGCCCCCTCTGTAAAAAGGGAGCTGCCATTCTATTATCGTTTCGCTTTATAGATGTAGGTCGTTTTCTTCGTCTCATTTCCGGCAATATCCGTGACCTTCCATTCGAATGTATTGTTGCCCACTTCAAGTGGCAACTCAACATCCTCTATCGTTTCTTTAAAAGAACGCATTTTGTACGGTTCTTTAAATTCATGATAGAATACTTCACTTCCGTTCAAGTAAAGGCGGATTTCATCGAAGTTGTCCTCGACGGTCACATCCACTTTCGGGTTCGGTTTTTTGGCCCCTACCATCAGGGGTGCTCCTTTGACCTTCAAGCTTGGTTTCTTTGTGTCCACCATGAACATCCGTTTGAAGGAAATTGTATTACCAACTATGTCCGTTGCTTTAACCACGAAGCTTTGGACGCCGTCATTGTATTTCTTTTTATACGAGAATTCGTATTGTTTCTTCTCTTCATTATACTTCACTGGGACATTTTTATCGTCGATCTTGAATTCCTTGATGCCAGATGCCTCTTTAATGTACCCCGTAATCGTCACATTCTTCGTATTGGTCACGCTCAACACTTCAGGACTCGTGATAAAGACGGATGGGGCCGCTTTATCTTTTTCAACCGGCTCCGTATCCTGAGTCAAGTCCGCTTCAGCTGTCTTTTCATTACCTGCGAAGTCTATGGCAACAACCTGTACTTTCTCACCCTTAACATCCGGCAGAGTATATTCTTTTGTATCCGCAGCAAGCGGTTCCGTTATGATTGATTTCCCGTCTATCTGTACATCGTAATACGCCAAGCCTGATCCATTGGCATTATCCGATCCTTCAATGGCGACCACCTTGCCACTTTTTGAAATCTTGACCGTAGGTGCCACTGTATCGACTTTGACAGGGATTTCAAACGTCTGCCATTTAGCTCCCGCGTAATCGATCACTGCTTTGACTTCATAGATATATTCACCGTCTGCAACGAGCTTATTATTGATTTTGCCCTCCCATTTACGGGCGGGGTCTAACGTATAGGCCGTCCCGCTTCCGCCGTCATAATAGTCCTTCCGCACCTGATTCTCCGTACGGATTGTCCGGACCGATTTTTTCGCAGCATCCATGATGCTGTATTCTACTTTTTTCGCATTTCTCAAGAATGATAGAATCGGGATAAAATCATCCTGCGCTCCATCGCCATTCGGGGAGATCGCGATATATTTCCGGTCAAATATCTTTCCAACCGGCTCATAACCCAGGTAGGTAAAGTCTTCACCTGCAGTTGATACCGCCCCAGCCATGCCGTAGTATGATTCTTCATCATATTTCGTTCCGTCCAAGATAGGTGCCTTGTCCCATTCTCCTTTGAACCCTACATATGGAATGTTCAGTTCTGGATTATTGTCTGCCGGGTCTTTCAGTGTCACGAACCCTTCAACAAAGTACCCATTTGGAAAGACCTTATCGATTGCGACTGGCGTCTGGAGGTCGTCCCCAAGCACCTTAGCCTTGGATAGGTCCACCTTCACTTCAATGTTGACCGATTTCTTTGCAGGTATAGTGATTTCTTCTTGTTCACGGTTATTGATTTTTATCGTAGCATCCTGAATTTCCTGTGCTTCTAATTGATTGGCTGCATAACCTAACTGTCCCTGAATCGAATAGTCTGTTTGGATATTCCCCAATACATCATATTTGACCGCTTCGTCACTTATATTTTCAACCTTCAAAGTAAAAGCGAACGTGTTTCCTACCTCTTTCAATGCAACCTTCGCTACATTCGTAAATGCCTCGGTCACAACCACCGGCGTAGCCAACGCGGAATTCAATTGCATGATCCCGGCTCCCTGCCTGCGCGGCGAGTAGGGAATATCCCATCCGAATGCAGCATTGACCATGCCTTGATCGGTTACAGGTCGAGAGGTATTCATCATTAGGTTTTTGGCCAGGTTTGCCCGGTCGAACCCTCTTGCATTCAAGTCTTTATCGACTCTTTCCAATACGAGGGCAGAGCCTCCCGCTACGTGAGGAGCCGCCATCGATGTACCGCTCATCATGCCGTATTCATCATTGTTCAATGTCGAATAGATTTGTCCGCCCGGCGCTGTGATTTCCGGTTTGAAATCAAGGTTCGGTGCGACGCCCCATGAAGTAAAGGCACTCATTTTCCCAGCCTCGGGATTAGCTGATTTCACCTTATCCCCCTTGAAAGTGAGCGTCACTTTTTCACCTTCCGATAAGGCGGCTTGTAGCTTCGCACCATCCGATTTAAGCATGAATAGCTGTGGAATCGTTATGCTAGGCTCTGTTGCCATGGATACGTATCCATCGGCATTGTTATAGATGATGACACCTGTTGCTCCTGCATTCTGAGCATTTTGCGCTTTTTCGATAAAGGTGATTCCCCCACGTTCGATAAGGGCAAACTTGCCTTTGACATCCACCTTGGCTAGCTCCTCAGGGGTTCCAAGGCCTGCATCGACTAGTTCGTGCGTCTTTTCCTTTAAAGCGTTAGGATGCACACCGGAAGCCGACATGAACGGTGCTTTCCCTTCCTGTCCGTTCAACTGATAGGTAGCAGCATCTAAATCAAGATAGTTGTTTTCAATCGATGCCACTTGAAGCGAATCATAGGCAAGTCCCGGAGAACCCGCTATGCCGATGTCTGGATTCGTTGCCCATGGATTCGCGAACCCATTTCCGAAGTGGGCAGAGTTTCCTGCCGAAATCGACATCACGATTCCATTTTCCACGGCCCTTGATACGGCCTGTTGCTCAGGATCTTCCTCTGAGACGAAGCCTGCCGTCGAACCAAGACTCATGTTCAAGACATCTGCCCCAAGAATAATGGCATCATCAATGGCCTTGATGTAAATATCCCCCCAGGTCGTCTTCACAGCAGGGTCATTCCCGAACACCTTCAAAGCTAACAGCTGGGCTTCAGGGGCCACCCCTTTAATGCCGCCATTCTCTTCATCCCCATTAGCCGCTGCTGTCCCGGCAACGTGCATCCCATGCATCGAAGCTCCCTCAGCAAGGTCGAGGATTTCTTGATTGTCATCCATATAGTTATATCCGTAAGGGACCTTTTCCGTATAATACTTTCCAAGTAACTGGTTGGCTTGTATCATTTCACTGACTTCCGTTTTCGTCAGTTCCGCCTTTGAAGCGTCACTGAGGATCATGTCACGGTGAGATGGGTCAATCCCGGTATCAATGATCCCGACGACCATCCCTTCCCCCGTATAGCCGTACTCCCGCCAAGCTTCCTGGGCTTGGACCAGTTCCTTGCTATATACCATATCCGGTTTTTCAACAGGGCGTTTATATTCATTCGCAATATGTACTTCAGCCACTTCAGGCAAGGCTGCCACTTCTTTGACTTCTCCATATTGTAGCTCTGCACTGAACCCATTCAAGACTGTCGTAAAACTTTCAAATTCCTTTAAAGCTATCTTCTTCTCTTTTACTTTATTTTTCACTTTTTTCTGGCCTGATAGTTTTTTAGACTTCAATTCTTCCCTTTTGCTTTTAGAAAGGTCTTTAAATCGTTTACCTTCCTTAGAGGCATATTCAATGGCCGGGGCTTCCTTCATCTGTACGATTACCCTGACCTTTTCATCAGTTTTGTACTTCTTATCTGTCTCTTCTTTCTTCAACTTCAGGATACTTTCCTGATTTTTCTGTCCCGCATTCTTTCCAATCGAAGGATCAGGAAGATTGGCAGCGGAAACCGTTGCTGTAAATACTAATAGAAAGATTGCTAGAATGGGCAAAATGCGTTTAATCAATGAACGATTCCTCCTATAAAATTAGAATTTTCTATATTTTTCCTTATAGGTATAAAAGTATCACATCCTTTATCATGAATTTAAGAGATAATAGTCACTATTTTCCTAGAAGACTCTAGTATAATATGTTTATTTTTCAATACCTGTCATCATTAAGAGTTTATGGAAAATATCAAAACACAAAAAAGGCGATGATTCCGAAAATCATCGCCTCTTCCTCTTTAGTTTTTCATTCTTGGATCCAATGCATCACGTAGGCCATCGCCCATCAGGTTGAAGCCAAGTACGGTCAACATGATGGCGATCCCTGGGAATAGAACGGTCCAAGGCGCCTGAATGATGAACTGTCTTGAATCAGCAAGCATTTTTCCCCATTCTGGTGAAGGTGGTTGTGCACCGAGCCCAAGGAATCCAAGCGCCGCACACTCAATGATGGCGGTCGCTATCGCTAAAGTCCCCTGAACGATGATGGGCGCAAGGCTATTCGGCAGGACGTGGTGAATCAAAATCCGGCCATCCCCCATACCAATCGCCTTAGCGGCCGTTACATACTCCTCTTCTTTTACAGTCAGAACCCGTGATCGTAAAAGTCTACCGAACGTAGGCACATTGACGATTGCAATCGCGATGAGCGCATTGCGCAGGGATGGTCCCAATACGGCAACAACCGCTATGGCTAGCAGGATGCTCGGAAACGCCAGTACAATGTCAAACAGCCTCGAAATGATCGTGTCGATCCACTTGCCATAATACCCGGCAATGATGCCGAGGAAAGATCCGACCACTACAGAACCGGCCACTGATAAAAAGCCGACCCATAGAGATAAACGAGAGCCATAGATGATTCGGCTCAAGATATCGCGGCCGAATTCATCCGTGCCAAACCAATGCTCTGACGAAGGGGACAAATGTTTATCGCTGAGCTTCTGCCCTTCGTAGGAATAGGGTGCAATAAGCGGGGCGAAAATAGCCAGTATAATGAAAAATAGGACAATGCCGAGGCCAACCAGGGCAACCTTATTTTTCTTGAAGCTTTTCCAACCTTCCTTCCAGGGAGAAATGGCTTTTTCCTCTACCTCTTGAGGGGGAATGATCGGCGGTGTATTCGTAACAATTTCAGCCATGAGATATCCTCCCTATTTATATTTAATCCTAGGATCAATCGCTGCATACAAAAGGTCCACAATCAAGTTAATCATGACGAACAAAAAGGCGATGACGAGAATTCCCGATTGAATGACCGGATAATCCCGGTAAAGGATAGCTTCATAGATATATGTTCCAATACCCGGCCATCCAAAGATGGTTTCCGTTAAAATTGCGCCACCCAATAGTAGACCCGTTTGCAGACCGATAACGGTGACCACTGGAATTAAAGCATTTTTCAGGGAGTGCTTATAAACCACCCAGAACATTTTCATGCCCTTCGCGCGAGCCGTCCGGATGAAATCGGACCTCATGATTTCTAGCATGGATGAGCGTGTCATTCTCGCAATGATCGCCATCGGGATGGTTGCAAGTGCAATTCCCGGTAAGATAAGATGTTTCACCACTTCAATAAATTGATCGAACCTACCGGAAACAAGAGTATCTATTAAATAAAAGCCCGTTATCGCTTCCACAGGGTCTCTTATATTGTCCCGTCCAGTTGTTGGAAGCAAGTCCCACTGAATCGCAACGAGATACTGTTCCATAAGACCAAGCCAGAATATCGGCATCGATACGCCAATTAAGGCGACGATCATGGCCGTATAATCAAACCAGGAATTTTGGAACCATGCCGAGATGATTCCGGCATTTACGCCGATGATAACCGCTATGATCATCGCAATCAGGGCCAATTCCATCGTGGCCGTCAAGTAAGGCCAAATTTCCTCTGAAACAGGGGTATTCGTTTTTAGAGAAACCCCCAGATTGCCTGTTAACAGGCCAATTAAGTAATCCCAGAACTGAATGAACCATGGTTGGTCCAAACCAAGCTCCTTTGTCATGGCAGCGACGGCTTCTTTCGTTGCCTGCTGCCCTAATATTACCTGGGCGGGGTTTCCCGGTATCGCCCGAATCATCATGAATACAATAAACGCCATTCCGAGAAGCACCGGAATGAGAGAACCCAAACGTCTTATGGTATAGGAAAACAAAACACTCACCTGCCTTTTTTACACATGGGCTTTTAATCGCCCTTCATTCTTTAAATCTTTAATTCACATGACAAAACCGGGGAGCATACATTCATACCCCCCGGTCCGTACAATTAATTTTCGATTGACACGTTAATTAGAGACTGAGAACCTGTAGGATGCGGAACGAATCCTTTGATTGTCTTAGTACCAGCTAATTGTGGCAACGAATGTACAAGTGGTACCCAAGGTGCTTCTTCATGTATGATTTCCTGTGCTTTTCCGTATAGCTCATTACGTTTTGCTTCATCTGCAGTAGATTGAGCTTCAATCAATAATTTATGCACTTCTTCGTTTGCATAGCGAGAGTAGTTGTTCGAGCCGATTGTATCTTTATCCAATAATGTATAAAGGAAGTTATCGGCATCTCCATTATCACCAGTCCAGCCAAGCATGAATGAAGGAGCTTCACCGGCTTGTACTTTTTCCAAGTATGCAGCCCACTCATACGTCATGATATTGGCTTCAATATTGACTTGTTTCAGACTTGCTTGAATGGCTTCAGCGACTTTTTGTCCATCAGGCATATATGGACGTGGTACCGGCATGGCCCATAGATCCATTTTGAATCCATCTTCAAGACCAGCCTTTTTCAAAAGTTCTTTTGCCTTTTCTACGTTGTAATCATAGTCTTCAATTTCATCATTGTATCCAGAGACGGATGGTGGCATCGGGTTCTTCGCAGGCTCAGCCGTTCCTTCAAAGAAGTTATCGATGATTTCCTGTTTGTTGATCAAATGGGAAATGGCTTGACGCACTTCCTTTTTATCGAATGGCGCTTTTTCAACGTTAAATCCAAAGTAGCCAACGTTCATGGATGGACGTTCAAAGATTTGAAGGTTTTTGTCCCCTGTCACTTTGCTGATATCACTTGGGTTCAATCCGTCCATTAGGTCGACTTCACCTTTGATTGCTGCATTCAAACGAGCCGAGTTATCTTTGATGACTTTAAACGTGATACCATCAAGTTTTGGCAATCCTTCTTGCCAATAGTCTTCATTTTTCACGACTTCAATCGTGTCGCCTGGTTTCCATGATTTGAACTTGAAAGGACCCGTTCCAGACGGATTCTTGCCGAAATTGTCTCCATCTTTCTCAACTGCCGTTGGACTTGCAATGGCAAATGGTGACATCGCAACGTTTTTCAAGAATGGTGCTTGTGGGCGTACTAGTGTGAATTCCACTGTGCTATCATCAAGAGCTTTTACTTCTTTAATCACGTGGCCTTCGTCACCTTCAAAGCCACCGAACATGGAAGCATAGTAAGCAAATTTCGCTTCATCCTTACTTGTTGCCCAGCGCTGAAAGTTCTTAACGACCGCTTCCGCGTTGAAATCCGTGCCATCGTGGAACTTAATGCCCGTTTTCAGCTTGAACGTGTAAGTTTTCGCATCTTCGGAAACTTCCCATGACTCTGCAAGGCCCGGTTCGATTTCCGTATTATCTTCTCCGTATTTCACAAGTGTTTCATAGATTTGCTGTGTGACGATATAAGACTCGCCATCCGTTACGATAGCAGGATCAAGTGAAACCGCATCTCCGCCTTTACCGTATATTAAAACCCCGCCACCCTTTGCCTCGCTTGAGCCGCCTTTTTCATCATCCTTATCTTTCGATGTCGATGATGAACAGCCAGCAAGCGCAAGTGAAATGGCTAAAATACTGGTTAACAATAAAGCTAATGTCTTCTTCATATTCTTCCCCCTTATTTTCTGTAAATTTATGTATACGTCCTATCAATTATATAAATGACAAGAGACGTAGTGACCTGGTTTGTGTTCCTGTAAAATTGGTTTTACAGTCTTGCATTCTGGCATCGCTTTCGGGCACCTTGTATGGAATGTGCATCCGCTAGGCGGGTTGGATGGACTCGGGACATCGCCCTGCAATATGACCCTGTCGCCCTTATACTCTACATCCGGAATCGGAACCGCCGATAGTAAGGCTTGTGTATACGGATGTAGCGGATCTTCATAAAGCCCTTCACTTTCCGTCAATTCAACAATATGTCCTAGATACATCACGCCTACCCGATCCGAGATATGCCTGACGACTCCGAGATCATGGGCAATGAATAGATAAGTGAGGTCAAAATCCCTCTGCAAATCTTGTAGGAGATTTAACACCTGTGCTTGAATGGAAACATCCAAAGCCGAAACAGGCTCATCCGCGATAATCAGCTTTGGATTGACGGCTAGTGCCCTGGCGATGCCAATACGTTGCCTCTGACCACCACTGAACTGATGTGGGTATCGTTTGGCATGGTAACTGCTTAACCCAACAACCTTAAGTAGCTCCTGCACACGCTTTTTCCGTTCTTTCTTATCTTTGACACCATGGACGATGAGTGGTTCTTCCAATATCTTTTCAACCGTGTGCCTAGGATTGAGCGAGGCGAATGGATCTTGAAAGACCATTTGCATTTCACGGCGCATCTTCCTCATTTCACGGGTGGATAGTGTCGTCAGGTCCTTACCCTCAAAGTAGACATTACCTTCACTTGGCTCGAGTAATCGAAGCAGAAGTCTGCCCGTCGTCGATTTACCGCATCCGCTTTCACCGACAAGGCCAAGCGTCTCCCCTTTGTTTATGGAGAATGACAAGCCATCGACGGCTTTCACCTCGCCGATCGTTTTACCGAGCACTCCCCCTTTGATTGGGAAATGCTTCTTCAGATTTTCTACCTTAACTAATGGTTGAGTCATGCAATGGTGCTCCTTTCGCATCTTCATACAGCCAACAACGCACTTGTTGCCCTTCATCAAAAGCCAGAAGAGACGGGGTTTCATTCAGGCATTGCTCCATCGCATGAGAACAGCGAGGGGCAAACTGGCAGCCAAGTTTGCTCGTTCCCGGTTTTGGCACATTTCCAGGGATTGAATAAAGCCGTTCCTTCTTTACGCGCATATCAGGAATCGATTGCAGGAGGCCAATCGTATACGGATGCTTCGGGTTTTGAAAAACCGTTTGCACTTTTCCTTCCTCGACCACCCTGCCGGCATACATGACTATGACACGCTCACACATTTGTGCCACTACACCAAGGTCATGGGTGATCATCATGATTGCTGTATCAGTCTCCTTGTTCAGGTTCTTCATCAATTCTAAAATCTGGGCTTGAATCGTGACATCCAAGGCCGTGGTCGGCTCGTCCGCTATAAGTAGCTTTGGCTCACAAATCATGGCCATGGCAATCATGACACGCTGTCTCATCCCGCCCGAAAGCTGATGAGGGTATTCATCTATCAGTTCTTCGGCTCGTCCAAGCCCAACCAACTTCAACATTTCGACCGCTCTTTGGCGGGCCTGTTTTTTATTCCATTTTCTATGTATCCGAAGTGTCTCCACCAATTGTTCTCCAATTGTAAAGACAGGATTCAAGCTTGTCATTGGTTCCTGGAAGATCATAGCGATTTCATTTCCCCGAATCTTTCGCATTTTAGCTTCAGATGCGTTGGCAATGTTACTTCCCTTAAACAATATTTCCCCTTCTACCTTACCGGTAGGCGAAGGCACAAGCCCCATGATCGACAAAGAGGTTACACTCTTCCCACAGCCCGATTCCCCGACAATTCCTAACACCTCACCAGGATTGATATGAAAATCGATGGAATTCACGACAGGAATCTCTCCATCGTCAGTACGAAAGCTCGTTCGTAACCCGTTGACTTCAATAATTGGAACACTCATTACATCACTTCCCATATATCTCTAGTTTACATTTTTAATATTATTTGGTTTATTATTACATCAAAATTAAAATTTTACAATATATTTTCTTAAAATTCCAACTTAACAGAATTATATTTTTAATTAGTACAATAGTATTAGCCCACAGAAAAGAATGACTGTACGTGTACAGTCATTCTAAAAAGAGGAGGAATCATGCTTTTCGATTCCATTTTAGGAGAGGATTCGGAGAAACTTACGGGGGAAAAGCCTGGTCGGCTTTGGGGAAAGAGAAAAATTACAGGGACTTGCCCAGTATTATTATGCTTTTTGAAGGGTGCCGCTTTTTATACGTTCACTGATTTGTTCTAAATTTGTAACCCGTTTGTCTAATTTTTCATTATGCTCATATAAATACTTGTTATACGATTCTAATTGGGCTACCTTTAACCTGAGGTGTTTCAACTCATCTTCATTCTCTTTCGTTTGGACATGGGTCTTGGCCACATGTCCAATTAAGTCGCCAATGAGTTGTTCTACTCGTTGCTTATCCTGCATCGAACTGAACAGGAGTCGGTTTCGCTGTTGCCCGTTGGAAAGCATTCCATTTTTTTCACTCATGCTTCACCTCCAAGTAAGCTATAAACCAATATGTTCGAATTCCTTTGCCTTGCCATCATTCTGTTGCTTAGTCCCTATGAATTGAACCAGCTCGGCAATAACTTCGGTGACATATACTTTTTTACCCTCTTGGTTGTCATATCTCCTCGTTTGAATTCTGCCAGTAACCCCGACAATCGAACCTTTTTTACAATATTGTGCTGTATTTTCGGCTGTTCTTTTCCAAAGGGTACAGTGTACAAAGTCAGCCTCGTAATCCCCCGCATTATTACGAAAATTACGGTTCACAGCTAAAGTAATATTGGAAACCGCCTTGCCATCTGGCGTATACCTTAATTCGGGATCCTTCGTCAATCGTCCGACAAGGGTTACCTGATTGATCATCTTCTTCCTCCTTTCCTTTCATGATCTAATCATAAGATTTTCTTTTAAAAAGGGGAAATCGACAAAATGGACGAATGCCACTCATTTTAGCTTTAAAAAACGTTATATTACACCCATAACTCTTTTTTGCAGAAAACTTGTTTACTAAAAAGCTTAAACCTATCAATTTGGACTTTTTTTTACTTTTAGCGTATTTTTAGGTTTATCATTTTAAAAAATCAAAATATTCTAGTATGATATAATTACCTTTAAAAGGAATTAACAGGGATAAATGGGCATTTGACTGTCTTCTTCATAAAGGCAAGGAATGGAGGTATTTAATGAAATCTTTCAAATTAATCTATCTACAGATTGTTACAGAGGATTCACGATTAATTGATATACCCTTAGCCGATGGACTCATCATTAATAAAGAAAATGATATCAGCTCGTGGCTCCTAGAGGCCTTTGTGGCAGAAAAACATTTTCATGAGTTTGCATCCTCACTTCCTGATATTGATGGAGAAGTGACCATTCAGGCTGTTATAACGAAAAAAGACAATGAACCCGCTTTATTCGATACCGTCCTGCGCACCATTAAAAAAGTCGATGGTCACTATAGCCTTTTATTTGTCGGCCATATCAAAAAAAACCACACAAAATATGCAGAACTTCTTCTTGAGGATTTAGTCTATAAAGGCTTGGAGGGCGAGGATTTAATCAGGGAATTCAAGAAAAAAATTAAATCCAGACCTAAACTGGCCACCTATAAATCGTCCATAAAATAAAAAACTGGCTTAGCTGAAGGGAATAACACCCGCCATTGCTAAGCCAGTCCTCTTTATATGCCTTTTATTTGTTATCTTCGCCTTTTTTCTCAGCATCTTCAATTAAATCGTCAGAATCATTGTTGTTGTTCGTTGTATTGTTATTGTCGTCGCCATTCATCGTATCATCATTTTCGATCATACCGTCGTTATCCGTATCAAGATTGTTATTATCGTTTCCAGTGCCTCCATTATCATCGACACCATCATTTTGATTTTCTTCGATCATGTTGTCATTCTCGGGTGCAGGATTGTTGTCATCATCATTTCCACATCCAGCAAGGAACATGGCAGACATCAAAGATCCCCCGATTAGCGCATAAAGTCTTTTCTTCATCATGAGTAGGTAACCTCCCTTCATTCTTTATCATTTAGTATTTTGCCCGAATGTAAAAATAACTTGCGCCTTATTTTTAATTAGTAAAATATGCTTGAACTTCTGCATATAAAAGATGCCGGACATAAATGTCCGGCATCAAAGGGAGAAAAAATGGTTGTAAACAACTAACTGCAATCATTGTAGCTATCATCTGCATCGTATATGTATTATGTACACCTAATTCGTTCTTCTTAAACATTCTTGCTCAAAATGGCCATGTTTAGCCCTTTTAAGCTTATTTATCTCCAAAAGCGAACATGATTTCCGTTTCACAGGCAACTTCGCCATCTACTGTCGCGACCGCTTTTCCTTTACCAACCGATCCCCTTAACCGAATAATTTCTACTTCGAGGCGGAGTTGATCTCCCGGTTTTACCTGGCGCTTGAAACGACAGTTATCGATTCCTGCAAAAAAGGCCAGCCGCCCTTTAAATTCTTCTTGTTTCAATACAGCTACAGCACCTACTTGCGCTAACGCCTCCACAATCAATACACCCGGCATAACAGGGTAATCCGGAAAGTGGCCATTGAAAAATTCTTCATTGGCTGATACATTTTTTAATCCTACAGCTCTTTTCCCATCTTCCACTTCAATAATCCGGTCAACTAATAAAAAAGGGTAACGATGGGGAATGATGTCCTTTATCTGCGTAATATCTAACATGGCTTTTCCTCCTAATAATGATATTGCCTACTTTTAACGAAAACTCGCCCCTCCCTTACATAGGGAAGAGGCATGTTGTTGCCAATTGAAATTTTCTAAAACGGTGGCAACTGCGTCGACAGACTATTTCTATGCATCTTCATTTACAATATCGATAATATGGGTCCATGTGGATTTCTTGAAAACATCCGTTGCCTGCCCTCCGCCAATCACACTATAGCCTATTAGTGAACCGGCAAGTAAAGCGATGAATATCAATCCGATGATCATAAGTAAACGCAGCCAGATCGGCAACAGCCGGACCTTGATTCTTCGGTTCGGTTGCGTTGTTTTTGCTTCCTTGACCTCTTCACTCACTTCTTGTCTCATTACACTTTTTTGTTCCATACCCATACAAAAGCTCCTTTTTTCAGAAAACTCGCCGAATAAAAGCGTCTTGGCTTATACATAAATAGAAGCATCAAATCACATGCCATGTCAAAATGAATGAGCGTCAACGGTCCTCTTTGCTAAAGTATAATGAAAAACGCTTCAATATGAAACCTAAAGTCATGATTTTATACCCTATCGCGCTTACCGAATCCCATTAATCAGTCCACCCATTTGATCGGCCATCGTTATCGCCCGGGATTGAAATTGATATTGACGTTGGGCATTGATCAAATCCGTCATCTCTTTTGATAGATCGACGTTTGATGATTCAAGTGAACCTTGTTTCACTGCGATCTCTGTACGGTCATCCCCCGTCAATAGCGTCATGATGTCGTCTTCCGTTACACCCATTTCACCGAGGTTGCCCGGGAGCCCCAACAGATTCCCCCCCAATTGTTCCAGGAATTGCGGTTTTTTTACAGAAACGATACCAAGACCGAAGCTTCGCTCTCCATATTCTTCTGTATCCACATTCAATAAACCTTCTTCCGAAACCTTAATATCTTTGATGCTGCCATCAATTAGAATCGGATTCCCATATTCATCAAGGACTTGATGTCCGGCTGAGGTAACGAGCATCATTTGATCTGGGTTCGCCTCGTTAGGAGAAAGATAAAAAGCGCCATCTCTCGTTAAACGAGTGTTGGTCCCTCCGTCATCCTGTACGTTTACCGTGAAAAATAGATCTTCCTTCGTCAATGCCACATCCAGGTTGCGATCGGTATTCTTTAGCGAACCTTGTGTCAGCACGATTTGGGATGGATTTAATTTGGCACCCGTTCCTTGACGAATGCCCGGTGTGGTCAGCCTTCCGATTTCCTTCGTCTCACTCGGCTGATTATTAAAACTTTGGGTTAACATATCACTAAAGCTGGTTTGCGTCTTTTTATAAGCCGTGGTATCCACATTAGCAATATTATTGCTGATCTGATCAATTTGACTTTGAATTTGGTTGAGTGTATTCGTCGCGGATAACATCGTTCGATTCATAGACATTCCCCTTACTGTTCAAATTTCCTAAAGATTCCTTCTACAAATCCATAATTAGAGTTTCCCCACTTCATTAACCGCTTTATCGAGACTCTTATCATAAGCTTGAAGGACTTTTTGATTCGCTTCAAAAGATCGGTACGCCGACATCATTTCCGTCATCGTCCTCGATTGATCGACATTAGATCCCTCAAGGAAACCTTGTTTCGTTGAGAAGGTCAATCCTTCTGCTGCATACGCATTGGGCAATTCATTATCGACAGCCCTATATAACCCTTCGCCATCTTTCACGAGCTGTTTAGTGGGGTCGTCTGCATAACCGATGCCAAGGCGGGCCGCTTGATTATTGCCTTCAAAGATCATTCCCTTTTCGGTCACGGTGAAGCGATCATTCTCAAGCTGTATCCGTTCATTGTTCTCATCCAATACATAATAGCCTTTAGAATTCGTCAAATAGCCTTGTCCATCCAGAGTGAAACTGCCGTCCCTTGTATAACGCATTTGCCCGTCTTTATCTTGGACGGTATAAAGGACCGACCCTGTCTTCCCCGTTTCCTCATTGATGGGAAGATTTTCATCTGCTAAGGCAATATCGGTACTAAGCTCCGTTTCTTCAAGGGTCCCTTGTGTGAACAATGGATTCGCTTCTTGTACATAAACGCCTGTACTAAGACTGCCCACTTGCAATAACTTGGGCACACTTAAATTCTTTTCGGTAGGTATTGCATTACGTTGCATATTGCCAAGTAACATTTCCGGAAAAGACCGTACACTGGTTTGATCGGCTTTAAACCCGGTTGTATTCGCATTGGAGATATTATTCGTTAGCATTTCTGTGCGTCTTTGCTGTGTAAGCATTCCAGAAGCGGCTGTATAAAAACCTCTTAACATTTTATTTCACTCCTCATTCCACAAAAGTATTCCGTTCATTTCCTATATGTATCTTATCGGATATAACCGTCTGTATTTAAGGGGAAAATAAATGCTTGGTCCAGAATCATTCATTTCTTGTTTTAGGATAGGTCAGATTTAAAGGAATAGTGTTAAAGTTCCAAACTAAAAGAATAGGGTCTATTGCTCATCAGTACTAGAACTGCACGGACTTTCACTATGCTTCATGTGTGTCTGAACCTTAGACCCTTATCTTATAATGCAGCTTTTTACGGCCGCTTTTTTTAATTGAATTTGCGCCTTGGCAATTTATCCATATTATCTAACATGATTCCCGTTCCAATCGCTACGCAATCCATTGGATGCTCTGCAACGAGTACAGGGACTTTAAGTTCTTCTGCTAAAAGCAGGTCGATGCCATGAAGCAATGCTCCACCACCTGTTAATATCACGCCACGGTCAATAATATCAGCAGAAAGTTCTGGTGGTGTCCGTTCAAGCACGGCTTTGGCAGCTTGTACGATAACGGAGACTTGTTCACGCAGCGCCTCCTCGATTTCTTCCGAGTTAACGGAGATGGTCCTAGGTAAGCCTGAAACCATATCACGTCCGCGTATATCAATTTCTTCGTTGCGTGAACCTGGGAATACCGTCGCAACCTGCATTTTGATATTTTCAGCTGTACGTTCACCGATTAGGAGCTTATACTTACGTTTAACGTAGTGTAAGATTTCATTATCGAATTTATCCCCGGCCATTTTGATTGAAGAAGACGTAACGATATCCCCCATTGAAAGAACCGCGATATCCGTTGTACCACCGCCAATATCCACGACCATGTTACCGCTTGGTTGGAAAATATCCATGCCAGCACCGATTGCAGCCACTTTAGGTTCTTCTTCAAGGAATACTTTTTTCCCGCCACTTTTTTCAGCAGCCTCTTTGATTGCCTTTTGTTCAACACTCGTGATGTTTGTTGGACAGCAAATCAAAATCCGTGGCTTAGAAAGAAAGCCTTTCACATTTAACTTATTTATAAAATGCTTAAGCATCATTTCCGTTACATCGAAGTCAGCAATGACACCGTCTTTTAGAGGGCGAATTGCAACAATGTTTCCTGGTGTCCGGCCTACCATTTTACGAGCCTCATCACCAACAGCAAGAACACGGTTCGTATTCTTATCAATGGCTACTACCGAAGGCTCATTTAACACTATTCCTTTACCTTTGACATGTATTAGAACATTGGCTGTTCCAAGATCTATCCCAATATCTCTAGCAAACATTTCTTAAATCCTCCTTGAATATCCTCACATAAAACCTAATTCTGTCCTAATTGTTTATTTTACCATATCGCCTTGTCAAGAAGAAGTATGAAATACAAATAAAAACGAAACCTGTCCCGTATTATCCTATTTAACATAGATATATAAAGGATTTCCATATTAACAAAATTAATCCATAAAAAAATTCCGGGTTGGAGGTTCCTGACTTAGGTGTAGAAAAGGACATGTTTATATGCCATCCTTTGTCTTTACCCTAATCCCTTGGAATCATTTCCAATTTCCGGAATGGATTTGTGATTTACTTAGCGATTTCTTCTTCTTTTTCTGACCGTTTATATTTGAGCTTGGTCGCTTCTCCACCCCGAAGGTGACGAATGGATTTATGGTAATCCAATATATCCTTCACTTCGTTAGCCAATTCAGGATTAATTTCCGGAAGCCTCTCCGTTAAATCTTTATGGACTGTACTTTTAGAGACACCGAATTCTTTTGCAATGACGCGGACCGTCTTTCTAGTTTCCACGATATACTTGCCTATCTTGATAGTTCTTTCTTTGATGTAATCGTGCACACCACTCGACCTCCCCAAATTGGATGTGAGAAGTGTGAAATGAGATTCGTATTTTTCGAATCGAATACCCCTGTCTTATAAACAATGAAAGATAGAATGATCAACTATTAGATTATTTGTAATAAACGACCCCTCACCTCAAACACTCTCTTTGCATGGTTTATAACATCTTATTAGCTTGGTTAAGAATATATGCCTAATGGACAGGGCGTTTCGTTTTATTTATCAACATTCTGCCGTTCCTTTTCCAGTAACTGCATTATTTCCCGAGAAATATGTCAGATACTCAGACTTTTTCTCACATATTCCACTATTTCCCCGAAATTAAAAAAGGGAGCCGTTCAAATTGAACGGCCCCCTTTTTACCAAATTTTCAGTTGTTGTACTTCTTAACGCTCATGGTTTATGTTTTGATTGTATTTGAATTTTTTATTGTGATTAATTTGCTTCCTTTAATGAATCTTCCAAAGAATCGCTTTTCTCGGTAGAGTCTTCAGCTGGGGTGGAGTTATCATCTTCAGTGCCACTTTCTAGCTCAGTGCCTGCGTCAGATTCGCCCGTTGCTGGTGATTCCTCTGTCCCTTTTTCAGAACCCTCGGCAGCAGGTGCTTCTTCTTTGCCTGCTGAATCATCCTTGTTACCTTCTGTTTCTTCAGTTGCTGTTTGTATAGCGGATGCTTGCTTTTCAATAAAGTCAACTGGATTCAACGCGATGTCGTCTTTTCTGATTTCGAAGTGAACGTGAACGCCTGCCTCTTCATTGATTTGGCTTTTGCCTGAAGTTGCGATAGCTTGTCCTTGTTTCACTTTGTCCCCAACGGCAACCTTGATATCCTTAACAGATTGATAACGAGTAACGACGCCATCTTCATGCTCAACTTCAATCAAATTGCCAAGTAGAGCGTCTTCCTGTACTTTCGATACATTACCGCTCAATGATGCTTTCACATCGAAAGATTTTCCATCTTCCATTGCAATGTCGATCCCTTTATTCTGCTCATATCTATTGTTGTAGAAGACCAACGCATCTTCTTGTGCCTTCTCATCTGCATTCACGTCATAGAATTGTTTTTTGATGACCGTTTTATCGGCATTGGCTACAGGCATCTTAACGGTTTCCAGATCACTATTCACTTCGACTGAAGGCTGATCATAGTTTTTTCCTGTTTCAGCTGAATCCTTTTTCTCGTCCTTAGCTGAATCATCAAAACTATTTTGTAATAAAAAGGCCGCGGCTAAGATTAAGGCTGCACTTGCGATATAGATTGCTGATAATGCCCAACGCTTTTTGAGTATTCGTTGGATTTTGGAAGTTGGTCTTTTTTCTTCCTCTCTCATATTAATCACCTCAGCAACCATTCTGAACATTTTGCCAAGATTATATACATCCGAGTGAAAAAAATTTTAGATTTATTTTATGAAAAAGAATCCGATTTTATTCGTAGAATGGTAAAATGTTTGGTATCTTGCTATTGAAGGATGTTTAATTGATGAAAAAGACCATTAAAATCTTAGTAACGATTCTACCTTTTCTTTACATGATTGCTATTTGGATAATGTCGAGTAAACCTGATGACATCATTCTTGACCTCCCGTCCTCCACAGTGGATCGATTCATTAAAGAGGCACTCCATTTAGTCGAATTTGCGATTTTGTACATATTATTCGTTTCTGCACTTGCTGTTAATCATAAGTTGAAGCCTGGATTGAGTTTGGTAGCCGCATTCGTTGCCGGTCTATACGGTATCATTGATGAATATCACCAGTCATTCATCCCATACCGCTCTGCATCTTTGATTGATGTGGCGAAGGACATCATTGGCGTGCTCGCTGTCTATTTTCATGTGCAGTATCACTATTTCAAACATAAACGAGGCTTTCTGACCCTAATAGAAAAATTCGGCGCAAAAAAATGAGAGCTGGGAAAACCCCTTCTCTCATTTTTTTGCTGTCATGGTATTGATCCACTTACTTGAGGACTGTACTTTGACGCCTTTGTAATAATACTTCACGATGTCTTCATAGTTTTTCCCTTCCCGAGCCATGCCATTGGCACCATACTGACTCATTCCGACTCCATGACCATATCCTTTTGTCGTAATGACGATTTGATTCCCTTGACGCTCCCAGTCAAAGTCGGAGGAATTCAATGCGAGTTTTTCCCGGATTTGCTTACCCGTCAATTTCTTCCCTCCAATTTCAACGACACCCACTCGATTTCCGGATGTCCTTTGAACGACTGTACCGATTGTCGTCCCTGATGATAAACTCACACCTAACTTCCTCTCGAAATCCCCCGCATCGACCACCATTTTATTATAGAATTTCGGCGATTCTTTATCCCATGGGCTAGACACGCTTTTCAAGTAGGGAAACTCTGCTTGCCAATATTCCTCGGAATTCTCCGTATACCCATTGCTTGTCGAAAAGAAGGTGGCGGTGATCGGTTTTCCATCATACGTCAATATCTTGCCTTCCGTTTCCTTAATGGCTTTATCTATTTTTTTCATCTTCCATTTATAATCAGAGCCCCATTGTTTCTTCAGCTCGTTATTATTCTTATACACTTGGTGCATCTCCGTATCGCCCACATCAGCTCCTTTTGGCAACCCCCGGCGATTATTGCTCATCAACTGATTCACGATGTAGGTCCTTGCCGTCAATGCTTGCGCCTTCAATGCCTCTTCCTCGAAATCTGCAGGCATTTCTGCTGCTACAACACCAGATAGATATGTTTCAAGTGGAAGCTTTTGAATCTTTTGGGTAGCCGTCCGGTACACGGCCACATCAATGGAACTCATTTTATTTGCAGTCACTTCTTTTCCTTCTTCCTTCTCTTTTTTCTCTAATTGTTCGGCTAACTTCCCACTTGTTACATCATTGGAAAACGGAAGCACAAGCACTGCTGGAATCATGATAATGACGAATGCTACAGCTATGGATAGTACAATCACAGGTTTCATTGCTTTCAAATTCCTGGGCCTCCCTACACTTGTTCTCTGCTTTTTTACAAATTAAATCCAGCAGGTTTCTCTACATGATAAATGTATGTCGAAGGACAAGCTTTTATGAATAGAAAAGTGTCAGGTGCCCAGGTTAGCCTTGTCTTTCCCAGCACACAACAAAAAACCCATTCGGGCTTCAATGAATGAAGCCCGAATGGGTTCTAATAAGTAATCTTAAGCGTTTAAATCCGCTATCGTTTTTGTTTCTGCTGGAACCTCTTCATTAACACGTTCCACATCAGCACCCAATGATGCTAATTTGCCATGGAAATTCACGTATCCTCTGTCAAGATGCTTTAATTCTGTAACACGGGTAATGCCCTCTGCAACCAATCCAGTCAGGATAAGCGCAGCAGCAGCACGCAAGTCAGTGGCAGAAACTTCTGCACCTTGAAGGTTGGTTGGCCCGTTAACAATAACAGAACGACCTTCTATTTTAACATTGGCATTCATGCGACGGAATTCTTCAACATGCATGAAACGGTTCTCGAAGACGGTCTCCGTGATCATACTTGTTCCTTCAGCACGCAATAATAATGCCATCATCTGTGATTGCATATCAGTCGGGAAACCAGGATGGGGCATTGTTTTAATATCAATGGCCTTCAAGGTTTTAGGACCGATTACACGCAATCCATCTTGTTCTTCGATGATCGTAACACCCATCTCTTCCATTTTGGCAATGAGGGACGTAAGATGTTCAGGAACGGCACCTTGAACAAGAACGTTACCACCAGTAAGTGCAGCAGCAGTCATAAATGTTCCAGCCTCGATGCGGTCAGGTATAATTGAATGTTCAGCACCATATAATTTATGGACACCTTCGATTTTCAATGTACCTGTACCAGCGCCTTTAACTTTGGCACCCATTTTATTAAGGAAATTAGCTAGATCCACGATTTCAGGCTCTTTTGCCACGTTTTCAAGAATAGTCGTACCTTCAGCAAGTGTCGCTGCCATCATGATATTTTCAGTGGCACCTACGCTTGGGAAATCAAGATACACTCTTGCTCCCTTAAGTCTGCCATCTACCTCAGCGTCAATGAAACCATTGCCGACCTTCACTTTTGCTCCCATCGCTTCAAAGCCTTTTAAATGCTGATCGATAGGACGGGATCCGATGGCACAACCACCCGGTAAAGCAACGCGGGCCCGGCCATTCCTTGCTAATAATGATCCCATTACTAAAACGGAAGCTCTCATTTTACGTACATATTCAAATGGTGCTTCGTCTAATAACTCTCTTGATGCATCTACAGTTACTTGATTATCTTGAAAGGCAACATCTGTGTTTAAGTTGCGCAATACTTCGTTGATTGTATATACATCGGAGAGCGTAGGAACGTCTTTAATGATACTTTTCCCATCACTTGCTAATAATGTTGCAGCGATAACTGGCAAAACGGCGTTTTTAGCACCTTCTACTTTAACTGTCCCGCTAAGCCTGTTGCCGCCGCGGACGATGATTTTTTCCAAAAGTATTCCCCTCCGCGTCCATTTTCTCTATATTAATATTCAAACGTTATGATTGGTGTGCCAATTACAAAGTTCGTCCGGTCACCCAATCCTTCTGTCCGTAGCCCAAACTGCAAATTTAATTTTTCTTTAGTCAAAGGTTGTTTAAACAAAGTTGAATGTGCAGATATAGATGTAAAGTTTGTTTCATGCACACTCTCAATTTCCCTCGCTTGGAACTTATCTAACAGGCTTTCGGTTTTAGAGTTTAAAATCGAATCCATATTATCATTGATAGACCCCGTAATACAAGAAAAAATTGAAGGAGTTCCCTTAAATATGTCATTCACTCTATTTTGGTACGTACTGGTAAAGTAAGCAGGGTAGCCTTCCTTCCATTCTTGTCCCTTGACTTCGTAAATGACATAGGTAACTTTATCAGATTCATCCTCGGTTGTCATCAATTTAATAGACTCCGTCAGGCCCGAATCGGCATGGTAAAGTAACGCCTCAGCCTTCTGTGCGGAAGCGCCGTCTTCCCGGTTCCAATCAAATTGAGGATATTTTCGTTTTAATGCGATCACTTCTCTTTCAAACTCTTGTTTAGTTGTGATCTCTTTATTTATCTCGCGCGCGTACACAGACCAATCTCCTATGTTTACCGCTTTATCTTGTTGCAGTAGCTCCACCAATTTAACTATATCGGCTTTACCTTTTGCCACAATTGTACTATTCCCAATTAAAAACACCGTCAAACCAAGAATTACTATGTATAATAACATTTTTTTACTCTCTGCAAACATGTTAAATCCCTCCCCTTTAAAGCATTATTTCCAAAAAAGGAGAGTTCATACTTTTCATTTCCTGACATTTGATGATGCTTTCTGCTAATGCTATAAAAATCAGTAGAATAATGGCGAATACAAGAAGAATCATATTTTGCTATACATGAAATCTTATAGCTTATTTAATCATCGCTAAACATATATGGAAGTTGGTTAGCAAGTCCTAGGTAGTCAAGGAAGAAATCACTCACAACAGAACCAATGGCCACCGTCAATAAAATATAAAGTACCCTAGCCTTAATGACCGAATTGGATCTTAATATCTTATCAAAATGTAGAGCCTGCAGAGCCCACCATGTAACTGCGATGAAGAACAAGTGGGAAATGATACCTAGCAAGGCCTGCTGTCCCATTGTTGAAAACATGTACATACCTCCTAAAAGACACCCGTCTTTCATTCTATCACAAATCCCCTTTAAATTTGGAATTTAAAAGGAAAAATCGTGAAAAATCTTTCAGAATTGAAAGACAGAGACTGTATCCATTGGAACCAGCCTCTGATAAAGGCATTATATCACTCACTTGAAATAAAGTCTTTAAAATCCCCAAAATGGTTATGCAGGAAATCAAAGGCAAGATTAGGAGCTAATCCAAATAGGATCGTGCCGCCTATACAAACCATTATAACGATGGACAAACCCGAACGCACCTTTATTAACTTACCGGAATGGTCCGGCCGGAAAAAGACTTGGACCAATAATCCAAAGTAATAGACATAGGACACGATTGTTGCCGCAATCATGATCCCTGCAAGGACATAATGTCCCGGTTCCGTAATGAAGGCGCCGAGAAAGATATTCAGTTTGCCAATAAAGCCTGCCGTTCCCGGGATGCCTGCCAATGAGAGGATAAACACGGTAAAGGCTATGGACAGATATGGTGACTTCTTCCCTAGCCCCGCAAGGATACTGATGTCCTCTGAACCGCTACGGATCGAGAGCACTTGAATAATTGCAAAAGCACCAATGTTCATCAGTGTATAAGCAAGTAAGTAAAACCAGACTGTATCCATCAAGAAGTACCCGCCGCCCAATGTGGTTACGGCTACAAGAAGGTATCCTGCATGGGCGATACTCGAATAAGCGAATAACCGTTTTAAATTTTGCTGTCTTAATGCAATCACATTCCCTACGATCATCGTCACCGCTGACACTAAAGCGATATATCCACTGTTTTTCTCGAAAAAGTCGAATGCCCCGAGAGTATCCCCAGGTGCAGCCAAGAATAAGGAGAGAAAAATACGCAGAAGGATTACAAATCCAGCTGTTTTCGAGATGACGCTTAAAAAGGCGGTGACGGGCGTAGGTGCCCCTTCGTAAACATCCGGAGCCCACATGTGAAAGGGGGTAGCGGCAATTTTAAAAGATAAACCGATGAAAACCATGAAGAAAGCGAGCCCCGTAATGTAGAGCAGTTGACCATCTGTTATGCCTGCCATCGTTCTGCTCATTTCCCCCAGATTCACCGATCCCGTCACACCATACAAATAACTCATGCCAAACAGAGTGATGGCTGTAGAGATCCCTCCATTAATTACATATTTCATGGCCGCTTCATTGGACTTCGTATTTTGTTTACGTATGCCCGATAATATATAGGAAGAAAGTGATAGCAACTCCAGGCCAACAAATAACGTGATCAAGTCCCCACTTGATGTCATGATCATTGCTCCAAGCAACGCCGCCAGGAACAGATAATAAAATTCCCCGCGATGCTCCTTCAACCCTTCCTTGGGCTCATAGCTCTCTGCAAGCAGGATGATTAACCCCGCTCCTAACAGTAAGATTAGCTTAAACGCTTTTGCAAAAGAATCTAACCGAAAAGTATCGGATAAGATACTTACCGTTTCAAAAGAAAACAAACTTATCAAGGAGAAAAAGGCCAGTATGATACCGGTAAGGGCCAACCAGGCCAGCTTTCTCCGATTAAAATGCTTCGGCCAGAATAAGTCCAATATGGAAAGGGCCATCGCCGTTCCAAGGATGACGAATTCCGGCATCATCGCTCCCCAATGATATGAAAGCATCGTATTCCAATCCATCTTCATCGCCCCCCTACGGCTAGCATGATTGCGTCAATCGTTCCTTGAAGAGGCCTGCCGAGTAGATTCGGATATATACCGATCGCTATAATTAAGCCGAGAAGCACTGCCGTCGGTACCATTTCCTTACCCTTAAGATCATATATCTCTTTCTCTATTAAGCTATTATCCTTGCCGAATGTCATCGTCAGGACAGCCCTCAAGACGTAGATAGCTGTTAAGATGAGACCGATGGCGCCAATTGCAGCAAGCACCGGCTGGCTCTTAAATAAGCCAAGGAAGACCATGAATTCACTGATGAACCCTGACATGCCCGGCAAACCAAGAGAAGCCATCCCCCCGGCCAGCAGAAATCCGGAAAAGAGCGGCATCGACTTGGCTAGGCCTCCAAGCCGGTTAAGCACCGTCGTACCTGTCCGTTCATACAACACAGCAACCAAAAAGAATAGGAAAGCGGCAATCAACCCGTGTGATACCACTTGAAAAATAGCCCCCTGCAAACCCGCTTCATTCAAGGCACCAAGCCCCATCATCACGATTCCCATATGTGAAACGGACGAATAGGCTAAAACAAGCTTGAAATCTGTCTGCACTAACGCTAAGAAGGCACCATACAACAAGCTGATGACCCCAAAGAGAACAATGATGGAGGCAAGCGTTTGATATTGGTCTGGAAAGATTCCCATTCCAAACCGGATGATTCCGTAAGCGCCTATCTTCAAGAGAATCCCTGCATGGATCATGACAATCGACGGTGGCGCCTCGGCATGAACCCGCACCATCCAAGTATGGAAGGGAAACATGGGCAGTTTAATGGCAAAAGCAATCAGAAGGGCCAAGCATAGTCCATATTTCATCGAGCCGGAAACCGGTGCAAATAGAGATACACCACCCATTGTCATCATCTGTGTCAAAGCCGCAATATTCGTCGTACCTGTCCGGGCGAACAATATCAGAATCACCACCAATAAAATGGCCGATCCTATTCCGTTATAGATCAAAAACTGATAAGAAGCTTTTTCTTTCTCAAGATATCCCCACTTGCCAATCAAGAAGAACGTCGGGACCAAGGTCATTTCAAAGAAGATGAAAAACAAGATGAGGTTTTCCGCCGTAAAGACGCCAAGCATCCCAATCTCTAAAAGTAAAAATAATAGGTAATACCCTTTCCACTCCCTCTTTATGTAAAAGGATGCCAGGGCCGCCAAAGAGGAAATGATTGTCGTCAACAATAGAAAGACAAGGGTTAAACCATCCAGACCCAATTCAAAATTCACCGCGAATAAATTTGGGTCATACATCGAAAGATTCCCAAATCGAATCCAGTTCACCTTGATGTCAAAAGAAGAGAGTGCTATCCCCGAATAGTACTGTACAAGTAAAAATAACGTCAGTATAAGGGGCGGCAGTGTCCCAAAGAAACCAAATTGCTTAATGGTCCTTTCCTCGGTTCTAGGCATGAGGGCCACCATCACCATACCAAGCAGCGGGGAAAACACCAACAATGTGAGTAAGTATACGTTCATCTTAAATACCCCCCAGTGAACGCAAAGATGACCATCAGAACCGCAAGTCCGAGAAAGGCTATAACGCCATATTGCTGTACCTGTCCCGTTTGAAGTTTAGCCCCCATTTTCCCTAAACCTTCTATGGAGTTACTCACTGTGGACACCAATCCTCCGATAATGAACTTTTCCATATAAGATAGAAACAAGCTAAGACCTCTGGTAAGATAGCCTACGGTAAAGTAGTACATCTCATCTATGAAGTACTTATTATCTAAAACTCTATATATCATGGAGTCCTCTCCCACCAGCCAACTCCGTGATAGCGCCCTTTTTACGTAGATGAGATACGCCAGGAATATACCAGCAAGTGAAACGAAAATGGCTAACAACATGATCCAAACCGGTCCCTCATGATGACTGACGCCTAACAGCGATTCATTTCCATCGATGAGCCAGTCTCCAAGAAAGGCCCCAAACCATGGAGTTTGTATATATCCGCTGAGCACGGCAAGCACCGCAAGGACCATCATTGGAACCAACATGAAAGAAGAAGGATCTTCGACTTGATTGGCAGGACCTCTTGATTCTCCGGCGAAAATCATGAAAAACAAACGGAACATATAAAAGGCCGTCAAAAAGGAGGTAATCAAAGCGAGCGTGAATAGAAAGTAGCTCCCATTCCCCCAGGCCGACATCAAGATTTCATCCTTACTGAAAAATCCTGATAAAAGGGGAAACCCCGATATTGAGAGCGTACCAATTAGGAACAGTGGACCCGTTACCTTCAACTTCTTCCATATCCCACCCATTTTTTCTGCATCCTGTGTATGTAAAGCATGAATAACACTACCTGCTGCCAAGAACAGCAAAGCTTTAAAGAAAGCATGGGTCATTAAATGAAACACCCCTGCTACATACCCCGCCGTGCCCAACGCCAGCATCATGAATCCAAGCTGGCTGATGGTTGAGTAGGCCAGCACTCGCTTCACGTCTTTTTGGACGAGAGCAATGCTAGCGGCGAAGATCGCGGTAAAGCCACCCGTCACGGCTACGACCTGCATAGCTGCCGAACTTGCAAGAAACAGAGGAAACATCGTGGCTACCAAGTAAACGCCTGCCGCCACCATAGTTGCCGCATGGATTAAAGCCGAGACCGGTGTGGGCCCTTCCATCGCGTCAGGAAGCCATGTGTGAAGTGGAAACTGTCCGGATTTTCCGACAGCCCCGATAAAAATCAGAATGGCGATTAGCGTCAACCTTCCCATCGAGATATCCCCCGTTTGAACAGCTGAGAAAATATCCCCATATTCGAAGCTTCCAGTTTCCCAGAATAATAGAATAATTCCAATGAGAAGTCCCACATCGCCAATCCTGGTCATGATAAATGCCTTTTTCGCAGCGAGCTTCGCTTCCTGTTTATGAAAATAAAATCCGATTAATAGGAATGAGCCAACTCCAACAAGCTCCCAGAAGATATATAGCTGAAGTAAATTCGGTGCTATGACAAGCCCAAGCATGGAAAAGGTAAAGAAACCAAGGTAAGCATAGAAAGTGGAAAACCGCTCTTCCCCTTTCATGTATTCCACCGAATAAATTTGAACAAGCAGACTCACCAGAGATACGACCACAAGCATCAAGGCATTCAGCTGATTGATTTCAAATCCTGCCGTGAGTTGCGTCCCACTGATAGAAAGCCAATCCATCGCCATCTTATAAGTAGGTCCCTGCAGCCGTTCCACCAAAACGATTACAGATAAAATGAACGATGTGAGTGTGAACAGTATTCCAATATAGGCGCCTTTTTCCCGCCACCGTCTACCGTATAAAAGCAGTAACACGAACGAGACGAGTGGAAGGATCGGTATGACCCAAGCATTCTCCATCATCGTATCAAATCCCCTTCTTCATACCTTCATTTGTATGAACCGTCAATGCTTCATCGTATCCATTTCATCCACATTGACTGTTTTTCGATTTCGGTACAGAGCCATTAAAATGGCTAGCCCCACAGCCGCTTCGGCTGCAGCGATTGTAATCGTAAATAATGAAAACACCTGACCCGTAATAGACGGAGTTACCCCAAATTTACTGAAGGCAACCAGATTGACATTCGCGGCATTCAGCATCAGTTCAATCGATATCAAAACAATAACTGCATTTCTTTTCGTCAAGGCACCGTATAGCCCGATGCAAAATAAAACGAGTGCCAAGACGAGGTAAGCAGACAAGGGAACACCTGTCATAACTTGCCTCCCTCCTCTTCCTCATCATCTTTTTTTGCCAAGACTATGGCACCGACCAAAGCGACGAGCAGGAGCACGGAAAGCACTTCAAATGGAATCACATACTTTGAGAACAGCTCGATTCCGATTTGTTTCGTATTTTCCTCATGCAGAGTCGATGGCTGAACCGGTATATCCAGGTTGTAAATGCCTAGATAAACCACTAAGGCAAAGCCGGCAATCCCTAAGATCAAAAAGAACTTTCGCCAACCGTCCTTTGCCGGTTCCTCCTTTTCATGATGGCGCGTCAGCATGATTCCAAACAGCATCACGATCGTAATCGCCCCGGAATAGATGAGGATTTGTACGACAGCGACAAATTCCGCCGATAAAAGCAAGTAAATGCCTGCAATGCTTAGGAATGTAAAGACCAGTGCAACCACCATGTGCACCACTTTCGTTAACGTAATCAGCAGTACCCCGCCCACTATCGCGCCGGTTGCCAAGCCGATAAAAGCAAGTAATTCACCAGACACACTCATACCTTATTCACCTTTCGAATATTCTCATCATTCTCATCCAACCACTCCAGATTTTTAAATAACTGATCCCGGCTATACTCAGCCAGTTCAAATTCGTTTGTCATCACGATTGCTTCGGTCGGACAAACCTCCGTGCATAAATCGCATAAAATGCATATTTCAAAATTGATGTCATAGGTATCGATGATCTTTCCTTTTTTCGTAGGATCTGGATGTCTTTTTCCCGTTAACTGAATGCAATCTGTCGGACAAATCGTCACGCACTGATTACAAACAATACACTTTTCAGGATAAAATTTTTGAATTCCCCGGAACCGATCAGGGAGTGGCAGTGGCTCATTCGGATAGTCATACGTCACCTTTTTCCGGGTCAGGTTCTTCAGCGTGTACGTTAGACCTTTTGCTAACCCCAGCATATGGATCCCCCACTTTCTGAAAATCTTTAACGTCTAAAATAGTTTGAATAGTTCTTTGAAAAGCGCAGTCAAAAATATATTGGCTAACGCTACGGGCAACAAGACCTTCCAACCAAACTCCATCAATTGGTCCACTCTTATCCGTGGAAACGTAACGCGAATCCAAACCAATACGTAAAAGACTAAACTAAACTTCAAGCCAAACCAGATGGCTCCCGGAATAAAATCCAGAAACGGTATAGAATTCCATCCACCTAAAAATAATACAGTGGTTAACGTAGCCATTGCAAACATATAGACATATTCCGATAACATAAAGAAGGCCCAACGAAAGCCGGAATACTCGACATGGTAGCCTGAAACGAGCTCTGATTCCGCTTCTGGAAGATCAAAAGGCACCCGATTCAACTCGGCCACCGAAGCTATAAAGAATACGAAGAATGCAATGGGCTGAAGGAAAATGAACCAAACTTTATCCTGAGCGGCAACTATTTCGTTCAGGTTCAGGCTCCCCGTCAAAAGGACGATTCCCACTACTGACATGACAAGCGGGATTTCATATGAAATCATTTGTGCCGCCGCGCGCATCCCGCCAATCAAAGAATACTTATTGTTGGATGCCCAACCAGCGGTCACGATGCCAATCGTCGTTATGCCCGATACCGCCACATAATAAAGGAGGCCGACACCTATATCCGCAAATTGAAAAGCTTCTGTGAAAGGCAAGGTGGCCAGGACCATGAAAGCCGGAGCAAAGGCGATCACGGGAGCTAATATATACAGCGGTTTATCCGCTTTTTTCGGTATGGTGTCTTCCTTGATCAAAAGCTTTAAAACATCGGCAACGGTCTGTAAAAGCCCCCATTTACCCCCAAGTTGATTCGGACCCACCCGCATCTGCATGAACCCCATGATTTTCCGTTCCGAGAGGATGCCATAGGTGACAAACCCTAACACTACGAATAGGAGCAGGACCGCCAAGCCAAAGAAGATGCCAAAGTTGAGAAGGCTAGGAGCTGATTGTAGTAGATTGTGGATCATCTAGCCATCCACCTCCCCTAAAACGATGTCAATCGCCCCAAGTATCGTTATCAGATTCGCCATATTTTCCCCTTCGAGCAATTTGGGCAGGATTTGCAGATTATAAAAGGATGGTCGCCGGAATTTCAAACGGTACGGCTCCTTTTTCCCTTCACTCGCAATATAGCAACCTATTTCCCCTCTTGGCGATTCGATTCGGACGAACGCCTCCCCTTTCGGGACCTTGATGATTTTCGGGACCTTGGCAAGGATCGGTCCCTCAGCAGGAAATTGCTTCACGGCCTGTTCCAGGATTTTCAAGGACTCTTCTATTTCTTCCATTCTGCAATGATAACGGGAAAAGGCATCACCTTCTTCACGGGTGGGTACATCGAATTGGAACCGGTCATAAATGGAATAAGGCTCATCTTTTCTTAAATCAAATTTCACACCCGTACACCTTAAATTAGCGCCGCTCAATGAATAGGAAAGTGCATCTTCCTTTGAATAAACGCCCACACCCCTGACCCGGTTCATAAAAATCTCATTTCCTGTAACCAGTTGGTGGTACCCAGCCAGTTGCTCCCTCATGTAGGGGACAAACTCTGCCACCTTTTCTATCCAATCCTCCGGAGCGTCCCACTTCACGCCGCCAACCCTCATGTAATTAAACGTCAGCCGTGCCCCCGACAATTCGGTCAATAAATTGATGATCATTTCCCGTTCACGAAAGGCGTATAAAAAGGGACTTGTCGCTCCAATATCAAGTAAGTATGTTCCCCACCACACAAGGTGGCTGGCCACACGGCCCAACTCCATCGCGATAACACGCAAATATTCCGCGCGGTCAGGTACCTCCACCCCCATCATGGTTTCAACTGCATGGCAAAGTACATAATTATTAGTCATTGCCGCTAAGTAATCCAACCGATCGGTATAGGGAATGATCTGTGTATATTGCAGATTTTCTGCCAGCTTTTCCGTTCCCCGATGAAGGTACCCAATGACTGGGGTGGCCTCTTTAATGATTTCACCGTCGATTTTGATGATAAGCCGGAACACGCCATGCGTACTGGGATGCTGTGGTCCGACATTAAGCAACATCTCTTCCGTCCGTAACATTGAGCTACACCTCCACGTCATAGGGCTGATAATCTTTACGAAGCGGATATCCAATCCAATCTTCTCCAAGCAAGATCCGCTTTAAATCCGGATGCCCTTGGAATACGATGCCGAGTAAGTCGTATGCCTCACACTCCGGCCAATTTGCTCCCGGCCATAAGGGCACCAACGACGAGACAGAAGGAGTATTCCTATCAAGTTTCACCTTCAGTGCAACTGAATGATTTATTAGAAAGGAGTACAGCTGTACATACATTTCCATATGGGTCTCAAAGTCGGTGCCATGCAACTCTGATAAGTACTGAAAACTTAACGTTTTATCATGGCGTAGAAAGTCTGCAATTTGGAAATATGTATCAGGTTTAGCTACCAAGGTGGGAATATCTTTTGAAAGGGTATTAATATAGTAATCTACTAGGACATCTTCTCCCAAATGCCGTTCAATGGCCTGAATAAGTTGATCGAGGATAGGTTGGTTGGGTGAAGGTGCTTCTGGGGTCGCTTCGGGACTTTCTTTTACAGTATTCTTTGCCTTTGCGGCCGCCGCTGCCTTTGCTTTTGCAGCAGCGATGGCTTTAGCCTTCGCCTTTTCGGGATCTTCTTCTTTATTGGTCGCTCCTTTCTTTTTGGCTAGTGCAGCAGCCTTGGCCTTCGCTACGGCGGCTGCCTTCTGCTTCGCTATATCTAAGTTGTCTCCTCCCCCTTCGGTTCCGCTCTCTTTTGCCTGTTTTCGTGCCAGGGCTGCTGCTTTCGCTTTTGCTGCTGCGGCTGCCTTCTGCTTCGCTATATCTAGGTTGTCCTCTTCTCCTCCTTCTGTTCCGCTCTCTTTTGCCTGTTTTCGTGCCAGGGCTGCTGCTTTCGCTTTTGCTGCTGCGGCTGCCTTCTGCTTCGCTATATCTAGGTTGTCTTC